>NZ_JACVED010000033.1:0-1409 GCF_015355715.1 Nocardia sp. XZ_19_369 | reverse complement strand
ACAACCTCGCGGCCCGGCGTCACTTCAGCTGGCATGACAGCAACTCTCGCACAGCGGAACGCACTGTAGCCGCGACTCCGCGTCTCGAACCGGCTGGCGCCGGAGCGTGGAAGATCAATGGGCCGTATGACTTCCGGCCTCTGGGTATGCGCGCTCATGCCGAATACCGTGCGCTTCAACCCTTGCTCCGCCGCCATGGAGCCAAGCAACCGGGTATTGCACGACCCCGACCAGCTGACGTTCAGTCGCCCGAGTAGTCGGTGCTCGATCAGTCCTTGGCTGTGATGTTGAACATCCAGCTGATCCCGAACTGGTCCACGAGCGAGCCGGCTTCGTCGCCCCGCACCTGCTTTTCGAGGGGCAGCGTTACGGTCATCTTCTGACAAGCTCGCGCTGGTCGGTTCGGTCAGGATCCGGATGCGGTTTGGCTTGCCTTGTGCGTGAGGACGGCAAGGGCATCGAGGTGGGCGTGATAGGCGGTGCGGCCTTTATGGGTGAGGGCGAGCCAGGTTTTCGGTTTGCGGCCCACGTAGCCCTTGGTGATGGTGAGGTATCCGGCGGCTTCCAAGATGGTCATCGCTTTGGAGAGGGTGGATTTGTTCAGCTCGCAGAGGTCGGTGACGACCATGAACTCGGCTTCGGTGCAGCCGTCGAGGAACGCGGCAAGTTTCAGACGCGGCAGGGAGGCGAAAAACTCGTTCAGGTCCTCCATGGTCGTGTCTTCCAGGGTGCGGTCTGCGGTCGCGCCAGCTCGAACCAGATCCATCCGCCCGTGATCAATCCGCACAGCAGTGGTAGCCATCCGCTCATGCGCTGATCAGCGAGGCCGAGCAGCGGCACGGTGGGCACGATCAGTGCCAGCACCGTGATCTGCTTCCACTGCGCCAGCGGGAGCGGGATGAGGCCGCGCGCACGCCGGGTCCGGTGCAGCCACCGCGCAATTGTGTAATACGCCAAGCCCGAGGCGATTCCGGCGATTGCGGCGATCCACGCGCGCGGGTCGTCGATGCCGAGTCGGTTCACCGTGGTGAGCAGCCCGGTGAACAGTCCGGCGAACACACCGGCCGCGACAGGCCCCCAGGTGGGTAGAGCGGCGGCCTCGTGCGCCTGCCGAGTAGTAGCGGCGGCGATGTCGAGGGCCTGCCGTGGTGTCTGAGCCTCTTGCATGAAGGTGACCGTACCTCATCGAGTTTCCATTTAGAAACCAGTTTCCCAATGGAATGCCCCGCGTCCCGGGTCGCTCATCGACAGACGTCCGCTCTTGCCGCCGTGCGGGCGTTCGCGAACGTCCGGATCTGCCGATGAGCGGGTCAACTACGTCCGTCGCGAAGCACAGCTCCTAGACTCCAGCGGTGACTCCGGATCTCATCGACGCTGAGGCATGGATCTTCCGTGAGGTTCCTCAATGA
>NZ_JACVED010000032.1:0-1455 GCF_015355715.1 Nocardia sp. XZ_19_369 | reverse complement strand
GAACGGCCATGCACCACCACCCACAAAATCAAGAAAGAGCTCTCAATCTGTCAATCCTCATTGTGTCTGGACCTGGTGAGTTTCCCCGTGTTGAGTCAAATTAAGCCGCAGGCTCCACCCCTGGTGGTGCCCTTCCGTCAATTTCTTTAAGTTTCAGCCTTGCGACCATACTCCCCCTGGAGCCCAAGCACTTTGATTTCTCGTAAGGTGCCGAACGCGTCAAAAAATAACATCGTCCGATCCCTAGTCGGCATAGTTTATGGTTAAGACTACGACGGTATCTGATCGTCTTCGATCCCCTAACTTTCGTTCCTGATTAATGAAAACATCCTTGGCAAATGCTTTCGCAGTAGTTAGTCTTCAATAAATCTAAGAATTTCACCTCTGACAATTGAATACTGATGCCCCCGACTGTCCCTATTAATCATTACGGCGGTCCTAGAAACCAACAAAATAGAACCACGCGTCCTATTTTATTATTCCATGCTAATGTATTCGAGCATAGGCCTGCCTGGAGCACTCTAATTTTTTCAAAGTAAAAGTCCTGTTTCCCCGCCACACCCAGTGAAGGGCATGAGGTTCCACAGAGGGAAAGGCCCGGCCGGACCAGTACACGCGGTGAGGCGGACCGGCCAGCCAGGCCCAAGGTTCAACTACGAGCTTTTTAACCACAACAACTTTAATATACGCTATTGGAGCTGGAATTACCGCGGCTGCTGGCACCAGACTTGCCCTCCAATTGTTCCTCGTTAAGAGATTTAAATTGTACTCATTCCAATTACAAGACCCAAAAGAGCCCTGTATCAGTATTTATTGTCACTACCTCCCCGAATCGGGATTGGGTAATTTGCGCGCCTGCTGCCTTCCTTGGATGTAGTAGCCGTTTCTCAGGCTCCTTCTCCGGGGTCGAGCCCTAACCCTCCGTTACCCGTTGCGACCATGTTTGGCCAATACCCAAACATCGAAAGTTGATAGGGAAGAAATTTGAATGAACCATCGCCGGCGCAAGGCCGTGCGATTCGAAAAGTTATTATGAATCACCAAGGAGCCCAGAGGGCATTGGTTTTTAATCTAATAAATACCTCCCTTCCGAAGTCGGGATTTTCAGCATGTATTAGCTCTAGAATTACCACGGTTATCCAAGTAGTAAGGTACTATCAAATAAACGATAACTTATATAATGAGCCATTCGCAGTTTCGCTGTATAATTGCTTATACTTAGACATGCATGGCTTAATCTTTGAGACAAGCATATGACTACTGGCAGAATCAACCAGATAACTATCGTGTGGCCCGGCGTGCGGCCGCCAGCGCCACGAGGGCGCTGGATAGTCAAGTTATACTGGGCGGCGTCCACGAGGGACGCGCCGCACGTAGCACCTACAGCGTGAGCCACGGGCGCCATGCACGGCAAACTGTTTCCCACTCTCACTTCCCCGGGCGTCCGTCGACCTC
>NZ_JACVED010000031.1:0-1685 GCF_015355715.1 Nocardia sp. XZ_19_369 | reverse complement strand
TCCGCACATCAGCGTAAGACGTTATGTGTCAAGCGGTTCGGTCGGTGGCCCCGTGTTTGTCGTCGTCCCGGCATAGCGGTAATGGGGTTGGTTCCCGGCAGCGTGTAATCGGGTTGTGTGACGACAGGTCGGGGCTGCCCATGATGTGCGACGAGATCACCGGGGTGTCTCGATGCCGCGTAGGGCTCGCCCCGACCGACCGCTCGATGAGCCGCCTGATCAGGCGGCGGTCGAGATCATGGTGGGACCGGCTTTGGTGGTGCCGTGGGTGGCGATGTGTGGGTTCCAGGGTTGGCGGGTGGTGACCACGGCGTGGAGTTGGCGCAGGATCGCTGCGGCGATCACCGCTTGAGCTTGGGTAGGTGTGAGCCGGTTGGTGTCTCGGGTGGTCAGGTGCTGGTATCGGGCGGCATAGACGGGGTTGGCGCGTTGGGTGCCCCACACCCCTCGCCAAGCGGCCAACCGCAGTCCGGGGCGTCCGGCTCCGGTGAGTCGGGCGCGGCCGGTGAAGGCGCCGGATTTCTTCTCCCGGGGTGCCAGACCAGCGTGTTTGACTACCGCTCGGGCGGTGGGAAACCTAGCGGGGTCGCCGGTTTCGGCGAGGATCGCTGCGGCCCCGACCGCCGACAACCCGACGATCGAGGTGACCAGCTCGGTGAGCCGGAGCTCATCGAGCACACCGGTCATTCGGGCTTCTGTGTCGGCCAGGCGTCGCTTGGTCTCGGCCCAGTCCTCGAGCAACAGCTGCACCCGTTCCAGCGCGCCGCGGCGGTGAGCAAGCACCCCGGCCGGATCATCGAGTGCGGCAAAGAGTTTCCCGGTAATCCGAAAACATGGACGCTTCGCGCCGGCGCGGGTGACCTCGCCACGGACGAGACGTTCGAGCCGGTCTCGGCCTAACCGTCGGGTGCGGGCGAAGTCGCCGCCGTCGCGGCCGCAGATCACCCGCAACGCTGCCATCCAGGTCCGTGACTTGAACGGCTGCTGAGCGGCCTCGAGCGCGGCCGGCCACACACATTCGAGCAGAGCTCGGATCTGCTGGATCTGAGCGACCATCTCGACCAGTAGCTGCTCGCGTCGGGCACCCAGATGCCGCAGCCGACTCCAGGTTTCATCGCCCGGTTCGGGCGCATAGCAACGCAATTGCGCGGTCAACCGCGCGATCAGCACCGCGTCTTTCTCATCGGTTTTGTCGGTGGTGAGGTCCTCGGCGCGGCGTGACCATGCCGTCATCGCCGGCTGGACACACACGAACAACATGTCCCGATCGGCGGCAAGCTGCCCGAGGACTCGCCACCGATGTCCGGTCGGCTCGCACGCCACCGTCGCACCGGTGAACCCCGCGGCCTCGGCACGGGTGCTGGCCCAGTCCAAAGCGATCCCCATATCCCAGGCACGACAGCGGAACGTCTTGCGGGCCACCACCTTCGAGTCATGGTCGCAGACCACGACCATCTGTTTGCGGTCGGCCAGGTCGATCCCGACGATCGCGTTCTGGGTCGGAACCAACTCCCTCAGTCGGGCCATTCGGGCGTTGCGGTTGCGATCACCCCGGGACACACCGCTACCGTTACTCATGGAACGTCCTCCTGCTCTTGCGATGGGACACCAAGCCCGACAAGCGCATCAGGAGGACGTTCCCCACGTCCCCGAAACCGACGCACTAAACGTCTTTCTATGCCGCG
>NZ_JACVED010000030.1:0-1738 GCF_015355715.1 Nocardia sp. XZ_19_369 | reverse complement strand
GTGTGTGCGTGTGTTCTTTGAGAACTCAATAGTGTGTCGATGAATGTCAGTGCCAATTATTTAATTGGTTCCGGCTTCTCATACCCCCCGGTTGAGAGGTCGGACATTTAGTCAGCAAATCTTTTTGCTGGCGTTTTGTTTTGCTAGGTTTTCGGACTCTAGTTATTCTTCTGATTAGCCTCTTCGGAGGTAGGTCAAGAGTCTTCAACGGAGAGTTTGATTCTGGCTCAGGACGAACGCTGGCGGCGTGCTTAACACATGCAAGTCGAGCGGTAAGGCCCTTCGGGGTACACGAGCGGCGAACGGGTGAGTAACACGTGGGTGATCTGCCTCGCACTTCGGGATAAGCCTGGGAAACTGGGTCTAATACCGGATATGACCATGGAATGCATGTTTTGTGGTGGAAAGATTTATCGGTGCGAGATGGGCCCGCGGCCTATCAGCTTGTTGGTGAGGTAACGGCTCACCAAGGCGACGACGGGTAGCCGACCTGAGAGGGTGACCGGCCACACTGGGACTGAGACACGGCCCAGACTCCTACGGGAGGCAGCAGTGGGGAATATTGCACAATGGGCGAAAGCCTGATGCAGCGACGCCGCGTGGAGGATGACGGCCTTCGGGTTGTAAACTCCTTTCGACAGGGACGAAGCGAAAGTGACGGTACCTGTAGAAGAAGCACCGGCCAACTACGTGCCAGCAGCCGCGGTAATACGTAGGGTGCGAGCGTTGTCCGGAATTACTGGGCGTAAAGAGCTTGTAGGCGGTCTGTCGCGTCTTCTGTGAAAACTTGGGGCTCAACCTTAAGCTTGCAGGCGATACGGGCAGACTAGAGTACTTCAGGGGAGACTGGAATTCCTGGTGTAGCGGTGAAATGCGCAGATATCAGGAGGAACACCGGTGGCGAAGGCGGGTCTCTGGGAAGTAACTGACGCTGAGAAGCGAAAGCATGGGTAGCAAACAGGATTAGATACCCTGGTAGTCCATGCCGTAAACGGTGGGTACTAGGTGTGGGTTTCCTTCCACGGGATCCGTGCCGTAGCTAACGCATTAAGTACCCCGCCTGGGGAGTACGGCCGCAAGGCTAAAACTCAAAGAAATTGACGGGGGCCCGCACAAGCGGCGGAGCATGTGGATTAATTCGATGCAACGCGAAGAACCTTACCTGGGTTTGACATACACCGGAAACCTGCAGAGATGTAGGCCCCCTTGTGGTCGGTGTACAGGTGGTGCATGGCTGTCGTCAGCTCGTGTCGTGAGATGTTGGGTTAAGTCCCGCAACGAGCGCAACCCTTATCTTATGTTGCCAGCGCGTAATGGCGGGGACTCGTGAGAGACTGCCGGGGTCAACTCGGAGGAAGGTGGGGACGACGTCAAGTCATCATGCCCCTTATGTCCAGGGCTTCACACATGCTACAATGGCCAGTACAGAGGGCTGCGAGACCGTGAGGTGGAGCGAATCCCTTAAAGCTGGTCTCAGTTCGGATCGGGGTCTGCAACTCGACCCCGTGAAGTTGGAGTCGCTAGTAATCGCAGATCAGCAACGCTGCGGTGAATACGTTCCCGGGCCTTGTACACACCGCCCGTCACGTCATGAAAGTCGGTAACACCCGAAGCCGGTGGCCTAACCCCTTGTGGGAGGGAGCCGTCGAAGGTGGGATTGGCGATTGGGACGAAGTCGTAACAAGGTAGCCGTACCGGAAGGTGCGGCTGGATCACCTCCTTTCTAAGGAGCACTTCT
>NZ_JACVED010000029.1:0-1829 GCF_015355715.1 Nocardia sp. XZ_19_369 | reverse complement strand
GTCGAACGTGAGTTGCCTCCTGTTGCTCTGTTTCAAGGCTTGCCAGCGGCCAGTCATCCACAGAACCCATATGTCAGCGTCAAGAGGCGTGAGCCCATGGCGCTTCCATGCATTTTCAGTACGCCGTGAAGCCTGAGCGACCGGTTTCGTGAAAGTCGACGCCCACTGCAGCGCCCCAGGCAGACGAGAATAGCTTCGAAGCCCGCCTGAAGAGTTGCATAGTGATTGTCTGTCAAATATGGTACGCACAGAAGGTCGGCCGTAGGAATTGCACCCACGCCAAGCTGGTGGACCCGACTTGGTTTTTTTTTCCGCCTCCTCATAGATCCTGCGAGCACCTGGGTGGGGCATTTCTGCCAAACGGCGCTCGTGGGCCAACTTTTATTTTCCGCAAAATTCATTTGTATGCGTTTTGCTAAAAATGTGCTCACGACATTGGTTTTCGCAACAACAACGCCATACGGATCGCAGACCTTGATCAAATGCGCGCATTGCGCTCGATAATTCGGCGCGCATCTGCCTGTGTATTTTTTTTTTTGCTGCGGCAAGGTCGGGAGGTACCGGGTAAGTGCTTACCCTGGAGCTCAACACAACAGAACGGCAAGACCAGTTTTGAGCAACGTTTTTGAAGTGCCCAGCAGGTAGCCCGTGCTCTGTTTGGCCCGTCTGCAAATTTTCTCGGCCGGAAACGCAAAACTGAGTGCGTGGCGGCGGTTTTGGTCTGCCAGGTACAGGGTGAGCCAGGACGACTTGGCACAACAGGACGGCAAGACCAGTTTGGGGCAACGTTTTTGAAGTGTCAAGCACAACGTTTTTGAAGTGTCCAGCAGGCAGCTCGTGCTCTTTTTGGCCCGTCTGCAAATTTTCTCGGCCGGAAACGCAATACTGAGCGTGTGGTGGCGGTTTTTGTTCCGAGGTACAGGGTAAGCACTTACCCTGTACCTCAGCACAAGACAGCCGCAGAACTTCTGGTGATTGTTTTTGAAGATGCCAACAGGTAGCCCGTGCTCTGTTGAGCCTGTCTGTAAATTCTCTCAGCCGGAAACGCAGGATTGGGTGCGTGGCGGCGGTTTTTGTCCGCGAGGTACAGGGTAGCTACCCTGTACCTCGACATCCAAACGTGATTTTCTCAGTCCTCGTTGCGTGCATCGTGATAAAAAATACACTGGGGGTATCCAGAAAGCTCGCTCTATCCGTTGGTTATAATTTCGAGTGCATCCGCTGGCGTGGTGGAGAGTTGGGCTCTCAAAATCGATTTTTCAAAAATGGCACTCATCAACCACTCAAGTCGAGCTTGTCAGCCAGAGTTGGAAAAATCACTCCACACAAACGGGAGAAAATGTTGGAAATAAGAAGATCTATAGTAACCATAAGAAGCACCGAAGAATAAAGAGGCATCCACCAAGAGGAATTGATTTGAAACGTACTGTATCCTGAGATATGAGCGAAAAAGTGTGAGGTGTAGGGTAAGTGCTTACCCTACACCTCAGAACAAAAACCGCCGCCGCGCACCCAATTCTGCGTTTCCCGCCGGGAAAACTTGCAGACGGGCCAAACAGAGCATTGGCTACCTGCTGGGCACTTTAAAAACGTTGCTCAAAACTGGTCTTGCTGTCCTGTTGTGCCAAGTCGTCCTGGGCTACCCTATACCTGGCAGACCAAAACCGCCGCCACGCACCCAGTTCTGCGTCTCCCGCCGGGAAAACTTGCACACAGGCCAAACAGAGCACGGGCTACCTGCTGCCGTCTTCAAAAACAATCACCAGAAGTGCTGCGGCTGTCTTGTGCTGAGGTGTAGGGTAAGTGCTTACCCTGTACCTCAGCACAAG
>NZ_JACVED010000028.1:0-2004 GCF_015355715.1 Nocardia sp. XZ_19_369 | reverse complement strand
TTAATTAAGATAATAATAACTAAATAAAGCTCTTTTATAATAAACTTAGAGAAGATATAAAAGATAAGATTACTAAAGAAGATTAACCTAATAGCTTTAATAAGTTTATTAAAAGGATTATTAAAATTAATAATTAACTTTATATTAGATAACTTAAATATAGTAGAAGAGGTATAAGCTATTAAAGTAACCTCTTATAATATAATTAGGTAAATATAGGAAGATATTAAAATAGATTTATAGCTTATAGAACTTACCTAGGCCTAATAGAACTTAATATTACTAGAAAAGAAAAAGGAAAGAAATATTATAACTATAAGAAAGTAAGATACTTTATAAATAAGTATAAAGTACCTAAGAAATAGTAGAAGCTAGTAGCTAAAAGATAAGAAATAAATATAGCTTATTATAAGGATTTACTTATTATAAGGATTTACTTATTTAAAATATTAATATAGTTAATAATAAAAAATACTTCTTAGATATTAATTAATTTATAAATTATAATAAACTAATATCTAATAAAGACTAGGACTTTAGAACTTAACTTATCTTAGATAAGGAAGAAGACCTTAAATTAATTAGCTAAGATATTAAGGAAACTATTAATATAGTTCTTAAGATACCTCTAAAGAAGAACTATATAAATTATAACCTTAGGCTAGTTAATACCTTATTAGCTAGTCTAGGTAACCTTAAACTAGTAGGTATAAGAATTTATAAGACTAATATCTCTTATCTAGTAATTCTTAAATAGAAGTTTAAAGAAGTAGTAAAAGAAGTAAGTCTTAGAGTCTATACCTCTATAATATAGTACCTAGTACTTATAATAAGATATCTTAACTATATAAAAGTTTTATAAGTATCTTATTTCTTTAATAATTATAAAATATATCTTTAGAAGAAACTTAAATACTAATTCTTTCTTAAATTTAACCTTAATATAAGATATAGTCTATTTTTAGAAATAGACTTATAAAACTAGAAAGTCTAGAGAAGATTCTTAAACTACTTAGACTTAAAGAGAAATAAAATATACTATATTAAAAAAAAAATACCTATATTATCTATACTTTACTACTAAGACCTATAAAAAGAGGAAATAATATACTTATAAGTAGTTTACTTAGTCTAAACTTAATTAATATAGCTAGTAGATTAGATAATTACTAAAAAAGCTCTAATATAGTTATATAAAACTAATAATAATAAAGAAAAGAAGAATAAAGGGAATAAAAGAAATAAGAAGGGAAATTAGGAAATAATAACTATTATTATAAGTAAGACTAACTCTTTAATAGAGATCTAATAGGTCTTTATATATTATAAATATTAATAATAATAAATACCTTACCTTTAATATCTTTATTAAAGAAATAAAAGTTAAGGTAATACTTAATAATAAAGTATTAAGAAACTTTATCTTACTAAATCTTATTAATAAATTATAATTACCTTAAAGAAAGAAAGATAAGCCTTACTAACTTATAAATATAAAGGGAAATAATATTTAGTATAGCTATAGTATAGTAGACTAGGAAACTATATAACTTCCTATATCTATTTTTAGTATAAACTATATATTATCCTTAGATATTATAGTAATCTTAAAGTATAATATTATATTAAGGTTACCTTAGTTATAAGTAAGTAATCTTAGAGTTAACTAGAGAATAGGCTAACTTTAGTAAGATATACTAAGATATAATTATAATAGTAGGAGTAGCTAAAAATAAAGAAGGGTATCTTAGTTAGATTAAGACTAATCTTAAGAAATATACTTAATTACCTAAGAATTAAAAGCTAGTATATTAGAGATTCCTAAGAAATACTTAAAGTATAATAAGCTATTTAGTAAAGAGCTAGAAATAAGACTACTAGAGTATTTATACTAGGACTATAAGATTAAACTCTAGCCTAGTAAGGAACTAAAGTTTTAAAAGATTTATCTTTAAAACCTTAAGTAAGACTAAGTACTTAAGGAGTATTTAGAGAAGATATTAT
>NZ_JACVED010000027.1:0-2146 GCF_015355715.1 Nocardia sp. XZ_19_369 | reverse complement strand
GTGTGTTGTTTGAGAACTGCACAGTGGACGCGAGCATCTTTGTTAGTAAGTGTTTAAGAGCGTACGGTGGATGCCTTGGCACCAGGAGCCGATGAAGGACGTAGGAGGCTGCGATAAGCCTCGGGGAGCTGTCAACCGAGCTGAGATCCGAGGATTTCCGAATGGGGAAACCCAGCACGAGTGATGTCGTGTTACCCGCATCTGAATATATAGGGTGTGTGGAGGGAACGTGGGGAAGTGAAACATCTCAGTACCCACAGGAAGAGAAAACAATTGTGATTCCGTGAGTAGTGGCGAGCGAAAGCGGATGAGGCTAAACCATGTACATGTGATACCCGGCAGGGGTTGTGTATGTGGGGTAGTGGGGCTCATTTTCTTCATTCTGCCGAATGGAGCGGGAGTCAGAAACCGTTGTGTTAGTCGAAGTGGTCTGGAACGGCCTGTCGTAGAGGGTGAGAATCCCGTAGACGAAAACTCAACGGCTCTCGTAGTGAGTACCCGAGTAGCAGCGGGCCCGTGAAATCTGCTGTGAATCTGCCGGGACCACCCGGTAAGCCTGAATACTCCCTGGTGACCGATAGCGGACTAGTACCGTGAGGGAAAGGTGAAAAGTACCCCGGGAGGGGAGTGAAATAGTACCTGAAACCGTGCGCTTACAATCCGTCAAAGCCTGCGAGTCGTTTGGTCGGCTGTGGGTGATGGCGTGCCTTTTGAAGAATGAGCCTGCGAGTTAGTGGCATGTGGCGAGGTTAACCCGTGTGGGGTAGCCGTAGCGAAAGCGAGTCCGAATAGGGCGGTCAGAGTCGCATGTTCTAGACCCGAAGCGGAGTGATCTACCCATGGCCAGGGTGAAGCGACGGTAAGACGTCGTGGAGGCCCGAACCCACTTAGGTTGAAAACTGAGGGGATGAGCTGTGGGTAGGGGTGAAAGGCCAATCAAACTCCGTGATAGCTGGTTCTCCCCGAAATGCATTTAGGTGCAGCGTCACGTGTTTCACGCCGGAGGTAGAGCTACTGGATGGTCTAGGGGGCCTACAAGCTTACCGAAATCAGCCAAACTCCGAATGCCGGTGTGTGAGAGCGTGGCAGTGAGACTGCGGGGGATAAGCTTCGTAGTCGAGAGGGAAACAGCCCAGATCGCCGGCTAAGGCCCCTAAGCGTGTACTAAGTGGAAAAGGATGTGAAGTCGCGAAGACAACCAGGAGGTTGGCTTAGAAGCAGCCACCCTTGAAAGAGTGCGTAATAGCTCACTGGTCAAGTGATTTTGCGCCGACAATGTAGCGGGGCTCAAGTACACCGCCGAAGCCGCGGCACTCCAACAATACGTCCGCCATCCCTTACGGGGGGTGGTGCAGCGGTTGGGGTGGGTAGGGGAGCGTCCTATAGCCATGGAAGCAGCAGGGTGACCTAGTTGTGGAGGCTATGGGAGTGAGAATGCAGGCATGAGTAGCGAAAGACGAGTGAGAAACTCGTCCGCCGAATGACCAAGGGTTCCTGGGCCAGGTTAATCCGCCCAGGGTGAGTCGGGACCTAAGGCGAGGCCGACAGGCGTAGTCGATGGACAACGGGTTGATATTCCCGTACCCGTGTATCCGCGCCCATGATGAATCAGTTGTGCTAAGTGTCCAAAACCTCCGAGAAGACCTTCGGGTCTCGAGTGAGGGGCTGCACATGACCCCGGCTGGTAGTAGTCAAGCGATGGGGTGACGCAGGAAGGTAGCTGGGCCAGTCAGTGGTTGTACTGGTGTAAGCCTGTAGGGCGTGGTGTAGGCAAATCCGCACCGCATGAAGCCTGAGAGGTGATGCGTAGCCGATTGAGGCGAATTCAGTGATCCTATGCTGCCGAGAAAAGCCTCTAGTGAGTTGGTACACGGCCCGTACCCCAAACCGACACAGGTGGTCAGGTAGAGAATACTAAGGCGATCGAGAGAACTGTGGTTAAGGAACTCGGCAAAATGCCCCCGTAACTTCGGGAGAAGGGGGACCATTTCTGGTGACGATCTTTACGGTCTGAGCTGGGGGTGGTCGCAGAGACCAGTGAGAAGCGACTGTTTACTAAAAACACAGGTCCGTGCGAAGTCGTAAGACGATGTATACGGACTGACGCCTGCCCGGTGCCGGAAGGTTAAGAGGACCGGTTAGCGCC
>NZ_JACVED010000002.1:0-1234608 GCF_015355715.1 Nocardia sp. XZ_19_369 | reverse complement strand
CTGGAAGCCCGGTAACGGGTGTAGGTGACTGGTACTAATCGGCCGAGGACTTACCAACAAAGAAGCTACGCGTCCACTGTGCAGTATCTGAAACAACACACGACACCGTGTTCACGGGTTCGGAGTGGGAGTTTCAGGGCTGTGCCCTGTGAATATCTCACACGCTCAACGGTTTTCAGGGTCAGCCCTGCGAACCTGCGACCGGGTGGGGTTTTGAGGGGCGAAGCCCCTGAACAACTCTCCCTGGTGAACCTGGGACACGGAGTGTGACAGTTTCATAGAGTTACGGCGGCCATAGCGGCAGGGAAACGCCCGGTCCCATTCCGAACCCGGAAGCTAAGCCTGCCAGCGCCGATGGTACTGCACTCGACAGGGTGTGGGAGAGTAGGACACCGCCGGAACATCCTTCACGAAAGCCCCCCAGCTCACGCTGGGGGGCTTTCGTCGTTTCCGGACCACCCGCTACACCGACCCACCCCGCGCTACGGCGAAATCCGCACCCTCTCTCGGGATCCGCACCCATTGCGGGGATCCAGAGTCAGTGCGGATCTCGAAAGGCAGTGCGGCTGCGCTATTGCAGGGTCTGTGCGGCGGCGAAAATCCGCACTCTTTCTCGGGATCCGCACCCACTACGGGGGCCAGAGTCAGTGCGGATCCCGAGAGAGAGTGCGGCTGAGGCGATTGCTGGCGGGCTGGGCAGCGGTGAACCGCGGCTCGGCTACTTTTGGAGGGGGCGGCGGGCTCCGAGTTCGGCGGTCTCGGCTGCTGCGCGACCGTCATCCCAACCGTTCGCATTGGGGATGGAGACACCGCGATTCCGTACTTCCGGGAACAGCGAATCGAATGCCTTGTCCACCTGCAGCTGACGGGAAGCGAGCACCGGCAACAACCGCGCGGAATCCTCTGATTTGGCGATAGTGCTCTCGTTCGCCGCCGCCAGCCGTTCACCGATTCGCGTGGCATAGGCGATGAGGAACGACTTCCGGTACGAACGACTCCGCGAGTCGGCGCTGCGCTCAGCCTGATTACCGCTGGCGATCATTGCCCTGGTCGCCTGGACGAGCAACGAGGTCGTCAACAGCTCTACGACATCCAGATCATTCTCGTCACCGACGACCGTCATGAACCCCCAGGCCGACGAGAAGATCGCCCGGCAGCGATTGGCTTTGGTGACCACGTCGACCAACAACGCCTTGGCATCGACGTACGGCGTATCCAGCCAAATCCGGCGGGCACCAGGCAGATCCGGCACTGAAGTGTCCGCGTCGACCAGCACACGGTCCACCGCGTACTTGGTCATCAACTCCTGCGCCTTCGCCGACAGCGTCTCGGCCTCCTCCGGAAACGACGTCGACTCGGCTTTCGCCAGCAACCCCCGCACCCGGCTCAATATCTTCTCGTCCACATGGTGGTGACCCGCGGCACTCGGTCGCGCGGTCCCGGGTAGCGGCCGGATGAGTTCTAACTTCGGCAGCCGGATCAACAGAGCCAACGCCTCGACCACGGTGGTGAGCGCTTCCTCGGCGGTCAGCAGGTGCTTCGCCGCCCATTGACCGAGGTGCGCCGCCGACTCGGACCACCACACCACAGCATCGAGCTCCTCGAGCTGCGCACGCCATGTCTCGTCTACCGACGCGGGCGCGAACGGGCGCATGTACGCGGCGATCACGTCGGTCAGCAGCGCCACCGCGTACTCGTCGAGGTGCCGCCGCGCGGCCTGGTGCACATCTTCGGGCAGCCAACCGTACTGAAAGATCCGCGAAATGATGTGCTGTTCCGCAAGGTGCGCACCCTGCTCCACCTGCGGGGTCAGTGGACCGCGACCGACCAGCGCTGTCGCGCAACGCCTTGCGGCGACTGAAGCGCCCTGTGCGGACTCCATCGCAGCAGCCATCACCGCATTGGCGATCTGCTCCGAGTCTGCCGGCGAGTTGGCGGCGGACCGCTGTTGCGCAGACCAGAAGGGTGAAGTGCCGGATGGGCCGCCTTCCGCGCGGCGACCCGTACGCCGCCGGCGATTCTCCTTGCCCATGCTGGCCGCTCCTCGTCGCAGTGCTCCGGTGCCGATGTCTTGCAACGATAGGCAATCCAGGGGCAACGATATCGCTCGGGTGCGACTGCTCCGACCGCCTGTAGTCCGTGCGCGCGAGAAAGTGAATCCTGGGCGCTGGCCGGTCGCCGAGTGCATGGGCACGGATCGTGTCGAACGCTGATCGACAGCGCCCTCAGATAACGCCAGAGAGCTCAGCGATGTATCTTTCCCGTAAGAGCCGCCGTCAACTGTTGCGCGGCATCGAGGGTTGCCGAAATATATTCGTCCCGTTCAGGTTTGGCTACCTCCGCGCGAAGCGGGCCGAGCTGGACCTCGTAGGCGGCGGTACCTGTGGCATCGAAGACCGGGGCTGCCAGATAGCTCAATGCTAGCGCGTCATCGGAGTCCAATTCACTTCTGGTGAACGGCCGCGACGTGAGCGCGGCGAGCTGGCGCAGGGCACGCGTACGCAGATGTGGTTGCAGCAGTTCGGATCCGACGGCGCCGAGTAGATCGGCCAGCAGGTCGACCACGCCTGCGTCATCGGCGCGCGGTCGGAAGACGGCGACCCCGCGCTCCCGGACGACGGCGAGCAGCGTGCTCGCCGTGCGCCGGTCCGCGTCTGCGGCGGTCGCTGTCCACGCGTTCTGTTCGCTCGCGGAACGCCACGGCATCACGCTCGCCCCGGCCGGGAATTGCAGTGGTATGCGATGCCCGACCGGGATGCCGGGGACAACGCGGTCGGTGCCGTGCCGGACGTCGAGTACGGTCAGGCGATCGGGTTCGATGCGACTGAATGTCGCGCCCGATCCGGTTCGTTCGGCAAGTTCCGCGAGCACTGTGCCGACACCGGAGGGGAGTGCGGCGCCGTGCAGGCCGGCCAGGGCAGGGCCGATCGCGTAGCCGCGATGCGGATCTCGGCCGACCCAACCGGCCGCATCGAGCTCGGTCAGGATTGCGGTCGCCGTGGCGCGGGCGATATCGAGGCGTTCGGCGATCCCGGCGACGCTGATCGGCTCGGTCGACGTCGCGAGCAGCGAAACGATGTCGATGACGCGGCGCGTCGGCGGTGACGCTGAGCGGTCCGGCATGACGGAACCTCTTGTTCTGCTCGGGTGGGCGACCTACGATGTGTCGAATATTAGAGCATTAGTCGTCGAATATTCGACACCTGGCCGATGGGGATCGGTGGGAGTCGGCTACGGCGCGGATGGAGCGCGAATGATTCTGGATCGATTCCGCATAGACGGGCAGGTCGCCGTGGTGACCGGCGCGGGGCGCGGCCTGGGCGCCGCGATCGCGGTGGCCTTCGCGGAGGCAGGCGCGGACGTCGTCATCGCCGCGCGGACCAAGAGCCAGTTGGACGAGGTAGCCGAAAAGGTGACCGCGGCAGGCCGCCGGGCGCATGTGGTCCCGGCGGACCTGAGCGATATCGAGGCGACCGCGGCACTGGCCGGGATCGCGGTGGAGCGCTTCGGCAGGTTGGACATCGTGGTCAACAATGTCGGCGGCGCGATGCCGTGCCCCCTGCTCGACACCACTCCGCAGGCTCTGGTGGACGCGTTCAACTTCAACGTCACCAACGCGCACGCACTCGTCCGCGCCGCGGTACCGCACATCCTCGAAACTGCCGGCGGCGGTTCGATTCTCAACATCACCTCGACCATGGGCCGGTTGCCCGGCCGCGCGTTCGCCGCCTACGGCACCGCCAAAGCCGCGCTGGCGCACTACACCAAACTCGCCGCCCTGGACCTGAACCCGCGCATCCGGGTGAATGCCATTGCCCCCGGCTCGATCCTGACCTCCGCGCTGGAGATCGTCGCGAGCAACGACGCGATGCGTACCGAACTGGAAACCAAGACACCGCTGCACCGCCTGGGTGAGCCAGAGGACATCGCTGCGGCCGCGCTCTACCTGGTCTCCCCGGCGGGCAAATACCTCACCGGCAAGGTGCTCGAACCGGACGGCGGCCTGATCGCCCCCAACCTCGACCTCCCGATCGGGGACCTGTGACATGACGTATCGCGTAGTGCAGTGGGGCACCGGCAATGTCGGCAAGCACGCCCTGGCAGGCGTCATCGCCAATCCCGACCTCGAGCTCACCGGTGTCTGGGTATCGGGCCCGGCCAAGAACGGTTTCGACGCGGGAACCCTTGCGGGGCTGGATCATCCGGTAGGCGTCACCGCATCGATGGATACCGACGCGATCCTCGCGGCCCGACCCGACTGTGTCGTCTACTGCTCGATGACCGACAACCGCCTGATGGAGGCCCTCGCCGACCTGCGGCGGATCCTCAGCGCCGGAATCAATGTCGTCGCGTGCGCCCCGGTGTTCTTCCAATACCCTTACGGCGTCTTACCCGACGATCTACTGAAGCCGGTGCAAGAGGCTGCGGCACAAGGCAGTGCGTCGCTGTGGGTGAACGGCATCGATCCCGGTTTCGCCAATGACCTACTGCCACTGGCACTCGCGGGCACCTGCCTGCGCATCGATCAGCTGCGCTGCATCGAGATCGTGGACTACGCCAGCTACGACAATCGCGAAGTCATGTTCGACATCATGGGTTTCGGCAAACCACTGGAAGACATCCCGATGCTGCTCCAGCCCGGTGTCCTGTCGCTCGCCTGGGGCGGCACCGTCCGCCAGCTCGCCGCGGGCATCGGCGTCACCCTGGACGCGGTCACCGAGACCTACCAGCGGATTCCGGCCGACCACTCCTTCGATATCGCCACCGGTCACATCGCCGAGGGCACCGCGGCCGCCTTGCGTTTCGAGGTGCGCGGTATGGTCGGCGACGAGCCCGTCACAGTCCTGGAGCACGTCACCCGGCTGCACCCGGACCTGTGCCCGGACTGGCCGCAACCGGCCCATCACGAGGGCTCGTATCGGGTCGAGATCACCGGCGAACCCAGCTACGCAATGGATCTGGTCACCTCGAGCAGCAACGGTGACCACAACCACGCCACCCTGCTCGCCACCGCCATGCGCATCGTCAACGCGATCCCCGCCGTGGTCCGAGCGCCCGCCGGCATCCTGACCGCCTTGGACCTGCCGCTGATCACGAATCCCGCACAGCGGTAACCCTATTCACGCGGGCGATACCGCTCGAGCAGGCGCACATGCCCCGGCTCGAGCTCCTCGACCGACCCGACGCCGAGCAGCTTCATGGTCCGCACGATCTGCGTACGAAGAATGTCGATCATGCGGTCCACGCCCGCCTCGCCGCCGGCCATCAACCCGTACAGGTACGCCCGGCCGACGAGGGTGAACCGCGCGCCGTGCGCGAGGGCGGCGACGATATCGGCGCCGTGCATGATGCCGGTGTCGAGGTGGACTTCCAGGTCGTCGCCCACCTCGCGCACCACCGCGGGCAGCAGGTGCAGCGGTACCGGCGCGCGATCCAGTTGCCGCCCACCATGATTCGACAGGATGATGCCGTCGACGCCGAGCCCGGCCAGGCGCTTGGCATCATCGACGGTCTGCACGCCCTTCACCAGCAGCTTGCCCGGCCATCGCGCCCTGATCCAGGCCAGATCGTCGAAGCCGACCGTCGGGTCGAACATGGCATCGAGCAGCTCGGCGACTGTCCCCGACCAGCGGTCCAGCGAAGCGAAGGCCAACGGTTCGGTGGTCAGGAAGTCCCACCACCACCATGGCCTGCGCAAGGCGTCGACGGCGCCGCTCAGCGTGATCGACGGCGGCACTGTCATGCCGTTGCGGACATCGCGCAACCTGGCCCCCGCCACCGGCACGTCGACCGTAACGACGAGGGTGTCGAATCCGGCCCGTGCGGCGCGCTCGACCAGCGCCAGCGACCGGTCGCGATCGGTCCACATGTAGAGCTGAAACCAATTGCGCGCGTCAGGTCCGGTGCCCGCGGCGACATCCTCGATGGCGGTGGTCCCCATGGTGGACAGCGTGAACGGTATGCCCGCGCGTTCAGCGGCGCGCGCCCCCGCCAGCTCGCCGGCCGTGTGCATCATCCTGGTGAACCCGGTGGGCGCGATACCGAAGGGCAGTGCCGCCGTCTTGCCGAGTACCTGGACCGTGGTGTCGGCGCTGCTGACGTCGCGCAGGATCGCGGGCCGGAACTCGATGTCGGAGAAGGCTTCCCGGGCGCGGGCGAGGCTGATCTCCGCATCGGCGGCGCCGTCGGTGTAATCGAACGCGACCTTGGGAGTGCGTTTACGGGCCAGCTCGCGCAGGTCCCAGATCGTCTGTGCGCGAGCCAGTTTGCGCTCCCGGCCACCGAACGGGCGCTCGAACTTGACCAGCGGTGCGAGGTCTCGCGGTCGGGGCACCCGGCGCGCGGTCATCGGCGCGCCCCAGCGACCTGCGCCGCCGCCCGCAGGCGTAGCGAATGCATGCCGCCGTCGACCTCCAGCATCGTCGCGGTGATGGACGCCGCCGCCGGTCCGGCCAGATACGCCACCGCACTCGCGACTTCCGCGGCGGTGACGAGCCGCCCGTGCGGTTGACGTGCTTGCAGCGCGGCCATTTCCGCGCCGGGATCCGCGCTGCTCGCCAAAAGCCGCTGCACCCAGGGCGTGTCGACGGTCCCCGGATTGACGCAGTTCACTCGGATGCCGTCGCGTAGGTGGTCGGCGGCCATCGCGCGGGTCAGCGACAGAATCGCCCCTTTGCTCGCGCTGTAGACGGCGCGATCCGGCAGTCCGGTGGTGGCCGCGATCGAGCAAATGTTCACGATCGCGGCGGCCGGTGACCGGCGCAGGTGGGGGAGCGCGGCGCGGGAAACGCGCACCGTGCCCAGGACGTTGACCTCGAACACACGGCGCCATTCGTCGTCGGTGTGGTCGGCGATGGTGCCCTGTGCGCCGATGCCCGCATTGTTGACGAGGATGTCGAGCCGGCCGTAGGTGTCGATGACGCCCGCGATGGCACTGCGGACCGATTCGTCATCGGCGACATCGCAGCGCAGGGCGATCCCCGGGGTGTTGCCAGGGTGCAGATCGAGCACCGCCACCCGCGCGCCCGCCGCCGCCAAGGTCTCGGTGACGGCCATTCCGATGCCGGACGCACCACCGGTGACCACTGCTACCAGCCCGTCGAACGTGCTTTGTACCGACATACCGCCCACCTTCTCACCTCGGTTCCGGTGCGATAGCTCGACCCGGACAGATCCGATGTTTAACACTGGCGAACATAACACCGATCGCGGGCGTTCGCGCGAGATTGCTACTGCGCAACCAGGATTGACGTATTTTCCATCTCCCATTGCGTCGACAGACATCCGATGTATAGTCGTGATCCAGATCACTATCTGGAACGAGGATCACCCATGGCGCACCTCACGGCGCTGGACACGTTAGACGTCCGGTTCCCGACCTCGCGCGAGCTGGACGGCTCGGACGCGATGAACCCCGACCCCGATTATTCGGCGGCCTACGTGATCCTGCGCACCGACGATCCGGCGGGCCCGCAGGGCCACGGCTTCGCGTTCACCATCGGCCGCGGCAACGAGGTCCAGTGCGTTGCCATTCAATCGTTGGCGCACTTGGTGGTCGGGCGATCGGTGGCCGAAATCGCCGGGAACCTCGGAGGATTCGCCCGATCCCTCACCGCGGATTCCCAGCTGCGCTGGCTCGGTCCCGAAAAGGGCGTCATGCACATGGCGGTCGGTGCGGTGATCAACGCCGCCTGGGATCTCGCAGCGAAGCTCGCCGGAAAACCGGTGTGGCAGTTGGTCGCCGAGATGTCCCCCGAGGAGATTGTCGACCTCATCGACTTCCGCTATCTCACCGATGCGCTCACCCCCGCCGAGGCGCTCGAGATCCTGCGTCGCGCCGAACCGGGCAGGCAGGAGCGCATTGCTCGGTTACTCGACACCGGGTACCCGGCATACACGACCTCGCCGGGCTGGCTCGGCTACTCCGACGAGAAGCTGTCCCGGCTGGCCAGGCAGGCGGTGGCCGACGGTTTCGGCACCATCAAGATCAAGGTCGGCCGCGATGTGGACGAGGACGTGCGCCGGGTCAAGGTCGCAAGGGAGGCGATCGGACCCGACATCGGACTGGCGGTAGACGCGAACCAGCGCTGGGACGTCGACGTCGCGGTGGACTGGATCTCCCGGTTGGCGTCGGCGAACCCGGCCTGGATCGAGGAGCCGACCAGCCCGGACGACATCCTCGGCCACGCCGCGATCCGCCGCCGCGTCGCGCCGGTGCGCATCTCGACCGGCGAGCACGGCCAGAACCGGATCCTGTTCAAGCAGCTGTTGCAGGCAGGCGCGGTCGATCTCGTGCAGATCGACGCGGCCAGGGTCGCCGGTGTCAACGAGAACCTGGCAATCCTGTTGCTGGCGGCCAAGTTCGGTGTGCCGGTGGTGCCGCACGCGGGCGGCGTCGGACTCTGTGAGCTGGTCCAGCATCTCGCGATGATCGACTATCTGGCGATCACCGGCACCACCGAGGACCGCGCGATCGAGTTCGTGGACCATCTGCACGAGCATTTCCGCCATCCCGCGCGCGTGGTCGGCGGCCGCTATCTAGCACCGCGTGAGCCCGGTTTCAGCGCCGAGATGCTGCCCGCGTCGCTGCGCGACTACACCTATCCGTCCGGCGCCGCGTGGCAGGCGGATCCGCAAGCCCGCTCGTTCCAACCGCAGGAGAACTCATGAAGACCGCCAGCATCATCGGCGTAGCCCTCGGCGCGACGCTGATCATTTCCTCGGGCGCCGCCTGTTCCAGGGAGCCCACCGGTACCGGTGACAGCATGCCTGCCGTCACCGTCGGCACCGGCGCGGACAACGGCGTCCTCGTCGGTGCCGATCAACCCCGCTCGGACTCCGACTTCTGGAGTGCCTACGCGGGTTATCTCGGACCGAAAGCCGCTGCCGCAGGGGTGAAGCTGGAGAACACCTCCTCCGACAACGATGCCAACCGGCTCAAGTCGAACGTCGACACCCTGCTGTCCAAAAACGTGAAAGCGCTCATCATGGCCCCGCAGGACACCGCCGCGGTCAAGCCCGCCCTCGCTGCGGCAGCCGCGAAGAATGTGCCGGTGGTCAGCGTGGACACCCGGCCCGACAGCGGCGGGGTGTACATGGTGGTGCGGGCGGACAACCGCGCCTACGGCACCAAGTCATGTATCTACCTCGGCGAAACCTTGAAGGGCACTGGCAAAGTCGTCGAATTTCAGGGTGACCTGAGTTCGATCAACGGCCGCGATCGGTCGGAAGCGTTCGCCGAGTGCATGAAAACGCGGTATCCCGGCATCAAGGTGATCGAGATCCCGACCGACTGGAAGGGTGATCGGGCCGTCTCGGGCCTCCAGGACAAACTGCTCACCGATCCAGACATCAACGGCATCTACATGCAGGCGGGCGGCGTGTTCCTGCAGTCGACGCTGGCCTTGCTGCGGCGCAGCGACAAACTGGTGAAAGCCGGTACGCCGGGCCACATCACGATCGTGTCCAACGACGGCATCAAGGCCGAGCTGGACGCCATCGAAGCCGGCGAGATCGACGCGACCATTTCCCAGCCCGCCGACCTGTACGCGCAATACGCGACCTTCTACGCCAAGGCCGCCGTCGACGGCCGCAAGTTCACCCCGGGACCCACCGACCACGGGTCCACGATCATCGACACCGGCGTCGGCGGGACCCTGGAAGATCAGCTACCCGCCCCGGTGGTCACCCGAACCGGCGGCAAGGTAGGCGAACTCGACACGCTGAGTACCTCCGCGCCCGGCCTGTGGGGTCACGGCGGATGACCGGCGAACCGATCGCCGAGGCGATCGACGTGTCGAAACGCTTCGGCCGCAATGTGATTGCGCTCGACAAGGTAGGGCTCCGGGTGGCGGCGGGCCGGACCCACGCGCTGGTCGGCCGCAACGGTGCCGGGAAATCGACCCTGGTGTCGATATTGACCGGACTCACCACGCCCGACGCGGGGGAGGTGCGGTTCAACGGAGTTCCGGCGCCCGCGCCGGCCGACCGGGACGCGTGGCGCTCCCGGGTGGCCTGCGTGTATCAGAAGTCGACCATCATCCCCGACCTGTCGGTGGCGGAGAACCTGTTCGTCAACAGTCAGGCGTTCGGCGGCCGGATCATCAACTGGCGCACAGTACGTGGCCGGGCGCGCGAACTGCTCGACACCTGGTCGGTGCCGGTCGATGTCGACACCGTCGCCCGCGATCTGTCCGTCGAGCATCGGCAGCTGGTGGAGATCGCGCGTTCCCTCTCGCACGGCGCGCGTTTCATCATCCTGGACGAGCCGACCGCCCAGCTCGACGGGCCCGCGATCAAACGGTTGTTCAGCAGGATCACCGACCTGCAGGAGCAGGGCGTCACCTTCCTGTTCATCTCCCATCACCTCGACGAGACGTACGAAATCTGCCAGGACCTCACCGTTTTCCGGGATGCCAGGCATGTGGTGACCGCGCCGGTCGCCGAGCTCGGCAAGAAGGCGCTCATCGCGGCGATGACCGGCGATTCGGTCGAACTCGCGACACCGGTCGCGCGGCGCGATCCCGAGGCAGCGGCGACACCGACGCTGCGGGTCGAAGGGCTTTCGCGGGCAGGTGAATTCGCCGACGTGACGTTGTCGGTCAAGCCGGGGGAGATCGCCGGTCTCGCGGGTGGCGGCAGCAGCGGCCGGATCGAGGTCGCCGAAACCATTGTCGGACTGCGTAAGGCGGCCACCGGGGCCATTCTTGTCTGCGGTAATCGGCTGCGCCGCAACGGAGTGCACGCCGCACTCGACGCCGGCATCGGCTTCGTGCCGCGAGACCGGCACGAGGAGGGGCTGATCCCGGAGATGAGCGTCGCCGACAACGCCACGCTGACCGTGCCACGCCGAGTGGGGCGCCTCGGGCTGCTGTCCCGGCGCACCCGGAACACGGTGGCGGGCAAGGCCATCGATGACCTCGGCATCAAGACCGAGGGTCCGGACCAGAGCGTCGCCGAGCTGTCGGGCGGCAACCAGCAGAAGGTGGTCTTCGCTCGTGCGCTGGCCATCGACCCCGCTGTGCTGGTGTTGATCACGCCGACGGCGGGGGTCGACGTGCGGTCGAAGGAGACCCTGCGCGGTGTCGTGCGCGACGCCGCCGACCGCGGCACCGCCGTCCTGGTGGTGTCGGACGAACTCGACGATCTGCGCGACTGCGACCGGGTACTGGTGATGGTGCAGGGCCGGATCGCGCGGGAATTCGAGAAAGGCTGGGGCGACAAAGAACTCGTCGCCGCGATGGAAGGACTGTCATGACCCCGATCGCTACCGGGCGCGAACCCGCGACCAGCGAGCCCACCGCGACCCGGCGGTGGCCGGGGACGGTGCGCTGGGGTGCGCTACGCGACTTCCTGCTCGTGCCGCCGATCCTGCTGGTGCTGGTGGTCGGCTACTTCATCAACACCAACTTCGTCTCCTCGGCCAACCTCACCAATGTGCTGACCGCGATGAGCGGTATCGCGCTCATCGTGCTGGCCGAGGTACTGGTGCTGGTGGTCGGCCGGATGGACCTGTCGCTCGAATCGACCTTCGGGCTCGCCCCCGGCGTCGCCATCTGGGCGACCATGGGCACCGCGAAAGTGGGCGCCTACACCTGGACCTCGCCGTGGATGGCCATTCCGATCGCGCTGCTCGTCGGTCTCGCCGTCGGCGCCCTCAACGGTGTGCTGATCGTCCGGTTCGGCTTGAACGGCTTCATCGTGACCCTGGCGATGCTCATCGCCCTGCGCGGGCTGCTCACCTTCCTCACCGAGGGCTTTACGCTGACCAAGATTCCGCCGTCGGTCGAATGGCTCGGCAACACCGACGTACTGGGCGTGCCGGTGGACGTGGCGGTCTGTCTGGCCTTGTTTGCCCTCGGCTATTTCGTCCTCACCTATACGACGGCCGGGCGTGCCCTCTATGCCGTCGGCGGTAACGAGGCCGCCGCGCGTGCCGCCGGTATCCGCACCGATTACGTCGTCATCGCCGTGCTGGTCGTCGCGGGCGGGCTCGCCGCGGTCGGCGGGCTCATCTACTCGGGGCAGTTCGCCAGCGTGCAGGTCAGCCAGGGTGACGGGATGATCTTCCAGGTGTTCGCCGCCTGCGTGATCGGCGGGGTGGCGCTCAACGGCGGGCGTGGTTCGGTGCTCGGCGCGTTCTTCGGTGTGCTGATCCTGACGCTCATCCAGAAGCTGCTGTCCTACGGCGGCGTCAGCGCCGACTCGCTCAAGTTCATCAACGGCGCGCTGATCCTGGTGGCCCTGGTCATCACTCGCATCGCCAGCGGACGACGGCAGGAGTAAGCGTGCGAATTGCGTTGCACACCAAGCTGATACCCGGTGCCGAGGCGGCATACGAGGCGGCCCACCGGGCGGTGCCCGCCGAACTCGTCGCGGCTATCAAGGAGGCCGGGGCTACCTCCTGGACGATCTGGCGTAGCGGCACCGACCTGTTCCACGTGATCGACTGTGCCGCCTACGATCTGCTGCTCAGCCGGTTGGCAGAGCTACCCGTCAACGTGGCGTGGCAGGCTCGGATCAACGAGTACCTCGAAGGGACGCACGACTATTCGGCGACGGGCGCCGACGCGGCGCTGCCGGTGGTGTGGGAGTTGAACCCAGCGGGTGACGCCGATGAATGACGTAGCCGACATCGTCCTCGGCGGCGCGGGCTACGCGGGTCTGTTCCGTGCGGTCACCGAGGCGGAAGCCCAGGCGGGCATCGCGGCCGCGTGGGACGCGGGCATTCGCGCCTTCGACACCGCGCCGCACTACGGCGCGGGCAGCAGCGAGGAACGTCTCGGCCGGTTCCTACGATCCCGGTCGGAGTACACGGTATCGACCAAGGTGGGACGGCTGCTCGACGAGGACCCGCTCGTGCCGGACGGTGTCGACGACTTCTACGGCGCACCGAAACGCGCACGCCGCCGCGACTATTCGGCAGCAGGCGTGCGCCGTTCACTGGAGGACTCGCTGGAGCGTCTCGGCTTGGACCGGATCGATCTGCTGCTGATCCACGACCCGGACGATCACCAGGAGCAAGCCCTTGCCGAGGCAGTGCCCGAACTGGAGCGGATGCGCGCGGCAGGGATCGTCTCCGCGATCGGCGTCGGCGTCAACGACGTGGATGTCGCACTGCGCTTCGTACGGGAAACCAGTATCGACCACGTGCTGATCGCCGGCCGGTACACATTGCTGGACCGGCGAGCCGAAGCCGAGCTACTCCCCGAGTGCGCCCGCCGGGACGTGCGCGTGCTGGTCGCCGGTGTGCTGAACAGCGGAATTCTGGCTGACCCTTGGCGCAGAACGACTTTCGACTATCGCCCCGCGCAGCAGCACATCGTCGAACGGGCACAGGCGATGGCGCGGATCTGCGCGAAATACGATGTCGCGCTGCGGGCGGCGGCATTGCAGTTCGCCCGGCGCAACCCGGCGGTCGCCGCCACCGTCATCGGCGCGGGCACCGCCGCGGAGGTCGCGGACACCATCGCGATGCTGAATACGTCAGTGCCGGACGACCTCTGGCACGAGCTGGACCGGTGCTCGTGATCGGCGGTCAGTGCTCAGCCTGCGGCGCGGCGCAGCCACTCCATGACACCCGCCACATGGGCCAGGGCCCTGGCGTGCGCGAGTTCGGGGTCGTGGGCGGCGATCGCGTCGCAGATGCCGCGGTGCTCGGCGACGGTGCGCTCGAAGGCCCGCTCCTCGGTGATGCCGCGCCAGATCCTGGCCCGCATGGTCGGCAGCGACAGCGACTCCAGCAGGGAGGCAAGCACTTTGTTGCCGGAGGCGGCGGCGATGGCGGCGTGGAATTCGAGGTCGAGCGTCACGAGCTCGGTCACCGACGACGTCTCGGGCTCGACCAGGGTACGCAGATGCGCGATCTCCTCCTCGGGCATCGCGCGGGCGGCGAGCGCGGTGGCGGCGGGTTCGAGGATGCGCCGGATGGCGAGAATGTCGAGAACCGAGTCGTCCTGGTGGAATTCGAGCAGGAAACTCATCGCGTCGAGCAGCGACTTCGGCTCCAGGCTGGCCACATAGGTGCCGTCGCCCTGCCGCACGTCCAGGATCCGGACCAGCGAGAGCGCGCGGACCGCCTCCCGCAGCGAGTTGCGCGAAACGCCGAGCTGCGCGGCGAGGTCCGCCTCGCGGGGCAGTCGCGCGCCCGGCTCCAGATCGCCCGAGATGATCATCGCCTTGATCTTCGCTATCGCGTCGTCGGTAACCGACACCTGTTTCCTTCGCCCTCGAGGATGTGAACGTATGCCTCCGATGACTGTAGACTCCCATGTTCATGTTTGGCGGATAGACGGCGGAGAATTCGGCGTCGAGTACGACTGGCTGACCGAAACATCGGATGTTTTGTACCGAAACTACGCGCTGCCGGATGTCGAGCCGGAGCTGTCGGCGCACGGGGTCGGCGCGGTCGTGCTGGTGCAGGCCGCCGATTCGCTGGCCGAGAATCGCGCGCTGCTGGCCGCCGCGACGGCAACGCCGCACCCTGCGGCCGTGGTCGGCTGGCTGCCACTGCACCGGCCCGAGGTCGTCGCCGCCGAACTGCCCGCGCTGCGTGCCCATCCGGAGTTCGTCGGCGTCCGGCACATGATCCACCGCGATCCGGACCCGAAATGGTTGCTGCGGCCCGAGGTTTCGGCGAGCCTCGCACAACTGGCCGAGGCAGGGCTCGTCTTCGATGCGGTCGCCGAACGACCTGATCTGCTCGCACAGGTGCCGGTGATCGCGCGCGCACATCCCGAACTGACCATCGTGCTGGACCATCTGGGCAAACCGCCGATCGCGACGGGTCACTGGCAGCCCTGGGCCGATCTGCTCGCCGAAGCGGCCGCGCAGCCCAATGTGGTCGCCAAGATCTCCGGTCTGGCCACGGTTTCCGGCGCTGAGATCAGCGCCGCGACGTGGCAGCCCTACGTCGACCACGCGCTCGCGGTCTTCGGTCCCGGACGACTGATGGTCGGCGGCGATTGGCCGTTCACGCTCACCGCCGCGTCGTACCGGACCGTGTGGCGCACCACGCTGGACACCCTCGCCCACCTCGCTCCCGCCGACCGCGTCCAGGTGCTGACCGAAGTCGCCTGGCGCACTTACCAACTACCGCTCGCCCCGACCTGGATGACCGAAGGAGAACCCGAATGAAGTTGCAGCGCATCGGCGAAGTGGGCGCGGAGCGGCCGATCGTCGTCGACGGCGAGCACGCCTACGACCTGCGCGCGCTTACCGGCGACATCGACGGCGACTTCCTCGCGGCGGGCGGCATCGCGGCCGTCGCCGAAGCGCTTGCGGCGGAGCGGCTTCCCCGCACCGATATCGCCGGCCAGCGCATCGGCGCCCCGATCGCGCGGCCGCAGGCGGTGTGGTGCGTCGGCATGAACTACGCCGCGCACGCCGCCGAATCGGGCTCGGCACCGCCGCAGACACCCGTCGTGTTCTTCAAAACCCCGAACACGGTGATCGGCCCCTACGACGACGTGCTGATCCCGCGTGACTCCAGCAAGACCGACTGGGAGGTGGAACTCGCGGTGGTGATCGGCCGGCGCGCCCGCTATCTCGACTCGGTCGAAGACGCACCGAATCACATTGCGGGATATACCATCTCGAACGACGTCTCCGAGCGTGCGTTCCAGCTCGAACAATCGGGCGGGCAGTGGTCGAAAGGCAAGTGCTGCGAGACCTTCAACCCGCTCGGCCCCGCGCTGGTGCCGCGCGACCGGCTCGACGCGGGCGACCTGCGCTTGCGTTCTTTCGTGAACGGCGAACCCCGCCAGGACTCCAGCACCGCCGACCTGATCTTCGGCGTCGACTATCTGGTCTGGCATCTGTCCCAGTACGCGGTGCTCGAACCCGGCGACATCATCAACACCGGAACCCCTGCGGGCGTGGCACTTTCGGGTCGTTATCCGTACCTGCGCGACGGGGACGTGGTGGAGGTCGAGATCGAGGGCATCGGCCGGGCCAGGCAGCGCTGCCGCGACGCCGTGTGGGCGTCCGCGGCAGCGCCGGTGCAAGCCTGAGGCCGCTGGTCACTCGGCGGCGAGAACCTCCAGTGCCCGGTCGACCTCCTCCGCAGTGTTGTACAGGTGGAACGCGAACCGCAGCCCGCCATTGCGCGCGGAGGTGATGACGTCGGCCTGCTCCAGGCGTCCTGCCGCATCGCCCGCACCGGGAACGCTGACGATCGGCGAACGGGTGGGCACCGATGGCAGGCCGAGCTCGGTCAGTCCGGCGCGGAAGCGATCGGCCAGCGCGAGGTTGTGCGCGTTGATTTTGTCGACCGTCAACTCCTCGATCAGCGAGAGCCCCGCACTCGCCGCGGTCACCCCGAGCCAGTCGGGCGTGGAATCGAAGCGCCGGGTGGTCTTCGGCAGCTCGACCGGGTTGTACAGCTCGGCCCACGGGTCCGCCGCCGCGTACCAGCCGGGCCCGACCGGCCGGATCGACTCCAGCGCCTCGGGTCCCGCGGCGAAGAATGACACGCTGCGCGCGCCGATCAGCCACTTGAACGTCGCGCACACCCAGTAGTCGGCGTCGGCGAAGCTCAGCGGCAGCCAGCTCGCCGCCTGCGTGGCGTCCACCAGCAGCCGGGCACCGTGCGCCCGGGTGGCGGCCCGCAGCGTCGGCAGATCGGTCATCCGACCGTCCGCCGACTGCACCACGCTCACCGCGACCAGCGCCGTCTCCGGCCGCACCTCCTCGGCCAGCCGTTCCAGCGGCACCACCCGCACCGCGAGATCACCCCGGTGTAGGAACGGCATGGTGACCGAAGCGAACTCACCCTCGGCCACCAGCACCTCGGCCCCCGGCGGCAGCGCGACCGCGATCGGCCCGATCAACTGCGAAGCGGCGCCACCGAGCGCGATGTCATCTGCGGTGGCACCCGCCAACAGACGTGCGAACCCCTCCCGCAACCTCGGCACCAAGATGTCGTTCGACATCGGACCACCCCGCCCCGCCGCCCACCGCGCGCTCGCTTCCTGGACGGCGGCCAGCGAACGCGCGGACGGCAGCCCGAACGAGGCGGTATTGAGATAGGCGACTTCGGTCGAGAACTCATCGGGCGCAAGGGAGGACATAGTAGGAGCATCCGCCGCCGCGCCACACCAGTACAGCGCCAGCACCCCGAAACTGGACCGATCTGTAGTCGAGCGCGCCGGTAGCGGGCACAGCCATCAACAGATGTTGTTTATCTCGACGGCGGGGCCGCTGTCCAGGAGTCGGGACGGTGCTTAGCCTCCCTCTTCGTGCGGTCTATACATCGAGGGTTACTCAGGACGAACATCCGGTTGCGGACAGGTCTGGCACGGCAGGTGGTGCTACTGACAGTGGGGGTCTGCACAGCTGTAGCGATCGGATCGAAT
Organism: Nocardia sp. XZ_19_369; assembly: GCF_015355715.1. Taxonomy (NCBI): domain Bacteria; kingdom Bacillati; phylum Actinomycetota; class Actinomycetes; order Mycobacteriales; family Nocardiaceae; genus Nocardia; species Nocardia sp. XZ_19_369. The sequence goes on along the minus strand of NZ_JACVED010000002.1, from coordinate 1,217,254 downwards.
GCCTCGCCCGCCCGTGCGGACGTGGTGTCCGACTATCCGATGACCGTCGGCGTCAATATCGCCGGCGACGTCTGCTCGGGCCCGGTCCGCGGCACGGTCGATGTGTACTCCCCACTGGGTGCGACGCTGAATACTGAAATCGAGTGGCGAATTCGGTCCGGGGACACCGTGTATCGCACGGGCATCGTGCCGATGCAGAACACTGTCGCGACAGTGCCGTTCGAATTGCCCGCGAACGAGCCGGCCGACGGCAACCTTACGGTGGATGCGCGATTGCGGTTGCCGGGCGGGATCGTCGGTGGCTTCGGCAAGCAGTGGGAACAACAGGTGAGCCGAGACTGCTCGCCGTTGCACGTGATCGCGATCGGGGATTCGGCCGTCTGGGGCCAGGGCCTCCAGCACGATCAGAAGTTCCCGCTGCTCACCGCCGCGCAACTCGGCGCGAAGACCGGGCGCGGTTACCAGCTGCACGACTATTCGATCTCCGGTGCGGTGATCGACGGGCAGGAGCTCCCACAAGACGATGCGGGATGCCTGAGCCAGCGGTACCGGCAAGACACCGACAATGACGGGACGATGGAGCTCGGCGAAGTCACCGATCAGATGCCGGATGTGTTCTGTCAGTTGGCGAAAGCGAATGCCAATGCCGCCGCTGACGGATACTCGGTGGATCTCGTCATCATGAACGGCGGCGTCAACGATATGGACCCGTTCTTCGGTGTGCCTGCCGGAATCACGCCCGGCAGCCAGGATCTGGCTGCGGCGGTGCGGCGCGAAATCGGCGGTGAAGGTGCCGAGGCGGTCAATCCGGCAAAGGATGTGCCGTACTTCAGCGGAGCCAAACGCGGCTACGGCGGTCGAGGAATGCGGCCCGCCATCGAAAAGGCGCACACACTGCCCGGCGGGCCGAAGGTGCTGGTGGCCAACTATTTCTACGCCATGAATGCGCAGGGCATGCCGGAGCAGGCGCAGCGGTGGGCACAGTTCGTCGGACTGTCCTCGCAGGCTTTCCGGGAAGCCGCGGACCAGGCCAATGCGAATTCACCGGACGGCCCCTACGCGGTGGCGGCCGACGGATTGTTCACCCAGGACAATGGTGTGCTCGGCTCGAATCCGAAACTGTGGGACAACCCGCTGGGTGACAACACGGTGTCACTGCGCCTTACGGCCTGTCCGATGCTGAGTCCGCTACCGCCGCAGTGCATGTCGGCGGCTATGGCGCACCCGAATGTGGCAGGCGCGCAGCAATATGCCGACAGTTTTCTGCTCAACCCGCAGCTGCGGGAATGGTTCGGGCTCGGGCAGCGACACCCGGGTCCGGGGTTCACAACGTCGGACACGTCGGGGCCGCGCGGACTCACGGCGCAAGGTGAGCGCACCATGTTCGAGGCTGATGAACCGATCGTCGTCGGCTGAACAGTGCTGGGGCGGCCGAGATCGAGGGCGGTCCCGCGGACGACAGCGGGGACCGCCCTCGGCAGTACCGTGCCCGACTACTCCTTCGGCGGATCGGCCAGCAGGCCGCTGCGCGCTTCGGCGACGCACTCGGACCAGGGACGGTCGCCGAGTTCGACGACGCCCTTGTCGCTCATGAAGGCGCTGGAGACGATGACGTCCGGCTCGAGTTGAGCGAGGGCGTCGAGGGTGGCGAGGAGGGTGTCGCGGTCGCTGTGGCCCTCGAGGTATCCGGCCCACCACTTGCCGTTCTCGCCGAGGACGAGGGTGTCGCCGGTGAAGAGGTAGCGTTTGCCGTCGATGGTCGCGAGGTAGCAGGCGCTGCCGGGGGTGTGGCCGGGAGTGGGGATCACCTCGAGGCCGGCGATCGCGGTGTGGCGGGTGTCGAAGGCGTCGTCGACGGGGGTGTCGGTGACCATGACCGCGTCGGCTTTGTGGATGTGCAGCTTCGCGTCGAATCGCGAACGGACCGTGGACAGGGACGAGGCGATCTCGTCGCGATGGCTCACGTAGTGGTGGGCGACACCGCCGAGTTCGGCCATCTTGTCGAACTCCTCGGGGAGGGTGGTGTTGTAGAACAACACATTTCCCTCCGGGGTCGTCCACAGGTAGGCATGGGTGTTCAGGCCGGGGAACGGGCTGAGGGTCTCGGTCTCCCAGAGGTTGGGGACGATCTGGTGCATGGTGTGCTCCTTCCGAATGGTGTCTCTACTGGGAAGGCGCTAGATCGGATCTCGCGGTGCTAGATCAGAGCCGCCAGCGGACCTCACGGTGCGGTTGGTATCGGCAGAACAGACCCAAGGAGACCGCGGCGCGCAGGTGTTCGGCGAGTTCGGGGTGCAGCCGATCGATCCGGCGCAGTGTGTCGCGTACCCGGGCGGAGACCGTCTTGCGAGCGCGTTCCGCGTCGTCACCGAGCCGGCGGGTGCGTCCGGCCAGTCCCGAGGTGCGGCGTAGCTCGTCGAGCAGCGCGGCGCGTTCCTGGTCGAGTTCGACAGCGCGAGCATCGTTTCCGACAGAGACGGCCCGATCGATCTCGGCGTCCAGGGTGCTGAGCCGCCGCTGATACTCGGCTTTGGCGCGATCGTCGAGCACCGGATCACCGCCGAAAGACTGTGCCGCGCGCTGGGTTCCGGTGTCGGGCGCACCGAACAGTTCAAGCGACGGGATGTCGTGTCCCGGATGCGCGAGCAGCACGTGCAGATCCCGGATTCCTTTGGCGTCGGGCAGATGAACGGTGCGATCGGCGAACCGCAGCGTCCACACCGTTCCGTCGAACCGGAACTCGTTGTCCGGCGGCGATGCCGGTGCTCGAACCGGCGGTGGCTCCCGATGCGAAATCAGCCGCAGGTGGTGCCGCGCGGCCTCCACCCACGGCTGCGCCCGCATCCGGTGTGCCGAATCCGCTGCGGCCGTGAGATGTTCGGCAGCGGCGTCGAGGTCACGGTCCGCCGCCGCCACCCGCCCGAGCCAATAGGCGTACGGGCCGTAGACCGCGCCGCCACCGGCGACGACCGCCCACCATCCGGCCAGCGGAACCAACCTGGCGCGCACCGCCGCTCGCAGATCAGCGTCATCGAGGACTAGTGCGGCGTACACCTGCGCGATCAGGATGGCCGGGTGGAAGTGCCGGGGATAGAACTCGTACAGCGCCGGAAGGTCGCCGACGCCGCGCCGAACCCGCTCGACATCACCACGCCGGGCCGCCGTGATCACGTCCACGATCGCCGTGTACTCGACCGCCATCTCGCGATAACGGTCGACGAAGGCCTCGGCTTCCGCGAGATCACCCGTGCACAGGGCCAGGGCCCAACGCTGTTCGAGCCAGAGCGGCTCCCGATCGACTTCACCGAGTCGTTCCGCGAGCGCGTACGCGTCATCGATGGCCGTGCGTGCGTCGGCGAATCGGCCGCTCACCATGGCCAGGGCACCCGTTCGCGACAATGCGATGAAACGGAAGCGCGGATGCCGGGCCCGGTCCGCCAGTGCGCCGAACGCAGCTAACTCCGTGTGTACGCGCGGGTCCCCGAGCTCCAGCAGTGCGGCGAATCGCAGCAGGCGGCCCTGTAATTCGAGCTCGTCGCGGTGCATGCGGCGGCCGACGCGGGCGAGCTCGTCGGCCAGCGCCAGCCGGTCGCCGGCGGCACCGGGCCGCCAGATCGCGTCGTGCCGGGCCAGCAGGCTCGCCGCGAGTGCGTCGTCGTCCCCGGATTCCCGTGCCAGGCGCAGTGTTTCGGCACTCGCCCGGTCGATCGCGTCGGGCCGCAGCGCGTGCCCCGTATGCACCCGCACGCGCGTCGCGGCGGCAAGCACCTGCACGGCAAGGGGATCGGTGGGCGGGCGTTCGGCCAGCAGCATCCGGTGCGCCTGGTCCATGATCTCGATCTCGCGCTGTGCCTCCCGTTCCGGATCGGGCATGCCCAGGACGTGCAGTCCGAGCGCGGCCCTGGCGAACAGCTCCGCCGCCGAGCGTGCCCTGGCGGTGGTCAGCAACGCCTCGTAGGTGTGGCGCGCGGCGGCCAGCTCGCCCGAATCACTCTGTGCCGCAGCCAAACCGAGGCCGACGGTGCCGCGCAGCTCGGCCTGGTCCTCGGGAATGCGGGTGAGCGCGTGCCGATAGTGCTCGGCGACCTCGCCCGCGGCCAGCCGACCGCACGCGTCGGCCGCCGCGTCGAGCAGATACCGCAGCGTCCGGGCATCGTCGATCGCGTCGGCGGCGTCGTAAGCATGGTGTGCCAGGTCGCTCGGGGTTGCCCCGGAGACCTCCCGTGGCAGCTGCTCGAGCGCGGCGAGGATGGCGGCGTGGCGTTTACGGGCCTCCGCCTCGCCGATCCGGGCGCGCAGTGTCTCGCGGATCAGATCGTGCACGAAGGTGAATCGCTCGCCGGACAGCGGGGTCACCAGCCTGGCGCGCACGGCGGCGGCCAATTGTTCTTGTACGACGGCGATTTCGCATCCGGTACCGGACGCCACCACCGCTGCGGCGAACTCACGCCCGACCAGGGCGGCGGTCGTCAAGATATCGATCGCGGTGGCCGGAAGCGGTGCGAGGCGCGCGTCGAGGGTCTCCCGCACACCGGGAGCCAAGGTGTCGAGCGGACTGCCCGCCTGCCACAGGCGCGCGGCCTGCTCGATCAGGAAGGGATTGCCGCCGGACAAACTGTGCAGCGTGTGCACGACCTCGTCGTCGGCGTGCGCACCCGTCACGCTGCCGACCAGCGCCGCGACCCCGTCGACCGGCAGACCGGTCAACTCGATGGTGCGCGCGGCAGTCAGCAACTCACCGAACACCTTTCGCAGTGACGCGTCGATATCGGTGTCGCGCACGGTGCCGACGATCGCCAACCGCTCGAACCACGAATGCCGGGCGACGAATGCCAGCAACCTGATCGATGCCGGGTCGGCCCGGTGCAGGTCGTCGATCACCACGAACACCGGCCGCAGCGTGCTGGCGGTGACGAGGGCCTCGGTCACCGCGTCACCGATCCGGAACAGTGACCCGGCCGCGGGGTCCGGCTGTTCCGCCTCACCGATCAGGAAGGACAGCGCGTTACCCGCCGCGTCGTCGACGGCGGCCCACTGCTCAGGGGTGGCGGCGCGCCGGAGTCCGCGCAGCACCTGCACCCACGGCCAGAATCCGGGGGTCCCGTCGCCGCTCCACGCCGTCGCGGTGAGCACCAGCACCTCGGAGTCGTCGAACTCGCCGACGACCTCGGTGACCAGCGCCGTCTTGCCGATGCCCGCTTCGCCGGACACCAGCACCAGCCCACCGTGACTGGACACCGTGCGGCGCAACGCCTCCCGCAGCAGTGCCGCCGGGTGGTCTCGGCCGATCAGCCGCGTTCCCGCCACGCACCCAGCTTAATCGCCGCGCCGAGCCGCCTATTTCGCTGTGGGCGCCGCCCACATATTCGACAGCAGTTGATGACTGGGTGTGTCGGCGAGCGACTGCATCGATTCGTAGATCCGCTGGTAACTGGTCGACGCGATGCGCCAGCTGCCGTCGGCGTCGAGCCGGTAGCTGTCGGTGTAATACCCGGCACCGCGGATCAGCACGTTGTAGTCGGTGGCGATCACCGTGTCCTCGAAAGCCCATGAGCCGGTGGCGGTGTCGCCGTCCACGGTGATCTCGGGATGGTTCGCGATATGGACCGTGACGACCGCGGGTCCGAGGTTCTCCCGCATGAACGCGGTGATGGCGTCGCGGCCGTCCAGGGTGAGCGGTTCGCCGAGCGCGTGCGTGCCGTAGCGTCCGGCGGCGTCGACCGCGAGGGTGTCGCCGAACGCGTCCCACTGTTTGAGGTCGAGCGTCCGGAAGTATCGGTACTTGAGCTGACGGACGGCTTCGATGGCGGCGAGATCCATCCGACCAGCGTGGCATGCCACCGCTCAGTAAACAATAACCTGTTCTAATTTGCTCCGTGACGGCCCGAATGTGTTCCGAGCCGACCGTTGGGTACTCGACTGATCGAGGCATGTCGCAGCCAGTACATGTGCTCACCGCACCGAAAGTCTCGTCACGATCGGGAGTCCGCAGTGAACGACAGCCCTGTTACCACGCCCAACCCGCACGATCCGTCTCTCGATCAGGCGGTCGCCCTGCATGCGGCCGCGCTCCGGCTGGAGGAGGAATTCAACGGCCTCATCGACGACCAGGCCATCGAGCAGTTCCTTCGCTCGGCCTATGAGCACGTCGCCGACCATGCCACCATCGACAACTTCCTCCCGCTGCTCGCCGAGCGCTACACCCGAGAGTGGTTGTCCGCCATGGTCGAGGAGCAGAGCAGCCGCGCCTAGCTGTCAAGATTCGCTCCCGGCTACCGAGAAGATCCGTAGTGCTCTCCGTAGTTTCCGGGATGTCACTGCGCGCCCGCCGAGGCACTGTGATGGGGCACACAAAGGAGTGCGCCGGAAACGTACATGCCTATTAGAAATACTTCTAAGCTCTAGGCGAGCACACAGTGGAGGTGAGCCATGGCGGTCGAGGCGGTGACCCCTCCCGAATCCGGAGAGTTGTGGGCGGGATCGGCTCCGGTGCCGGCTCGGTCCCAGCCACCGGTCTCCATGATCGAGCGAATGACGTTGATACTGGACGCTTTCGACGGTGCGACGCCGACGCTCACCCTGCTGGGGCTGTCCGAACGCACCGGCCTGCCCCGCTCGACGGTGCATCGCATCCTGGATCAGCTGATCCGGCTGCGCTGGCTCGCGCACGCCCCAGGCGGCTACCGGCTCGGCATGCGCACGCTCGAACTGGGCGGACTTGCCGCTGACCACAACGAGATTCGCGACGTGGTGAGCCCGCTGCTGCACGACCTCTGCCAACGCACCGGCATGGTCGGACACCTCGGTGTGCTGGACGGTCGCGAGGTGCTCTACCTGGACAAGGCGGGCGGCCGGTTCGCCGCCAGCATCCCGACGCGCCTCGGCGGCCGGATGCCCGCGCACAGCACCGCGCTGGGCAAGGCGCTGCTCGCGTCCCTCGAACCGAGCATCGTCGAGACCTCGTTCCGGGATCATCTACCGCAGCTGACGGCCCGAACCATTTGCGACAGAGCCGAATTGCATCGTGAACTCGCCCGCGTCCGGCAGCGGCAGGGCGTCGCGGTGGACAACGAGGAGTCGGTGGCGGGCATCGCCTGTGTGGCCGTCCCGCTCCGCGGGCGCGGAGCCGCGGTGGCCGCCCTGTCGTTGTCCGGCCAAATCGGCGGCGAGCGAACAGTTCTGGATACCGCCCGGCTGGCTCGGGTGCTGGTCGAGGTCGCGCACGAGGCCGGCCGTTCGCTCTTCCCGCGGCACGCCCGCTGGCGCTGAGCCTGCGCTCAGTGCGGGATCGCGTCGATGATGGCGCGCGCGCCTTGCCGCAGCAGATCCGCGCCGACGAAGAAACCGAGCGCCTGCGGGTCTTCCGGGACACCCCACTGGCGGGAGTCCAGCCACTGGGCGCCGTCCGGGCTGAACACCTTGCCGTGCAAGGTCAGTCGGCCGGTGCGGTCGGTGGTGGCGTAGCCGGCGATGGGGGAGTTGCAGTGCCCTTGCAGGGCGTGCAGCATGGCGCGTTCGGCATCGGCCTGCCGGTGCGTGTCCGGGTCGTCCAGGCGGGCGCCGAGTTCGAGCAGTTCGGTGTCGGTGGTCCGGCACTCCAGCGCGATGATGCCCGCGCCGATCGGCGGGCACATGGTCTCGAGATCGAGGGTCTCGGTGATCCGATGGGCCTGCTCGACGCGATGCAGCCCGGAGACGGCCGCGATCAGCACATCCACGTGCCCCTCTTCGAGCCGGGCCAGCCGGGTATTCACGTTGCCGCGCAACGGTTTCACCGTCAGGTGCGGATAGTGCAGGAGCAGCTGCGCGGTCCGGCGCACCGAGCTGGTGCCGACCACGGTGCCCTCGGGCTGCTCGGCGAGCGGTGCGCCGTTACCGGTGATCACCGCGTCGTGCACGTCGTCGCGCGCCAGATACCCGGCGAACGCCAGCCCCTCGGGCACCGGGATATCGCCGGGAATGTCCTTGAGGCAGTGCACCGCGAGATCGGCCTCGTCCACCAGCAGCGCGTGGTCGATCTCCTTGACGAAGGCGCCCTTACCGCCGAGCTTGGACAGATCACCCATCCACCGATCCCCGGCGGTAGTGACCTTGACCAGCTCACTGTCCACCCCGAGCCCCGCAAGCAACCCGGCAACCTGCTCCGCCTGAGCCACCGCCATCGGACTGGACCGAGTAGCGATCCGAATAATGCGCGCACGCGACATGCCGAGCACCCTACTCCACCCCCAACCCACCCTCCGCCGCGCAGCCGCACACTTTCTGATTTCCCGCACAAGGAATCGCATGCGATTCGGTATGCGTGAAATCAGAAAGTGTGCGGCCGGATCGGGGACGCCGGGGGTGGGGCGAGCATGCTGCGCCAGCCCCCGAAATGTGCCTGAGCGATATAGTTCTACTGGTGACCGACGCGCAGGCTGTTTCGGCGAAAGCCGAGGTACCCGACCTTCCCACGACCAGCTGGGCCGTGCTCGGAATGCTCTCGCATACGGACGAACTATCCGGTTACGACCTGAAGAAGTGGGCCGACGGCAGCTTGCAGTTCTTCTACTGGAGCCCGTCGTTCAGTCAGATCTACGCCGAGCTGAAGCGGCTGGAGAAGTACGGCTACGCGACCTCGCGCACGGTGCTGCAGGAGGACGGCGTGCGCGGCAAGCGCATGTATGCCATCACCGCGAACGGCCGTGCGGCAGCGGCACATTGGGTGAATCACGCGTCGGTGGAGGCGCCGGTGCTCAAGCACAGCGTGATGCTGCGCGCCTGGCTGGGTCACCTGGCGGAGCCGGAGCGGCTGCGCGAAATCCTCACCGAGCACATCGGTTACGCCGACCGGATGCGGGGGCTGGCCGAGGCGGACGCGGCGGGCGCGGGGGAGGATCCGGCCCAGCCCTATCCGGCGGCCGTATTGCGCTGGTGCGTGCGCCATTACGAGGCCGAGGCCGAATTCGGCCGGGAACTGCTCGCCGATGTCGACAAGATCGCCACCAAGGCCGTGCCGAAAGCGAAGCGCCGCGCCTCCTGACCGGATGATTTCCGGTGGGCTGCTGGAGTGTCCAGCAGGATGCTGGGCGTTTGCCCCATGCTTGCTGAAGCGTCAGTCTTTCACTGCGGAGAATTTTCGTTCCCCGTATGGGCGGGCCGTCCGACTGCTTTCCTGATGGACGTCAGGATGGACAGTCCGTGAAGGAGCGCAGCGAGCGAACCATCTTGCAGCGCGTCCGGCGCGTGACGCAGCCGAGCGCTCGCGAGGCAGTCACGTGCAGGTGAACCGTAGTCGGGGAGCGATGCACCGGATACCTATCAATCAACGACACGTCCGTTCGGGGTGGCTGTGGTCGGCGATCGGTTTGGTCGCGATCGCGGGTGCGGCGGTCTGGCTGACCCGCCCCGACCCGCTGCACTGTGAGACGCCGAGCGCGCTCGCCCAGTCGTCGACCGCGCGAATGCCGGTGGACAACAGCGGTTTCACGCCGATCACCGCCCCCGTGACGAACCCGCAGCCGGTGGTCGCCGGTGAGGCGCGGTTCTACTCGTTCAGCCAGGGCGTCTCGTGCTCGTTCGCCGGTCTGCCGCTGGACGGCTTCTATGCGGGGATGTCGACGCCGGAATTCGGCAGAGCCGATCCGTGCGGTGCGTACCTCGACATCCAGGGCCCGCGCGGCGACGTGCGCGCGCTCATCGTCGACCGTTGCCCGGCATGTGCTCCGGGACAACTGGATCTGAGCGTCGCCGCCTTCGCTCAGCTCGCCGACCTGTCCGACGGGGTGGTGCCGATCCGCTACAACGTGGTGCACAACCCGGAGCCGCCGCCGGAACTGTCCTATCAGGTGAAACCGGATTCCAGCAGCGCCTGGTTCGCCATGCTGGTCAGCGGGGCCGGAAACCCGTTGCAGGACATCGCTATTCGGCATGTACTCGGCGGCGACTGGCGGCCCCTCACCCGCGGCATGGACAACTACTGGACCATCTCCGGGGCCGGGGCAGGCCCCTTCGTCGCGCGGGTCACCGACGTGCACGGCAACCAGGCCGAGATCTACGACATCGACCTGGAGCCGGGCGTGCATCCGACCGGCACCCGGCTCTACAGCGGGACGCCGCCGGTCGCCGCGCCGGTGACCACGCCACCGCCGATCACCTCGCCGACCACGCTGGCCGCCGCGCCGCCACCGTCGTCGAGCCTGGTCTCGGCGGCCTGCCGGCCCTAGACGCCGCTTTCGACTGGGCCTAGCCGAGTTTCGCGGCCAGGGCCTTACCCGCGGCCCGCCCGGAGAAGATGCACCCGCCGAGGAAGGTGCCCTCCAGCGCGTTGTATCCGTGCACCCCGCCGCCGCCGAACCCGGCCACCTCACCCGCCGCGTACAGGCCGGGGAATGCGGTGCCGTCCTGGCGCATCACCTGCGAATCGAGGTTGGTTTGCAAGCCGCCCAGCGTTTTCCGCGTGATGATGTTGAGCCGGACCGCGATGAGCGGGCCTGCCGCCGGGTCGAGGATCCGGTGCGGCTTGGCGACCCGGCTCACCTTGTCGCCGAGGTACTGGCGCGCGTTGGTGATCGCCATCACCTGGCTGTCCTTGGTGTACTTGTTCGCCACTTCCCGGTCCCTGGCGACGATCTGGCCTTCCAGCGCGTCGTAGTCGAGCTGGGGGCCGCGCGCGATCTTGTTCATCCCGGTGACCAGCTCGCGCAGGTTGTCCGCGACCACGAAGTCGACGCCGTGCTGCTTGAACGCCTCCACCGGCCCCGGCGCGCCCTTGGCGAGGCGGCTCTTGAGCGTGAATTTCCAGTCCTTGCCGGTGATGTCGGGGTTCTGCTCCGAACCCGACAGCGCGAACTCCTTCTCGATGATCGACTGGGTGAGCACGAACCAGGAGTAGTCGTAGCCGGTGGCCAGGATCGCCTTCATTGTGCTGATGGTGTCGAAGCCCGGGAAACACGGTGCGGGCAAACGTGTTCCGTTCGCGTCGAACCACAGCGAGGACGGCCCGGGAATGATCCGGATGCCGTGGTCGGGCCAGATCGAATCCCAGTTCTTGATGCCCTCGGTGTAGTGCCACATCCGATCCCGGTTGACCAGGGCGCCGCCCGCGGACTCGGTGATGGCGAGCATCCGCCCGTCCACATACGCGGGCACGCCGGAGATCATCGTCTCCGGGCACTTGCCGAGCCGTTCGGTGGGCCAGTTGCGCCGGATCATCTCGTGGTTGTGCCCGATGCCGCCGGAGGTGACGATCACCGCCTTCGCCCGGAACTCGAACTCGCCGACCACCTCTCGCGACGAGGCCTTACCGCGGTCGAGGTCGGTCTCCGCCAGGACGCTGCCGCGCACGCCGACCGCGGCACCGTCCTCGATGATCAGTTCATCGACCCGGTGCCGGAAACTGAAGCCGACCAACCCTTTTCGTTCCCCTTCGAGGACCGGCTCGGCGAACACCCGCACCACCTCCGGCCCGGTGCCCCAGGTGAGGTGGAAGCGCGGCACCGAATTGCCGTGCCCGTCGGCGAAACTCCCGCCGCGCTCGGCCCACCCGACCACCGGGGTGATCCGCAGCCCGAGCTCGTGCAGATAGTCGCGCTTCTCGGTGGCCGCGAACCGCACATAGGCCTGCGCCCACTGCTTGCCCCAGAAGTCCTCGTCGTCGCGGTCGAAACCGGCCGAGCCGAGCCAATCCTGCAGCGCCAAGTCGTAGGAGTCCTTGATGCCGAGTCGCCGCTGCTCCGGGGTGTCCACCATGAACAGCCCGCCGAGCGACCAGAATGCTTGCCCGCCGAGGTTGTTGCGGTTCTCCTGGTCGAGCACGTGCACCTTGCGGCCCGCCTTGACCAGCTCGTGCGTCGCGACCAGGCCGGCCAGCCCGGCGCCGACGACGATGACATCTGCCTCGGTGGCGAATGCGGAATCGGTCATGTTCATCCTTCGGTCTCGGTGCTGTAGGCCAGCACGACGTGGTAGAAGAGGTCGGTGCGCCTGCGTCGGACGACGCGGCTACGTGGTTCCATCAGCACCTGCACGCTGGTGCCGTCGTGCACCGCGACGAGAGCCTGGCCCAGGGCTTCCGGGTCGGGCACGGTGCGGCCGATCTTGGCCAAGCCCGCGACGACGGTCGGCATCAGCGCGCCGACGATCGCCTCTTCGCGCGCGGCCATCACTCGCCGCAGCTCGGGATTGCGTAGCGCATGCGTGGTGAACTCCGCGGTGATGCGATACCAGCCCTCGTCGATCGGTACCGCCCGCTCCAACTGCTCGATCGACGTGCGGACATCGGTGCCGCCGACCGGGATATCGTCGAGCAGGCGTTGCACGTCGGCGAGCATGGCGGCCGAGCGCTGCTCCCACATGGCCAGGAACAACTCGTCGAGCGAGCCGAAGTTCGAGTAGAAGGCGCCGCGGGTGAATCCGGCGCGCTCGCAGACGCGTTCCACGGTGGCCTTGCCGAAGCCTTCCTCGGCGAAGGCTTCGTAGGCGGCGGTGAGCAACCGCTCCCTGGTCTCGGCGCGGCGGCGGGTGACGCGGGTCGCCGAGGTTCTCGCGTCGGTGGACGACAACGGGCACCTCCTGGGGCGGGACCGGTGCGAACCGGCCGAATGGATACAGAAATGTATTCAATACATAAATGTATCAGATTCGGCGCTGTGACGTGGTGAAATCGGACGAGTAGCGTGATCGCTACTCGATACGACCGTGCATCCTGGTGACAAAGGAGAGATCGGTATGAACGAGGTCGACCGGCCCGCATCCATGACCGGCTGGCGCGTGCGACGCCCCGGGCCTATCGACGAGGCACCGTTGGAGCAGGTGCGGGAGCCGGTGCCCGAACCCGCCGCCGACGAGTTACTCGTGCGCGTGCTGGCGTGCGGTGTGTGCCGGACGGACCTGCACGTGGCCGAGGGCGACCTGCCGGTGCACCGGGTGGGGGTGGTACCCGGACACGAGGTGGTCGGGGAGGTGGTGGCCGTCGGACCCGGGGTCGGCGCGGTGGCCGAAGAGTCGCGGTTCACCCAGACCTTCGCCGTGGGCGATCGGGTCGGCATCGCCTGGCTGCGGCATACCTGCGGCGCCTGTAAGTACTGTCTGCGCGGCGCCGAAAACCTCTGCCCCCGTTCGACTTACACCGGCTGGGACGCCGACGGCGGCTACGCCGAATTCGCCACTGTGCCAGCCGATTACGCGCTGCTACTACCGGACGGCTACGCCGATACCGAACTGGCCCCGCTGCTGTGCGCGGGCATCATCGGTTACCGCGCGCTGGAACGGGCCGCGCTGCCACCCGGCGGCCGCCTCGGTCTCTACGGCTTCGGCGGCAGCGCGCATATCGCCGCCCAGGTGGCGCTGTCCCGCGGCGCGGAGCTGCACGTGATGACCCGCGACCCGGCCGCACGGGAGCTGGCCCTGGCGCTCGGCGCCGCCTCCGCGCAAGGTGCCGCGGATCTGCCTCCGGTGCAACTGGATTCGGCGATCATGTTCGCGCCGGTCGGCGGCCTGGTGCCGCCGGCGCTCGAGGCGCTGGATCGCGGCGGCATCCTCGCCATCGCGGGCATTCACCTCAGCGACATCCCGGCGCTGAATTACCAGCGGCACCTGTTCCAGGAGCGGGAAATTCGCTCGGTCACCGCCAACACCCGCGCGGATGCCCGCGAATTTCTCTCCCTCGCAGGCGAACACCGCATAGAAGTGACCACCCGTGGGTACTCCTTGGGAGCGGCAAATCAGGCCCTCGCCGACCTCGCGCACGGACGTTTCACGGGCGCAGCGGTTCTCGTGCCATAGAAAAAGCCGAGCAGGACACGATTCGGTTCTGAGTACGCATCGTTCGGGTTCTTTTGCTTGACGGCCCGCTCCGCCGTTCTTACCTTCGCAGATATAGCCGAGTGGCACTTGTCTATGACAAGTGTCACTCGGCTTCTCACAACGGCGTGAGCGGGTGATCACGATGGCAAACCGGAAGGTAATTCATTTCGAAAAGTGGCGGGTGGTGCAGGCATTCATTGTGCTACTGCTCGTCGCGGGATTCGGAACGACGACAGGATCGAGTGCGTGGGCGTCGCCCTGTACGGCGGTCGAGGTGGTGGTCGCACGAGGTACCGACGAACCCGGATATCTGGGTTCGGGGGTCGGCGATCCACTGTATGCCACGCTGCTGCAGACGCTTCCGGTGAGCTCCAGCGCGTACCGTGTCAATTATCCTGCGGACCTGCGGGATCCGACCTCGATCAGCCGGGGCACCCAGGACATGACCGCGCACATCATGTGGCAGTCCTCGATCTGCCCTGATCAGCGGTTCATCCTGGTCGGCTACTCGCAGGGCGCGGTGGTTACCCACGGCGTGCTCGGTACCGGCATCGTGACCGCGCTCGGTGGCATGCACACCCTCCCGTTCGACATGGAATGGCGGGTGGCGGCGGTGCTGCTGTTCGGTGATCCGGTCCGGCTGGTTGGCTGGAACGTGCCGGATCTGTACGGCTGGCGCACCGCGAACTACTGCACCGGTGGCGATCCGGTGTGCGGTGCCGGCTTCGACTTCGGCGCGCACGGCAACTACGGGTGGGCCATGTGGCCTGCCGCGGAGTTCGCCGCTTCGCGAGTCTGAGTCCTCCACCGGGGAATCCGCGGCGGGGCCGACCCGAGGGTCGGTCCCGCTGTCGGCTGTTCGCGCCAGGTGCGTCGGTACCACCGACGGCCGTTTGTTCGCCCTGCGCAGCAAATTCTCTGAAACACCGGTGGTCCTTTTCGATTCGGACACGCTGCGGCGAAATCCGGTGGAACGCGGGGAGTTCCGGTGGTGCGGCCCGGGGAACGCGTGATAGGAACAGCGAATGTCCGATGATTCCGACATCGCACAAGCCCGGGTCTTTCTGGACTTGCTCGCCGCACACGCCCGCACCCTCGCGCGCGCCATCAATACCGCCGAAAGGACATTCCAAACACAGCGACTGCGCGACCTACACGCGGAGCTGCACACAGTGCGCCACTGCATCGCCCGAATCCACTACCGCTACCCCCATATCACCCCACCGAACCGCGCCCGAATCTGAACACTTCCGCCCCGATCGCCCCCAATTTGCGAAATACCCGGGCGGTGGCGCGGGTTGTGAAAGGAAGGTGCACACCTTTTGGGTAAGCCGCACACCCGGTATAGGGGGTGTGCGGCTCGAACAAAAGGTGTGGAGTTCGTTGCGGGTCAGGGGGTTCGGCGCACGCCGCGGCGCCAGACCTCGGCGATCGCCGAGGTTGCGGTGATATCGGCGGTGGGGTCACCGTCGACCAGCAGCAGATCCGCGCGTAGGCCCGGGGCGATCCGGCCGCGGTCGGTGAGCCCGAAGTGCTTGGCGGGCAGGCTCGTTGCCGACGCGAGGGCCTGTTCGTTGCTCAGTCCCGCCGCGGTGAGGAGCACGAGTTCGCGGTGTAGATCGACACCGTGGGCGGGCACGAACGGCGTGGCGTCGGTGCCCGCGAGCAAGGGCACACCCGCTCGGTGCAGTGCGCGCGCGACCCCGGCCGCGCCGTCGGCCGTGCCGGGTATCACGCAGTCGGCGGCGGCCCCGGCATGCTGGGTGATCGCCTCGAAGTAGACGAGCGTGCTGACGACGAAAAGCTCTTGTGCGGCAACCTGTTCCACGAGCGCGTCGGAGGCGGGGCCGGTCTCCGTCCAGACATGGGCGAGGCCGTCGACCCCGGCCTCGACCGCGACGCGTACCTCCGCCGCGGTGAGCGCGTGCGCGATGGTGATCAGCCCCGCCTCGTGCGCGGCGGTGACCAGCGCGGCCACCGTGTCCGGCGACAGCACCGGAAGTTCGGTGCCGTGCACGCCACCGTCATCGATGACGATCTTGAGGTAGTCCGCGCCCTCGGCTTGCCGGGCCCGCACGAAATCAGCGGCCTGATCGGGGGACCGGATCATGTCGAACGGTTCCGCGCCGAGGGCGTCCATGCCAGGGGCGGACAGCAATTGGCTCGGATGACCGCCCGGCGCGGTGGCCAGGGTGCCCGCGCTGCGGAAGTCGGCCACATCGTCGCGCTCGGCGGCCAGCACGCGCTGTGCCGCGAGATTGGTGGGCAGACAGAACATGTCGAGTTCGGTGGTCACCCCGTGGGCCAGTGCCGTGCGCAGGTCGTCGCCGAAAATGTGGGTGTGCGCGTCGATCAGGCCGGGCAGCAGGGTCCGTCCCGCGCCATCGATGTCGGTATCCGCCGGGCCGCCGTCGTATGCGGCGATCTTGTCGTCGACAATCAATACGGTGGCACGGGATTCGGTCTGTTCGCCGTCGAACACACGGACGTCGTGGATCGCAGTGCGCATGGCAGCCTCCTGGTTTCGGGTCGGGCGGCAACGGTGCCGCGTACACACATCAGGAGGGCAGTGCAGGGCCGGAACGTAACGCGGGGGTGAGATGGATCACCCTCGGTCACCGAAAGTGTTATCGCGGTGGGCTTCCGGCGCTCTGATGATCGACCTGCCACCGACACAGGAGCCGTCCCATGATCGATCCGGACCGAACACGCACCGCTGCGGCGGCGGAGACCGACGCCGCGACAGCGGTGTTCCTGCGACACCGGGAACTGCTGTTCTCCGTCGTCTACAACATGCTCGGCAGCATCGCCGACACCGAGGACGTGCTCCAGGAGACCTGGCTGTCCTGGGCGCCGCGCGGCAGCGTGCCGATCGAGAACCCGCGTGCGTATCTGGTCCGCGTCGCGGTGAATCACGCACTCGGCAGACGGACCGCGATGAATCGGCGCCGGGAGACCTATGTCGGCCAATGGCTGCCCGAACCGGTGGTACACGAACCCGCGGGCGCCGAAAACGCGGTGATCGACGCCGAGTCGTTCTCCATGGCACTGCTGGTGGTCTTGGAATCACTCACACCGATCGAGCGCGCGGTGTTCGTCTTGAACGAGGTCTTCGCGTACTCGCACAGTGAGATCGCGGAGTTGGTCGACCGCAGCCCGACGGCAGTGCGGCAACTCGCCTACCGTGCGCGCCAGCACGTGCAGGCCCGTCGGCCGCGACAGCAGGCCGATGCGCGGCTGCGGAGAGCGGTGACCGAGCGGTTCGTGGCCGCCGCGATGGGTGGCGACCTGGCGGAGTTGCTCGCCGTGTTGGCGCCGGAGGTGACGTTGTGGACCGACGGCGGCAGCAGGGGGCCCGCGACCAGCCTGCGTCCGGTGCACGGCTGCGCGGCCGTCGCCGAACTCTTCCTGAACGTCGCCCGCGGCCTGCGCGCCGACTACCAGATCAGCTACCGCGCGGTCAGTGGCGACCCGTGCGCCGTCGTCTTCGACGGCTCCGGTCCGCTGGCCGTGGTCGTGCTGGATGTGCTGCCGGACAATACGATCGGCGGCATCTACTCGGTCACCAACCCGGACAAGCTCACCCACATCCGATAACGAGCGACGCCGTCGCCCTGACGGACGACGGCGTCGATCAGCTCGCGACTACCACTGCAGGCCGGGCACCACCCGGGCCACGCGCGCGGCCGGGCCGGGGAGTGCCATGAAGGGCATGAGGACCGGCGAGAGGACTTGCAGCGGGCTGCGTCCGGCATCGGCCTTCTTCGCCGCCGCCTTCTTCTTGCCCTGTGCCGCAGAGGATTCCCCGAAGAGGCGGAAACCCTGGTGCAGGATGGTCTGCTTCACCGACGGCATCAGTAGTTCGACGGCCTGGGCGAAGGTGCCGACCGGGGTGTCGATGCGGTGCGGGCGATCCTCGAGTGCGCGGACCACGATCGCGGCCGCCTGGTCGGGGTCCGGGACGGGCAGCGACTTGTAGAGGTCGGTGGGGGCGATCATCGGGGTGCGCACCAGCGGCATCCGCACCGAGGTGAAAGTGATTCCGGCATCCCGGTTTTCGACGGCCGCGATCTCGCTGAAGTTGTCCAGCGCCGACTTGCTCGCGACGTAGGCCGCGAACCGGGGCACCTTGGTCTGGACGGCGATCGAGGAGATGTTGACGATGTGGCCGAAGCGCCGGGCCCGCATGGCGGGCAGCAGCGCCAGGATCAGCCGGACCGCGCCGAAGTAGTTGACCGCCATCGTCCGCTCGAAATCGTGCATGCGGTCGGTGGAGTTCAGCACCGACCGGCGGATCGAGCGGCCCGCGTTGTTCACCAGGTAGTCGACGTGGCCGTGCTCGGTGAGCACGACCTGCACCAGCGTCGCGACCGCGTCGGCGTCGGTGATGTCGCACGGATAGTCATAGGCCACACCACCTTCCGCGCGCACGGAGTCGGCCGAGTCGGCCAGGTCGTCCTTGCCCCGGGCCACCATCAGGACGGTGGCACCGCGGCGCGCGACCGCGTGCGCGGTAGCCAGGCCGATGCCCGACGACGCACCGGTGATGAGCACGATCCGGCCGTTGAGCGGCTCGTTGGCCACGGCGGGCTGCCCGCGATGCGGGTCGAGGTTTTCCCGCCAGTACTGCCAGAGCCGGTCGGCATAGCCGGCGAAAGGTGGCACGGACAGCCCGGTGCCGCGCAGCTGCGCCCGAGTCGAATCCGAGATGAACTCCGCTGAGAAGGAGGTGTGCGGCGCGACGGCGGCCGGAATCCCCAACTGCTCCAACAGGAAATCGCGCACCGCGGGCACACCGGGCAGCTGGGAGAGCCCGCTGAGTGCGCGAGCGCTCAGCGGCACGACGCCGATACCGGACGGCGCACCTGCGGCTGCGGCCAGCGCGCTGTACACCTCGCTGAACGGCTGCGGCTCGGGGTTGACCAGGTGGAACGTGCGCCCGTCCAAGCCGGGCTTGCGCACCAGGGCGGCCATCGCGGCGGCCACGTAGTCGACCGGCACGATGTTGGTCGCGCCGAGGTCGGGCAGCGGCAGCGGCAGTTCCGAGGGCAGTGCGGCCAGCTTGGCGATGGCCGAGAAGAAGTAGTACGGGCCGTCGATCTTGTCCATCGCGCCGGTTCGCGAGTCGCCGACCACGATCGCGGGCCGGTACACCCGCCAGCGCACCCCGCGCGATTCGCGGACGAGTTTCTCCGCCGCGAACTTGGTCCGGTGATAGGGCGAGGTCAGTCGCTGGCCGAGGTCGAAATCCTCCTCGAAGAACTTCCCCTTGTGGTCGCCCGCCACCGCGACCGACGAAACATGATGCAGCACAGCGCCGGTCGCGCGGGCCAGGTCGAGCACCGACCGGGTGCCCGCGACATTGGCCGCGTGCGCGGTGTCCTCGTCGGCGGTCATGTCGTAGACGGCGCCGAGATGGATCAGGTG
This sequence comes from Nocardia sp. XZ_19_369, assembly GCF_015355715.1. Lineage (NCBI taxonomy): Bacteria > Bacillati > Actinomycetota > Actinomycetes > Mycobacteriales > Nocardiaceae > Nocardia > Nocardia sp. XZ_19_369. Next base: position 1,198,042 of record NZ_JACVED010000002.1, on the reverse strand, counting down.
ATCCGCCGCGGGCGCCTCCCTGGTGAGTCCGAGCCCCTCGGCGGTGAGATCGCCGACCAGCGAGAACACCCGCTCACCGCCGTTCCATCCGGTGGCGAGGTCGGCGAACTTCTGCAGCGACTCCTCGCGCACCAGCACGTGGATGACGGCCTCGGGGTCATTGTCCAGGAGTTCCTGAACGACCCGCCGTCCCAAGAATCCGGTACCGCCCGTCACGATGTAAGTAGCCATCGCCCTCTCCTGCTGTTCATTCGAACCGTTTTGTCGCACAAGTCATCCGGCATGCAACGGTGAATGCGGAGATTTTGGAAAGTAGGAACCCCTTCGTCCTGACTTATAGGAAACAGTAATGATCCTGATCATTTCCGGCAAGCCTTCCGGGCTGGATCACTATGTGGGACTGGTCACCCATCGGCGCAGGTCAAAGGGTAAGTGTTACAACAATTTCCAGGTATCGCTTAACTGGTCGGTTGTCCAATAAGGCGCAGCTACCGACCGGCTACCGCTTCTCGATCCGGGCGGGCGGCACCTGGACGGCAGACTTGTCGCGAAAGAGCGCTTCGAGAGCGTCGAGATCGGTTGGGCCGGGGACCTTGTCGGTGCCCTCGGTGAAGACCGTGAAGCCGTCGCCGCCACCGGCGAGGAAGCTGTTGGTGGCGATCCGATAGGTAGCGGCGGGGTTGAGCGGCTGTCCCGCGATCCGGACGCTGTCGCCGATCACCCTGCCGCCCTTGGGCGCCGAGTCGGCGTAGGCATAGGTGAGACCGGCGAGGGAGAGCACCGCGGGCTTGCTGGTGTTGTCCCACTGCTGCTCGAGCAGGCGCAGGATTTGCTGCCCGGTGAGCGTCAGGGTGACGACCTGATTGCCGAATGGTTGGACGGTGTAGATGTCGCCGTAGGTCACCGGCCCCGCCTTCAGATCGGCGCGGACGCCGCCCGGATTCATGAACGCCGCGACGGCACCGGCCGGTCCCGCGGTCGCCGAGAGCATCGAGTCCGCAATGACATTGCCCAGCGTCGAGGCACCCGAGGCGTCCGGCTCGCGCGGCAGTACGTCGGCGGCTGTGCCTACCACCCGTGCCGCGCGCGGGCGGGCCTGCTCGGCGTAGAAGTCGACCAGCGCGGTGGTGGCCGCGTCCGGTGTCACGTCCCTGGTCACCACCCGGTTCATGGCCGACGCCTGCACACCCTCGGGCGCGAAACGCAACGTGAGATCGGTGATCAGCCTGCCGAAGGAGGCCGCCTGGGTGACCACCTTGCCGTCGATCGTGCACACGTAGGACTGGTGGCTGTGCGCGGTGAACAGCGCCTGCACCATCGGGTCGACGCGCTTGGCCAGCCCGACGACATTCGGGGTGAGGTCGGCGCATCCGTTGTAGTCGAGCGGGGCGTCCTTCTCGGCACGCTGGCTGCCGCCGTCGTGCATGAGCGCCACGACGGTCTCGGCGCCCGCCGCCCGCATCTCCGGCACGTACTTGTTGATCGCCTCCACACCGTCGTCGAACCGATATCCCCGAATGCCCTCGGGGAAAACGAGATTCACGGTATCGGGGGTGACCGTGCCGACCACGCCGACCTTGTGCCCGCCGACCTGCACCATGGTCCACGGCGTCAGCGCGGGCGGCAGTTTGCCCTCGGCATCGGTGACGTTCGCGGCGAGGTAGGGAAACTTTGCCCCGGTGAACGGTTCGCCCGGCGAACATCCGTCCGGCGCGCAGCCGCCCTGCTGGAGCCGGGCCAATTCCAGGACGCCGTCGTCGAATTCGTGATTGCCGACCGAGGAGGCGGCGACGCCGATGTTGTTCATGAACGTGATGGTCGGCTCGTCGTGGAAGAGCCCGGACACCAGCGGGCTGGCCCCGATGTCGTCGCCCGCCGCGACCACCGCGCTGGCCGGGTAGGCCGCCTTCAGCCGCGCCAGATGTGTCGCCAGGTAGGCGGCCCCGCCCGCGTCGTAGCCGGCGATCTTCCCGGTGGAACCGGCCGGTGGCTGCAGGTTGCCGTGCAGGTCGTTGAACCCGAACAGGTGCACCTCGTCGGATTTCGCCGCGGGCAGATCGTTCGTCGAGACCAACGGGATCGCGCCCGGCGCGGCCGACGTCGTCGGCGCACTGCCTTTGTCGTCGGCGGTGCCGCATCCCGCGATCAGGACGACGCTCACGAACCCGGAGAAAACTGCGGCAAAGCGACGGCGCGCGTTCATGCTCCGACTGTCCCATGTGCGGCCGGTCGCTGCCACCGCACAGGCCTGCCCGCGCCGGTGTTCGCGCGGTGCTCTCGCTCAGTTCACCGGGTATTCCGATGGGCTGGCTAGGCACGAAGGCAGAACGAGGTCCCGCTGTGCAGACGATCGGAGTGAGGTCACCATGACGAGTTCGATGACGCGACGCGATGCGATGAAGGTGTTCGGAGTGGCCGGGGGTGTGCTGGCCGCCGGTGCCGGACTGCCGGTGGCCGCCGCGGCGCCGGGGGAGATCCGGGTACTGGCGATCAATATCTGGTTGGGCGGTACCAAGATCCCCAACGGGATAGGGCTGGTCGCCGATCTGATCATCGATACGCAGGCCTCGATCGTGCTGCTGTCCGAAGCGAACAAGGCGACGAACGCGATCGCGGCCGCGCTGGAGAAGAAGGGGCGCAAGTTCACCGCGGTGTCCTCCGGGGACACGGGCCTGCTCACGGAGTTCCCGGTCGAGGACAGCGCCGATCAGCGGTGGATGGTCAAGGCGCGGTTGAACATCGGCGGAAAGCGGGTGACCGCCTACGCCGCCCACCTCGAATACCGTTGGTACGCCACCTATCTGCCGCGCGGCTACGGTGCGGGCGTGCCCGCGCCGGGGGAGTACTCCGAGTTCGGCTGGAACAAGATGCCGGGCGGGCCGGTGACCGATCCGGTGGCGGTGCAGCGGGTCAACCTGGCCTCGGGCCGTCCCGACGTACTCAGCGCCTTCATCGATGATGCGAAAGCCGAAGCGGCAGCGGGTAGTTCGGTGCTCCTGGGCGGCGACTTCAATGAACCGTCCGTGCTGGACTGGACGCCCGCGACGGCGAATCTGTTCGACCACCACGGCGTGGTGCTGCCGTGGGAGAGCACGCGGCGCCTGCAACAGGCCGGTTTCGTGGACGCCTACCGCACGACCTACCCGAACCCGGTGACGCATCCCGGATTCACCTGGCCCGCCAGCAATCCGGACGCACCGGTCAACCAGCTCACCTGGACGCCCGAGGCCGACGAGCGGGACCGGATCGACTACATCTTCGCGGGCCCCGGCTCCGCGCTGAAGCTGACCGGCGCCGGAATCGTCGGCCCCCGCGGCTCGATCGTGCGCAACGCCCGCCAGGACGAGAACACGCAGGACAATTTCATCGCCTCGCCGCCGAAATGGGTGACCGACCACAAAGCCGTGCTGGCGACCTATCAGCTCGGCTGAGCGTCGTCCGGTCAGCGAAGTGTGTAGCCACCATCGGGGTAGAGGGTGGACCCGGTGGTGAAGGTGTTGGTGAACAGGTAGACGACCGAGTGCGCGATTTCGTCCTCGGTCGCGGGCCGGCCGAGCAGCGTTTCGCGGCGGTATTGATCGAATGCCGCCGCCCGGGCGAGGTCCGGCCGGTTCGACCACAGATGCCCGTCCACCGTGCCCGGCGAGATGACATTGACGCGGACCGGCGCGAGCTCGACGGCGAGCCCGCGACCCAGCCCTTCGATCGCGGCATTGCAGGCGACGTACGCGGGGGCGAGTCCGGCCGGACGGGCCGACGCGGCACCCGACATCAAGACCACCGATCCGTCCGCGGCGAGCTTGGGCGCGGCCAACCGGACCGCGTGATACTGGCCCCAGAACTTGGACTCGAACGGTGACGCCGCGTCCGCCGCGCTGAGCTCGCGCATCGGCCCGACCTGGTAGGACGCCGCCGTGGTTAACAGATGGTCGACGCGCTCGATGCCGTCGAAGAAGGCGGCGAGCGAGGCGGTATCGCCGGTGTCGACGGTCTGCCACCTGGCCGCGTCCCCGAGTTCGGCTGCCGCCGCGGTCAACCGGGCGGCGGTGCGCCCACCCAGGACGATTCGCCCGCCGGCCGCGACCACCCGGTGCGCGACCCGCAACCCAATGCCGGATCCGCCGCCGATCAGCACCACAGTCCGCCCGCGCAGATCCCCGGCATCGTTCGGTGCGCCGGAACCGTCGGCGGTGGTGTCGACCCTGACCTGCGACATACTGCTGCCTCCTTCGCGCACGCTGCTTACTCGACCATCGGCCGCAACCAGCCGGCGACCGGTCCTATTCCCGCACCGTCCCGGTGGGCACGGAGCGGGTCAGCGCACGAACTGGGCGACGGTGGCGGCTACGTCGGCGCGGAACGCGGCAGGGGAGAAGGTCTCGGCGTGGGCGCGGATAGCGGCCGGGCTATAGGAGGCGGGGGCGAAGTCGAGCATCGCCTTGGCCAGGTGGTCGACGACCGCAGCGTCGGGTCCGTGCCGGATGTGCTCGCCGGTCGTGCCGGGGACGACGGTGTCCAGCGCGCCGCCGTGCCCGACCGCGAGAATCGGTGTGCCACAAGCCATTGCCTCGACCGGGACGATGCCGAAGTCCTCCACACCGGGCATGAGCAGGGCGCGGCAACGACGATAGGTGTCGAGCAGCACGTCATGGGAGGTGGCGCCGAGGAAGGTCGTTTCCGGCCCGGCGAGCGTGTCGAGGTGGGCGCGGAACCGGCCGTCACCGAGGATGACGAGTCGGCAGCCCGCTCGCTGGGCGGCGCGGATGGCGAGGTCCGGGCGCTTGTACGGGACGAGCCTGCCCGCGAAGAGGAAGAAGTCCTCGCGCGAAATCGTCGGCTCGGGCGTGAAGCGGTCGATCTGGACCGGTGGATAGGTGACCGTCGCGGGCAGTCCCCACCAGTCGTTGACCCGGTCGGCGACGGCTCGGGAATTCGCGATGACGTGCGAAAGCCTAGGCGCAGCACGCAATTCGGACCGGCGAGCCAGCGAACCCAGCGCGGTGAGCGCGAGCTGACCCGCACGACCACCGGCCTCCTGCGCACGAAAATCCTTGTCCCAGGCCCACCGTGCCGGGCTGTGCACATAGGCGATCACCGGCGCGTCGGTGGCGAAGGCGGCTTGCGTGGCGAAGGCGTGATGGCTGACGACGACGGCGTCGTATCGGTCCCGGAGCGGGAGGCGGCGCAGGGCCCGCGGGACGAACGGCAGCAACGGTGCGTGCGAGCGGCCACCCGAGACGGCGTAGGCCCGGCTCAGCCAGGTGTCGTGCACCGTGGTGAGCGGGGCCCGCACGCCTGCGGGATCGACGATCGGCGCGAAAACGTCGGTCCCCGGCCAGGTTTCGGCGAGTGCGCCGACGACCGCCTCGGAGCCGCCGAACTCGGTGAACCGTTCGTGCACGATGGCGATGCGCGGCTGCGTCATGCGAGCTCGGACGAGATGCGCCGCGGCGCCGCGTGTCGGCGGATCGCGGGGGCGACGGCACGACCTTCGAGCAGGCCACCGACACCACCCTGCTCGATCGCCTTGCGATAGACGGCCGCCGCTTCCCGGCAGGCCGCGATCGTCTCGTCGATATCGGCGTCGGTGTGCGCGGCCGAGGTGACGAAGGACTGCCCGAGGACGCCGCGGTGCAGCAGCTCCTGCAGGAACAGGGTGCGGAATTCCTGGGAGGGCTGACCGTCCGGGTCGCGGGTGACGAAGATGAGGCAGGACGGGCGGCCGAGCACCTGGAGATACTCGGCGATGCCGAGATCGGCGGCGACGGCGTTGACACCGTCGGCGAGCCGGCGGCCCGCGCGCTCCATCCGCTCGATGGGGTCGCTGGTCCGATACTCGTGCACCACGGCACGGAACGCGGCCAGCGCACCGGTTTCCGGTCCGTGCGTAGTGGACAGCAGGAAGACCCGGTCCCGATCGGTGCGCAGGCCGCCGAGTTCCATGAACTCGCGCCGACCGGCCAGCGCGGACAGCGGAAACCCGTTGCCCATGGCCTTACCCCAGCAGGACAGGTCGGGTCGCACGCCGTACATCGCCTGCGCACCGCCCGCGGACCAGCGGAAGCCGGTGATCATCTCGTCGAACACGAGCAGTGCGCCGTAGCGGTCGCAGAGTGCCCGAACGCCGTCCAGGAAGCAGGGTTCCGGTTCGGCCAGCGCCGTGGCGGCCTCCAGGACGACCGCCGCGATCGCCCCGGAATCCAGCACGGCCGCCAGCGACGGCAGATCGTTGTAGCGGAATCGCACTGTGCCCGCGGAGGTTTCGGCGGGGATGCCGCTGTTCATCGCGGTGGTGCCGATGAACCAGTCGTCCACCGAGAAGAACGGTTGATCGCAGACGGCGATGGCGGTCCGGCCGGTGGCGGCTCTGGCCAGCCGGACTGCGGCAGTCGTCGCGTCGGAGCCGTTCTTGGCGAACTTCACCATGTCGGCGCCCGGCACCAGGCTCAGGAAATCCTGCGCGGCAAGCAGTTCCAGCTCGGTCGGCCGACTGAAGCTGACGCCGTCGGCAATGGCCCGGTGCACGGCGTCGAGGACCGGTGGAAAGCCGTGACCCAGGGTGACCGAACGCAAGCCCATGCCGTATTCGATATAACGGTTGCCGTCCGCGTCCCAGACCTGACTGCCCTTGCCGCGCACCAGGATCGGCGCCATGAGCTCGGGGTACTGGTCGGGACCTCTGGCATAAGTGTGCGCGCCACCCGGGATCAGCTCGTGCAGCCGGGCTTGGAGCTCGTTGCTGCGGGTGAAGCGGCGGGGTGCCGCCGGATCGTCGGAAATCGGCTCCATGGTCGGGCTCCTGGAGGGTCGGGTCGTGGTCACTGAGGGTCGGCCGGGCCCAGCGTCCGCCTGGCGGAGGGCGCGGGGGTCTCCGGCTCCGCGTCGGCGGCGGTGCCCATGGTGACGGCCCACAGGTCGTGGTCGCCGCGCCGGCCGGTGGCGCCGACGTAGCCGCGCATGCGCCCCTCGAGGGTCATGCCGACGCGCGCGGCGATATCGGCGGAGCGGGTGTCGTCCGGTTCGACGGCCGTCGAGACCCGGCACAGGCCGAGCGGGCCGAACGCGTGGGTGAGCAGCAGCCGGGTGGCGGCCGTCCGGATATCGTCGCCGTGCGCGGGATCGGTCCAGACGAACATCCGGGCATTGCGATCGAACATGTCGAGGTCGAACAACCTGGCCTCGCCGACATAGTCGCCCTTGACCTCGATCGCCAGTACGAGCCCGCGTGCGGATCGCAAACCTGGCCGCGCATACAGGAATTCGCGTAGCCACCGGAACCAGGTGTGCCTGCGGGCCCAGGTTTCGCCAGGTGTCGCCGCATCGGGATCGAGCACCGCACGACTGCGCAACCGAGTCGCGCGCCACCGGCCCCAGTCGGTCACGCGCCGGTTCCGGATGACCACCTCTTGCCTGCCGGGATCGGCGAGCCGGACCCGCCGTGGGGTGCGCAGCGGGTCGAGCAGATGCAGCACCCGGCCGGCGTAGTGGCGCGAGGTCGCCGCGAGCACGGTGATTCTCGGCAACGGTGCCTCGGTCGCCTCGCCGGCCGCGGTGGGCGGCGGCGAGGTGGGGTGGGCGTCGTAACGGTCGATCCAGTGCTGCACGATGCCCCTGGGCGGAACATCGGCCTTGGTGAGCCCCCAAAGCTCGTGGTCGCGGCGTGCACCACCGACGTCGAAGTACCGGCCCATCAAAGCTTCTCGCCGGAACCCGAGCCCGGCGGCGCCCCGCGCGGCGGCGACATTGGCCGGTGAGATCGGCGCGGTGATCCGCTGCAGGCCGAGGTGTTCGACGCCGTAGTCCATCAGCATCGCCGCCGCCATGCCGCCGATCCCGTGCCTGGCGACCTCGGCGTCGACCCAGATGCCCAGCTCGGCCGAGGCGGCGGCGTCGTCGATAGAGCCGAGCTCGACCTGCCCGGCGAACCGGCCGTCGACCTCGATCACCGACGCCAGTCTGCGACCGGTCCGTGCTTCCGCGCGGCTGGTCAAACACTCACGTACCCAATGGGTTCCGCAATGTCGGGCCGCCCAGTCCAGGGTCGAGCTGTACCAGAACGGCTCGATGTAGTGCCGGTCCCGCAGTCGGATGCGCCGCCAGTGCGGGTAGTCCGCGATGCGCGGCGGCCGGACCACGACACTGTTTCCGTGCAGCAGGACCGGACCGAGAGTGATGTGCGCCAGCGATCTGGGAGTTGTCGTCATGGCGGCTACTCGCGCGGTCGCGTTTTGCCCAGCGACATCGTCTTCAGCACGCCCTCGGTGGAGACGGACAGCCGCCAGTATGTGCCGGTAGCGTCTTTGAGCACGATGCCGCCTTCGGTCTGCTCGGAAAGCCAAGTCCCGCTGGCCAATACGGCCGAGCGCAGCGCACCGTCGGGCGATTGCGCCTGGAAGACGTCGGCATCACCGCGTCCGGCCTTGGCGACGATGGTCCCGGTGAACGACGGTGCGTGCGTGCTGGTGCGGCCGAGCACATGCCATCGTGGCGGAAATAGTGTCGGGTTGAGATCCTCTGCGGCCGTGGAGATCAGGTTCACCGCGGTCCCTTCGGGGCAGCCGGCCGGGTCGATCCGCAATTCGATGGGCGGCTGGTCCAGGTCCCGGTCGAATTGGACGTTCGCGAGATAGGGCTGGCGGCAGTAGATCAGGTCGACGGCGACGGTGCGCGCGGCGACCTTGCAGTTGGTCATGCCGAACTGCGCGGGCCCGCCGCGATCGGCCCGGCCGATGGACAACGCGATGTCGGCGCCCTCGAACCAGACGTTGGTGAGCCACCAGTCGTTGGCCGCACCGTCGACGAGGATGTGCTTGTCGGTGGTACGCGGGTCGGCGTCGGAGACGAATTCGACGTTGGTGAGCGCCAATCCGGCGTTGTGGTCGTTGCCGGTGCCGAGCACGCCGATGAAGTTGCTGGTGAGCTTGGAGGAGGTCACATAGTTCTGGATGCAGGAGGTGACGATGCCGTAGCCGAAATTGTTGATGTCGCAGTTCAAAAATGCGGTGCCGCCGGTATTGCCCTCCAGCACCACCCCGCGCTGCCCGAGATAGCGCGGATGGTTCTCGGCGATGTGGTTGCCGCGGATCACCACCGAGTCGAACGAGCAGCGGAAGCACTCCGACAGCAGCACGGCGGTGGCCTTCGGCCCGGTCAGGTAGAAGCCGAGCCGCGCGAACCGCACCCGGCTGCGCTTGCGTAGCGCGACGAGGGTGGTGTCGGTTTCGCAGACCACGATGGTGATGTCGGCGCCGTCGCCGAGAATCGTGGCGTAATCGCCGAGTTCGGGCCACGCCGTCACCCGGTAGTGGCCCGCGGGTAGGTACATCACCAGCGGAACGTCGCGCACCGCGGCCGCCGCGGCGATCGCGGCCGTGTCGTCGGCGACGCCGTCACCGACCGCGCCGAAGTCGCGAACATTGCGTGCCGCCGGTGCGTCGGTGACGTGTGGGGAACGGAACTCGACGTGCGGAGTTCCGGAGGTGCTGGAGCCGGTGCTACAGGCCGCGAGCATCGGGGCGGCACCCGCCGCGCCGAGCGCCGCGGCGAGCATGCGCCGTCGGCCGACCGCATCGTCGTTCATCGCCGCAGCCTCCCGCTGAGTCGCTGCAGCCGGTTGCCCGGCTTGCTGTACGCTACCGCGCCGGTGAGCTTGTTGTCGCCGAATGTGGCCAGCGCACCGCGCAATTCCGGCGCGCTGGTCTGGCCGAGCAGCACGACCGCGATGGCGTGATCGCAGAGCGGGGCCACGGCGATGGCGTCGGCGGCGTGCGCGACGGGTGCGGCCTGCACCACGACATGGTCGTAGTCGGTGGTCAGTTTCGCGACGACGGCCGCGAACCGGTCCGAGGCGAGCAGATCAGGTGTCCGCTCGTCGGCCGCGCCGAGCGGCAGCACGGTCAGGCCGGTCTCCGGCCAGGCGGTCAGTGCCTCCGAAATCGGCGCGGCGCCCTGCAACACCGTTGCCAGCCCGACGCTCGGCTGCTCGGCCAAGGCGCGGGAACTGCCCTGGCCCGAGGTGTCGGCGTCGATCAGCACCACCTTGCTGCCGGTATCGGCGAACGACTTCGCCAGTGCCACCGCTACTTCCGGCTCGGACCGCGACGAAAAGCTGGTCAGCAGCATGCTCCGGCTCTCGCCCTCACGGAGCAGCCGGGTGCGTAGCCGCCGTGTCTCGTCGGGTGCGCCGGGCCGATCCGCGTCGATGATGCCCAGGATCGGTACCGGCAGCACGGCCGCCAGATCGTTGGAGGTGCGCAGGGTGCGGTCGGTGCGATCGCGAACGAAGGCGGCCGCGCAGCCGAGCGCGATCCCGGCCAGCAGGCCGAGTGCCAGGATGCGGATCGACTGCGGTCCGCTCGGTGCGGCGGGCACCTCGGCGCGGTCGACCACGGTGACCCGTGCGGCCGGCGCCGCGTCGCGCTCGATGGTCTCCAATTCGTCTACCAGGCGCCGGAATTGGGAAACCACCGAGTTGGCCAGGTCGCGCGCGCCCTCGGCGGACGAGGACTGGACGGTGAGGATGATGTTCGTCGTCGCGGGCGGCGAGAACGCCTTGATGTTGCCCTGCACCTCGCTGACCGACATCTTCAGGCCCAGGTCGTCGATGACGCGTTTGGCGACGGTGGCGCTGGTGGCCAGGTCCAGATACGAGCGGACCCGCTGCTGGGCGGCCAGTCCGCCCTGGTAGGAGTCGTTGACCGAGGTGCCGGTGGCCATCGATACGTACATGCTGCTGGTGGCGACATAGGTGGTCGGGACGGTGCTGAGGTATCCGGCCGACGCGCCGAAGCACAGCACCATCACCGCGACGATGATGACCCAGCGTCGGCGCGCGATATGCCAATAATCGATCAATCCCATGGGGATTCTCTCTTTTCGGTAGTGACAGCCCCGACGACAACAGGTTCCGCGGCAGGTGGTGGCCCCGCGGAGGGTGGATCAGTCTGTGTGCGCCTGCGGTACTCGCGGACGACCAGTGAGATGAGCCAGGCGAGCACGGCGGCTTGCAGGAATTTGCCGAGATTCTCCATGCTGCCGAGAATCCCGCGTTCGAACAGCGCGGAGGAGCCGGTCATCGCGAGCCCGAGCACCACGATCGGGAACACGCGCGAATACAGCGCTCTGGCCCAGGCGAGCAGCAGCAGGAAGGTGAAGACGGCACAGATGACCACGCCCGGGTAGCCGCCCAGCACATAGCCTTCGTTGAGGTTGCCCTCGGCCAGCGACACCGACACCCTGGTCATGTCGACGGACGCGCCGCGCACATCCTGCGCCCACGCGGTGCCGGACTGGAACTTGGCCGTGCCGAGCAGCTGGCTGGGGACCAGGCTGGCCGCGGCATGCCGGAGCGTCTCGACGGGCGACAGCCACAGGCCCGGCTGGTGGAAGTAGGCGTCGGTCGCGGCCTCGAGCAGATCGAACCGTCGCAGAATGCTCAGGAAGGGCTGCACGACCGGCGGGTAGCTCGAATCGACCAGCGCTGCTTCGGCTTTCGCGTACTCGGTCTGCTTCAGCGACTGCAACCAGCCGAACCCGCCGACGCCGAGCACCGCGATGGCGCCGACCGAGATCGCCTTGGTCTTGGTCCACCCGAGGATCGCGAAACGGATGGCGATGGCAAGTGCGGCACCGATGATGGGCGTCTTCGACTCGACAACGGCGGTCCAGGCCAGCTCGCCCATGAGCAATCCGCCGATGATCAGGGCGGTCAGCTGCGGGCGGGCGGGCCGGACGAAGATGATCAGCCCGAGGGCGGAGATGGTGGCCAGGATGGCGACGAAGGACAGGATCGGATTGGCGCTGCCGATCTCGCCCGCGCCGCCGACCGAACCGGAGGCGACGGAGGCGGCCCGGCCGAACAGTCCGACGCCGTAGGTGGCCACCAGGGTCGGCACGAAATTCGGATCGCCGGTCAGCGCGGGCAGCTTGACCGGTGGGTGCCGCCGAGCCCAGAACGCATAGGCGACAACGAGTCCCGCGTAGACCCAGAGGCCGAAGGCAACGTGCTCCAGCACCAGCGCGATGCCGCGGTCGTAGCCGAACTGGGCCAGCCGCGGGTCCGCCACATTGTCACCGAAGTGCGGTTCGGGCTGCACCCACAGCAGCACGAGCGGGCGCGCCAGATAGGACAGTGACCAGAACGCCGCCTGCGCGATGAGGAACACCCGCGCGACGCCGGGAATCGTGCTGGCCGCCACCACGATCGTGGCCAGCGCGAGCGCGATAAGCAGGACCTCAGTGGTGGCCGTCATGAGCCGTCACTGACCCCACGCACGATCTCGCGCGCCCGGTCGACGTAGCGGTGCTCGCTCGCGACGATGCGCTGGTATCCGGCCTCGGCCACCGCGGCCGCCTTGTCGGGATGCGCGGCGCACCAGTCCAGGATGGCGGTCAGCTCGTCGGCCGCGCTGAACAGGAAGCACTCGCTGGTGTCCTGGAGTAGTTCGGCGTGCTCGTCGGTGCGTTCGCCGACGAAAAGCCCACCGGCGGCGGGCACTTCGAAGGTGCGGCAGGTGTGCGTATCGCGGTTGTCGGAGTTGAGCAGGACCAGGTTGGCGGTGACGCTGGCGACCACCTCCGAGTAGCGTTCGCCGTACACGGCGCCGCCGACTTCGGCGCCGGTGGCGCGCAATTCGGGCACCCGGCGCCAGCCCGGCCCGCGCACCAGCATGCGGGGGCCGTGGGTGCGGGCGAGCCCGACCAGATCGGCGCGGCGGTCCGGGCGGCACACGCCGATGAAGCCGACGAGGAACTGCCGGGTGCCGCGCCGCGCGGTGGGGTGGTGCCAGGCCGGGTCGTAGGCGCTGCGCACGAAGGTGACGGCGCGGGCGCCGCGGTCGCGCAGTTCGGCGACATTGTGGCGCTTGGTGGTGACGATGTGGTCCCAGTCGGCCTCGTGCGCAAGGTATTCCGCGCTGACATTCTCGGGGTTCGCGACGTCGTCGGGGCTGTAGTGCACGTGCAGCCGCGCGGGGACGTCCAACAGCCTGCGCTGGTCGAGGTGAATGCTCTTGAACGCGAACAACATGTCCGGCCGGAACGCGGCCGCGGCCCGGTCGATGTCGGCGTGCAACCCGGCCACGTTCCACGGCGCGCGCTTGCGGGCCAGCTTCGAATACACCCAGGGCGGCGAGAGCCTGGCCGGCAGGGTGACCCGGGTCGTGTCGATGACCACCACGTCGTGCCCGGCCTGTCGGAAGCCGTCGGCCAGTGAGTGGGCATTGCTGCCGACCCAGTCGTCGCCAAGATAGAGAATTCTCATGTCCCGCCGTCCTCCCGCATCAGCACAATCGCGGGATCCGGAGCGGGTGTTACCCGCTCACGGCGGATGAGTGTGCGGATCCTGAGCAGATACCAAGCGGCGACGGTGAATTCGACGATCACGGTGCCGTAGACCAACGTCCACACCGAGTGGGTGCGGAACGCGATGGCCAGTGCCGTGGCCGCCACGCAGGTGCCGAGCACCGCCCCGATCAGTACGCCGGTGGTGTCCTGGCGCACCGGGAGCACGGCGGTGGTGACGAACGAGGTGATCGCCGTCGCGGGCAGCACGAACGTCTCCACCCGCAGCAGGTCGATCGCGGCGGTGAAGTCCTTGCCGAACACCAGATGGATCAGCATCGGCGCGGCCAGCCATACCGCGGCGGCCGCCACCGTCGCGGTACAGACACAGGCGGCCAGCGCCTGGAGTGCGTGCCGCCAGAAGTTGTCGTCGGCGCTCTTGCGCGCCATCCGCGGTAGCAGGGCGAAACCGATGGGATCCAGGGTGGATTGGATGGCGCGGACCAACCGGTCACCCGCCGAGTAGAGACCGAGCGAGACGGCGTCCAGCACGCCCGAGTACACCGCCGCCGCACCCTGCCCATAGGTGGTCACCAAGAGACGGGAAGTGAAAACCGGTGCGCCGGTATGCAACACGGTCCGCACGTCGCGCGGTCGCGACGGCAGCCCGAAGGTGCGCAACGAATCCCACCAGGTAAGCAGCACGGTCGGAATAGACGAGACGAGCAGGCACAGCACCGCGACCTGGGCATTGGGCACGCGGGGGAGCACCGCAACGAGCAGCACGAGGTACCCGATGCGGCCGACGGCCTGATAGGCGGTGGAGGCGCCGAAGCGCCCCTGGCCGATGAGCAGCCAGTCTTCCGACACCGACCAGAAGCCGCCCGCGAACAGCCCGAGCAGGATCATCTCCAGGTGAACCGGTGCGCCGAGCGCGTAGCTGAGCAGCAGTGCGGCGCCGAGGACGCCGAGGGTGCTCGTGCGGATGGCCAGGTAGTCGCCGCGCAGCTGGTTGATGCGCGCGAGCCGGTCGTCGCCGAGGCCCGCGTCGTGCACCCGCGCGGCCAGGTACGAGGTGATGCCGAGATCGACCAGCAGCGAGCCGATGAAATAGGCCGACATGCCGATCGCGAGCAGGCCGAGGCCGTGCGCGCCGAGCACGCGGGCGATCAGCGGCACGGTCACGATGGTGACGACGTACTGCCCGTACTTGCCGAAGCTGACATAGCCGATGTCGCGAACGATCCCGAGAAAGCCGTGGCGGCGCTTGATATTCAGGCGGTGTGCTCCGGATGGAGCGGGTGAACGGTCCGGGTTGTCCTGGTCCGCGTGTTCAGCCATGCGGGGCTCTCTCTGCTGAATGGGGGGTGCCCGCCGCGCCGTTGCGTTGTGCGATGTCGAAGAGGAAGGTGGCGACCGTACGCGCCGTTTCGGTGATGTCGAAGTCCGTGGCGCGCGTGCGGGCCGCCGTGGCCAGCGCGGTGCGCAGTGCCGGGTCGCCGATGAGGGTGTCGAGTGCGGTGGTGAGTTGCCGTTCGTCGCCGCCCGGTACGAGTAGCCCGTCGACGCCGGGCTGGACGATCTCGGCGGGACCACCCGGCGTGCTGGCGATGACGGCGCAGCCCGCGTGCATGCCCTCGACCACCACCTGGCCGAACGGCTCGGGAAGGACCGAGCTGTGCACCAGGATGTCGGTGTCGCGCAGGTATTCGGCCGGGTCGTCGACGTGGCCGGTGAAAGTTACCGGCAACTGGAGATCGCGGGCGAGACGTTCGAGTTCGGCGCGGTACGGCTCCTCGTCGAAGAAGGTACCACCGATCAGAAACACTTGGCGCGGGCGGACTTTCGTGGCGGCGAGGGCGCGGAGCAGCACGTCCTGGCCCTTCCATGGTGACAACCGGCCCACCACGGCGACCACGGTGTCGGCGGGCGGACGCTGATCCCGACGGGGGAGATCGGGGCCGAGTTCGACCCCCGGATAGGCCACCAGTGCGGGCCTGCGGCCGACCGGCAGGGTGGCCAGCGTGGTGCGGCTGTTGGCGAGATAGCCACGGCTGAACAGCCGCCCGAGCAGCCGCAGCACCAGGGTGGGCAGCCGCCCGAAGTAGTCGCGGGCGAGCCGATCGTGCACCTGCCAGACCAGCGGAACGCGGGCGCGCCGCGCGGCCACCGCACCCATCACCAGCGCCTTGCTGCTCTCCGCCACCACCACGTGCGCGCCGAGCTCCCTGGCGGTCGCGCCGAGCGACCAGCCGAGCCGCAGCAGACCGGCGAATCCGGCAATCAGACGGAGCGGGCCGGAACCGATGGTCATCGCCCGGCTGTCGAATCGGCCACGCAGCACGCGGGTTTCGATCCCGCGTGCGCGCATCCGTTCGACCATGGGGCCGTCCTCTGTGTAGACCATGGCGACGCCGAGCCGCCCCTGGTCGCGCAGGGCCGAGATCAGTCGCAAGGTGGCGAGCTCGGCGCCGGACGGCGCCGCGGTGTGGGCCACGAACAGTGCCGTGGTCATTGCCTGATTGCCCGGTACATCGCGAGATGCCGCTCGGCTGTGACATCCCAGGAGAAGGTCTCCGCGTGAGCCCGGCATTGTGCGGGGGTGGGCACGGTGCCGTGCAATCCGGCGACCAGGCGCGCCCCGAGCGCGTCGGCGGCACCGGCGGGCACGACGAGCGACGGATCGAGCCCGCGCACCGAATCCGGTAGTCCGCCACAGTCGGTGACGATCGGCGCGCGCCCCGCCGCCAGCGATTCGAGCGCGATCAGGCCGAAGCCTTCCAACGCGGTGGTGGGCACCACGGTCAGCTGCGCCTGTTCGTAGAGCTCGGTGAGGCGCTGATCGTCGACGTGTCCGGCGAACTCGACGGTGTCACCGAGTGGTGTTGCGGCGGCGCGCAATTCGGTCTCGGCCGTGCCGGTGCCGACGATTACCAGTCGCGCCGTCGGATGTTCATCGAGCACATCGGGCCAGGCGCGCAGCAGGGTGTCGATCCCCATCCGGCGTTCGAGCCTGCGCACGCACAGTACGGTCGGCGTCTCGGGCCGGATAGGGGAGGCGTGGAACCGTTTCAGATCTACACCGGGCGGGATGACCGCGATACGGTCCAGGGAAACCCGGTAGTCGGTATGTAGTATCTCACGAAAGTGGTTGGACAGCACCACGAATCGGTCGGCGCCGAGGTAGCGGAGGCGTTCGATCACATACTTCGCGCGCGCCGCCGTCGCGCTCTGCCCGGTGAGTCGGCTCTCCGCCGCCCACGGCCCATGGAAATGGACGACCAGCGGCAGCCGTCCGTGCCGGGCGACGGCAGCCGGCCCGTAGAGGCAGAAGTGCCGGTCGAGCACCGTGCCGGGGTGCAGGCGGTCGCGATCGAGGAAGGCGGTGCGGGCCCGGCGCACCGTGGAACCGCCCAGCTCGCCCCATGATCGGGCACCGGAGGCGGGCGCGCCGAAAGCCGCGGCGGACACCTCCGCACCGGGCTGCCTGGCGAGCGCGTGGAACAGCTCGGTGAAGTACCGGTTGAGCCCACCCGGCGCCGACGCGAACCACTCGGATCCTGTCATGTGCACCCGGACGATCTCGGTACTTCCCGTCACCCATGCCCCCTACTGGCGGTGATGGCGGACGAGTCGCTGTCGGTGAACCCGTCTCTCCCGCAAAAGTCTAGGGGACCGAGGCTTTTCTGGCGGGCAGTCGGCGAGCAACCGAGAATTCAACCGAGATCGAACAGATTCGGCTGCCCTGCGCGGTAGCGAGCGGCGTCCATCTGACGCAGCGGTTCGAACGCCGGAATCGAGTCGCGGGTGAACAGCGTGGCCCGCTGCGCGGTGGATCCCGCGGCGTCGAGCAGCGCGTTCACCGCGGCGCGGCCCGCCTCGTTGGCGCCCTCCATGGTCGCCAGGTCGAAATTGGTCCGCACATAGTCGGCGGCGAGGAACAGGTTCGGGATCTTCGTGTACGCGTTGGGCCGTGCCGCCCAGGAGCCGATCGTGTTGACCAGCAACGGTTCATCGTTGTGGTTCCGGCCGTCCTGCCAGCTGATGCCTGGATCGAGCAGCCAGTCCCGGACGATACCGTCCTTCAACTGAACTCGGCCGTCGTCGTTGAGCGCGGCGGTGAGCTGTGCCCAGGTCTCCTGGTAAATCTCTTCGCGGGTGCAATGTTTGGCGGTTTTGCCGAACAGAATGCCCGGGGTATCCCAGTCGGCGATGTCGATGGTGAGGCCGTCGAGGACGGTGCCGTCGCCGTACTTCGCGGCGTAGTCGACTTCCCAGAACGCACGCTGGGAGTACGAGGTCAGGCGCCACGGCGCGTCGAGGTAGATGTTGTATCCCGCGCCGAGTTCCAGCTTTTCGCTGACGAACATCTGTAAGCCGGTCATCCAGTCGAGGGTGAGCTCGTCCATCCGCGCGAGATCCGGGTCCAGGCCACGGATTTCGGGCGACCACAGTCGCCGCGCGCGATCCGTCGGTACCGCGCAGACGTACCAGTCGGCACTGTGTAGTCGAGTTGTGCCGTCCGGCATGCGGATTCGCGCGCCGGCGAGCTGGTCGCCGGCCACCTCGAAGCCGTCGAGCGCATGGCCGGGCCGGAACTCGACGCCCATGTCGCGCAGCAGCGTGATCCACGGATCCAGCCAGGCCTCGTTGGTCGGGCCGTTGAGCACCTCGTACACCTTGGGGCCGCCGGTGAGCTCCTGGAGCAGGGCGATGAAGAAGCCCTCCATCATGTTGCCCATCGTCCTGGTGCTGGCGACGTACTCCTTCGCGGCGACCAGCGCGCGCGTCAATCCCGTTGCGGCGAGGGCCTGGAACTGGGCCGACCGGGTCCCGGCGTCGACGAAATCCCACCAGCTCACGTGCTCCCACTGGCCGAACCTGCGCTCCTCGCTGGAGGTCAGGTAGGTGACGACCCGGCCTGCCATGTGGATGGCTTCGGGGAGCGGGATGAGGTTGTTCTTCAGGAAGACTTCGACCAGTATGCGCTGCAAGCCATCCGGCGTGAGCGCCTGCCGTGGATCGAAGTAGAAGCCGAACATGAGCGGGAAGCCGTCCGGCAGATTTCCGGCGCGCGGGTAGCGCGGGTCGTTGACCGAGAACGGAACCAGGTTGTCGTGCACCGTGTTCCGCGTGCCCGGCAGCGGAATACGGCGCATCGTGTCGTGCACGTGGTGATAGAACGAGGTGAAGCCACGGGCGCCGTGCTCACCCGGTAGCGGGGCGCGTCCGCCGCCGCCGGTGCCGGGCAGCGGGATGGTGCGTGACTTGCCGCCCAGCTCCTTGCGGTCGAACACCGTCACCTGGAAGCCGCGCTCGGCGAGCTCGTGCGCGGCGGTGAGTCCGCCGATGCCCGCGCCCAAGACCGCGACCGTATTGCGCGGCGGACCGTTTCGCCTGCGTGCCCCCTGTGCCGCCGCCGGACCCGCCGTCGCCGCCAAGCCGGCCGCGCCTGCCAGACCCGCCGCGCCACGCAGTACCGATCGCCTGCTGACCGCGCTGTCCCGATAGTGAGCTGTCACTGCACGACCCCGTTCGCATTTCTGACTATCCTGATAGTCATATTTAGCAGATGGTCGCTCGCCATGGGAGACAATGCGGAGATGACGGGAAAGGTCCAGCGATGAGCGGCGACGCCAAACAGCGACGACCGGTGCGGCCCTACGGCGGCGTCGGCGCGGCGGATCGGGTCGCCGCGCGGCGGGGCAAACTGCTCGACGCCGGCCTCGAGCTGTTCGGCACCCAGGGCTACGCGGCGACCGGCGTCAAAGACCTGTGCCGGGCGGCCGGGCTCACCGACCGGTACTTCTACGAATCATTCGGCGGTACCAAGGAGTTGTTCGCCGCGGTCTTCGACCGCGTCATCGACGAACTGTTCGAGGCGGTCGCCCGCGCCGTTGCCGCCGTGCCCGCCGAGGGGACCCGCAAGCTGCGCGCGGGCATCGGCACCTACCTCACCGCGCTGGCCGAGGATCCGCGCACACTCCGCATCGTCTTCGTGGAGCCGACCGGCGCGGGCGCGGAACACCGCATGCGCGAGGCGCTGTGGCGATTCGCGCGATTGGTGGCCGCGACCGCCACCGAGGCCCGCCCCGAAGCGCGGCCGCCCGCCGAACTGGTCGACATCTACGCGCTCTCGGTCGTCGGCATGCTCGAGCGGGTCCTCGTGGAGAAGCAGGGCGGGCGGGTGACCCTGCCGATGGACGAGCTGGTGGACTATTGCACGGCATTCGCCGGTGCGTCGCTCGGCGCGCTCTACACCGGGCGGATAACCAAACAATCCGGTCGGCACGAAGCAGCTTCGCGCGCAACGGAGTAAGTAGCTCGGCGCTGGCGGGTAACCCTCGGTCCGGTAGCCGCGATGCATAGCGTGAGGTAGATTTCACAACGAGTTCGTGCTCGGCACGGACCGACCCGCGGGGGACTGGCGGGAGGACATGGACAGTGGGGACCGTAGGTTCCGAGGCCGAGCGCGCCGCTATCGCCGAGGGCGATATCCGAGTGCTGGTCGAGAACGGTGAGTACTGGCTGCGTAACCGCGGCGACATCGCGATGATGGCGGTGACCGTCGAGCGGCTGCGGGCACGCTGGCCGCGCGCCAGGATCGGCGTGCTCACCCATCAACCCGGCATCTTGCAGGCGCTGATGCCCGAGGCGGAACCGCTGTGCGGGCCCGACTGGAGCTGGGGCCGTGACGGGTGGCCCGGCCGCCTATCCCGTACGGCCGGAACACGATTGGTCGGTCCGGCCGCACTGCGCTGGCGGGCCGCGACCGACGGACCGAAGGACCGGCTGCGGGCGCTGCGCTCGGCCGCCCGGCGCCGCGCGGACGGCCCCGGCCGCACCGAACACGTCGCGACACCGGAGGAGACCGAGTTCCCGGTGGAGATCCCGGCCGCCGTCGAACAGGCCTCCCTGGTGCTCGCCCTCGGCGGTGGCTACATGACCGACGTCGACCGCTATCAGGCACACCGGACGCTGAATCTGCTCGAACACGCGCGGTCGCGGGGCATCCCGACGGCCCTGGTCGGCCAGGGCCTCGGGCCGCTGCGTGATCCGGCGCTGGTGCGGCGCGCGGCCGAGGTGCTGCCCAGCGTCGATTTCCTTGCCCTGCGCGAAGCCAGGCGTGGCCCGGAACTGTTGTCGCGCTTCGGCGTCGCACCGGAGCGGGTGCTGGTCACCGGTGACGACGCGATCGAGTTCGGCTACCGCCTGCGGCAAGCCAAGATCGGCGCGGATATCGGGCTGTGCCTGCGGGTGGCCGACTATTCGCGGGTCAGCGCGGCCGCGCAGGCCACGCTCGGCCGGGTGGTCCGCGCCTGCGCGGGTCAGCTCGACGCCGGGGTGGTGCCGCTGATCATCTCCGAATACGCGTCCGAGGATCGACTATCCACCTTGCCGCTGCTCGCCGGAGCGGAGTGCGCCAAGCCTGCCATCGGCCGTGGCGGCACGCCGGAGGATGTGGCGCGTCAGGTCGCGGGCTGCCGGGTGCTGGTCACCAGCGCCTATCATCTCGCGGTTTTCGCACTGTCCCAAGGCATTCCGGCCGTCGGCATCACCGCGTCGGAGTACTACGACGACAAGTTCCACGGGCTGCGCCAGATGTTCGGCACCGGACTGCGGATCGTGCACCTCGACGACCCCGCGCTGGACCGGACGCTGACCACGGCCGTGGCAGAGTCGTGGTCCGAGGCGCCGACGGTGCGGGACACGTTGCAGCAGAAGGCCGTCCAGCAGATCGACGCCAGCCGGGCCGGGCTCGAACGGGTCTGCCGGCTGGTGGAAAGCGGACCGGTGCGGCCGGGCCATCAGCTAGGGGGATAGATCATGGCTAGTTTGTCGGTTTGCGTGCCTGCCTACAACTCGGGACGCACGCTGGCCGCGACGCTGCGCTCGGTGCTCGATCAGGACGTGGACTTCGAACTCCTGGTGCTGGACAACGCCAGCACCGACGAGACGGGTGACATCGCGCATGCGATCGACGACCCGCGAATTCGCGTGCTGCGCAACGACACCGTGCTACCGATCGGGGACAACTGGAACAAGGCGATCACCGCGTCGACCGGGGACCTGATCAAGGTGGTCTGTGCCGACGATGTGCTGCGGCCCGGTGCGCTGGCCGCCCAGCTCGCGGTGATGGTCGGTGATCCGTCGATCGCCATCTCGTCGAGTCGCTTCGAGGTGATCGACGAGGCGGGTGAGGTGCTCGAAACCGGCCTCGGGCTGGCCGGTTTGCTCGGCAAGCAGACCGCGCGGGCCCTGGCCAGGGTGATCGTGCGGCGCGGTCCGGCCGATTTCGGGCCGACGGCGGCGGCGATGTTCTATCGCAAGCACTTCGACCTGGTCGGCGGGTTGCGCGGCGATCTGGTGTTCCCGATGGACGTCGACCTGTTCGCCAGGGTGTCGTCGTTCGGCGCGTTCTTCGGGATGTCGGAAATCCTTGCGGCCTGGCGCAATTCGTCGTTCAATCTGTGCAGCCGCACCTCGACGGTGAGCAAGCTGACCGACATGTACCGGTTCCATCACCGCATCGCGGGGGACTATCCGCACCTGGTGAGCCGCGGCGACGTGCTGGCGGGGGATACCCGCTTGGCGCGGGCGGCGTTGTACCGCTTACGAGTTCGCACGGTGGCCACGGTGCGGAACCGGCCGGATCTGCTGGTCTGAGCACCGTCCGATCAGTGGTCTGAGCGCGTCCGAGAAACAGAGAAACCGCCCCGCAGTGCGGGGCGGTTTCTCTGTTGAAAGATCACCTGATCGCGATCGCCTCAGATCGACCAGAGCCGCCCGTAGGTGTACACGGCGTCACCACTGGAACTGACCACCTTGACGAACGGCCGGATCGTGGTCTGCCCGACCACGCCGGTCACGGTGCCGTGGAAGCCGGACATACGCAGGAAGCCCGCGGCGCCGGAAACATCGCCGCCCGCGCATTCGACCGTCTGGATGCCGGGGCCGAAGCCGACCTCGATCTCGACGCCGGCCCGGGGGATCAGCCCCTCCAGCTTCAAAGTCGCGCCGTCGCTGCCGAGGTCCACCCCGAGACCCGGCGTCGAGTAGTTGAACTTCAACCGCCCGCTCAGGGTCGCCGGATAGCCGACCTGGTAGCCGATGGTGATGTGCCCGCGCCAGTCCTCGGCGTTCGGCCCGGCGATCTTGTATGCCGCCTCGCCATTGTGAAACCACTCGCGGGTCAACGCGTTTCCGTCCAACGGCGGCACGAAGTCGATTCGCGTGTCGGACTGGATCGCCTCGATCGAACGATCCTTCTGATCGACGATCTGGTTACTGCTGTCGACGACCGCTCCCGCGGTGCCTATTCCCAAAGCCAGCCCCGACGCCACCACGGTGGCGATCGCGAACATACGAACGCAACGGCTGCATTGCTGCGTGATATCCCTCATCAGGTTTTGTCCCCTCTGCACACACACCTGGCCGAGCGTGGTCGTTCGCTCGACGCCCGCTCCCCGACACGCGGGAGCGAAGAACTCATCGATCATCTGTGGCGATCAGGTGTTCGGTAAATCGAATCATGTCAGATCAAGCGCATCGAGCAAGCGGGCGGGAATGCGCTAGGGGGACAGCGAATTCGGAGCAACTCAGCCTCCTTGTACGGTGGTGTCGGCCGGGTCGTCGACGATCCAGCAGCCGTCGAGTTCCGGGTAGCGCGCGCGGACCTCCGGCAGCAGATCGGGCAGCGTCAGCAGCACGAGATCCGGCCGGGCCGTGACCAGTTCGTCGGGCGCGATGATCGGCACGTCGGTGCCCGGCATCCGGCGGCCCTGCTTGGCCGGCGACGCGTCGGCGACGGCGACGATCAACCCGCGATCGACACCCGCCAGACTGAACAGCGCCACCGCACGCGAGGCCGCGCCGTAGGCGAACACCCGATCGCCCTGTGCCGCATGCCTGGTGAGCCAGCGGCGCAACGCCTCGGCATGTGCGTCGGCAGCCCGCTGAAGGCTGCGGACGGCGGCGACCTCGGTGTAGGCGGACTCCCGGGCAAGAATTTCGCGCGCCGCCGCGTCGGGGCGATGCTTGCCGTGGCGCGCACCGACCAGCACGGTGCCGCCGTACAGGTCGAACCGCCACGCGGTGGTGACGCTCATGCCCGCGGCGGCCAGCAATCGGCTCAGCGCGGACAGCGAATAGTAGGCAAAGTGCCCGTGCCGCAATGCGTTCCACTGACGCGAGGCGACGATGGTGGCCAGCGAATGGAATTGGATCAACAGCAGACCGTCGGGTGCGGTGGCCGCCGCCCGCTCGGCGAAGGCCGCACGCTGGTCGGGTTCGTGCATCAGGCCGAAGCAGTCGAGCACCACATCGGCGACACCGTCGGTCGGGGTGTAGCCGCGCTCGGTCAGCAGGGGCACCCAGGTGCCCCCGTGCGGGCTGCCGAACTCGCGCACCGTGTTCCCTTGCAGCAGACCGGATTCGGCGACCCGTGCGACGGCGTCGGCCGCTTGCTCGCGCAACGCCGCGGGCTCGATGCCGCGTGGTTCCTGCGTGCGGGTGTCGTCCTCGGCCAGTTGTGCGAGCTCGCAGCGTGCGCACCGATCCATGCGCAGCGGATGCGCCGTCTCGGCGAGGCCGACCGGGGCGGCCAGCGGCGGGAAGTAGTCCGCGGCCGGGACCATGCCCAGATCGAGCACCGTGGTGAGCTCGGTGCTCCCGCAGCCCCGGCAGGGGTGGCCGCTATCGAGGGGAACCATCACCGGCCTTCCGTTGCGTGCCGGTACGGGCCGCACGCCACGGTACGGTGGCCGACCGCCGTCGACGCTGTCGCCCGCCTAGGTGGCTGGAACACGAGCGGGTCCGGGCTGTATCCGGCGCATCGACCCATCGAGCACCCCGCTGTCGCGTAACTTCTCCAGGTGCGGCAGCCGGGTGAACTTCTGGAAGAAGTCGTCGTAGGTGAGGCCACGTGCGGTGTACTCCTGGAACAGCTCGTCTGCCCCGGCCTGCACGGTCCACAGCGCGCGAAATCCGATGGCGGCGCGGGCCGCCGAGAAGTCGACCCGATAGGAGCGCGGGTCGGCGCCGCTCTCGCCGGTGATGTTCAGTCGCGACCCGGGCACCGCCTCGACCACCGCCTGCGCGATCTCGGCGACGGTCAAGTTGTTGGCCTCGGTGCCGATGTTGAAGGCGCGGCAGTGGATCGCCGCCGGGGGAGCGGTGAGACAGTTGGCGAAGGCCCACGCGATGTCGCGGGCATGCACCAGCGGCCGCCACGGCGTGCCGTCGGAGAGCACCTTCACCTCGCCGGTCAGCGTGGCGTAGCCGACCAGGTTGTTGAGCACGATGTCGGCCCGCAACCGTGGCGAGAAGCCGAATGCCGTTGCGTTGCGCAGGAATACGGGGGAGAAGCCGGAGTCCGCGAGCGCGGCGACATCGTCCTCGACCCGCACCTTGCTCTCCGCGTACGGGGTGATCGGACGCAACGGTGCGTCCTCGGTGACCAGATCCGCGCCCGCGGCGCCGTAGACCGAACAGGTGGAGGCGTACAGGAACCGCCGCACCCCGGCCTCTTTGGCGAGCCGGGCCAGCCGCACCGACGCGTGATGGTTGATGGCGTAGGTGATCTCGGGTGCCAGCGCGCCGAGCGGATCATTGGACAGCGCGGCGAGATGGATGACCGCGTCGAAGCCGCGTAACTGGTCGACGGTCACATCGCGCAGGTCCACCGCCAGGCCGGGCGGATCGCCCGGCAGGTCGCCGAGGATGCAGTCGGCGAAGAAACCGGCGTCCAGACCGACCACGTCGTGCGCGTTGGCCCGCAGGACCGGCACCATGATGGTGCCGAGATACCCCTGGTGTCCGGTGACGAGTACCCGCATGGCTTACGAACCTCCGAAATCGATGACGGCCTTGTCGAGCACGAATGCCTCGGCGTGCCCGGCGTGGCATTGCACGCCGCGCAGCCGGGTCAGGCCGGTGAACGCCTGCTCGTCGAACCAGTCCCGGTGGGCCTGGGACGGATAGTGCTTCAGTAGCAGCCGGGCCTTCTCCTCGGCGAGCGCCGCGGGGAGCCGGTGGTACACGCTCGGTGTGGGAGTGTCGCTCTCCCACTTGAGGATCTCGTAGCCGAGCACGAGGTGATCGCGGAACTCGGTCGGCACCAACTCGGCCAGCAGCCGATGATCCTGATGGGCGTCGCCGCGTTGCGTGGCGAAGACCAGATCCGGTTCGGTGCTGCCACGAAAAGCGCTCAGCGCGTCCTTGATTCGGTCCCAGTGCGCCGGGGCTCGGCCGTCGGGCAGGTCGAGCACGGTGAGGTCGACCTCGGCACCCGGGCAGAACGCCGCCAGCGCAAGGCTTTCCTCGTCCGCCCGTGCGGTCCCGCCGCCGGACAGGACCAGGGCGCGCACCCGCAGACCCGGGTTCGCGCGCGCCAGCGTGAGCAGCGTCGCGCCCATACCGATGGCGATGTCGTCGCAGTGCGCACCGAGCACCGCGATCTCGGCGACCGCTCCGACGCCGAGTCGGATCACGCGTGCTCCCAGACCATCCAGGGCCGCGCGCCGCTGCGGTAACCCGCGTCGAGTTCGGCGCGCTCCTTGAAGGTGTCGGCGGGCTTCCAGAAGCCGAGATGCCGATAGCCGTACAGCCGTCCCTGGCCGGCCAGCGTGCCGCACGCGTCGGCGACCAGATCGCCGCCCGGCGGCAGCAGATCGAAGATCTCCTGGTTCAGCACGAAGTAACCGCCGTTCTCCCACAACGGCATTCGCGACACCGGCATGATCTCCTTCACCTCACCGGTCGGCGTCATGTCCACGCAGTGGAACGACGACTGCGGCGGCACCACCATCATCGAGGCGGCCGCGCCGGACTCGGTGAACTTCTCGATCATGTCGTCCAGCGGTGCGTCGGTGAGCACGTCGGCGTAGTTGGCCAGGAAACGCTCGTCGTCCCCGACGTGGTCACGGACCCGGCGCAGCCGCTCGCCGATGGGCGATTCCTGGCCGGTGTCGACAAAGGTGATCTGCCAGTCGCTGATATCGGAGCGCAGCATTTCCACCCGGCCGTCCCGCATGACGAAGTCGTTGGACACCGATTCCTGGTAGGTCAGAAAGAAATTCTTGATGTGCAGACCGCCGTAGCCGAGACACAGGATGAATTCCTTGTGCCCGTAGTGCGCGTAATAACGCATCACATGCCACAGCAGCGGTCGTGGGCCGACGAGCTGCATGGGTTTCGGAATCATGTCATCGGTCCCGTCACGCATCCGCATGCCGTACCCGCCGCAGAACAGCACAACCTTCATCGCGCTCCCCTCCCTGTCTTTCCTGAATGTGTAGCGCTGTTCACTTCGTTGTGACTGGTGAGATCGGCACGATGCAGTGCCGGAAGCGGGTAGACCAATTCGGCTCCCCACGAGGCGATGTGGCGCAGTTGCGCGGTGATCTCGGTCTCGAGATTCCACGGCAGCACCAGCACGACGTCCGGTCGATCGAGTTCGATCCGGTCGGGTGCGTGGATCGGGATTCGGGTGCCGGGGGTGAAGCGTCCGTGCTTGTAGGGGTTCCGGTCGACGGTGTACTCGAGCAGGTCGGTGCGGATGCCGCAGTAGTTGAGCAGGGTGTTGCCTTTGCCCGGTGCGCCGTAGCCGACGACGCGTTTGCCCGCGGCGCGCTGGTCGAGCAGGAAGCGCAGCAGGTCGTGGCGGACCGCCTCGGTGCGCGGGCGCAGCTGGGTGTAGCCGTCGGCCTGGTGCAGGCCCGCATCCCGTTCCAGCTGGAGCACGTCGGCTACCCGGCTGGTCGGCGTGGCGCCGAGCGCCGTCGGGCGGGCCCACAGGCGGAGCGAGCCGCCGTGGGTGTCCAGTAGCTCGACATCGACGACCGACAAACCGGCCGTCGCCAGCGCCCGCTGCGCCGAATGCACGGTGTAGTACTGGAAGTGCTCGTGGTAGATGGTGTCGAACTGGCCGAGTCGCAGCAGGTTCAGCGCGTGGTGCACCTCGATGGAGAGCCAGCCGTCGTCGGCCATCAGTTCGCGCAGCGACCTGGTGAAGCCGCGCAGATCGGGCACGTGCGCGTAGACGTTGTTGGCGACCACCAGGTCCGCGGGCCGGTGTGCCGCACGGATCTTCGCGGCGGAGTCCTCGTCCAGGAAGGTGGTCTCGGTGGGTACGCCCGCCGCCCGCGCGGCGTCGCCGACGTTCACCGAGGGTTCCACGCCGAGGCAGGGGATGCCCGCCGCCACCGCGTGCCGCAGCAGGTAGCCGTCGTTGCTCGCCACCTCGACGACGAAGGACTGCGCGGTCAGGTCGAGCCGCTCGATCGCCTGTGCGACAAAGGTTTGCGCGTGCCGCACCCAGCTGTCGGAGTACGACGAGAAATACGCGTATTCGGTGAACGTCTCCGCGGGAGTGATCAACGCCGGAATCTGCAATAGCAGACAGTCCGTGCACAGCCGCAGATGCAGCGGGTAGGTTGGTTCGGGAAGGTCGAGTTCGTCCGCCGCGAGAAATTTCTCGCACGGCGGCGTCGCTCCCAAATCGAGCACGCTCGTCAAGCGCTCGGAATCACACAGTCGACATAACAACGAAGCCCACCTTCTGCCGAGAGCCGTACCTCCGGCGCATTGCCGGCGCACCCCTGAAGTCGACCCGATCCAGTGAGACGTTACAACGAATGCCCCGCGTGTCGTAGCTGAAATCGACTGGTCTGAAAGTAATTTCCGGTAATTTTGGCCTGTTTCCGACGAGTAGCTTCCGGATGGCTACCGGGTGGATTGGTGGTTCTGCCCCCGTCGGATGAATTCGCCTGCGGATAGCGGAGGTTCGCGACCTGGCCTCCTGTGCCACCGACCGCCGGAAACGTACCGGGGCGGAAAACCGACCGTTACTCTGTCGGCTACTCCGTGGAACACTTTGCGGCCCTGATGATTCGACATGTGAAACGGATTGTGTTCTGTAACAATCGGCTTCTGGCCGCCGAAGGACGGACATCCGAGGCGTCAGGATGATGTCGCGGGGACCGGTCAACGCAGATCGGGGGGCTAGTTTTCTTCTCTCCCAGGGGGAGGTGCGTTTCCATGAGCTTCGAGCTCACCGACGACGACGATCTGGACTATCGTCGATCGCCGCACAGCATGCCGCGCTCCGAGCGTGAACGATGGCAGGCCGAATACGTAAAACGAATAGGCGCAACAGATTTCGCCGTGATCGTGGTCGCGGTGGCGCTGGCGCAGATCATCCGGTTCGGCGGGCCCGCCGCGCCGCCGCTGGCCTGGCATCTGCCCTACGAAGTGGGGTACACGGTCGTCTCCGGCGTGCTCGCGCTGAGCTGGGCCGGCTTCCTCGCGGTGGGCAACACCCGGTCGCCCCAGGTGGTGGGCAGCGGCAGCGAGGAGTACCGGCGCTTGGTCGCCGCGACGCTGCGACTGTTCGGCGTGCTCGCGATCTTGTCGCTGGTGTTCCAGATCGAGTTCGCTCGTGGCTATTTGGCGATTGCACTACCGCTCGGTCTGTTCGGGCTGATGCTCAACAGATTGCTGTGGCGGATCCACGCGCGACAGCAGCGCGCCCAGGGGGAGTATCGGACCTCGGTGCTCGTCGTCGGCTGCGCGGAGGCGGCGCAGGCGATGGCCAATGCCTTCGCCCGCGACCCGGCCTCGGGTTACCGGGTGGTCGGTGTGTGTATTCCGAACGGGCTCAACGAGATCACCGAGTACATCCGGGAACCCTCGGGGCACACGTTCTCCGTGGTCGGCAGCGACCGCACGGTGCTCGACGCGGTGCGCCGCAGTGGTGCCGACACCGTGGCGGTCACCGCGACCGACCACCTCGGCCCGGTCGAATTGCGGCGGATGGCCTGGGAACTCGACCCGCTCGGCGTCGAGTTGATCGTCGCGCCGGGCGTCGTCGATATCGCAGGTACTCGGCTGACGAATCGTTTCGTCGCGGGTGTGCCGATGCTGCACATCGCGAAACCGCAATACGACCGCGCCAAGTCGACCGGCAAGGCGGTGTTCGACATGTGCTTCGCGGCCGCGGTGCTGGTGGTGATCGCGCCGACCATGCTGGCTATCGCGCTGGCGGTGAAACTGACCAGTCCCGGCCCGGTGCTCTATCTGTCCGAGCGAATCGGGCGGGGCGGCAAGCCCTTCCAGATGATCAAGTTCCGCAGCATGTACGTCGAGGCGGAGGCGGGCGTGGACGCGCTCATCGCGCGACACGGTGGCAACCCGGTCTTCTTCAAGATGAAGGACGATCCGCGGATCACGCCGATAGGCAAGATCATTCGCAAGTTCAGCCTGGACGAGCTGCCGCAGTTCTTCAACGTGCTGCGCGGTGAGATGAGCGTGGTCGGGCCGCGTCCGCAGGTGCAGCGTGAGGTGGACAGCTACGACGGCGAGATGCGGCGCAGGCTGCTGGTCAAGCCGGGGGTCACCGGGCTGTGGCAAGTCAGTGGCCGGTCCGACCTCTCACTGGAAGACTCGGTGCGGCTGGACCTTTCGTACGTGGAGAACTGGTCCATGGTGCTGGACCTGCTACTCATCGCCAGGACGATCGGCGCGGTGACCCGGGGCGCGGGAGCCTACTGAGCTGCCGGAAACTCCTGCGCGAGTTCCTGGAACAGCGCGGTGTTCATCGCGAACGCGAGCTGCCCCTCGTCGAGGACGCGGCGGCGCTCGAGATCGTCGAGCGGCAACTGGTCGAGCAGGCTGCGGTATTCGCGCTTGAACGCGGCCGGGTTGCCGACACCGTCGAAGACGTAGAAGCGGACGCCGTCGCCGCGATGCGGCAGGTTCCACAGCTTCTCGGCGGTACCGCGGATGACCTGTCCGCCGGAGAGGTCGCCGAGGTAGCGGGTGTAGTGGTGCGCGATGTAGCCGGCGGGCCAGTCCCGGGCGCACTCGTCGATGCGCGCGGCGTAGGCCGCGGTGGCGGGCAGCGGCTCGAGTCCGGCGCGCCAGTCCGGGCCGATCAGGTGGGCGAGGTCGCGTTCGAGCTCGGCGGTGCGGGCCAGTTCGGGCCGGATGAACGGACCGGCGATCGGGTCCTCGCGCAGCGTGTCCCAGCGACTCTCCAGCGCGCGGTAGATGAACCAGAGTTGGCCGGTGTAGCGGTGATACGAGTCGACCCCGAGCGCCCCGCCGAGCATGTCGCTCATGAACCGCGAGTTCTCGGCCTCCGCGTGCTGCTGCTCGGTCGCGCTACGGATCTGTTTCGAGAACGGCGTTGCCTCTGACATATCCGAACCACCTCACTCGCGCACCTGCGGATCGCCTTCTAGTATGGCTACCCTAACTAACTCATATGACCATACCGGGTTCACGTGCGTGGCGCACGTACCTGCCTCACTCAATGGGTCTATTGGATCGGCGGCGGCCTGCGGCGCCCGCGCGGCCGGATCCGGCGCACGATCGGGCGGCGCAGCGAGCCGAAGCGCCGCAGAATGCGCGGCCGCCGAACGGTACGGTCGAACCATTCGCCGAGGGTGACGCCCGCGGCCAGCGCGCAGCCGACGCCGAAGGCGAGCAGCAGCTGATTCGCGCCGAGCACCAGCTCGTCGTTGAGCACCGCATACAGTCCACGGTAGAGCTTGAGACCGGGCAGCAGCGGGGTGATGCCTGCGATGGCGACGACCAGCGGGGGCGTCAGCGAGCGGCGCGCCATCAGACCACCGGCCATGCCGATCACGGTCGCGGCGACACCCGAGGACAGCACCGGGCCGAACCCGATCTCCTGAACCACTAGATAGCAGATGGTGCCCGCGGCGCCACTGCCCGCCGCGGCGGTGAGCGCGCGCTTCTCGGCGTAGCAGGCGAGCGCGAAGGCGAGCGAGGCGACCGCACCGGCCACGATCTGCACCGGCAGATCGATGATGCCGCCCGCCGGTGTGGTCAGGATCGGCGGCACCGTGGCGCCGAAGAGCCAGCCGACCCGCAGCGTGAGCGCGATGCCCGCGATGATGCCGCCGGTCATCATCATCACCTCGAGCATGCGGGCCGTCGAGGTGATCGGCGCCCCGGTTATCCCGTCCTGCACCGCGCCGACCAGTTGTAATCCACTGAGCAGCACGGTGATTCCGGCCGCGATGATCAGCGCCGGATCCACCTGGATGCCGAGCGGCTCCGCCAAGGTGGCGAGCACGACGGCAGGGGTGGCGGCGATCGCACCGCCCACCATGTGCTGGAAGAAGAACGGCAGGCCGTAGCGGTTGAGCACGCGGTTGGACCGGTCGATGGCCAGCGTGGTGACGAAACTGACTGCCGCGACGACGATTCCGCCACCGAGCAGCGCGGCGATCGCCGCGGCCAGCAGCGACCAGCCGAAGGTGGCCGTCCAGCGGTGGTAGGGGTGCGGCGCCGTGGTGATCGTGTCGAGCGCGGCGCGCGCGTCCTCCGGCGCGACCACCTCGTTGCGGATGCGGCGGGTCAACCGGTCGACCGCGGCCAGCCTGGTGAAGTCCAGCGACCGGTAGGTCACGATCCGCATGGAACTGGCCGGCGGCAGCCGCGGGCCGCGATCGGCCCAGATCCTGATGGAGTCGTAGGTGACGTCCACATCGCAGCGCGCCAGCCCGTAGGTGGCGGCGATGAAGCGGACCTGGGTGGTCGTATCGATCACGCCCGTCCCCGAAGCCAGCACCACCTCGCCGACGCGCACCGCAAGATCCAGCACCTCCGCCACCCGCGCGTCGTCGGTGAGGTCGATCGGTTGCAGCGGAGAAGGCGCCGCCACGATCGTGTCCGCGGTAGCCGGCCGATCGGCGACCAGCTTCCCGACCGCCTGACTCACCACCGGCATCCGCCGCCCGCGCCGGAACAGCCGCCGCCGACCGAGATGATCGACCCGCGTCTCCGTGCTGTCGCCTCCCGGCAGCGTGTCTGAATCCATGCACGCGAACGTAGTCACCTCCCGGCGACCTTCGCATCCGGGCTGGCACAACGGCCCGCCGACCGCGTGTCGAGCGCCCCCGATGATCATCCGCCGCCTGGCGCCCGGCAGGCGCCGCCGCGTGGTACCTGATCGGTCAGCGGGTGAGTTGGAGGATGTCTACGCCTCGGTTGTTGTCGGCCACGTAGGCGTAGCCGCGGTGCCAGTAGGGGGCCCAGGCGGCTGCGTCGCCGGGGCGGTAGTAGGCGATTTGTTTGGGGTTGGTGGGGTCGCTGACGTCCAAGAAGCGGGTGCCCTGAGCGTAGAAGGATTGAACGAGGACCTTGTCCTGGACGTCGAAGTAGTGGGCGGAGCAGTCGGCGGAGGCGGGGTTGCTGCCTTCCTGGCCGGCGACGCTCCAGGTGCCGATGGTGTTGAGGCGGTACGGTTTCTGCGGGGTCGAGCGCCAGCCTTCGCCGTTGTAGGACCCTTCGAGGGACGCGATCACCAGCACGCCGTCACCGGCGCAGCCGTCGACGAAGCTCTCTTCGGTGGCGTAGATCAGGTTTCCGTTGCCCCAGGGGCCGGTGCCGCCGCCGTCCTTCGCGCGGTTGCCGATCGGGCGGTAGCTGTTGTGCATGAACTTGGACGGCGCGGCCGTCTCCTTGATGCCGCCGCCGGCGTAGGGGACCGGGTCGTTCGGCGCGGCCATCCGGAGCTTGCCGGTCACCGGGTCCTTGTGCATGCCCTCGGTCCAGTACCCGCGCACGCCGCCGCGGCCCGACGCCCAGGCGACACCGGTCTGGTCGACCTGGACGTCGTGCACGTAGTCGGTCTTGCCGTCGTTGCGCGCCAGTTCGATCGGGTTGGGGAAGACCTTGGGCTTGCGGGGGTTCCTGATGTCGGTGACCCAGATCGGGCGACCGCCCCACTCGGCGGGCATGCTGTCGGCCTTGGCCGGGCCGCCGGTCCACAGGTATTGGCAGTCGTTGATGCAGGTGGTGGTGTGGCCCGCAGGCACCTTGACGTAGCTCATCACGGATGGTTTCGCCGGATCGGCGAGGTCGACCACGTAGATGCCGGACTCGCCGGTGCGGACGTTGCCGCCGAAGGCGCGCGGGTCCCTGGCGAGGAAGACTCGTTTGCGGACCGGGTCGACCTCGGTGTCCTCGGTCTCCCACATGCCCGGCATATTGAGCTGCCCGATGAGCTTCGGGGCCGCCGGGTTGGCGGTGAGGTCGTAGGTCTTGACCCCGAACTCGCCGGCCACCACCATGACGTCCCTGGCGCCGTACTGGAGGAATTGCAGCGAGATCGCGCCCTGTGCGTCCGGCACGCTGCCGACGGCTTTGACATTCTTTTCCGCAGCGGGCGCATTCGTCGCCGACGGAGCCACGGCCGGTGGGCCGTCCTCCTCCCCGCAGGCCACGGCGGGCAGTGCGGTGGCGGTGAGGGTCGCCGTCACGGCGATCAACAGCAGGGACGACCGGAAGAACAAGCGGCGCACAACTACCTCCCAGCGAGGCGTGACCAGGGGATTCCTGGTCGCCGAGATGCCTCACTGTAAGTGCCGCCGGGGCCGCACGCGATACCCATATCGCCAGATCGCGAACTGGGGAGCAACTTTCACGTGGTAGGCGGCGTGATGCCCGGTTCGGCGGTGTGATTCGCGCGCTGCTCGGTGAATGATGTTGATATGCCAGGTGATCCATGCCCGAACCGGGTCGCTGCTCGCAATAGCCGGTGGTCTGCAAGTGCCGTGCGCCTTGTGGCCGCGTTCGTCGTCCTGCTGCTCGGCGTCACCGGCTGCGCGGCGTCGTCGGAGCGGCCGGAGCCGGGCGTGCTCACGGTCGGTGTCCGCGAACCGGCCGGCCTGCTGCCCGCCGATCTGCGGGACCAGACGGGCCGGATGATCGTCGGCGCGCTGTGGACACCACTGGTCGACTACGACGCGGCGACCGGGACGACCACCCTGCGGGCCGCGGAGGCGGTCTCCAGCACGGACCAGATGACTTGGGAGGTCAAGCTACGCAACGGAAACCAGTTCCACGACGGGACGCCGGTCACCGCGAAGTCTTACGTGGACACCTGGCGCACCGTGGCCGCCGAGCGGTGGACCGGCTCGGTCGCGCTCACCGAAGTGTTGCGCGCCAAGGAGATCAGCGCGCCGGACGAGCACACTTTGCGGATCGTGCTCGACCGGCCGTTCGGTCAGGTGCCCGCCGTACTGGCCGCTCCGGCGTTGCTGCCATTGCCCGCGTCGGTGCTGGCCTCCCGGGATTGGGCGGGCTTCGCGGTCAACCCGGTCGGTAACGGGCCGTTCCGGCTGGCCGGGCCATGGCAGCCGAACTCGGGCGGTCGACTCCTGCGGGTCGGGGAGGCCGCGGGCAACGTGCGCGAGATCCAGCTCAGGGTGGGTGATTCCGTCGCGCAGTACGCCCAGGTGCGGGCGGGCTCGCTCGACCTGGCCACCGAGGTGCCCGGCGCGCGGCACGAGGCCATGCACCAGGATTTCGCCGACCGGCACGCGATGTGGCCGCTGCCGGAAGTCAGCTATCTGGCCTTCCCCATGTCCGACAAGCGTTTCGAGGACGCCGCCGCGCGCCATGCGTTCGCGATGGCGCTGGACCGCGCGGCCTTGGCGGCGGGCCCGCTCGCGAACCAGGTCGACCCGGCCGCCGCGCTACTGCCACCCGGCATCGCGCCCGGCGAACGTTCCGCCACCTGCCGGCCGTGCACGCACGACCAGGCCGCGGCGAAGTCGCTGCTCGGCCAGGTCGCCTTCACCGGCCCGGTCACGCTGTATTTCGGTGCCGCGCAAGAGCAATGGGCACAGCCGCTCGCCGAGCAGCTGCGTACCGCCCTCGCGTTGGAGGTGACCGCCCGACCACGCGGCGACCAGGCCCCCCAACCGTCCGACGCGCCCTTCCTGCTGACCTATGCACCGAGCACCGCCAGCCCCCATGAACTCCTCACCGCCCTGGCGAAAACCACAGGCCTCCCCGACGAAGGTTTCGCCCAGCTCCTGGCAGCCGCCGATGCCGCGGCCACCGCAGCGGAAAGCGGCCAGCGCTACCGCCTCGTCGAGAACCACCTGCTGCGCGACCTCCCGCTGGCCCCACTGTGGTCCGGCCACGGCCACGCGGTCTGGACGCCGCGGGTACATCAGGTCATCGCCACACCGTTGCGCGGCATCGAGCTCGCCTCGATCTCGCTATGAGCGGTTGCCGTGTCGAAATACCGGACTCGGCGATCAGTGCTAAGTCATAGTCGTACAAGGTGATTCGGCACGAGCGAGGGGCTGGGATGACGAGTGAACCGGCGGCGACTTCCGGGGCGCGATTCGCGCGGGTGGTCGCGGCCAGCGTGGCGGGCACGACGATCGAGTTCTACGACTTCTTCCTCTACGGGCTGGCGGCGGCGCTGGTCTTCAACAAGGTGTTCTTTCCGGCCGGTGATCCGTTGGTCGGGGTTCTGCTGGCGATGGGGACCTATGCGGTGGGGTTTCTCGCGCGGCCGCTCGGTGGGGTGCTGTTCGGGCACCTCGGCGACCGGGTCGGGCGGCGGCGCACCCTGTCCATCACGCTGATGCTGATGGGTGCGGCGACGGTGGCCATCGGGCTCATTCCGTCGTACGCGACCATCGGGATTGCGGCGCCGATTCTGCTGGTGTTGTTGCGGCTGGTGCAGGGGCTGGCGCTCGGTGGGGAATGGGGCGGCGCGGTGCTGCTGGTGGCCGAGCACGGGTCGGCGGCGCACCGGGGTTTCTGGAGCAGCTGGCCGCAGACCGGCGGGCCGTTGGGGAATTTGCTGGCCACCGGGGTGCTCGCCCTACTCGGACTCGGTGTCTCCAACGCGGAATTCGAGGCGTGGGGCTGGCGGATACCGTTCCTGCTGTCGATAGTGCTTGTCGCGGTAGGGCTTTGGCTGCGGCACGCGGTAGAGGAATCGCCGATCTTCGTGGCGGCACAGCGGCACGGAGCTACGTGGCAGGGGCACGCGCCGCTGCGGATCGTGCTGGGTCGTTATCGCAAGCAGGTGCTGATGGCGGCGCTGGCCGACGTCGGCGAGAAGGCGACGTATTACACCTTCAGCATCTTCTTGCTCGCCTATCTGACCCAGGTGGTGCATGTGCCGAAATCCACTGCGTTGACCGCGATTACCATCGCCTCGGTCTTTCAGGCGACCGCGATCGTGCTGGGTGGGGCGCTCGGCGACCGGTTCGGGCGACGGGTGACCAGCGTGCTGCTCGCCGTGCTGGTCGCGGCGTGGGCGCTGAGCGCGTTGCCCATGGTGGACAGCGGAAGCGCGGTCCGGATCACCGTGGTCATCACCGTCGGACTGACGCTGCACGGCCTGCTGACGGGCGCGCAGGCGCCGTTCTTCGCCGAGCTGTTCCCGAGCGAAGTGCGTTACACCGGAGCGTCATTGGGCTACCAACTCGCGACGATCGTCGGTGGTTCGCTGATTCCGCTCATCGGTGTGGCACTGCTGCACCGCTTTCCGTCGACCGTGCCCATCACCCTGCTGCTGTGCGCGACGCTGGCCTGTACCGCGAGCGCGTTCCTCTGGGCCGGCGAGACCCGCGGGCGCGATCTGCGCGACATCGCGGGGGAGGCCGCTGCACCGACCGGTTCGCGCCGTTCGACCTCCACCTCCTGAAAGGTCGGCCGATGTCGGGTGTTCGGCGGACAGACGGCGTAAGTCCTTGGTGCAACACTCTTCTGGAAGGCACCGGACGATGAGTGCCGTCTCGACACAGCACGCGAGGAGTGCGTTATGCGACTGGTGGTGAAGCGCAGTCAAACGGCCGTCAAGGGGATGCTCGGCGGCCACAAGGGCATGCAGTTCAATCTCACCTGCCGACTGCAGCTCACGGACGAGGAGAGCAGGCTCGTCCAGCAGTACACATTGATGGAATATCCACTGACCTGGCGCACCATCCAGGGCACCCGGCTGGTCGGCGACACCATCGGCAGTCTGCTGAACGGCTCGAGTCAGACGGTGTCGGACGTGAAGACGTTGCTGTCGAACGAAGCCGTGATCAAGGATGCGATCGACGAGTTGCCGACGCTGTTCGAAGTCTGCCGGACCTTCGGTGGCAACGAGATCATCGACTACCCGCGCGAGAAGAGTGCGTGATCGCGCGCGGGTAGTCGAGGTGTTCTAGCCTCGCTCGAACACGCTCGCGTCGTCCAGCATCGCGGCGTGCAACATGGATTCCGGCACGCCCATGCCCTCGACGAGGGTGAGCGCTTCCGGCCGGAGCCGGTCGACGAGCTCGTTGACGCCCCGGCGCACCGCCTTGGCCCGCTCGACGGACATGAACCGGTGCATGATGTACCACGCCTGGTTCTCTTCCAGCGTCGAGTAGACGAAGAGATCGCAGATCGTCTCCGCGAGGGCGCGCGCGTCCGGGTCTTGAATGTCCTCGATGCCCTCGATGAAGGCCTCCAAAACCAGCCGATCGATATGGGCGGTGCCCGCAGCGAGGATGTGATCCTGGGCGTTGTTGAAGGCTTCGAACGGCGTGGTGTCCTTGGCCCTGGCGCGCAGGCGGTGACCCGCGGTGCGCACCAGATATTCCTCGCGGTCGGCGAACAGCTGGAGCTGCACCGCGCGCCGGGCGAGATCGCCGTCATCGATGGAGTCGTTGGAACCGTCGCGCAGGCGCTGGATCAGCTGACGCACACCGGTCACCTTGCGCACTTCGTCACCGGCCATGGTGGCGGCGAACTTCACCCAGCCCAGCGCGTCGAGATCACGCACCTCGTCGGAGTACGCGGTGAGCAGTTCCTTGGCCACCAGCTGGGTGAGCACCACATTGTCGCCCTCGAAGGTGGTGAACACGTCGGTGTCCGCCTTCAGCCCGACGAGGCGATTCTCGGTCAAATAGCCTGCGCCGCCGCAAGCTTCGCGGCACTCCTGGATGGCGCGGGTGGCGTGCCGGGTCTGTGCGACCTTCAAACCGGCGGCCCGCTTCTCCAGCGCCCGCTGCGAGCTCGGGTTGAGATCCTGACCGGTCTGCACGAGATGCATGCGGCGCACCAGGTCGTTCTGCGCGAACGCCAACGCGTAGGTCTTGGCGACCAGTGGCAGCAATCGCCGTTGGTGGCTGCGGTAGTCCAGCAGCACCGTCTCCTGCCCGCTGTCCGGGTCGGAGAACTGCCTGCGCTTCAACGCGTAACGCAGCGCGATGCTCAGCGCGACCCGAGTCCCTGCCGCGGCCGCACCGCCGACGCTGACCCGCCCGCGCACCAGCGTGCCCAGGGTGGTGAAGAAGCGACGGCTCGGATTCTCGATCTCGGAGGTGTAGGTGCCGTCCGGCTCGACGTCTGCGTATCGGTTGAGCAGGTTCTCCCGCGGAATGCGCACGTGGTCGAACACGATGCGTCCGTTGTCGACACCCGGCAGGCCGCCCTTGAGTCCATCGTCGATGGTGGTCACGCCCGGCAGACCGGCGCCGTTCTCGTTGCGGATCGGCACCAGCAGGCAGTGCACGCCGCGACCCTCGCCCTGGGTGATCAACTGCGCGAAAACAGCTGCCATTCTTGCGTGTTCGGCGGCACCGCCGATGTAATCCTTGCGCGCCGAGGGCGTCGGCGAGTGGATCACGAACTCCTCGGTGTCCGGATCGTAGGTCGCGGTGGTCTCCAGGTGGGCCACGTCGCTGCCGTGCCCGGACTCGGTCATCGCGAAACAGCCGAGCAGATCGAGCGAGATCAGCCGCTTGATGTACTCGCGGTGCCGCTCGGTGCCGAGGTTCTCCACCGCCCCGCCGAACAGCCCCCACTGCACGCCCGCTTTGACCCACAGCGACAGATCCGTGTAGGCCAGCATCTCCAGCCCCGTGACCGCGGCGCCCGGCTCGCTGGTGCCACCGTTCTCCCGGCGGAAACCGCGCTCGGCGTAGCCCATGGTGGCGATGACGCGCATCTGCTCGAGCACCCGCGCCCGAGCGGCCTTGTAGTCGAGGTAGGGGTCTCCGGCGAACTTGTCGTCCGCGAGCTGGATACGGGCCTGCTCCCGGATCTCGCCCCACGGTCCGTCCAGTGCTGCGCGTAGGTGATCCGCCGTCGTTGCGGTGCCGGTAGTCATAACTCGACATTAGCCCGCGCCGCGCCGGGCAAACCGTGACTGTTGACACGACATTCCGGGCAGGGCCCTTGTGGCGGATTGAACGAGTGTTTAATATATTGAACATGTGTTTAACCAACAGCCCCTACCGCAAGGACCCGCCGCGGATCTGACCACGGCGGCCCGAATCCGTGATGCCGCGATCGAGGTCTTCGGCGACCAGGGCTTCCAGGTCGGCGTGCGCGTGATCGCCCAGGCGGCAGGCGTCTCGCCCGGCCTGGTGAACCATCACTTCGGCTCCAAGGACGGCCTGCGCGCCGCCTGTGACGAGCGGGTGCTCCAGCTGATTCGCGACGAGAAGATCAAGGCGATCACCGCGCAGAGTGTGGCGAAGGGCATGCTGTCCGCGCTGGCCGAGATCGAGGTGTACGGACCACTGGTCGCCTACATGGTGCGCAGCCTGCAGGCGGGTGGGCCGATGGCTCAGTCGCTGTTCGAGCACATGGTCGCCGATGCCGAGATCTACATCCAGCAAGGCGTCGATTCGGGTGCGCTCAAACCGAGCCGCGACCCGGCGGCGCGGGCCAGATATCTGATGACACTCAACGTCGGCGCGACCCTGCTGTGGGTGCAGATGCACCAGCAGCCCGGCGAAAAGCTCGACTTCCGCAAGGCGATTCGTGAGCTGACCGAGGAGCTCACACCCCCCGCCCTGGAGTTCTACACCCAGGGCATCCTGACCGACCCCACGCTATTGGACACTTTCATCGAGGAGCATTGATGTCCGAAGTCATCCAAATCAACAATCTCCGTAAGACTTTCGGTCATGTCGCCGCACTGGACGGCCTCGACCTCACGGTCAGCGAGGGCGAGATCCACGGCTTCCTTGGCCCCAACGGCGCCGGTAAGTCCACCACCATCCGCGTCCTGCTCGGCATTCTGCGCGCCACCTCCGGCCGCGCCGAACTGCTTGGGCGTGACCCGTGGGCCGACGCGGTCGCGCTGCACCACGAACTCGCCTATGTGCCAGGCGATGTCACGCTGTGGCCGTCGCTGTCCGGCGGCGAGACGATCGACCTGCTCGCCCGCATGCGCGGCGGTATCAACGCCGAACGCCGCGAAGAACTGATCCAGCGGTTCGATCTGGACCCGCGCA
The DNA here is from genome assembly GCF_015355715.1 of Nocardia sp. XZ_19_369. NCBI lineage: Bacteria > Bacillati > Actinomycetota > Actinomycetes > Mycobacteriales > Nocardiaceae > Nocardia > Nocardia sp. XZ_19_369. Next base: position 1,157,699 of record NZ_JACVED010000002.1, on the reverse strand, counting down.
AGAAGGCGCGCACCTACTCCAAGGGCAACCGGCAGAAGGTCGCGCTGATCTCCGCGCTCGCGTCCGATGTGCGACTGCTGCTGCTCGACGAACCGACCTCGGGCCTGGATCCGTTGATGGAACAGGTGTTTCGCGAATGCGTCGACGAGGCCAAGCAACGCGGCACCACCGTACTGCTGTCCAGCCACATCCTGTCCGAGGTGGAGGCGCTCTGCGACCGGGTGACCATCATTCGCGCCGGACGCACCGTGGAGAGCGGCTCGCTGCAGGAGCTGCGGCACCTCTCCCGTACGTCGATCACCGCCGAATTGCTGGGCGACCCAGGCGATCTCAGCCGCATCGACGGCGTCGAGGACATCGAGCGGGACGGCTCGACGCTGCGCTGCCAGGTGGACGGTGAGCACCTCGGCGAGCTGATCCGGGTGCTCGGCGACGCCGGCGTGCGCAGCCTGACCAGCGCACCCCCGACGCTGGAAGAGCTGTTCATGCGGCATTACCACGTCGACGGCGACGCCTCGGCGCACGCGGCGAAGAGCGGGGAGAAGGTGGGCGCATGACAACGGCAACCGCTGGGAGGCACTACGCCGCCCCGGCCGTGCGCGGCTCGGCCGACCTGGCGGGGACCGGCCAACTGCTGCGCCTGTTCCTGCGGCGCGACCGAATCGTGTTGCCGCTGTGGGTGATCGCGTTCGGGCTGCTGCCCGCCTTCTATGTCGCGAGCACCAAGAGCGTCTACGGCACGCAAGCCGATCTCGATAACTACGCGAAGACCATCACCGACAGCCCCGCGCTCGTCGCCATGTACGGGCCGGTGTTCAGCACCGACATCGGCTCGATGGCGCTGTGGAAGGCGGGCCCGTACTTCGCGATGATCGGAATCGCGACCATCCTCACCGTCATCCGGCACACCCGGGTCGAGGAGGAGACCGGCCGGGCCGAACTCGTCGGCGCCACCAGCATCGGCCGTTTCGCCGGACTCACCGCGGTGCTGCTGATGACCACGTTCGGCTGTGTGGTCGTCGGAATCCTGTCCACCGCAATGCTGTACAGCAACGACCTGCCGCTCACCGGGTCGGCGGCGTTCTCGATGACGCTGGCCTGCTCCGGCCTGGCCTGGGCCGGTGTGGCGGCGGTGGCCGCGCAGGTGAGCACCGGCGCGCGGATCGCCCGCGGTGTGGCGCTCGGCGCGCTCGCCGCGGCCTTCGCGCTGCGGGCCATCGGCGACGCGGGTAACGGTGTGCTGTCCTGGTTCTCGCCGGTCGGCTGGTGCATCCAGATGCGGGCCTTCGCGCAGGAGCGCTGGTGGATCCTGATTCCGCTGCTGGTGCTGGCCGCGGTCACGATTGCGGCCGCCTATGTGCTGCTGAGCCGGCGCGATACCGGGTCGGGCCTGCTCGCCGAGCGACCGGGCCCACCGGCGGCGGCGCCCGCGCTGTCCGGTCCGGCCGGACTGGCCTGGCGGTTGCAACGGGGCTCGCTGCTGGCCTGGACGATCGGGTTCCTGCTGTACGGGCTGCTGATGGGCGGGGCGGTGCGCAGCGTCGGCAACATGGTCAACGACAACTCGACCGTGCAGGATTTGGTGACCCGGATGGGCGGGTCGGACATGCTGCAGAACTCGTTCATCACCCTCGCGCTCACCCTGCTCGCCGCGGGCGCCGCCGCCTATTCCGTCTCGGCCGTGCTGCGGCTGCACGACGAGGAATCCAGTCAGCGGGCCGAATCCACCCTGGCCGGAGCGGTGAGCCGGGAACGATACGCGCTGAGCCACATCGGGTTCGCGCTACTGGGCCCCGCGCTGCTGTTGCTGGTGGCCGCGCTGGCGATCGGCGTGGTCTACGGCGCGACCGACGGCGATATGGCGGGCAAGCTGACCGACGCGGTGGGTGCCGCGGCCGTCCAGGTACCCGCGGTGTGGGTGTTCACGGGGATCACGGTGGCGATCTACGGAATCGCTCCGCGCTTCACTCCGATTGCCTGGGGTGTGCTGAGCGTGCTGATCGTGATCTTCTTCATCGGCTCGCTGGACGGGCTGCCGCAGTGGCTGGTCGATCTCGTGCCGTTCGTTCATCCGCCGAAGCTGCCCGGTGCGGAGTTCCAGGCCGCCCCGGTGCTCTGGCTGCTCGGCATCGCCGCAGTGTTGCTCGCGGTCGGCATCGTCGCTTTCCGCAGGCGCGATCTGCGCTGACGCCGTGTCGCCCGGCCCGTGCACTCGACAGGGTGCGCGGGCCGTCGGCATCGCAACCCGCCGTCACCACGGCACGGCGTACCGCGGTCTGGGTGTCGCAGGTCTGTCAGCCGATGCCGAGTTTCCCGGCGAGCCGGCCCAGATAGGCGAGTACCTCATCCGCCGACCGATCCGGCACCCCGAAAACAACCTCGGTGACGCCGAATTCGGCCCACTGCGCCAGCTGCGCCGGGTCCGGCCGACCGGCCAGCGCGATCACCTCCGGCGTGCCCGCCCGGTCGTGCTCGCGCCAGATCCGGTGCAGCAGGGCAATCTTGGTGTCCACCCCGTCTTCGGTCGGAGTGGTGATCCACCCGTCCGCGTGCTTGGCCAGCCAGGTGAACGACTTGTCGGTGCCCGCCGCGCCGAGATGCACCGGTATCCGCTTCTGCACCGGCTTCGGCCAGGACCAGCTCGCGCCGAAGTTCACGAAATCGCCTGCGAAGCTGGCCTCTTCCTCGGTCCAGATGGTGCGCATCGCGTCCAAGTGCTCACGCAGTACCGTCCTGCGCTTGCCCGGCGGCACCCCGTGATGGGCGAGTTCGTCGGTGTTCCAACCGAATCCGACGCCGAGGCTGACCCGGCCGCCGGACAGGTGGTCCAGCGAGGCGATGGTCTTGGCCAGCGTGATCGGGTGATGCTCGGCGGGTAGCGCCACCGCCGTGGACAGGCCGATCCGGCTCGTCACGGCGGCCGCGGTAGCCAGCGCCACCCAGGGATCGAGGGTGCGTAGATACCGGTCGTCCGGCAGGCTCGCATCGCCCGTTTGCGGATGCGCCGCGGCCCGCACCACGGGGATGTGCGTGTGCTCCGGCACGTAGAACGTGTCGAAACCGGAATCCTCGGCGGCCGCCGCCGCTGCCGAGGGCGTAATGCCTCGATCGCTGGTGAACAACACAATCCCGTACCGCACCGCACACGCTCCCATCGGCTGAACTAGAACAAGTTCTACCATCTTTCTCGATCGGCACCAAGGGTTTGCGCGAGCAGGCACAGCGCGAGCGCCATGGCGATGGCCGCCGCCGTGCCGCCGATGATGTCGGTCGGCAGGTGGTAATCGAGTCCGACCATGCCGACGGCCACCGCGAGCAGTGTCGCCACCGCCACCGTGAGCGCGATCAGCCGAGCCCGGATCGAATCGATCAGCACGATGAACGTTGTCGCGATCGCGACCAGATGCACGGTGTGCCCGCTGGGATAGGCGAGGTAGTCGTGTAAGTGCCGATCCCAGAGCGGTTTCCAGAGCCAGGTATTGAGACCGAGCGCGAGTTCGGGCACCACCACCATGGTCGCGGCCCGCCGCCATCGGCCGCGGTAGCCGAACCAGGCGGCGGCGAGCAGCAGCAGTGGCACGAGGATGTAGGCGTTGCTGGGCACCACCAAGGCCTGGTAGATGCCCGGCCGGGTGTCGAGCGCCGAGTGGATCGGGGCGGCGAGATCGCGATCGAGCGACGTCGGACCGCCGTCCGACGGGAAGGTCGCGGGCAGGACGGCGGCGACGGTGCCGCCCAGTGCGATGCCGCCGAGCCGGAGCGCGCCCCCGGTGCTGACGTCTTGCCGTAGTCCGAACACCGGTCGACCATAACTACTGACAGGTCCTTGCTACCCGACCGAGGGTTGGGGGAGAAGTCGATGGTCGTTCGACCGAACTCGGTGGGCCGTCGAAACCGCCGCAGCCCCAGGTCAACTCGGAGATCTGTGGAAAACCTCGCGACGCTGCGAGGTCTTGGTATCGTCGTATTCGATCAGTGAACATTCCGGTTCGCCGATCGAAATCTCGGCTCGGTCGGCCTGGATGCACTGTGGCTCGGGCGTATTTCGCGCGGTCGTCCGGTCCGTGGCAGGTGACTGAGAGGTACCCATGGTGGGCGATGAGGTCCGGCCTACGCTGGCAGGCACATATCGGCTTCCGACCATCATCGGGCGGGCCGCTGAGCTCGCCGAGGTCGGTCGACTGCTCGTTGATCCCCGGGTCCGGCTGCTCACCCTCACCGGTACCGCCGGTGTGGGCAAATCCCGGCTGGCCCGAGAGGCGCTCTCGGACAGCGCGTTCCATGGCTGCCTCGATGCGATGGTCGATCTCGGCGAGTGTGCCGACCGGGCGAGCACGTGGAACGCGGTGCTGGCGAAGGCGAGTCGTCGCTCGCTGGCCTGCGCACCGCAAGACCTCGACCCGGACGCGGCGCTGGCCGTGCTGGCCTCCAGGATCGGCACCTGCCGGGCAATCCTGTTGCTGGACAACTGCGATCGGGTGGTCGAGCAGATCTCCACCGATGTGGCGCGCCTGCTGGAGCACTGCCCGAACCTGGTGCTCGTGGCGACCAGTCGCGTCCCGTTCAACCTGTACCGCGAATGCGTGCTGTGCGTGCGTCCGCTGCGCACGGGCTGCGACACCGTCGACTACTACCCGGGCTCCGCGCCCGCCGCCCAGCTGTTGCTCGACAGCATCGACAGCCATTACCGGGGCACGGCCGCGGTGGCCGATCGGCTGGTGCTCGACGAGATCGTGCGCGAGCTCGACGGCGTGCCGCTGGCCATCGAACTCGCCGCGGGCTCGATCGCCCGGATCGGCCCGGTGCGCACCCTGCACCGCATCGAGGCGGGCGCGGACCTGCGGTCGCCGTCCTTCGTCGACGTGCCCGCGCGGCATCGGACCCTGCACGGCGCGGTCGAATGGGGCCTGGGCAGTGTCACCCCGGAGGTACTCGACCTGCTGCTGCGCCTGTCGCTGTACCGGTCGGTGATCGACACCGATATCGCTTGCCTGGTGGCAGGTAAGCCGGAGGAGGAAACCACCATCGCGATGGCGGAGTTGGTCCAGCGCAGCTTGCTGGACCATCTGTCCAGCGGGCCGCACGGGCACGGCTACCGGCTCTTCGCCACCGTGCGCGCCTACTGCCGCCACGTGCTCGCCGCTGATCCGTTGCACGCCACCGCGATCCGCGAGGATCATGTGGACCGGCTGTGCCGGCTCGCCGAGCACATCGGACCCCGATTCGACCAGCAGGAGCACCGGGCGGACGCGTTGGCGGCCGCGGGCAAGCAGATCGTGGACTTTCTCGCGGCGGTGCACTATCTGATCGACACCGGGCGTCCGGAACGTGCCGTGCACCTGGCGGCCCAGCTGGAATCAGCCTGGATCCAGTACGGCTATCAGTCCGAGTTGGAGTCGGTCCTGGCCAAAGCGCTGGAGATGAGCGACCGCAGCACGCTGGATCCCGGTGCGACCGCGCCGCTGTGCCTCGAGGTGCTCGGCACCTGGGCCGGCCGATCCGGGCGGTTACGGCGGGCGGTCGGGCTGCTGACGAATTCGGCTGCCGCGTACCGCCGTTTCGGCGAACACGTCGACGCGGCCCGGGTCACCGTGGTGTTGATCGCGGTGCTGATCGGGCTCGGGGAACGGGCGGCCGCCACCGCGCAGGTGGCCGTGGCCTCGCGGTATGCCGACGAACTCGATGGCCCGTGGCCGTCCCGGCTCCGAGGCTCCGCCATGCTGCTGCGTATTCCGGAACCGCCGACGCGCGACACCGAGATCTTGGCCAAGCTGTGCGGCCGGGCCCGAGGTCTGGACAGTACGGTGCGGCTGATCGGACTGAACACGTTGGCGCGCACGCAGATCGGCCCGCTGACCGCGCACCGTGCCCAGTCGCTCTATCGCGAGAATTTAGCCGAAGACGATCTGGAAATGCATGCGCTGCAGGCGATCGTCGCGCTGGAGGGCTGCGCCATGGCCTACGACGCGGCCGGTGTCGAGTACGCCGAACCAGCGGTGACGCTGATGCTCGCGGCCAGGCAGCTGCGGGCCACGCACGGTATACCGCAGCTGGGCGCGGACGATCCGGCGCCCCGTGAAGCGGACCACCGAAACGCCCTGGGCGAGGGCAGGTTCCGGGAGATCATGCGCAAGGCGGGGGAGATGAGCCTCGCGGATGCGGTGGCCTATGCCGGTGCCGGCCCGACGCTACCCGATCCGGACGGATCGCCGCTGGCCGCGCTGACCAACCGGCAGCGCGAGATCGCCAGGCTGGTCGCCACCGGCCTGACCAACCGGATGATCGCCACTCAGCTGGGGATTTCGGAGTGGACCGTCGTCAATCACGTGCGCCAGGTGATGATCAAGCTGGACTGTCCGTCACGGCTGCACGTCGCGCTGGTGGTGGAACGGGATTCGCAGCCCGCGACCGAGCGGGCGGGGCGCGGCGAACCTGCGCACGACGAGCTGCCGCGAATCACGGTGGCGCGCAAGACATAGCCCCGAGCCGGACTACGGCCCGTAGGTCAGCACCACGCTGATCACGAACCACAGCACCCACGCGAAGGCGATCACCATGCCCACCGCCAGCGTGATCCGCATGAAAGCCCGGCCGAAATCCATGTCGCGAGTCTCGCGCGGGTACAGCTTCCACGGGCTGTACCACGGCGCCGCAACCGCGTACACCGGCTTCTGGGCCTCCCGCTCGGCCTGCGCCAGCTCCTCCGCATAGGCCTCGGCCTGCGCCTGATTCGGCCCGCCGTGCCACAGCGTGATGTCGATCGGGCCGAGGAAGCCCTCGTTCAACAGCTCCTGGGGGGCGGGCAGGTAGGGCAGGATGCCGAGGCCGCGGAAGGCGATAGCGACATCGTTGGCCGTCCACAGGTGCTTCTCCTGCTCGGCGAGCGAGTCGAAGTAGTGCCGCAGCCTGCCGGGATCGTCGCCGAGGATCACGTCGAAGCTCGGGTCGCTCCAGGCCTGCTTGATCGTCAGCTCGGCCCCGCGCAGCGGGACCACCAGCGCGAGACCGTGCACCGCGCGCTGACCGAGGCCGCGGTCGGCCAGCCAGCTCTGCAACGCGAAGGTGTGCTCGCGCGACTTCTCCAGCGGCGTGCGCCGGTCCCGGCCCTCCGTGGCGGCGGGGTCGCCGTTGATCGTCCACTGACCGTTGAGCGGGATCTCCAGCACGCCGTCCTGCCGGGCCACCAGCGCCTCGGCCTCGATCACCACGCAGCTGGTCGGCGTCCACACCACCGCGTCGAACTGGTGCAGCCGATCCCGGTGGAACAGACTGCAGTTGATGGTGGCGACACCGTGCGGACTGTCCGGGTCCTTCCAGGTGCGCAGCCAATCGATCAGCGCCCGCTCGGCATTGGTGCCCGCCGCGTTCTGCACTCGCACCAGCATTGACGACCGCCCTTCACGTCGACACTCGACAGTGCACAGGATACGAGGTGCGCGGGCGAGTTCGCCGCCCTCATGGCAACAGTCGGCGTGTTGGTGCCGCGCTCACTGCGGCAGTTCGGCCGCGAACTTGCCCGCCTTGACCGCCTCGACCAGTGCGGCATGGTCGGATTCGGTGCGGTCGGCGTAGCGGACCGCGAAATTCGCGACCGCGTTCTCGAACCGCTCGTCGTCGCCGAGGTAGCCCGCCAGCAGTCGCGGATCGAGTGAGCGCGCATGCGCGCGGGCCAGCAGCGCGCCGGCCAGCCTGCCGTAGTCGTCGAGGTCCGACGCGGACAGCCCGGCCGGGTCGATGCTGCCTTTGAGATTGCGGAATTGGCGGACGATGAACGGGATTTCGGTGCCGTCGCCGGTCGGGTCGACACTGGTCCAGCCGAGCAGGATATCGGTCTCCGACTGAACCAGCCTGGCGCCCTGCACGATTCGCTTGCCCTCGTGTTTCGGCCGGGGCGCGGGCAGGAACGGGGCGAGCGAGGACGGATTGGCCTGCTTGAGCTGCAGCACCAGGTCTTCGCCCTCGTTGCCGTGCAGCAGCGCGACATAGGTGTGCAGGCCGACGCTGCCGGTGCCGATGATGCGGAAGGCGATGTCGGACACCGCGAATCGAGCGAGCAGGTTGCGCCGGGACTCGCGCAGCGTGTCGGCGTAGCGCTCCAGGCCGTCGGTGACCGCGGCCGCGAGCCGATCATCGACCGCGGTGAGAACCGGTGGGTCGCTGATGAATCGGTGCTTCGTGATGCCGGTCCGGTGATCGTCGAGGCGTTCGGTCCACTTGGCCACCACCTTCGCGCTGGTGTTCTTGCGCGCCTTCTTCGCGGCCTTCTTGAAGTCGTCGATCAGGTCGTGCGCGGCGGCTTGATCCAGCACCGATTCGTCGGGCAGCGCGCTCCACGATTCCAGGAACGGCTGCTCGGCCAGCTGGGCCACCACGAGGCGGTAGGCGCGGGCAGCGTCATGAGCGGCCGTGCGGCAGTCGTCTTCGCCCGCACCGCTTTCCCGGCCCGCCAGCACCAGGCTGGCCGCGAGGCGCTCCAGATCCCACTCCCACGGCCCGGCGATGGTCTCGTCGAAATCATTGATGTCCATGATGATTTCGCCGCGTGGCGTGCCGTACAGGCCGAAGTTCGCGGCGTGCGCGTCGCCGCACAGCTGAGCGGTGAGCCCGGTGTCGGGTCCGTCCGCGAGATCGGCGGCCATCAGCCCGGCCGCGCCGCGGTAGAAGGTGAACGGGGACGCCATCATCCGGCCGATCCGCAGCGGCACCAGGTGGGTGAGCCTGCCCGCATTGCTCGCGGCGATGAACTCCAGCACATCGGGCCGCCGAGCGCCCTCGGCGGCCCGATCCCTGGCGTCGACGGGCACGCGCTCGCGCACGGCCTCGCCGCGAGCACGCACCTCCGCCGCGGGAACGTAGGAGCGTAGATCGATACGACTGTCTGACACGCTGCTGACGCTAGCGGTTGCCGGAGCCTGCGCGGGTGTCGGTTTCACCACGTTCGGACGGCTATAACCCCAGCTGTCGGCTGCGGCACCACCGGTCTCAGGTGGCGGGCACCGTCCGATCCACCGGAGTGATCGGCAGCCGCAACGCGCCGGGGGCGGACTCGGGCACCACGGGCTGCTTCGGCGGCACCGGGGCGATCCGCTGGTATGCCGCGCCGAGTTCCGGACGCGGGTCGGCCTCGTTCTTGTTGGGCCAGAACGCCATCGCCCGCTCCGCCTGCGCCGTGATGGTGAGCGACGGGTTGACACCAAGGTTGGCGGTCACCGCGGAGCCGTCCGCGACATGCAGGCCGGGGTGGCCGTACACCCGCTGATACGGGTCGACGACACCGGTTTCCGGGGTGTCGCCGATGACGCAGCCGCCGATGTAGTGCGCGGTCGCCGGGATGTTGAACACGTCCATCACCAGCCCGTGCGTGTCACCGTGCACCTTCTCACCGAACCGGCGGCCGATGTCGTGCGCCATCGGGATCCAGGTCGGGTTGGGCTCGCCGGTGCCCTGTTTCGTCTTGAGCAGCCCGCGCCTGCGGAACGAGGTCAGCGAGTTGTCCAGCGACTGCATGACCAGCAGGATCACCGACTTCTCCGAGGCGCGCCTGGCATTGAGGCTGCGCAGGAACACCAGCGGATGCACCAGGATGGCAAGGAGGAAGCGCAGGAACCGGAACGCGCCGCCGTCCACGATCGGCACCGACATCGGGAACAGTGCGTTCTGGCCCTTGCCGTAGTGGCACACCTCGATGTGGGTGTCCTCGGCCGGATGGATCGACGAGGTGATCGCGATGCCCTCGGCGAAGTCGCGACGCGAGCGGCTCACCACATTGAGGATCGCCTCGGAGTTGCTACGGGTCAGCTCGCCAAGGCGCGGCGAGAGATGCGGCAGCACTGCCTCGTCGCGCATCTTGTGCAGCAGCTTCTGCGTGCCGAGCGCGGCGCCGGCGAAGACCACCTGCTCGGCGGTGAAGGTCTTGCGCTCCTTGCGCACCCAGCGGTCCGAGCGCTCGGTCTGCACGGCGTAGCCGCCCTCGGGCAGCGGCCTCACCTCGGTGGCGGTGGTCAGCGGATGCACCTCGGCGCCCGCCTGTTCGGCCAGGTAGAGGTAGTTCGTGGTGGTGGTGTTCTTGGCGTTGTGCGGGCAGCCGGTGAAACACTGCGCGCAGTGCACGCAGCCGCGCCTGCGGGGGCCGACGCCACCGAAATAGGGGTCGTCCACTTCGGCGCCCGGGTCGCTCTCGTTGAAGAACACGCCCACATTGGTCGGATGGAAGGTCTCGGGGACGCCGAGGTCCTCGGCGATCTCGCGGATCACCTCGTCGGCCGGGGTCAGCCGCGGGTTCGGCGCCACGCCGAGCATTCGCTGGGCCTGGTCGTAATACGGCGCGAGTTCGGCCCGCCAGTCGGTGATGTGGGCCCACTGCTTGTCGGTGTAGAAGTTCGACAGCGGCTCGTACAGGGTATTGCCGTAGATGAGGGAGCCGCCGCCGACGCCAGCGCCGGAGAACACCGCGCACTTGCCGAGCACGCTGATCCGCTGCGGTCCGGTCAGGCCCAGTCGCGGCGCCCAAATCGATTTGCGCACATTCCAATTCGACTTGGGGATGTCCTCGGCGGGCCAGCGTCTGCCCGCCTCGAGCACGCCGACCCGATACCCCTTCTCGGTCAGCCGGAGCGCGCTCACGCTGCCGCCGAATCCGGAGCCGATCACCACCACGTCGTAGTCGAATGCGGGCATGACTTCCTCTCGTTCACCGGCCCATCGGGCCGGTCACTCACCGTACCGGCAGATGAGACGATTTCATACTCATTCTGTCACCGCGCGGGCTGTGGTGGAAACCATCGTTACCCGGCGATATCGCGGAAACCGGCGTGCCCGGATGGCGTCGAACGGGTCCGGTGCGGTAAGCACGGGGCGTGACAACCGAATCGGGCACCACGGAACCGGGGGAGCGCGCCGACACCGACGGCGCGGCAGGCGGTGTGTTCGACGACCGCATCCTCACCGTCCCGAATGTCCTGAGTGTCGTGCGGCTGCTGGGTGTTCCGCTGTTCCTGTGGCTGCTGCTGGTCGAACACGCCGACGGCTGGGCGTTCGTCCTGCTGATCGCCAGCGGGGTGACCGACTTCCTGGACGGCAAGCTGGCCAGACTGCTCGATCAGTCCTCGCGCCTGGGTGCTCTGCTCGATCCGTTCGTGGACCGGTTGTACCTGGTGACGACCTTGGCGGCGTTCGTGATCCGTGGGTTGATCCCCTGGTGGGTGGCGGTCATCCTGGTCGGCCGCGATCTGGTGCTCACCCTGACGCTCTCGGTCTACAAACGCCGCGATCTGCCCCCGCCCGATGTCATCTATCTCGGCAAGGCGGCCACCTTCGCGTTGATGTCGGCCTTGCCCTGGTTGCTGGCCGGGGAGATGGATTGGGCGCTGGACGGTTTCGGACGCGCCTTCGGTGGGGCATTACTGGTCTGGGGCACGGCTGTGTATGTATGGACCGGCTTGCTCTACACCGGTAAGGCGATCGCCGTCGCCCGCGCGATACCGGCTGTGCCACACCGCTCGACCTGACCGACGGCGTCGAGTCGAACATTGTCTCGACCCTCGCATAGAGTTGCGCCCACACGATCACAACGGAAAGGACGGACGGCCTGTGACCCAGACCCCCGAAGATCTGCGCTACACCGAGGAGCACGAGTGGGTGCAGCGGATCAGCCCGACCCGGGTTCGGGTAGGCATCACCGACTACGCACAGTCTCAACTCGGTGACGTTGTGTTCGTGCAGCTGCCCGAAACCGACAAGGACGTCGTCGTCGGGGACAGCATCGCCGAGGTCGAGTCGACCAAGAGCGTGTCCGACATCTACGCCCCGATCGCCGCGAAAGTTGTTGCGGTGAACGAGGATCTGGTGCAGCAGCCGGAAACGCTGAACACCGATCCGTACGGCGACGGATGGTTGTTCGAACTCGAGATCGCGGACGCCGCGGGCCTCGACACCACCCTCGGTGAACTGCTGGATGCGGCAGGTTATCAAGGAGTTATCGGGGGCTGAATCAGCCTTCCCGGTTCTACCTGCACGGGCACGCCCTGGCAGGGTACGGTCAATGCCAACAGATGCGCCGACAGTCATTGTCGGGAATCTAGGGACTCGACGGCAGGTCGTGGTGCCACAGGTATCACCTGCTTGCATGGATAATCAGGTTCGAGGAGGAGAGAAACGGTGAGCGAGAACAAAGACCCGGGTTACGGGGAGACCGCGGCCGAGACGACGTCGGTCTTCCGCGCGGATTTCCTGAACGAGGTCGACGCGTCGCGCTCCGGAGAGCCGACCGGTGAACAGCCGGTCCAAGGGGTCGAGGGTCTGCCCGTTGGTGCGGCCCTCCTGGTCGTCAAGCGCGGCCCGAACGCGGGCTCGCGGTTCCTGCTGGATCAGCCGACGACGTCGGCGGGCCGCCACCCCGACAGTGACATCTTTCTCGACGACGTCACCGTCAGCCGTCGGCATGCCGAGTTCCGCCAGGACGACGATTCGTTCCAGGTTGTCGATGTGGGCAGCCTGAACGGCACCTATGTGAATCGGGAGCCGGTGGACTCCTCGGAACTCCAGAACGGCGACGAGGTACAGATCGGCAAGTTCCGTCTCGTGTTCCTCACCGGACCGCGGGCCCAGGTGAACGAGCCGTCTGCGGGTGCAGGCAGCCTATGAGCACGCGACGCTGGGTTCTTTCGAGACGTGAAGGGCTCGGGGTCATGAAGGAACTCGGTGTCGTGACGGATTCGGCGCAGTGACGGGCGCGGCGCAGTGGGCCCGCGGAGGCATGTCGATCGGCTCCGTGCTCGACCTGCTGCGCCCGGATTTTCCGGACGTCACCATCTCCAAAATTCGCTTCCTCGAAGCGGAAGGCCTGATCCGGCCGGAGCGCACGCCCTCGGGCTACCGCAGATTCTCCGTCGCCGATTGTGAACGGCTTCGGTTCGTGCTGACCGCGCAACGCGATCAGTACCTGCCGCTGAAGGTGATCAAGGAACAACTCGAAGCGATCGACAGCGGTGCGGCGACGCTCGGGGTGCGCGAAGCCCGCGCCCGGGCGCACTCCGGCCGTGCGGGTGCGTCGGAGTCGGCAGCGTCCGACTCCGAGCACCCGGCCGCTCCCGGCGGAAATCGGAACGGTGCCGCGGCGCCGAGGAGGCTCGGCGTGGTGCCCAGCGAGATTTCCCCCGATGATCTGCGTTTCGATCACGAAATACGGCTCACCCGCGCCGATCTGCTCGCGCAGGCCGACATCGACGAGACCTTCCTCAACGATCTGGTTCGCGCGAATCTCATCACGCCCGGCCCGGCCGGATTCTTCGACGGCGACGACGTGACGCTCGCGAGGACCGCCAAGGCGATGGCCGAATTCGGTTTGGAGGCACGGCATTTGCGTGCGTTCAAGCTGGCCGCCGATCGGGAGGCCGCGCTGGTCGCACAGATCGCCGCCCCCATCGCGAAGAGCCGGGACGCCGGTGCCCGCGCCCGCGCCGAAGAAACAGTGCGCGAACTCGCGGCGCTGTCGCTGACGTTGCACACCTGTCTGGTGAAGTCGTCGGTGCGGACGTCGCTGGGCGGCTGAACATCCCGTTCGACCGCCGACGCGCGATCCGTGCCATGTTTCGGTCATCCAACACGCCGATTTCGGCTGTGCACACCGATCACTGCACCCGCGCGGGTTCGCCTAGACTCGTTGGTACGGCGAGCTGGGCGGTGGTCGTGCCGGGCGGCCGGCGAGTATTGGGAGGCAGTGCGATGAGTGAGCGTAGCGAACGAATCATGTCACAGCGTGTGTCGCGCGTGCCGGGGCGAAATTTCGTGAGCGAGGTGCTGGCATGAGTGAAATGCGTGTAATCGGCATTCGTGTCGAGCAGCCACAGAACCAACCCGTGCTGCTGCTTCGTGAGGTATCGGGGGATCGGTACCTACCGATTTGGATCGGGCAGGCCGAGGCGACCGCGATCGTGCTGGAGCAGGAGGGGGTGACCCCGATCCGCCCGCTGACCCACGATCTGATCAAGATCCTGATCACCGAGCTCGGGCATACCCTCAAAGAGGTGCGCATCGTCGACCTGCAGGAAGGCACCTTCTACGCGGACCTGGTGTTCGAGAACGATCTGCACATCTCGGCCAGGCCGTCGGATTCGGTAGCGATCGCCTTGCGGGTCGGTTGCCCGATCTACGCCGAGGAGCCGGTGCTCGAGGAAGCCGGGCTGGTCATGCCGGACGAGCGCGAGGATGAGGTGGAGAAGTTCAAGGAATTTCTCGAATCCGTCTCACCGGACGACTTCAAGGCCACCGACAGCTGACCGGCCCATCCGCCGCCCCGGTGCCGCCACGCCGACGACGCGCGGAGCTGAACCAGAGGTCGAGACTTCAACCGCGCGTCGCGTTTGGCTCGATGATGGTGCTCCCTGGACAATCAAGGGGAGTAATCTCGATAGTTGGGCCACGTCCGTTTTGGCCAGGTCGTCAGTACAAGCAGTGGTCGAAACGGAGCCGGGTCATCGATGAGGCTAGCCGTCGGCGAAGCAAGGGAGTGGTCAGTGGCAGAGCAATCGCAGGATGTGGTACAGCCAGGCCTGTTCCCGGACGACTCGGTTCCCGACGATCTGGTCGGCTACCGGGTACCCAGTGCATGCCAGGTGGCCGGGATCACCTACCGGCAGCTCGACTACTGGGCGCGCACCGGATTGGTGGTGCCCTCCATCCGCAGCGCCGCAGGCTCGGGGAGCCAGCGGCTGTACTCGTTCAAGGACATCCTCGTCCTCAAGATCGTGAAGCGGCTGCTCGACGCGGGCATCTCGCTACAGAACATTCGCATCGCGGTCGACCACCTACGCAGCAGGGGAGTGCAGGACCTCGCGGGCATCACCCTGTTCTCCGACGGTACCTCGGTGTACGAGTGCACCTCGGCCGAGGAGGTAGTTGATTTACTGCAGGGCGGGCAAGGCGTCTTCGGCATCGCCATCAGCGGAGCCATGCACGAACTCACCGGCGCCATCGCCAACTTCCCCGCGGAACGCGCGTCCGCGGTGACGGAGCGGCCGGAGGACGAGCTGTCCTATCGCCGCAAGGCGCGGATGGGCCGCAAGACCGGTTAAGAGTAGCCAACCGAAACAACACCCCGTCTCCCCGACATGTCGAGGGTAGCGGGGTGTTGTGCTGTGTGGCACTTGATTTCTGGTGCAGCGGGCGGGGACCCGGCCACGGCTTATGGAGTTCCAAAGAACATGTCGTTAAGTAGATATGCGCATCTAACTATGTTTCTGCTGGAACGGTCCTGACCTGCACGTGACGAGCGCGACACCGCCGGGACGGGACCAGTGACACGTTCCGGCGTGTCATCGGCTTAAACTGGTGGCGCGCCAACGCCGTGCGGGAGAGTCCTGGGTTCGTCAGAGTCCGGGCGCCGAAGGAGCAGCACCTCCCCGTCAATCTCTCAGGCAACAGGGACCGTGCGGGCTTGGGCGCCTCTGGAAAGCGGTGGCTTCGGGCTGCCCGCCGATGGGGAAAGGGGCTCGGCCTTCGAGTAGGCCGCAGCGTCCGAATCTCTCAGGCAACAAAACAGAGGGGGAGGGCTGGTACCCGTCGACCGCCGTCGACCCGCCCGACCCCATGGGAGCTGCCGTGACTCGCTCATTCGCCGATCGCCACATCGGACCCGACCGGGGCGAACTCGCCCGGATCCTGGACGTCGTCGGCGTCGGCTCGCTCGACGAGCTCGCCACGAAGGCCTTGCCGGCCACCATCCTGGACGGCTCCGGACTTTCCGGATTGCCGCCCGCGGCAACCGAACACGAGGTGCTCACCGAACTCGCCGGGCTCGCCCACTCGAACACCGTGGCCACCTCGATGATCGGTCTCGGCTACTACGACACGCTGACCCCGCCGGTGCTCGTTCGCAACCTGCTGGAGAACCCGGCCTGGTACACCGCCTACACGCCGTACCAGCCGGAGATCAGCCAGGGCAGGCTCGAGGCGCTGCTCAACTTCCAGACCATGGTGTCGGAGCTGACCGGCATGGACGTGGCCAACGCGTCCATGCTCGACGAGGCCACCGCGGCCGCCGAGGCAATGACCCTGCTGCACCGGGCCAGCCGGTCCAAGTCGGCGCGCCTGGTCATCGACACCGATCTGTTCCCGCAGACCAAAACCGTGCTGACCACCCGGGCCCAGCCGCTGGGTATCGAGCTCGTTCCGGCTGACCTGGCGGGCGGCGAGCTGCCCGAGGGTGAGTTCTTCGGCGTGCTGGTGCAGGCTCCCGGCGCCTCGGGCCGTGTAGTGGACTGGACGTCGCTGATCAGCGCTGCGCACGAGCGTGGCGCGCTGGTCGCGGTCGGCGCGGACCTGCTGGCGATGACGCTGATCGCCTCGCCCGGCGACCAGGGCGCGGACGTCTGCTTCGGCACCACCCAGCGTTTCGGTGTGCCGCTCGGCTTCGGCGGGCCGCACGCCGGGTATCTGGCAGTGCGCACGGCGTATGCCAGGCAGCTGCCGGGCCGACTGGTCGGCGTCTCGGTGGACGCCGACGGTGACGTGGCCTACCGGCTGGCGCTGCAGACCCGGGAACAGCACATCCGGCGCGAGAAGGCCACCTCCAACATCTGTACCGCGCAGGTGCTGCTGGCCATCGTCGCGGCGATGTACGCGAGCTACCACGGTGCCGACGGGCTGCGCGAGATCGCCCGCCGCGTGCACCGGCACGCGGCCACCATCGCCGCCGGGCTCGACGGTGCGGTCGTGCACGACACCTTCTTCGATACCGTGCTCGCGCACGTGCCCGGTGGTGCGGAAGCCGTTGTCGCGAAGGCGAAGTCGCGCGGGATCAACCTGCGCCTGGTCGACGCCGATCATGTCGGCATCGCCTGCGACGAGGCGACCACCGAGGCGCATGTCGCGGCCGTGCTCGAATCCTTCGGCACCACACTGTCGGCCGAGCAGAGCGAGCCGGCCCCGGTCGCCGCGATCGAGAACCGCACCTCCGATTTCCTCGACCACCCGGCCTTCACCAAGTACCACACCGAAACCGCCATGCTGCGCTACCTGCGGTCGCTGTCGGACAAGGATATCGCCTTGGACCGCAGCATGATTCCGCTCGGCTCCTGCACCATGAAGCTCAACGCGACCGCCGAGATGGAGGCCATCACCTGGCCCGGCTTCGCCCGCGTGCACCCGTACGCGCCGGTCGAGGACGCCCCCGGCCTGCTGCAGGTGATCACCGATCTGGAGCAGTGGCTGTGCGCCATCACCGGCTACGACTCGGTGAGCCTGCAGCCCAACGCGGGCAGCCAGGGCGAGTACGCGGGCCTGCTGGCGATCCGGCGCTACCACCTGGATCGTGGTGACACCCACCGGGATACCTGCCTGATCCCGTCCAGCGCACACGGCACCAACGCGGCCTCGGCGGCGATGGCCGGGCTGCGCGTCGAGGTGGTCAAGTGCCGCGAGAACGGCGATATCGACCTGGACGACCTGCGGGCCAAGATCGCCGACCACGCCGCCCGGCTGGCCTGCATCATGATCACCTACCCGTCCACGCACGGCGTCTACGAGCACGAGGTCGCCGAGCTGTGCGAGCTGGTGCACGACGCGGGCGGTCAGGTGTACGTCGACGGCGCGAACCTGAATGCTCTTGTCGGCCTTGCTCGTCCGGGCAAGTTCGGCGGCGACGTGAGCCACCTGAACCTGCACAAGACGTTCTGCATCCCGCACGGCGGCGGCGGTCCGGGTGTCGGCCCGGTGGCGGTCCGGTCGCACCTCGCGCAGTACCTGCCGGGCGATCCGCTGGTGACCGACTCGCACGCGGTGTCGGCCGCGAACTACGGCTCCGCCTCGATCCTGCCGATCACCTGGGCGTACATCAGAATGATGGGCGCGGACGGGCTGCGCAGCGCCACCTTGACGGCGATCGCGTCGGCCAACTACATCGCGCGCAGGCTGGACGAGTACTTCCCGGTGCTCTACACCGGCGAGCACGGCATGGTCGCGCACGAGTGCATTCTGGATCTGCGGGAGATCACCAAGCAGACCGGTGTCACCGTCGATGATGTCGCGAAGCGCCTGGCGGACTACGGATTCCACGCGCCGACGATGAGTTTCCCGGTGGCGGGCACGTTGATGGTGGAGCCCACCGAGAGCGAGAACCTCGCCGAGCTGGACGATTTCATCGAGGCGATGATCGCGATCCGTAAGGAGATCGATCAGGTGGCGGCCGGGGTGTGGCCGGTTACCGACAACCCGCTGCGTGGTGCGCCGCATACCGCGGCCAGCCTGGTCGGGGAATGGGAGCACCCGTATAGTCGCGAAACCGCTGTTTACCCACGGGGTCTCGGGCATTCGCGGGCGAAGGTGTGGCCGCCGGTGCGCCGGATCGACGGGGCTTACGGCGACCGTAACCTGGTGTGCTCGTGCCCGCCGCTCGAGGCGTACGCCGAGTGACAGGGACCGGGTAGGCAGTCGTTTCTGCCGACTGACCAACGAAAGCGCCCTCCAGCTGAATCAGCTGGAGGGCGCCTTCATCTGGGCGGCGAGTTGTGCGTCTAAGGGCGGGCACGGTGCAAGCTGCTCTGATGCATCGGCGCAGGCTGCTGACTTCCCGCACGCGCTGTAGCGTGCGAAAGCCGTTGCGGGAGAGTTCGCTACGGCGTGGTGAGGGATTGCACGACGGCGGACGCGAATTTGAGATCGTCGGAGGTCGCCACGCGGGTGTAGGTGCCGCCGGACTGCTCGGAGATGCTCTTCAGCGTCTGCGTGCCTTGCCCGCCGATCACGATGATATCGACGCGCACCGGATGGGCCTTGTCGATCGCGGCGGCCATGTCGCCGGCGAGTTTCGCGCCGGTGACCGTCGAGTCGTCCTCGGGCCCGTCGGTGATGAGCAGCACCGAATTGGTGCGGCCTGCGGTGTACTCCTTGATCGCGTTCTTGTACGCGGCGATCAGTGTCGGGTAAGCCTGATCGGCGCGAACATCGCTGGCGCGCACGGCATTCAAGGCTGTGCTGAGCTTGGTGCGCTGCTCGTTGGTGAGGGGAGCCGTGGCGGCCTGCACCTTGTACGGCGTGTTGCCGTCGAGGTTCTTGCCGAACGTCCAGACGCCGAGGCCGAAGTCGGGTGGCATCACGGTCATCGTGGAGTTCAGGGCGGCCAGGACATTCGCTAGCCGGGTCATCGAACCGTCGGTGGTCGTCATGGACGCCGAGACATCCACCAGGACAGTGGATTGCACGCCGAGCACCGGATTGGCCATGGTGTCGCGCACTTTGTCGAGCGCGGCGCGTGCCGGCACGGGGGTGGTCGCCGCCGCGGTGGTGAAGCCTGCGGCGGTGAACGTTTGGGCTTGCTCGGGGGCGCGCAGGAAGTCGGCGAAGAGGCCGCCGATCAGATTCTGCGTCTTGTCCACCCAGGGGCCGGACATCAGCGCGGCGGGGTGGTCGGCGACCGGTGCGGCACCGGTCGGCTGGTAGACGGTAAGTCCCGGTTGGGTTTTCGCCTGCTGTTCGGTGGTGGCGACGGCGTGCACGGTGGCGGTCTGCGGCGCGCTCGCGATGATGCCGAACGCCGCGGCGGTGTGCGGTGCCTCGGGTGCGCCGGCCGCGAGTCCGGAGATGGCGGACACGGCCTGGCCGGACTGTGCGGCCTGCTCGGTGAGCGGCTCGGCGCCGGAGACCGCGGACCCGACGGCGACGGCGGCGGCCAGCGAAGCATCGCCGGGCGGCAGCGCCATGCGTAGGCCGCCCCAGCCGGACAGGCCGATGTCGCTGAGCGAACCCTGTTGCAGGCGTGGCAGATCCGCCCAGGTGGTCTTGGCTTGGTCGAGCGCGCCACGCAATTCGTCGGGCACCGCGAGCACTATCGGGCTCACCGCGATGGGTGCGGGCGTGCCTTCGATCAGCCCGGGCACTCGCATGGCCTCGATCGAGCGCGACGAATCGGGGATCCACAGCACCGGTTGCGGGCCGAGGGTTTGGTCCCATGGCTTGCCGCTGGTGAAGGCGGCGGCGATGGCGGCCGAGGGCTGCGCGGTCACCGCGACCTGGGCGCAGTGGTCGCGCACGTGTGGTTTGGTCGCGTTGTACCGGTCAGCGGCGGCGCGGACCAGCGTGGCGATGTCCGGATCGGCGGTCACATACAGCGTCGAGGGGCCGGACACGCACTCCGCCGCGGCGGCGCTGTCCTCGTCGGCCGCCCGGTCCCGTAATTGGAACCATGCGAAGACCCCGGTGACCAGCAGCACGATGGCGACCACTGCGATAACCGGACCTTTGCTGATGCCTCGGGATCTGGCTCCGCTGCGATGAGTGCCCACGCTGCACAGTGTATGTTCACCTGCGGTTTGCGGGCTCGCCGAGATCGGCGAGCCGCCGCGAAACGCCCGCCGCCGTGCCCGCGGCGGCACGGCGGCGGTGTTCAGGGGCGAATCAGCTGCCCGCGGTCGAACTCGTGACCACCCCAAACCCCGGACTGTCCGGTGCGGGCGGCGAATTCGGCACAGGCCGCGCGAATGGGGCAGCCCGCGCAGACGCCGCGGGCGTAGTCGAAGTCCTGCGACGGGTACGGGAACCACGCCTCGTGATGCGGATCACCCCGGCAGGCCGCCCGATGCCACTCTCGGGAGTCCGAGAGCGGGAGCAGCTCGGCCAGGGTCAGCTCCGCGACCGCGGCGGTCTGGTTGCGAACGGTCATCGCGATCTCTCCTTTCTCGGTGGGTCAGGTGGCGGCGAGCTGCTTCCAGATCTGCCGCTGTTGCTTCACGTGGTGGTTGGGTGCTTTGGGTTGCCACAGCAGCCGCATGCCCGCTTCCTCCGGGGTGCGGTCGGCCTTGGTCGTGTTGCAGGGCCCGCAGCAGGCGACGAGGTTGCTCCAGGTGTTCGGGCCGCCCCGGCTGCGCGGGCGGATGTGGTCGACGGTGCGGGCCCAGGCGGCGCAGTAGCCGCACCGGTTCCGGTCGCGGCGCAGGACGCCGGCCAGCGTGGCCCGGCTCTCGTCGTGTACCCGCGCGCTGTGCTCGATGTACACGTAGCGCAGCAGCCGGATGGTCTCCGGTAGCAGCACCTCGAAGTGCTTCGAGCGGACCGGGAAGTGCGGTGCCCGGTCGGCGATCGACTCCGCGGCGCCCGCCAGCAGCAGCACGACGGCCCGGTCGGCGCTGATCATGTCGAGCGCCTCGTAGGAGGCGTTCAGCACCAGCACGCCGGTGCGTATCCAGTTGTCGGGGGTGAGTGCCGCAGGTTCGGCGGCATGGCGAAATGGCATGGGAATCACCATGTTTCGGGAGAGGTCGAGCGGGCGGGCGAGGAGGGCGGTCAGCTATCGGCCGGGAGGTGGCCGGCTTCATGTCCGCAGCTCAGCTGTCGGTCGAATGCGGGTTTGCCGGTCGACAATCGGTGCACCGCAGCGGCATTCGCCTTCATCGGAATCATCGCCACCTCCTCCTCTCCATACGCTCGTCGATCACCGCTACCTGGTGATCATCGTCGAATCCCATGGTGACATAACGGACCTACCGCTGTCGGGTCATTTATTTCCGGACTCAGGCGCTCTGGAGCTGGGCGGCGCCGAAGGAGACGCGGAATCGCTCGCACCAGATCGTGACACTGGTCAGTGCCGACAGGTCGGTGTCGGCGGCGATGGGATAGTTCTGACTGCCCTTGTTGCCTTTGAGGCTGCCGAGATCGGTATGGGTGCCGTCATCGAAGACGAACCAGCCCGCCTTACCTTCCAGCACCTCGGCGTCGGTGAGCCAGACGTGCAGGTCGGGGCCGTCGGAGGTGTCGAGGTTCTCGAGCCGCAGCACCCGGCTGCCGTCGGGCAGTTGCAGGATCACCACGGAGCCGGAGGTCTGATGCTCGTGCGAGATGAGGCTGCCGCGCGCGAGCGTGCGCGGCTGGGCGGTCGCACCCGGCGCCGCCGGAGCGGTGGCCGAGGGTGCGGCCTCGTTGACGGTGGTGTTGGTGAACAGCCGCCACGGCTGAGTCAGCGCCAGCCCCACGCCGAGCCCGATCACCAGCAGAACGGCCAGCGTCCAGGTGATCGGGGAACGCGCGATCTTGCGTGCGGACACCATGGTTCCTCCTTCGGACGACCGCCTCATGTCATTCAACACCGCCCCCGCGGTTATTGCCCCCACTTGGTCATGGGGCTGGTGGATGTGGTGTCAACCGATCGGTGTGTGCCGAGTTGAGCACAGTCAAATGGTCTTTGTCGGAATCGAGCAGAGTGAAATGGTGGCTATGTGATCTCCACCAACGACCATTTGACTCTGCCCGATCCCCAAAGCCCCGTCAGGTAACAGCGGTCAGCCAAACTACCCAGGCTGGAGCTGGCCATTCACACCTGACTTGCTTCGGAAACTCTCGTGACGCCACCACAGCCGGCCAGCCACGCTGGAACTGACCCCCGCGCACCTGACCGTAAGGGGAAAGCCGGGTACGGCACACGACGCGCTCAGCACTATCGGGGCGAATACATTGGTAGGTGAACCTTTTCGGGTACTCGGCGACTCAGGAACCCCCGCCGCCCCCTCCTGTGTGTCGGGCTGAGTTGAGTCCGCTGGCCCACAGCAATTCGGCCTGACCCGGGCAACATCGAATCGACCTTCTTCATAACCACCAGAACGAAAACCGCAGTCAGCGGTGGCCAGCATGGACGGATGGACCCCCAGCCCACGAGCCCGCCACGGTGTCCCGCTCACCAGCTGACCCCGCGTCGTGTGGGACATGACGGCGGCGCCACTCGCAGTTCTCCGCCACCGTGTCCCGTTCACCGTCCGACTCCGCGTCGGTTGGTACATGGCGGTGGCGCACTGACCGAAGCTGCCCTATCTGTCGCTTGGTCGACAATAGAGTCGCGGACCTCGACGGTTTACGCCGAGGTCCGGCGCGCGTCCTACAGGTTGCCGACGATGTGTTCGAGGCGCTGGGCGACGAGCTCGCGGGCCTTGTCACGCAGGGCCGGGCGGTAGCCGCTGGGGTAGACGGGATCGCCTGGCGCGTAGTCCTTCAGGACCTCCCTGGCGAGGGTGATCTTGTGTACCTCGGTGGGGCCGTCGGCGATCGCCATCACCTCGGCGTAGTTCATCATGTCCACGAAGGGCAGGTCGGTGCTGACGCCGATCGCGCCGTGCAGATGCAGTGCGCGCTGGGCGATGTCGTGCATCACCTTGGGCATGGCCACCTTGATGGCGGCAATGTCCTTGCGCACCTTCAGGTAATCCTGTTCCTTGTCGATGCGCCACGCGGTGCGCAGGACCAGCAGGCGGAACTGCTCCATCTCGATCCAGCTGTCCGCGATGCGTTCCTGGGTCATCTGCAGACCGGCCAGCGGACCCTTGCGCATCGGACGGGAGACGGCGCGTTCGGCCATCATGTCGAAGGCCTTGCGCACCAACGCGACCGTGCGCATGGCGTGGTGCACGCGGCCGCCGCCGAGGCGGGTCTGCGCGACGATGAAGCCCTGGCCTTCGGCGCCGAGCAGGTGGTTGGCGGGGACGCGGACATCGGTGAAGCGCAGGTGGCCCTCGTGCTCGCTGAACCCGTGCACGTGGAAGTTCTTGACGATCTCCAGCCCGGGGGTGTCGGCGGGCACGATGAACATCGACATGCCTTGGTACGGGCTGACTTCGGTGTTGGTGACCACCATGACGATGTGGAAGCTGGCGAACTGGGCGTTGGAGTTGAACCACTTCTCGCCGTTGATCACCCAGTGGTCGCCGTCGCGCACGGCGCGCGTCTTGAACGTCGTCGGATCCGAGCCGCCGGTGGGTTCGGTCATCACATAACAGGAGCCGATCTCGCCGGCCAGCAGCGGCTCCAGGTATTTCGCCTTCTGCTCCGCGGTGCCGTAGTGCGCGAGGATCTCGGCGTTACCGGAATCCGGTGCCTGGCAGCCGAAGACCGACGGCGCCCAGAACGACGTGCCGAGCACCTCGTTGAGCAGGGCCAGCTTCATCTGCCCGTAGCCCTGGCCGCCGAGCTCAGGACCGAGGTGGCAGGCCCACAGCCCCTGCTCCTTGACCTGCTCCTTGAGCGGGCGCATCAGCGCCATCGCCTCTTTGTCGGTGCGGTCGTAGGGATTGGGGTAGAGCAGGTCGAGCGGCTCCACCTCGGTGCGGACGAATTCCGCCGCCCAGTCCAGCTTCTGCTGGAAGTCCGGGTCGGTCTCGAAATCCCAAGCCATGGTCAGCCTTTCGTGTGGTTGTCGGACGTGCTCACCACGCCGTCGAGGAAGGTGGTCGCGAGGATGTCGGCGATCTCGGCGGGGGAGTGCTCGCCGTGCGGCCGATACCAGAAGGTCACCATGTTCAGCATGCCGAGCACGCTGTTGGTGACCACGTGGTCGTCGGTGCGCAACAGTCCGGCGGCGTGGCCCGCGTCGAACACCCGCTGCCAGCAATGCTGCACCCGGTCGCGGAGTTCTTGCAGCTGCGCACCGCGTTCGCCGCTCAGCGCGGTGACATCGCGCAGTTGGATCGCGACCTCGCGGCGGTGATCGATGATCAGGCCGACGTGGCTGTGGATCAGCTTGCGCAGCTTGGTGATCGGGTCGTCGGCGCTCGCGGTGATGCGTTCGGCGTCGACCAGCATCAGCTGAATGTAGTCGTGCAGGATCTGCCAGAGCAGTTCCTCTTTGGAGCCGATGTGGTAGTACAGCGCACCACGCTGCACGTCGGCGCGGTCGCCGATCTCCGCGACACCGGTGCCGTGGAAGCCCTTCTCCGCGAACAGTTCTACTGCGGCGCGCACGATGCGTTGCCGGGTATCGCCCGCCGTCGACTCGGCGGCCGGCGGGCGGCCGCGACGGCGGGTCGGTGCAACATCGGGTACCCGGGTCATGGGCTCACCACCGCGCCCGGTCGGGTCCGCCGCCGACGCGATGTCGGCAGCGACTCATCTCCCGCGTGGAGCGCGATGCGGGACTCATCGGGTCGGGTCCAGCACGACCTTGCTCACCCCGTCGGCGCGCTCGGCGAACAACCGGTAGGCGTCCGCGCCCTCGGACATCGGGAGCGGATGGGTGACAACGGCTTCCGGGCGAAGCCTGCCCGCCGCGGTCAGCTTCAGCAAGGTGGGTAGCTCGTACTGGATCGAGCACAGTCCGATATGGAACTCGAGCTCCTTGACCTGAGCCAGCGGCATATGGAACGGGTAGGCCCGGTTCTGGTTGACGCCGATGACGCTCACCCGGCCGCGGTGCCCGACCGCGCTGATGGCCAGTTTGATGGTGGCGTCGGCGCCGACGGCTTCGATCGCGACATCGGCGCCGCCGTCGAGCATGTCGCGGATCGCGAGCTTGGGGTCCTCGGCTTCGATCGGCTCGGCGCCGAGTTCGGCGGCCTGCTTGCGGCGCTCGGGGATCAGGTCGACGCCGAGCACCCGCGCCGCACCCATCGCGAACGCCGACTGGATCGCCATCAACCCGACCGGGCCGAGGCCGATCACGACAACGGTCTCGCCAGGCGCGATGCGCGCACGCCGGGCGCCGTACCAAGCGGTGGGTGCGTTGTCGGTGAGCACCACCGCGGCGGCGTCGCTGACTTCCTCGGGCAGCCGCACCAGGTTTCCGTCGGCGTGCGGGACGGCGAGCAGCTCGGCCTGTCCGCCGGGCAATGCGCCACCGAGCCCGTAGCAGGCGTCGATCGCCAGGGGCGTGCGCTCGCAGGCGGCCACGATGCCGACCCGGCACTTGGCGCAGCGGTCGCATCCGGCGGACGCGGCCACCAGCACCCGGTCGCCGACCGCGAGGCGACGCACCTCCGGGCCGAGTTCGACGATCTCTCCGACGGCTTCGTGGCCGACGCTGTAGCCGGTCTTGTCGGTGAACCCGTGCCCGCCGTAGATATGCAGGTCGCTGCCGCAGATGCCGGTCGCGGTGACCCGGATGATCGCGCTGTCCGGCGCGGTGAGGGTGGGGTCGGGCACGTCGGAGTACGAGATCTGCCGCGGGCCTTGGTAAGTCAGTGCTTTCATCGCCAACCGCCGTCCAGTGCGAGGGTGGCACCGGTGCAGAAGGCAGCGGCGTCCGTGGCGAAGAATATTGCGGCGCCCACGATCTCGTGCGGTTGGCCGACCCGTTGCTGGGCGTTGAGAGTGTCGAGGTGCGTGCGCATCTCGTCGGTCCATGCCCTCGAGATGTCCGTAGCGAAGGCGCCGCACTGAATCGTGTTGACCCGCACCGTCGGTCCGAAGCTCTGCGCGAGACCCGCGGTGAGCGTGTTCAATCCGGCCTTGGCCGCGGCGTAGGGCAGTGCGAACGGCGCAGGCCGGACCGCCTCGATCGAGGAGATGTTGATGATCGAACCGCCGCCGTCGGCCGCCATTCGGGTGCCGATGAGCGAGGAGAGCCGGAACGGCCCTTTGAGGTTCACGCCGATCACCTTGTCGAACAGGGCCTCCGTGACCTGATCCAGGCTCGGGTAGAGGGGCGAGAGGCCCGCGTTGTTCACCAGCACGTCGACCCGGCCGAATTCGGCGTACGCGGTCTCCACCAGTGCGTCGCACTGCGCCCAGTCGCTGACATTGCACGCCACCGGCAGCGCACGGCGGCCGTGGGTGGTGCGCACCTCCTCGGCGAGTGTCACACAACTGTCGAGTTTGCGGCTGGCGATCACCACGTCCGCACCCGCCGCGGCGAACGCCAGCACCATCTCTTTGCCGAGGCCCCGGCTACCGCCGGTCACCACGACGACCTTGTTCCTGAGCGACACACACACTCCCGCCAGCTGAGAAAATGTTCCGATCAGTACATTAAATCGCGGCGGCGATACAATCAAGGGGCTGTCCGGCCGACCGCCGACACCCCGCGACGCGCCGACTGATCGATCCCCTCACGATCGGCGTGCCGAAATTCCCACGGCGAGAGGCCGCGTTCGACCCGGTACGGGGTGTTATCACTACCCACGGGTAACATGGATGCGTCTTTCCCACCCGGCTTTCTCAGAAGTGAGGCAGTAGATGACAGAGCGGATTCAGGTCGGCGGGCTTCAGGTGGCCAGCGTTCTCCACGAGTTCATCGAGAACCAGGCGCTCCCCGGAACCGGCGTAGATTCCGCCGCGTTCTGGGCCGGAGCCGAGCAGGTCATCAACGATCTCGCACCGCGCAATCGCGCGCTGCTCGCCGAACGCGACGAGATCCAGGGCAAGGTCGACGCCTGGCACGCCGAGCACCCCGGCGCGAACTACGACAAGGCCGCCTACAAGAGCTTCCTGAGCGAAATCGGCTACCTGCGCCCCGAACCCGCCGATTTCCAGATCGCCACCCAGAACGTGGACACCGAGATCGCCACCACCGCGGGCCCGCAGCTCGTGGTGCCGGTGATGAACGCCCGCTTCGCGATCAACGCCGCCAACGCGCGCTGGGGCTCGCTCTACGACGCGCTATACGGCACCGACGCCATCTCCGAGGCCAACGGCGCGGAGAAGGGCAAGGGCTACAACAAGGTTCGCGGCGACAAGGTCATCGAGTGGGCCCGCAACTTCCTCGACGACTCCGCGACCCTGATCACCGGTTCGCACGTCGGCTCGACCTCCTACAAGATCGTCGACGGTGAGCTCGAGGTGGGCCTGGAGGACGGCACCGAGATCGGCCTCGCCGATCCGTCGCAGCTCGTCGGCTACCTCGGCGATCCGGCCGCGCCGACCGCAGTGTTGTTGAAGCACAACGGTTTGCACATCGAGATCCAGATCGACCCCGAGTCGCCGGTCGGCAGCACCGACACCGCGGGCGTCAAGGATCTGGTGCTCGAGTCCGCGATCACCACGATCATGGACTTCGAGGACTCGGTGGCGGCAGTGGACGCCGAGGACAAGGTCCTCTGCTACCGCAACTGGCTCGGCCTGATGAAGGGCGACCTCGCCGAGCAGGTCAGCAAGGGCGACAAGACCTTCACCCGCACCATGAACCCCGACCGCGTCTACACCGCGCTCGACGGCAGTGAGCTTGTGCTGCACGGTCGTTCGCTGCTGTTCGTGCGCAACGTGGGTCACTTGATGACCAGCGATGCCATCCTCGACGCCGAGGGCAACGAGGTGCCCGAAGGCATCATGGACGGCCTGGTCACCTCGCTCGTCGCCACCCACTCGCTGCGCGGCGACACCGAGCTGAAGAACAGCCGCACCGGCTCGGTCTACATCGTGAAGCCGAAGATGCACGGCCCCGACGAGGTCGCGTTCACCAACGAACTGTTCGGCCGGATCGAGGACGTGCTCGGCCTGCCGCGCAACACCCTCAAGGTCGGCATCATGGACGAGGAACGCCGCACCACGGTGAACCTCGAGGCCTGCATCCAGGCCGCCGCCGACCGCGTCGTATTCATTAACACCGGCTTCCTCGACCGCACCGGCGATGAGATCCACACCTCCATGGAGGCCGGGCCGATGGTCCGCAAGGCCGACATGAAGGCCCAGCAGTGGATCAAGTCCTACGAGGACTGGAACGTCGACACCGGCCTGGCCACCGGACTGCCCGGTAAGGCGCAGATCGGCAAGGGCATGTGGGCGATGCCGGATCTGATGCACGACATGCTCGAGCAGAAGATCGGGCACCCGAAGGCGGGCGCCAACACCGCATGGGTGCCCTCGCCCACCGCCGCCACCCTGCACGTCACCCACTACCACCAGGTGAACGTGCTGGAGCGGCAGCAGGAGATCATCAAGGGCGGCCCGCGCGCGACCGTCGACCAGATCCTGGAGATCCCGCTCGCCGCGGCACCGAACTGGTCCGCCGAGGAGAAGCAGCAGGAACTGGACAACAACTCCCAGTCCATCCTCGGCTACGTGGTGCGCTGGATCGACCAGGGCGTCGGCTGCTCCAAGGTCCCCGACATCGAAGACGTCGCCCTCATGGAAGACCGTGCCACCCTGCGCATTTCGAGCCAGCTGATGGCGAACTGGCTGCGCCACGGCATCGTCACCGCCGACGAGGTGGTGGCCAGCCTGGAACGGATGGCACCGGTCGTGGACCGGCAGAACGACGGCGACGCGAACTACCGTCCCCTGTCGCCGGACTTCGCAGGCAGCATCGCCTTCCAGGCGGCCAAGGAGTTGATCCTCGAGGGGACCAAGCAGCCCAACGGATACACCGAGCCGATTTTGCATCGGCGTCGGCGGGAGGCCAAGGAAGCTTGTAAGTAGCAGTGCTGAAAAGTAGCGGCTAGCAGCTCTTTTCAGTTGGAGGCCCCGCACCGGAGACATCCGGTGCGGGGCCTCTTCCTTTGCTCGGGCTCAGGTCGGATAACGGTCCGTCACGCTCAAAACGGTCACAAAAACCGGCTCGCGGTCGTTGGAGCACTGGTGACCGCATCGACAACGAGCAGCTACCGGAGCAATGCGGTCGCACTTATCCGCAGCATCAGGGCAACGTCGTCGCTCAGCCCGTCCAGGCCGAATTTGGCGACTTTTCCGGCCGCGATGTGCTCGATGGCGGCAGTCGTATCGGCGTCCTCATGGTGCTGCGCCGCTCTGGCGGCCAGGTCCATCGCCTCGACGACACGTTGACTCATCGGTGACGAATCGTTGGTGTGTTGCAGCAGGGTGGGGATCAGGATGGCGGCTTTCGGCCCCCGCGCAACCACGAGCGATGCTGCGCCGGCCCTGTCCAGGCTCCATTCACCGACATCGTCCACGCGGTCGTAGACCCATTTGAGCGAATCGCCGGCGAGTACCAAGACGACCTGCCGTAACAGCCGCCGACCCTTGGCGAGGCTGGCCGCCTCAGGGCCGAGTAGCCCACCGTCCCAGGACATTTCGCCACTGCGGATCAGCTCGTGGATCTCCTTTTCCAACACTACCGCGGCCTGTTCTTCCGGGAAGATGTGCAGTGGCTTCTCGCCACCGCGCAGCTCGAGGTAGCGGCGGCGGAGCCCATCGGTCTTGCCGAAGCCATCGATGCTGACGCCGTGGTACGTGCGTAGCGCCCAGAGATTCTGGTTCAGCGGCACGTCGCGCGCAGCGTCGGGATCGGCGGCGCGCAGTGACAGCACATCCTCGAACGCTGTAGCTGGAATACCGCGGGAGACCAACTCACGCCGAAGCAGGTTCGTTGCCGGGGTGCCATCCCCCCACGGCCCGAACACTTCGATGTCTTCGATCGGTAGCGGATGCGGCGGCCGGGTCGCCTCCTGTGCGCCCGAAGCGAGCATGCCCGATTTGTCCCGCAGCTCAGCAGCCAAGGATTCGACCGACTGTGCCGCGTGCTCGACGGCTTTACCGAAGGGCGTCTGCAAGACCAATGCGTATTGCGCTTCGAGCGCCGTGATCAGATCCGTCAGTTCTATCCTGCCCTCGCGGCGCCACGGCCCGCGCAGCGTGATGGTCTCAGTGCCACTGAGCGGGTCCGGCGCCACGCTCCAGCTCGTCTGCTCTTCGACGAACGCGGCGGCTGGGGAAGTTATCATGCTCCGCCGGCCCCGCGGTACGCGAGCGACGATCTGCTCGGTGAGCTGCTGGCGTACCTCCCGCTCCAAGCCGGAGTGCCGGTTCAAAAGAACCGTTCGCACCACGACGGCTTTGTGCTCAGCCCAGATCCGATCCAGTTCGCTCGATGCTTGTCTGGCCTCCGCGCTCAGCTCTTCCAGGGTCTGCTGCCAAGTGGAGATCTCATCGTCACAAACATTCGTGATGGTGCGCTCGAGTTCCTCCATCAATTCGATGAGGACCGAGCGGGTCTGCGCGTCCAGCTCGGCATCGATCAAGCGGTACGCTGCCTCGAACAGCTCTCTCTGGTTGGCGGCATCTCGTCGAATGCTGTTGTTGTCGAGCGCAGTTCGAGCGTCGGCGTAGTTGAGCCGGAGCGTGGCCAAGCGTCCGGCCTTCGCCTCTTCCTCGTTGAGGCTTGTGAAACGCTCGCGCAATGTCCTGGCCGCGGTCTCCATCTCCACCAGCGCGCCTCGTGCCCGAGCCAACCCACCCTTCCGCGACGGCTCGTTCGTGATCCGTTGACACTGCACCAGCAGATATGTGCGGAAATCGCGAATGAGCGGCGCGCGGTGATCAGCGCTCAAGTCGCGGATCTCATCGAGATGCCTGCGGAGTAGATCATCGACCCGCGGCTTGACCGTCGCATTCTCGTACGGGGTTCTGAACCGCCGGATGTTCGGAAATTCGTGTGCAAAGTCCGGCTTCGCCGGTGTCTTCGGCTTCTGCTTCGGATCCGCAGGCAACAACCACGGCAGGACTTCAGACCAGCGCGGCGCGCGCACAGCGCGCTGGCCGATCGCTTGAAAGACCTGGGCATTGAATACCGTGCGCTTACCGTCTTTCCCCTCGAAGCTGGTCTCCGGCGTGGCGACCAGGCCCGTGTTGATCGCCTGCGCGGTCGGTGCGGTGAGTGCATCGAGCACCGCGAGGGCATCGTCGATCACCAGCGACCGCTGCACCAGCGGCAGCGGTGACCACAAGGTGTGGACGCCGAACTTGCTGTATTTGAAGGGGTGGTTGCCGCCCATGTGCGACACGTCATTGCCCGCGTCCGAGTTCAAGCGGCTGCCGGAGGCCGGGTTCAAGTAGCTGTAGATGAGGTCGCCCATGGCTGCGTCGACGCCGTGGTCGGCCTGGGTATTGATGACGTCTTGTACTGTGCCGCCCACCTGTTCCCGCACGCCATCGAGCAGGTAGCAGGTCGAGAACAATCGGTTTCGCAGCACGATCTCGCGCCCATTGTGTTTCAGCGTGTTATGCAGCGAACCGCGCTGGAATCGGTCGAGTTCGCGCAGCGAGGCGTACGCGCAGGCCTCGAGCCAGGGGAATTCGGCCGAGCTCACCGTGCTCGTCAGGCCGGCGGGCAGGAGGAAGACGCCACTCACATTCCGCGTGTCCGGTGCCACATACTGGAGTACGTCGTGAACGATCGCGGCTACATCGAACAGCGTCGCGGAACCTGTTCCGCCGCACAGTGAACCAGTGACGAAGACATCGACTCGGCCACCTTTCGCGAGGGTGCCGACAATGGTCCGGATGCGCTCGTACAAACCTTGAGCCAGAACGACACCGAGCCGCCCCCACTGGCGCATCTGTCCCGCGCCCGAATCCATGAAGTCGTTGAGCAGAGCGAGGTCGTACGCTTCGGCGTCCTCCTGGCTGATCCACTCTCTAATCTCTTGGTATCGCGCATTGTGGTCGTTGTCTCGATTGTCACGGATATTGTGGATGACGTCGGCGAGCTCAGGCGTCGAATACTGCACCTCCGACTCTGCGAGTGAGTGTCCGGCGAACTCGTAGACATTCTGACTGTCGATATCGAAGCCCAGCAGTTTGACTGCGTCGAGTGCCGCAGGATCCGCGCCGGCCAACCGGCCGTCGGCCAGCAGCCTCGACCGCAGGTGGGTCAACACCCAACGGCCGGTTCCTCCAACTCCAATTACCAAGGCAGCGGTGTACATGCCCGACTCCCTTCTATTTTCGATAATTCGTGTAGGTGATTGTCACGCCGTCGATGTCCAGCGAATCACCGCCGAAAAGCCGGGCACTGCGACTTGCCGCGCCGAGCTTGGCTGCTACCAGCACACCATGCTCGATACCGTCCCGGTAGTCGGTCGTCCGATGGACAGCGCGGACGCTGCCGTTGAGCGGCTTGCCCGGAATTGTGCGCGTCCCCTTGCCGAATGCGAAAACTCTGCCGCCGAGCGCGAACTCGGTAACGGGTCTGCCCTCGTCCATCAGCTCGAGCGAGCCGGTCAATCGCGGCATCCGTAGTCGCCGGGTCGCCCACAGTACAATTCCGAGCAGGAGGGCAACGAGCGGGATCGATATCAACGTCACCCAACTCCAGCCCGTGGTGCCTACGACGCTGATCGGACCGGAGGGACCACTCAGCTTCGGCGCGAACTTCAGGCCCAGGTCCTTGGCAATGGGATCGGACCATGCAGTGCCGACTGTCCCCGTGAGCGCGACAGTGCCACTTCGGGTTTCCGTTCTCTTGCCGAAGCCGAAGCCGCCCAGGGTGTCTACCGACAGGCCAACCGAGACCGTCTTCGATTCGCCGGGCTGCAATTCGATCGGCGGCCCAAAAGCGGAGATGTTCGCATCGAAGCCCTTGACGTCGATACTGACGTCGCAAACGACAACCGGGACATGGGAAAGTGTCGAGTGCAAGGTAACGGGGAGGTCCACCGCACCGCCGTCCAGATTCAACTGAGCGATATCCGCATCCCAGGTTGCTTCTACTCCGGCCTGCGAATCCTGTTGCAGCGCTGCCGCTGCCTTGTGCCGAAGGTTCTCCTCGGTCACCCGATTCAGGTAGCTCCCGATCTGGGCAGGTGGAATCGCTACCACTACCGTCTCGTCAAAGACCTTCTTCAACAGTGCGGCATCGGTCGTCGGCGTCAGAGCGTACGCATAGGACGCGATGTGGTGATCCGATGTAAGACGGTTCGCGCGGTCACGAAGCGCATTCCAGGCCGGTGACTCTGCGGTGGCATAGAGAGAGCCGTCCGCCTGTATCTGGCCGTCGGTGACCAGCACGATAGCCCCGGCCGGGCCGTGCCCTGGGCGTTCCAACTCGGCCAGACCGGCCGCGATCCCCGCCCCGATATCGGTACCTCGACCGTCTGCGACCGGCGGCAGCTGCCCAATCGCAGCCGAGGCGTCGGGACCGACGCGATCCGAGTAGCGCAAGGTCGGAGCGGTATCAAAGGTCAGTATCGACAAGTGATCTGACGGTTTCATTGCGGCGAAGAAGGTGCGCAGTGCGCTCGTTACCTTCGGGTACAGACCTGATTCCTGCATCGAGCCGGATGTGTCGACCACTACCACGTAGTCGATCGGCACAGCGTCGAGCTCTAGAGCATCGACGACCTCGGACAGCGGGATCGGCGGCACGCTACAAGGGGCTGCCGAAGCGAACGGCATACTCGGGCAGATGGTGCATAGGACTCCGAGGCCGACTAGTAGGAGCCTTGCGAGCAGGCTGTGCACATTTCTCCGATCGAGCAAAATATCAAACCTTTGTATGGCCGAGCGAAAGTACCTTTCGCGATGGCCATCAGTCGAAGAGATTTGATCAGCCAGGCGCACTTTTATCGTGTGCGAAGGCGTATGCCGACATGCGTTCAGCCTCAACTGGGTTCGTGGAAGTACAACAGGAGTTTAGCCAGTTTCTTGTGCACGACGCGTCGGCCGAACAACGGACATGCGGGATAGATCGAGCATGACGACGCTCTGTTCGGTGGTGCAGAAGATCAGCTTTTTTCAGCTCGAGGCCCCGCACCGGACACATCCGGTGCGGGGCCTCTTCCGTCGTGCTGCGCCTACACCCAGGGCGCCACCGGATACCACGGGATGATGTCGCGCATGGCGAGTAGGCGCACATCCCAGTAGAGGAAGGTGAAGACGCCGACGGTGAGTAGGGCGGTGGCGCTGAGGATGCTGACTCGGCGTGGGTCGGTTTGGAACCAGCGTTGCAGGCGGCCACCGACGAGGACGGTGAGGATCAGGAGGACGGCGAGGATGATGATGTTGCCGAGGGACTGCAGGACGAAGGCGCTCGCGGCGTAGAGGATGTTGCCCTCTTCGGCAGCGTCGCGAAAGAGCTTGCGGAACAACGGAAACGGGCGTCCGATGAGGAAGGCGCCGATCAGGCCGCCGAAGGCGACCAACGGTGCGTTGGGGAAGCGGGCGGCAATGCGGGCGAACGGGTCGCGCACCAGACCGAGGACGGCGAGTCCGAGGTAGGTCATGATCACCCCGATCACGCCGAACACCACCATGGACTGGATCAGCCGCGGCGAGATCTGGCCGGGTTGGCTGGGCGCGGTGTCGAATTGCGGCATGTCGGTCCCGAAGATGCCGACCACGACACCGTAGGCGGCGGACACGGCGACCATGCCGACCGCCATCCACAGCAGCGGCCGCATCACTGCTTGCACCCGGCTCCACCAGCCGCCCGCGCTGCCCGCCAGCGGCGCCACCGCGCCGAAGACGGCGATATTGCACGCGGTGAACGTGCCGGCCAGGCCGGAGACGAACGCGAACACGATGCCCGCGCCGATGCCGGTGATCGCGGTTTCCTTGGCGTCGTGGCCGAGCAGCCCGTCGGCCACCGTGCCGCCGATCGTGGTGTCCACGAACGGCGCCGACCACACCACGGTGAGCAGGAACCCGGCGAGTACACCGAGCAGTAGGACCAGCCCACGGCGCCGCGGAATGTATCCATTGACGAACACACTGGTTGCCACGGGTTGGTCGGGTTTGGGGGAATCTGGTGCGGTGGAAGGGGATTCGAGCTGTGTCATCGGGCTCTCCTGTCGGCCACTGACCGGCAACGAAACGCCGGTATTCCCCATTGTCGGGTACAGTGACCGCCAATCCTGCTGAATGGTGAGATCCGTACGTCGAATAACCTGCGACACAGCCGATTCCGGCATGCAACTAGCGAATTAGTAGCTGGCGGGCGGAGACTCGACCCCGGCCCGGGTCGCCGCTTATACCGGGATCCCGCGCGGAGTTCGCCCAGTCCAACGGGACCGATCGGGTTCGCCGAACCCTCGAGGAATCGAAACGCTTCGGCCCGTCCATCACCGAGTGGCGGGCATTGTCCAGCCCCTGAGTTTGAGGGCTCGAAGATCGATAACGCCGCCGCGGTGCCGGGCGAAAACGAGGGTATGAGTATGAAAAACGTTTTCCTACAACGGGTTATCTTCCGCACGGGTGTGGTCGCGACGGCGATGGTGGCCGCGGTGAGCGGATTCACCGGGTCGGCCGGCGCCAACCCCGACGATCCGGTTACGCAGTTCACCTCGACTCTCACGCGGGTGCCGGGGCCCAATTGTGCGGCGATCATCAATGCCGAGACGGTGCCGCAGCCGCAGTCCGGTGTATTCGGTGTTCGGGTGAAGATCACGCAGACCGGGGAGTTCTGCGGGGCCTACTTCGTCACCGTGCATTGGCGCAACCTCGACACCGGCCGGACCAGCGGGCAGTCACAGCGTGTCGAAGGCACCTCGGTGGTCGGCCTGCCGGACAACGTGATCACCGGCATGGGCATGGGGCCGGGCGCCGGGAAGGTGGAGGCGTGGATCGACACGTACTCCAAGGTCTATCCGCAGAATGTTGATCTGGAGCACATCGCGGGCCGCGCGACGTTCACACTCGGCTGAGTACGCGGCGTCCCCGGCAGGTACCGCCGGGGACGCCGCTATCGGGTGGACTGGTGCCGCAATGCGACGGTCGCGCACACGGTGGCCAGCAGCCAGACGACCGGTCCCACGATCGCGCCGATCAGATCGACGTAACCGGGCGCCGCGAGCAGCACCAGGAAGGCCAGGTCGACCACGCCGAGCACGACGGCGTTGAGCCAATAACCCAGGCGACTATTGACCCTGTTCATGGTCACCGCGACGAAGATGGCCTGCGCCCCCAGCGTGGTCACGCAAAGGAAGTACAGCAGGCTTTCGGCCGCCGATTCGGTGCCGGGCGCGCCGTCGGCGAGGTCGCCGATCACCATGGAGATGCCTAGACCCGTGTGCAGCAAACCCCACACGGTGTACAGCGCGGCAGCGGTCGCCGACCACCGATTGCCTGTCACCTCAGCCCCCGCATTGTTCGGAAAGCGTTGGCCCGTTGCTGTTTCGAGCCCCGCGAATAAACTCTATGCCGCCCGGGGCTGTGTCCACATCGGGGTAATCACCGATTTCGCTCACGATTCGGGGTGAGGCGGACGATGAACGAATGCTTGCCCGAGTTCCGTATCTGCTGAAGGTGGGTCGGGTGAAATCCCGCACGGATCGCGATGGCGAGTTCCCTGGTATCCGGGATCAAGACGACCGCGGTGCCGTCGGTCGCGATCAGCCGACGGAGTTCGGCCCACAGCGGTGTCGAACCGTGCGTGAGCCGTCCGCGGGCCGGAACCTGACCGCCCCATGGTGGGTTGCAGACGATGCGGTCGATGCTGCCCTGCGGCAGTGGGACATTCGCGGCATCGGCCGAGCCGGTGGTGAGGGTGTTCGCGGCGTTCGCTCGGATCGCGCACACCGCGGCCGGATCGATATCGAAACCGCTGTACCTGGCGTCCGGCTGCGCATGCATCGCCTCCACCAGTAGGGTCCCTGCCCCGCAACAGGGATCGAGTACCCAATCACCGGCGCGCAGATCGGCCAGCTGGACCATGGCCGAGGCCACCGGCGGATGCAGACTGCCCGGCACCGACTGGAGCTTGTATGCGCGCCGGTGCAGCGGCTGCACGGCGATCCGGAGCATCAGGCGCGCGCGGCGTCCGTCCAGAACTACGCGCCAACCACTACAGTGGTCCGGCGGCCGCGCACCATTGCGGCGCGAATGATACTGGAGTCCAAGGCGTTCTGACAGCGCCGCGCCTACGGTGTCCTCTACGTCGTAACGGTTGAAGTTGCGTCGGCCCAGGAACGATGCCGATACCGCGATCCCCGCGCCGAACTCGGCAGGCCCGCCGCACCGTCGCCTTGCCTCCCGCAGTGCCGGTGCGTCCAATTCCGTGACGAGCTCGGTCAGTGCTGCCACCTCGCCTTTGGTCCGGCCGATATCCGGAGTGGTCGCGACCAGTACGAAGGCGTCGTCGGCCGTCCGTAGCCGCTGGACCGTCGTCTCCGGCTGTGCTGTGTCACAGTGGATTTCGCGATGGCCGAGCTCGACGATGGAACCGAGACCGATGCTCAGGATCTCTGCCGCAACCACGGATTCCAGCCCGTGCACACACCGCGCCACCAGGCGAATGCCCATGAATACTTCGCTCCCGCATCGAGGTTCGGCACGGTGGTATGCCGTGCCGCCTCGTCGACGACGGGCGATCCTCGTTTCGCCGACGGGTTCGTCAGCGCAGGAAGAAGAAATTCACCTCCGGATCCTAGCAAGTCGAGCGGCTGGATGCGGAGCCCTTTATTTCACCGCGAAGATTCCCCGCCGCGCGCACGCCACGCCCGCGACGACGATGGTCCACAGCGGGCACCCGCACTGCCGGCCACCGGGGTGCTGCGGTTCCGTAACCGGGCGTATCGCGTCATCATCGAACACGAGGCCTGCGATGGAATTCCCGATATGTATCGAGAACCCTGAACATCCTCGGTGCCAAGGCAACCGAATCGCATCATCCGACGCCGGGTGTTGCTGCCGGTTTGATTCGACGGTGCCTGCTGCGGCATGGTTTGCGGGCGGAGTGCCGGGAGGTCTGGTCGGCAACCCGGCCCGGGTGGCGGGTCGGTCATAGCGATGGTGGGAGTCGGACGGTGCTCACGCGGAGGTCGGCGGCGAAGCCGGTGCACGGTGTAAAAGGCGGTGGCGCATGTTGACTTGGGTGCATGGCGCCGTGCGTCCGAGATCGGTGCCGAACGAAATCGAGGGGGACCGGACCGGGGCAGCGGCCGGGTATCGGTACGACCTCGACGGTCTGCGTGGCCTCGCGATCGCGCTGGTCGTGGTGTTCCACGTGTGGATGGGCCGGGTCTCCGGCGGGGTGGACGTGTTCCTGGTCCTGTCGGGGTTCTTCTTCACCGGAATGTTGTTGCGCCGCATAGAGACCACGGATTCGATCGGTCTCGGATACACCTTGCGTCGAACTGTACGCAGGCTGTTGCCCGCGCTGTGTCTCGTCCTCGCCGCGGTGCTGGCCGCCACGGTGCTCGCCCAGCCTTACACGCGCTGGGCCGATATCTCAGCCCAGACGCTCGCCTCGGCGCTGTACTACCAGAACTGGTACCTGGCAGGGGCGGAACTGGACTACCTCGCACCGGATCCCTCGGTCAGTCCGCTGCAACACCTGTGGTCGATGGCGGTACAGGGGCAGTTCTATCTGCTGATGCTGCTGGTCGTCGGGATCTGGTCGTGGACTCTACGATTTCGTGGGCGGTTGCTGGCCTGGCTGGCCGGGTTCGGCGTGGCCTCGTTCTGGTACGCGGCCTCCGGATCGGCGCAGCATCAGGCGTGGACCTACTACGACAGCGGCGCCCGCGCCTGGGAACTGCTCGTCGGTGCGGCATTGGCCGTTGCCGCACCCTGGATTTCGCTTCCCAAGCCGGTGCGCGCGATACTCGCGGTCGTCGGTCTGGGCATGGTGATCTCCTGTGGGCTGCTCATCGATGGTGGCACCGAATTCCCCGGCCCCGCCGCGCTTTATCCCGTCCTCGCCACTGCCGCGCTGATCGTGTCCGGTATGAACACCGGAACCGCACCGCGGCCGTGGATCAACCGGCTGCTGGCGACACCGCTGCTCGTCGAACTAGGTGCGCTGGCCTACTCGCTCTACCTGTGGCATTGGCCGGTGCTGATCTTCTACCTGACCGAATACGGCGAGAGTAGTCCCGGCATCGGCGGCGGAATCCTCGTCATCGCCGTCTCGCTCGTCCTCGCGGTGGCGACGCAGCGGCTGATCGAGACACCGCTGCGGCTGCGCCAGGCCACTACCCGGTCCGGTGTGGCCGCGCGTTCTCGGCGCGGAATCGGGGCGGCGGTCTCGGTACTGGGCATCGCGGTGCTGGCCGCCTCGGTCAGCTGGCAAGCGGTGGTCCGGGCGAACCCCGCGCACCCGGCGGCCGAGCTGGCCGTCAACCGATATCCCGGCGCGGCAGCGCTTTTCGAGCAGATAGCCGTCGCGCCGGAGCCGATGCGGCCGACCGTGTTCGAAGGCCCGCTCGACGCGCCGGCACCGACCTCCGACGGCTGCATCACCTCGAGCCGGGAAGTCCGTGTCTGCACCTACGGTGACGTGAACGCCGCCCGCACCATCGCCTTGGTCGGCGGCTCACACTCCGAACACTGGTTGCCTGCCTTGGAAATCCTTGCGAGCGAGCATCAATTCCGCATCGTGACCTATCTGAAGGAAAGTTGCCCGCTCACCCTGGCCGACCAGCCCTCCTATGCCTTGGCGCCGTTCCCCGAATGCCGCGAATGGTCCATCGAGGTCCTGGATCTGCTCGCCGAACACCGCCCGGAGTGGCTGTTCACCATCGGCACCCGGCCCCGCTGGGACGAAGGAGACTACGTACCAACGGAATTCATCGATGTCTGGACCGCATTGGCGGACCGCGGACTCAACGTTCTCGCGATCCGCGACGTCCCCTGGCTGCGTCGTGGCGAGGTGCACTACCGTGCCGTCGACTGCCTGGCGCAGCGTGGGACCCCCTACAGTTGCGGGATGGACCGAGCGGCCGCGCTCGCCCCGGAGAACCCCGCCGAGCTACCGGCATCGAGACATCCCAACATCTTTCCGCTGGACCTGTCCGACGCCATCTGCCGCCCCGACCGTTGTCTGGCCGCCGAGGGCAACGTGCTGATCTATCGCGACGAGCACCACCTCACCGCCAGCTACGCCCGCTCGATAGCGCCTGAACTCGGCCGCCGAATCGGCGAAATAACCCAATGGTGGTGAAGCGCCGGCGCTGGTCGCGGCGTGCCTCCGGTGCGTGATCGACATCGTCGGCGCCGAGCTTGGGGTCGGCGTCGCCGGTCGGCAGGTTATCGGGTGGCGCTATCCGCAGTGCTTCGCGACCGGGACGTCGGTTGACCCTGCACTGGAGGGAGCACACTGGAGAGATGAGGTCCGGAAGTACGTTTGCCGGTGTTCGTCGCACGGTGTTTGCCAGGCATTCGAACCCGTGGAGCGCGTGGTCCCGCTGGGCGACCGCGCCCTTGATCCTGGTTCCGGTGTGGATGCGAAGCTGGCCACACGCCGCCGCGGTCGGCGCGTGGTTCGCGG
Organism: Nocardia sp. XZ_19_369; assembly: GCF_015355715.1. Taxonomy (NCBI): domain Bacteria; kingdom Bacillati; phylum Actinomycetota; class Actinomycetes; order Mycobacteriales; family Nocardiaceae; genus Nocardia; species Nocardia sp. XZ_19_369. The sequence continues at coordinate 1,117,078 of NZ_JACVED010000002.1, read as the reverse complement.
TGAACCCGGTGCTTTTCCCCGAGCCTGCCGACCGGCGGGCCTGGGCGACGAAAGCCATCCTCGGGGAAGAACTATGGCTTGCCGGCCACCCCAGGGATGCTGCATTGGCGGTGGACGCCGCGGCCACCGGTGCGGGGATGATTGCGCTGCTGGGGGCGTGGCGTCGCCGTCCGGTTCCTGCGTCTGTTGGGATCGGGGCGCTGATGGTGTTGTTGCTCTGGTACTGGGAGCTCATGGCGCGCTACTACGAAACGCACCGGAACGCCGACGCGAGGACATGAAGCCGGTCTGCTGTGACGAGGCCATGTTCCTTCGGTCCTGAGGAGGTGGTTATGCCGCGTGTTCGAACTGGTTGCTCCATATCGTGAGCCGGGTGCGTGCGCGTGAATTACGCACCAGGGCAGCCGGTATCGCACATTCGGGGCCCTCGTAGTAGCCGCCGTTGACCACCGGCGTCGTCGGGGCGCTGAGCTCGACGAGCAATGCGGCGGCCTCGTCGACGGGAGCGGTTCGGTGACTGCGTAATTGGGGCAGGTCGATTTCGAAGTCGGCGGGGTGCACCCTTATCGAGGTGAGACCTTCGGGTGCGGTGTCGGGCAAGGACCGGCTGAACATGGTCAGCGCGAGTTTGGCTTGGGCGTAGATTGCGAGCGGGGTGTAGATGGCTCGGTTGCGGTCCAGGTCCGAGTAATCGATGTTGCCACCGGCGTGCAGTTTCGAGGTCGCCGTGACGACGCGCCCCTGCGCCGCCGCGATGGCGGGGGTCAATGCCGTGGTGAGGCGTCGTGGCGCGAGATAATCGACCTGGAAGGTCAATTCGTGCCCGTCGTCGGTGTGGGTGCGCCGTTGCGGCGCGGGGATGGACGCGACGTTGATCAATGCGTCGAGGCGGGGTAGCTCCGCGGCCAGGGCGCGACCGAGTTCGTCGACCTCGGCCAAGCGCGTGAAGTCGGCGTGCACCAGACGAACTCGACCGGGCTCGGGTTCGCCCTGTAGTCGTTCCATCGTCTCGTCGGCACGGTCTTTTTCCAGGACGTGGGCGATGACGGTGGCGCCGTCGGCGATCAGCAGCCGTGCGGTAGCGAAACCCAGGCGGCTATCGGCGCCGGTCACCAGGACGGTGCGGGTGGTCGGCGAGCTTGCGGACATGGTTCTCCCCTCAGGGTCGTGCGATCGTCGTGCGCCGATCGGCGCCGGTGCACGAGACGCGCAGGAATGTCGCGATCAGTCATCGCGAAAAGATAAGTGGGACACCGCTTCTAGAGCGGCGACACCGCACGGCACAGACCGTCCGTTGCAGCGCGGGATGTGGTGGACCGTTACGCCGGACTCGGCGGCTCGTCCTCACTGCCGAAGCCGAAAAGCTCCAGGGCAGAAGGCATCCGCTCCCCGCGGTGCCGGGCAACCTCGTCGACCCGGCGCACAGCGCGCCGAGGGCCCGAAGTCGCAGTCATACCGCGATACAAGCCCATCGGCGGCGCCGGAGACAAGCCCGCTCGTTCCGAATTGACGGAACGTTTGCACCGCTGCTCACGCTCGAGCTACCGGCCGCAGCAGCGGGGGAGATCGGTATCTCTCGCCGTTGTGGTTGCGGCGCTTGACAAAAGCCCACGGTGCCTGCCGTGGCGGCGTAGCGTTGGTGTCAGGAGCGCCGGGAAGTCTGGTCGGCATGTCATATTCGCTGACCTCGGAGGGCTTCCGTGTCTGCTGTTTCGGCGTTGCCTGTGCACGCCACCACTACCTGTTCTGCTATCTCGATCGAGCATCTGTCCAAACGGTTCGGCCGTACCGTCGCGGTCGATGAGCTGAGCCTCTCGGTCGCCACCGGTGAGGTGTTCGGGTTCCTCGGCCCCAACGGTGCCGGGAAGTCGACCACCATCCGGTTGCTGCTCGGTCTGATCCGGCCCTCGGCGGGGATCGTGCGGGTATTCGATGCCGACGCCGCCGATGTGCGGCGTGCGCATCGCCACCTGGCTTATGTGCCTGCCGACGTGGCCTTGTGGCCGTCGCTGACCGGTGCGGAGATGTTGGAGCTGCTCGCTCGGATCGGTGCGGGCACCGATCTGGCGTATCGCGCGGAGTTGATCGAGCGGTTCGCCCTGGAGGTCGACAAGCTGGGCAAGGCCTATTCGACCGGCAACCGGCAGAAGGTCGCGCTGATAGCGGCGTTCGCCTCGCGGGCGCCGCTGCTGGTTCTCGATGAGCCGACCAGCGGGCTGGATCCGTTGATGGAGCACGAGTTCCGGCGGTGCGTCGGTGAGGCCCGTGATCGGGGGCAGACCGTGTTCCTGAGTTCGCACCAGCTCGGCGAGGTCGAGGCGCTGTGTGATCGAGTGGCGATCTTGCGCGCCGGTCGGCTCGTGCAGACCGCGACCTTGGCCGAGTTGCGCCGGTTGCACCGCACCATCGTCGAGGTCACCTACGAGGGCCAAGCGCCGGTGCTGGACGGGGTAGCCGGTGTCGAGGGTGTCGAAGCGCCTGAGTCGGGCCGGCTCCGATTCACGGTCTCGGGGTCGGCGGCGCCTGCGCTGCGCGCGCTGTCGGCCGCGCAGGTGACGACGTTGTCCTCGCGTGAGCCCAGCCTCGAGGAGATCTTCCTCGACTACTACGGGCAGGCGTGACGATGGCTACCTCGACAGCTTTGCCGGGAGGTGTATTCGCGCCAGGACGGGCGGTCGCCCGGCTCACCCGTCGCCAAACCCAGCGCGGCGCACTGTTCGTCGCGGCTGTCGCCGCCGGTATGTCAGCGCTGGTCGCCTTTCAATACCGCACCACCTTCGCCGACACCGTCGACTCCGGCGCGATCCGCGCGCTGGCTGAAAACCCGGCCATCCGAGTGCTTTTCGGTCCGCCGCTGGCTCTGTCGGATCCCGGTGGATTCACCGTGTGGCGCACCGGCACGCCGATTCTGGTGCTGTGCGGGGTGTGGGCACTGCTGGCCGCCACCCGGCTCACCCGCGGTGCGGAGGACGCGGGGCACTGGGAGCTGCTGCTCGGCGGTCGGCTACGCCCGCTCGATCTGCTCGTGCGGGTAACCGGCACGCTGTGGCTGGCCGCGGCGGTGATCGCGGTCGGGGTCGGGACCGCGCTGGTCGTCACCGGTACCGACGCACTGGGCGCACTCCTGCACGCCGCCTGCGTATTCGGCACCACCGCGACCTTCGGCGGCGTGGGATTGCTGACGGCGCAATTGGTTTCGTCGCGAGCCGCGGCCACCTGGCTCGCCTCGGCTGTAGTAGGAGTTGGTCTGCTGCTGCGGATGCTCGCCGACGGTGTCGCCGCATTCGCCTGGGCGGCGTGGTTTACCCCGTTCGGCCTGGCCGCCCGGGTCGCGCCCTACGCAGACAACCGCGTCGCACCGCTTTTCGTGCTGTTGCTGTTCGTTGTCGTCCCGGCTGCGAGCGCGTTCGCCGTCGTTGCGCGCCGCGACCTCGGCGGTGCGGTGATCGTCGTGTCCGGCACTCGCGCTCCGCGTACCCGCCTGCTCGGATCAGTGGCCGGATTCGCAGTTCGGCGTGCCGCAGCGCCCACTGCCGGGTGGGCAGTGGGTATCGGCGCCTACTTCCTGCTGATCGGGGCGCTGATCTCCTCGATCCTCGAATTCATGGACGAGAACCCACGTTTCGCCGAACTCGCCGCGACAGCTGGTTTCGGCGGCCTCGGCTCGGCCGCCGGGTTCGCGGCGGCGATGTTCGCTCTGCTGGCACTGCCGGCCGGGGGCTACGCAGAAAGTCGTATCTCCGCCATGGTCGCCGACGAGAAGGCACGCCGCTGGACCGCCCTGCACGCGCTGCCGCTGTCGCGCTATTACTCGGCGGGAACCGAAATCGCCGTCACCGTAGGTGGTTTGGTGGTCCTGCTGGTCGCCGCGGCGAGCGCGATGTGGGCGGGCGCGGTACTCGCCGGTGCGCCGCTGACTCTCGGTGATGCCCTCGCCGGTGCCGCCAACGTGGCTCCGGTGGCCCTGCTCGCCCTCGGCGCCGCGGTACTGGCCTTGGGCTGGCGTCCCGACGCGGTCGATGTGATCGGTGCGATACCCGTTGTCGGCGGGTTCCTGCTCGACGTCCTGGCCCAGAGCACCGGCGCACCCGGCTGGATCCGGCAGATCTCGCCCTTCGCCCACCTCGCCGCCGTCCCGGATACCGCACCGAATTGGGCTGCCGGCACCACGCTGACCGCCATAACCATCGCCGCGATAGCGATCGGAATGTACGGCTACGCCCGACGCGACCTGCAAGGGTGATGCCATCGCTCTGAAGACGCGGTCAGGTACACCCTCGTGTACCTGACCGCCTTCGGTTACACCTTGGTCGTCACCTGGTCCTTGTCGGGACTCCGGCGGTAGGTCTCCCAGAACGTGGCGCCGGGAATGTTCAGTGTCAGTGGATCGAATACCGGATCCAAACCCGCCTTCTGCTGCCGTTCGAAATCACGCAGCGCCTTGTACGCGGGCTGTTGCAGGATGATGATGCCGACGATGTTGAGCCAGGCCATCAGTCCGACGCCGATATCGCCGAGCGTCCACGCGTCGGTCGCGGTTGAGACTGCGCCGACGGCGACAGAGACCAGGATCAGCGCTTGCAGCAGCAGGGTGACGTTGGATCCGATTGTTCCGCGGATCAGCGGCACCGGGATCGTCGCGTACTTGCCGAGCATGAACCGTAGGTTCGTTTCCGCCATGTAGTAGTAGGCGATGATCGTGGTCAGGCAGAAGAAGGCCAGCGAGATCGCGACGAATGTCGCTCCGGCGCCGCTCCACAACGTGTCGAACCCGACCTGGGCGAAGGCCGGTCCGACCGCGGCGTCCGAGGGCAGCGCACCGCCCTCGGCGAGCACTCGGCCGGTCGCCGATTCGCCTTCGAACACCCGGTACGCGCCCGTCGACAGGATCAGGAAACCTGTTGCGGTGCAGATGAACAGAGTGTCGACGTAGACGGCGAACGCCTGCACCAAGCCCTGCTTGGCCGGGTGGGAAACCTCGGCCGCCGCAGCCGAGTGCGGGCCGGTACCCTGGCCGGCCTCATTGGAGTAGACGCCGCGTTTGACGCCCCACATGACCGCCGATCCGATGATCGCACCGAACGCCGAGTCGACGCCGAACGCACTGGCGAAGATCAAGCGCAGCACACCGGGGAGCTCGGTCGCGTTGGCGACGACGATCACGAGCGCCACCGCGATATAGACGATCGCCATGAACGGCACCACGACGGCGGCGAACGCCGCGATGCGCTTGACGCCGCCGATGATCACGAAGGCCAGCACGATCACCGTGCCGACTGCCACTGTCCATTCCGAGATATCCCAGGCCTGGTGCATGGCCGAGGCCATCGAATTCGACTGCACGCTGGGCATCAGCAGGCCGCAGGCGAGTACCGTCACCGCTGCGAACACGAACCCGTAGACCTTGAACGCCGGGGCTGCCTTGGTGTGCGCCATCGCTCGGCTGAAGTAGTAGGCAGGCCCGCCGCGGTACTCGCCGGTGAGGTTGTCGCGGGTCTTGTAGATCTGGCCGAGGGTGCACTCGACGAACGAGGTAGAAGCGCCGAGGAAGGCCACGGCCCACATCCAGAACAGCGCGCCCGGCCCGCCGAAGGCGATGGCGGTGGCGACGCCTGCGATATTGCCTGTGCCGACCCGGCCGGACAGCGACATGGCGAGTGCTTGGAACGACGACACCCCTGACGGCGAGGTCTCCCCGTTCCGCATCTGCCGGATCATCTCCGGAACCTGGCGTACCTGAACGAATCTGGAGCGGATCGAGAAGTACACCCCAGCGGCCAGGCACAGGTAGATCAGCGCATCGCTCCAGATGTACTCGTTGATCGCGGCGAGAAATTCGGTCAAGACGGGCTCCTATCGAACGATCGACATCGCCGGAGATCGTCCCACGAAACAGGCGGTCATTTGTTACAAACCGGTCACAGCGGTGTTAGGTCGTCCAGATCGATCGGATAACGGTCGGTGAGAGCCGTGCTACCAAGATCCCCACGCGTAGCGCGCTTGTCTTTGCTGGGTCTTTACGGCATCTTTACGGGTGGAGCGCCGGGAAGTCTGGTCGGCAACTCGACCCATCGTGGGTCGGGTTCGAGTTTTGCCAGTGGGGATGTGGTGCTCGCATGGGGTTGCAACGATTCGCCGCTGAGGCAGTGTCCGGTTTGACCGTGGCGATCGTCGCGCTGCCGCTGGCCATCGCCTTCGGCATCACCGCGACCGGCACGCCCGAAGGTGCGCTGGTCGGTTTGTACGGTGCCATTTTCGCGGGGTTCTTCGCAGCGGTGTTCGGTGGCACACCAGGCCAGGTGACCGGCCCGACCGGCCCGATCACCGTCGTCGCCACCGGTGTGATCGCCGCCCACGGACTCGAATCGGCGTTCGTCGCGTTCATCATGGCGGGTGCGTTCCAGATCCTGTTCGGGCTCTGCCGGCTCGGATCGTTCATCCGCTACATCCCGCACCCCGTGGTCTCGGGCTTCATGGGCGGTATCGCGCTGATCATCATTCTCGGCGAGCTCGATCAAGCGCAGAAGAGCTTCCTGCTGGTCGCGGTCACCATCGTGCTGATGCTCGTATCAGCACGGCTGATCAAGTCCATTCCGGCCAGCCTGATCGTGCTGGTGATCATCACCGCGCTCTTGCCGCTGACCGCGGACTGGCTCACGAATGTCACCGTCGGCCCGGTGCCGCTCAACACCGCGGTCGACTACATCGGCAAGATTCCCGAGGCCATCCCGACCATCAACACACCAGAGCTCAGCGGATCGTTGATCGTCAGCCTGCTGCTGCCCGCGTTGAGCATCGCGCTGCTCGGATCGATCGACTCGCTGCTGACCTCGGTCGTGATGGACAACATCACCGGCACGCGACACCGCAGCAACAAAGAACTCATCGGGCAGGGCCTCGGCAATATCGCCAGCGGCTTGTTCGGCGGTCTGGCCAGCGCCGGAGCAACCGTCCGATCGGTGGTGAACATCAGAAGCGGTGGCCGCACCGGATTCTCGGCGGCGACCCACAGCGTCGTGCTGTTGATCTTCGTGGCCGGACTCGGCGTCGTCGTCCAGTACATCCCGCTGGCGGTGCTGTCGGGCATCCTGATCGTCACCGCCGTCGGCATGTTCGACTGGGACACGATGCGCAAGGCGCACGTTTCCCCGAAAGGTGATGTGGTCGTGTTGTTCGTGACCATGGCGATCACGGTGATCGTCGATCTCACCGTCGCGGTCGCGGTCGGTGTCACGCTTGCTGTCGCAGTGCATCTAGTGCAGTCGCGGCAGCGAAAGGCCTTGATCGTCAAGGACGACAACGCATATCAGATCCACGGGCCGTTGTCCTTCCTGTCCACCGACGCCGTGTTCAGCAACCTGCGCGAGGACAAACCCGAACTTTCCGTGTCACTGGCCAAGGTCAGCTACCTGGACATGTCGGGGGCCAAGGCGTTGCTGACTTTCATCGACCACTCGGACCGAGACGGTGTCGATCTCACGATCACCGATGTGCCACCGCACATCGAAAACACGTTGTCCGACTTGGCAAGCCGAGAACAACAGACCAAGCTGGCAGCCGCGGTCAAACCAGGGTGACGGCGCCATCCACTTGATACGCCGCCCGGTTGACGCTCCGGAAAATGACAGGGTCGACGCGCGGTCCGTGGCAGTGCTGTGCGGTCGCGCCGACGTGGCGGTCATGGGAATCCGGCGCGCCGGTGCCGCCGATGGAACACCCAGACCAATGCCCAGGCGGCGATGCCGGCCGTCACCAATGTCACGACCGCTGCGCCGATTCCGGCCATCACTGCCTGCGTGATGGTCATCGGAGCGCTGGCCGGGACACCGTCGGAGTCCAGCCATACGGTCAGATTGTCGCCCCGCGCCGCGGTACGTGGCACAGCGACGGTCGCCGTTGCGTCTCGGCCGCTGCGGTGCCACTCCGCCCGGGCGTGATAACGATACGGCGCGACCCGCTGCGGCGCATCGGCGATCGTCGCTTCCACCTTGTATCTGCCTGCCTCAGAACGCGACTCAGCGGCGACGACGGCATAAGACCCCAACCCGGCCGCAACGGCGACGAGCACGCCCACTACAACCGCGATGTGGACCGGCGACGCACGCAGGCCCGTCGCGGGCACCAAGCGATTCCGGAGCCATGACAGTAGCCGGGCTGTTCCTGATCGAATTCGAAGCATCAGCGCCGACCCTGTAGGCGACAGAGCGATCCCTTGGACGGGAAGTCGTTAGCCAGCATCGTTCTATCACAGACGGCGCGGATGGCGCGGCGCATCGGAATCCTGCCTCGTTCGCCGCGGAGCTGGGGGCCTCCTCCATTGTGGAGATCAGCTCGAATACCGGATCAGTACACCCGAAACGGGCCCTGCGCTACCGCCACAGTGACAGTCGGCGGGTGTGCGGGTCGATGGTGTCCACCGGCCCGAACGCCGCGACGCACAGCGGGACGATGTCTTCCGCAAGCGTTGCCGCGACACGGGCGAGTTGTTCCTCGGTCGATCCGTCGAGCATGCCGTCACAGAAGTCGATCGAGTGGACATCCTGCTCGGTGAAGGTGCGCCGAAGTGTCTTCAGCTGACCGGTTTTGGCCGACAGGACGATCAGCCCATGGGCGGAGATGAAGTCGTGCGAGGTGCCCGACGCGTCGGGGTAGTCGATGAATGCCATCGCTTGTAGCAAGTCGGGCGCCTTGCATGCGGCTTTGGCGACGAGTCCCGCCATTGCGTGGGTCGCGACGTTGATCGCCCGTCCTGGCTCCTCGCGAAGCACCTTGTTGATCACGACATACAGCTTCATTTCGCTTGCCACCGAAACCCCACCGATATCCGAAATCTGAGCGTCCCTTTCGCCACGGCGACGTTGCCGTCGCCCAGATGATCACCTTGCGTGCTAGCTGTCGAAAGTACTGCCGTGGGCGACGAACTCGCAGCGCCCCTGCAAATGGATACGGTCGTTATCGATGAGCACGGTGACCTCGCCGCCCGGCATGGTGACCGTGACCGACCTGTCGACGTATCCAGCGCGGAAGGCACTATACGCGGCCGCGCAGCTGCTGCTGCCCGATGCCAGCGTATAGCCGGCGCCACGTTCCCAAATCTCGAGTTTCAACGTTCGCCTGTCGACGGCAGTGCAGAGTTGCACGTTGGTGCCGTCCGGACCGAATGCGGGGTGGTGGGCCGCCCAGGCGCCGACACTGCGCGCCAACTCCTCGGTGGCGTCCGGCACGAAGGCGGCGGCGTGCGGATTGCCGATGTCGACGCGATCGAACGTGACAACCGTGCCCTCGGGGGTTTCCAATGTCAGATCACCGAGGGACTTCGCCATTCCCATGTCCACCGACACCTCCCACGGGTCTGTGCTGATGATCTCGACGGGGCAGTCGCCCGCCAGGACCTCGAGCACGAATTTATCGGAGCGCAGATAGTTGCGGCGCAGGTACGCGGCGAACATGCGCAGGCCGTTCCCGCTCTTTTCGCATTCGGAACCGTCGGAATTGAAGATCCGCAAGGCTACCGATGTGTCCGCACCACGCTCGATGATCCGGTCGGTCGGGCCGAAGAGTACTCCGTCGGCTCCGATACCGAAGTTCCGGTCGCACAGGTGCCGGACGAGGGTGCCGTCCATCGGAGTCTCGAGCTGGTCGGGTTCGACCACGAGATAGTCGTTACCGAGTGCCTGCATCTTGGTGAAGGGGACCATTATTCGCTACTTTCACGTCGTCGCCAGCCAGCCCGCGAGGCAGAGGAATATCGTCCCGGCGACATTATTGATTCGGCGACTGTAGTTGTTGCTGGTTTCGGCGATGCGGCTACCGAACATGCCCGAGAGGTAACCGATCGGGCCGTCGATGGCGAAGTCGACTATGACGAGGACGAGCCCGAGAATGGCGAGCTGCTGTGGTACATGCCCCAGGCCTGGATTGGTGAACTGCGGCAGGAACGCAAGGTTGAAGAGAATCACTTTGGGATTCAACATATTGGTGATGGCGGCACTGCGAAACGATGCCAGCACCGGCTTGCGCAGTACTTTTGTGTCGGAAACCTCGCCGGTGGGCGGCTCCGGGTCGGCCCGGAACGACGAAATCGCAAGGTAGACAAGGTAGATGACGCCGAGCCACTTCAGCCCCTGGTAAACGGCGGGGAACTTGTGCACGAGCGCGGACAATCCCAGCACCGTGATGACGATATGGACAGCGAGTCCGGCGGCTACGCCCGCGGCCGCCGCCACTCCTGCGGCTTTGCCGTGCCGAGTGCCGAGCGTGATGATCAAGATCATGTCCGGGCCGGGCATAATCACCAGGACGACCGCGGCGAGCATGAACGGCCAGAACAAATTCCAGTCAATCATCGATGTCCTTTCGGTCGAGTAGCGCGACGTCGACATTGTTGTCGTGGAATACGGCTCCGCCGCCCAGGTCGGCGTCGCGTTCCTCGACCGTCGCGTTCACGGTCGGACCGCCGACGATCTTGCGCCAGCTGCCCTTTGTCATCGCGACCACCCCCGGTGGAACCGCGTCACTGACTTCGGCGCAGGTGCTGAATTCGCCCCGGCTGTTGAAAACTCGGACCCGGCACCCCGCAGCGATTCCGCGGGAGTCGGCATCCGCCGGGTTCAGGGTGACCGCAGCCCCACTCGACTTGCCCGCCAGCAACTCGTTGTTGAGAAACGTCGAGTTGAGGGTGTAATGCGAGGCTGTCGCCAACAGGGACAGCGGGTATCGGGCGTCCGCTCCCGATGTTTCCGCGGCAACCTGTGCGCTGAAGTCTGCGCTCGTCGGAAATTCGAACTTTCCGCTCGCGGTGCGGAAACCATCGGCGAAGGGGATGAACTCGTCGGGATAATTCAGCCGCTGCCATCCTTGCTCGCGCAATGATTGGACGGTGATGCCCTCCAGCGAAGGATGCGTAGAGTTCATCAGCTGGCATGCTATGTCGAAATCGCTGTCGTACAAACACGGTTCACGCAGCCGTAGCCCGGCGGCGATTCTACGGAAAATTTCGGTCGTCGACAGCGACTGGCCCGCCGGGACGACCGCGGGTTCGTTCCAGGCGATATACATGTGGCCGTAACCGTCGTGAATGTCGAGATGCTCTGTCTGCATCGTCGCGGGCAGCACGATATCGGCGTAATCGCAGGTGTCGGTCTGGAAGTGGTCGACAACCACGGTGAACAGATCTTCGCGCGACAATCCCCGGATGACGTTGGCCTGGCCGGGCGCACTGGCCACGGGGTTGGCGCCGTAGACGAACAGCACCTTGACCGGCGGCGACAGGTTCAAATCGTTGAGTGTGTCACCGAGCCTGGTCATGGATAGTCCCCGCACCGGCCGGGTCTGCAGGTCGTCGCGGTCGAGGGCCGCTCGGTTGAGCCCGAAATACCCGTCGGTCGAATAGGACACGCCGCCGCCGTAGCGACCCCAGTCGCCGGTCGCTGCCGACAGGCACGCCAGCAACCGCAGGACGTTGCCGCCGCCGGCATGGCGTTGCAACCCCATTCCCGCGCGGATGCCGACCGGGGGCGACGACGCGATCCGTGCGGCGAGGCGAGTGATCACCGATGCCGGTACGCCCGTTGTCATTTCGACGGCGGCAGGCGCGAATTCGGGCAGGCGGCCGCGGAAATCAGGCCACCCGTTGGTCATCGACTCGAGGTAGTCGACGTCGACCGCCTCGTGTGCGACCAACTCGTGGATCAAGCCGAGAATGAGATGCGCGTCGGTGCCGGGGCGGGGCGCGATGTGCTCGTCGGCCAGTTTGACCGTCCGGGTCCTGATCGGGTCGATCGCCACGATCCACGCGCCGTGCCTGCGTGCCTGCTGGACGAATTTCCACAGATGGTGCCCCGAGGTCACGGTATTGACACCCCACATGAGCACCAGCTGAGACGCCGCCAACGATTCGGGGTCGATTCCCAACGAGGTACCGGTGGACTGCGCGAGGCCTTCCTGACCGGCGATCGAACAGATCGTCATGTCATGGCGCGACGCGCCGATCGCATTCCACAGCCGCCGGCCCGACTTGCCCTGCAGGCCTTGGATATAGCCGAGGTTTCCCGTGCCCTGGTAGGGCCAGATCGATTCCCCGCCCCACCGATCGATCGCGTGCTCGAATTGGTCGGTGATCATGTCGATCGCCGTGGACCACTCGACCTCTTCGAATTTGCCCGAACCCTTCGGTCCCACTCGCCGTTTCGGGTTCAGCAGCCGCGACGGTGACCGGGTCTGTTCGAGGTACTGGCCGACCTTGACGCACAGCGCACCCGCGGTGAACGGGTGATCCTTGCGCCCGGCCAGCTTCACCGGCTCATCGCCGTCGACGGTGACCGTCCAACTGCAGCCGTCGGGGCAATCCAGTGGACAGGCACCGTGAACCAGCTTTATCGCCGACGGAACCGAGGCGACGTCACCAGGTTCAGCTGACATCGGAGAGGACCGCTTGTTCGTGTTCTTCGCCGTACCAGCGTTCGTCCCACCGGGAGAAGGAGACGATGAGGATGTCTCGGGTACCGGTCGTGGAACCGTCCGGTTCGATCGGCGTCACGTCGTGATAGACGCGTTGGTCGTCGAGAATGACCGCGTCGCCGGCGCCGAGCGTGCCGCGCCAGATCGGGTCGGCGTCTTTCGCGGGCCAGAGACGCATTTCGCCGCCCCGGACCTTGTTCCTGCTCAGGATCGAGATGATCACGAACTCGTGCCCGTCCTGGTGAATTCCCTCCGGCGTGAGCTCCGCCGACTTGTCGGTGGTGGTCTTGCTCCGGTTCTGGTGGACGTTGATCTGCCAGTCGACGGTCTGGTCGAGGAAGCGCTCCTGATCGATGACGTGTTTGATCGTGCTGACGAAGTCGACGGCGATCGGCGTGTACTCACGAAGGATGCCGCCCGCGACATTATTGAATTTCTTGAATGCCGAGTAGGCCCGGTGCGGCAGCAGTTCGAATTGCCATCCCTCGTCGCCGGAGAACTTCAGCCGATACTGGGAGAACCGCTTGTACCTGGTGCCGTGCGCCATGTAAGGATCGAGTTCGATTTCGTCATAGCTGGAAAGCACGTCAGCACCGACAGGTGGCAGGGTGACAAACTTGAAGCCGCGATCTTGCAGTTCGGACACGAGTCTTCCTTTCAGTGTGCAGCCCGCTCGAAGTGGGCTGGTTCGGTCAGCCGGAAATACGCACGGTGACGAAGTCGGCTGCCAGCGGCAGTTGGTGGATCAGTGGTGCACAGGACGGCGCGACAGTGATGGTGCACGGAACATCGAACACATCCGACAATTCGGTGATGGCGATGACGAGTTCTCTTTCGTTCTCGTCCAGATCCGCTGCGGTTGCCGAAACGCGTAGCTCGGCGGTGTGCATATTGATGGACAGACACCATTCATGGAACGCGGCGGACTCGACGCTGATCTCGCCCTTCCGGACGGCCAGCGTATTGTCGTCGACCTCGATCAGCATGAGACGAGCTCGTTCAGCAGCGCATCGAGATAGCGTTGCGAAGAGTTCATCCGCGCTATCGCCCCCCAGTAGATGTCGCCGGTTGCGCTCGGATCTTTGCGAATCTCCGGCTTGATGACGTTCCTGAAGAAACCGCTCGCGTGCCGGGCGTCGATACCGATGTGCTCCTTGTGGTAATCGCCGTTGCGCTCGGAGAGATTGTTCCGCCGCCACGCCTCGAGGAGTTGCGCGCAGCGCCGCGGGAAGAGGAACTCCGTCACCGCGAAGCTACCGATGGAGCGGTAGTAGAACCGCGGATTCACCGCCAGCGTCGCCGACAGGTTCCCGCAGATGAGCGTCTCCACCAGCCGGTGGGTGTTGACGAACTCGGGATCCGCCCCGACCTCGCGCATCGCGTTCTCGAACATCGAAGTATGCACCTGGGCGGCGTTGCCGTTGCCCATCTCGTCCCAGTAGTTACCGGCCAACTCCAGCTTCTGCTGGCTGTCACAGCCCAGTTGCATCAAGGCGATGAAGTCGTCGAATCGCGGATCGAGGGCGGTTTCCTGGGCAAGGTAGTATCGAATATCGGCAACGCCGGCTTTGAACGGAAGAAAGTCGATGTAGAAGGGGTGTCGATTGGCGGGGTGGGCGCGGACCGCTTCTTTCAGTTGCTGAACGAACTGATCGGGATCGTCGGTGAAAGGGATCTGCCCTTCGTCCATCCACTGGTCTTCGTACTCGATGACGAAATCTTCGAGGATCGCCTGTACCGGATCGAGAATCCCCTTCCGGTTGCACCACGACTCGTTGGGGCGCGGCTTGGTGAAATACGATCGGTGAATGGACTCCAGTGCGAGATGCAACTCGGTCAAGGCGCCGGTGGAACCTTTGCGAGCTCGCTCGACTGTATCCTCGGCGGCTGATCTCAGTATGTTCGCCGACTCGGCCGCAGCGTCTCCGCTGAACCGGCCCTGAATGGATCGAGCAGGGCCGAACTGGATTTCTTGAACAATGGCCGAAAGATTTTGGCCGATTACTACCGACGTTGTCACACTACCCCCCATAGGGTTGTCCAATTATGAATATGTGTTAGTTCGACTTCGCGCGCAGACTCAGGGCGAAAGCCTGAATCGACGTCGTGCTCGCATGCGTTTGCTCAATTGTCAATGATGTGTGCTTATACCCCATGCTGGAGGGGGTTTTGGTATCCCCGCCGACCCTCCTGAGGCCCCATAGGGCCGTGCGATGACCATACGGCCGCGCCCGTGGCCGAGTCAAGAGTGACATGTCGATTATGTTGCGGCGCAACAGAAACAAACCGAGTGTCCGGAATCGCCGGGGGATAGCGAGTTCGCGTATTTATGCGTTCGGCATGAATGCACCGAAGCGTTCTCAGGTTGGGTGAATGCTGATAAGGGTTGCGTTGCCGAGTCGAGATAACACCCTGGTATTCGGGGCTTGCGTACTCATTCGCAGGCAGATTGAGTCCTTCTCGTTGATTGGTGCCGTACGTCATCCGTCAAGATGGTGTCTCGCTGTGGGCGGTCAACCGCTCCGTATGCGTGTCCTGGCTCATCGAGGGCTCGGCGATTCGCGGCTCCAGCGCGATCTGCCGGATCGGCACTGGGAGATGGTGATTCGCTCCCGGAGTCCGAACTCGGTGGCGCTGCCGACCTCGGTCGTCGGCTGCACCCGCTGTTCGCTGAGTGATGACTGATCGGTCTGACTATGGTTAGCTATAGCTTGTGAGACTGGGCGAATCGGACGCAGGGAAGACGGACATGACAACCGCGGTTACGGTCAAGAAGCACATCCTGGAGCTGGGTGGGGCGTTCATGATGTCGCGCGAGGCAAGAGAATTCGGGCGGGCAACCGGGGTGGACGGATTCCACGGCCCCTACACCCGCGGCCGCGGCGGCGTGCTCGGTGAGGTGGATGCCGACGTGGTCACCGCGGCGTTCGGGTTCTTCGCACCGGACCGGGTCCGGTCGGCCTGGGAATCGGTATCGATCCCGCCCGCCGAGGCCGCCGACGGCTACCTCGCCGCATGTCAGGACTTCGGCCGCCGCAAGCTCGTCGCGTTCCCGGAGGCGGACAGGCTGGCGGAACTGCTGCAGGCAGTCGCGACCGCGGCCTCGCCCGCCGGGCTGGCGCTGTTCGCGGGGTGGCGCGCAATGCCGTTGCCGCAGAACGACTCTGCCAGAGTTCTGCAGTTGGTTCACGTGCTTCGCGAACTGCGTGGTGGGCTGCACTTCATGGCGTTGACCGCGAACCTGCTGACTCCCTTGCAGGCGATCCTGATCGCCGGATCGCCCATTCTCGACGGGCCTGATCAGGCCCGGCTGCTCGGCTGGCCGGAACCGTACGAGGAGATCACGACCGAGCAGCGCGAGCGCTGGGTGGCCGCGGAGGCTTTGACCGATCGAATGATTCAGCCTTACTTCGAGGTTCTCGACGAGTCCGAGCAGCAGGAACTGGCCGCCTTGCTCGCCTTCGCGCACGAGGTGGCGCTGGCTCGCTGAGGTTCTCGGTTCGACAGGGCACCGGCGGCTCGGCTGCGTCTAACGGCGCGTGGACGGGGACTGCCGGTGCCGTCGATGCGCGGCGCGACCTCGGCACACGCAACCGGCTCGCGAGGATTCGGATCGCTCCTCGCCGCGGCCGGATCCCAGCGATCCTGCACTTCGCACCAGACTCCATGCGATCTGCACCGAATCACCCGATCCCGAAAAGCCATCGCGATCGCCTCCGTGGCTGGTCACCCGTGCGATCGGTGCACGCAGGCAGGCGTTCGACCACGGCCGCCCAACCGGTAGTGACCCACCTGCACGCACTAACCTCGCGGCGGCGGCCCGGTCGTTACTGCATATCCGAGCCGACCGGACCGTCGCCGCGACCACCGAAGGCCACCATGTCACCCAGTCGATTCACCTTCCGCGAAACCAGCACCCGAGACCAGCAATTCCTGGCCGAGATGCTGATCGAAGCCGCCCATGCCTCCGGTGACGCCCTCACCATCCACGACCTGCCCGACACCCCCGGCTCCTACCGCTACGTCGCCGAGTGGGGAAAACCCGGCGACCTCGGCGTAATTGCCCACGATGAACACGGCACGCCCGTCGGCGCGGCGTGGGCGAGGCTTTTCGACGGCTCCATCGGGTCACCGGCGTTCATCGATGACCACACCCCCGAACTCACTATCGCGACAACCGCGCATGTTCGTGGTCGAGGGCTGGGCACTGCATTGCTCCGGCAACTTCAGGACGCCGCCCGACGAGCGGGGCTGCAAACTTTGGCACTCGGGGTCCATCGCGACAACCAACCGGCGCAACGGCTCTACCGCAACGAAGGATGGACTACCCACACGACAGCGGGGGAGTACGACATCTTGGTCAGATATCTCCACTGAAGCCGAGTGATCGATGTCGGGTGAAGCATCGCCTTCTTATCGGGCACTATCGGACTGGGCCGAACAACTTCCTTGGGAGCACCGTATGCAGATCGCGATTGTCTTGTTCGACGGGTTTACCGCCCTCGATGCTGTCGGACCCTACGACGTTCTCAGCCGGTTACCCGAGACTGAAACAGTGTTCGTGGCCCAACAGCGGGGTGCGGTCCGCAACGACAACGCGGGCAGCCTCGCGATCGTCGCCGATCGCGCGTTCGACGAGGTCGACGCGCCCGACATCATTGTGGTGCCCGGCGGGCCCGGTGAAACGAAGCAGCGAAGCAACACGGTGCTGCTGGATTGGCTGCGCGCCGTCGACCAGACCAGTACCTGGACTACATCGGTGTGTACCGGGTCGCTGCTGCTCGCCGCCGCGGGACTGCTCGACGGGCGCCGCGCCACGTCACATTGGTTGGCGCTGGAAACTCTCGGCCGGCTCGGCGCGACGCCCACGTCCGAACGAGTGGTCGTCGACGGCAAGTATGTGACCGCGGCCGGAGTTTCTGCCGGTATCGATATGGGCTTGAGTCTGCTCGGAACCATCGCCGGTGAGCAGTTTGCGATGGCGGTGCAGCTGATGACCGAATACGACCCGCAGCCTCCCTACCAAGCCGGATCCCCCGACAAAGCGCCCGCAGACCTGGTGGCGAACCTCAGAGCAGCCAACCGCCACGAGCGCTGATAACGAGACCAGAATCGCACGCCCAACCCGGCGCGGTCGGGGATGAGGTTGTGCACCGTCGTCGGCCAAGGCGCTGTACTGCCTGTAAAGCATTGGGCGGCAAGGAATCCCCCTGGTCCGCTGCGGTGGGCCGGGGGATTGTGGTTGGCGTCCAGGTCGGCGCGGGCTGGATCGGCTACCCTGGGCGCTGCACTGGAGATTGTCGGATGTGAGGAAGTTTTATGGGAAGCGTTGTCCTCGACGTTGTCGCGTTGCTCGCCAATCGTGCAGCGATGTTCTGGAATTGGATGGCCACCGGGTCGTCGGGGTTTCCGCCGCTGTGATTGCACGCTGAACGGATAATTTGCGAACGCCCTGGTCTTTCGACCGGGGCGTTCGTTTTCGCCGACGTCTCAACGTGGCGCAGATTTGGTGCATACTTCCGGCTTCGCTCGGCGCAGCTATCTGGCCCCCATAGTCTTCTCGACCGAGGAGTTCGCTCGTCGCCCGACGTAGATCCGGTGCTGCCTCCCGCCTCGTTCGCGCGGGAATCCGGCCACCATAGTCTTTGCGGCCGAGGTGTTCGTTGTTCGGCCCGGTGTAGATCTGGTGCGTACGTCCCGGCTTCGTTCGGCGCGGGAATCTGGCCGCCATAGTCTTTCCGGCCGAGGTGTTCGTTCTTCGGTCCGGCGTAGATCAGTTGCGTACGTCCCGGCCTCGTTCGCGCAGGTATCTGGCCGCCCTAGTGTTTTCGGCGGCCAGCTTGCGGCACTCCCACCGGGACGGCCGGGAAAGTAGCCGTCGACGTCGCCGGCGAAGACGATGTGCCGTGCCGTTCTTCCGGTGCGCCGTTAACAGCGTGTCCTGACGGAGGTGTTGGTTCTTCGGCCTGGCGTAGACCCGGTGCGTACCTCCCGTCTTGTTCGCGGAGGAATCTGGCTGCCATAGTCTTCTTGACCGAGGTGTTCGTTCTCTGGCCCGGCGTAGATCTGGTGCGTATCTCCCGCCTCGTTCGCGGGAGCCTGGCCGCCATAGTTTTTGCGGTCGAGGTGTTCGTTGTTCGGCCCGGTGTAGATCTGGTGCGTACCTCCCGGCGTCGTTCGGCGCGGGAATCTGGCCCCCATAGTCTTTCCGGCCGAGGTGTTCGTCCTTCGATCCGGCGTAGCTCCAGTGGGTACCTCCCGCGTTGGGTGCAGGAATCTGCCCGGCGTGTGCTGAACGCCGTTGGGTTAACGGGATTTCGCCGTCCATCCGGGTATACCCCCCGTATGTTGAGCACCGTGAGCACCCCCGGAACCACGCGCCGCACCCCGAGTTGGTTCGTCCTCTGGATGGGGCTGCTGACAGCCCTGATCGTGTTGTGCTGCCTAGCCTTGTTCTGGCAGTTGGCCGCCGAAGGCACCTTCCCCGTCCAGGTGGTGCTGTGGTCGGCCATCGGCATCCTCGGCGCGGTCGCACTGCTGTTCGCCCTGCTCGGCCTGTTCCGCTACCGCTCCTTCTTCTACAGCCTCATCGCCCCGCTCGTGATCGGCATCTTCGTCGCCCTCGTCTGGTACGACGTCCCCGAAACCACCGGCTGGAAACTCTCCCGCAACATCCTCCAGAACCAAGCCGCCGACTGCGCCAACCCCGGCAACCGCACCCGTCTTGGCGTCTACACCATCACCTACATCACCCGCCGAGACGGCGGCTGCCTCTTCTACACCCAAGGCGAAGAATCCAACTCCGCCAAGGGTTTCGCCTACTTCCCCGACACCGCCCCGCCCTACCTCGGCACCCCCACCTCCGGCATCGGATACGAAACCTTCCAAGGAAACTGGTACCGCTTCACCGAAGAGTCCTGAGCAGCTGCACCTCCCAGCCCGTCCAACAGCTGAGACCGTCGGCACCCTCACCGTCCCGCAGGCAACCCCAAAACCTACCGCCGGTGCCACCGTCAGCAAGACAGTTGCACCGTCAGCAAGCCAGTTTCACGTGACGTAGGTTGCGCGCTCTTGACTGATGCTGCAGCTTTCGTCAAGAACGGGCTCGGTGGGTCAAGTGTGCGTTGTTCACATGTGTGGAGGTGGGGGTGGTTTTTGGTGGGGGAGTTGGGTGGGGTGGGGGGATGGAGTCGTTGATTTTTCGGAGGGATGCTCGGCGGGAAGGGGTTTCGGATGGGGAGTTGCGGGCGGGGCGGCGGCGGGGCGAGTTGGAGCGGGTTCGTCGGGGGGTTTATGTCGAGCGGGCGGAGTTCGAGCGGCTCGATGGTGGGGCGCGGCTTGCATTAGGTGTGCGGGCTGCGTTGAGTGGGCTCGGGGGTGACGTGGTGGTGAGTCATCAGTCGTCGGCGATCATGCGGGGGTTGCCGTTGTGGAATGTGGAGTTGGGGCGGGTGCATGTAAGTACTTGTGCGCGTGGGCAGTCCAGGAAAACTGATCGCCTTCATGTGCACAGTGCGCCATTCGACGAGACGGAGGTGACGATCGTCGACGGGTTGCGGGTGCTCTCGGCTGCCCGCACCGTGGTGGATCTGGCCAGGACGGTGCCGTTCGAGGAAGCTGTGGTCATCGGTGACGCCGCAATGCACAGTTATCGGCTCACCACGGAAGACCTGCTGGAAGCGTTGGACCGCTGGCCGCGCAGACCTGGAGCTGCAAAAGCCCGACGGGCGATCGCCTTCATGGATGCCCGCAGCGAAAGCCCCGGCGAATCCCGCAGTCGAGTCCGCATGCACCTGGCCGGCCTCCCCGAGCCCGAACTCCAACACGTAATAACCGACGCCCAAGGCAATTTCATCGCCCGCGTCGACTTCGCCCTCCCCGAATTCGGCATAGTCGGCGAATTCGACGGCCGCGCCAAATACACCCGCCTCCTACGCCCCCACACCACCCCCGCCCAAGCCGTCTACGAAGAAAAACTCCGCGAAGACGCCCTCCGTTCCCAAACCCTCCAAGTCCTCCGCTGGACCTGGCCCGACCTAAACCCCTTCCACCCCACCGCTACCCGCTGGCGCAACGCCATAACCCGAGCCACCCGCTGACTTGACGTACTGAGCATGCTCTTGACGTAGGTTGCAGCATGCGTCAAGAGCACGCGCCGTGCGTCAAGTCGGATTGGATCTACAGGGCGAGTCTGCCGCCGTCTACGGTGATGATTTCGCCGGTTACCCAGGAGCTGGTGGGTTCGGCTAGGCGGGTGATCCAGGGGGTGATGTCGGTGACCTCGCCGATTCGGCCGGTGGGGGCTGTGTCGGCGTAGCCGGAGCGCCAGTCGGCGATTTCGGTGGGGGAGATGCCGCTGGTGGCGAGGATGGGGGTGCGGACGTTTCCGGGGGCGACGCCGTTGACGCGAATGCCCTTGGGGCCGAGTTCTACTGCCCAGCTGCGGATGAGGCTGTCGACGGCGGCCTTGCTCGCGGAGTACACCGATTGCGTCGGGGCGGCGAGGCGGGCGGAGATGCTGGAGACCACGACGATGTTGCCGCCAGGGGAGCGCAGCAGCGGAAGTACTTTGGCGGTCAACAGGATCGGGCCGAAAACGTTGACCTCGAACTGCCGACGGACGGCGGCGGGGTCGAGATCGTCGAGCGGGGTGGTGCCGAAAATGCCTGCGTTGTGCACGAGTACGTCGAGTGTGCCGCCTTGGGCGTGCACGGCTGCTGCGACCGCCTCAGCACCTTCCTCGGTAGCGACGTCGGCAACCACGGGGATCACCGCCGGGTGCAGGGCGGCGACTTCGTCGAGGGGCGCGCTGCGGCGACCGGTGATCGTCACGCTGGCCGCACCCTGCTCGGCGAACGCGAGTGCCGCGGCCCGACCGATCCCGGTTCCACCACCGGTGACGACAACATGCTGCTCCGCAAACGTCTTCTCGGACAATGCCGTGCCTCTCTCCTGTAGGCCGAACATCGGCTTCGGCCCTCCGTCGTGGCCAACACGGCGCCGCGGTCCCGCATTCCGAGCGGGTTTCGTCGCACCCACGAACACACCTGGAATTCCTGTGGTGGGTGGGGTGTTGCGAGGGGGGTGTGACGGAAGCTGGAATGAACGTACTTGTCGTGTACGCACACCCTGAGCCCGGCTCATTGACCGGAGCGTTGAAAGATGTTGCGGTGGAACAGTTGCGGGCGGACGGGCATGAGGTCCGGATAACTGATCTGTATGCGATGGGGTGGAAAGCGCAGGCCGATGTTGAGGACTTCGGGGCAGTGGGGGAGTCGAATTTCATGTTGGCCTCCGGGGAGGCCTATCGGAATGGAACGCTGAGCGCTGATATTCGCGCTGAGCAGGAAAACCTGCTGTGGGCCGACACTGTTCTGCTGCATTTCCCGCTGTGGTGGTTCAGCATGCCCGCGATCATGAAGGGGTGGGTGGATCGGGTTCTCACCTGCGGGTTCGCTTATGGGGCGGGCGGTGATGCGATACCGCGCTACGGTGCGGGGGTGTTGGCGGGACGGCGGGCGATGCTGGTGGTTTCGGTCGGCGGGAAAGAACCGTCCTATTCCGATCGGGGGATCAACGGGCCGATCGAGGATCTGTTGTTTCCGATTCAGCACGGCATCCTGTATTACCCCGGCATGGACGTGCTGCCGCCGTTCGTGGTGCACGGGACGATTCGGGTCGACGACGAACGGTTCGGTGAGATCGCTGACGATCTGCGTCGCCGGGTATCGGAGCTGGAAAAGCTCGAACCGATCCGCTATCGGCCGCAAGGTGGCGGCGACTATGACCGAAGCCTTCGATTAGTGGCAGGCCGGGAAACGCTGGGGTCCACCGGATTCGGCCTGCACATCGCCCATTAAGTCGACCGGCGGGGACGAGATCACGCCTACCGTGCTGGCGAACGGGCACCAACTGGTCAATCCGAGTGTCGACGAGGTCTGCGCAGCCCTCGCCGCATTCAGGGCAGCGGCGCCGCACCTCGTTGGGCGAGCAGCACACCCATCAGCCCGGCTTCCTGCCCCTGCGCGTGGATCATCGAACGCGCCGTCTCCTTCACCGGCCCGGACGGCAGCAGGTGATCGGCCGCCTGCGCCATCAGAATCCCGCCTTGATGATGGCGAAACATGAGCTGCAGGAACAGGATCTCGGCATCACGGCCGCGCGCGGCGGCGAGCGCATCGAGTTCCGCCATGGTCGCCATTCCGGGCATCACGCTATCCGATGACTTCTTCCCATCGGGTAGCGCGACCGGCGCCGAATGCTGATGCGGCAGAGGCTCATCGGTGTGCATCCACGCCATCGGCCGCGCGGGCAGCGGCGAGGCGTTGGCCAAACGCAACCAGCCGAGCATGGTGCCGATCTCCAGTCGCTGGGTGTCGTCGAGCTGTTGGGTCAGCCGCAGCACCGCCGGATCGACGGTGCGGTCGAGGCGTTGCGCCATGATCAGCGCCTGCTGATGGTGCGCGGTCATGTCTTGCACGAAACCGATCTCGACGGCACTGAGAACCGTTGCGGCCGTGTGTGATTCCGGCAGGACGAGCGGGCGCAGCGCTGCGCCGAGCACCAGTAGCGCGAAGGCCAGCGAGGCGAGCGCGGCGCCGCGCATCCAGCGTGGCATGCTAGGACCCGACGATCGACTCTTGGTCCGCCGGCGGCGAATACACGTCGTTCTCCAGCTGCAACACCATGAACCCGTTGTCGGAGCAGGTGACATACAGTTGCGAGCCACGCCATTCCGGCGGCGAGAGGCACCAGTCGGTGGAGACGTCGCCGAAGGCGAGCCTGCCGGTACGCGGAGTGAGCGCGTCCGACGGATTGAACTGCCCCTCCAGCACCGCGCGAATCGCGGGCGGCGCGCTCATCAACGGCACCCCGATGATCGATGCGAGCGCGTGCGGTGAATTCCACAGGCTCAGGTTTTGACCGGTGCGGGCCGGTGGGTTGAAGTAGGCGATCTCACGAATGTTGAACGGGTCGCGTACATCGAAAACCCTGATACCGGAGGAGATCCAGCCGCAGGCCAGAGCCGTGGGATTGTCCCGGCGGTCGGCGGTGCAGTAGTGCGATTCGTAAGCGAAGGCCGAACCGCCCATGGACGAACCGATATTGCTGTCGAGGTTCTGCGGCAGGTTGATCTCCAGCTTGATCTTCGCGGCGATCTTCGGATTCGTGTCGTCGGAGATATCGATGAGTTTCACACCGCCCGAACCGCCCTCGTCGACGGTGTAGAGGTAGGGCTTGCCGTTGTAGGTCACCGGAATGCTGTGCTGGGTCGCCCAGCCGTCGGTCCAGAACACCCGGCCGATATGGGACACCTGCGGGTTGGGATCGCGGCGCTGCACCGCGCTGATATCGAGCACGGTGAAGCCGCCGAGCGCGGAGATGTACATCCGGTTGCCGTCCGCGCTGATACCGAAGCCGTGCGCCTCGATCCCGGTCAGGCCCTGCCAGACGACATGCGGGTTGGCCGGATCCGTCAGGTCGATCGCGCTGACGAAGCCAGGCGCGATGCCCGAGGCCCAGTAGGTGTTGCCGTCGGGGGAGAAACCGCCCTCGTGCGTCGTAATCGGCAGTGGCATCAGCATATTCGTGCCGGGGCCGGGATTGAGCAGCCGCGGATGCGCGCAATCGGAAATGTCGTAGACCGACAGGTAGCCGACGCCCATGCCGACCGGGACCCCGGTGCCGACCAGCAGCTTCCGCGCCGTGTTGACCTTCAGGCTCTCCCAGGTGCCCGCGAGCATCGCGGGTTCGGTCAGGTTGGCGGTCGGTCGCGGGTTCGCGGGATCCGACGCGTCGACGACCTGGACGCCGCGCCCCTCGCTGATCAGGTCG
Source organism: Nocardia sp. XZ_19_369 (assembly GCF_015355715.1). Lineage (NCBI taxonomy): Bacteria > Bacillati > Actinomycetota > Actinomycetes > Mycobacteriales > Nocardiaceae > Nocardia > Nocardia sp. XZ_19_369. Next base: position 1,092,784 of record NZ_JACVED010000002.1, on the reverse strand, counting down.
CCGGGGAAGAAGGAGCCCATGTAGGAGCAGTGCTCGAAGCTGGTGGAGGTGATGCCCGCGCCGCGACCGGCGAACCCGCCCACGAACGACATGTTGCAGCGATAGCCCTGAGTGCTGCGGCCACTGTCTCGGTCGGCCGCCGTGACGTCGCCCTGCATGCCGTTCTCCGGTAGCGAGCCCGGCCCGCAGTCGGCCCGGGGAACCGAGGTGCGGCCGACGTCCAGGAACTCCTGGACCGCGTTCTGAATATCGGATTGCAGGTCGGCCGATGCGCTGGTGGGCAGCATCAACACGGCGGCAAGACCGACCGTGACCAGGGCCAGTGGTTTGAAACGCCGCAGGCTCGCCAATGAGCGCATCGTCGGACTCCCCAACCTTCATCAGGTGTTGCTGTGTCATCCCTCCGCTGACTGGGACAGCTCGGGGAACTGACTGAATGGTAGTAATTACCGTTAACTTATGCGGGGGGTTTTGCGGAAATGCGATGAACTGGCTGGTCAGGAAGGTGTCGTCGGCATGGCGGACCGTCTCAGGCGCGGGCGCAGGGTGCAGGACTCGGCGGTGCGGGGCATAAGTGGCTGGGCATGGGATGCGGCGCGCGCGAGGCGGGACTCAGGACGTGGGGCCGGCGGACTTGGGGTCGCAGGGAAGTGGGCCGTGGGAGGTTGGGCGTGCGAGGTGGGGTGCAGGACATGGGCACAGGACGCGGGGCGCGTCACGTGGGGCGCGGGAGGTGGGCCGTGGGCCGCGGACTTGGGGCCGTGGGAGGAGACGCGGGGCGTGAGACTCGGGGCCGTCGGAGTTGGGACGTGGGGCGGGGGCGTGCGGCGTGGGGGCTCGGGAAGCTGGGCGTGGGCACGGGACGCTTGTAGTGAGGCGCGAGATGCGGGGTGAGATGCGGGGACACGGGCGCGCGGAAAGTGCGAGCGGGGGTCAGCGGCTACTCGTTGTGCGGGGTTCAGTCTGCAAGAAGCGTCGCCACGTCGTGGGCGAGCAGGTCTTCGCAGGCCTCGAGCAGCGCGTCCGCCGCAACGCCGCTGATCGCTCCGTCAACGCAGACTGGGACCGCGCGTATTCCGCACGTCCGGAGGATGTTTCGATGTGCTGGGCGCTCTCGCGAGGCGCGGTGCCAAGGGCGCTGGGTGTGGAATGCGAGTGCGGGGCGCGGGCGTGGTGCCGGGGCTTGGGGCGAGGAGCGGGGCGCGGGCCACAGACAGGGCCGGAAGTGCGAGCGGGGGTCAGCCGCCACTCGCTGTGCGGGGTTCAGTCTGTAAGAAGTGTCGCCACGTCATGGGCGAGCAGGTCTTCGCAGACCTCGAGCAGTACCCCACGCAACTCCGCCGATCGCTCCGCCAACGCAGACTGTGACCGCACGTATTCCGCACGCCCGGAGGGTGTTTCGATGCGCACCGGTTCATACCCGTACTCGGCCAGATCGTAGGGACTGGCACGCATATCGAGTTCACGTGCCGCACAGGCTAATTCGAAGCAGTCCAGAATCAGCGCGGATGGGATCAGCGGGACCAGCTTGAAACCCCACTTGTACAGATCCATATTCGCGTGCAGGCACCCGGGCTGTTCCCGGCTGACCTGATCGGCACGGGTCAGCGGCTCGATATTGCGGCCCACCGCGTCGGGCGTGAAGAACCGGAACGCGTCGAAATGCGTGCAGCGCAGCGACATCGACTCGACGACCTCGTCGGTGCCGGACCGGCCCAGTCGCAGCGGCACCTGCTGATGTCTGACGTCGTCGGTGCGATACACCATCGCCCATTCGTGCAACCCGAAGCAGGACAGCTGTGCGGGCCGGGATGCGGTGGCGCGCAACAGGTTCGCGATGAACTGAATGGTGTCGCGACGGCGCGCGAGATAACCGGGGTCCGCCGTGAAAATCACGGAAGAATCCGCCTCGAGCCGGTGGTATCCACGCGCACCGTCGTATTCGCGAGCTCCCGCCAGTCCGACGCCGAACCCCGGATGCCAGCGCCGCAACTGGGCAGGCTTGTGCCCGTAATAGGTGAACAGGAAGTCGATCACCGGATGCGACGACCCCGAAGCCCGCCGTTCGACATACGGGCCGACCAATCGATCCACCCGATCCAGATGCTCCGCCGCCTTTGCCCGCCACTGCGTTTCGGCTAGGACAGCGACTTCCGACCCGCTCATTCGACGATCCGGTGCGTCCCGTCGCGGACGGTGCCGACGAACTCTTCCACCAGATCCTCCAGCGCGACAATGCCGGTGGTGTTACCGCGCGCATCGACGACGCGACCCAGGTGACTGTTCGTCCGGCGCAACCTGGCCAGCGCTTCGTACAGCGGTGTGTGCACGCTCAACGTCGGCAACGGCCGAATGTCGGTGCGCGGGATGGGCGTCGTCGGCCCCGCGTTCTCGTCGGCGACCTTGTCCAGCACGTCTTTCACGTGCATGTAGCCGACCAGCGACCCGTCGCTCGCGCGCACGGGGTAGCGGGAGAATCCGGTCTCGGCGACTGCGCTTTCGATGTCACCGAGCGTGGTTCCGTTGCCGCGCAACGGAACTGTTCTGGTCGTCGCCAGCGACACCATCACATCGGCGACCACCCGATCACTGGTGCCCAGCGCCTGGGTGAGCCTGCGGTGTTCCTCCTCGTCGAGCAGGCCCTCCGAGCGCGACTCGCCGATCATCTCGGCGAGCTCCACCGAGGAGACGGTCGCCTGCAGCTCGTCCTTCGGCTCGATCCGGAACATCCGCAGCGTGAGATTCGCGCAGAGGTTGTAGAAGGCGATGAGTGGCCGGGCCACCCGCAACCACATCAGGTGCACCGGAACAAGCAGCAGCGCACTGCGTTCCGGCCCGGCCAGCGCGATGTTCTTGGGGATCATCTCGCCGAACAGGATGTGCAGCACCACCACGATGGCGAGGGCGATGGCGAAGGCCACCGGATGCAGCAGCTGCTCGGGCATGCCGAGGAAATCGAACGGCCCCTCCAGCAGGTGGGCCACCGCGGGTTCGCCGACGCGGCCGAGCAGGATCGAGCAGATGGTGATGCCGAGCTGGGCGGCGGCGAGCATCATCGACAGATTCTCGCCCGCCCGAATCACGATGTCGGCGTTGCGCTTTCCCTGGGCGGCGAGCGCTTCCAGGCGATCGCGGCGCGCGGAGATCAGGGCGAATTCGGCGGCGACGAAGAAGCCGTTGCTGGCGAGCAGCACCACGGTGAGCAGGACACCGAAGAGGTCACCCATGGCTGTGCTCCTGCTCTGGTTCGGCTTGCAGCTGCCGGAACGCGAGGTCGTCGGGGGCGACCGGAAGCAGCCGGACCCGGTCGATCCGGCGACCGTCCATGCGCTCTACTCGCGCGATCCAGCCGCCGGTGCTCGGCTGGTCGCCCGAAGACCATTGCTGGGAACGGGGATTGGGCAGCACGACCTCGTCACCGGCCTCCGGGATACGTCCGAGCCGGGTGAGCACGAGTCCGCCGAGGGTCTCGTATTCGCCTTCGGGAGCGTCGTATCCGGTGGCGCGGGAGACCTCGTCGATGCGCAGCAGGCCGGAGCAGTCCCAGCCGTCGGCTACCCGGCGCACGTCGAGTTCTTCCTCGTCGTGCTCGTCGCGGACGTCGCCGAGGATCTCCTCGATGATGTCCTCCATCGTGACGATGCCCGCGGTGCCGCCGTACTCGTCGACGACCAGCGCGACCTGCATGCCGTCGGCGCGGATTCGTTCGAGCACCTCGTCGCCGTCCAGGCTGGCGGGCACGATCGGCACCGGGTGGGCCAGCATCTGCAGCGGGATGGTGCGGCGCACGTTCGCGGGATGGGTGAACGCCTGCTTGACGTGCACGACACCCAGGGTGTTGTCCAGGTCGCCGTCGATCACCGGGAAGCGGGAGTAACCGGTGCGGCGGGCGGCGTCGATGAGGTCGGCGATGGTGTCCAGCTTGTCGAGCGCCTCGATCTTCACCCGCGGCGTCATCAGTTCCTCGGCGCTGCGCTCGCCGAACTGCAGCGACCGGTCGATCACCAGGGCTGTGCGCTGGTCCAGCGAGCCGCGCAGCGCGGACGTGCGCACCAGCGACCCGAGTTCCTGCGGCGACCGCGCCGAACGCAGTTCCTCGGCCGGCTCGACACCGAGCCTGCGGACGACCCAGTTGGCCGTGTTGTTGAGGAAATGGATCAGCCACTTGAAGATCACAGAGAACGCGACCATCGGCGGCGCCGTGGTGCGCGCGGTGGCCAGCGGCTTGGCGATGGCGATGTTCTTCGGCACCAGCTCGCCGTAGATCATCGACAGCGAGGTGGCCAGCACCAGGGCGAGGGCGAGCGAGATGCCCCGGGCGGCGGTGTCGCTCAGCCCGACTCCGGTGAACAGCGGATCCAGCAGCCGGGCGAGCACGGGCTCGGCGATGTAACCGGTGATCAGGGTGGTGATGGTGATGCCGAGCTGGGCGCCGGACAGCTGGAACGACAGCGTCCGATGGGCTTGGCGGACCATCCTGGCGCGAACGTCACCGTCGCGCGCATGCGCTTCTACGGTGCTGCGTTCCAGCGCGGTGAGCGAGAATTCGGCGGCGACGAAGAGGGCGGTGCCTGCCGTGAGAGCGACGAACCCCAGCAGGCTGAGCACCGTGAGTGCGACGGACATCGTCAGCACCCGCCGAACGGGACTGGGAACTGCACGGTGGGGAATGGGGCTGGGGGAAGGAGGACGCCGGGTTTGTCACCCGGCTCGGTAGAGGAGCCCTCCTGTGCTGCGCCCTCGGACGCGGGTGACAACTGGATCCTTTCGCAAGCCGAAGATGTAATGCCGGAGACCGGCAACCACTATGTTACCGGCCCACGCGTCGAGTCGCGTGGGCCGGTGGTCGTGCCGTGTCGGCGTGTCTCACCAACCGCTGGGCAGCGGGCGTCCCTCGGCGAAACCGGCGGCCGACTGCACGCCGAGCACCGCCTTGTCGTGCAACTCGGCCAGGCTGCGGGCACCCGCGTAGGTGCACGCGCTGCGCACGCCGGAGCAAATGTGGTCGATGAGGTCCTCCACACCGGGGCGCTCGGGGTCCAGGCGCATGCGCGAGCTGGAGATGCCCTCCTCGAACAAGGCCTTGCGAGCCCGGTCGAAGGCGCTGTCGGTGGCGGTGCGGGCCGCGACGGCGCGCTTGGACGCCATGCCGAAGCTCTCCTTGTAGGCGTTGCCGTCGCGGTCCAGGCGCAGGTCGCCGGGGGATTCGTAGGTGCCTGCGAACCACGAGCCGATCATCACGTTGGACGCGCCCGCGGCCAGCGCCAGAGCGACGTCGCGCGGGTGCCGCACGCCGCCGTCGGCCCAGATGTGCACGCCGAGTTCCTTGGCGGCAGCGGCACATTCGGCGACCGCGGAGAACTGCGGGCGACCGACACCGGTCATCATGCGAGTGGTGCACATGGCGCCGGGGCCGACACCGACCTTGATGATGTCCGCGCCCGCGGCGGCCAGATCGCGAGTGCCCTGCGCGGACACCACATTACCCGCCACCAGCGGCACGCCGAGGCCGAGATCGCGTACGGCGCTGAGAGATTCGAGCATCTTGGCCTGGTGGCCGTGCGCGGTGTCCATCACCAGCACGTCGGCGCCCGCGTCGACCAGGGCCTTGGCCTTGGCGACCACGTCACCGTTGATGCCGACCGCGGCGGCGACGCGCAACTGGCTCTGGTTGTCGACGGCCGGCTGGTAGATGCCTGCACGGACCGCGCCGGTACGGGTCATCACGCCGGCCAGCGTGCCGTCCTCGGCGGTGAGCACCGCGAGCTGGGCGTGCTTGGCTTCGAGCAGTTCGAAGATGTCGCGCGGGGAGGTGCTGGCGGGGGCCTGCACGAAATCGGTGACCGCGACGTCGCGCAGCCGGGCGAACCGGTCCACATCGGTGCAGGACGCCTCGGTGACGACGCCGACCGGGCGGCCCGCGTCGATCACGATGACGGCGCCGTGGGCGCGCTTGTGCATCAGGGCGACGGCCTCGGACACCGAACGTTCCGGGTCGAGGGTGACCGGGGTGTCGGCGGTGAGCGAGCGGCTCTTGACGAACGCGATGGTGTCGGCGGCCGCGCTGATCGGCAGATCCTGCGGAAGCACCACGATGCCGCCGCGGCGGGCCACCGTCTCGGCCATCCGACGACCCGCGACCGCGGTCATATTGGCCACGACGATGGGAATGGTGGTGCCGGACCCGTCGACGGTGGAGAGGTCGACATCGAACCGTGAGGCGACATCCGTCCGATTAGGGACGAGGAAGAGGTCGTCGTAGGTCAGGTCATACGGCGGCTGATGGCCAGGGAGAAACTGCACTTAACCGATGATAACCAAGTCCGGTCGGTAGCGCGCAATTCTCCAGCACTCGGCGGAGATGAAGGTCACAGGGTGGTGCGGGCACGCTGGCTGCGAGGACGGCGGAACCCATATCGCTGAGCCGCCTGCGGCCGTCGTCCGCAACGTCCCGGCGTGCGCATTGCGAAACAGACTGCCTGCCGCGACCGCAGCCCGGCGATCACACCCCGGGGGCTAAAGTGCGACGGCCACGGCCCGGCGGCTAGGGCGTGGCGGCCCGGTGAAGGCGCGTCTCGATAGCCGCACTCTTACTCGGGAGGGTGCGGCGGCCACGACCCGGCGACCGCTGCCCGGCGGCCCGGTGAAGGCGCGTCCCGATAGCCGCACTCTTACTCGGGATCCGCACCCACTAGGGACGTCCAGAGACAGTGCGGATCCCGAGAGACGGTGCGGCGGCTAGGGCCCGGTGGCTACAGCCTGGCGGCCACCTCCCCGGCGGCCACGGTCCGGCGACCACTGCCCGACGGCCACAGCGCGGCGGCTAGGGCCTGGCGGCCCGGCGAAGGCGCGACCCGACAGCCGCACTCTTACTCGGGATTCGCACCCACTAGGGCGCCCAGAGACAGTGCGGATCCCGAGAGAGGGTGCGGCGGCTACGACGCTGGCGGCTACAGCCCGGCGGCCACCAGCCGGCGGCCACGGCGCGGCGGCCACGCCCCGGCGGTTACGGCCCGTCGGCTACAGCCCGCGGCCCGACGAAAGCACGTCCCGATAGCCGCACTCCTACTCGGGATCCGCACCCACTAGGGGCGCCCAGAGAGTCCGGATCCCGAGAGAGGGTGCGGCGGCCACGGTCCGGCGACCACTGCCTGGCGGCCACAGCGCGGCGGTTACGGCCCGGCGGCCACAGCGCGGCGGTTACGGCCCGGCGGAGGCGCGTCCCGACTGTCGCACTCTTACTTGGGATCCGCACCCACTAGGGCGCCCAGAGACAGTGTGGATCCCGAGAGAAGGTGCGGCGTGCAAGGTCGCGTATCCAGTACACCGAAGGGGCAGGCGTTGTGTGCGCGGCGGACCGGATTCAGCGGCGGTTCATCGAGGTGGTCGAGACGACTAGGGCATCGTGGACGCGCTGCACCGCTTCGATCCACGCGGGTGCGAGCGCGTTGTGGCGCTCGGCTTGCGCGGCTGTCGCCTGTGCGACTCGGGTGAGCAGTTCGTCGGCGTAGTGCAACTGCATCCCGAATGCGCTACGGATCTCGTCTCGATGCAGCCGGCGGTGCGTCATCTCGTGATCGAGTCGCACGATGAAGCCGATGTAGGCCGTGAGGTGCTGATGGGTGTTGAGGGTGCCGAAGGTGTCCCCGATGTAGTGCGGGGAGACGCCGGGGAACCAGAACCCACCGGCGATATCCTCGGCCGCTACCTCACCGGCCCTGAATTTGTACCAGAGGTCGGAGATCGAAATACGATGCGCGAGAAACGCATCCGAGAAGAACGTGGCCATGAGCTCACTGGTGATGGTGGCTCGTCTTTCCTGCCGGGTCAGCAGCAGCGAGGACAGGAAACCGGCCAACCCGCCGACGAAGGCCCCGAGCGCGGCAACCAGAAACCCTTGCATGCGTTCCCCCTGATCCTCGGCTATCGCTGACAGCCCGCTACTCATGATGCCGGATCAGGCGGCGGCTTGGGCACTCGATAGACGGATTGTGGTGGCGCACATGACGACCACCGCGAGGGCGGTGACGACGAGTCCGAAGGTGTTGGTGCGGAAGCGTTCGTCGAGGACGGTGACGCCGATGAAGGCGGCGGCGAGGGGTTCGGCGATGGTGACCGCGGGCAGGGACGCGGCGAGGGGGCCGACTTGGAATGCTCGTTGCTGCAGGTAGACGCCGGTGATTCCGACGGCGGCGAGGGTCCAGGTCTGCCAGCTGCCGAGTACATCCGTGAGGCCGTGTTCGAACAGTGTGGTGACGTAGGAGGTGAGGGCGGCGGCGACGCCGTAGAGCGAACCGCTCGCGGCACCGAGGAGGAGGGCGCGGCGGCCGGGGGTGGCGCTGCGGAGGCCGATGATCGTGGCTGCGCCGATGAGCACGGCCAGGACGGCTAGCGGCAGCAGCCAATGATGTAGGGGCGCATCGGTATTGCCGGCGGAGGGATTGCCGACGAGGAGGAAACAGGCCAGGGCTGCGGTGAGCGCGAGAGCGGCCGCCCAGGTGCGTGCGCTGATGCGACGGCCGTTGAGTTTGGCCGCCAGTGGCAGCGCGAACACCAACGCGCTCACCAGAATCGGCTGCACCAGCAGCACCGCGCCCAACGCGAGCGCGGCGACCTGCATCGCGTAACCACCGACATCGCCGGCTATCCCGGCCCACCAGCGCGGGCTGCGCAGCAGTGCCCGGACGAGCGAATCACCCTCGGGAACCGCAGCCGCCGCCTGTTGCTGCGCAACCGCAGCCACCGCGAAGAACAACGCCGCCAGCAGTGCACAAGCCACAGCACCCACCGGATGGTTGGTCACAACCGTCAGTTTGCCCCACGGTTGCGAGTCCTCAGCGAGCGCTCCGGGTGCACGGCGCGTCGCCGCGCATTCCCGGGCGTGTCGCCGCCGGTAGTCCAGCTGAGCCTGACCCACGCCCGCGCCGCCCCCGACTTTTGGCCGAGCCGGCCCCCACGCGCGCTCACCGTCCGCGACCGTTGTTGAGCTGCCCGCGACCACGCGAGCTGCCCGAGCTCACCTGAGGTGCCCGCGATCACCCGAGTTATCCGAGGTCACCTGGGCGGCCCGCGACCGCCCGAGCTATCCGCGACCGCCCGAGCTACCCGGCGCTTTCGCCGAGCCGGTCCCGGACCCGCGCCCACGTCCGCCCGCGCCACCCCCGACTTTCGCCGAGCCGGCCCCACGCACGCTCGACCCAGTGCCACTCGATGAACCCGCAGCGCGCCCGCCCGCGCCACCCGCATTGGACCGGCCCTTCGAACCCTGATCGCGCGACGATCCTTTCGCCGAACCATCCTTGCGCCGATCGGCCGCAGCATGCTCCGCCCGCACCGGCGCACCCCCGCCGCGCGTCTCACCCGACCGCCGCCCGGCTCCGGAGCGTCGCCGACCAGTCCCCGAATTACGCTCCGCCACAGGCTGCTTGGGCGGTGCGGGCGCGGCGACCGGAACGCCAGAAGGCTGCCGCGCCCCGGTGATCTCGATCAGCCGACGATCGCCGGGCCGCACATCGATGCCCACGATTTCGACGCCCGCCTTACGAGTCATCGCCTCGACCTCGCGACGTTCCTCGTCCATCACCAGCGTGACGACCACTCCGTCCTCACCCGCCCGCGCGGTCCGCCCGGCGCGATGCAGATAAGCCTTGGACTCCGCGGGCGGATCAACGTGCACCACAAGCGAAATGTTGTCGACGTGGATACCGCGGGCCGCGACATCAGTGGTGACCAGCACCGGAATCGACCCGTCCGCGAACGCCGCCAGCGTGCGCGTCCGGTTGTTCTGCGCCTTACCACCGTGCAACGCACCCGCCGCGACCCCTGCCCCGCGCAACTGCTTGGCCAGCCGGTCCGCACCATGCTTGGTGCGCACGAACATGATGGTCAGCCCGTCGCGCGCCGCGATCTCGGCGGCCACGGATCGCTTGGCCAGCTTGTCCCGCACGAAGAGCAGGTGGTGCGTCATGGTGGTGACCGACGCGGACGCGGGCGCGGTGGAGTGGGTGACGGGGGAGCGGAGGTAGCGCTTGACGAGCTTGTCCACCTCGCCGTCCAGCGTGGCTGAGAACAGCAGGCGCTGACCGTCTTTCGGTGTCTGGTCGAGCAGCTTGGTGACCTGCGGCAGGAACCCCATGTCGGCCATGTGATCGGCCTCGTCCAGCGCGGTGATCCGCACATCGGACAGCCCGGCCGAACCCTGCGCGATCAGATCGGACAGTCGCCCGGGTGTGGCGATGAGCAGATCGACACCGCGCGCGAGCCGCTCGGCCTGGCGCCGGATCGGCGCGCCACCGACCACCGACGCGACCCGCAGCCCCATCGCGAGCGCGGGCCCGTCCAGCGCGCGTTCGATCTGCGCGGCCAGTTCGCGGGTGGGCACCAGCACCAACCCGCGCGGCCGTCCCGGCTTGGTCGACCCGCTGGCCAGCCGGGTCAGCATGGGCAGCCCGAACGCGAGCGTCTTGCCGGACCCGGTCGGGCCGCGGCCGAGCACATCCTTGCCCGCCAACGCATCCGGCACCGCGGCGGCTTGGATGGGAAACGGTGCCTCGATGCCGTCGTTGCGCAGTGCCTGCACGAGCACGGCGGGCAGCCCCAGGTCCATGAAGGTCACGGAGGGCGCCGCGGCGACGGGTGTCGAGGGGGTCACGGGTGCTGTGTGCCTTTCGTAGGACGTGCTCGGAAAACGCGTTGTAGGTGGGGCGGTGCGCGCTACGGGAGAACAACAGCGCGAAGAGACGATGCCGGCCGAGTAGCAGGCCAAGTGTCCAGGATACGTCCTACGATCCGCTAACCGCGGAACAGGCGTTCGAGCTCCACCAGCCACGGCACCGCGACGGCCATGGTCGGCACGACGAGAATGGCGGCCGAGCCTAGATACGCGGCGGTGGCAACCCGAACGTCACCGATCCGCCCGGTGAGCCGCTGGATCCGAATCAGGGTGGTCGGCCCGCCCGCGGCGAGCGCACCCTGGGGCGCGGTGGACTTCGAGCAGGCGACGAGCGCGCGCGCCAGTGGCTTCGGCCCGGTCACCTTCACCGCGGAGTCGTCGGCGAGCAGTTCGATGAGTAGCTTCACCGAGCCCAGCGCGGCCTTGCTTCGCACGAATCGCGGAAACGCTTCGTGCACAGCGGTGAACGCCTCGAGCACCAGGTCGTGCCTGGCGCGCAGATGTGAGCGTTCGTGGCTGACGATCGCGGTGATCTCCGCGTCGTCCAGGTTTGTCAGGGTGCCTTCGCTGATCACGACGCGCTGGCGGAGCCCGGGCAGGCAGTAGGCGATCGGTTCGGTCGCGGCGAGCACCCGGATATCGGAAGCGCGGCGGCGCGGACCGCTCTGATCGAGCAGGTCGACGAGCATCCGGTGCCTGGCCCGCCTGCGCCGGGTGTGCACCCCGACCCGGACGATCGCGTAACACAACCGCGCGCCGACCAGCAGCGTCAGCGCGAACACGAACACGTAGGCCAGCCACAGCGGTAACCCGAGCGCGTCGATCTCGCGGGTGGGTGCGGTGGTCGGCCTGCCGTCGGGTCCGGGCACCAGCAGTTCGGCGGCGATGGCCAAACCGGAGCCGAACGCGCTGAGCACGGCGGCGAGCGCGATGGCCTGCCAGAGCACGAGCGCAGCGCGGGGCGTCCGGTATGTCCAGGTCGCCCGGCTGAGCAAGGCCGGGGCAGGCCCCGCGAGAAGCAATGCGAGTCCGGCGAATACCGGCGCGGTTGCGTTCATCGACTCAGCTCACTGCGTTGGGGGCAAGGTCGCGAGGAGTCTACTGCGGGGGCGGTGTGTCCTCGTTCGCTTCGAGCTTAGCGAGTGCTTCGCGAAGTGCGGCAGCCTCATCCTTTCCGACCTGTTCCACGAAGTGCACCAGCGCGGCGGCGCGGCTGCCCGCGGCGTCGGCCTGTTGCAGTGCGTCCACCATGAGGCTGGCGACCAATTCGTCCCTGCTGTGCACGGGCGCGTAGCGATGCGCACGGTCGTCGCGCTGCTGGACCACGAGGTTCTTCTTCGCGAGTCGTTGCAGCACCGTCATCACCGTGGTGTACGCGAGCTCGCGGCGTGCGGCCAATGCCTCGTGCACCTGCCGGACTGTCTGCGGTTCGTCGGTCGACCACAACTGGTCCATGACCGCTTTCTCGAGTTCACCAAGTCCTGCCATTCCACAATTTTACGGACTCAACGACGCGCATGCGTACTACAGGGTGTCGTAACTATGGAATAGCTGGTGTGGTATTTGTCATATGGCGGTGGATTCGGGCATGACGGGCCCGCCTGCCTTGCCGAGAACATGGCGTGTTCCGATCGGCACCACCATCGGCCGACCGGACACCGGATCTTCCAGAACCGAGGCGTCGAGGTCGAAAACCTCGCGCAGCAAAGCGACGTCGATGATGTCGGCGGGCTTGCCCTGCGCGACGATGCGACCTTCGCGCATGACGATCAGCTCATCGCTGTAGCGGATCGCCAGATTGAGGTCGTGCAACACCATCACCACGGTGCGGCCGAGCTCGGCGTGCAACCGGTCGACCAGGTCGAGCACGTCCACCGCGTGCGCCAGATCGAGATAGGTGGTCGGCTCGTCGAGCAGCAGGATGTCGGTGCCCTGGGCCAGCGCCATGGAGATCCAGGCCCGCTGGCGTTGTCCGCCGGAGAGCTCGTCGAGGGCGCGGTCGGCCAGGTCGGCGATGCCGGTCTGCGCGAGCGCGGTCATCACCTCGTCCTCGTCGGCGGCCGACCACTGCCGGAACCACGACTGATGCGGATGACGCCCGCGCGCGACGAGATCGGCGACGGTCAGTCCCTCCGGCGCGACCGGTGACTGCGGCAGCATGCCGATCACCCTGGCCACGTCCTTGGTCTTCATCGTCGAAATAGACTTGCCGTCCAACAACACTCGGCCCTCTTGCGGGCGGAGCAGCCGGCCGAGCGAGCGCAGCAGGGTGGATTTGCCGCAGCCGTTGGGTCCGATCACGGTGGTGATCACGCCGGGCGCGATGTCGAGGGTCAGCCCGTCGATGATCACCCGGTCGCCGTAGGCGAGCGTGACGTCGTCGGCGGCGAGCCGGGTGGGCACCGATTCCGCGGTGGTCGCAGCGTCTGTGGTCATGACAGCGTCGCCTTCCGATTCATTCGCACGAGCAGGTAGAGCAGGAACGGTCCGCCGAACGCCGCGGTCACGATGCCCACCGGCAGGTCGGCCGGGAAGATCGAGCGCGACGCGACATCCGCGCCGACCACCAGGATGGCACCGGTGAGCGCCGACCCGATCAGCGGTTCGCCGGGGGTGCGCAGCAGCCGCCGCGCGATCTGCGGCGCGGACAGCGCGACGAAACTCACCGGCCCGACGGCCGCGGTCGCCACCGAGGCGCCGACCACCGCCGCGCCGATCAGGATGCCCTGCTGGGTTTGGATACGCACACCCAGCGACCGGGTGGTGTCGGCGCCGAGCCGCAGCGCGGCCAAGGTGCGGGCCGAGCCGAGCGCGACGACCACCACCACGGCCAGCGCCAATGTCGCTGGGAGCAAACCGGATCGATCGGCGTTGTTCAGAGATCCGTTGAGCCACAACTGGGCTCGCTGGGCGTCTTGCAGCGTGGCGCGGGTGAGCAACCAGCTGATGCCGGCCAGCAGCAAGGCGTTCATGCCGACGCCGATCAGGACCAGGCGCAAACCCGTGACGCCCCGGTCGCCGGTCGGACTGCGGCCCCAGGCCAGGAGATAGATCGCCACGGCGGTGAGCAGACCGCCGGCCAGCGCGGCCAGTGGCGCGCCGAAGGTGGCGAGCAGCCCGGTGCCCCCGCCGCCGAGCACCACCACCGCGACGGCGCCGAGGCTGGCGCCGCTGGTGATGCCGAGCATGTCCGGCGCGGCGAGCGGGTTGTGCAGGATGGATTGGGTGATCGCCCCCGCGAGCCCGAGCGCCGCCCCGACCACCAGCGCGGTGAGCGCCCGCGGCAGCCGGGAATCGAGCACGATGAACCGCTGGGCTCGGGTTCCGCCGCCGGTCAGCACGTCGATCACCCGGCCGAGCGGGATGTGCGATTCGCCGGTGGCGATGTCCAGGCAGAAGCACAGCACCAGCAGCGCGGCAAGTGCCAGAATGACGAGCACCATCACCGGACGCAACACCACCGAGGCGGGCCCGACCCGCAGCGCGGGCCGTGCGCTCTCGGTCTTCAGCGACAGTGTCACAGGCTCACCAACTTCCGACGACGGACGAACGCGATGAAGAACGGCGCACCGACCGCGGCCAGCATCACGCCCACCTGCAGCTCACCCGGTTTGGCCACGACGCGGCCGACGATGTCGGCGATCAGCAGCAGCAGCGCGCCGAACAATCCGGAGTACGGGACCAGCCAGCGGTAATCCGGCCCGGTGATTACCCGGGACAGGTGCGGCACCACGAGGCCGAGGAATGCGATCGGGCCGACCGCCGCGGTCGACGCGCCGGACAGCAGCACGATCGCGGCCAGTCCGAGTGCGCGGCTGCGGCCGATGTTCACGCCGAGCCCGCGCGCCACGTCGTCGCCGAGGCTGAGCAGGTTCAGGCCGGGGGATGCGATGAGGGCGAGCAGCAGGCCGAGGGCCAGGAATGGCAGTACCTGCCATAACACCGAGGCGTCGCGGCCCGCGACGGTGCCGACGACCCAGAACCGGTAGGTATCGAGCGCCGCGGGATCCAGCAGCACAATGGCATTCGTCATCGCCTGCAAAAATGCGGTGACTGCCGCGCCGGCCAGCACCAGGCTCAACGGGCTCGCCTTGCCGCCGCCGATGGCCGAGGCGCTGAACACCACCACCCCGGCGATCAGCGCTCCGGCGAAGGCGAACCAGATGTACTGCTCCGGCGAGGTGAACGCGAACAGGTAGATGCTCAGTGCCGCGAGAAATGCCGCGCCGGAGTTGAGGCCAAGGAGTCCCGCATCGGCGAGCGGGTTGCGCGTGTAACCCTGGATCAGCGCGCCCGCCATGCCCAGGGCGAGTCCGGTGGCCAGCGCCAGTGCCGTGCGCGGGAGCCGAAGTCCACGTACGATTTCCTCGGCGGTGGAACCGGCCGGGCAACTGAACGGTCCACCAGGACAGGTCAGTGCGTTGTGCAGCGCGTCGTAGACGGTGCCCGGCGCGAGCGACCTGGTGCCGATCGCGATGCTGGCAACCAAGGCGAGCAGGAGCAGTGCGGTCAGGACGAGCAGGCCGGTCAGGCGACGCCGCCGTGTGTTGCCGAGCGTGGTCACGGTGACGAACTACTCCTGAGATTCGTTGTAGCAGAGTACTGGTTGGTCTGGTAAGCCTAACCTATCTTGCGGTACGCACCGCTACGGCCAATCCTCGAGGAGGTTCAATGCCCGAGCTCATGACCACCTGCCCGCCGCGCCATACGTACCTGGCGTTCGATCGCACGTGTGACAGGCTGCGCGCGCTGCAGCCCGAGCATCCGCGTGTGTATGCGGTGGCGGCGATGGTCGAGCAGGGCAAGCGCCGATGGTGGCGGCTCGCCGACGGGGTGCGCGAAGGTCGCATCGAACGGATGTATCGCAGGCACGCCGCGGAGATGATCCGCGCCGATGTCGCGGCCGAGGTGGTGGCGACCGCGCTGATCCACGCGGTGGTCGGCCGGGTGATCGCGCTGCTGGTGGCCGAGGGGCGGGCCTGGGATCCGGGCCTGGAGAACCTGTGGATCCACACCGACAACGATGGTGGCATCGACTGGGCCGGGCTGGGCGACACCACCATTCGCGTGCTCGACGGCGACCCGCTGGCCGAGGAGCCGGGTGTGGTGAGCCTGCCGTGCGAGGGCGCGATGTATGTCTGGCTCGCGCATCGCTGCGAGCCCTCGCTGACGCTGATCCAGTCGAGCATGGCCCGCTACTCCGGGCTGAGCGCGCGCCGATTCTGGTTGCTGGTCGGTGAATCCATCGCGGGCGCTTCGACGTACGTGCCGGACCTGGCCGGCACCGACGCCGTGATCGGCACGCGCCGCGGTCAAGGGCTCTTGGCGGCCTTGGAGCAGCGTGGATTACCGGTTCGCCGCGCGACGGCCTTGCTAAGTTAGGTAAGCCTGACCTATACTCATAACCGGCGTAAGGATTGGTCGAGAGTCCCGAGGGCTGCGGTGACCCCCGATCCATTGCCGCGAAGGGCTCCACCCCTAGGGGTGGAGCCCTTCGCTTTGTCCAGATGTGACCTATCTCGCTTTTCCGTTTCCTGGCGTGCCGCGATTTCGCGGGTCTACTGTGACGCCGACACGGAAGCGAAATCCCCTGAACCCCTGGGTGATTCGTCGCATTTCGGACAGAACGGCGGGTCGGAAACCGTCGCATCGCCGAGCTGTCCGATGCCGTGTCGCCGACCTTCGGTGCGACCGCCGCCGCACCGCTGCCGAGTCGCCGACGCCCGTTTGCCTTGTTCGGCAAACGTTCTCGCCGTCGCTCATCCTGTACCGAGGAGTGTGCCGGGTGCTCGCCGAACCATCCCGTTTCCGTTCCGTCGCCGCGGCCTCGGCCGCGACGGCTCTGCTGCTCGCCGCCTGTGGCGATGAGCCGAAATCGCGCAGTCAGGTTCCGGTCAGCGCGGCCGCGCATGCCGCACCGCATTGGGACTATGACGCCGAAGGTCCCGACCACTGGGCCGATTTGGATCACGACTACCTCACTTGTGGCAGCGGCCACGAACAGTCGCCCATCGATCTACCGAGCCATACTCGGCTCGACCCGGCCGAGCACATCACCCTCGACTACGGCTCGGTGCCGACGCTGCGGCTGGTCGACAACGGACATACCGTGCAGGCGAACCTGCAGGCGGGCAACGGAAATCGCCTCGTCGCCGGGGGAGTGGCGCACGAGCTCACGCAGTTCCACTTCCACCTGCCGAGCGAACACACCGTCGACGGCAGCGGCACGGCCATGGAATTGCACCTGGTGCACAAGAGCAGCGCGGGCAAGCTCGCGGTGCTCGGCGTACTGCTCGAAGAGGTGGACGAGCCGTCCTCGTTCGACCAAATCCTTTCCACCGCACCGACAACGGTGGACACCGAGACGATCATCGACACCCCGACCGACTTGCGCGCGCTCCTGCCCCCGGACCTCGACCAGTTCCGCTACCAAGGCTCGCTCACCACGCCACCGTGCAGCGAGGGCGTCTCGTGGACCGTGCTCGAACACCCGGTGCCGGTCGCCACCGCAGGCGTGGATCGGTTCCGAGCATTGTTCCCGCACAGCAACCGCCCCACCCAGCCGCTGAACGGACGACCGGTCACGCTGGCGGGCGGGTGAGCCAGCGGTAATCGGTGCACACCGCTGTGCAAAAGTGGACCACATGACAGATCAGGAGAAGCCGGCGGCGGACTGGCTCGCGACCATCACGCCGGAACAGATGACCGAGGCCAGCGAAGGCACGTTCAGCGACCTGATCGGCCTGCAATACACCGAGCTGAGCCCGGACCGGGTGCGCGGCGAGTGGACCGTCAAACCGCACCTGTACCAGCCTGCGGGCATCCAGAACGGCGGCGTCTACTGCACCGTCATCGAGACGCTCGCCAGTGTCGCGGGCGGGATCTGGTACGGCGGCAAGGGCACGGTCGTCGGGGTGAACAACAACACCGATTTCCTGCGCGCGGTCCGCGACGGCACCCTCTACGGCGAGGCGACCCCGGTCCACCGCGGCCGGTTGCAACAGCTGTGGCAGGTGGTGATCACCGACGAGCAGGAGCGGGTGGTCGCGCGCGGCCAAGTCCGGCTGCAGAACCTGCCTGCCAGGGACTGACCAGGCGCTCGTCCCGCACCGCCGGGACGGGCGTGCCAGAATGACCGTCACCCCGACCACCCCGACCCGGTGAGGAACCCGAATGCGACTGTCGCCGCACGAGCAGGAACGGCTGCTGTTGAGCTACGCGGCCGAGCTGGCCCGGCGCAGGCAGGCGCGCGGGCTCAAGCTCAACCATCCCGAAGCCGTCGCGCTGATCAGCGACCACGTGCTCGAAGGCGCCAGGGACGGTCGCTCGGTGGCCGAGCTGATGTCTTCGGGGCGAACGGTTCTCACCCGCGCCGATGTGATGGAGGGTGTGCCGGAGATGATCCACGACGTCCAGGTCGAGGCCACCTTCCCCGACGGCACCAAGCTGGTCACCGTCCACCATCCGATCGGCTAGGAGCGCCGCATGAGACAACGACGCGAAGCCGATGGCCGGGTGCGCGCGGCATGATTCCCGGTGAATATCACTGTGCCGAGGGCACTATCGAGCTGAACGCCGGTGCCGTCCGGATCGAACTCGACGTGGTCAACACCGGCGACCGGCCGGTGCAGGTCGGCAGCCATGTGCACTTCCCGCAGTCCAATGCCGCGCTGCGGTTCGACCGCGAAGCCGCGCACGGCCACCGGCTCGACATTCCGGCCGGCACCGCCGTGCGTTTCGAACCCGGTCTAGGGCAACGCGTTTCGCTGGTCCCCATCGGCGGCACCCGCGAGGTCCACGGCATCACCTTCCCGGCCCCCGGTCACCTGGACGATCCGCAGTGAGCAAGCGTAGCCGCACGACTTCTGATTTCCCGCACACGAAATCGCATGCGATTTTCGGTGCGGGAAATCAAAAAGTGTGCGGCGACCCGGAGGGGGCACTATGAGTGAGTTGAGCCGCGCACGGTATGCGGAGCTGTTCGGGCCGACCACCGGCGACCGAATTCGGCTGGCCGACACCGATCTCTTCGTCGAGATCACCGAAGACCGCAGCGGCGGACCGGGACTCGCGGGCGACGAAGCCGTCTTCGGCGGCGGCAAGGTGCTGCGCGAATCCATGGGCCAGTCCCGCGCGACCCGCGCCGACGGTGCCCCGGACACGGTGATCACCGGCGCGGTGATCATCGACCACTGGGGCATCATCAAGGCCGACATCGGAATTCGGGACGGCCGCATCTGCGGCATCGGCAAGGCGGGCAACCCCGACACCATGGACGGGGTGCACCCCGACCTGGTCGTCGGCCCGTCCACCGAGATCATCGCGGGCAACGGCCGCATCCTCACCGCGGGCGCCATCGACTGCCACGTGCACTTCATTTGTCCGCAGCTGATGGACGAGGCCCTCGGCGGCGGCATCACCACGCTGATCGGTGGCGGCACCGGCCCGGCCGAGGGCAGCAAGGCGACCACCGTCACGCCCGGTTCCTGGCATCTGGCCAGGATGCTGGAGGCCACCGACGGCTGGCCGCTGAACATCGTGCTGCTCGGCAAGGGCAACACGGTCAGCGCCGACGCCATGTGGGAGCAGTTGCGCGGCGGCGCAGCAGGTTTCAAGCTGCACGAGGACTGGGGCTCCACCCCGGCCGCGATCGACGCCTGCCTGACCGTCGCCGACGCGGCGGGCGTCCAGGTGGCCCTGCACTCGGACACGTTGAACGAGGCCGGTTTCGTCGAGGACACCCTCGGCGCCATCGCGGGCCGCGGCATCCACGCTTATCACACCGAGGGCGCGGGCGGCGGCCACGCGCCCGACATCATCACTGTCGCAGCGCATCTCAACGTGCTGCCGAGTTCGACCAACCCCACTCGCCCGCACACGGTGAACACCCTCGACGAGCATCTCGACATGCTGATGGTGTGCCATCACCTGAGCGCGTCCATCCCCGAGGACCTCGCGTTCGCGGAGAGCCGGATCCGCCCGTCCACCATCGCCGCCGAGGACCTGCTGCACGACCTCGGCGCGATCTCGATGATCGGCAGCGATTCCCAGGCCATGGGCCGCATCGGTGAGGTGGTCATGCGCACCTGGCAGACCGCGCACGTGATGAAGCGCCGCCGTGGCGCGCTGCCCGGCGACGGTGCCGCCGACAACGCCCGGGTGCAGCGCTACATCGCCAAATACACCATCTGCCCGGCCGTCGCGCACGGTCTCGACCACGAGATCGGGTCGGTGGAGGTCGGCAAGCTCGCCGACCTGGTGCTGTGGGAGCCTGCCTTCTTCGGTGTCCGCCCGCACGCGGTGCTCAAGGGCGGCGCCATCGCCTGGGCCGCGATGGGCGATGCCAACGCTTCCATTCCGACCCCGCAGCCGGTGCTGCCGCGTCCCATGTTCGGTGCCGCCCCGCTCGTGGCGGCCGCGACCTCCCTGCACTTCGTCTCCGAGCAGGCGATCGACGACGGGCTCGCCGACCGGCTGCGGATCAACCGAAAGCTGGCTCCGGTCAAGAACGTTCGCGATCGCCAGAAGACCGACATGCCGCACAACGACGCCATGCCGCGCATCGAGGTCGACCCGGACACCTTCACCGTGCGCATCGACGGCGAGGTCTGGACCGAGCAGCCCGCCACCGAACTTCCGATGGCACAGCGCTATTTCCTGTTCTAGGGGGAGAGGTCGACCATCAGCGTGGCCAGCTGCAAGGCAGCCGCGCAGGGGTCGAGTGGTGTTGTGCGCGAACGGTTCTGGACCCGCCAGGTGATGGCGCCGTTGGACGCGGCGACGACCGCGCAGTCGCCGGGATCGTGCGGGTTGCGCACGTAGAACGCGGTCGCGGTGACCGTGCCGAGGGCCTGCTTGGTGATCACCATGTGCTCGGTCCGGAAGCCGCCGGCTCTGGCGCGGTCCCACAGCTGCTGGAGCGAGTCCTGCGCGGAGAAGGTGAAGCTGATACCCGCGTCGCCGTCACCCACCTGCGCCTCCCAGAAGCAGGCCTGCGCGGTGCGATGGGCGGTCAAGCTGTCGGCATGGACGGCGTCGCTGAGCTGCTGGGTGGTCACCGGCGCACAGTCGGCGAACGGACCGGCGGGCGCCGCGGGGGCGGCGTCCGGGATGCTGGTGCTGCTGCATCCCGTCACCAACCCGGCCAAGGCGAGCACGGCGAATCCGGCATTGCGGGCAGAGAACGGAGTCATCACCGCTCCCTTTCTGGATCATCACAGGGGTCGGACCAGGTCACGGTACCGACCGGTCTGTAGATATGCGACCTGAGCAGCGGCGATCTTGGTCTCAGTCGACTCCATCGGGCAATCGGCCGCCGTGCAGCCGGTGGTGCCGGAAGGCGAGTCGGACGATATCGGCGATGCCGGGATCGGCGATCGTATAGACATTGCGCCGGCCCTCTTTGCGCATACGCACCAGACCGGTCAGTTTGAGTTTGGCGAGATGCTGACTCACCGCGGGCACGGTTTGGCCGATCTCGGTGGCCAGCGTGCCGACATCGCGTTCGCCTTGACTGAGCAACCAGAGAATCTGCAGCCGGGCGGTGGCCGCGAGCATGCCGAAAACCGCTGCCGCGTCATGTAGTTGAGCCGCCGGGATGGGACCCGGCTCGCCGTGCTCGGTCACGTCCGCCTCCAACCTGTCGGTAGCGTGGCACGGAGTGGAATACTTGCGCAACTGATTGACGGATGTGGGGCAGCGGGTTTCTAATAATGAGTGCGCGAGTCCGCGTAAATGAACAACCAACGAAGCGGGGTGAGCGGCTGATGCCGGTTGACAGTATCGACGTCTCTGGCCGGTTCTCCCTAACGAAACGGGTTGTGCCGGTTCGTCGTTGATCTGCCCGCGCGATCCGTGGCCGTGCTGAGCGGCCGGTCGCCTGACGCGGCACCATTTCTCGATCTTTTCGACCCGACGGGTCGGCGCATACGGCGTCAGCCTGTCCAGTCGGCGCGACCGTCCCCGACGGAGCACTTGTCTACCGGATACAGCGTGGCAAAGTGCGAGCGCGGGAGGTCGCACAGGGCGCTTACCGGCGCGCATGTGCAAGGCCGCGCGCCGGCATCCGGGCGCGGTTCGATCCACCCGCGCACGGACATTCGACCCGCGAGGTAGGCGGGCACTGCCAGTACCAGACGCAACGAAGTAGGGGAGTTCCGCCATGGCGATCATGTTCAAGAAGGCCGAAACATCGCACCGCGCACCGAATTTGGAGCGGCAGTCGATCTGGTTCACCATCGGCCTCTACCTGCTGATCAGCGCGGGACTGCTGACCATGCACTACGCCCATCCGCAGGGGCCCGTCGGTTCCTCGTCGGGTTCACCCGCCCAGTCATCGTACGGTCGGTAGTGATGCCTGCCCTCAGTAGCGCCGTGCCCGCCGACCGGTTCGACACCGAAGTCCTGCAACAACATTGGATTCCGCTGGCGGCGGGCGACACCGACACCGCCGCGGTCCTGCGCGAGCGGCTCGGCGTCGACTTCGCCGCCGCGCGGAACCGGGTCTGGGAGACCGACAATTTTCTGTACCTGCCGGTCGTCGCCAACTACAAGCGCGGCGACGCCATCGAACGCGAAACGATCGTCTTCGCACTCGGTTCCGAATTCCTGGTGACGCTGCAACCGGACGAGCACTTCGTCCCGTTCGACAAGGCGATCGCCAAGATGCGCCGCAACCCCGCCCTCACCGGCTCCGCGCACGGCGTGATGTACGCGCTGCTCTGGGCGCTGAACGAGGCGTCCGAGCGGGTCATCTACTACGCCAGCGACGCGCTGGAGGCGATGAACGACGAGATCGAGATGGCCACCAACGGTTACGACCAGCGCGGCCGCGAGATCGGCGTGGCCGACATGCGCGGCACCATGTCGCGGATGAACGCGGCCGAGGAGATCGTCTCGCGCACCCAGGAGACGCAACTCCAATTGGCCCGTGCCGCACGGCATCTGATGGCCGACAGCACCGTGCACAGCGCCGAACTGGAGAGCCTGCTCGCCATCCTGATCGCCGACATCGACGGGGTGAAACAGCACGCGGGCTTCGAGCACGACAAGGTCCGCTACCTGCAGCAGTCGGTGATGACCTGGCTCGACGTCAAACAGAATCAGATCGTCAAGGTGTTCACCATCATCACCGCGGTCTTCCTGCCGCCCACCCTCATCGCCACGTTCTACGGCATGAATTTCACCTGGATGCCCGAACTGGAGTGGCAACACGGCTTCGTCGCCACCACCTGCATGACCCTGGTGGCCGCGGTGATCCCGCTCGCCTACATCAAAAGAAAGGGCTGGCTGCGCTGACGGTGGAACCGGCCCGTGCGGCGTGGCCGAGCTCGGCATTCAATATCATGACTGGCATGACGGCCGCCGGTAGTAGCTCGCCCGCCGCGCCGCGCCTGGATGCCAGGACCGAACGGTGGCGTGCGCATCGGGAGCAGGTGCGCGGGGAGTTCGTGGATGCCGCGTTCCGCGCGCTGGCCGAGCACGGGCCCGACGTGAGTATGGATGACATCGCGCGGGCGGCGGGTTGTGCCAAGCCCAAGCTGTACCGGCATTTCGCGGACAAGTCGGATCTGTATCTGGCGATTCTCGAGCGGGTGCAGAGCTTGCTGTGGGAGCGCGTGCTCGCGAAGATCAGCCTGACCACCGATTCGGTGGCCGAATTGCTGCGCACCGCGATCGCCGAGTATGTCGCGGTGGTGGAGGAACAGCCCGATGTGTTCCGGTTCCTGGTGCACAGCCGGATGGCGCAGCAGGCCGAGCAGCCGGAACGCGCCATCGAGGTGGCCCAGCGCTCGGCACTGGTGGCGGCGCAGCTGATCGAGGAACGGCTGGCTGGGCAGGACGTCGATACCGGCAGTCTGGAGCTCACCGCTTACGCCATCTTCGGCGCGGTGGGCTCGGCGACCGACTGGTGGCTCGGCGCGAATCGGGCCAGGACAGAGGTGATGTCGACCGAGCGGTTCACCGAGCACGTGAGCACCATCGCCCGCGGCATGCTCGACGGTGTCGCCGAACTCAATAATCTGTCGATCGACGTGGATAAACCGGCTCATCTCGCGTTCCAGCCGGAGTGAATCGCCCCGGCTATTGGTCGAAGGCGATGTGTACCCGGGGTGACTCCGGCAGGGTTTGGCAGGCGAGGGTGAGGCCGAGCGCGATCTCGTCATCGATGAGTGCCTCGCATTGCCGCATTCGGGTGCGGCCTTGCTGCACCGAGCAGACGCAGGTGCCGCAGGCGGATTCGCGACAGACGTAGGGCGCGTCGATCCCGTTGTTCAGCAGCACATCCAGCAGGGGAGTCTGCTTGGGCCAGTTCAGGATGTGGGTTGCGCCATCGATCTCCACTTCGGCAATGGCTACATCTGTTGCGGCTGGTGGTGTTTCGCAGGCGCGGCGAGGTTCATCGAACGGATTCGACTGTAGTGATCGGTACTCCTCGGTGTGTATACGAGTCGCCGGTACGTGCAACGCCTCGGCCGCTGCGCCGACGACAGTCATGAATCCGGCGGGCCCGCAACGAAACCAGTCACGATCCGAATGTGCTTGTACGAGTGCGGCGACCACCTCTGCGGTCGGCAGCCCGCGCTCCGATTCCAGCCAGTGCAATACGCGTAAACGACCGGGGTAGCGGCTCGCCAACTCGTCGAGCGCGTCAGCGAAGATCACCGACTGCCGATCCCGATTGGCATACAGCACAACAATATTCCCGCTACCGCCGACCAGCATGGACTTGATGATCGACATCACCGGTGTGATGCCGCTGCCCGCCGCGCATAGCAGCACATCGGCATCCAGATCACGCGGTCCGAACGAACCGGACGGTTCCAGCACCGTGATCAGATCACCCACGGCGACGTTGTCGCAGAGCAGGTTCGAGGCATAGCCGCCCGCGATCCGCTTGACGGTCACCGCGATCCGGTCGTCACAGTGCGGGCTGCTGCACAACGAGTAGCACCGCGCCACCGAGCCGGTGCGCTCGCTGGGCACCCGCAACGTGAGGAACTGACCGGGTCGGTAGCGGAAGCGTTCGCTCAGCTCGTCGGGTACCTCGAAGAACAGGGTGCGGGCATCGGCCGTCTCCTCGACGACCGCACCGACCTTCAAAACATGTCCGCGCACGCCGTTGTCCGCGTTCATCGTGCTATCTCGACACCTCGAGCGGCGGTGAAAGCGGCTGGGCTGCCGGCGTTGCCGCGACCGGATCGATCAGCCGGAGCACGCGCCGCCCGATCCGTTCGAGCCGTTGCACATCCAGCGGTTGCGTCAAACGCCTGTTCACCCCCGGCGCGATGCGCAGCATGAAGTACCCCAGCCACGCCTCGGCCCGTACCGGTACGACCGCGAGGTCATAGCGCACCGCCCGTTGCGCTGCCCGCGCGACCAGATCCGGACTCAGCGGCGAGAACGGCAGTTTCGCGGCCGCGTCCTGTACCCGCCGCGTCAGTTCCTTGCCGCGCTCGATGAGGTCTTGATCCACTCCCACGGTGACGGCGTGCTCGCCGATATTGGTGTTGATCACGCCGGGACAGATCGCGCTGACCCCGATGCCCTTGGGCCCGAACTCGAGTCGCAGACACTCGGTGAGCATCTTCACCCCGGCCTTGGACACCGAATACGCCGACATCACCGGCGTCGGCGTGAACGCGGCCGCCGACGCGATATTCACGATGTGCCCGCGCTTACGGTTGTCGATCATCTGCTGCCCGAAGACGCGGCAGCCGTGCACCACGCCGAGCAGGTTCACACTGAGCTGGCGATCCCAATCCGCAGGCGAGAGGTCCACGAACGCGCCGCTGACCAGCATGCCCGCATTGTTCACCAGGACATCCGGCACACCGTGGTCGGCGAGCACGTCCCGGGCGAACGCTTCCCACGCGGCCGGATCGGTGACGTCGAGACGGGCGGCGGAGGCCCGGCGGCCGCGTGCGTGGATCATCGCCTCGGTCGCCAGGGCCGAATCCAGGTCGAGGTCGGAGACCACGACATGCGCGCCCGCCCTGGCGAATCGGAGGGCGATGGCCCGGCCGATGCCGCTGCCCGCACCGGTCACCACCACCAGGTTCGGCTCGATGTTGGTGAGTTTCATACGGATTCCTCGAGGATCGCGCCGGTCCGCGGTGCGGGAACGGTATTCCGATAGTGGTAGTCGTCGAGATCGAAATGCCGGTTCTGCCAGTACATCTCGCCATGCGTGGACGGCCGGAAGGGCGAATCCCCGTGGCTGTTGATGTAGTAGGTGTTCGATCCGGTGCAGGCGTCGGTGAACAGGAAGTTCTTCTGCTGGCGGCGTAGGCATTGGGCGAAGTACTTGTCGTGCGCCTGTCTGCTGATCTCGCACTCGGTGGCGCCGCGGCGCTTGGTTTCGGCGATGGCCCGGCTCAGGTGTGCGGCGGTGGCCTCGATCATCCAGATGTAGGAGCCGAGCACGAAACCGTAGGGTCCGGTGATGGTGAACATATTCGGGAACCCGGGCACCGAAACACCTTGGTACGCCTGGAATCGATGCCGGTCCCAGAATTCGCCAAGATCGAGGCCGTCGCGGCCGGTCACCGGGAAGGGCGGTATCGAATCTTTTTCCCACAGTTTGAATCCCGTGGCGCAGATCAGCACGTCGACCGGGTGCTCTACCCCGTCCTCGGTGGTGATCCCGCGCTCGCCGACGAACCCGATCGGCTCGGTGACCAGGCTGACATCCGGTCGATTGAACGTCGAGAGGTAGTCGTTCGACATCGACGGCCGCTTGCAGCCGAGCCCGTAGGCCGGAATCAGCTTCTCGCGCAGGACCGGATCGTGCACCTGGGCGCGCATCCACCGCCGCGCCGGAATCTCCGCCAGCCGCCGACCCGCGTCGGACAGCCAGGTCGGGCCGGCCACCATGCCGCCCATGCCGATTTCGGTGGCGACGGTGCCGACCAGGCGGATACCGGAACGGACCCATGGGCGTTCGAGCACCGCGCGCCCGATCCAGCCCACCGCCGCATCGGTTTTCGGGAACACCCAAATCGGTGTCCGCTGGAAGACGCTCAGGTGCGCCACTTCGTCGACGATCGCGGGCACCAGTTGCAGCGCGGTCGCGCCGGTGCCGATCACCGCGACCCGCTTGCCGGTCAGCGCGACATCGTCGTCCCACAGCGCCGTGTGCATCAGGGTGCCGCCGAAGTCGTGCAGGCCCGGAATGTCGGGCATCTTCGGGCGTTCCAGTCCGCCGATCGCCATCACGACGTAGCGGGCGGTGAGCGTGCGGCCGCCGTCGGTGCCGAGCAACCAGACGCTGTCCTCCGCGTCGAACACCGCAGAGACGATCGTGGTGTTAAGCCGCAGCTTCGGCCGGAGCCCGTACTTGTCGACCATGCTCTCGGCGTAGTCGCGCAACTCGGTGCCCGGCGCGAAGATTCGCGACCAGTCGCCGCGCTGCTCATAGGAGAAGCTGTAGATGAACGACGGGATATCCACGGCGACACCGGGATAGGTGTTGGCATGCCAGGTTCCGCCGACCCGGTCCCACTTGTCCACGATGACGAAGTCGTGAATACCTTTGCGTTGCAGGGCGATGGCAGCACCGATGCCGCCGAACCCCGCCCCGACCACGATCACCTCGAAGTCGGGCAGCGCCGCGCTCATCGGACGCGATCCACGAGCGCGCCTCGGGCGCCGAACAATTCGGTCTGCCACTGCCGTAGCAGGGCGGCGGTGTCCACATCGTCCGGGTGGAAGCCCGGCTTCAGATACACCTGGATCTCGCTGAGCAGACCGCGCACGATCGGACCGCGCGCCAGCCGGTAGGACTGCCGGGCGACGGTGACCGGCCGCCATGCGGCGGGATCGGCCGCGATCGAGGCGAGCACGCCCAGCCCGACCACCGGAATCGTGAAGGCGTACAGCACCGACATGACGGCGATCCGCAGCCACTCCGGTCCGTCGACCGCGCGATAGACGTCGAAGGCCACCGACTTGTGTTCCAGCTCTTCGAGGGCGTGCCAGTTGAGCAGGTTACGCACCTCGGGATCGCCTGCGAGGGCCTGGATTTCGCTGCTGGAGAGCACCCGCGCCGCCAGCACGGCGGTGTAGTGCTCGGCGGCGGCCGTGATGGCGAGGTGCGCGGCGGGCGGTGCCAGCCGCTCGGCCTGTTGGACGAGTCGGTGCTGTCGGCTCACCACCTGTTGCAGGGGATAGCCGAGCGCGAACAGTTGCTCGTTCAGCTTTCCGTGCTGCTGGCCGTGCACCGCCTCCTGGCCGATGAAGGCGGCGACTCGTTTCTTGAGCACCGGATCGGTGATCTGGTCGGCGAATCGGCGCACCGAGCGGATGAACGATTCCTCGCCGGGCGGAAAGACGGCCGAGAGCAGTGCGACCAGATGGCTGAGCACGATGTCGTCGCCCGCGTAGTACTTGGTCATCGGTTCCGGCTGGCCGAAGCGGAATTTCATCCGCCGCACCTTCGGGTAGCTGCCCGCGCCGGTGTGCTGCACGCTGGAAGTCATGGGAATCTCCATTGATTCGGGGTTCGGTGGGGCTACTTGAGGTGGCCGACGAGGGTGCCGTCGGTGCCGAAGAGTTCTTTCTGCCAGCGCTGCAACAACTCTCGCGAATCGATGTCGTCGGGATGGAAGCCGGGCCGCAGATACAGCACCAGCTCGCGGCCGATGCCACGGAAGACCGGCCCGCGGAACAGCGTGAAAGCTTCTCTGGCCAGGTTCAACGGATAACGTCGCGCGTCCGGATCCCGGCCCAGCGACACGCTCAGGCCGACGGCTGTGAGGGGGAGGGTGAGCGCCACCAGCGTCGCCATGGTGAGGATGCGCATCGTCTCCGTGCCGCCGACCGCGCGGTACACGTCGAAGGCCACCGACTTGTGCTCCAGCTCCTCGAAAGCATGCCAGTTCAAGAGGTTTCGGACTTCGTCGTCGCCGGCGAGGGCCTGGATCTCCGGACTGGACAGCACCCGTTCGGCCAGCACCGCCGTGTAGTGCTCGGCCGCCGCGGTAGCAGCCAGGTGTAACCGTGCGGGGATGCGCTGTTCGAGGCGCTTCTGCCGTTCGACGGCCGCCGGTGCGTCCAGCCACTCGATGGGGTAGCCCATCTCGATCAGCTTCTCGTTGAGCCGCCGGTGTTCCTGGCCGTGCATCGCCTCCTGGCCGATGAACCCGGCGACTCGCTTCTTGAGCACCGGATCGGTGATCTCGTCGGCGAATCGGCGCACCGAGCGGATGAACGACTCCTCGCCCGGCGGGAATCCCGCGGACAGCCCGGCGATGAAATGGCTGAACACCATGTCGCCGCCGGCGTAGTACTTCGACATGGGCACCGGCTCGCCGAAGCGGAATCTGATTCGCCTCGCTCTCGGATATCCGCTGCCCGCGCGTTCCTTGGTTCGCACACTCTGCTCGGTCATCTCGCACCTCATTGAGCTCGGTACCGTCAGTATGCGGTACTACTAGTACGATACCGTCTCAGACGGATGAGGCAATAGGTGTTTCGGATGCCGCGGGTAGACGCAATTCTGTTGTGCCTGTTGGCCTGGCGTGTCTGGTAATGCTGGTCCGAATTGGTCGGCCGACGGTCGCCGCCGCCGTCGCCGAGGTGTGGGGTTCAACCGCCGTGACTGAATGTTTGCTCAAATGTTGCGGAGTGTCGGCGGTCGAGCTAGATTCATCGCGAACGGATAGTCGTAAGTGCCCTGCCTGTTGAGTATTACCGGGAGCATCCGATGAGGAACCGACTTGTAGCTGCAACATTGCTTGTGATCGGTCGTGGCTGATATGGCTGTGATGATCACGCCGGCCGACGACCTGCTGGCCACGAACGAGTTCCTGCACGACGGTGTGCCGGTGTACGTCGCGATCGGACGACCCCAGCCGTATCCCGACCGCACCGGTTGGCGCTGCCGGGTACGCGTCGAATGCGGGACCACGCGACTCGAGCAGTCACAGGTCGTCGCGCCGACCGCGCCGGAGGTGCTTCGCCTCGCCCTCGAGCTGGTCACCACCCGGCTCGGCATGACCGAAGCGGAGTTCTTCGAAGGCGCCACCATGAGCCCCGCCGCCTGACCGACACCCCGGTTCGCCTGGTCGATTTGGTTGGGGCTCTGGTGAACACAGTGCGCCCCGCGCTGAGTCCGGGCATGCTGGAGGGGTTGGTGTAGACGTGTAAGCAGGGGTGGTGGTCGACGTGGACGATGACGCCGCGATGGATGCCTATTCGCGCACGGTGATCAGGGTTGCCGCGTCGGTCACGCCGCACGTGGCCAGCGTGCGCACCCGGCGGGGTAGCGGGTCGGCGGTGGTGTTCACCGAAGACGGCTTCATGCTGACCAATGCGCACGTCATCGGGTCGGCCAGCGGCGGCGAGGTGGTGTTCGCCGACGGAGTAGAAGCCAAGTTCGAGGTCGTCGGCATCGATCCGCTCTCCGACTTGGCCGTCCTGCATTCTCGCAACGGCGCGCCCGCGGCAGTGACGCTGGGCGACGCGGACGAGCTCGTCGTTGGCCAGCTGGTGGTGGCCGTCGGCAGTCCGCTCGGACTCGCCGGTTCGGTCACCGCGGGGGTGGTGAGCGCGCTGGGCCGCGCCGTTCCGGTGGCCTCGCGCCGTGCAGGGCGGGTCATCGAAGACGTGATCCAAACCGACGCGGCCCTCAATCCCGGCAATTCCGGTGGCGCGTTGTCGGATTCGGCGGGCCGGGTGGTCGGCATCAATACCGCCGTCGCGGGAATCGGTCTGGGCCTGGCGATTCCGATCAACGCGACCACTCGGCGCATCATCGATACCCTGCACGCCGACGGGCGAGTGCGCCGCGCTTACCTGGGCCTGGTCGGCATGCCCGCGCCGCTACCCGCTGCCGTCGCCGCCCGCACCGGGCAGAGCGCCGGTGTCCGCATCATGGAGGTGGTCCGCGGCGGTCCGGCCGAGCAGGCGGGCCTGCGCCGCGGCGATCTGGTCCTCAGCGTCGGTCGCGCCGAAGTCCGTGACGCACAGGGCATTCAACGCCAGCTGTTCGCCGAGGCGATCGGTGTCAAACTGCCGGTCACCGTGCTGCGCAACGGTGCCATGGTCGACGTGGTCGCCGTCCCGATCGAGTTGACCGTCGACTGAACCGACCGGCCAGGCTACTTGGCGACCGCGGCCGGTGTGGGTTCCTCGGCCGGTACGACACTCTCGCCGTTGTTCCAGCGCGCGTCGACAACCAACCCGACTACGCCGATGGCGATCAGCACACCGGAGAACACGATCAGGGCCGGGTGGGTGTTGCCGGTGAGCGCGTCGCCGAGGATGACGGTGCCGACGGTGCCGGGCAGCACACCGAGCAGCGTGGCAACCATGTACGGCCAGAAGCGGATCGACGACAGTCCGCAGCAGTAGTTGAGCACCGAGAACGGCACGAAGGCGATCAGGCGCAGCGAGCCGACCGCGAGCCAGCCGCGCCGCCGCAGCCGATCGTCGACGGCGCGCACGGCCGGGTGGGTGAGGCGCGAGGCCACCTGTTCGCGGTCCAGGGCGCGCACGAGCAGGACGGCGAGCGCGGCACTGACAGTGGTCGCGCCGACGGCCAGCGCGATGCCGAGCACCGGACCGAACAGCAGCCCGGCGCTCACGGTGAACACGGTGCGCGGGATCGGCGCGACCGTCACCAGCGCGTGCACCGCGAAGAACACCAACGGAAAGATCGGGCCGACCGAGCCCGCCCAGTCCTGGATCTGCTGGGGACTCGGCAGCGGGACCAGCAGCGCGGCGACGAACAACGCGGCGACGCCGACGATCGTCGCGAGCACGCGCGGGTCACGGATCAGCCTGGTCACCGGGGCCAGGTTACCGGGTGGTAGTGGTACTGGGGGACAACGTGTCGCAGCGGTCCCGCTAGCATCAGAAGAAACGGGACGAATGCTCGTTAACCAAAGTAGTCGCTGAACTGGGCGAATGCGGCGGTTTCGGCACACACCACGGGTGCGCCTGCAGTCGAGTGGAAGAGGAAAGCAAGCTATGCCGATTGCTTCAGAGCCCGGGCCGGATGCGGCGCCCACGGGCGCGGATCCGGTTCCGCAGTTCGCCGCGTGGCGCAAGGGCGTGGCCGGGGTGCTGGCCAAGGTCCGCCGGGTCGATATTGCCGACCTGCCTGCGGAACCAGAGCATCTGCTCGCGGAAACCACCTACGACGGGCTGACCATCGCCCCGCTGTACACCCGCAAGGACGAGCTGCCCGAGCAGCCACTGCCCGGCACCTATCCGTTCGTCCGCGGTGGTGACGCCACCCGCGACGTCCACCGCGGCTGGTACGTCAGCGCGCATTTCGGCGGCGGCGATGCGGCTGCGGTCAATCGGGAGATCCTGGCCGGTCTGGGCAGCGGGATCAGCGCTGTCTGGCTCGGCGTCGGCGACCGGGGTGTTCCGGCGGCCGAGCTGCCCGCCGCGCTCGCCGGGCTGCTGTTCGACCTCGCGCCGGTGACCCTCGACGCGGGCACCGCCACGGTCGAGGCGGCGGCGCAGCTGTACACCGCGCTCGACAGCTATGACACGGCCTCGCGCAAGGACATTCACGTTTCGCTCGGTGCTGCGCCGCTCACCAGCCGGTTCGCCGGAATCGCCGACATCGGGCTTGCAGAGACGGTGACCTTGGCGGGGGCCGCGGTAGCGCGCGCCGAGACGGTCCGCGCGATCACCGTGGACGGCACCGTCTTCCACAACGCGGGCGCCTCCGACGCCCAAGAGCTCGGCGCCGCCGTCGCCGCCGGACTGGCCTACCTGCGCGCCCTCACCGAGGGCCTGGATATCGCGGATGCGCTGGAGCAGTTGAACTTCCGCTTCGCCGCCACCGACGACCAGTTCGCCACGATCGCCAAATTCCGTGCCGCTCGCCAACTCTGGGCCCGTGTCGCGCACGTGTGCGGCGCACCGGATTTCGGTGGCGCACCGCAGCACGCGGTGACCTCAGCGGCCATGATGACCCAGCGCGACCCGTGGGTGAACCTGCTGCGCACCACCCTCGCGGCGTTCGGCGCCGGGGTCGGCGGCGCGGACACGGTAACCGTGCTGCCGTTCGACGCCGCGCTGCCCGCCGGTGAGCTCGGCGTCTCGAAATCCTTCGCGGACCGGATGGCTCGCAACACCCAGCTGCTGCTGCTCGAGGAATCGCACCTGGGCTTCGTGCAGGATCCCGGTGCCGGCTCCTGGTATGTCGAGGACCTGACCGGCGCGCTCGCCGCGAAGGCGTGGGAGTTCATGCAGGAGATCGAGGCCGCGGGCGGTTATCTCGCCGCACTGGACAGCGGGCTCATCGCCGAGCGCATCGCCGCCACCAAGGCGGCCCGGGATACCGATGTGGCCCACCGGAAGACGTCGGTCACCGGGGTGAACGAATTCCCGAACCTGGCCGAACCGCCGCTGTCCGAGGCGGCGCGTCAGGCCGATCAGGTGGCTCGCTACGGTGCCACGTTCGAGGCGCTGCGCAACCGGTCCGACGCCTATCTGGCCGAGCACGGCACGCGGCCGAAAGCGCTGCTCGTGCCGCTGGGTTCGGTCGCCGAGCACAACGTGCGAGTGACCTTTATCGCGAATCTGCTCGCCTCCGGTGGTATCGAGTCCGTCAATCCCGGACCATTGACGGTGGACGGAATCGCCGCGGCGGCAACCGAAGCCGGTGCGCCGATCGCGGTGCTGTGTGGTTCGGACAAGCGCTACGGCGCGGAAGCCGGTGCGGCAGTGCAGCAGTTACGTGCGGCGGGCGTGGAAACGGTGTTGCTGGCGGGTGCCGCGAAGGCGATCGCCGAGCTGGATGACGCGCAGCGTCCGGACGGATTCCTCGCGGCGAAGATCGATGCGGTCGCCGCGCTGTCCGGCCTGTTGGAGAAGGTGGGAGCCTGATGACTACTCGCGAGATCAAGCACCTGATAGGCAATTTCGCCGAGGTGCCGCTGACCGAACGGGCACCCGAGCCCGCCGCCGTGGACGCCGCGCAGGTCGAGGCTTTCGTGGGCGAGGCGGCCGCGGCCAACCACTACGCGCCGGAGCAGCTGAAGTGGTCGACCCCCGAAGGCATCGACGTGCCACCGGTGTTCACCAAGGCCGACCGGGATGCCGTTGCGGCCGAGGGCTATCCGCTCGACAGCGTGCCCGGCGTCGCACCGTTCGTGCGCGGTCCGTACCCGACGATGTACGTCAACCAGCCGTGGACTATCCGGCAGTACGCGGGCTTCTCCACCGCCGCGGACTCGAATGCCTTCTACCGCCGCAACCTGCAGGCCGGGCAGAAGGGTCTCTCGGTCGCCTTCGACCTCGCCACGCACCGTGGCTACGACTCCGATCATCCGCGCGTGCAGGGTGACGTCGGCATGGCCGGCGTGGCCATCGACTCCATCCTCGACATGCGCCAGCTGTTCGACCATATCCCGCTCGACCAGGTCAGCGTGTCGATGACGATGAACGGCGCGGTGCTGCCGATCCTCGCGCTGTATGTCGTTGCGGCAGAAGAGCAGGGCGTCGCACCGGAGCAGCTGGCCGGAACCATTCAGAACGACATTCTGAAGGAGTTCATGGTCCGCAACACCTACATCTACCCGCCGAAGCCCTCGATGCGGATCATCTCCGACATCTTCGCGTACACCAGCGCCAAGATGCCGAAGTTCAACTCGATCTCCATCTCCGGCTACCACATTCAGGAAGCGGGCGCGACCGCCGACCTGGAACTGGCCTACACCCTCGCCGACGGCGTCGAGTACATCCGGGCCGGTATCGACGCGGGCATGGAGGTGGACAAGTTCGCGCCGCGGCTGTCGTTCTTCTGGGCCATCGGCATGAACTTCTTCATGGAGGTCGCCAAGCTGCGCGCCGGGCGGCTGCTGTGGAGCGAGCTGGTCGCGAAGTTCGAGCCGAAGAGCTCGAAATCGCTGTCGCTGCGCACCCATTCGCAGACCTCCGGCTGGTCGTTGACCGCGCAGGACGCCTACAACAACGTCGCACGCACCTGCATCGAGGCGATGGCGGCGACCCAGGGGCACACCCAGTCGCTGCACACGAATGCCCTGGACGAGGCGCTCGCGCTGCCGACGGACTTCTCCGCCCGCATCGCCCGCAACACCCAGCTGCTGATCCAGCAGGAGTCCAACACCACCCGGCCGGTCGACCCGTGGGGCGGTTCGTACTACGTCGAGTGGCTGACCCACCAGCTGGCCAACCGGGCCCGCGCGCACATCGCCGAGGTGGAAGCGCACGGCGGCATGGCGCAGGCGATCGGTGAGGGCATCCCGAAGCTGCGCATCGAGGAGGCCGCCGCGCGCACCCAGGCGCGGATCGACACCGGGCAGCAGCCGGTGATCGGCGTCAACAAGTATCAGGCCGAAGAGGACCAGCAGGTCGAGGTGCTCAAGGTCGAGAACTCCCGGGTGCGCGCCGAGCAGATCGAGAAGCTGCGGCAGCTGCGCGCCGATCGGGACGCCGGCGCGGTCGTACGCGCACTCGCCGAATTGACCCGTGCCGCAGCCTCTTCCGAGGGCGGCATGGCGAACAACCTACTCGCCCTCGCCATCGATGCCGCGCGCGCCAAGGCCACCGTCGGTGAGATCTCCGACGCGCTGGAGAAGGTATACGGCAGGCATCAGGCCGAGATCCGTACGCTCTCCGGTGTGTACCGCGACGAGGCCGGGAAGGTCAGCAACATCACCAAGGCGAGCGATCTCGTCGAGGCATTCGCCGAGGCGGAAGGTCGTCGCCCGCGCATCCTCGTCGCGAAGATGGGGCAGGACGGGCACGACCGCGGCCAGAAGGTGATCGCCACCGCCTTCGCCGACCTCGGCTTCGACGTGGACGTGGGCCCGCTGTTCCAGACCCCGGAAGAGGTGGCGCAGCAGGCCGCCGACAACGACGTGCACGTTGTCGGTGTGTCCTCGCTCGCGGCGGGCCACCTCACGCTGGTGCCTGCCCTGCGGCAGGCGCTGGCCGAGGCGGGGCGACCCGACATCATGGTCATCGTCGGCGGCGTCATCCCGCCCGGTGACTTCGACGCGCTCTACGAAGCCGGCGCCGCGGCGATCTTCCCGCCGGGCACCGTCATCGCCGACGCCGCGATCGATCTGCTGAAGAAGCTCGCCACCGAGCTCGGCCACCCGGAGTTGTCTCCCGAAAGCGGCAGCGGCGCCGAGGATTCCGCCGCGGCCGAATGAGCGAGCGGGATCCCGCGGTTACCTCGGTCGACGGCGGCCTTCGGTCCGACTCGTCCGGTGCGGGTCAGGGGCCGGCATCGGGTGGGTCGGCCGCTCTCGAGCCGGGCTCGCGGGCGGAGGGTACTGGGTCCGCTCGACGCGGTCGGGCGATCGACATCGACGCGATGGCCGAGGCGGTGCGGGCGGGGGAGCGGGCCGCGCTGGCGCGGGCGATCACGCTGGCGGAGTCGACGCGCGCCGATCACCGGGATCAGGCGCAGCAGTTGTTGCTGAAGTTGACGCCCGACAAGCACAGCTCCGAGACGGCGGTGGTGTCGAATCGTGTTGGCATCACCGGTGTCCCGGGGGTCGGCAAGTCGACGTTCATCGATGCGCTCGGGATGGATCTGATCGGCAAGGGGCATCGGGTCGCGGTGCTTGCGGTCGATCCGTCGTCCACGCGGACCGGTGGTTCGATCCTGGGTGACAAGACGCGGATGGCGCGACTGTCGGTGGAGCGCAACGCCTATATCCGGCCGTCGCCGACCGCGGGCACCCTCGGTGGTGTGGCCAAGGCGACCCGGGAGACCATCGTGTTGCTCGAGGCCGCCGGGTACGACGTGATCCTGGTGGAGACGGTCGGGGTCGGTCAGTCCGAGGTGACGGTCGCCAATATGGTCGACGTGTTCTGCTTTCTGACGTTGGCCCGGACCGGTGATCAGTTGCAGGGCATCAAGAAAGGTGTGCTGGAGCTGGCCGATCTGGTCGCGGTGAACAAGGCCGACGGCAAGCACGAGATGGAAGCCAAGTCCGCTGCCCGCGAACTCGCCGGCGCGCTCCGGCTGATCCACCCGCACGACGCGCTGTGGCGTCCGCCGGTGCTCACCATGAGCGGCCTGGAAGGCATCGGGCTGGACAAGTTCTGGGACACCGTCCTCGAACATCGCCGGGTCCTTACCGACGCAGGCGAATTCGACGAGAAGCGCCGCCGCCAGCAGATCGACTGGACGTGGACCATGGTGCACGATCAGCTGCTGCGCCGTCTCGCCGACAATCCCGAGGTGAAAGCCATTCGCGCACAGGTGGAGAAGCAGGTCCGCGACGGAACCCTCACCGCCGCACTAGCGGCCGAAGAACTCCTGCGCGCCTTCGACAGCCGCTGACCCGCTTCACCCGAACGGGTTGATCACGGCCGCTCCCGTCTCCTCGAAGTGATTCACATTGCGGGTGACCACGGCTAGTCCATGCGTCAGTGCGGTGGCCGCGATGAGCCCGTCCGCCATGTCGATCGAATGAATGCTGATGCGGGCCCACGCCCGGACGATCTCGGTGGTGACGGGCAAGATCCGATCGCCGTGCCGGGTCTCGATATCGGCGATCGCCTGCTCGAAGAGCTGCGCCCGCGCTGTCCCGCCCCGATGGCGCAGAAACGCGACGCCTCGGCGCAGCTCACCGACGGTGACGACGCTGAGCCACTGGTCGGCCAGGCGGGCCTTGCTCAACCAGTCGAGAACCGCAGGTGCGGGCTTCGGGCGCATGATTTCGGACAGCACGTTGGTGTCGAGGAGGTAACTCACGACTCCGCCTCGCTAGCGCTCGGCTCCGTCGTGCGCTCCGGCGCGCTGTGTTTTCGGTTCGCTCGCTGGCGCTCCCGCACGACTACCCGGCCGCATCGTCGAACAGGTCGACGTCGCGCGGCATGCTGTGCTGTCGCGCGCTCTCGACTTCGTCGAGTACGTCGGCTACGTCGTCGCCGAGACCCGAGAACGTCACCAGGAGATGGTCGACGAAGCTGATGTCCGGTCGGGTCAGCTTGCGGTACTCGTTGATATCGAGGACTACCGCCACCGCGTCACCGTGGCGGGTGATGGTCTGTGGCCCGTCCGATTCCGCCGCGCGCAATACCTCGGAGAATCGTTGCTTGGCCTCCTGAACTTGCCAT
The DNA here is from genome assembly GCF_015355715.1 of Nocardia sp. XZ_19_369. NCBI lineage: Bacteria > Bacillati > Actinomycetota > Actinomycetes > Mycobacteriales > Nocardiaceae > Nocardia > Nocardia sp. XZ_19_369. The sequence goes on along the minus strand of NZ_JACVED010000002.1, from coordinate 1,055,046 downwards.
TGCACCGTCTCTGCCTCCTGGTCTGGCTGAAGTGTCCCCGCCTGGACAGTCTAGACAGACCGGATCGGGTATGTCGACCCTTGGGATGCGGCCGTCGGGGGTCTACAGTGCGACTGCTGACCGAGCGGGCCTGCCGACCGCGAAAAGGGTTCGGTACCAGGGGAATTGGACAAGAATTGCCGCGCGTGGGATGCTGCGGATGTCTCGCAGCCGCGGGACTATCCAAGAATATCGTCAGCGCCAGGTAGGTCGGTGGAGCGCGTTGGCGTGCTCGTCGGTGACGGGCACGGCCGACCCCTGCCTTGTGGTTGTGCTGTGTTCGAGACCGGCGATGTCTCGAAAGGACGCAGTATGCACACCGACCCCTTCGACCTTGCCGACAACGATTACGTGCCCGATGCGGCACGCGATTCGGCGGCCGTCGTCGAAGCGTTTTCCGACCACCTCGCAGCGGGGTTGCCAGATGCGGACCTGCCCGAGGACCTGATCGCCGATATGCGCGGGGAACTCGCGGAGTTGGAAGCCGCCGACGCGCATCGATGCGTGGACGAGCCCGCGCGCTACAACCTGCGGATGACCCTGGCCCTGGTGGTCGCCTACCGGGCCTTGCGCCCTCGGCTCGGCCGCGACGCCACCATTGCTGCGCTGCGCAGTGCGTTCGTCGAACCGCTCGGCGACGCCGTTCAGGAAGCGACCCGGTCGATGCTCGATTCCGCCGACGACCCGTTCGCCGCCATGGTCGCGGTGTCGAAGTCGCGCGAGGAACACGCGTTCGGCGCGGGATTCACCTTCGAGCGACCTGCGGACGACCATCAGCGGTATCACGTGGACGTCGTCCAGTGCTTCTATCATGATGTGCTGGTTGCGCATTCGGCGTCGGAGCTGACGCCGGTGATGTGTGAGTTCGACGCGAACTGGATCCGTGCCATCGACCCGGCGAAGCACGGATTCCGTTTCGACCGCGCCACCACCATCGGATTCGGCGGCACGCACTGCCCGTTCCATTGGGAGCGCACCGAGCGCTGATCGGTCGCTGGACGGCGGAGGCGGCGGGTTGTTGGCCGCCTCTGCCATCCGCTCTACCTGCATAGTCCTCGACCGGAAGGCATATTTGCTGACCGTCTACTAGTTGTCGAGTGGCATTGACGAGTAGTAACGTGGAAGGTTCCTCAGCTGGCGACGACGCGGCAACGAGGACTCGCCGGCCGACGTGATGCGGGGGGATCGTCCCCTTCGCGGGCAGGGAGGTGCAGGGCGATGTCCGATGATGCGATCGATCGCACGCCCGAACCCGAAATGGGTCGGCCGCAATGGGTTTCGGGGCCGGAGCCACCTCCGCCACAGCGTGAACCGTTCACTCCGGAGCCGGTTCTGGTGACCGTCGGCGATATCGGATGCACGGCGACCCGGGTGATGACACCGTCCGGGCAGCGTCCGTTGGCGGGTACCGTCTGGATTGTCACCAATCAGACCACCGTCGACCGCCGCATCCCTTCGTACGCGATCGTGCTCGCGGTGCTGCTCATGATCTTCTGTCTGCTCGGGCTGGTGTTCCTGGCCGTCAAGGAGGAGAAGATCCAGGGGTTCGTCCAGGTCAGCGTGCAAGGACCGGATTTCTACTACGCGACCCAGGTCAAGATCACCGATCGCGCCCAGGTCTTCGACACCGAACAGCGCGTCAACTACATCCGCGCATTGGTCGCCGCGTTGCCTGCCGCTTGACCTGCCGCCGATTGCCGCGAAGGTCTGCCCGGAGTTCGCGCGCGGGGAAACGCGGGTGGTCGGACACCAATTGCGACGAAGGTCGGCCCGACGTTCACGTGCGGCGGAATCACCTGTGGTCCCGTGCGCCGATCAGATTGTGTCGCCCAGTGATTCGAGCAGTACGCGCAACGTATCCGCGAGCGCAGCGCGCTGCTTCGAGCTGAGCGGACCGAGGATGCGCTCCTCGGTGGCGACGTGATCGGGTAGCGCTTCGTCGATGAGGTCGTGCCCTGCGTCGGTAAGAAAGACGCGGACCCCGCGGCCGTCGGACTCGTTGGGAGTTCGCCGCACGAGCCCCCGCTCCTCGAGCCGATCGAGTCGCTGCGTGATGGCACCGGAGGTCACCATGGCTGAGTGCATCAACTCCGTCGGGGTCAGCGAGTGCGGTGGATCGCTGCGCCGCAGGGTGGCGAGCACGTCGAAGGACGCCGCGTCGAGCCCGTGCGCGGTGAAGGTCTTGCGCAGCTCGACACCGGTGAGCTGCGTCAGCCTGGACAGCCGCCCGAGCACGGCCATCGGGGATACGTCCAGGTCGGGCCGCTGTTCCCGCCATTGCGCAAGCACCTGGTCGACGTGATCGGTCACCACCGCACTCTAGCGAATACCTCAGCGCTGAGGTATCTCGACGCGGGAATTACTCAGCGCTAAGCTAAGTTACTTAGTGCTAAGCAATCGAAACGGGCTCGGGTCCGACAGGAGGACGAATCATGCGCATCACGGTATTCGGCGCGACAGGTGACGTTGGCAGTCGAGTGGTGGCCGAGGCCTTGGCCCGCGGACACGAGGTCCTCGCCGTCATCCGCGACCCAGCCCGCGCCGCCGCCGTACCCGCCGCCGCCGAGGTCCGCATCGGTGACGCCGCCGACCTAGACGACGTCGTATCCCTCAGTCTCGGACGGGATCTCGTAATCACCGCCACCCGCCCACCCGCAGGCCGAGAACACGAGCTCCCCGAAATCACCGCCGTACTACTGAAAGCCCTGGCCCACACCGAAGTCCGCCTGCTCCTCGTCGGCGGCGCATCAACCCTGCTCGTCCCCGGCACGAACGGCGTCACACTGCACGAAACCCCCGACTTCCCAGCAGAATTGCGCCCCATAGCCCAAGCCTGCGCCGACCAACTCGCCCTCTGCCGAGCCGAAACCACCACAGACTGGACCTATCTGAGCCCCCCCGCCGACCTACGCCCCGGCCCCCGCACCGGCACCTACCAGTCAGGCACGAACGAACTCCTCGTTCGACCCGATGGCGAATCAACGATCTCCATGGAGGATTTCGCCGTCGCCCTGCTGGATGAAGCCGAAAACCCCACCCACCGGCGCACTCGATTCACCGTCGCCGCAACCTAGAAAATCACAACGGATTCGATATCGGACGAGACACGCGTCGGCCGGTACCGCAACGATGGGTGACATGCGCGAGAATCGGATCGCACGACCAGCGTCTGCGTTGCTGTTGATGTCAGCGGTGGTGGGGTGCTCGCCGGTAGAGGGACCATCGATCGTGCCGAGCACGGCACCGCCTGTCACCTCTTATCTCAACTCGAGCAGTGTCATCGATCGCAACAATCCGGCAGCGGTCACCGGGGCGGCTACCGACATCTTTTTCGGCCAGGTTGTCGAGTCGATCGGATCTACCGAACGGCGGGGACAGCTGGAGTCGCAGTTCTCGATCGAGGTCAGTGAGCGGTTGAAGGGCGACGCTGCGGGAAGGGTCACCGTCAATCAGCGGGGTGGCCGCAAAGACAGGACTGTTGTCGTCGAATCTGGGGACGAACTGCTCGTGCTGGGCCAGTCGTATCTGATCGCGGCGCGGTTCAGCAAAGATGAGGACTGGTACACGTTGATTCCGGTGGCTGGAGATATCCCCGTCACGGGCAACGGCTCTCCGCGTGCCAAGGTGAACCGGCCGCCCGAGAATCGGGACGAGGTGCGCAATCGGATGAAGGATGCGATCGCGCGCGAAATTCCGTTCACGCCATCGGGAGCAACCGGAACAGCTCCGTCGAAAACCCCTGTGCCATCGAGGACTTCGCCCCCGCCGAGCCCGAGCGCGCCGCCGCAGACGCCATCTCCCGGCAGTCCGCCCCGTCCGACGTCCTGACCGCTACTCGATACCGAACAGGTCGGCGGCGTTCTGGTAGCAGACTCGGCGTAGCCAGTCGTCGCCGAGGTCGAGGCGAACCAGCGCGTCGATGGCGTGGTCATAGGTGTAGGGGATGTTGGGGAAGTCGCTGCCGAACAGGATTCGGTCGCCGAAAGCGAGCAGCCGGGTGCATTCGTGGGTGGGGAAGGGGTCGGCCTCTTCGAAGAAGTCGGTGAAGGTCATGGTGGTGTCGAAGCGGAGGTCTGGATATTCGTCGGCCAAGTCGAGGAATTCGGTGTACTCGGGGGCACCCATGTGCGCGACGATCAAAGGTAGGCGCGGGAAACGGCGTAGGAGCGCGGCGATGGGTTTCGGGCCCGTGAATTCGCCTGCCACCGGCCCGGACCCGCAATGGATCACCACCGGAATGCTCGTATCCTGGATCAGCGCCCAGACGGGGTCGAGCAGTGGGTCGCGGGGGTCGAAGCGGCCGACCTGGATGTGCACTTTGAACAGCTGGGCGCCGCGTCGGATCGCCTCCGCCACATAGGTTTCGGCGCTCGGCTCGGGATAGAAGGTCGAGGTGTGCAGGCAGTCGGGGGTGCGCTCGGCGAACTCGGCGGTCCACTCGTTCAGCCAGGCTGCCATCTCGGGCTTGTGCGGGTAGACGAGGGCGCTGAAGGCGCGAACACCGAAGCCGCGCAACGTCTTCAGCCGGACTTCTTCGTCGGCTCGGTAGGCGATCGGCCAGGCGCGGGCGGTGAGTGGACCGGCCGAGTCGAAGTAGGCCCATACCTTCCGCATCACCGGTTCCGGCATGAAATGTGTGTGCACGTCGATGATTCCGGGGAGGCCGAGCCGGTGGCGGAAGTCGGCGAGGTAGGTGTTGTCGTCTTGATCGCCGGTCACGGCTTCTCCTGTCATTCGGGTGCTCCCGCCTCGTGCGGGTACAGCACCCGCGCGAAGTCGCCGATCCGGCTGATCAGCCGGTCGAAGAACAACTCCTGATCGGTGCCGATCACAATGTCCGCGTTGGGTTCTCGACCCCACATGCCCGCCCAGTCGGCCACCGTGGTCGCGCGGGTCAGCGTCCCCGCGAGCTCGACGTCGACCGTCGCCGGTCGGGTGACGGCGAGGGCGGGATCCAACGCGACCGCCGCCGCGAACGGATCATGCATGTGTGCGAGGTAACCCAGGTCGTAGAGCCGGTGGAAGTCGAAATAGAACCGCACCGCGTCCGTGACATGCCGGATGATCGGATTGCTCGCCACCGATCGTGCGTCGGACAGATCGGCCTCCGAAACCGCTTCTATGGGAAGGCTGCCCGCCCGCTCGGCGAGCAGCGACAGATGCTTCGGCCGCATCTCGATGGTCTCGGTGATGTCGAGCGCGCAGACGATCGGTTTACGGTCCGGCGGCGCGGCGGAGAAGGCGTCGAAAACCTCCTTCGCCGCCTCCGGATCGACGTGCACGTTCCATTCGTTGGTGGGCGTGGTGTTACCGGGGTGGTTGAACGCACCGCCCATGATCACGAGTCGGCGCAGGAGAGTCGGCAACGCGGGCTCCAACCGGACGGCCAACGCGAGATTGGTCAGCGGCCCGGTACACAACCCGACGATCTCGCCGGGATGCGCGCGCACCAGATCAACCCACATCTGAGCGGCGGACCGCGACGAAAGCACCCGGTCCGACGCCGGCAACTCGGCATAACCCACACCCTGCGGACCATGCGTGTCCTCGGTGGTGCGCAGCGGAACCGCCAACGGCTCGACAGCGCCGAGCGTCACCTCGATCTCGGGCGCACGGCACACATCCAGCCAGGCGAGATTGTTGGCGGCCACCTGCGGCGCGGGCACGTTCCCCGCGGTCGAGGCGATCCCGACGATCTCAGCTTCGGGCGAGGCAAGCAGGTAGAGCAGCGCAAGGGAATCGTCGACCCCGGTATCAACATCCATGATGATCTTCTGCCGCACCCCACGAGACTAACGCTGCCGTTCTGCCCCGCCCCGCCCCGGCGGGCTGGACCCCGTTCACCGCCCTGCCCGCCGCGACGAGCCGACCGCGGCACTCCGCGATGAGCGCAATGTGGCGATACCCCGCGACGGGCCCGATGCGGCACCCCCGCGATGATCCGAATGTGGCAGTGCCGCGCGACGAGCCCATTGCGCCGACGTCGTGCGACGAGCCGGATGTGGCAGCGCTCTACGAGAGCCGATTGCGGCAGCGCTATGTGAGAGGCGGATGCGGCAGCGCTCTGTGCGAGCCGATTATGGCAGCCCCGCGAGAGCCGACTGCAGCAACGCCCCGTCCCGCACCCCGATCAGTGCAGCTCCTCACCGACCCCCGTGGGCAAATGCCGCAACCGCACCACCGCGACCACCGAAATAACAGCCGCCGCAACGGCAGTAACCCAAGCGGTGACCTGCATGCCATGCAGGAACGCCTCTCGCGCCGCGAGCAACACCGCCTCACCGAGCTGCCCGGGCAACTCAGCACTCGTCTGCACCGCCGCACCCAAGGTATCGCGCACCGACCGACTCGCCTCGGCAGGCAGCCCCGCGGGCAACGTGTCGGCCAGATCGCCGCGATACAGCGCGATACTGATACTGCCCAGAATCGAAATACCCAGCGCCCCACCGAGTTCCGCGCCCGTCTCGGAGACGCCCGCGGCGGCACCCGCCTGCTCCGGCGGCGCGGCACCCACGATGAGCTCGGTGGTGATGCCGTACACCGGCGCGAGACCGAGCGAGATGATCACCGAGGCGGCGACGGTGAGCGCGACGCCGCCGGTGAGCCCGACCCGCGTCATCATCAGCAACCCGACGGCCGTGATCGCCATGCCGACGCCGATCACATACGCGGGCCGAACCACCCGGATGATGAGCGGCGACATCTGCGAACCGACGATGAACGCGATACCCGAGGGTGCGAGTGCCACACCGGTGGCCAGCGCCGAAAGCCCGAGCACCAGCTGGAAATACTGGGCGACGAACAGGAAGTAGCCGAAGGCGACGAAGATGCCGACGATATTGATCAGCAAGGCGAGCCGGAACGCGCCGAGCCGGAACAGCCGCAGATCGAGCATCGGATCGGGCCTGGTCAGCTGGCGGCGCACGAACAGCACGCCGACGATCGTGCCCACGGCCAATGCCAGCAGCGCGGCGAAACCGAGCCCGTCCTGCGCGATCTTCTTCATGCCGAACACCAGCGCGATCATCGTGGCCACGCTGAGCAGCGCACTGACCGGATCGAGCTTGCCTGCCTCGGGATCACGGAACTCCGGCAGCACCTTCGGCCCGATCACCAGCAGCAACGCCATCACCGGCACGGCGAGCAGGAACACCGACCCCCACCAGAACTGTTCCAGCAGCACCCCGCCGAACAGCGGACCGACCGCGCCGCCCGCGGAGAACGCGCCGACCCACACGCCGACGGCGACCGAGCGCTGCTTGCTGTCGCGGAACATGTTGAATATCAACGACAGGGTCGACGGCGCGAGCGTCGCACCCGCGATGCCCAGCAGCGCGCGGCAGACGATCAGCAGCTCCGCGGTGGGGGCGAACGCCGCGATCACGGACACCACCGCGAACGCCGCCGCGCCGGCCAGCAGGATGCGGCGCCGTCCGATCCGATCACCGAGGGTGCCCATGGTGATCAGCAGTCCGGCCACCATGAACCCGTACACGTCGATGATCCACAGCAGTTGCGCGCTGGTCGGATGCAGATCCGCACTGAGCATCGGCACGGCGAGATGGAGCACCGTGAGGTCCATGGCGTAGACGAAGCAGGCGAGTGCGAGCACCGCAAGCCCGATCCACTCCCGCCGTCCGGCGCGTGGCCGCACCGTGTCCGAGGTCCGGTCGAGGGTGCTGTCCACGGGACGGTTTCCTTCCGTGGTGGCCGAGCGGGTCATGCCGGTTCAGACGAACACGGCACGTCTATCTCATCGGTCACCGGTAAGAAACCGCAAACGATTTTCGGTTCGCGCACGCGAACCGTGCGTGGCATGCGGGCAGTGACTACCGGGTTTTCAACGGCCAGGCCGGCCGATCCCCACCGTAGGCCGGGGCCGGCCAGTTGTACGCGGGGTACTCGGCAATGGCGGGCGTAGCCGTGATGACCTCCCCGTGCGACATCACCTCGGTGGGATCGGGCAGCGCTGCCTGCGGATGACGTGGCGTGCGGTCCGGCGCGGCGAGCAGCCAGGAAGCGGTGCGCGCCAACGAAACTCGCACATCGCGCCCGATGCCGTCGGTGGCGCGGGCGGCCAGCGCGTCGATCACGCCCGCGGCCAGCAGATATCCGGAGGCATGATCGAGGGCCTGCGCGGGCAGCGCGCTCGGCACGGCGGGCGCACCCTCGGCGATCGATATGCCCGACGCGGCCTGCACGATACTGTCGAACCCGCGCCGCCCACCCCACGGCCCGACCTCACCCCAGGCACTCACCCGGCCGTGCACCAGACCGGGCCGCATGGCGGCGATCAGCCCCGCGCGTTCCAGCGAACCGGGCCGGTATCCGGTGACCAGCACATCGGCCGAGGCCAGCAGGTCCCTGATCAACGGCAGCTGCGTCCACAGATCCACCAGCGTGGAGCGCTTGCCCTGACAGGTGTCGGCGTACTGCCACGGAATTTCTGGCAGCTGCGGCGGATCGACGCGCAGCACGTCCGCACCGAGCAGCGCCAGCGTCCGCGTCGCGACCGGCCCGGCGATCACCCGGGTCAGGTCGAGCACCCGGAGTCCGCGCAAGGGCTGGAACGGCGCGGCACCGATCGGCAATCCGGGTTCGCCACGGTCGGCGCGCGATTCGATCGCCACCACGGGCCCGGTGGCGGCCGCCCACCCTTCGGCGCTGCCCAGCCACTGCTGTTCGGTGCGCACGCGAACCGCGATCGCCCCGTGCGCGGCGGCATGATCCTCGATGTCGGCAGCGCGGCTCATCGCCATGTGCGCCACGGCGAGATCGAAGGGCGCATCGGTGGGCAGGCCCAGCGCGGTGAGCAAGCGATCACGGTGGTGCGGGTAGTTGGCGTGGGTGCGAACCCATCCGTCGAAGGTAGGGAAGAATCCGGAGAGGTCACCGAACAAGGTCGCGGGACGACCGTTGATCAGTAGTAAGCGTTCGCTACAGAAGGCGGCGGTGATACGCGCGGGGTCGATGCGATGCGCGACCGGATCGAGTCCGCGGACAACGCGGATCCGGTTCGCCGCGGCGATGAGCGCGGCGACCGACCCGGCAGCCAGCGACCAGACCGGCAGTGTCGCAGCCAGATTGCTGCCGGGATCGGGAGCGGGCGTAATGGCAGAGGGGGTGACACCGATTCCGGCTTCGTAGTCGTGGACCAGCCGTGTGTGCGCGTTCACGCGAAAGAGCGTAATAGTTCCGTCTGAGAAGGAGATTTACGTGGGCCGAACAATCGAGTCCGGCGAGTGGCTGCGGATCCTGCGATCCGAGGCGACTCCCCGGCACCACCTGCTGTGTTTCCCGCCGGGCGGCGGTCCGGCGACCGCGTATCGGGAGTTGGCGCAGCACTTCGGGGCGGGCATCGCCGTTGTCGCGGTGCAGTATCCGGGTCGGCAGGACCGGCTCGGCGAGGCGCCGATCACCGACCTCGCGGAGCTCGCCGACCGGATTGCTGAAGAAGTGCTGCGGCACGGAATCATCGACCGGCTCGCGTTATTCGGCCACAGCATGGGGGCCAGCGTCGCGTTCGAAACCGCGCGACGTCTGGAGCGCAGGGGGCAGCCGGTGACGACGCTGTTCGCATCCGGCCGTCCCGCACCGAGTTTCGTGGAGACCCAGCGCGTGCACCTCGGCACCGACGCGGAACTGATCGGGCAGCTGGAGCGGCTGGCCGCCGATCCCGCGCCGATCCAAATGCTGCGTGACGAACCGAGTCTCGCGGAATTGGTGCTGCCCGCGGTGCGCGGCGACTACCAGGCCGTCGAGACGTACCGGTACACCCCGGGCGACCCGCTGACCGCCGATATCGCCGCCCTCGTCAGTACCGAGGACCCCACGATGACACCCGAGCAGGCCGACGAGTGGCGCGACTTCACCACCGGAACCTTCGACCGCGCAACGTTTTCCGGCGGTCACTTCTATCTGGACGAACGCCCCGCCGAGGTGGCCGAGGTGGTCGCGGAACACCTCGCGCGCGACCGAACGCGCGCATGAAAACTATTCCGGCCCAGACTGTTTCACGCGTGTCACTAGTGGGATGCCTGCAGGCGGGTGGCCGACCCGGCTGCCCGCCGCCGCAGCCATCCGTACCCCACCCAGGACACCGCGACACACACCGCGACCAGCACCCGCACGGTCGCGAGCGCGCTCTCCGGATAGATCACCCCGGTGAGGTAATGGTCGATGAACCCGCTCGACGGCAGTCCGGCGTCGCCTGCCTTGTGCCGCGCCCAGTTCTCCGCATGGGTGAGCGGGCAGTCGAGCCCGAACAAGATCGTGCTGAACCCCCACCCGAACGCGATCAGGTGCAGGAAGATACTGCGCGGCCAGCGCCATGCGAGGAACCCGCCGACAACCACATACGCCACGAACACGAAATGCGCCGCGGCGGTGACATCGGCCAGCAACCGGTACAACACTCCACCAGCCTAGCCATCGACCCGCGATCCGCGCCGGGGTCACCAGGGCGAGGGGCGGTAATCCTTCAGGAAGCAGCCGTACAGATCGGTGCCGTTCTCGCCCTGGACAATCGGGTCGTAGACGCGTGCGGCACCGTCGACGAGGTCGAGGGGCGCGTGGAAGCCCTCCTCGGCGAGCCGGACCTTCGTGTAGTGCGGCCGCTCGTCGGTGATCCAGCCGGTGTCGACGGCGGTCATCAGAATGCCGTCGGCTTCGAGCATCTCGCCGGCGCTGGTGCGGGTCAGCATGTTCAGCGCGGCCTTGGCCATGTTGGTGTGCGGGTGGCCGGGTCCCTTGTAGGCGCGGGCGAACTGGCCTTCCATCGCTGACACGTTCACGATGTACTTGCGCCGCGCAGCGGACGCGGCCATAGCCGGGCGCAGCCGGGAGACCAGGATGAACGGCGCGACCGAATTGCACAGCTGCACTTCGAGCAGTTCGGTCGGGTCCACCTCGGCGACTGTCTGCACCCAACTGTTGGTGTGCGCCAGATCCGGCACCAGGCCACCGGCGTCGATCGCCACGCCACGCGAAATGCGTTCGGGCGTGGCCGATCCCGCGACCAGCGCGAGCTCGGCGACGTCGGCGGCGGTCAGCGTCGGGGTGAGCGAGGCGGTGAGCGCGGTGGGATGCGCCTGCATCGTCTTGCCGAACGTCACCACGTCGGGCAGCGCGCCCGCAGGCAGTGGACCGGACTCGGCGTCGACCAGCGCGCTGTAGGCGCCGGGGGAGCGGCGCACGGTCTGGGCGGCATTGTTGATCAGGATGTCGAGCGGGCCCTGCGCCGCGACATCGTCGGCGAGGGCGACCACCTGGGCCGGATCGCGCAGATCGATGCCGACCACGCGCAACCGGTGCAGCCAGTCCGCGCTGTCGTCCATCGCGGCGAAGCGGCGGATGGCGTCGTTCGGGAAACGTGTGGTGATGGTGGTGTGCGCGCCGTCGCGCAGCAGCCGCAACGCGATGTACATGCCGATCTTGGCGCGGCCGCCGGTGAGCAGCGCGCGGCGACCGGTCAGATCGGCACGGGCGTCCCGCTTGCTGTGACTGCTCGCCGCGCACTCGGGGCACAGCTGGTGATAGAACGCGTCGACCTGCGTGTACGACTGCTTGCAGATGTAGCAGGGCCGCGCACGGAGCAGCGTGCCCGCACTCGCGCCGCGGGCGTTGGAGGCCAGCGGGATGCCGGCGGTCTCGTCGTCGATCCGCTGCGGCGAGCCGGTGGCCGTCGCGGCGATCACCTCGCGGTCGGCCTGCGCCACCGCCGTCCTGGCCTCGATCCGGCGCCGCTGCTTGAGCTTCTTGAACATGTGGCCGACCGCGCGCTGCACCGCCACCGAGTCGGGATGCTCCTTTTCCAGCTGCCCGGCCTGGTCCAGTACCCGCAGACAGGTCGCGAGCTCGTCCGGATCAATCATGCTTTCGGCCATCGGTGGTACAGGCATCCTTCGGTGAGCTGGGAAATCGACCCGACCATTGTCGCAAACCCCACCACCCGGCTACCGCGCGGTCACCTACGCGCGCAGCAGCACCATGGTCGAGGCAGCGGTCCCCTTCAGCAACTCGATGACGGCGGCCACCGTGAGATCGGTGTTCGGGTTGAGCGAGGGCGGGTGCAGCCAGCTGATCTCATAGGTGGTCCAGCCCTCACGGACGGCGACGGTGACGCCCGTGTTCGGGCCGTGCTCGGACTGCTTCCGGACGACGTAGGCCTCGTCACCGAGACCATCGATCTTCGTGACGTCATCGTCCTCGGTGAGTTCGGATTTGTTCCAGGTCTCGAAGCGGGCGGTGAATTCTGGACCGGGGTCGGTCTGCTTGTGCACGGCGGCGCCGGCCTTGAGCGTGGTGTCCTTGGACCGCTCCCGGGACCCCGGCGGGGCGAGGCGAATCGTGCAGGTCATCGAGTCGACGGCGTTGTGCAGCAGGGTCTGATGCAGCGGATACTTCGGCCCGGTCGAACTCGACGGCGCCAAGACGAAGCCGGAGTTCGTGTAGGGCGCGGTGTCGGTGATCGCGCACAGATTGTCGACGTAGTGATAGCCCCGCAGATCGGGCACCGGGTCGGCGTGGCGGTCGCTGTCGGCGACACCGAGCACGCCGACGATCACCAGCGTCGAGACCCCCACCACGGCGCCGAGCGTGCGTAGTCGGTTGCCGCCGGGCTGTTTCCAGCGCCCGAGCGGTTGCGGCGGCACCCGGCCGTCCGGGTACGGCCGCATCGGTCCGATCGGCGCCAACGGCTGATGCAGCCAGCCGGCGTTGCTGAGGCGAGGACCCTGACCCGCCGGTCCCGTCATGGGGGCGAAAGTATCACTTCGCCGTCGGCGCCGCCGGTCGTTCGGTCAGGCCTGTTCGGCGCGCAGATCGGCCGCCTCGCCGCCGCGGCCGCAGCTGTCCGCGCGGGCGGCGAGCCGGGTGCGCAATTCGGCGGGGATCTCCGCACGGACCTCGATCAGACCGGCCCACACCACATCTGGCGTCTCCGGCGTCAATGCGGCGAGGAACTCGTCGAGATCATCCATCCCGTCGATGATGTCGAGTACTCGTGCGCGGCCGTCGACGTCCTGGGCGAGCGCGACATCCACCAGCGTGTCGATGTTGTCGCTGCGCATGGCCGTGAGCACGGCGGCGAGTAGCTGCTCCCTGGTGAGATCGCCGAGGCACGAGGCGAGGATCGGGGTCGCGGAGTCGGGCAGCGCATCCACCAAAGGCAGTGCCTGGGACCAGAGTTCGTGCTCGGCGGTGGTGGCGATCACCGCGCGCAGCACCGCCGGGTCACGCATGATCGGTAGGCCGGCCATCCGGCGACGGTCGGTATCGGTCATGGCGAGCGCGATCGGCAGCATGGCGTCCCACAGCTTCGCCGAATCCGCCTGGGTGACAAGGTCGCCGAGTTCCTCGTCGGATTTGTCGGCCAGGCGCGCGGCCAGCACCGCGAGTTGTGCCGGCTGCAAGTGCACCGCGAGCGGCAGCAGGTCGAGCCAGAACCCTTTGCTCAGTGCGGCATTCATGATCGAGGCGAGCACCGATTCCTCCTGTACCGCGGGCCGCTCCGCGAAGACGCGCAGGCTGTCGGCGTTCATCGCGCTGGTGATCGGCAACAGCGATTCCCAGGCGTCCAGTGCTCGCACCGTCTCGATCAGGCCGTCGAGCACCTCGCCGCCGAGCCCGGCCGCGATATCGCCGAGCGCGGCCCGATTCTCCGGGCCGACGCTGTCGAGCAGGTCGAGGCCCTCGGCCCACAGATCCTGTTCGTGCGCGGCCCGGATGACGCCGGCCAGCCGGTCGGTGACCAGGCCCATCAGCCGGTCGACGGCCGACTTGTCCTCCATCAGAAAGCCGATGCGCAGCAGATCGGCGTCGCCCATCGCGGGCACCGCGGCGCGCATCGATTCCTCCGGCACCACGCCGACGAAACGACTCATGGTGACGTGATCGTCGCGGCGCAGCAACTCCCGCGCCACCTCGACCACCAGCCGGGGCGGCACCGCGGCGATGATGTCGGCGGTGCGCCGCGGATCGAGCTGGACCGCGGTCTCGGCCAGAAACCGCGCGGGCAGCGCCTTGGCGATATCGACCGCGCGCGACGGTTCGACCGAGCCCGCGACGGCCGCGCACAGCACCGGACCGAACGCGCGCTCGGCGGCCTTGGCGCTGATCGCGGTCGGTACCAACTTCGTCGCGGCGGCAACGCGTTTCATGCGTGCGGCGTCACCGTCGAAGAGCAGATCGGTGGCTCGCTCGCGGAAAGCCCGAATGGCTTCTGGCGAAAGCTCATTGAGGAAGTCGAGCTGCGCCGGATCGGAAATATCGAGCAGGCGGGCGAGTTTCGTGGTCTCCGCCCGGGCCATCAGTGGGGTACTCATAAACCCAGCGCTCTTTTCACGGTCGGCCGCATCAGCCGGGGAATGAGCTGGAGCGAGGATTCGACCGCAGCGCCGAGGCGCTCGCCGCGGGCGGCCACCGCGTTGCGCAGCAGGCGGTCGAGTTCATCGAGGTCGGAGTCGGTGAGCCGGTCGAATTCGTCGGGCAGTGGTGCGCCGAGGGTTCGGCTCAGGGCTGCGTCCGGCATGAGATCTCCGTATCGGTGTCGAGTTGTCGAAAGAGGTCAGCTGCTGCGCGGAGTGATCGCCGCTCGATCGGCGCGCATGTCGTCCACGAAATTCGCGATCGCCTCGGCGACCAGCAGCGGCTCGGTGACCGGCAGCCAATGATCGGCCGGGACCGCACAGCGCCACAGCCGGTCCACCCAGCGGGTCGAGGTGTCGTAGAGGGCGGCGGGCACGAACGGGTCGGTGCTGTCGACGAGCAACTGCACCGGCACCGCGGTGCGCCGCACCCGCGGCCGTCGCAGATGATGCAGCAGGTTGGCCTGCGCGATCCGCCCGCCCGCCAGCAGATCCGTGCGCCAGGTGCGCGCGATCCGGGCGGGCACGGGGGAGAGCCCACCGAGCTGTTCCAGCAGCAGCGTGCGGATGCGCGGCGGGTAGAGCCTGCGCGCCACCGGAACCGGGCTGAGCGTCCCACGGGCGTTACGCAACCACCAGCCGAGATCGCCGGCCCGCAGCTTGGCCTGCGGTGCGACGGCCCGCAACCACAGACCGAGATGGTCGAGGTTGGGGCCGGAAATGGCGGTGAACGAGGCGATTCGGGTGTTCGCCCGCGGATCGCACACCGCTTCCCATAGCTGCACCGCACCCCAGCCGTGCCCGCACGTATGCACCGGTCGCTTCGGGCTCGCCGCGTCGATCACCGCGTAGAAGTCGTCCGCGAGCCGGTCGAGCCGGAAGTCTTCGAGCAGCGCGGGGCTGGTCGAGCGGCCGTGGCCGCGCACGTCGTAGGTGATCACGCGGAAGCCGTCGGTGAGCAGGGCGGCCACCGTGGCCCACACGCGGTGGGTATCGGTGAGACCGTGCACCAGGACCAAGGGCAGGGCAGCGGGGTCGCCCCACTCGAAGACCGCGAGTTCGGCGCCGTCGGCGGTCACCGTCCACTGCCGGTCCGGGCGGGGGGTGTCGGTGTCGGTGTCGAGCAGGTTGGTCATGTCGTTGCCTCGTTCGGTGCGAGCGGCCGGCCGTGCACGCACTTCGTCGGTGGGGTGGCTCGAAATCGGCTTCCCGTACCGCTAGTACGTTTTCCGATACTGACAGTACGAAGAAAACTCCGGCAACGGGAGACCTAGCCGCAGACTATGGCGTAGCTCACGCTGATAACCGTACCGGCGGTACGTGTATGCTGCGGTCGTGCCCCGTCCCAGCGTTCGTTCGTCGCCGACCTCCCGCGCGGAGATCGTCGATGCCGCGATCCGGGTGATCGACCGGGACGGGCCGCGGCCGAGCATGGACGACATCGCCAGGGAAGCGGGCATCACCAAGCCCCGCCTGTATCGGCAGTTCGCCGACAAGGCCGATCTCTACACTGAGATCGGCAACCGGATGGCCAAGGCCGCCGCGGCCGCCGCGGGCAACGATCTGACGCTCATGCTGCAACCCCCGCGAACCGCACTGCGGCGGGTGCTCACCGGATACGCCGACAGCATTCTCCAGCATCCCAACGTTTTTCGCTTCCTGGGCCAGGCGCAGGTGACCCAGCAGGCCGACGGCACGGTGCTGCAATTCGATCTCGGGCGCGCGGCCTCGGACCGTTTTGCCAGGCAGGCCCGCGACATCGCCGAGTCCATCCCGATCGACACCGCGGGCATCGACTATCTGTCCCGCGCGGTGGTCGGTGTGGTCGTCGCGATCACCGACCTGTGGCTGGCCGACTCGGTGGTGCCGCACCCGGACCGGACCGCCGAATTCATCGATCAGGCCACCGAGTTCGTCTGGGGCCTGATCGACGGTTTCCTGCGCAGGCAGGGCATTTCCGCCGATCCGGAGACACCGATCTTCACCTCGCTCGCCGCCGTGAATCAGGCGCAGCAGCCCGCAAGCTGACCGCTTTCCGATAACCCATCGCACCGGGTCGAATCAACGCGTGCCCGCTTTGTTGACACGCTGCCAATAGTGCGAGAATCTGATGGCGAGTGACCGGCACCGAGGCCGGAGAGCAGCGAGCAAAGGATCCGATGATGGCACGCGCCGCATGGAGTGACGACGAGGTCGAGGCGGTACGCGACCTGGCGAAGGCGTTCTTCGAGAAGGAGGTCGTCCCGCACGAGGAGAAGTTCGTCGCGCAGGGCCACCCCGACCGCGCGCTGTACAACCGGGCCGGCGAGCTCGGCCTGCTGTGCACCGCCATTCCCACCGAATTCGGTGGTGGCGGCGGCACCTTCGCGCACGAGGCCGCGATCATCGAGGAACAGTCCCGCGCGGGTGACGGCTCGATGGGCATGCCGGTGCACACCTCGATCATCGCGCCCTACCTCAAGGAATTCGGTTCCGCGGAACTGAAGCAGCGGGTGCTGCCCAAGGCGGCCAGCGGTGAAATGGTGCTGTCGATCGGCATGACCGAACCGGGCACCGGCTCCGACCTGCAGAACATCAAGACCCGCGCGATCCGCGAGGGCGACGAGTACGTCATCACCGGCTCGAAGATCTTCATCACCAACGGCTGGCTCTGCGACGGCATCATCATCGCCGCCAAAACCGACCCGACCAAGGGCGCCTCCGGCGTCTCGCTCATCTTCGCCGACGTCTCCGACGACACCCCGGGCTTCAAACGCGGCCGCATCCTGAACAAGATCGGCGGCAAGGCGCAGGACACTGCGGAGCTGTTCTTCGACGGACTGCGGGTGCCCGCCTCGAACCTGCTCGGCGAGGCGGAGGGCCTCGGCTTCTATCAAATGATGCAGATGCTGGCCCAGGAACGCCTGGTAACCGGCATCATCGCGGTCGTGATGATGGAGCAGGCCGTGCAGCTGACCATCGATTACACCAAGGGCCGCGAGGCCTTCGGCAAGCCGCTGTTCGCGATGCAGAACACCAAGTTCGAGCTCGCCGAGTGCGCCACCATCGCGAAGGTCAGCCGCACTTTCCTCGACGACTGCATCGTCAAGCATCTGCGCGGCGAACTCGACATCCCCACCGCGGCGATGTCGAAGTACTGGCTCACCGACCAGCTGGGTATCGTGGTGGACCGCTGCCTGCAACTGTTCGGCGGCTACGGCTACATGACGGAGTATCCGATTTCGCAGCTCTACACCGGCGCCCGCGTCCTGCGCATCCTCGCGGGTAGCAACGAGGTGATGAAGGATCTCATTGCCCGGTCTCTCTGATACGACGAGCGATCCCACCGCTCGCCGGGACGACACCGACGCAGCCGCGCTGCCGCGCCGGCGTCGGCTCGAACCCGACGAGCGGCGGGCCCAGATCCTGGCCTGCGCGATCGACATGTTCGGCGAGCGGCCCTACGCGGCCGTGTCCACCGCCGAGCTGGCCCAGCGCGCCGGGGTGGCCCGCGGGCTGATCAACCACTACTTCGGCAACAAGCGCGACCTGTATCTCGCGGTGGTGCGCCGCATGGTCACCCTGCCCAAGCTGGACGACATGATCGTGCCGACCGGCACCGAGCGCGAGCGTGTCGATGCAAGTGTGCACTGGCTGCTGGATACCATCGCCGAGCACGGCAGCACCTGGGTGAAGGTGACCAGCCACGAGGGCGTCGGCGACGACCCCGAGGTGCAGCAGATCCTCGATCAGGCCGACGACGCGGCCGCCGAGCGCCTCTTGCTCATGGTCGGACTGGCCGATTCGGCACGCAGTGCGGCACTGCGCGCGATGGTCCGCGCGTACGGCGGGCTGGTGAAAGTCGCGGGGCGCGAATGGATCACCCGCGGCACGCTCACCCGCCCGCAGGTGCACGAGCTGTTGGCCGACATGCTGATGACTCTGGTCACCGAGTCGCTGCCGAAGGTGGACCGCCGGCGCTGAGCGCACGGCGGTCCGTGTTCGTTGAGTCCGGATGTATCCGGCCGGACTTCGACACAGGGCCTAGGTGAGTGGCTCCGGAGCCGCATCGCCGGGGGTGGCGGGATCCATGCTGTAGCGCACCGGCCGCCGATGTCCCGGCGCGTGGCCGAGCCTGCCGTACTTGCGTTCGAGCACCTCCTCGCGCCGATGCTCGACCAGCAGTGCGCCGATGCCGAGAATCCACAGCGCGGCCGTCGCGATCGCGCCGATCTGCGTCCAATTGCTGAAGCCGTAGCCGGCGGCGGTGAGGGTGCAGGCCAGCGCGACCATGCCGAGCGCGCAGAGAATGAGGCCGGGAACGTTGTAATTGTCGCCGAGTAGATCGCCCGCCTGGGCGTGCCACGGCCGGTTTTCGCGGTCGTCGGGGGTGGTGCTACCGAACATGGTTCCTCCTGGGGAGTCAGCGCAAGATCAGTGACACTTTCCGATCAGCATGAACCTCGAATGGCAAAACAGCCAGCAATTGGACGTTTCAGATGATGTCGCGCCGCCGTGCCCCTATTGTGGGTCGGGATATCGGGGCGGGTCCGGGCAGTCCGAGGTTCCTGCACGGTGGTTTGTGTGGAGAGGGTCCTGGCATGGCACGGGCGGATCGCCGTGAAAGTGAACGTTGGCCTGCGGCAGCGCCGGATGACAGGTGGCCGGCGGCCGAAGAAGAGCAGCAGTGGGTCGAGCCGGAGCCCGAGGAGCGTTGGCAGGAGGCGCCGCGGCGCCGGACCGGCCGGTTGCGGGTGGAGATTCCGCCCATTGTGAATCCCTATGCGATCGTCGCGCTGGTGGCCGCGCTGATCGGATTGTTTCCGGTCGCCATCGTTTTCGGGTTCATCGCGTTCTCGCATCCGCGCGGCCGGGTGATGGCGATGTTCGCGCTGCTGATCGGTGTCGCGGAGGTGACCGCCGTCGCGGGACTGGTGGTGCTGTCGGGAAACATGCTGCCGGACTCGCTGACTCGCGCGGACAAGCTGCCGACCACGGCGAGCCTGTCGGCGCCGTCGACCGCCGATCGACTACCCCCGCCGACCACCTCCGTCGCGCCGAGCACGGCGGCGACCACCACGACGGGTACGAGCACGACCGAGCCGAGCAACCTGAAAAAGGGTGCGTCGTGCACGGAGAGTCAGGTCGGCCAGATCGGCAGCGGCGCCGAGGGCGGCACGCTCATCTGTCTACTCAGTTCGGGCAGCTATCGGTGGTCGGGCCCGTTCGTGGTGTCGACGGCGATCCAGCAGGCCGGCGGCAAATGCGATGGCAGCACCGCGAAGACGGGCCGCACCGCGGACGGGCGCGCGCTGGTCTGTGAACTCTCGGGCCGCAGCGGCACCTGGGTGCTCTGGACCGAGTAGCGCTCTACTCCTCTTTCTTGGCACGACTCGGCTGAACGCGGGGCGGTTCGTTCGGCATCTTCGGATACTGCGGTGGCCATGGCGCGTCCATGAGACCCGAGGCCATATCGCGTTCCGACATTTCCAGTAGCGGGGCAATCGATTGCGGTGCGCGGTCGGCCCATGGATCACCCTTGTCGGCCAGCCGCGCGGGCACGGTGGCGATGGTCAGCTCATCCGGGACCACGGTGTCCAATTCGGACCAGTCGATCGGGGTGGAGACCTGCCCGCCGACCTTCGGGCGCACACACCACGCCCCGAACACCGTCTTGTGCGGGGCGTTCTGATTGAAGTCGACGAACACGCGGTTGCCGCGCTCCTCTTTCCACCACTGCGCGGTGATCTCCTCGGGATGGCGGCGCTCCAGCTCCCTGGCCAGCGCGACGGAGGCGGCCCGCACCTGGTAGCCATCCCAATTCGGTTCCAGCGCAACATAAATGTGCAAGCCGCGGGAGCCCGACGTCTTGATCCGCGACTCGATGCCCAACTCCGCGAACAACTCTCGGGTGAGTACGGCGGCGTGCTTGAGGTCGTCGAAGGTGATGCCGGGGGAGGGGTCGAGGTCGATGCGCAGTTCGTCGGCGATCTTCAGGTTGTCGGCCCGGTTGGGCCACACGTGAAAACCCAGGCAGCCCTGGTTCACCGCCCACAGAATGTGCGCGAGATCGTGGGCGACGAGCGCGTCGGCGGTGGTGCCGTTCGGCGTGGACACCTCGACGGTGTGCAGCCACTTCGGCGCGGTTTTCGGCACCCGCTTCTGAAACCACGACTTACCGGAGGCGCCGTCGGGATAACGCTCCAGCAGCAGCGGACGCCCGCCGACCACATTCAGGAACGGTTCGGCCACCGCCTGGTAGTAATGCACGAGATCGAGTTTCGTCTCGCCCCGCTTGGTGAAATACACCTTGTCGGGATTGCTGATGGTGACCGTCTGGCCGTCCAGCTCGATATCGACCGACTCGGTCATGACTTCGCCTCGCTATCGGCTTTCGCCGGCCCTGCCCCGTCGCCCTTTGCCGGGACCGGCGCCTCGGTATTGGATTTCGAGGCACTCGCAGGCCCTGCGTGGTCACGCTTCGCTACCGCCTCCGGGCCCTGAGCTCGTGCCTCGGTGAAGATCGCACTCAATTCGGCGGGCGGCGCCTCATCGAGCTGGGCGTAGGTGCACGATTCCGGCGTGCGGTCGGCCCGGAAGCGGACCAGCCTGCCGCCGTGGCGCAGCCGCCCGGACTGCACGTGTTCATAGCGGACCTCGGCGACCAGTTCGGTGCGCAGCGCCTCCCAGGACAGGTCCTTGCCGCCGGTCCAGCGGCTCACCCCGCCCGGCATCTTGCCGTCGGCCCTGGCCTGCGCCGCGGCGTCGGCCCATGCCCGCCACGGATGGTTTTCCAAGGCGTTTTCGCGCAGCGGTGCCAGTTCCTCGACCAGTTCCTTGCGCCGGGCTGCGGTGAAACTGCTCGCAACCCCGACGTGGTTGAGATTGCCCTCGTCGTCGAACAGGCCGAGCAGCAGCGAACCGACGCCCTCGCCGTCCTTGTGCCAGCGGAATCCGGCGACCACACAGTCGGCGGTGCGTTCGTGTTTGACCTTGAGCATCACCCGCTTGTCCTGCAGGTAGGTGAGGTCGTTGCCCTTGACCATCACCCCGTCGAAGCCGGCGCCCTCGAACCGGGTGAACCAGTCCTCGGCGACGTCGGGATCCTGGGTGATCGGCGTGAGATGCACGCGCGCGAGCGCGGTGTCCAAGATCGTTTCCAGTAGCCGCCTGCGTTCGGCGAACGGTTCCTCGGTCAGGTCCTTGTCGCCGAGGGCGAGCAGGTCGAACGCGACGAAACTGGCCGGGGTCTCCACGGCCAGCTTGTTCACCCGCGACGCGGCCGGGTGCAGCCGGTTCTGCAAAGTGTCGAAGTCGAGGCCCTGCTCGGTGACCACCACGATCTCGCCGTCGACGACGCACCGATCCGGCAGCGCCTGCTTCAGCAGCTCGGCGACCTCGGGGAAGTACCTGGTCAGCGGGCGATCGTTGCGTGAGCCGAGTTCTACCTCGTCCCCGTCGCGGAATACGATGCAGCGGAATCCGTCCCATTTGGGCTCGTAACTCAGCCCCGCCTCGCGTGGCACGCCGGACGTGGTTTTGGCCAGCATCGGCTTGACGGGCGGCATGACCGGCAGGTCCACGCGATCCTCCTCGGGTTCGTTGCTTACCCGTACCGACGCCGCGATCGCGCGAAATTCATCGGTACGGGTAGTGGCCTCGCCGATGATCGTATGCGCCGCATCCGACAAGATCATCGAACGTGCGGATGCGGCGGTTCTCGCTCAGCTGTCCAGCCAGCCATGCTGCTCGGCGAAGACGGTGAGCCGGTCGCGGATGGTGAGAATCTCGCCCGCGGTGAGCGCGGGGCTCGCGTCCAGG
The DNA here is from genome assembly GCF_015355715.1 of Nocardia sp. XZ_19_369. Taxonomy (NCBI): domain Bacteria; kingdom Bacillati; phylum Actinomycetota; class Actinomycetes; order Mycobacteriales; family Nocardiaceae; genus Nocardia; species Nocardia sp. XZ_19_369. The sequence continues at coordinate 1,032,841 of NZ_JACVED010000002.1, read as the reverse complement.
AGCAGCTCGGTGATCAGTCGTTTGTGTTCGCTCGCGTTGAGCTGGCCCGAGTTCGACCGATGTTTGGATTTGTGCGGTGCCGGCGGCGGGCCCGGCTGACCTGCCACCACGGTCAGATTGACGGCCTTCGGCCCACGATCACCCTCTGTCATGTCGAATTCGAACACCCGCCCCTGGCGCAACTCGTCTTCGTCCAGACCGATGTCGTTGACGTGCACGAATACGTCCGGCCCGCCATCTTCCGGTCGAATGAAACCGAATCCCCGAGAGCTGTCGAACGACACCAATTTCCCGATGGACACCAACACCCGCTCCTCGCCGCGCCGTCGCTACCCGGCCACCTTAGCCCGCGTTTTCGCTGTCGTTGGTTGAAAGCGCCTTTTGCAATGAATTGAAAACGGTGAGGCCCTGGCCGACCATTCCGTTGACGAGTTCGCTCACTCCGTCCGGCCCGTTGAGCACGGTCAGATTCGCGTTCGCCAGTCCGTTCGAGGCCTGCTTGACGATTTCCGGAAGTTGTTCGATCAACAACTGGTCCAACGCGATCCGGTTGTTCGACGCGGCCGCGGCGGCCTGGATCCTGGTGCGGTCGGCCTCCGCCTCGGCGAGGATGCGCACCCGTTCCGCTTCGGCCTGAGCGGGTTTCACCACTTCGGTCTGCAACTGCTGTTCGCGGAGTTCGGCTTCCTTGCGCGCCTGAATGGCCTGTGCGGTAAGCACTTCCTGCATCGCCATCGCCTCGGCGAGCGGACCCGACTGTGCCGCTTCGGCATTCGCCTTGTCGATGTCGCGCTGGTACTGCGCGCGCAGGATCGCGGTCTCGCGCTGGTACTCCGCCTGCCTGCGCAGCGACTCCTGCTCGGCCTGCGCGGAGAGTTGCGCCGCCTGCGACTGCGCGATCTGCGCGTCGCGCTGCACGGAGGCATTGTGCGGCGCGGCGAGCGCCTGGATGTAGCCGAGGTTGCCGTCGTCGATGGACTGGATCTGGAAGGAGTCCACCCAGAGCCCGATATTGCCCATCTCCACCTTCGAGGCCACAAGCACCTCATCGGCCAGCTTCTGGCGCTCCCGGATGATCTCCTCGACCGTCATCGAGCCGACGATCGAGCGCAGGTGACCGGAGAAGATGCGGCCGGTGAGCACCGACATCTCCTTCTCCTGTTCGGACAGGAAGCGTTGCGCCGCATTGACGATCGAGGTGGTGTCGTTGGCGACCTTGAACGCGATCACCGCGCGGACCTCGAGCTGGATGGCCTGCTTGGTGACGCAGCGCTCCTTGATCTCGGCCTCGAACATGGCCAGCGACAGGTAGCTGACCTTGCGGAACAGTGGAATCACCCAGCTGCCGCGGCCGATCACCACCTTGAACGGCGCATTGTCCTTGCTCTTGGCGCCGCTGATCAGCATCGCCTCGTCCGGGTTGGGTACGTGGTAACCCAGCACGGTTGTCTCCCTTACTGTTTCAGAACTGCTTCAGAATGGCCCGGCCGGTTCCGGCGTCAGCGGAATCCACGGCACCACATCGAGGATGCGTCCCGGATTCACCGCGATGACCAACACGGTCGCGCCCGCCGGAATTGCCTCGGCGGCGCGTGCGATGTACAGCTCTGTCCCCCCTCGAATCGCTATCAGCACCTCTGCGAGCAAGCCCGGACCCCGGATCGGCGATGTGAGCGTACCCGCCAAACCGACCACCGGGTCGCTCATCGCACCGATCTCCTCCCGCTGGCAACCAGACCGCCACACTACGTCCCGCACAGCACGTTTCGGTATCCGAACGGAGGCGGCGAACGTAACGCGATCGTTGTCATGACGGAATGCCCAGGTTGCGGGTGTCTGATCGCCGTCGATAGCCCACGGGTATGTTGCTTGCATGGGAGGACGGCTCGCGTTGGTTGTCGGGTCCGAGTGTGTGGCGCTGGGGGAACTGGGGTTCACCGGCGAACTCGCCACGGGGTTGTACGCGAGTCTGACCGAGGTCGGTGGCTGGCGCTCGGCCACGGAGCTGGACGGGCCGGTGCTGGATCCGACTGCGGGGCAACTGGCGACGGCGATGGATGCGGCGTTCGCCGAGGCCGGGGAACGGCAGGCGACCTTGTTGCTCGCGTTCATCGGCCACGGCGTGGCGACCAGCGCCGAGGATTTCTATCTGCTCGCGCATGACTCGCCCGCAGTACCGAACTCGCGCAACGCCTTTCATCTCACTCAGGAGATCAGGGAAAGGCTGAACCAGTCGGCGCTGGACGGCCTGGTGGTGCTGGTCGATGCCTGCGAGACCGGGCAGGGCGTGATCGGTGCCGCGCGCCGGTGGACCGACCTGCTGGCCCAGTCGGCCGGGCGGATGGAGATGCTGGTCGCGGCCGGCGAGGGACCCGCGTTCTCCGGCTGTTTCACCCGAACGATGTTGTCCACGTTCGACATCGGACTGCCGCTGCGTGGCGAGAATTTGCTGCCCGCCGATCTGGTCGATCCGATCGCAGGCAGCTGCGTTCACCAACAGCCGCAGTATCTTTCGTTCACCTCGGGTTCGGTCTCGGTGGCGCACACCGCGGATCCGGGGCTCTGGCTGGTGCCCAATACCGCGCGGCATCGAGATGCCGTAAGCGGCCGTTCGGCAGCGGGATTCGTCGATCAGCTCACCCGTGGACTGCTGGTGACGCCGGATGTTCGCGAACATCTCGACGCGATCGTCGACGCGGGCAGCCATCGCCTGCGCGTGGTGATCGGTCCGGCGGGTGCGGGTAAGTCCACCTTGCTGGCCATGCTGATTCGGCCGAGCCTGGTCGAAGGGCTGGCGGTGACGCCCGAATATGTCACCGCCGCAGTATTTCTCACCGCCGCCAGCTCGATCGAGGCGGTCGCGGCAGAGCTGGCGGCGCAGCTGACCGCGCGACTGCCCGGGTTCGCGGAGGCGGCGCAGACGGTGCGCGCGCACCGGGCCAGGGACGAGTTCGACATCTTCGACCTGTCGGTGCGGCATCCGCTGGCGCGACTGTCGACCGCGGGCAGGCGGGTCACGCTGGTGGTGGACGGATTGAACCAGCCGCAGGAAGGCACCCGGCGGCTGCTCGTCTCCGCCATCGCCGATCTGACCAGGCGCGATGATCTGCGGCACGTGCGGGTGATCGTCGGAATCCGGGACGGGACCGGCGTCGAACGCACGCCGAAGTTGGCGCACATGCACCGGATCGAGGTGGGTGAACCGGCCGCCGACGACATCGCCACCGTGGTCGGATCCGCGCGCGGCAGCGGGGCGCCCGCCGACCCGGCGGACTGGGTGAACTGGATCCAGTCGTTGCTGGCCGAGACGCCGACGGCCGTCGGCGACGAGTCGCATGTGGTTTCCGGCGGCTGGCTGCTGGCTCGGATGTTGGCGGAGGTGGCGTCGAGCATCACCGATGGCGCGGTCGCCGCCGGTATCGGGTTCGACCGCATCGTCGCCTTGCGGGTCGAGGGGGCAGTGCGCGGCATGTCGGCCGAAACGTCCGGTGCGGCAGGCACTTTCCTCAGTGTGCTGGTTGCCGCCGGGGTGGGGCCGGTGCTGCCGATCGAGCTGCTCGATGCCGCGATGACGGCGCTCGGCGTGGACTTCCACATCGCCAGGATCCGGGATATGACGGTGGCCCTGGGCGCGCTGGTGACGCGCAGCAGGCCGGGCACCCCGCGCGAGTCGCTCGGCGTGACGCACAGCGCCCTACTGCCCGGACTGCGCAACGAGTGCAGGCTGCTCGGCGCGGAACTCGAAGACGCGCACCGGGCCATCGTGACCGCCATCAAGGAGAGCACCAGCGACCGCGCCGCCGACTACGCGCGCGGCTCGGCCGTGCGGCACTGCCTCGCCTATCGGGATTCCGCCAGCGCCCTGCACTTCCTCGAACTACTGGAGACCGCGCGATCCGCGGACAACCGCGATCTTTGGGCGGCCTGGGTACCGGCCTTCATCGAGACGCTCGGCCCCGACCACCCCGACACCCTGACGACCCGCAGTCGCGAGGCCTACCACCGCGCCGAGAGCGGCGACCTGGTCGGCGCCATCACCGCCTTCGAGCTGTTGCTGGCCGACCGGCTGCGCATCCTCGGTCCCGATCACCCCAAAGCCCTTGGCACGCGCGCGAATCTGGCTACCTACCGGGCCCGCTGCGGCGACTACATCGGCGCCCGCGCCGAATACAAGCGGCTGTTCAGCGACCAGCGTCGCCTGCTCGGCCCCGACCATCCCGACACGCTGCGCACCCGAAACGATTTGGCGTCCAACCGTGCCGACCTGGGCGACCTGGTCGGCGCCATCGCCGATTTCGAAGAACTACGCGCCGACCGCTCCCGGGTGCTCGGTCCCGAGCACCCGCAAACCCTGAAGACCCGCAACAGCCTGGCCTACTGGCGCGCCGAGACCGGCGACTTCGCCGGCGCCCGAGCCGATTTCGAGCAGATACTCGACGACTGCCAGCGCGTCTTCGGTCCCGACCGCCCGGCCACCCTGGCCGCGCGAAACAGCTTGGCCGCGTTTCGCGCTCGCAGCGGCGACCTGGCCGGTGCGGGCGCCGAGTTCAAACACCTGCTCGCCGACCGCCTCCGCGTGCTCGGTCCCGATCACCCCGACACCCTCACCACCCGAAGCTCGTTGGCGAGCTACCGTGCCGACGCCGGTGACCTCCCCGGCGCGATCGGCGATTTCGCCCGCCTGCTCGCCGACCGGCTGCGCGTGCTCGGCCCCGACCACCCCGACACCTTCGCCACCCGCAACGAACTGGCCGACCGCGAAGCCCGGAACGGCGACATCGTCGGCGCCATCGCCGAACTCGAAGTCCTCCTGGTCGCCGAACTCCGCGCCCTGGGCCCCACCCACGCCGCCACCATCCGCACCCAAACCACCCTCGCCTACTGGCGCGAGCAGCTCGGGCTTTGATCAGGGGCTGATCCGCACTGGTTCTCGGGATCCGCATCGTCAGGGGCACCACGGGCAGGGCTCGGGTCCCGAGAGTCGGTGCAGGGTCTAGGCATAGCGCGCACACGGTATGTTGCCTTGCATGGGAGGACGGCTTGCGCTGGTGGTGGGGTCGGAGGTGCTGCGCTGGGGGAGTTGGGGTTCACCGATCAACTGGCCACCGACCTGTATGGGCGGCTGCGTGACACGGGTGGGTGGCTGCCCGCCACGGCGGTGGCCGGGCCGGTGCTCAATCCGTCTGCCGCACAACTCGTCTCGGTCATCGACGAGGCGTTCGGTGCGGCATCCGCGCAACAGGCGACCCTGCTGATCTCGTTCGTCGGGCACGGCGCGGCGATCGGCGACGGTGATTTCTTCCTGCTGGCCCACGACTCCCCGGCGGTGCCGAACTCGCACAACGCGTTTCACCTGGCGCAGGGCATCAGGGAACGGATCGGCGCGTCGGCACTGGACGGTTTGATCGTGCTGATCGATGCCTGCGAGACGGGACAGGGTGTGCAAGGCGCCGCGCGCCGCTGGGCCGACCTGCTCGCTCAGTCGTACGGCCGAATGGAGATGCTCGTCGCCGCGGACGAAGACTCCGCGTTCGGCGGATGTTTCACCCGGACAATGCTGGAGACGTTCGACGCGGGGATGCCGTTGCGCGGCGAGAATCTGCTGCCCGGTGATCTGATCGCGCCGATCGCGCACTCGTGCCGCTACCAGTTTCCACAGCATTTGTCGTTCACCGCGGGCATGATCTCGACGGCTCCCGGCAGCGATCCCGGCCTCTGGTTGGTGCCGAACACCGCCCGCCGCCGAGATGCGTTGACGGGGCGCCCGGCGGCGGGGTTCGTGGATCAGCTGACGCGCACCCTGCTGCTCACCGACACCATCCGCGGGCATTTGGACGATGTCGTCGACGCGGGTGGTCATCGGCTCCGTGCCGTCGTCGGACCAGCGGGTAGTGGCAAATCGACCCTGCTGGCGTTGCTCATTCGGCCGAGCCTGGCCGACGGGTTGCCGATCTCGCCCGGATATGTCACCGCGGCAGTCTTTCTCACGGTGAACAGCTCTGTCGAGGCCGTCGCCGCCGAACTGTCCGCGCAGTTGAGCGAACGCCTGCCCGGGTACGTTGATGCCCTCGAAGAGGCGCGGTACTTCGCCGACAGTCAGGGGTTCGACTCGGACGCCTTCGACGTCGAAGTCCGTCAGCCGCTGGCCAACATGGGGCGGCCGGGCGTGCGCGTCACGATTGTGCTCGACGGGCTCGACCAGCCGGCGGAAGGTCCCCGGCGGCTGCTTATCGCCGCGGTCGCCGATCTGACGCGCCGCCACGATCTCGGGCACGTGCGGGTCATCGTCGGCATTCGGGCAGGCACCGGCGTCGAGCAGGTGCCGGAACTCCGGCACATGCACCGCATCGCGCTCACCGTGCCGACCGACGGCGCGCTGGCTGCCATTATCCGTGCCAGCCGGGTGCGGCCGCCGTACGGCCCCGCGCCGTGGGACGCCGAACCGGTGACCTTGGGGCCGCTCGGCGGACCGAGGATCGGGCCCGACGCGGGTGGCTGGCTGCTGGCCCGGCTCCTCGTCGAGGTCGACGTCGCCCTCTACGACCACTCCGTCGTGGGCGCAACGGAGCTGAATGCTGTTGTCGCTCAACGTGTGCAGCGCGCTACGGCGACACCGATCATGGAGGTGGCGAGCGCGATCGACCCGCTGCTCGCTGTTCTCGTCGCGGCCGGTGCCGGGCCCGTGCTGCCCATCGAACTGCTCGATGCCGCGCTGGTCGCGCTGGGGACCCCCATCGGCACGGCTCGAATCCGTGATATCGCAGTAAGTCTGGGCGTCCTCGTCACGCGGGATCGGCCGGGCAGTGCGCGGGAATCGCTCGGTATCACTCACGAAGCACTGTTGCCAGGGCTGGCCGCCGCGCTCGACCTCGACCTCGGGGACGCGCACCGCGCGATCACCGCGGCGATCGAGGCGGGCGGCAGTGCCGGGGCGGACGACTATGCCCGCGGTTCAGCGGTGCGCCACTATCTCGCGTACAGCGACTCCGCCGCTGCCTTAGCGTTCCTCGGCACGCTCGAGACGGCCCGAGCTGCCGACAACCGCGACCTGTGGGCCGCGTGGTCGCCGCTGTTCGCCGCGGCCGTCGGTTCGTTTCATCCGAATACACTTGCCGCCGAAGCGAGACTCGCGTACTGGGCCGCGACAAGTGACGATTTGTCGGGCGCCGGCCCTGGCAATTCGTGACGGCGGGCACGTGCTGCTGATGGCAGCGGGCGTGGGCTGATCGGTCGGCGGCGTCCGCCGGGTGCAGGTGAACGAGTATGTTCCCTTGCATGGGAGGACGGCTTGCGCTGGTGGTGGGGTCGGAGTGTGCGGCGTTGGGGGAGCTGGGGTTCACGGATGGGCTGGCTACTGATCTGTATGCGCGGCTGCGGGAGGCGGGTGGGTGGGGGAGTGCGACGGGGGTCGACGGGCCGGTGCTCGATCCGACTGCGGGAGAACTGGTTACGGCGATCGATGCGGCGTTCGACCGGGCTTCGGAGCAGCGGGCAACGCTGTTGGTTGCGTTCATCGGGCATGGGACGGCTACCAATTCGGGGGACTTCTATTTGATGGCGCGCGATTCGCCGGTGATGCCGCGGTCGGACAACGCGTTTCATCTGACGCAGGGGATCAGGGAGCGGCTCAATACTTCGGCGCTGGACGGGTTGATCGTGCTGGTCGACGCGTGTGAGACCGAGCAGGGGGTGCGGGGTGCCGCGCGGTTGTGGACCGGGCCGCTGGCGCGGTCGGCGGGGCGGATGGAGTTGCTGGTGGCGGCGGGGGACGGGCCTGCCTATGCGGGATGTTTCACCCGCACAATGCTTTCCACCTTCGGTGCCGGACTGCCGCTGCGTGGCGAGAATCTGCTGCCCTACGACCTGGTCGATCCGGTCGCGCGCGGTTGTGCCCTGCAGCAGCCGTTGCACTTGTCGTTCACCGCGGGCACGGTGTCGACCAGTCCCGGTGGTGATGCCGGACTGTGGCTGGTACCCAACGCGGCTCGGCGCAGAGACGCGCTCACCGGTCGGCCTGCGGCCGGTGTCGTCGACCAGCTGACCCGCCGATTGCTGTGCACCGACACGATGCGTGAGTGCCTTGCCGACGTGATCGACGCGGGTGGGCAGCGGTTGCGCGGAGTGGTCGGTCCGCCTGGCGCAGGCAAGTCGACGCTGATGGCACTGTTGATCCGGCCCAGCGTGGTCGACGGTCTGGCCATCGCGCCCGAATATGTCACTGCGGCAATCTTTCTCACGGCGAGCAGCTCGCTCGAATCGGTGGCCGAGGAGTTATCTGCTCAGTTGGCAGCGCGGGTTCCGGGGTATGCCGAAGCGCTGCGCGCAGCTCAGGAGCGTGCTGACGTCGCCGAGTCGGATGTCTTCGAAATCTGGGTCCGGCGGCCGCTGGCCGAGGTGTCGCGGCCGGGTAGCCGGATCACGCTTGTACTGGACGGCCTGGATCAGCCGGCCGCAGGCAGCCGAAAACTGCTGGTGGCTGCGGTAGCCGAGCTCACCCGTGGCGACGATCTGCGACATGTCCGGGTCATCGCCGCGATACGGGAGGGATCCGGCACCGATCGGCACCCTGCCCTTGGACACATGCATCGCGTCGCGCTGCCCGAGCCGACCGCCGCGGACATCGCGGCCCTTATTCGTGCTGGGTGGCGTGAGTTCGTTCCCGTCGCCCCGACCAGTCCGTTCGGCCAGTCCGACGTGCCCGCCGCACTCGGTGAGCCTACGAGGTCGCCGAGCGGCGCGCCGCCCACCCGAAAAGGGCTCCCGCCCTGGCTCTACGAGACGGACCGGTCGCACGAGGACCCAGGCCACGGTGAAAAGCGGCGCGGCATCTCCGAGGATGAGCCCGCACGCGCGCCCGACAAAGAGCTGGATGTCGCAGCCGGGGGCTGGTTGCTGGCCCGGTTGCAAAGCGAAGTGCTTCTGTTGTTGTCCGGGCGCTCGGTATCGGTCGGCACGGAACTGGAAGCCGTTGTGGCCCAGCGAGTGCGAACAGCGATGTACACGGTCGGATCCGCCGCGGCCAGTGCGATAGGTCCGATGCTCGCTGTCCTCGCGGCGGCCGGGGCAGGCCCAGTGCTGCCCATCGAGGTGCTCGAGAGCGCAATGTCGTCGTTCCGCGAAGACATCACCTCGGTCCGTATCCGCGACATCACGGTCAGCCTGGGCGCGTTGATCACGCGCAGCAACCCTGGCACCGCGCAGGAATCCCTCGGGATCGCCCACACCGCACTGCTGCCGGCGCTGGCAGAGCAGTTCGAGGTGGGCCTCGACGACGCGCACCGCGCGATCATCGCGGCGACTGTGCGGTGCACCAGCCCCCGAGCTGTCGAGTACGCCCGTGGATCGACAGCCCGCCACTACCTCGAATGTGGAGACAGCGGCCGAGCGCTGGCCTACCTCACCACCCTCGAGACGCCGCGTGCCGCCGACAACCGCGATCTGTGGGCCGCGTGGTTGCCGTCGATCGAGGCAGTGGTCGGTCCGCTTCATCCGGATGCATTGCAGGCCCGGGAGTATCTGGCGCTGCGGCGGTCGGAGAGCGGCGATCTGCCCGGTGCGATCGCCGAGTACACGCGCCTGCTCGACGACCAGCTCACGATCCTCGGCCCGGACCATCCGAACACTCTCGCGACACGCCACCACCTCGCCGTGTGCCGCGGTGAGTCCGGCGATGCGACGGACGCCTCGGCAGAGTTGACCAGGGTCTTCGCCGACCGGCGTCGAGTGCTCGGCGTAGACCACGAGTCGACGTTGGCGACGCGGAACAGGCTCATTTCACTCCAGGCGCTGCGGGGCGATCTGTCCGGCGCCATCGCCGAGGCACGAGAATTGCTGGACGATCAGCGTCGCATCCTGGGCTCCGATCACCCCGACACCATGGCGACCCGCAGCAACCTCGCGGGATATCTCAGCCAGAACGGGGACTCGGCGAGCGCCATAACGGAGCTGTCGGAGCTACTCACCGATCAGCTCGAGGTGCTGGGGCCCGACGACAGCCGGGTGCGCCTCACGCGTGCGAAACTCGCCACCGTGCAAGCGCGCGACGGCGACATCGCCGGGGCGATCGCGGCGGCCAAAACCGTGCTCGCCGAACAGCTTCGCCTGCACGGGCCCGACGACCCGAACGTGCTGCGGACGCGCACTAACCTCGCGGCTTATCGCGCACAGGCCGGCGACCTGGCGCGGGCGACGGCCGAGCTGGAAGACGTAGTGGCCGACCGAATTCGGGTGCAGGGCCGCGATCATCGCGAAACCTTGTACAGCAGAGGCAATCTCGCCTCCCTCCGGGCGCGCGGTGGCGACTTGACCGGTGCGATCGCCGAAGCCGAGCAGGTCATCACCGATCAGCTGCGCGTCCTGGGCCCGGACCACCCCGACGTGCTGGTCACGCGCAGCAACCTCGTGTCGTACCGGGAGCGATCGGGCGACGTGCAGCGCGCTGTGCACGACACCCAGCAGCTGCTCGCCGACCGCCTCCGGGTACTCGGCCCTGACCATCCGGACACGCTGCTCACCCGCAACAACCTCGCCGCCTATCGCGCGCACGCCGGCGATATCGCGGGCGCGGTAGCCGACCTCGCGCGCCTGCTCACCGACCGGGAGCGGGTGTTGGGCGCGGATCATCGTGACACCGAGGTAACCCGAAACAACCTGGCGCAGTGGCACTCCCGACTCCACGAATAGTGAGCCTCGAGGCAACTCGGCGGCACCGAGCCCGGTTTGACCGCGGCCGTGTCGATGCGCCCGCCAATACAACGCAGCCATCGGCGCGGGGCCATGCCACTGATGCAAGCGGTGTAGCTACCGCAGATCCCGCGCGAGTCGGGTCGCGCCGACGGCCATGTAGCTGCCGGTGAGGGCGGTCATGGCGAGGGCGGTGGGGCGGGGGACGTCGCCGCGGGCAACGTGGGTGGCACCGTGCGTGGTATCGATGATGTCGACCATGAGGGCGATGCGTTGCCAGCGCGGCCGCTCCTCGGCGGGGGCCGTGAGGTAGCCGACGCCGAGTGCGATGGCTCGTGCGCCGAAGATTCGCGTCATGTAGGTGAGCTCAGGTGTAGAGCGGATGCCGAAGGCGGCGCTCAGTTTTCCTGGTAGGGCGAGGGCCGCCGCGCCCAAGACGATTCGACCGACGGCGAGGCCGCGTAGTGGGCCGGCCAGCGGGGAGCGGGTCGGCGTGGTGTTCGTTGCCATGAACACGAGGGTCCCCGAAAGGCCGTGCGGGGTCGATTACCTCGGAGGTAATCGACCCCGTATCGACCGCTACGAAGTCCACTTCCCACGCACGCCCGCGAACACCTGCGCCGCCGGATCCGCGGTGATCTTGTCGGAATCGGTGTCGTAGTCGTACAACTCGGCGTACCGCCCCCAGTCGATGGCGATGTCGAGTTGCCTGCGCGCGTCCTCCGGTCCGAACCCGCGACGGAGCAGGTCGAGGAAGAACCCGGCGCGAAGGCTACCGTCCGCACTACCGGCCAGGCCCTTACAGATGGTGCGGACCAAAGGCGCACGGTGGCGGGCTTGTTCGGCGAAGATGCGTTTGCTCTCCTGGATGTCGGCGGTGGTGAAGCGGGAGCCGATGTCGGTGAGCAGGACGTCGCCGTCCTCGACGGTGATCAGGCCGAGCATCTCGGCGGCGTCGACCAGCGGCAACAGGTCGTCGATCTCGAAGTTGAGTTCGTCGGCGATGTCGGGCAGGTCGGCGCGGCCGCCGTTGGCGTAGACGAGCTCGACCAGACCGGCCAGCCCACCGACGGACGCGTCGGGCAGCGGCTGCGCGGTCGGCGTGGCCTTATCCGGTTCGGCGACAACGGGTTCGGTGTCGCGCCCGGTGAGCAAGCCGTAGATCTGATCGACCATCGCCTCGAACCACGGTGCGCGCCGGTCCCGCGGACGCGGTTGCGACACTTGGATTTCGGCGATGATGCGGCCAGGATTGGATCCGAGGACGAGCACGCGATCGGCCAACTGCACGGCCTCCTCGATGTTGTGGGTGACGACGCAGATCGCCTTGGTTGGGAAACCCTCGGTGGCCCAGAGGTTCACCAACTCGGTGCGCAGATTCTCCGCGGTGAGCACGTCGAGCGCCGAGAACGGCTCGTCCATCAGCAGCAGATCCGGTTCGAGCACGAGCGCGCGAGCGAAGCCGACGCGCTGGCGCATCCCGCCGGAAAGCTCCTTGGGATAGGCGGATTCGAAGCCGTCCAGGCCGATCATGTCGATCGCGGCGAGCGCCCGCTGCTGCCGCTCGGCGGTCGGCACGTTGCGCGCGGCCAGCCCGAGCTCGACATTGTCCTGCACGGTGAGCCACGGCATCAGCGCGAACGACTGGAACACCAGCGCGGCACCGGGATTGCTGCCGTTGAGCGGTGTGCCGCGGTAGGTCACCTCGCCGTCGGACGGCGCGATGAGCCCGGCGATGATGCGCAGCAGCGTGGACTTGCCGGAGCCGGACCGGCCGAGCAGGGCGACGATCTCGCCGCTGCGCAGTTGCAGATCGATGCCGTCGAGCACCCGCAACTCGTCGCCTGCGGCGCCGATGAATCGCTTGCCGACGCCCGAGATGTCCAGCAGCACAGCGCGATCGGCCTCGGTGGTGGTCACGGTCATGATCGATCTCCCGTCGAACTAGTGGAGCGGTAGCCGGTGGTCACAGCGAGTACCGCCGTTCGGCGAGTGCGTAGAGCCGCCGCCAGAACAGCCGGTTGATGCCGACCACGTAGATGCTCATGACCAGCACGCCGATCAGGATCCGTGGTGCGTCACCGACTTTCGTCGCCTCGTGGATGTAGGAGCCGAGCCCGGCCGCGACCAGCGTGGTGGACCCGTAGTCGACGACCTCCGAGACGATGGACGCGTTCCACGCGCCACCGGCCGCGGTGATCCCGCCGGTCACATAGCTGGGGAAGATGGCGGGCAGAATCAGCCTGCGCCACCACAGTTTTCGCGGCAGTTGCAGATTGGCCGCGGCCTCGCGCAGATCGGTCGGTACCGCGCTCGCGCCCGCGATGACGTTGAACAGGATGTACCACTGCGCGCCGAGTGCCATCAGGATGGTGCCCGCCCAATTCAGGCTGGCCCCGCTCCACACGAGCACCGCGGTGATGAACGGGAACAGGAAGTTGGCCGGGAAGCTGGCCAGCACCTGCACCACCGGCTGCGCGAGCCGGGACACCCTGGGGTTCAACCCGATCCACACGCCGATGGGCACCCAGATCACGGTGGCGAACACGAGCAGCACCACGACCCGCAGCAAGGTGAGGAAGCCGAGCCCGAACGCGTGCCCGACTTCGCCGAAGCCCGCGGTGGATTCGATGTACCCGACCACGCGATACCCGCCGTAGGCGACCGCCGCGCCGACCAGCACGGCGAACACCAGATCACCGGCCCGGCGCCGCACCGGTGAGGCGTGCAGCGGGTACTCGGCGAGGCCGAACACGCTCATCAGCCGATCCAACGGCGCCACCAGCGGACCGAGCACCTTACCGAGCAGCAGCGGAGTGTGCGAGCGCCGCAACAGGTTCAGCACGACACTGCGCGGCGCCTCGGCGGCGCCGGTGTCCTCCACCCGGAACCGCTCCGCCCACGCCGTGAGCGGACGCCAGAACAGGAAGTTCACCCCGACGACCATCACGATCATCACCCCGATCGCGATGAACACCTTGCTCAGATCGCCGTCCCCGGTGGCCGTCGCGACGTAGGACCCGATCCCGGGCAACGCGTATTCATGGTTGTTCACGCTGATCGCCTCGGACGCGACCAGGAAGAACCAGCCGCCACCGAAGCTCATCATCCCGTTCCAGACCAGCGGGATCATGCCGCTCGGCACGTCGACCCGCCAGAACCGTTGCCAGCGAGACAGTCTCAGGTTGCGCGCGGCCTCATCGAGCTCACGCGGCTGTGCGGCCAAGCTGTGGTAGAAAGCGAACGCCATATTCCAGGCCTGCGAGGTGAAAATCGCGAAGATGGCGGCGCTTTCGAGACCGAGCTCGGAGCCGGGGAACAGCGCGATGAACCCGGCGACGGTGATCGACAGGAACCCCAGGATCGGCACCGACTGCAAGATGTCGAGCAGCGGAAGCAACACCGTGCGGGCCCGCCGCAGCCGCGCCGCGGCGGTCGCGTAGACGAAGGTGAACAGGATCGACAGCCCGAGCGCGGCGAACATCCGCAGCAGCGAGCGCGCCGCGTAGTAGGGCAGCTGTCCGGGATCGGTGGACACGGTGGCGGGCGCGGCGGCCTGGTCGAACGGCACGTTCGCGCTCGCCGACACCCGCACGACCAGCCAGATCAGCACCGCGGCCCCGACGAACACCACGACATCGGCGAACCGGTTGCGCGGCCGATCGAGCGCGGTGCCCGCCGGGTAGGAACGAAGCAACGTCATGCCTGCGGCCCCTTCACATCCGAGGTCGCGATGTGCCACCCGACGCTGGTCACCGACGGTTCCAGGCTGAGCCTGCTGACCGCCGTCTCCATCTGCCGGTCGTCGCGCTGATCACCGAACAGTTCGGCCCGCACCTCGACCCGGCCCGGCGTGCCGGTATTCGCGCTGGAGATCGAGATCAGCTGGAAGTCGGTGCGGGTCAGGGCCTGCACCAGCAGGGCACGCACATGGGCTTCGTTGTCGTCGTTGGTGACCGCGACGAACTCGTAGGACGCCGGCTGTTCGTGTCCGGCTTCCGGCTGCTTGTCGACCGCGCGCCCCGCCGCCCGCAGCGCGACATTGACCACGATCACCGCGACCGTTCCCGCGGCCGCGGTACTGAACATGCCCGCGCCGGCGAGGGCGCCGACCGCCGCCGCGCACCACAGCGTGGCCGCGGTGTTGAGACCGCGCACATTGAGCCCGTCGCGGATGATCACGCCCGCGCCGAGGAAGCCGATGCCCGACACGATCTGGGCGGCCACCCGGGTCGGGTCGGCGGTGCCGCCGGAGAAGCCGTGCGCCGACAACAGCACGAACAGTGTGGCGCCCGCGGCGACGAGCGCGTTGGTGCGCAGGCCCGCCATCCGGGCCCGGTACTGCCGCTCGAAGCCGATGGCGGCACCGAGGCCGACGCCGGCGAGCAGCCGGAGGATCATTTCCACTGTTGTCATGACCGCACTCCCTGAACAATCGTCAGCGCACCGTCGAGACCAGCAGGTTACGGGGTATTTCCCGAAACGAAATCGGCTGATGAGGTGTCACCGGGTGAATATTTGGCTAACGGGGGATACGGACTATTACCGCCGGGCATCCGGCTCACCTCCTTCGTCCATCAGCGCACGACGAAATGCCGGGCTTCACGTCTTTGATCGTTGCAGAGCGCAGCACGAATGACCGCTAAAAACGCCGGTCAGCACCCGTCCTCGTAAGACCTTTGGCACTTCACGGCGTAAACCCGGTGGATCCGGGAGCCAATCGGGATCACCCCTTAAGCCGGGGAGATCTGTCCTGACCCGGGGCGTCTCTCGACGTTCGGGGTCGCTGGCCTGTTTCCGTGAAGGAGCCTCAGCGAACGATCGGCACCTTGCGCTGGTCAGTAAACACCCGAATGGAAACATTGGCAACCCAGATGTGAGCGCAGTCGCACCCGGGGCCGAATCCCGTTGCGCCGAGGGCGAATCAGGACCGGTAGAGCGAGCGGTACGCGGTGATCATCGCGACGCAGTGGTCGATGATCTCGTCGCGGGTGGCGCGCAGCGACCCGTTGAGCCACGCGGAGAACATGCCCGCGTTGCCACTGGCCATGGTCACCGCGGCGAGCCTGCGTTTGACCGGGTCGTCGATGTGGGAGAAGAGGTGGTCCTGCATGAGCCGGGTGAACACCGGCATCACCGAGATGGTGGTCTGGCCGAGGCCGGTGCTGGAGTACGGCTCCACCAGGAACAGCCGGGACTTGCGCGGGTCGGCGAGCACCTTGTCGACCAGGATCCGGGCGAGCTCACGGTCGCGCGACGGCTCGTCGGCGGCGGCGAACGCGGTCATCGGCTCGAGGAACTCCTCGGCCACCTGCCGGTAGAGCACGTCGAGCAGCTCGTCGCGGCTGGTGAAGCTCTCGTAGAAGTACCGGTCGGTGAGGTTGGCTCGGCGACAGACCGCGCGCATGGTCACCCCACTGGCGCCGGCCTCACCGATCAGATCGAGTGCGGCCTCGAGTAGCGCGCTGCGGCGGGCCTCCCTGCGTTCGGTGAGGGTCGTGCCGCCCCAGATCCGCGGGCCCGCGTCGTCGTCTGATTCCTGGGCTGATTGCACCGCACCAGACTAGTCCGCGGCGAGCCCGCCGACCCGCACCGCCCGACTTCGGGTCCTGCCGAAACGGATTGGGCACGCGGGTCGCCGGGCTTGCCTGCGGCGCGTCGGTCAGGGCAGGACGACGCAGACCGGGCCGAGGTTGACCCCGTTGCCGACCGTGGCGGCGGTCGAGACGAACCCACCCGAGTTCTGCACCGCGTAGACGGTGTGGTTGCCGGGGAGCAGTGGCGTCCACTTCGCGGTCACCGTGCCGGAGGCGGGCACGGTGATCCAGCCGCCGGGATCGAAGGTGCCGGTGGCGTCGAAGAAGCCGATGACGTCACCGGGTGCCGCGGTGGCCGTGGCGATGTAACTGCAGGTGGTGCCGAACGCGGTGGAACTGCCGAAACTCAGGCCGGGTGCCACGCCGACGGCGGTGACGGCGGCGGGCGCGGCGGGTGCGGTGAGCACCAGGGCGGCGGTCATGGCACCGAAGGAGGTCAGTGCGGCGGCGACGGATTTCTTCGACCGGTACATGAGGAATCTTCTCTCTCGGGCGTGAAATGGAGACGGCGCGGGCGTCCGCGCTCTCGAGTAGTCTCCGCGCGTCGCGAAAGAGACACGCCCGTAATGGCCGGATGACTCGCGCGCGTCACCCGCCACGTTCCAGTGGCAGACCGGCGTCCCGCCAGGCGACGACGCCCCCGGCCAGGCTGCTCGCGTCGTAACCCGCCTGTGTGGCCCGGGTGGCGAACCGCAGCGACAGCTCGCCGACCGGGCAGACGAACACCACCGGCCGGGACCGGGGGAACGGGATGCCCTGGGCGAACATCTCGTCCAGCTGGTCGTCGCGAATATTGAGCGCACCGGGCACATGTCCGATCCGGTAGGCCATCGCGCCGCGGGTGTCCACGATGGTCGGCTTGCCGGTGCGTTCCAGCTCGGCCAGCTCGTGGGGCGTCAGGGTCGGCGTGGCCGCCTGTTCGGCGGCGCTCGGGGGTGGTCGGCGCTCGGCGCGGTCGAACAGTTCCGGCCTGCGTTTCTTGATATAGGACAGGTACGGTTCCAGCCGGTCGCAGACGATGAACACCGCGACGATCGGCCCGTCCGGCCGGTGTGCCGAAACATCCGGTACCGCAAGGGCTTCCAGCGCGGCCGCGTAACTCGCGCCGCTGGTCGGCCCGGCCAGGATGCCGTAACCGGTGGCCAGCCGCAAAGTGGCGTCCACCGCGACGCCGGACTCGACGGTCACGATGTTGTCGTAGAAATCAGGCTGGAACAGCCCGACATCCCACATCTCACTCTCCGAGCGGATCCCGGGAATGAAGTCGGCCCGGTCGGAAACCACTGCCACGGTGCGTAATTCGGGATTGTGCTTGCGCAGGTAGGTGGCGGTGCCCCTGGTGGACCCGGTCGTGCCGAGCCCGCCGATAAGGTAGTCGACCCGGTTGATACCGTCGGCGGCCAGGTCCTCGTGGATCTCCCGGCCGGTGCCGTCGTGGTGCGCCTCGATGTTCTTCTCGTTGGTGTACTGCGAGGCGTGGTAGTAAGCGTCGGGCTGCTGTGCCATCGTCGCCTCGATCACCGAGTACACGTCGTTCGGCGTGGTCGGGTCGGGGCACTCGGACAGGCCGGGCAGTTCTACGATCTCAGTGCCCAACAGCTGCAACAGTTCTCGTACCTCGGTGACCTTGATCCGGTTGGTCACCGCGCGCAAGCCAATGCCGTGCAGCGCGCCGAGCACCCGCAGCGCCTTCGCGGTATTGCCGCTGGACGCCTCGATGAAACTCTGCCCGCCGGCCCGAACGGCGTCGAGCTCGTCGCGGATCATGCCCCAGGCCACCCGGTCCTTCACCGAGCCGAAGGGGTTGTGCGACTCCAGCTTCGCGTACAACTCGACATTGGACAGACCATGCACCGCGGGATCGAGCCGCAGCAGGGGAGTGTTGCCGATGAGTTCGGTGATGTGGTCGTAGCGCATCAGGGCGCCCCGGTGGGTCGGCGCGGTACCGGCGGACGCCACGGCCCGCGCGGCGGGGTGCGCCGCTGCGGCGGCAGCGCGACCGAGAGGTGCGGTTCGTAGTCGGCATCGCGGTACACCTGGAAGCTGCCCGCCCGGTGCGCCACCGCCAGCTTGATCGGTGGCGGCCGCATCGAGGCCGTCGCCGCGGACAGGTCCATGTGGTAGGCAGCGGTATTGGGGAACACCACCAGATCGCCGGCGCGTGGCCGTTCCGGCAGCCATACCTTGTGATTGGTGATCAGGTCCCGCTCCAGGCAGAGCCGGCCCGCGAAATACACTCCGACGGGCCCGGTTTCGGTCACCGGATGCAGGCTCGGCGCGGTGTCGCCCGCGCCGCGGGTCGGCACCACCGCGCCGCCCGGCGGCACCGGCGGGGAGGGTCGGTGCGCGGTGCTCGGCAGGATGATCGGATCCACCATCACCTCCTGGTCGGCCGGGGTCACCGAGTCGCGGCTGAGATCGACATTGACCAGCACACTGCCGTCGGCGAGCTCCTTGACGAAGTCGACCCTGGCCACCGTCGCGCCCGCGTGGTCGAGCAGCGCTTTGCCCGGCTCCAGCCACACCTCGAGCAGATTGTCCGAGGCGACCTCGGCGACGGTGCGCCCGCCGTGGCGCTCCAGCGGGGCGGTGAGCAGATCGTCGAGCATTGTGGTGGCCGGAATCGTGTTGGCGTACTTGTGGAACACCGGTGTGCCGTGCACCGCGCCATTGGCGACGTGGTAGCCGAAAGTGTTGCTGCCCCAGCTCATCGGTTCGCCGCGGCCCAGTAGTGATTCGCGCAGTGCGCGCACATAACCGTCGAACCGATCGGCGTCCTCGGTGAAGACCTGCCGGAAGCCGCCGCCGATATTCAGCACGGTCGGTGTCAGCCCGTAGCCGTAGGCCCGTTCGATCAGCGCCAGGCAGGCGTCGATCGCGCGGACCCGTTCGCCGAGGTCGCCGGAGTCCAGGTGAAAGGCGAAGCCGAGCAGGTTGATTCGGCTGCGGTGCGCCGAAAGCACGTCGAACGCACGCTGCATGTGGGCGAGCGGCACTCCGAAACGACTGATCTGGCCCTCGTCGAAACCGGAGACCCGCAGCAGCACCGGCACTTTGGCGCGGTCACCGGCCAGCTCCGCGATGCGCCGGAGCTCCCAGAGATTGTCCACATTGATCGTGACGCCGCAGTCGATCAGATCACGCAAAAACACTTCACCTTTCGGCCCGGTCACCTCGATCCGCATCGGCCCGAACCCGCCGCCGATCGCGCTCGCCAGCTCCTGCGGGGAGGCGACATCGATGCAGATCTTGGCGTACTCGGCCGCCCGCACGAAGGCGCGCGACTGATTGGCCTTGTGCGCGTAGCAGATTCGATGCCGCGGCAGTCCGCGGTCGAGCACCTCGCGGAATTGCCGCACGTTCTCCGCGTACACCTGCGGAAAAACCAGGTGCACCGGGGAGCCGAACCGGATCAGGGTCTCCGCCACCGCATCCGGGGTATCGAGGAAGGCACGCACCAGCGGATGCAGCTTCGCGGGTAGCGCCGGTAGCGGTGCCGTCATACCGCGGTTTCCGACGGCTCGGCGGTCCTGGCGCCCTCCGCCGCGCGTTCCGGCTTCTCCGCGACCGGGTTGTAGCCACCGTCCCGGATGGCCTCGAAGGCCCTGGCCCGGTTGCGCGGGCTACGGAATTCGGCGACCACCCGCTTGCTGATCAGATCGATCTCGACCACCCGGATGTCCATCGACTCCAGCACCCCGCCGATGGTCCGGACACAGTGCTTACAGGTCATGTCCGGCACGTAGAACACCTGATCTTCGGCGGTGGCGGCGCGATCGGCGGTGTCCTCGTCCAGCGCGGCGCTCACCTCGACGAGCTCGCATCGGCTGACGGCCTGGGTGAACACCGTGACGAACTGGTCGACCACCACCGGCAGGACGGTGTAGTGCCCGCCGCCGAGGTGATGCGGCATCGCGGCCAGGCAGGCGGGCCGGGTCCCCGCGGGCAGCAGCGCGTACTGGCGCGAGATGAGGTCGAGGTCGTCGTGATACTTGGCGAGGGCCGCCGGGATGCTGAGGCCTTCTACATGGGTGGCCCGGCGCATTACGGTGTGCGCGTCGGCGATCGTCGCGTCCTTCATCGCCCGCAGCGTCGCGACGGTCTCGGCGGAGTAGCGCACCGTGCCGTCCGGCTGCGCGATGAGTGTCACCGGGATCATCCCGCGCCGATAGGTCGACGCCTGCAACTCCCAATACCAGCGGGTGGCGACGGCCGAGAAGAGGCCGGATTCGCGCATGCCGAGGGCGAGCTCGATGGCGCTGCGATACGGCGTCTGCCTGGCCAGCAGGGCATGCTGGGCCAGCGCTCGCCCGGCGGCTTCGATGCCGACCCGGAAGATATCCATCGGCTCGTGATCGGTGGTGGTGCCGTCGAGTACCGCGTGCGCGCGCGGGCCGAGCGCGGAAATGCGTTCGGCGAAGGCGGTATTGGCGTCGAGCGCGTGCCACAGCGCCAGCACGGTCTCGCGCATGGCGATCGGCACCAGCGGGCCGAGGCCGTCGGCGCGGTAGTGGCCGGTGTTCGGGATGCCGTCGCTGTCGGTCCAGGTGATCCGGTGGGTGGCGCTGGTGACCTGGTAGGGCCGGCACGGTCGCATGAACCGCTCCAGGTACAACCGCTGCGAGTAGGTCAGGTGACTGTTCGGCTCGGTATGCAGTGCGGTGCAGGTGAATTCGAACCTGCGCTGTTCAGGGACGGCTACCGGTGTCGCGAACAGCCCCGGCTGTGCCAGCTCGGCGAGCACCCGGGACGCGGCCCGCCGGTCGTAGCGCGGGGTGTCCATTGTCATCTGACCTCCTCGGCAATCGTCATGACGCACTTGGTGAATCGGTCGATCTCGTCGGCGGTGTTGTAGATATGGGTGCTGACTCGCACCGAGTCGTCGGCCTGCGCGCCGTCGGCGGCCGTGCAGTGCAGGCCGGTGCGTACCAGGAAACCCAGTTCGCTCAGCACGAAGCCGAGGTCGGTCGCGGTGATCCCGTCGAGGGTGAACGAGACGATGCCGTAGCCGACCGGGGACGGCGTATATGCGGGCCCCGGCAGGAATTCGAGTCCGTCGATCGGCCGGAGGGTGTCGATGAGCCGCACGGTCAGCTCGCGATTGTGCGCCGCGATGGCGCCGATATCGAACGACTCCAGCACCTCGAGCGCGCTGCCGAACGCGAGAATGCCGGGGATGTTGTGGGTACCGCCCTCGAGGAGCGCGGGCATCGCCGCTGGGACAAGCCCGGCCTCGCTCACCAGCACCCCCGAATTGCCGCCGGGCAGGAAGGGCACCAGTTTATCGTGGACTCGCCTGTGGCAGTACAGGATTCCGGTTCCCGGTGCGCCGAACATCTTGTGCGCGGCGAAGATTGCGAAATCCGCGCCGAGTTCGGTCACATCCACCGGAACGTGCCCGCCGCTCTGGCTGCAGTCGACGCACAGCAGAATCGCGGGGTCCAGCTTGCCGCGCAGGGGCGCCAGTGTGGTCAGTCCGCCGTACACGTGGTGCAGGTGGCTGGCGGTGATCAATCGGGTGCGCGGGGTGACCTTGGCGAGGATGTCGGCGGTGTCCGCCTCGCCACCGGCGGTCACCCGGTAGGGGATCAGCTCGATCCGGCGCCCGAATCGCGCGAGCAGCCCGCGCAGGTGATGCCAGGGATGCACGTTGGACGCGTGATCGGCTGGGCTGTACAGGATTTCGTCGCCGTCCTCCAGTACGGTCAGACCCCAGGAGAGGGTGACGGCGTTGATTGCCGCGGTGGCGCCGCCGGTGAAGACCACCTCGTCCGGGTGTTCGGCGCCGATGAAGGCGGCGGTGCGGTCCCGGATTCTGCTCAGGCGGGTGGTGAGGCTGGTCGCCCACGGGTACGTGCCGCGTCCGGCGTTGGCGGTGCGTGAGCTGTGATAGCGGTGAATGGTCTCGATGACCGGCAGCGGCTTCTGCGTGGTCGCGGCGCTGTCCAGATAGATCTCGGTGGAGTCGGCGAGTGCGGGGAAGAGCTTGCGGATGTCGGCGGGGGCGTGCGCCGCCGCCGGCGATAGTCGTCCGGCCGAGGCCCGCGCGAAATGCGGCCTCGAGGCATGGGATCGCAACCTGACGCTCCCTCCGCAAAACCGTTTCACAAGGTGCGTTGGACGCCACCAACGATACGCACTTCTGGCAGGTCTTCGAAGGATTCTCGTGGGCAACGGGTTTCACCTACTAGGGTGGAGCCATGTCTTTGACCTTGAAAGAGCGTCAAGAGTTCCTCGCGCAGCCGCACGTCGCGGCCCTGTCGGTGGCAGGTGGTCCCGACCGGGGTCCGCTGTCGGTGCCCATCTGGTATCAATACGAGCCCGGCGGTGAGCCGTGGGTGATGACCGGGGCCGATTCGCGGAAGCTGCGGTTGATCCAGGAGGCCGGCCGGTTCACGCTGCTGGTGCAGCGGACGGAACCGACTACTCGGTATGTTGCCGTGGAGGGTCCGGTCGCCAAGATCATCCCGCTCACCGAGGAGCTGCACGTGGAAATGGTGCGGCGCTACCTGACCGGCGACGCCGTCGACCACTACCTGAAGCAGGCGGAAGGCTTCGGCGATCAGGTCGTGGTGTACCTGCGGCCCGAGCACTGGCTGTCCGCCGACCTCGGCGGCGTGTGAGCCGGTCGGCTCAGTACTTGCCCTGGAGGTACTCGACCAGGTGCTGACGCTCGGTGGTCAGTTCGGAGATCGCGCTCTTCACCACGTCGCCGATGCTGACGATGCCGATCAGTCGGCCCTGGTCGATCACCGGCAGATGCCGAATTCGATGCTCCGTCATCGTATTTCGTAGTCCGTCGACGCGGTCGTCGGGCGCGCAGGTGCGCACGTCGGTGGTCATGATCTCCGACACCGGGGTATCGAGCAGCTCCGCGCCGCGCGCATGCAGGTTACGCACCACGTCGCGTTCGGAGATGATCCCGACGATCCCTTCGCCGTCACGTGACACGACAACGGCGCCGATATTGTGCTCGGCCAGCGTGGCCAGCAGGCTTCGAATTGTCGTGTCGGGCGCGACCATTGCTACGTCGCTACCTTTTCTGCGCAAGATCTCGGCTATTCGCATGCTGTCACCCATCCAGATGTCTGCGGCAGTTTCAGGATCCCAAGTTCGGGCGCTGGTGACCAGCACGAATCAGTTACAGGGTCACGGGGTGGTCACAGGCGGCGGGTGACACTGCGGTCCAGGTCGCGGGCGAGCAGTGCGATGGCGGCCTGCGAGATCCCGGCCGAGGTGGCCAGGTCGATGGTGGTGAGCTGCGCGATGCGGCGTAGTCGGTAGTCGACGGTGTTCGGGTGCACGTAGAGCTGACGTGCGGTGAGCTGCCGATTCATATCGTTGCCGAGATAGGCGCGCATGGTTTCGAACAGTTCGGCGTGCGCTTCCAGCGGGTCGAGGATGGTGGCGATCCGCCGGGTCGCCGGGCCGCCGCGGGTGAGCTGGTACTCCACCGCCAGATCGGCCATGTGATAAAGGCCAGGGGGCTTGCCACCCACCCGAACCAGATTGAGCAGTTCGTGCGCCTGGTCGGCGGATTCGGGGATCTCGTCGGTGTCGCAGGCGACGACGGTCGCGGTGAGCGGCACCTCGGCGGCCTCGGCCAGTTGCCCGAGAGTCTCAGGGGTGAGCGGGGTTTCGCCGTCGTCCACCGGGATGAGCATGGTGCCGCCCTTGGTGCTGAGCAATGCCAGCGCCCGGGAGGCGAACACGGTGGCCAAGGCCGATTGCAACCTGCGTAGTTTGCGCCGGGCCGCGACGTTCGCGTCGACCCGCGGATCGCGTTCGTCCGGATGTTCCGAAAGAGACAGGGCCACTACCTGATACGCGTCGGCGATCGGGATGCCCGCCTGCCTGGCCAGGGCCGAGCTGCCACGCCCGCTCAGCAGCGCCGAGGCCAGGGTTTGCGCGGCGGTCTGGTGCTCCTTGGCGACGAGATGCTGTTCGTCGACGTAGGCGTCGGCCACGGCGGCGGTGACGGCGGCCAGTAGTTCCAGCATGAGGTCGGTGGCGACCAGTAGTTCGTTGACGTCATCGGCCCTGGCCGGCGCGGTGACCAGGCCGAACGCGATGCGGACGCCTTCGTGGTAACCGCGCAGAATGGTGCTGAGCGGCACGCCTTCTCGAGCCCACTGGGCGGCGGCCTCGCGCACCTCGCCGAGTTGCTCGTCGCCGGGAACGGTACGCCGGTCGAACATTTCGGCCACCAGGCCCAGGCAGGTGCGGGTGAGTTTGGTGACGTCACCGCGCAATTGCTCGCCCGGCAGTGTGCGGCACGGCGCCATGCAGGTGGCGAAGTAACCCACCATCCGTGAGGCGACTCGGTCGGTGTTCTGCAGAGGCACCGAAGCCAACTGGCCACCGATTTCGAGCGCCGATTCTGGCGAATCGGGGGGTAGATGCAGCGCGGAGAAGGTCATTCGGGTCGCTCCATTGCCACGTCGGGCGTAATAGAACTGTGCCCGAATCGTTCGGCTCACTATACGAAAGGGTCCTGCGCGTGGGAAGTTATCAGCGAGATCCCTTGGGAGCCTACGGCATTATGCGGTGACCCGTTCGTGACATACCACTACTGGCGAAACATCCACGTGGAATCACGTTATGCTCCGTGGAATGTTCGGCCGGATGGAATAGCCGACATGTTCGAACATCGATCGGCACCAAAGGATTCGAGCGACTACTCGTCGTCGAGACCGGCGGAGAGGTAGGCGGCCGCGGCCAGCCACTGCCTGCACTGCGGGCCGTGTACCTCGTGGGCGGCTAAGATTTCCCGCGCCTGCCGGTAGGTGAGACCGGGTGGTTCGACAGTGCAGTCGGATACCGGAACCGGAGCGGGACATTGCCGCAAAGTCTCGACGCCGGTGCCGATGACGGCAACCCGGCGGGGAGTCCGGAATGGCTGGCTCATTCGACCGCCCCTCGCGTGTGGCATGTGGGGAAGTTGCTGTGTAGGCGCCGCCGGCTCGAACTCCCTGCGTACCTCCCCGATATGGGTACGAGTCTATGCCTGCGTCGCTTACAGATGCAAGTACATTTGCACGGACGCCGTCGATGAACTCCGGACGAAATCGGAGGGAACGGCGGCCCTTATCGACCGCCGTTATCGTCGTCGATAAGGCTAGGGTTTGCGGGCTACCGCGCAGTAGGCAGAGATCGGCCTGGTCAGGGCGGTGTCGGAGCCGTCGGGACGCCACTGGGTGATCGAAACGAAGCCGGGCTCAACGAGTTCCAGCCCGTCGAAGAGCTGCCGGAGCTGTTCCTTGGGACGCGGAATGTACGGCGCGCCGCCGGTGCCGATGTAGTTGTCGCAGAGCTGGACGAAGTCGGCGCTGTCGTCGGTGCCGTCCCACAGGACGAGGTAGCTGCCCGATGGCACGGCGTCCAGCACGGTCCGCACGATGCGGGACACGTCGGCGTACGACTCGGCGTGGCCGAGCACGCCCATGAACATGACGCCGATCGGCTGGTCGAAGTTCAAGACGTTGCGCGCGTCGGCGACGATGCGCTCGGGATCGTGGTAGTCGGCCTCTATATAGGTGGTCACACCTTCGCGAGTTGTGTTGGTCAACAGGGCCCTTGACTGAACGAGCACCATCGGGTCGTTGTCTATGTAAACGACTTTCGACGCCGCGGCGATGCCCTGGGCGACCTCGTGGGTGTTCTGCATGGTCGGCAGGCCGGTGCCGATGTCGAGGAACTGGCGCAGGCCGGCCTCGCGGGTGAGGCAGCCGACCGCGCGGATCAGGAACCGGCGCGATTGCACTGCCATGGTGACGATCTCGGGGTCGATGCCGATGCCCGCGTCGCCGGCGATTCGGTCGATTTCGTAATAGTCCTTGCCGCCCATCCAGTAGTTCCAGATGCGGGCCGAGTGCGGGATGTCGGTCCGGATCACGGGGCTGTTGTCCGCGTGCGGCATGGATGGGGCTCCTCGGGAACGCCGGCGCGGGCACCGGTTGCCGGTGTGTGCCGGGGGTGTCGCCAATGACTGAAATATCCGATCTGCCCTGCGACAGTACAAGATTCAACTCTGCTGGATGGTCGCGTTCGACTGTCTGAGCAGGGGGTTCGCGAGGCGAAACGTAGGTACGTCAGATCGCGGACCGAGTGGTCCGAATTAGTAGGCGCGCGGCGGCGAACTTCGTGCTATCGTCCAAACTGTCGGTGCAGATGCAAGAACGTTTGAGCGTGCATCTGCACGAACCGATCAGCCGAACATTGGCGTAACCGAGGAGTGGGGAACATGTCGGATACATCCACCAACAAGATCACTGGCTCGTGGCGAAAGAGCACGTACAGCAATCCGAGCGGGAACTGCGTCGAAGTCGCCGAGGCGACCAACGGCCAGGTCGCCGTACGGAACTCCCGGGATCCCGAAGGCGGGGTGCTGTTCTACACCCGCCCGGAAATCGACGCGTTCGTGCGCGGCGCGAAGGCCGGGGAGTTCGACTATCTGACGAGTTGAGCGGTAACATAAGCGATCGGTGCGGTGTGTTTCGCGACAGGTGGTTGTGACACACTGTGGGCAACCTCCCCGAGTATCGGAGACGAACTCAATGATCGCTGAACCCGACGACGATGGTCTGGTGCATCCCGTTGTCGCGGAACGTGGTCCGACAGTGCTGCGTATTGCACTCGGCGGCCAGTTGCGCAGGCTGCGAGAAGCCACCGGCATCACCCGAGAAGCAGCTGGCGACGCCATTCGTGGTTCGCACGCGAAGATCAGTCGTCTCGAGTTGGGCCGCACCGGTTTCAAAGAACGTGACATCAGGGACCTGCTGTCGCTGTACGGCGTCCACGACACCGAAGAGCGGGAGAAGTTCCTCGATCTGGCCAGGCAGGCGAACGAGCCGGGATGGTGGCATCGCTACAGCGATCTGCTGCCCCAATGGTTCGGCACCTACCTGGGTCTCGAACAGGCGGCGAGCAAGATCCGCACCTATGAGGCGCATCTTGTTCCCGGACTACTGCAAACTCCCGAATACACCAGGGCGGTAGTCGCCCTCGGCTACGAAGATGCCGACACGGATCGGCGGGTTCAGGTACGGCAACGCAGGCAAGAGATTCTGCACCGCTCCGATCCGCCGATCGTGTGGGCGGTCATCGATGAGGCCGCGTTGCATCGGCCGGTCGGCGGTCCGCGCGTGCATCGCGAACAGATGGAACATCTCATCGAACTCGCCCAGCTGCCAAACGTCACGGTACAGGTGTTGCCGTACTCCGCGGGCGAGCACGCCGCCGCGGGCAGCTCGTTCAGCATCCTGCGCTTCTCCGAAACCGAGCTCCCCGACATCGTCTACCTCGAACACCTGACCAGCGCCCTCTACCTGGACCGCAGACAAGACCTCGCACTGTATCTCTCGGTCATGGACCGACTCAGCGTGCAGGCCGAGCGCCCGGAGAAGTCGATAGAAATCCTGGCGAAGTACGCCGAAGGCTACGATCGCTGATCACCCCTGCGAGGGGGACTTATGCGGGCACGCGCAGACGCTGGCTATTCGTCAGCGCTGCCCCATGATCCGAGCTCTGCCGCAGTCGCGTTGCCGCGCGCTGGACCACCGAGGTTCGACGGTGCCTGTGGCGCACCGCAACTCGACAGGGCAGTCCTCGCCGTGCCGACGACACTGCACAGTGCTCGGTCAGCGAAGCCGAACGACTCAACGCGAACGCGCGGTGGTCCAGCACCGGACAACTCGGCCTCGGAAGCTCGGAACCCGCAACAGGCGCTGAGCAGTCCGGCAGGGCCACTGAGCAACTGGACGCGGCTGCCGGGAGCCTGTCAGTTCGCGCTGGGCAGCCGACCGCAGGAACGGGGCAACTCGGCGGGCGCGCTCGGCACCGGGGCTCGGCTGCGCGATTCGCCGCACGCGTTGACCGGCGGGCCGGGTCCGTCGCGCAATTCGCTAGGGACACTAAGCAACTGGGCGTCGATCCTCAGCCCCCGCAACCATCATCCGCGACCAGCGGGACACGACGGCGGCCCCCACCAAATGGGACCACCACCACGTCCCGCCCGCAAACGCCATCCCCGCCCAACGGGACACCGCAGCGCCACCCACTGGGTGGGACCACCGCCATGTCCCGCCCGCAATCACCATCCCCACCCAACGGGACACCACAGCGCCATTTGTCGAGTGGCCCCGCCCCCAAGTCCCGCTCGCGAATGCCGTCGGTGCCCAACGGGACACCACTGCGCCATCTGGGCTGGCCGGGACTTCGCCACAGGAGCTAGAAATTCGGCGTGGCCGCTGGGCATCTCGGCTCGGCCGGCGCGCAATTCGACCGGCGCGCTGAGCATTCGGAGGCGAGCGCCGGGTATGCGAGGCAGCTCGCAGGGGCCGCTGAGCAACCGGGCGTGGGCGCCGAGCAACCGAGCGCAGGTTAGGCGGGGTTCCAAGGAGGGGGCCCGGCGCAAACGGGGGTGGCCGCCGGGCAACTGGGCGCGACTGCCGGACGGCTGGCAGTTCGCGCTGGGCGACCGGCCGCGGGAACGGGGCAACTCGGCGTGGGCACCCGGCACCGAGACTTGGCTGCGCTATTCTCCGGACGCGTTAACCGGCTGGTCAGGTCCGTCACCCAATTCGCTAGGGACACTAACCAATTGGGCGTGGATCCTCAGCCCCCGCAACCACCATCCGCGGCCAGCGGGACACCACGGCGACCCCCACCGAATGGGACCACCGCCATGTCCCGCCCGCAAAGACCATCCGTGCCCAACGGGACACCGCAGCGCCATTTATCGAGTGGCCCCGCCACCAAGTCCCATTCCCGAATGCCATCCGTGCCCAACGGGACACCACTGCGCCATCTGGGCTGGCTGGGACTTCTCCACAGGGTCCAGCAATTCGGCGGGTGCGCTCGGCACCGGGGCTCGGCTGCGCGATTCGCCGCACGCGTTGACCGGCGGGCCGGGTCCGTCGCGCAATTCGCTAGGGACACTAAGCAACTGGGCGTGGATCCTCAGCCCCCGCAACCATCATCCGCGGCCAGCGGGACACCACGGCGACCCCCACCGAATGGGACCACCGCCATGTCCCGCCCGCAAAGACCATCCGTGCCCAACGGGACACCGCAGCGCCATTTATCGAGTGGCCCCGCCACCAAGTCCCATTCCCGAATGCCATCCGTGCCCAACGGGACACCACTGCGCCATCTGGGCTGGCTGGGACTTCGCCACAGGGTCCAGCAATTCGGCGGGTGCGCTCGGCACCGAGGCTCGGCTGCGCGATTCGCCGCACGCGTTGACCGGCGGGCCGGGTCCGTCGCGCAATTCGCTAGGGACACTAAGCAACTGGGCGTCGATCCTCAGCCCCCGCAACCATCATCCGCGACCAGCGGGACACGACGGCGGCCCCCACCAAATGGGACCACCACCACGTCCCGCCCGCCAACACCATCCCCGCCCAACGGGACACCGCAGCGCCACCCACTGGGTGGGACCACCGCCATGTCCCGCCCGCAAAGACCATCCGCACCCAACGGGACACCACAGCGCCATTTATCGAGTGGCCCCGCCACCAAGTCCCATTCTCGAATGCCGCCGGTGCCCAACGGGACACCACTGCGGCATCTGGGCTGGCTGGGACTTCGCCACAGGGTCTAGCAATTCGGCGTGGCCGCTGGGCAACTTGATTCGGCCGGCGCGCAATTCGACCGGCGTGCTGGGTCCGTCGCGCAATTCGCTAGGGACACTAAACAACTGGGCGTGGCTGCTGCGCGATTCGGCTGGCCGGTGGGGCGTCCGAGAGGGTGCGCTCTGCAACGGATCGGTGCCGCTGGGCGACGGAGCGCGAGCGCTGAACGACTCGGCGCAGGAGCCGCATGATTCGGCGGGGGAGCCGCGCAATCAGGCGAAGGTGCCGAGCGACTGGTCTTGGCTGCCGCGCGAATCGCCGCAGGCGTTGGCTGGCTGGGCGGGTCCGTCGCGCAATTCGCTAGGGGCGCTAAGTAACTGGGCGCCGATGCGGCGCAGTCCGGCTGGCCGGTGGAGCGACAGAGCGGGTGCGCTGTGCAATGGATCGGTGCCTCTGGGCAACGGAGCGCGAGCGCTGAACGACCCGGCGGGGGTGCCGCGCAATCAGGCGCGGATGCTCAGCTATTCGGCGGTGCCGCTGGGCGACGGGACCCGGGCGCTGCGCAATGGGGCGGGGGCGCTGGGTGACTTGGCGCGGGCTCGTGGACCTTCACTAGGGCTGCGGAACACTTCGGCGGGGCGGCGCGGCGGCTCCGATTGGGGGCCGGGGGCGCGGGTGGGCGGCGCAAGTCGGGGTGGGGCCGTAATGCCTTGTGTCGCGAGTACTGGGCCTGAGGGTGGATCATCGCCAGTGGAGCAGGGTGGCTCAGTGCTTGCGGCACAAGGCAATTCGGTGTCCGCCGGACATCGGGCTGCCCGGAAGTGTTACTGCCTGATGAAGCTGGAGGCAATCCGCCAGAACGTCGAAGGCTGCAGTGTATGGAAGTCCCAGTCGTCGACGACGTCGTGCGCCGTGGTGACGATCCGGTCGATGTCGAAATCATGTCGGGTGGCCGCACCCTTGGATTCGACGGCATCGATGACGAACGCGACGGCGGTTTCCCGCGAGTACGCGGTGTTCCTTTGGCCGCTACGGGCCGACGGTGTGCTCATTTTTGTACCGTTCGCTGGCTTGTCGACCAGTGCGGCGGCGGCTATTCCGAGCCGGCCGCCGGCGGAGAGTGGTTGGTTCATTCGAACGCCCCTGACGTTTGGCGGCAGCGGACCCACGGCGACTTCTGCCTTCGGCTCGACCATCCGGCCTCCCCTGGTTGTCCCCTGTAAAGCGTTGCGCGACTGAGTTTAGGTCGCTGTGCCTTTCAGATGCAAGTACATCTGCACGATCGATTTGCAAGCGCACGTGCGGGATTTGGCGTCTGCAAGTTTGCTGACACGGTGTTCCAATAAGACGATCAGTTGGCAAAAAGGACGTCTGTGCTGTAATGAATCTGCGTGCCGGGTTCTACATACCGGTCGGCCGCTGCCCGCATGGCCACAAAATGTTCGGTGAAGCGGTGTGCCTCGGCCGCTTCGTCGTCGGTATATAGCTGGTAGAGGAAGAATCGATGCGGATCGACGCGGTCGGCACAGACATCGAAGCGCAGACAA
This sequence comes from Nocardia sp. XZ_19_369, assembly GCF_015355715.1. Lineage (NCBI taxonomy): Bacteria > Bacillati > Actinomycetota > Actinomycetes > Mycobacteriales > Nocardiaceae > Nocardia > Nocardia sp. XZ_19_369. The sequence goes on along the minus strand of NZ_JACVED010000002.1, from coordinate 1,001,440 downwards.
CCCGGCTCGTCGCGCAGGGCCGACACCGCACTGCGGGAGATGGCGTCGAGGAAGTCGGCGCGCGATCCCTCCCGGATTTTCATGGACACGATGCGGCTGAACAAGTTTGCTCTCTCCTAACGAGAACGCGAAGGTCAATCGGCAAGGGGGGCAGCATTTCCCGAAACGATGCTGTCGGCGAGCTCGGCAACCGCCCTGCTGATCGCCGTGTCGCCGGAGACGAGTTCGAGTGTCGCGCCCGCGGTGTGTGTCGCAGGCAGCAGTTCGGCGAGCACGGCGGCGACGTCGGCTCGGGGGATGTCGCCGCGCGGAACGCGGGGTGCGGCCAGGGTGACCAGTCCGGTGCCCGCGGTATCGATGAGGCGCCCCGGCCGCAGGACCGTCCAGTCCAGAATCCGCTCGCGCAGGTCGTTTTCGGCCTGCGTCTTGGCATCGATGTAGGCGGCCCAGATGTCGTCGCTCCCGGGTGCGGGAGGTTGACCGGCGCCCATCGTGGAGATCTGCACGAAACGCCGCACGCCTGCCCGTTCGGCGGTGTCGGCCAGCCGGACAGAGCCGTCCCTGTCGACAGTGTACTTGCGTTCGGCGCTGCTGCCCGGCCCCGCGCCCGCCGCGAAAACCACTGCGTCCGAACCCTTCACGGTATCCATCAGGTGTGCGGTTGCGGCGCTTTCCAGGTCGAGCACGGCGGGTTCGGCCCCGACGGCGGTCACGTCCGCGGCGTGGTCGGGATTGCGGATGAGCGCTACGACCTCGTCGCCGCGGCGGGTGAGCAGGTCGGCGAGGAGCAGGGCGATCTTTCCGTGTCCGCCTGCGATGACAATGCGCATGGGTCGGTCCTTCCGATCGGGGGCGGTCCTGGACTCAGCGTTCGGGGCCACCCGGGTTGCAGCGCGCATCGACGGTGGCCTGATAACCGACCGCCGGACGCCAGGGTTCCAAATTCCAACTCGTTTTGTTCGGCTCGACCAATCGTGCCCAGATCCAATGGCAGATGAATTGATCACGCATGCCGGGCGTGTCCGCGTCCGGCGATTCCGCGAGCACTTCCTGCCAGGCCCGTTCATCGGTGCCCGGAAAAGTGGTCTGCCGCCCGGCGGTTGTCGGGTAGACGCGCAGCCGTGACCCGTCGACGGTTTCGATCCACTCGACGTGGTCGATCAGCGGCATCCCCGCGTAGGGGTCGACGGTGGGTGTGGCAGCTGCCCGGGACGTGCCAGGGGCTGTCGTAACCGTCCGGGACGGCAGTGGGGCGGAGGTCGTGACGGAAGACGTGGTCACCGACTGATCGGCCGGGGCATTCGACCCGCAGGCAGTCGGCAGCAGTGCGGCAAAGAGCAGCACGGTCGTCCTGGCCTGACGCGCGATATCGGACCGCCGCGACGCGCGAGTCGGCCGATTCGGGTGCCCCACTCCGGCTCCTTCCGCGTCGCGTTCGGACCGTCGGTGATCCGGCCCCGCCCTTCGAGCCTAGCGACCGCCCGGTACCTACGGCATCTCGGTCGACCGCAGCGCGGGCCGAGCCGCGCCCCGACGACACTCGGTCGAATGGCATGCTGCCCCCGGTTAGGCCACCGATTGTGGTGGCTTGCTCCTGGAGACCCGGATGGGGATAGTCGTTCGATGATGTGTACACGGATCATGGCGGGGGCGGCCGGGGTCGTGATCTCGGTGGGCCTCGCGTTCGCGACGCCCGCGGTGGCGGCAGTGGGTGACGCACCGGGCACGGTGACGAATTCGGTGGAACTGACCGGGCGCTTCCGGGTGGACGGCGCGGCGACGGCGGAGCGGCTCACCTATTGGTCGCGCGGGCCACGCGGACCGATGCAGAGCACTGCGGCGATCTACGTGCCCGAGGGCCCGCCGCCACCCGGTGGCTGGCCGATCGTCGCCTACGCGCACGGCACAACCGGGATCGCCGATCAGTGCGCGTTCACCCTGGAACCCCGGGTGTACTACCTGGATACGTTGTATCCGGAGCTGCTGCGGGCCGGATACGCGGTGATGGTCACGGACTACGTCGGCCTCGGCACCCCCGGCACGCACCCCTACCTGGACGGACCCTCGCAGGCTCGCAGCGTGATCGACGGTGTCCGTGCCGCGCGGGCGGTCGCACCGACCCTGGGCACCAAGTGGGCGGTGTTCGGCCAATCGCAGGGCGCCCAAGCCGCTTTGTTCACGGCGAATCTCGCGCCGTCCGACGCGCCGGAACTGCAACTGCGCGGCGCGGCCGCCACCGGCCCGCCGTCGAACCTCGAGCTGCTCATTCCGCTCGCCGGCCCGTGGATTCCGCGGTTGCCGCTGGAGAAGACACCTGCGTACGTGGCCATGCTGCTGGCCGGATTGCGCGCGAGCGCACCGGAACTCGATGTCGACAGCTACCTGACCGAGACCGGCCAGGAGGCCTTGCGGGTGGTGGAGTCGGAGTGCATCACCGAGGCGAATGCCAGGCTGGCCGACGTCGCGATCGGCGCGATGCTGGCCAAGCCGCTCGACGATCCGGCGCTGTGGGCCGCCGCGCGGGCGATGATGCGGATACCGACCGCCGGGTACACGCTGCCGTTGTTCGTCGGGCAGGGCCTGACGGATATGGAGGTGCCGCCGCCGTTGACCGCCAAACTGCTTGCCGAGCTGCGCTTGTCGGGCACCGACCTGGAAACCCACCTCTATCCCGGCGATCATCTGGGTGCCGCGCGGGCGGCGCTGCCCGATGCGGTGTCCTTCCTGCATCGTGTGTTGGATCCGGCCTAGACAGGCCTCTGAAACTGCACTCGGTGCCGACTGGCGTGCGGTGCCGAATTGCGGAATGTGCTGAAACACGGTGATTTCCGCCGCCCACGCGGCGGAATCCGTTCAGTGCCAGAGCGATCGGCAGGGGAGTCGGCGTAATCCGGGCCGCACCATGCCGTCCACCGTGACCGTGAGCCCGGCGTGCACCGCGGCGGAGGTGAATTCCCAGGCCTCCGTGCTGCTTGCCGCGTATTCGAGGACCAGCGCGTCATCGGGAGTCGGGCCGTCGAAGTACACGGTGACGCGCCGTGTTGGCGCCTCGTCGATGTTCTCGCGGTAAGCCAGTCTGCGCACAGTGCCGTCCATGCCACCGTCTCCTTCCGGACCGGGCGCGGCAACCGCGCCGGGTAGTTGTGAAGGTAAGGCCAGGCCATGGACCGGAACATGTTCCGTCTCGTTGGCTGGACATGTCACAGGGCCGCCGCGCGATGGTGGGGTCGTGTCACGAGCGAATGCGGACAACCATCACAGACCGGTCGCTCCAAACTTGTGAGATATCAACATGATCTCCACCTGCTCTGCCGCTCGTCGGCGAAATTGCCGAGGATGAGTCACAACGTTGGACCCATTCGAGAGGCATCTATCGATGAGTCAGGCCCTACGTTCTATGGGCAGGGGAGCGACCCGTAACAGAGTGCTCCGGGCGTTCGGCGCGATGGCCGTCGGGCTGGCGCTCGTCGCCACGACGGCCGGACCCGGCACCGGCTCCCCGCTGTATCCCGCACCCGACCCCGACCCCTTCTATTCGACCCCGGCCGATATCGCCGACAAGAATCCCGGCGATGTCCTCGCGACCCGGGTGATGCCGCCACTGCTGATCTTCCCGGACACCACAGTGACGGTCGTGCGTTTCCGTTCCACCAGCTCCGAGGGCAAGCCGATCGCGGCAACCACCACCGTGCTCACGCCGCGCGCGCACGTCGAGGACGGGCCGCTGCTGTCGTTCCAGCACATCATCAACGGGCTCGGCGCCGAATGCTCGGTCTCCAAGGTGCTCTACACCGAAGACCCGAATCTCGTCGTGCGCGAGGCGCCGGGCTGGAATGTGCTGTTGCAACGTGGCTGGACGGTGGCGCTGCCCGATCATCTCGGCCCGAATTTCGCCTACGGCGCGGCGAAGCTGGGTGGTCAGATCACCCTCGACGGCATCCGCGCGGTCAAGCAGGTGGCCGAACTGAAAGTGCGGCAGAGCCCGGTATCGATGGTCGGCTACTCCGGCGGCGGCATGGCCACGGCGTGGGCCGCGGCGCTCGCCCCGAAGTACGCACCCGAACTGGATATCGCGGGCGCGGCGATGGGCGGCGTGCCGATGAACCTGGTGAAGATGCTGGAAGGGCTCGGTCTGGGCTCGCATCCGGTGTTCGGGCTCGCGCTGGCCGCGGGTCTCGGCCTGGAACGCGAGTATCCCGAGCGTTTCCCGCTCAGCGAGCAACTGAACGAGCGCGGCCTCGCCGCCCGGGCGAAGATGGCCAACAGCTGCACCAACGACATCCTCTCCGCGGGCGCGGGCAAGGGCGCGCTGGACTTCGCGAAGTCGACGTCGATGATCAACGACAGCACCGCCCGCGCGGTGGTGGAGGAGAACAGCCTCGAGCTCTACGACGGCGTGCCGAAAACGCCGGTGTTCGAATGGCATTCGCCGATCGACGGGCTCATCCCGATCGACGCCGTGGTGAACACCGCCAAGCGCTGGTGTGCCGCCGGGGCGGCGGTGCAGTCCGAACAGATTCCGGTGCCCGACCATCTCACCGCGGCGGTGCTCGGCATGCCGTCGGCGCTGAACTGGCTCGACGCCCGCTTCCGAGGGGAGCCCGCCCCGAACAACTGCTGAAACCACGCACAGCACCGAGCCGAACCTGTCTCGCCACGAGCGGCATTGGGCTCGGTTGTTGCGGTTCGGCCACGTGTCACCCACAACTCGGTCGTTTCGGCGCGTCGCAGCGCGTACGGCGGGTTAGCCTGACTGTCTGGTACAACAGGGCCTTTCGGGGGCGCACGTCGCATCTCCCTGCGCGCCAGGTGAACCCGACGTCCGCACCCAAAGGCGTGTGCCATGAGATGCTTACCCGCCATTGCCATGGCACTGCTGCTCGTCTGCCCGACCACGCTGGGGCAGGCGGCCGCCGAGCCGTTGCCCCCGCCACCCGGCCTGCCCGCGTTGCCTGAATTCCCCGGGCTGTTCCCGCCACCGCCGCCCGGTGGTTCGCTGCTGCCCGGCGTGCAGAAGCTGATCGATCAGGTCATCCCGCCGCCGCCGATCGCCCCCGCCCCCGAGTCGTCCACGCCCGGCTGGCAGGCCAGCAGTCTCGGGCCGTCGGTGGTCGCCTTGCGCGACGCGTCGATGCCCGCGAACGTCGGTGATCCGATGTTCGATGCCTGGCCTGCTGACCTTGCGGAACTGGCCCCGGGGCAGATTATCGAGGTCAGGGACATCACCGCGACGGCCGCACCGCTGATGCTGCTGCCGACCCAGCGCGCGCAACTGCTCAAGTACCGCACCACCGACGCGCACGGCGCGCCCTCCTTCGCGACCGCGACCTTGGTGGTGCCGAGCGCGGCCTGGCCGGGGCAGGGTCCTCGTCCGGTGGTGGTCAACAATTTGCCGATCGATGCGCTCGGCCGTAGTTGCACCGCGGGATACACGCTGGCGCACGGCCTCAACCCCGACACCAGCGTCACCGATTTCATCCCGCCGACCAGCTACGTCGCTGCGCTGCGCGGTTACGCGGTGCTCATCCCGGATCACGAGGGTCCGCGGATGGCCTACGCCGAGCCGTTCGTCGCGGGCCACGCGGTGCTCGACGGCATCCGTGCGGTGCGCGGCCTGCTCCCGGACGAGTTCGGCGCGAGCAAGTTCGGCATGGCCGGCTACTCCGGCGGCGCCATCGCCACACACGGCGCGGTGAAGCTGATCGACGGGTACGCACCCGAATTGGCGGACGTCATCGTCGGCGCGGTGCTGGGCGGCGTGCCGGCGGACTACGAGATCCTGGCGCGCAGCATGAACGGCAACCTGGCCTCGGCGATCTTCATGGGCGCGGTGTTCGGCATCGGCCGGGAGCGCCCGGAGATCCTCGCGCGCATGAACAATCTGGCGCAGTGGGTGGCGACCTCGCCGGTGAAGAACCTCTGCGGCAGCACCTTCGGCGCGATCGGTCTGCTCATGCTGCCGATCGATATCGCCGCCAATATCCCCGACCCGCTGCACTCCGAGGTCGCGTCCGAGATCTACCGGGTGACCAGGATGGCGGAGATGAAGTCGGGCACGCCGCTGTATATCTACAACGGCGAGCAGGAATTCTGGATCCCGGCCGAAGGTGCGCGCAATCTCTATCTCGAGCAATGCAGGCTCGGCGTGCCTTCGGTTTATCGCAGTGTGCTCGGCGAGCACATCATCGCCGGTGGGCTCGGTTATCCGGAGGCCATGCTGTGGCTCGACGATCGGCTTCAGGGAGTGCCCGCACCGAATGAGTGCTGACGATTTGCCGAACCCCGGCGCGCCGTCAAGCCCACTGAATTATTGCTGTTAGCGTTTGCCGCGCTTGTCGCGATCTATGACGGACCACAAACCCTGCACGATGCCGGTTGGGCGACGTCCGGACTTGCCGCCCACGCGATTCGACTCTGCCGTGTTTCGGTATTGTGGGCCGGTCCGGGCGGGCTCGACGCCGGGACTTTTCGAAAGAGGCAGATGAACGACATCACGACCACCGCGTCCGAACAGGCCCTGGCCTTGGTGGGCCGGCACTACCGGATGACCGAGCACTACGAAGTAGGGCGCGAGAAGATCCGGGAATTCGCCCGCGCCGTGCACGAGCGGCATCCGGCGCACTGGCACGAGGCGGCCGCCGCGGAGCTCGGCTACGACGCGCTGATCGCGCCGCTGACCTTCACCTCGATCGTGCTGATGTTGATGCAGCGCAAGATGTTCGAGTCGGTGCTCACCGCCTACGACATCGGCCAGGTGCTGCAGACCGAGCAGTCCATCGAGGTGCACCGCCCGGTGCTGGCCGGCGACCAGCTGCACTGCGTCTCCTATATCGAGTCGTTCCGGCAGTTCGGTGACAAAGACTTCATGGTGACCAAGAGCGTGCTCACCAACCAGCACAAGGAACTGCTGCAGATCGCGACCTCGACCGCCGTCGCGCAGACCGGCGTGGCGATCGCCACCGAGCTGCGGTCCGCGGTCGACGGCGTCATCATGACCGGCCAGTCGACCGCCGATCGGCACGATGCCGCCACGCAGCGGAGCACGCTCGGCGAGGACTCAGGTGTGGTCGAGTGCTTCGACGAACCCGTGCGCACCGACCCGCTCGACCGCAAGCGGACCCCGCGCACCGTGCCGAGTTTCGACGAACTGTCCGTCGGCATGGAGCTGCCCGTGCAGTCGATGCCGCTGTCGCGCGGTGACCTGGTGAATTACGCAGGGGTGTCCGGTGATTCGAATCCGATCCACTTCAGCGACGCGGTCGCGCACAGTGCGGGCCTGCCGGACGTGGTCTCGCACGGCTTGCTGACGATGGGTCTCGGCGCGGGGTATCTGACCTCGTGGCTCGGCGATCCCGCCGCGGTCACCAGCTACGGCGTGCGGTTCGCCGGGTTCGCGCCGGTCGCGGCGACCAAGGCGAGTGCCATCGAATTCCGGGGCAAGGTCAAGTCGCTGGACCCGGAACGGCGGACCGCGACCGTCGCCCTCACCGCCACCTGCGACGGCCGCAAGCTGTTCGGTCGCGCGACGGCGGACGTCGCGCTGCGCTGATCCCGCGCGCCGGTTCGGCGCTGGATCCACTGTGAGCTGGCGCTGTATCGAGGGCCCGGCACCGGGCACAGGGTCTTTGGTCAGTAGAAACAGACAAGCTTCGCATGGCAGACTCGATCTATGCGTCCTTCGGAGGTGCGTCAGTCGGCTGAATCCTCGCTGATCGGTGGGGCAGTTCCGGCGGGCGCACCGACGGTGCTGCGCATGATGCTGGGCAGCAGGCTGCGCAAACTCCGTGAAGCCTGCGGGATGACCCGCGAGGACGCGGGCGAGGCCATTCGCGGCTCGCACTCGAAGATCAGCAGGTTGGAGCTCGGCCGCACCGGTTTCCGGGTGCGGGACCTGACCGATCTGCTCGACCTCTACGGGGTCACCGACCCCACCGAGCGCGAGGAATTCCTGGAGCTGGCGCGGCAGGGCAATCAGTCGGGCTGGTGGCACCGCGACAACGACTGGTTACCCAGGTGGTACGACACGTACCTCGGCCTGGAACAGGCGGCAACACTGGTCCGCGCCTACGAACCGCGTGCGGTGCCCGAACTTCTGCAGACCCCGGAGTATGCCCGCGCGCTGCTGTCGCTGGCCCACTCGGGCGAGCTACAGCCCGACATCGAACGCCGCGTCGCGCTGCGGATGCGCCGCCAGGAGATCCTGAGCCGCCCGCATCCGCCGCAGCTCTGGGTGATCGTGGAGGAAGCCGCGCTGCGCAGGCCGATCGGCGGATCCGCGGTGTGGAACGCCCAGATCAATCACCTACTGAAAGTCGTCGAGAAGCGCAACATCACCGTCCAGGTGCTGGCCGACCATGTCGGCGGGCCTGCGCTCGCCGACGGCGCGTTCACCATGCTCCGCTTCGCCGAGGCCGACCTGCCCGACATCGTCTATCTCCAGCAGCTCACCAGCGCGCTGTACCTGGACAAGCAGGCCGACGTGGACGCGTATCGCGCCGTGGCCAACCAACTCTCGGTGCACGCCGCGCCGCCGGAGTACACCATCTCGCTGCTGGAAGCGCTGCGCCGCCGTCAGCCGCCGATCCTCGATCAGCCGGCCGGCACCCGCCGAGTCTGACGGCTTTTCGTCAAGTGATTCCGCTCGGCCGAAGTGGATTCGGCTCGGCTCAATTGGGCACCCGATAGTCGAACAAACTGGACGTTCGCGCTCTGTAGCGCGCTCGGTCGAGGTCGGTCAGCGTGACCCCCGAAACCGAGTCCTCGCAGGGCGCGAAGTATTGTCCCAATGGGACAATAAGGTGGTAAAGTGACATTATGAGCGACACCGGTGTCGATCTCGATGGCCGCAGGCTGCGGACCAGACGCAGCCGGGAAGCGCTGTCGCGTGCGGCCTTCGAGCTGCTCACCGAGCGGGGGCTCGGCGCGGTCGCCGTCGAGGACATCGCGGTGCGGGCCGGCGTCACCCGGCGCACCTTCAGTCGGCATTTCACGTCCATCGCGGAGGCGATCCTCGGCGATGTCGACCAAGACGTCCACCTGTTCAACGAGGCCCTGTGTCGCCGACCGGCGCACGAATCGCCGCTGGTCGCCTACCGCAACGCCGTGCACGACTGGTTCGACGCCGAATACCGCGGCGAACGCGCCGCGCTGCTGGCCAGGCGGTGGGCGCTGTTCCAGCGCTTCGAGGAAGAACCCGAACTTTTCGCCGGATATCAGCGCATCCGCATCGAAGGTCAGCGAGAATCGGTGCGGATCATTGCCGCCCGGCTCGGCGTCGACCCGGAGCGGGACCTGCGCCCGGCCACCGCGGTGGCCGCGGGTGCGGGCCTGCTGATCTCGGCCTTGCAGACCTGGGCCGCCGGCGACGATCCGAGCGGCCTGCCCGACCTCATCGAGGGATATTTCGACACACTCGTCGCACTCACCACCGAATTCCGGACCGAGGAGTCACCGTCATGACCACAGGGTCGGTGAATATGTATCGCAGGACGTGCCGTCGCGTCGGACTCGATCGAAATCCCATGCGCCGCAAAGAAGACCGGGTGCAGACCATGGTGGGGGTAGCCCTGGCGCTGGTGTTCCTGATACTCGTACCGGTGCTGGTGATGTCGGTCGGCGCGCGGGTCTATCACACCGAAACCGCTGTGGTGCAGGCGAAAACGGCACAGTTGCAGCGGATCGAGGCGACGGTGACCGAGACCGGCAAGGCGCCGCTGTACGCGCCGATCATGCCGGCCAAGGTCCGGTGGACAGACGCCGACGGCGTGGTGCACAACGAGGACTACCAATCGACCACCGTCGTGCAACCCGGTCAGGCCGTGACCATTTGGCGCAACAGCGCGGGCAAGCTCGTCGAACCGCCGTCGCCGAGCCAGGCGCTCAGCAAGGCGGTGCTGTTCACCACCGGCGCTGTGCTCGGCACCATGGCCGTGGCGGCGGGCTGCTACGTCGCGCTGCGCAGCAGCCTCGACCGCAGGCGGCTGCGGATGTGGGAAATGGAGTGGGCGACAGCGGATCTGCGCTGGGGCAGCCACAGCTGACGCGAATACGCCACTGTCGGCGTCCGGTCGCGTTGTGACACAGCGCGACCGGACGCGCTCGACTACACCGGCAAGAGGCTGTGCTTGCGCGGATTCGGCTTGGCGGTGTTCTTGTCGCGCAGCAACCGCAGGGCCTTGCGAATCTCCAGCCGCGTCTGCGACGGCTCGATGACCGCGTCGATGTAGCCGCGTTCGGCGGCGATCCACGGCGTGGCCATGGTGGCGTTGTAGAAGTCGATCATCTGCTGGCGCACCGTCGCACGCTGATCGACCGGGGCGGCCTCGAGCTGCCTGCGGCCGACGATGCCGACCATGCTCTCGGCGCCCATCACCGCGATCCGGGCGGTCGGCCAGGCCAGGCTGATGTCGGCGCCGAGCTGCTTGCAGCCCATCACCGCGTAGCCGCCGCCGTAGGCCTTGCGGGTCACCACCGTCACGATCGGCACGGTCGCCTCGATGACCGCGCGGAAGAAGCGGCCGCCGCGCTTGATCACGCCGCTGCGCTCCTCCTCGATGCCCGGCAGCACGCCGGGGGTGTCGACCACGAAGACGAGGGGCAGCCCGTAGGCGTCGCAGAGCCGGATGAAATGGGTGGCCTTGTCCGAGCACTGCGCGTCGAGCGCGCCGCCGAGCACCTGCGGCTGATTGGCGACGACGCCGACGCTGCGGCCGTCGACCCTGGCGAAACCGGTGATCAGATTCTGCGCGGTGGCCGCGCCCATCTCGTGGAAGTCGCCGTCGTCGAAGATCCGGACGAGGATCTCGTGCATGTCGTAGCCGACCTTGTCCGAATCCGGGATGATCGAATTCAGTTCCAGGTCATGGCTGGTCACCTCCGGCTCCAGACCGGGGTTCACCACCGGCGGCAGCTCCAGGCAGCTCGACGGCAGGAAGCTCAGGTAGCTGCGCACCCAGTCGAAGGCGGCCTGCTCGTCGGGCGCGACGTGGTGCACCGTGCCGTTGCGGGCCAGCGCCGCGGCGCCGCCCAGCTCGTCCGCGCTCACGTCGGCGCCGGTCACCTCCCTGGTGACCTCGGGGCCGGTGACGAACATGTACGACTTCTCGGTGGCGACCAGCACGTCCATATTGACCGGGCCGTACACCGAACCGGCCGCGCACTTGCCGAGCATGATGGCCACCTGCGGCACATAGCCGGACATGTCGCCCTGGCGCCGGCACATCAGCGCGTACCAGGCCAGCGAGGTGACCGCGTCCTGGATGCGGGCGCCGCCGGAGTCGTTGATCGCCACCACCGGGCAGGCGTTCTCGTAGGCGAACTCCATCGCGGTGGCGACCTTGCGGCCGAACATCTCACCGACCGAACCGCCGTGCACGGTCTGGTCGTGCGCGATCACCACGACGGGCCTACCGTCGATGCGGCCGCGGCCGGTCACCACGCCGTCGCCGTACATGGCGCCCGGTTGCGCCGTCTGGCGCATCAGCGCGCCGATCTCCACGAAGCTGCCCGGGTCGAGCAGCGCCCGCACCCGTTCCCGCGCGCTCGGAATGCCTTTGGTCTTGCGTTTCGCGATGCCGGTCTCGCCGGCGGGTTCCTCAGCGAGCTCCAGGATCCCCCGCAGCTCTTCCAGCTTCTCTCGCGTACCGGTCATAGGTAGTGTTTTGCCCTTCGAAACTCTGCAGCGTCGCCGTACGGGGGCGCAGCGCTCGATGTTATCCGTGGTGAGAGCTACTGCACAGTTGTTCGTCACATCCGATGGGACAGCTCACAGGTGCGGTCGGCCCGCTCTCGGTGTATGGGACACCCCGAGCGGCCTGCGCAGGGGCACGGTGTTTGTGCAAGTTACCAGTCTGCGCGGGCCGCGCCGATGAGTGGTCCCGAGGTTCGCGCGGATGTCTGTTCGGGGACCCTCGGGCGACGTTAAGGTGACGCCGACGCAGCGCCGGAATGCGCGGTCGGCGCTGCGTCACACATTCTTTGATGCGCGCGGCCGCTGTGCGGTGGAAAATCCCGGCGGGCCGAATGCGCGGTCGCCGCCGAAATCATGCCCGGGTGGTCGGTTGGCTGTGCCGAAAATCACTCGGTGGCTTGTGAATTCGCCCAATGGGTGGCGAGATCACTGATGAGATCCCCGATTTCGCGCTCGTATCCCGATTTGATCACGATCCGGCGCTAGCCTTCATGAGTCATGACGGCAATGCAAGTGAGTTCGAGTTCCGCGAGTTTGGCGACGAAACTGCTCGACTACTTAGCCGGGCACGCGGGCGCCGGTCTGCCGGGCGAGGTCACGGCCACCACCCGAGATTGTGTGGTCGCCGCGGTGCGGTTGCTCGCGCCCCGGACACCGTCGCGGGTGGCCGAGCCGCCCGAAATCGCGGGTACCGCAACGCGTTGGGCACGCGAAGGCATCGCGCTGGAAACGGTGCTGGCCGCCTACCACGACGAAATTCGAGCCGGGCTCGAATTCGTCGCGGCGGATACCGAAGGCGACGACGTCGTCGCGGGGGCGCAACTGATCTTGCGAATCCTGGAAATGGTGACGCTCACGGCGTCGACCGCCTATGTCGACGAGCATCGAGTGGTGGCCAGGGAACACCAAACAGCCGCACAGACTTTGGTGTCCGCACTGCTCGGCGGCCATGCCGTCGGCGATCTGGCGATGCAGACCGGGATCGCGGTCGCACCGGCGTATCAGGTGGTGGCGCTGAGCATTCCGGCCCATCCCGAGGAGCGAAGACCCGGCCTCGGCGCCGCGGCGGCCCGGCGCAAATTGCGCAGGGTGCAGTCCGCGCTGGCCAAACCGCTGGGCTCCCGGGCCTTGTCGCTGCTGTCCGCGGCGGGCGGCACCGTGCTCGTGCCCACCGATGTCCGGCCCGCCCGCATCGGCTCGCCCGCGATGACCGCCGAGGTGCTCGCCATGCTGAGCGACGCCGCCGAGGTGCCGCTGACCGCCGTGGCGGCGGTCGGTGCGACCGCGCGCATTCCCGAACTCGCCGCGCGCACACACGATCTGCTGGACCGTATCCGCGGCGCGGAGCGGGCGCCCGGGCTCTACCGGGTGGCCGAACCGCAGGATTCGCCCGATTGTGACCCGGCCCAGCCGGTCCGGATTCCCGTCGTCACCTCGCCCAACGATCATGAAATCAGTCGTTCCGCTTGATGTCTCGCCTTTAGGGTCGAATTCCGCCGCGCCGAGCATAAGGAGTCCGTGTGACCACCGCGTTGACCGATCGCGATATTCTGTGTGAACTGGAACCCGTCGCCGAACGTTTGCTCAATGACCACATTCGCAAAGCCAAGGCCTGGAATCCACACGATTACGTGCCGTGGGACGACGGCCGCAATTTCGCCGCGATGGGCGGAATAGACTGGGAGCCCGGTCAATCGAGGCTGACCGAGGTGGCCAGGACCGCCATGGTGACCAACCTGCTCACCGAGGACAATCTGCCGTCCTATCACCGGGAGATCTCGGAAACCTTCTCCCTGGACGGCGCCTGGGGCACCTGGGTCGGTCGCTGGACCGCCGAGGAGAATCGCCACGCCATCGTCATGCGCGACTATTTGGTGGTCACCCGCGCGGTCGATCCGGTGCTGCTGGAACAGGCCAGGATGGCGCATATGACCACCGGTATCGCGAAACCCGTGAAGGGCCAGCAGTTCCTGCGTTCGGTCGCCTATGTCACGCTGCAGGAATTAGCCACCAGAATCAGTCATCGCAACACCGGAACCGCGTGCGACGAACCCATCGCCGAGCGTATGCTGCAACGGATTGCCGCCGACGAAAATCTGCACATGATCTTTTATCGCAACATCAGCGCCGCGGCTCTCGACCTGATGCCGAACGAGACGCTGCGTGCCATCACCGACGTCGTCACGCGCTTCCAGATGCCCGGCCTCACCCAGCCGAACTTCCGCCGCAACGCGGTCGTGCTCGCCAAACACGGCATCTACGATCTGCGCCAGCACCTCGACGTGGTGGTCCGGCCGGTGCTGCGAGCGTGGGATGTGTTCGAGCGCACCGACCTATCCGGCGACGGTGAACGCGCCCGCGACGAGCTCGGCGCCTACCTCGACGAATTGGCCGAGAAGGCAACACGATTCGAAGAACAGCGCGACCGGGTGGCGGCCAGACAGGCAGAACGAGCCGCCGCGAAACCATGAGACTCCGGGGTCCGATCAGCGCGGCGGCGATGGCAGTCATCGCCGCGACGGTCGCTGTGCCCGCGGTGGCCGACACTCCGGGCGTAGCGAGCGCCCCGCCGCCCGCCGTCGACCCGGCGATGACCAGGACCGGGCTGCTCTCGATCGACAGCGTGGGCCCGCAGCGCGAGCGGCTGCGGATCTCGTCCGCGGCCATGCGGCGGGTGATCGAGGTCGACGTGCTGCGCGGCACCGGCACGGCACCGCGCCCGACGCTGTACCTGCTCGACGGCGTCGACGGCGAGGCCACCTCGGGCTGGCTGAGCAAGGGCGGCGCGGCGGAGTTCTTCGCGGACAAACCGGTGGACGTGGTGCTGACCGGCGGCGGCACCGGCAGCATGTACAGCGACTGGGTCCGGCACGACACCGCCCTCGGCCTGAACCGGTGGGAAACCTTCCTCACCGAGGAACTGCCGCCGATCGTGGAATCGCTGTTACGGTCCAGCGGCCGCCGCGCCATCGCCGGGGTCTCGATGGGCGCGCAGGCGGCAATGATGCTGGCACAACGGCATCCGGGGCGCTACCACGCCGTGGCGGGGATGAGCGGGTGCTATTCGACGGCGGATCCACTGGGCCGCGCCGTTACCACGATCACCGTCGCCTCGCGCGGCGGCAATGTCGAAAACCTCTGGGGCCCACCGACATCGCCGGAGTGGGCGGCACACGACAGCCTGCTCGGCGCGGAAGCCTTGCGCGGCACCGCCATCTACCTCTCGGCCGCCACCGGCGTGCCCACCGGCGCCGACCTGGTGGCCATCGCGCAGTCGCCCACCATCGTCGAGGCGCTGCGGCTGGCGGGCGGCGGCGCGGCGCTGGAAGCCGGCGCCCGCTCGTGCACCGAGCGGTTCGCCGGACGGCTGATCGAGCTGAACATCCCCGCTGCCGTGCACTACGACACCGCGGGCATGCACACCTGGCCCGATTTCGAGGCGCAACTCCCCAAGGCATGGGAATTCCTGACGCCCGCCCTCTACTGACGCCGCTGCCGGAATATCCGCACTCTTTCTCGGGATCCGCACTGCTTACGGTGCCCAGAGTCGGTGCGGATCCCGAGAGAGAGTGCGGCTGTGCTGTGGTCGGGTGGAATCAGCGGGAGGTTGTTGCGTTGACAAAGGTATGACCTCGGCACTTCCCTCCGTCCGGTTCTCGATCCTGGACCGCTCGCGCGTTCGGCGCGGGCAGAGTCACCCTGCGGCGCTGCGCGACACTGTCGAGTTCGCCCGGCTCGCCGAGGAGTGGGGGTATCACCGCTTCTGGGTGTCCGAGCACCACAGCGTGCCCGGTGTGGCCGGGTCGGCGCCGACGGTGCTCGCCGCGGCGGCCGCGGCGGCGACCGAACGCATCCGGATCGGCACCGGCGGGGTGATGCTGCCCAACCATCAGCCACTGATCGTCGCCGAACAGTTCGGCGTGCTGGAGTCGCTGTATCCGGGCCGGATCGACATGGGTCTGGGCCGCTCGGTCGGCTTCACCGACGGGGTACGCTGTGCACTCGGCCACGACAAGCGCGACGCCGAGGACTTCGACGCCCAGCTGACCGAGTTGCTCGACTACTTCGACCACGGCCGCAACGGCGTGCACGGCTGGCCTGCCGAAGGGCTGCGGATTCCGGCGTTCCTGCTGGCGACCGGCTCCGGGGCGGAGCGGGCCGCGCGGTTCGGGCTGCCGCTGGTGATCGCCGCGGTGGGCGGGCAGGACCGGATGATCGAGGCGATCGAGCGCTACCGGACCGAGTTCCGCGCCACCGCCTGGGGCAAGCACCCGTACGTCATGGTGTCGGGGTCGGTCGTCATCGCCGACAGCACCGAGGAGGCGCACCGGCTGCTGCTGCCTGAAGCGTGGTCGAACGCGTATTCGCGGACCCGCGGCGAATTCCCGACGCTGATCCCGCCCGCCGAGATCGAGGCGATGACCATGACCGATCGGGAACGGCGCATCTTCGAGGACTCGCTGCGCGGTCAGGTGCACGGCACCGAGGACGAGGTCGCCGACCAATTGGAGCGGCTGGTGCTCAGCACCGGCGCCGACGAAATCCTGGTGCACACAAGCACTTACGATCGATCGGCCCGGCTGGAGTCGCATCGCCGGCTCGCGCGACTCACCGGACTGCTCGGCTCGGCGAGCGCCGCCCGCACAACCTCGGCGGTGTAGCCCACGGCTCAATCGGCCGGCGGGAAGCGGACTTCCGCGGCGGCATAGCCGAACAGCTTGCGACCGTCGGACCGTGCGTCGATCGCGATGGTGGCCCGGCGGCGGCGCGGATCGAGGGAGGTGATCCGGCCGTTGAACTCGATAGCGCTCGTCGCACGCGTCGGGACCCGCAGGGAGTGCGCAAAATGGGCGAACTGCGCGCGAAACCTGCTGACAGCGGACGGATCACCGAGCCAGGAACTCAGAAAGCCCGCTGCCAGACCGAGTTTCAGCATGCCGGGGGCGACCACCGACGGCAGGCCGGTCGCGGTCCGTTCGTCGTAGGTGGCCGACTCGGCGTCACCCACCACCTTCGCGTAGTTCACCACGTCACCGCGCGAGAGATGCACAGTGTGCGAAGGAAGTTCGGTGCCGACGGCGAGCGTGTCGAAATCGATGACGGTGCGGGGCATCCGCGTCGCACACGGCGGGGCGACGCGGGCAGCGGCCATCGGGACGAGGTTGCCGGGCTTCGGACCCGGCCGGATAGGGGAGTAGCCCTGCACCGACTCGGCGAGCCCGGTCCTGGTGAGCAGCGCGGTCGAGCCGGTCTGCACGGTCTCGCCGTGCTGATCGATCAGCACACTCTTGATCGCCAGCACGTCGTAGTCGGCGAAATGCCGGAACGACTCGAAGTAGATGTCACAGCTCAGCCGGTCGCCGGCGACCAGCGGCCTGCCGAGGTCGAGGACCTGGTCCGCGTGCAGAATCCGGGTCGGCGGATAACCGGTGATCAAGGTGTCCAGTATTTCCCGCTGCACCCGGTTCAGGATCATCGAGGACAGCGTGGCCGGCGCGAGCAGCCCGGCGAAACCGAGCTCGGCGGCCGCGTCCGCACTCCAGTGCGCCGGGTGATAATCCTGTACCGCGCGGGCGAATTCGCGAATCGTCGCCCGGTCGATCGCGTAGGCGGTCGTGGACCGGTACCGGTGGTTCACCAGGGCACCGACCTGGTCGGACGGTGTGACGGAAAGGTCGCGCATCATTGCTCCTGCCTTACGAACCGGGTCCGAATTGCCATGCCAGCGGCGGTATCTGATCGGGTGTCACCGTGCCGACCACCTCGACGCCCGCATCGGTGAAGGTGCCGACGGCCCGGTCGATATGGTCGGCCGAGGTGACCACCACCGCGTCCCGCGCGCCGATCGCCCGCATGATCCGCGCGGAGTGTTCGGCGTTCTGCACGGTCGACGCCGCCTCCGGCTCCAAATGGATCCGCTCGGGGGCAATGCCGTGTTCGACGAACCAATCCGCCATGGCGCGCGCCTCGGTGATGCCGTTGTGCGGATTGCCGCCGGTGACGATGATCGGCGACGCCGGGGCGAGCAGTGCCTGCACGAAGCCGGCGTGCAGGCGGTCGATCAGCTCCGGGCGCATCGACCCGTCGGGCAACAGGCCGTAGCCGAGCACCACGATCGCGGTCGCCGGACCGTGCAGCGCGGGAAGGGGTTCCGGTTCGGGCGGCACCAGGGCCCGCAGCACATCCGGGAGTGCGCGGTCGGTCGAGCCGGTGCCCTCGGCCAGCGCGGCCGGGTAGTGGACGAGCGCGGCGGCGACGGCGACCGCGCCGAAGAGAGTGCGTACGGTGCGCCGTGCCGGGCACGACGGTCCGCGAAAAGGATTAGCGAACATGGGCAGCTCCGAGGATCAGCCGGCTGCGAACAGCGGGAAAGATTCACCCATGCTCGGCTATTCGCTGGTATTCGCCGCAGAATTGTTTTGTTGTCTGTAGACCTCACCGTCGGGCGCCGCCGCGTTTCGGAGATAAGCACGTGCCTTTTGTGGGAAACCGGAAATATCGTGCCGCCGCACTGTGACCATTCCTCATAGACCGGTTTGCCGGGCCGCACTGTGTCGTATACCTAACCGCGACAGCAGCTTTGGTGAGCTGTCCAGTAACCGCGCTGTCCCGTCGGCCTGCGACCTTCCCGGTTTTAGCGTTGGCGCAGTTTCGGTGCCGCCGAACGGCATCCCCCTCGGCACTGCGACACCAATTCTTGCTCGACGTAGGAAGGCATGCAATGAAACGAAGTACCTTCGGCCGATCGTCGCTCGCGGTGGCGGTGCTGACCGGTGTCTCGGTGCTGATCATGGGCATCGCCGGGGTCGGCGCGAGCGCTGACCCGGCGGCCGCGGCGACCGAGCAGTCCCTGGCCGATTACATCGCCGCGGGCCGGAAGGCGGCGCCGGTCGCCGAATCCGGCAGCTCGTCCGGCTCCGCCTGCAATTCCGGCAGCGGCGCCGGTTCGGGCAACGGTTCGGGCAACTGTTTCGGCGGCTCGGGCAGCAGCTCCGGGTTGTCCGGCGGATACGCCAGCGACACAGTCGGTTACGGCCCGCCGATGACCTCCTGGCTGGCCGCCTTCGGCCACGGCCTGATGAATCCGGACGTCGCGCCGCCAGGTGCCAACGACTGGAACTGCAAGCCCACCGCCGCGCACCCGCGCCCCGTGGTGCTGCTGCACGGCACCTGGATGAACGCCTACAACGGCTACGCGTACATGGGGCAGCCGATCAAGGACGCCGGCTTCTGCACCTTCACCTTCAATTACGGCCGGTCCAACCTGGTCCAGGGCGGCGGCCTCGGCTCGGTGCTGCCCGGCGTGATGGGCACCGGCTACATCCAGGACTCCGCCAAGCAACTCGCCACCTTCGTCGACCGGGTGATCGCGGCGACCGGCGCCGACGAGGTCGACATCATGGCGCACTCGCAGGGTGGCGCGATGGCGAACTGGTACACCAAGTTCGAGGGCGGCGCGGACAAGGTGAAGAACCTGATCACCTACGGTGCCACCCATCACGGCACCTCCCTGGTCGGCATCGGCGCGCTGGGCCGGGCGATCAACAACTTCGGCATCGACATTCTCGGCTTCATCGAGATCTTCGTCGGGCACGCCGGTATCCAGCAGACGATCGGTTCCGATTTCGTCAACCAGCTGAATGCCAACGGCGACACCATTCCCGGCGTCGACTACACGATTGTCGGCACCCGCTACGACGAGATCACCAACCC
Organism: Nocardia sp. XZ_19_369; assembly: GCF_015355715.1. Classification (NCBI taxonomy): domain Bacteria; kingdom Bacillati; phylum Actinomycetota; class Actinomycetes; order Mycobacteriales; family Nocardiaceae; genus Nocardia; species Nocardia sp. XZ_19_369. Next base: position 982,038 of record NZ_JACVED010000002.1, on the reverse strand, counting down.
GTACGACCTGACCTTCCTGCGGCCGGGACCGGGGGCCTCGGTACAGAACATCACCTTGCAGGACGGCTGCGAACAGGACGTTTCGGATCATTTGACGATCATGTACTCGCCGCGCGCCCTGTCCATCGCGCTGCGTGCACTGGACCCGGCGGGCCACCCCAACCTGGAGTGCACCTTCAATCCGTGGCTGATCGGCGGCGGCGGGCAGCTGTAGCACCTCGATAGAACGTGCATCTCGGCGAACAGGTGGAACCCCAACCCTCCGAGCCTGTTCCGACGGATGCGCCACCGTCGCGGCCGATGCGCACAGAACGGATTCTTCAACCCCGCCTCTCTGTTCCGTAGCGAATTTCGGCCCGTGGCGAAAGTGCCCACCGGATGGCGACCGCACGCGCCGCCCGGTGGGCACTGTGCTTTTCACCGAATCTGCATCAGGTTTACCGAATCTGGATGAAATTTACGCGGCATTGGTCGCGTGGTTATATCCGCTCCATGAGTCGCTGTTTGCCTGTAGGTCGCACCGTCCGGCACGGGTTTGTTCGGGGTAATCGCCCCGGATCTTCCCGTGCCGGACTGTGCCGTTTCCGTGTATCCCGAACGCTGCGCCCGACGCAGGAAGGCATGTCGATGAAACGAAAGACCTCCAGTCGATTATCGATGGCGGCGGCGCTGCTCGGCGTCTCCGCGCTCCTCATGGGTGTTGCGGGTGCCGGCGCGAACGCGGCACCGCCGGACGCGTCGCTCGAGCAGCGCATCGCCGACCGGATCGACGCGAGCGGACCCGGCGCCGCGGTCGCCGATTACGGCTTCAGCGCGGGTCTTTCCGGCGGATTCGCCAGCGACACAGTCGGTTCCGGTCCGGCGCTGCCCGCGTGGCTGGCGGCCTTCGGCTACGGTCTCACCCATCCGGATGCCGCCCCGCCCGGCGCCAACGACTGGAACTGCCGGCCCACCGCCGCGCACCCGCGCCCGGTGGTGCTGCTGCACGGCACCTGGATGAACGCCTACAACAGCTTTGCGTTCATGAGCCAGCCGATCAAGGACGCGGGCTTCTGCACCTTCGCGTTCAACTACGGCCGCGCCGATCCGACCCAGGGCGGCGGCCTGCCGCCGCTGCTACCCGGCGTGATGGGTACCGGCAACATCGAGATCTCGGCCAAGCAGCTGGCCGCCTTCGTCGACCGGGTAGTGGCCGCCACCGGCGCGCCCGCCGTCGACATCATCGGGTATTCGCAGGGTGGCGCGATGGCGAACTGGTACACCAAGTTCGAGGGCGGCGCGGCCAAGGTGCAGAACCTGATCACCTACGGCGCAACGCATCACGGTTCCACCATCGACGGTATCGCCGCGCTCGGCCGGGCCATCAACAACATCGGTGCCGACATCGTCGGCGCCAGCTCGATCGTTGTCGGCCATGCGGTCGCCGAGCAGACCATCGGCTCGGACTTCGTCAACCAGCTCAATGCCAACGGCGACACCGTCCCCGGCGTCGACTACACCATCGTCGGCACCCGCTACGACGAGATCATGACCCCCTACAACCTGACCTTCCTGCGCCCGGGCCGGGACGCGTCGGTGCAGAACATCACCCTCCAGGAGGGCTGCGAACAGGACCTCTCCGATCACCAGACGATGATGTACTCACCCCGCGCCCTGTCCATCGCCCTGCGCGCCCTGGACCCGGCCGGGCACCCGGATCTAGTCTGCACCTTCAACCCGTGGCTGATCGGCGGCGGCGGACATCTCTGACGCCGACTCGGCGGCGCTCGCGCACTCGTGGGACATCCTGACCTCGATGTCACTCGCGGTGAGCGCCGCCGAGGTCTTGGACGCCAGATGCTCGGCCCAGGACAACTCCTGCGCCAGGGCGATCGCGGAGTTCGCTGTGGTGCAGTGGAACTGAGCGGAGGCCACGCTGTCGTCCAGCGCGAAGATCACATCGACGGCGACCTTGCGGTGCACCGTGACGGTGATCGCCGCGATCGCCCGGCGCTCGACGCAATGCTTGACCTCCACGGTGGCCAGCGGCAGGTCGCGCACCCGCGGGGTGCTGATGCCGACCACGTTGCCGTAGCGCCACCGGCGCGGTGATCGCCCGCCCGACTGTCCGACGGCCTCGTGCACCGCGAGGATGAGATCGTCCAGCGCCGGAGCGGGGACGGTCACCTCATAGGTATAGCGACGGTTCACGATAGGTGCCCACACCTTCCGCGTGTGGTCGCGATGTGTCGCACCGGCGACCGAGTCCAGAACAAGTAATGCCCGAGAAGATCGAGGGCGCAACCGATGTGCACGACGGCAGAGTGCTTGCCGAGTGCCGTGGTCTGTTCCGTCCGCGAACCCTGACGATGTCACGATTTCGCATCGTTGTCTGTCGGTCAAATGTCCGACACCGTCGTCGGGGAGTAATGGAGGTTACCGGACCGCATCCACTGTTCGAATGACTTCGCTTCGACTATCGCGATGTTAGCGTCGAAATGAACGAAAGACAGTGGCGCAATGCGACTACAACTCATCCAACGTGATCACACCGTCCTGCAGGGCGCGGGCCACCAGCGCGGCCTTGGTGTTGGCCGCCCGGTCGACCGCCGCGTACTTGGCGCGGATGCGGGTGATGTGGGTGTTGACCGTACCGATCGACAGGTAGAGCTGCATGCCCACTTGGGTTTTCGAGTCGCACTTGACCCAGGCGACCAGCACTTCGAGTTCGCGCGCCGACAGGTGCGGGTCGCGCCACAAGGCGATCGGGTTCGGGGTCGGTTGAGATCGGGGATCCGGAACGATGGAGTGCATCTGTATTTCCCGCTTCGTGCAGTATCAAGTCGGCTCCGGTGCCGCACCTCCCCGAAGGTTGCAGACCAATAACCGATGTGCCCACTGAATATACGATCCGCGGAAGCTTCTGGGAATTCCCCAGCTTTCAGCCCGCAGGTCTGGGGTCTTGCTTCGCGTCGCGAACGAGTTGGTGGTCGTCCAGGTCGGACCGTATCGCGCCGTTGGCCTGCACCTCGATGCGCAGTTCGCCGTTGTCGCGCAACAGGATCGAGGCGAGCGTCGCGCGGCCCGGTGGCAGTATGCGCGCCGTGACGGTCCCGCCGTCGGCATAGTCGAGCGCGTCACGTAAGACCGTGCGCACCTGTTCTCGGAGGTCGGTGTCGACCTCGTCCAGCCCGCCACCGTCGTCGAGCACCACCGTCACCCCGCGCTGGCGCGCGTAGCGTGCCGCGGTGCCGACCGAGGCATCGATCATCAGACCACCCAGGATGTCGTCGCGCAACTCCGCCTCGACCAGCTTGCACTCGGCCTGCTCCTGCACGGTGAGTGCGCGCCCGGACGCGATGATCTCGAGCAGCGGCCGCGCGGCGCTGTCGAGCCGGGCGACGCGCTCGTCGCGCTCCTGCTGGGCGGCCTGCGCCGCGGCCTCGGCGGCGGCGCGGTCGGTATCTTGTTGGCGCAGCGCGAGAATCGAATGCGCCATCGGACGGACCACCCTGGCGAAGAAGGTCGCCATCAGCAGCGGGGTCAGGTTGATGAACGAGAACCCCACGCCGGTAAGGAGTCCCTGACCGGTGCGCGCGGTCCACCAGCCGCAGACGGCGATCTGCCCGAGCACGCCCGACCAGGCCCACAGCGGCGCCCCGCGCACGCAGAGGAAGTTCAGATACGCCGACCCCGCGCCGAGAAACCAGAGCTGGGTGGAGTTGTCCATCGGAATCGGCAGCTGCCGGATGGCCAGTGCGGTCGCGAGCGGGGCGGCCAGCGCGGCGGGCGCGGCGAACCGGACCGGCAGCGGATCGCCGGGCGCGAGGATCATCGCGGCGGCGGCGCTGAGGATGAGGAGTGCCGCGAAGGCAGTGAGTCGGATATCGCGGATGCCGTCGTTCGCGGCGAGCGCCATCGAACAGACCGCGACGGCGAGCAGGCCCGACAGCAGCCACGCCGCCGGGGTGCGCATGCCGAGGATGTCGCGTACGTCGTCCCGGACCGTCTGGTTCGCCGTCATCGTGCCACCCACCCGGCGCTGACATGGCAGCCGCGCCCCGGCGCGGCATCGATGGCGGACCAACCGCCCGGTAGTTCGGCGAGCCGATCGGTGATGCTGGCGCGCAAGCCGATTCGGTCCGGCGGGACGGTCGCCGGATCGAATCCGACGCCGTCGTCCACGACATCGACGCGCACCGAATTCGCGTCGGCCGTCACCCGCACCGCGCAGTCGGCCGCGCGGGTGCGCGAACCGGCGTGGCGCTGCCAGTTGCGCAGCGCCTCGCCCACCGCGGCGGCCAGCGCGGTCGCCACGTCGCTCGGCACCGCGAGGGTGCCGCTCGCGGGGCGGTCGGCGTGCAGCCGCACCGAGTCGTCGACCTCGGCCGCCGTCGCGCGGATGCCGGCGACCACCTGGTCGAGGTCGACGGTGTCCGGCTCGGGCCGCCCGGTGCGCAGCCGCTCGAGATCGCGCAGCGTCACGTCCGCGTGATGGGTCAGGACGGTGGAGTTCGGCGCGCGCGAGGCCTCGAGCAATGTCGCGATGACCCAGTCGTGGGCCAGGGCGTCGAAGCGCCGCCGCTCGAATCGGCGCGCCTCGGCCGCGGCGGTGGCGGTGGCCTTGGCACGGACGGCGTGTGAGGTCCGATCCAGCGTGCGTCCGACCCGCACCAGCACCACGCACGCGGCGCAGGGGAGCGCCGAATAGGCCAGGGCGAACAGCAGTTCCGGCACGATCGGGTTGCCCGCGTCCGGTCCTCGGGCGTACGCGGCGGCGATCTGGGCGAGCGTCGCGGCAACGGTGAGATAGCCGAAGGGCATGAGCCGCCAGAAGATACAGAGCGCCAGCGCGGGCAGACCCGGAATCCAGGTGATCCACAACGACTTCTCGGCAGGCACGAGAGTATCGGCGCGCACCACCAGCCAGCCGATCGCGGCGAGCAGGTAGCCGAGCGCGAAAGCCAGGACCGCGTACCGGACCAGATCGAAGCGCCAGCGCGCCGCGGCGACCACGAGGCCAACGGTGGGCAGGTAGATCGCGGTGAGCGCGAACGGTGTCCACCACGGCGCGGCGAGCGAGGACTGGGACAAGGCGGTGGGCATGGTCAGGGCGGCGTAGAAGATGCCCCCGGAACCGACGAACAGGCTTGCGCCACGGACGAGTCGGGCTTCGGCGCTGCGCCGTGGCGCGGCCGTTTCGATCATCGGGGCCGGGAATCGCCGCCGAGGAAGCCGTCCCGCTTGGCCTCGCGGTACAGGTCCACGCGCGAGCGGACCGGTCTGCCCGCCTCGGCGTACCGGCGGCGGATCCGGCTCAGGTAGTCGTTGACCGTGTGTTCGGAGAGGCCGAGTTTGTGCGCCACCGAGGCGGCGGTCTCGCCGTTCGCGTAGTGCTCCAGCACGTCTCGCTGCCGCGGCGGCAGATCGATGTTGGTCAGCGCCGGGTCGCTGTCGATGGCCGAGGCCCAGGCCATTGTCGCGACCTGCCTGCCGGAGGCGGCCGCGCGGATCATCGCGGTGGTGCGTTCGGCGGGATCGCTTTTCAGCGCGACGCCGAGCACGCCCGCGCGGGCGGCGGAGCGGATCAGGTCCCGCCAGTCGCCGGTGGTGTAGACCAGGCAGGGAATGTCGAGGCTGTGCAGCAGTTCGACATTCGCGCGCGGGCTGGAGCCGTCGGGCAGCCGCAGGTCCAGCACGGCCAGGTCGAGATCGGTGGTCCGCTCCAGGAGGGCGGGCACCGTCTGCGCGATCGCCACGACAGTGAGATCGGGCTGTTCGGACAGGATCGCGGCCAGGCCGACCGCGACCGCCTGGTGGTCTTCGACGATGCCGATGCGGCGCACGGTGCCCGGTGTCGCGTAGGGGCCTGGCAGATCGGTGACGGCGACGCCGGCCATTGTGAGGAGTCGACGGAGCACCATGAATGGCATTAAATCACTCGGTCCCGAAAGTTCCAAGTGAATCCGTTCGGCAATTAGGATTTCGGCCTCGGCGGCGGTGGGAGCGAATGCCGGGTCCGGCATTGCGCGTCGTACAACGTAATCTGATATCGACCGGTCGGTTCGGTGCGATACCTGGTGAAACTGGTTGTGGCAGTGGTGATCAGCGGCCGTACCCGTCGGTGGTCCGTAGCTGTTTTCGGCACCTAGGCTTATGCTGATTCGAATTCCGCATTTTCACATGCGGATCGGACATCAGTCGACGTGTGTGCGGTGCGCGCATTAATTCCTGGATTTGCTCCGAATTACCTATTTTGACTTCACCGAGGCGCGAATGGTGGCGGGGGTGGTCCCGGATCATGGATGTAGGTGTCGAGTGTTCAGCGGACAGACAGTGGGCACCGGCGCCACGAGACTCACTGGATGAGGCCACGGGGGCGCACCGCCCCCGGGCGGAATGGACACAGGGAGAAGGACGTGCACTCGAGTCGGCACCCGGACAGCCCGGCGATGCTGTTGTCGCGGCTGCGATTTCCGGTGGTGGACATCGGTTATGGAGTTCGCGCGGAGGTATGGCTGCCCGGCTGCCGGATCTTCTGTCGCGACTGTCTGACGGGACACACCTGGGTGTTCGACGAATCGACCCGCTGCGGTGTCGAAGCGGTTCTCGACTGGCTGCGCGAGTTGCCCGCCGACCGGATCGACGGCGTCACGATCTGCGGCGGCGAGCCGACCGACCGGCCTCTGGCGCTACGTGCCCTGATCGACGGAATCAACACGTGGCGAACAGGATTGAGCCGCCCGGTCGACCTGCTGCTGTACTCCGGTCGTTCGACCGCCGTGCTGGATGAGCGGCTGCCGTGGCTGAGCGCGTCGGTGGACGCGCTGGTCGCCGAGCGGTTCGAGGGGCGCGATGCCGGGTCGTCCGGTCCGGCGAGCCGGCGCGTCGTCGTCGGCTCCGCGCTCGGCATGACCCGTTATGCCGCAGCGCCTTTCGCGGCCGAGGTCACGTCGTGCGATAGCTGCGGGCGACCAACGCCGAGCGCAGATACCACAGGCCGGACGGTTGGGACGGGTCGAAGCCGGTGAGCTGACCGATCCGCTTGAGGCGATAGTCCACGGTGTTGGTGTGCACGTGCAGGACTCGGGCGGTGCGCTGCCGATTGAGGTTGTTGGCGATATGGCGCTGCAGGGTTTCCAGTAGCTCGGGGTGTTCGTCGAGCGGATCGAGCAGCTGCCCTAGGTACTCGCGGCCCGGACCCGGGCGGGTGAGCTGGTATTCGAGCGCGAGTTCGTCGAACCGGTACAGCCCGGCCACGGCTTCGAGCCGCTGCACCATGTCGAGCAGTTCGTGGGCCTGGTCGGCGGCGTTGGGGATCTGCTCGGGGGTGGCCTCGACCATGGTCGCGGTGATGCCGACCTGGGCGGCGTGCGACAGCTGGGTCACCAGGGCGTCGTAGCCCGCGTTGTCGAAGGTGGGCGACGGGATGAGTATCGTGCCGCCGTCGACGCTGAGCAGCGACAGCGCGCTGTCCCCGCAGCGGGTGGCCAGTTCGGCCTGCACCCGTCTGAGCTTGCGGCGCGCGACCACCTGGCTGTCGAGCATCGGATTGTGTTCCTCGCGATGCGGCGGAATCGCCACGGCGAGAACGGCATACGAGGCCGCGATGGCGATGCCGCATTCGCGGGCCATGGTGGAGGTGCTGTGCCCGCCGAGCAGCGCGGAGGTGAGCGTGTGCACCGCGGTGTGGTGCTCGCTGACCACCGAGCGCAGTTCCTTGATGTAGGCCACCGAGATCGCCGAGCTGATCATGTCCAGCATCTCCAGCACCATCTTGGCGCCGTCGACCAGGCTGTCGAAATCCTTGATGGACGCGTCGGACACCACCAGGTCCAGCCCCATCTTGAAGCCCTCGTGGATGGAGTGGTGGATGGTGTCGATGGGCACGCCCTCGCGCGCCCAGCCCGCCGCCGCGTCCTGTAAGCGCTGCAACTTCCCCGGGATGTCCTGGCCGTCGAGCATGCTCACCGCGAACTCGAGGCAGACCCGGGTGATGGTGGTGACGTCGCCGGAGATCGCGTCCGCGGGCAGGGTCCCGCAGGGGATGACGTTCTCGACGAAGTGCCCGACCATCTGGCGCGACAACGCGCGAACGTCCTTGAGCGGGGACGACATCGGCTTGCCGGCGAGCGTCAGGCTCTGCCGGGCCGAGTTGTCGATCGACATTGACGACTCCTTCCGCCCCCGAAATATAACTGTGCGGCGGATTCACACTAATCGTTGAATTCCGGTGACGGATCGATTCGCAAGGTTCTGTGTGAGACTTGCAGACTGGTCGGTCGGTCCTTGTGCGTCGTCACAGCGTGTCGGGGTTCGGACGGTTTTTTACGCCAGTACCGCGATATCGAGTTCGCGCAGGCGGGCCGGATCGGCGATCACCTCGTAGCCCGCGACCCGATCGTCGCGCACCGTAACCACAAGGGCGAGTAGCAACTTGCCGCGCGGGGCGACCAGGATGCCGACCGCGCCGTTCACCAGTGCCAGCGCCGCCACCCGCGAACGACGTTGCAGCAGTACGGTTTCCTTCGCGACCGCCGCAGCGCCGCGCACCACGGCCGACAGGCCTGCGGGCAGCGCGGCCGGATCGGCGACGCGGACCACATCCGGGGCGAGCACCGCGAGCAGCGCGTCGAGATCGCCACCGCGGGCGGCGGTCAGGAAAGCCTCGACCACATGACGTTGCTCAGCGAGTTCGTCTGCGGTGGCGGTGGTTTCGCCCTGTGCCCGCTGTCGCGCACGGCTGGCGAGTTTCTTTGTGGTCGCGGTGCTGCGCCCGACGATCGGCGCGATCTGATCGAACGGCACCGCGAACAGATCGTGCAGCACGAACGCCACCCGCTCGTCGGGACCCAGCGTGTCCAGTACCACGAGCAACGCCCGGCCGACCGAATCGATCAGCACCGCTTCGTGTTCCGGGTCGCTGTCGTAGGCGGCGTCGCCGAGTTCGGCGAGCAGGTCGGCCGGTTCCTCGCGCCGTGCGGCCCGCGACCGCAGCATGTCCAGGCAGATCCGTGACACCACCGTGGTCAGCCAGCCTGCCAGATTCACCACCTCGTCGCTGTCCTGGCGGGCCAGCCGCAGCCAGGCCTCCTGCACGGCGTCGTCGGCCTCGCTGAGCGACCCGAGCATCCGATACGCGACGGCGCGCAAATGGCCGCGATGGGTCTCGAATCGCTGCGCCAGCACGTCCTGCGCCCGCATCGGTCACCTTTCCGTTCCGCCCTCCGTCAGATGATTGACGGATCCCACCGCGCCCGGTTGGTCCGGTGCGACGCCGCCGAGGCGCCACACCACGATCGCAGACCGGGCGCAGCACACATCAGGAGGGTGTAACCCATGTCCACCGCTTATGTCATCGTCACCATCGTCGCCGCGGCCGCCATGCTGATCGCGTCCGGCGTCGATGTCTTCCGTGCCCAATGGGTGCGCGACAACATGCGGCACTACGGCATCCCGGACTGGACGCTGATGCCGTTGGCCGTGATCAAGGCGGCAGGCGCCGCCGGCCTGCTCGTCGGCCTGGCCATTCCGCCGCTCGGACTGGCCGCCGCGATCTGCCTGGTCCTCTACTTCATCGGCGCGATCATCACCATCCTCCGCGCCCGCGGGTACGGCGACCTCGCCTACCCCATGCCGTATCTGGCACTGGCCGCCGCGTCGCTGGTGCTGTTCGTGCTCGCCTGACCGGCGCCTAGGCCCTAGCCCTGCTGGATGAACTTCGCCGCCTGCTCGCCGATGAACACGGCGGGGGCGTGCGTGTGGCCACGGATGAGCAGCGGCATGACGGAGGCATCGGCGACGCGCAGGCCTTGGACGCCACGCACTTCCAGGTGCGGGGTGACGACACTGGCCGGGTCGGTGCCCATCCGGCAGGTGCCGACCGGGTGATAGAGGGTGTGCGAGTAGCCGTTCAGTGCGAGTTCGAGGGTGGCTTCGAGCTGGGCGGGGGCCTGCGGCGGGTAGATGATCGGGCCCAGGACGGCTTTCATGGCCGGGGTGGCGGCGATCTCGGCGCAGGTGCGCAGGCCGGACATGAGGGCGGCGCGGTCGGCGCCCGCGCTGTCGGACAGGTAGCGCGGGTCGATCACCGGCTTGGCGGCCGGATCCGGGGCGGCGAGGGTGATCCGGCCGCGACTGTGCGGGCGCAGCAGCACGGTCGCCAGGATGACGCCGTGTTCGGTCGGGTCGACCAGGCCCTCGTAGTAGAACGGTGCGGGCGCGAAGATCAGCTCCAGGTCGGGCAGGTCCAGTTCGGGGTTGCTGCGGATGAATCCGTAGGCCTCACCGACATTTGAGGTCAGCATGCCGCGGTGGCGCAGCAGGTAGTCGAGCAGTTGGCGCGGCTTCTCGGCGCCGAACAGCGAGTCGGCCGCGACGCCGTAGCCGATCCCGGTGACGAGGTGATCCTGCAGATTGGCGCCCACCTCGGGCACGTGCCGCAGCGCGCGAATACCCTGGCGCGCCAGCTCGTCTCGGTCGCCGATGCCCGAGAGCATCAGCAGCTGCGGGCTGTTGATCGCGCCACCGCACAGCACCACCTCGCGGCGGGCGGTGACCGTGTGCGGGCCGCCGCCCTGGTGGTATTCGACACCGACCGCGCGAGTTCCCTCGAACAGCACCCGGGTCGCGGGCGCCTCGGTGCGGACGGTCAGGTTCGGCCGCCGCATCGCGGGCCGCAGGTATCCGTCCGCGGTGCTCCACCGCCTGCCGCCGTGCTGGGTGACCATGGTCTCGCTGAAGCCTTCCGGCTCCGGCCGATTCGGCGGCTCGACCTCGAAACCGGCCTCCCGCACCGCGGTCAGATAGGCGGCGGTCAGCGCGCGTGGGCTGCGTTGCCGCGAGATGTGCAACGGACCGTTGGCGCCCTCGTCCGGATACTGTGCGTCCTGGACGTTTTCGATCCGGCGGAACTGCTCGACCGCGGCCGCGAAGCCCCACTCCTCGCCCGCCAGCAAGCCCCACTCGTCGTAGTCGGCGCGGAAACCACGCACCCACATCATCGCGTTCATCGATGAGGACCCGCCGAGCATCTTGCCGCGCGGCCAATAGATCTGCCGATTCTTCAGCTCGGGCTGCGGCTCGGTGAGATAGTCCCAATCCACCTCGGTGCGAAAGAGTTTCGCGAACCCGGCGGGAATATGGGCGAACTTGTTCTTGTCCGGTGGGCCCGCCTCCAGCAGCACCACCGACGTATTCGGATCGGCACTGAGCCGGTTCGCCAGCACGGCGCCCGCGGATCCGGCGCCGACGATCACGTAGTCCGCGGTAAGCCCACCTGGTTGCACTGTCCCACTCCGATCTGCGCTGCCTACGGCAAAGATACGAGGATCGGGTGTGCCGATGGTTCGCTTTCAGCACAACCGGACACAAGTCACCCGAGTACGGAGGTATAGCGACAGTGGACGCGGGAACAGTGATCGTCACCGGTGGTAGCCGCGGTATCGGCGCGGCAACGGCCCGGCTGCTGGCGGGTGCGGGTCACCGCGTCTGCCTGACCTATCGAGCGGACACTGCCGCGGCGGAGGCGGTGGTCGCCGGCATCGCCGCCGAGGGCGGCAGCGCGCTCGCGGTACGCGCCGACATGAGCGACCCCGCCGACATCGATGCGTTGTTCCGCACCGTCGATGCCGAGCTCGGCACGCTCTCCGGCTTGGTCAACAACGCGGCGACGCTCGAAACGCAGTGCCGCGTCGTCGAACTCGACGTCGAACGGTTGCATCGCGTGATGACGGTCAATGTCGTGGCCCCGATGCTGTGCGCGAAATACGCCATCCAGCGTATGTCCACCGAGCACGGCGGCTTGGGCGGCGCGATCGTCAATGTTTCCTCGGCCGCCGCCCGGCTCGGTTCGGCGGGGGAGTACGTCGACTACGCCGCGAGCAAGGGCGCCCTGGACACCTTCACCCGTGGACTCTCCGTCGAAGTCGCGGCGGAAGGTATTCGAGTGAACGCGGTGCGCCCCGGCTTCATCCACACCGACATGCACGCCCTGGGCGGCGAACCGGGCCGAGTCGACCGCGTCGCGCCGAGCCTGCCGATGCGTCGCGGTGGCCGACCGGAGGAGGTCGCCGAAGCCATTGTCTGGTTGTTGTCCGAGCGGGCGTCGTATGTCACCGGCTCGTTCATCGATGTGGCTGGTGGACGGTGAGGCCGGTCACAAAGCGAACGATCGGTCGTATATATTGTTAGCCTCTGTACATACCATTCGGCTCCACTCTCTTGGAAGGGCGTGATGGATATGGTGGACGAGGACCGCGCGCGGAAGGCCGCGATGATCGAGGAGTTCTTCCGGCTCAGCTCGGCCAAGGATTTCGAAGGTTTCCTGGCGTTGTGCACCGACGACATCCACATGTCGATTCCGTACCAGCTGCCGGGCTTCCCGGACCATGCCGACGGCAAGGACGAGATCCGGGCCACCCGGACGGCGGTCGACCGGTACGAGCGCTACGCGATGTGGGCGAGCAAGATCGAGCCGATGCTGGACCCCGACCGATTCCTGGTCGAATCGAAGGGCGACATGGTCGTTCGCGCGACCGGCAGGCCATACCGCAACGACTACGTGAACGTCTTCCGGTTCCGCGACGGCAAGATCGCCGAATGGGTCAGCTACCACGATCCACTGCGTCAGATGGTCGCGTTCGGACTGACGGAACTCCCGGTCCCCTCGGTTACTTCAGGATGAGCAACGCGGACTTCTCGATGCGATCGGCGATCTCCGAGTAGGACGCGTAGCCCATGCCCGCGCGCACCAGCGCACCGGCGTAGAGCAACTCCAGTGATTCGACGACGTCCGGGTCCGCGTCCGCGCCGAGCGCCCGCATGATCCGCTTGCGGATCTCGGTCCCGATGCGACCGCGCAGATGCACCACGTCGGGGTCGCGGCCGAGCAGCGCGCTGGTGACCGCGCCGGAGAGCTCCTGCTCGTCGGCGACCAGCATCGCGATATCGCGCAGTTCGGCCACCACCCGCACCGTCGGGTCCGGGTCCTGGCTGGCCGGCGACGGCGCGGAAACCAAACGCCGCCAGAAGATCTCGGCGACCAGGTGTTCCTTCGAGGAGAAGTAGGTGTAGGCGGTGGCCGTGCCGACCCCCGCCGCCGCGGCGACCAACCGGATCGTCATCCCCGCGAACCCTTCGCGGGCAAGCACTTCCACCGCCGACCTGGTGAGCTTGTCGACGGTGTCGGCCTGCTTGCCGGAGAGCCTGCGGCGGGTCGCCTCGACGATGACGGGATCGGATTCGGACATGTGTCTGGATACTACTACGGGCAGGTCAGTTCTTCGCCGCGGCGATGCCCGCCCGGCGGCCGTAGAAACTGCCGTCACCCAGCGAGGCCCCGCTCACGTACCCGCCCGCGCACAGCCCGGAGGTGCAGCGCCCGGCGGCGAACAGGCCGGGGATCGGCTCGCCGGAGACGTGCAGCACCCGGGAATCCAGGTCGGTGCGCAGACCGCCCAGGGTGAAACCTGCCGTGTACCCGCGCATGTCGAACGCGGCCAGCGAACCTTGCAGCGGCCGAACCCATTCCGGCTTCTTGCCAAGCAGCGGATCCTTGCCGTCGGCGGCGTGCAGGTTGTAGCAGTCGACGGTGGCTTGCAGCGCCAGCGTCGGCAGGCCCATGTCGGACTCCAGTTCCGCGACCGTCTCGGCGGCCCAGGTCGGCGGCTGCCGGAAGAACGGGGTGGCGGTCTCGGTGGCCAGCCCGGCCTCGTAGGACGCCTCGTCGATGACCAGGAAGGCCTGGTTCTCCTGCTGGATCAGCGCCGCCTGGCCGATCCGGCCCGGGTAGGTGTCCTCGGCGATGAACCGTTGGCCGCGCCCGTTGACGAGGATGCCGCGCGCCATCAGCTGCGGGTCGCCGAAGAAGGCGACCTCGGTCGCGTCCATGTGTGCCAGCTCCGCCCCGAGGGCCTGCGCGAGCCGGATGCCGATGCCGTCGTGCTCCTCGATCGCGGCGGCGGGCCTGCCGATGAGGCGTGGCGCGTAGCCCTCGATCATCTGCTGGTGGTAGGCGAAACTGCCGGTGGCCAAGACGATCCCGCGGTCGGCGCGGATGGCGACGTCTTTGCCGTAGCGTTTGGCGAGCACACCGACCACACGATCGTCGTCGTCCATCACCAGGCGGCCGATCCGCAGGTCGTATTCGACGGCGACACCGAGTGATTCGGCGGTTTCGGCCAGCGGCTTCATCAACATATAGCCGCCGCTCTTGCGGCCGATCTTCTTGTCGGCGAACTGCGGAACGTGACCGCGCGGGGCCGGTTTCGCGATCGCGTTGAACGGCGCCGCGTTCTCGCCGCCGGAGTACATCAGGCCCTCGTCGTGCGGCGGCTCCCAGCCCGGCTCGCCCCAGAAGGCCTCGCGGAACGGCACACCGCACGAGACGAGCCAGTTGTAGTGCTCGACGCTGCCGCGCGAGTAGTCGGCGATCTTGGCCTTGTCCACCCCGGGGCCGAGCGCCGCGAGCAGGAAGGTCTCCATGTTCTCCGGCGTGTCCTCGAAGCCGAGGGCCTGTTGCAGCGGGGTACCGCCGCCGAGGTAGATGAAGCCGCCCGCCATCGCGGCCGCGCCGCCCCAGCCGCCGGTGCGTTCCAGGATCAGCACCTCCGCGCCCGCGCGGGCGGCCTCGATCGCGGCACATACCCCGGCGATGCCGTAACCGGCCACGACTACATCGGCGTGCAGGTCCCACTCGGTGACGCTGCTCGCGCGTAGCGGCCGAAGGGTGTTGGCATCAGACATGTTTCGGGTCCTTCACTCGGTGCGGTCGGCTTCCTGCTTGCGGGCCGCCTTCTTCTGTTGCGCCACTATGGTGCCCACCAACAGGTCGAGTTTGGTGCCGTTCGGCCAACCGACGTAGTGGCAGAGGAACACCGCGATCTCGTGCAACTGCTCCTCGGTGAGCTCCGCGTTGCGCAGCGCGGCGCCGATCTGGATACCGGCGGTGTCGATGGCGCCCTGCGCGGTGAGCGCGCCGAGCAGCAGCAGCCGCCGGTCCCGGATGGACAGCGCGGGACGCGACCAGATGTCGGCGAAGAGGTGGTCGGCGGTCACCGCGAAGTGGCTGCCCGGGTAGTCCTGGAACTCGGTGCCGTACACCTCGGCCATCTTCGCCAGGCCGCGTTGGCGCACGGACTCGGCGGAACCGTTGTCGCTCATGAGGATTGCCTTTCGGATGTGCCAACGCCGAGCCCGGGCCCGAGCCGTTCGAGCGCGAGTTCGGCCAGGGGGAGTGGGATGTCGAGCCGGGCAGCGAGTTCGAGCGCGAGACCGAGGTCCTTCTCGCCGAGATCGCGCACGTGCCGCAGGATCGGCAGCCAGAAGTCGCCCTCCTCGATCGGTGCGGTGCGATCGCGCAGCATGATGGCGCCCGGCCCGCCGGTGACGGCGTCGGAGTGCCGCACTACCTTGCCGAGCACCGTGAGGTCGAGTCCGGCGGCCTCGGCCAGCCGTTGTGCCTCGGTGGTGGCGGTGAACGCGACGAAGTGGACCAGGTTGCGGGCCAGCTTCATTCGCGTGCCCGCGCCGACCGGGCCGGCATGCACGATCAGATCAGCGAAACACTCGAAGGGCGCGCGGACTCGTTCGTAGGCCGCGTCGCTGCCGCCGACCATGACCGCGAGGGTGCCCTTTTTCGCGCCCGGTGCGCCGCCGCTGACCGGTGCGTCGACGAATTCGACCTCGCGCGTGGCGCATTCGGCCGCGAGCTGCTCGGCGGTGCGGTCGCTGATCGTCGAGTGCACCGCCACCACGGTGCCGGGCGCTGCGCTGCGCAGTAGTCCCTCGGGGCCGGTGAGCACCTCGCGCACTTGTGCGTCGTCGACCACCGCGATGGAGATGACCGAGGCCCGCTCGGCGAGCTCGGCCGGTGAGGCGGCCGGTACGGCACCGGCGTCGGTGTACGGCAGAACCGCGTCGGCGCGCACGTCACAGACTGTCAGCCCGCCTGGCCAATTCAGTAGCCGCTTGGCCATCGGCGCACCCATGGCGCCGAGTCCGATGAAGCCGAGCTGGGTGTCGGTCATGAACGGAAAACCTGTCCGCCATCGACATTGAAGATCTGACCGGTGACCCAGCCTGCTTCGTCGGACAGCAGGTACAGGCACGCGCCGACCAGGTCGGCCGGTGTGCCCATTCGCTTGAGCGGCAACCGGTTCACCATGTCCTCCACGATGGCCGCGGGCGTCACCGTCTTGGTCGCGTCGGTGTCGATCGGGCCCGGTGCGATGGCGTTGATCCGGATGTTCGAGCCGCCGAGCTCGAAGGCGAGCTGCTGGGTCAGGCCGTTGACGCCGACCTTGGCCAAGCCGTAGAAGCTGGAGTATGTCCATGCGGCGGTGGAGGATTGGTTGACGATCGACCCGCCGGTTTTGCGCATGTGCGGCCAGACGGCGCGGGTCATGTTCAGCGCGCCGTCCATGTTCACGCTCATGAACTTCTTGTAGTAGTCCCACGGAACGGTGAGCAGCAGGTTGAGCTTCATCTCGCCGTAGATGGCGGCGTTGTTGACGAGGTGGTCGATGCCGCCGAACTCGGCGACCGTCAGTTCGGCCAGCGCGGTGGCGGATTCGGGATCGGACACGTCGACCATGCCGAACAGCGCGGTGCCGCCATCGGCGGTGATCTTCTCCACCGTCGCCTGCCCGCCCTCGGTATTCTTGTCGGCGACGACGACTTTCGCGCCCTCGGCGGCCAGCGCGGCGGCATAGGCGGCGCCGATGCCCTGCGCGGCGCCGGTGACGATGACGGATCTTCCCGTGAAACGGGCCATGACGATGTGCTCCTCTTATCCAGCGGTCGCGATCAGCTTGGTTTCCAGGTATTCCTCGAACCCGGCGATGCCCATCTCCCGGCCGATGCCGGACTGCTTGTAGCCGCCGAACGGTGCGTCGGCGGAGTACCAGACGCCGCCGTTCACGCTCAACGTCCCGGTCCGTACGCCGTTGGTGACGTGGCGGATCCGTTCCGGGTCGGTGCCCCACACCGAACCGGACAGCCCGTAGGGGGAGTCGTTGGCCAGCCGGATGGCGTCGTCGTCGCTGTCGTAGGGGATGACAACCAGCACCGGGCCGAAGATCTCCTCCTGCGCGACGGTCGCGCTGTTCGGCACGTCCGCGATCAGGGTCGGCTCGATGAAGAAGCCGCGTTCGCGTTTCGCGGGCCGACCGCCACCGACCACGATGCGGCCACCCTCGGACCGCGCGAGTTCGAGGTAGCGCTCCACTCGGTCGCGTTGGCGCGCCGAGATGAGCGGTCCGCACACCGTCCGCGAGTCGGCCGGATCACCCGGTTTGATACCCGAGAGCGTCGCGGCGGCGGCCTGCACCGCCTCGTCGTAGGACGCACGCGGGACGAGTAGCCGAGTGGTGATCGCGCAGCCTTGACCCGCGTGCACGCACACCGAAAACGCCGCCACCGCACAGGCTCCGGCGATATTCGCGTCGTCGAGCACGATGAACGCCGACTTGCCGCCCAGTTCCAGGAACGCCTTCTTGAGTGTGGTTGCGGCGCCGCGCATCACGGCGCGTCCGGTCTGCGTCGAACCGGTGAAGCTGATCAGGTCGACCCGGGGGTCCTCGGTGAGGCGCGCGCCGAGCCCGTGGTCGGCGCCGGTCACGATGTTCACCACCCCCGCCGGAATGTCGGTCTCCTCGGCCAGGATCGCGCCGACCGCCGCCGCGCACCACGGTGTGTCCGGCGCGGGCTTGAGCACCACGGTGTTTCCGGCGGCGAGGGCGGGACCGAGCTTGGCGAAGGTGATCTGGTGCGGGAAGTTCCACGGGGTGATCGCGCCGACCACCCCGACGGGCTCGCGGCGCAGCACCCGGCGGGTCTTGATGCCCATCGGCGCCGCGGTGCCGAGATCGGTTTCCCAGCTGTAGGTTTCGGCCAGCGAGGCGGAGTAGGCGAGGTCGGCGATCGGACCTTCCAGCTGCGGGCCGCGGGTGAACATGGCGGGCGCGCCCGCCTCGGCGATGGTGAGCTCGCGTAGTTCTTCGACGTGCGATTGCAAGGCGGTGCGCAGCTGTTCGAGGCAGTGCGCTCGGAAGGCCGGGTCGCGGGGCCAGTCGGTCTCGTCGAACGCGGTGCGGGCGGCGGCCACCGCCGCGTCGAGGTCGGCGGCGTCGGCGTTCGCGGCGTGCCCGAGCACCTCCTCGGTCGCCGGGTCGACGGTGGCGAAGACTCCGCCGCCACCCTCGACCAGCTTGCCGCCGATCAGCAGGCGCGCGCCGTCGGCGGGCAGCAGGCTACTCATGCGTTGCTCCGATACTGTCTGGACACATGTACGGAATGTAGTCTCAAGCGGTGATTTCTGGCAAGAACACGTTCTAACTCAGCCATTCTGGGTCATCCGTCGCGCGGCCGTCGCGGAATCTGCGCGGTTCTCGGGCGAGTCGGTCGAATTCTGCGCAATGGTGTCGGTAGTACAGCGGAACCGTTGTCGGAGGTGTGGGCCGGTGGTACTGTCCAGACACATGTCCAGTTATCTGCCTCCGCTACCCGGACGGCCCGAAATCGCTCGGGAGAACTTGTTCTCGAAGTGGGGGTGGTTGAAGTGACGGCCGCGTTGGAACCCTTGACGTTCGATCCCTACGACTACCGCTTCCACGAGGACCCGTACCCGACGTATCAGCGGCTGCGCACCGAGGCGCCGCTTTACCACAACGCCGAGCTGGATTTCTGGGCGTTGTCCCGGCACGCCGACGTGACGGCGGGCTTCCGCGACAGCGTCCGGTTGTCCAGCGCCAACGGGGTCTCCCTCGATCCGGCCGCCTGGGGGCCGCACGCGCACCGGGTGATGTCGTTCCTGGCTATGGACGACCCGCGGCACCTGCGCATGCGGCGGCTGGTCTACAAGGGGTTCACGCCCAAGCGGGTGGCCGAAATGCAGGGCCGGATCAAGGAATTGACGCTGTCCTACCTCGAACCCGCGGTCGCCACCGGCGCTTTCGACTGGATCGACGAGGTCGCGGGCAAGCTGCCAATGGACGTCATCTCCGAGCTGATGGGCGTGCCCGCGAGTGACCGCATCGAAATCCGCAGGCTCGCCGACCTCGTCGTGCACCGCGACGACGGGGTCCTGGACATCCCGCAGGCGGCCGTGGAGGCGTCGATCAAACTCCTCACCTACTACACCGAGATGGTGGCCGAGCGCAGGCGCACGCCGACCGACGATCTCACCTCGGCGCTGCTGGATGCCGAAATCGGCGGCGACACACTGTCCGACGAGGAGATCATCGGGTTCCTGTTCCTGATGGTGGTGGCGGGCAACGAGACCACGACGAAGCTGCTCGGCAACGCGCTGTACTGGGGCGCGCGCAATCCGGGGGAGTACGCCAAGGTCGCGGCGGAACCCGCGCACGTCACCGACTGGGTGGAGGAGACGCTGCGCTACGACACCTCCAGCCAGGTGATCGCGCGCTCGGCCACCGTCGATCTGGACTACTACGGCGACACCATCCCGGCGGGGGCCAAGGTGCTGCTGCTGATCGGCTCGGCCAACCGCGATCCGGCCGTCTTCGACGACGGCGACACCTACCGCATCGACCGGGCCGACAAGGCGGGCCTGGCGAGCTTCGGTGCGGGCGTGCACTACTGCCTCGGCGCGCACCTGGCTCGGCTGGAAGCAGCCGTCGCGCTGCGGGAGTTCGCGGCGCGGGTGCGGTCCTACGACGTCGCCGAGGCGGGCATCGCCCGGGTGCACTCCTCGAATGTGCGTGGCTTCGCGCACCTCCCCATCGTGGTGGAGGCGAAATAGTGGCGCGTTTCGAACCTCATCCCGCGCGCAGGCCGGTGCTGGTAGCCGGTGCGTCCTCCGGCATCGGTGCCGCCACCGCGGTCGCGCTGGCCGGCCTCGGCTATCCCGTCGCGCTCGGCGCGCGCCGGGTCGAGCAGTGCGTGGACCTGGCGGACAAGATTCGCGCCGACGGCGGCGAGGCCTTCGCGCACCGGTTGGACGTCACCGATGCGGCGTCGATCGACGAATTCGTGGCGGCCGCCGAAAACGCGCTGGGCCCCATCGAGATTCTGGTGTCCAGCGCCGGGGACATCGAGTTCTCGCCGGTGCACGAGATGGACCCGGAGCGGTTCCTGCGTCAGGTCCAGGTGCACCTGGTGGGCGCACATCGGCTGGTGCACCGGGTGCTGCCCGGCATGCTCGAGCGGCGCCGCGGCGACGTCGTGTTGATCGGCTCGGACTGCGCACCGGAGCCCCGGCCGCGGACCGGTGCCTACAGCGCGGCTAAAGCGGGGCTGGAGGCGATGGCCGTGCAGATGCGAATGGAGCTGGAGGGCACCGGCATTCGTGCGTCGGTGGTGCGTCCGGGCCCGACGCTCACCGGCATGGGCATGGACTCCACCCCGGAAGTCGTCGGGCCGCTGCTGAATGCGTGGAAGGACTGGGGTTTCGCGCGGCATCCGATCATGCTGCGTCCGCGCGACCTGGCTGCCGCGGTGGTGGCCGTCGTGTCCACGCCGCGCGGTGCGCACCTCGTACTGGTCGAGGTCCAGCCGGAGGCGCCGCTGCGGGAGCTGTCGAGCGAAGAAGGCGGGAGCCAACAGTGAGAGTCATCGCCGATCTGGACCTGTGCCAGGGCCACGCCGTGTGTCAGGACGAGGCGCCGGACGCGTTCCGGGTGCCCAAGCGCGGCAAGGTCGAAATCCTGGTGGACACACCGGATCCGGCGGCCCGCGCCGACGTCGAGCGGGCGGTCAAGTACTGCCCCACCCAGGCCCTGTCGATCGTTTCCACGGAAGGTGCACGGTAATGGCGAGTTTCGCACGCGACGAGCTGGACGAGATGGTCCGGCGGTGGCAGCTGGAGAACCAGCGCTGCGAGGAGAAGGGCGACTGGAAACCGCTGGCCGAGATGTATACCGAGGACGCCACCTACGGCTGGAACTACGGCCCCGCAAGAGAATTCATGGCGGTCGGGCGCGAGGAGATCCGCGATCTCGCCCTCGGGCAGGAGATGCAGGGGCTCGACGGCTGGACCTACCCGTACCAGGAGTTCGTCATCGACGACCGCAGCGGCACCGTCATCGGCTTCTGGAAGCAGATCTCCGAGGTGAAACGCCCCGACGGGCGCCACTATTCACCCGAGGGCATCGGCGGCAGCTGGTTCCGCTACGGCGGCGACTTCCAATGGTCCTGGCAGCGTGACTTTTTCGACTTCGGCAATGTCTCGCACATGTTCATGGAGATGATCACCGGGAAGGTGCTGCCCGCGGGCATGCAGCAGCGCATCGAACGGTCGGTGGCCGGCCCGCTGCCCGGCTGGTATCCCATCGGTCAGGCCCCGGCCTCGCTGTGGTGACACCGATGTCGAGTAACTTCGAGCAGCTGTCGCGGGCGCGGCTCGCGACGCTGCTGCCCGAGCTGCTGCTGTCCGGGCACCTGATCGACCGGTCCGGCATGGCGCACACCATCGCGGCCTTCGGCCGGACCGAGATGACCGCCGTCGCGATCGAGGAGTGGCAGCTCGCCAGCCCCGTCTACACCCGGCGCATGCAGCGGGCGTTCGGTTTCACCGGCGACGACGTGGTGACCATCTTCAAGGGTTTGCAGCTCGACATCGGCGCACCGCCGCAATTCATGGATTTCCGGTTCCGCGTCGATGACTGGGACCACGGCGAGTTCTGGCTCGACCACTGCGGTGCGCTGCTGGATGTGGAGCCGATGGGGGACGACTTCGTCGTCGGCATGTGCCACGACATCGAGGACCCGACCTTCGACGCCACCGCGCTGGCCACCAACCCGCACGCCCAGGTCCGGCCGATCCATCGGCCGCCACGCCGCCCGGCCGACCGGAAACCCATGTGCGCGTGGACGGTCACCATCGATGCCGCGCACGTCCCGCCGCCGGTGCCCGCCAACGCGGACCTGGTGGCGGACTCCGCGGCCGCGCGACTGGAGCTGGCCGACATCGACCCCGACGACGAGGGGCAGGCCGACTACTCGGGCCCGCTGCTGAGCGATCTGCGCTTCGCGGACTTCTCGAAGTCGGCGCTGGTCCGCCTGGCGGACGAGGTGTGCCTGCAACATCATCTGCTGGCCCTGGGTTTCCTGATCGCGGTGCGGGCCCGGCTCGAGCCGGACGCGGCGATCGAGATCGGCCGCAAGCAGTTCGCGGGCATCGCCGGGCTCACCGCCGAAAGGTTGCGCAAGGCCTTGCCTCTCGGCGACGACATGGCTTCGCTCGCCACCGTGCTGCGCTTGCATCCGGCGTGGAACCCGCTGTCCTATACGGGTGTTCGCGTGCTGGAGACCGAGGACAACGTCCAGCTGACGATTCCGCGCGACAGTGGCGCCGTAGCGGACGGTGTCTGGCCCGCGCTGATCGATGCCGAGCATCTCGCGCCCATCGACGCGATGGCCCGCGGCGTGAACCCCCGATTCGCCGCGCGCACCACCGATTCCAGCGAGCGTGCGCTGACCATCGAGATCACTCGCACGGACGAGTCGTTCCGCGAGTCGTCGGAAGTCGCGCTGACCCGCTTCAGTGGCGGCGCCGCCTTTACCTTCACCGATCGCGGTATCCCCTTGCCGCTGACGGTGGTGTGACGAGTATCGAGAGAGTTGATTCGCCGTGGCCCGTAACTTCGCCGACCTGTTCGAACATTCCGTCGACGCGATGCCCGATCGGGTCGCACTGCGCGAAGGCGACCGCAGCCTGACCTTCGCGGAGCTCGACGCGCGCGCGAATCGGCTTGCCGCGCACCTGTTGTCGGCCGGTCTGCGCGCGGGTGCCCACATCGGGTTCCAGATGCACAACGGCATCGAAACGATGGAGACGCTGCTCGCCTGCTTCAAGATCCGCGCCGTCCCCATCAATATCAACTACCGCTACGGCGTCGAGGAGCTGCGGTATGTCTACGACAACGCGGACCTCGCGGCGCTGGTCTATCACGCCTGCTACGCCGAGGCGGTGCACGCCGCCGCGGCCGGGGTGCCGTCGCTGCGGCATCGGATCGTAGTGCAGGACGGCACCGTCGCACCGGTCGACGCCGTGCACTACGAAGACGCCCTCGCCGCGGGTTCGGCCGAGCGGGCCTTCCCGGAGCGCAGCGCCGACGACCTGTTCATGATGTACACCGGTGGTACCACCGGGCTGCCGAAGGGCGTGATGTGGCGCCAGGAAGACATGTGGCGGGTGCTCGGCGGCGGCATCGACTTCTACACCGGCGTTCCGGTGGCCGACGAGTACGAGCAGTCCCGGGTCGGCGCGCAGGGCCAGCAGAGCACCTGGTTCGTGCTGCCGCCGCTGATCCACGCCGCCGCCATGATGCCGACCTTCAACGCGCTGTGGTCCGGTAACGCGGTGCTGTTCGAACCACGGTTCGATGCGAATCGAGTGTGGCAGGCAGTCGTTCGGCACCGCCCGCAGGTCATGGTCATCACCGGTGACGCCATGGCGCGGCCACTGATCGACGCCTACCGGGCCGCGCCCGTCGACGCGACGGGATTGATCGCCATCGGCTCGGGTGCCGCGTTGCTGTCGCAGCCGGTGAAGAACGCACTGCTGGAACTGTTTCCGTCGTTGGTCGTCACCGACTCGATCGGCTCGTCGGAAACCGGTTTCGGCGGAATAGGTTTCGCGCAGAAGGACGACAACCCCGGTCGCGGGCCGCGCGTGCAGACGGGGCGGGGTTCGGTGGTCGTGGACGACGACGGACGTCCGGTGCGGCCCGGCGAGGAAGGGTGGCTGGCGAAGACCGGGTCGGTGCCGCTCGGCTACTACAAGGATCCGGTGAAGACGGACAAGCTGTTCAAGACGGTCGACGGTGCGCGCATCGTGGTCACCGACGATCGGGCGCGGATCGAGGCGGACGGATCGGTCACGCTGCTCGGCCGCGGCAACATGGTGATCAATACCGGCGGCGAGAAGGTGTTCGTCGAAGAGGTCGAGGGCGTGGTCAAGGCGCACCACGGGATCTATGACGCGGTGGTGGTCGGTGTTCCGCACGAGCGATGGGGCTGGCAGGTCGCCGCGGTGGTCTCCGTCGCCGAACCGGTCGACTTCGCGGCGCTGGCCGAGCAGGTGCGGCAACATCTCGCGGGATACAAGGTGCCCAAGAAGATCTGGGTGGTCGAGAGCGTGGTCCGAGCCCCCAGCGGCAAACCGGACTATCGGTGGGCCACGGCCGCCACGGCCCAGCGTGCCCCGGACTACAGCGCGGACTGACCCATGAGCCTGCGCGAACGCCCACCCCACACAACAGGAACGTGTTCTAATTCGGTGGCAAGGTCCGGCCCGATACCTGCGGCGATGCCGCATGTCATGGAGAAGTCCCGATGAGTACTGAGACGAAGAAGAACCCAACGGCGGCGCTGCCCGCACGGATCACCGGTGCATTGATCGACCGGTTGACCGAGCTGATCGTCGCCGACGGTACCGCCGCACCGTACTCGATGACGGAGGTCTATACCGGCGCATCGGTCGGTGAGCTCCCGCAGTCCACCCCGGCGGACGTGCGCGCCGCCGCCACGACGGCCCGTGCGGCACAACAGGAATGGGCCGCGCTGCCGCTGCGCAACAGGCTGCGTGTCTTCGAGCAGATGCACGAACTGATCCTGGGCGAGGTCGAGACGATCGCCGATCTCATCCAGATCGGCTGCGGCAAGACCCGGCGGATGGCCGTCGAGGAGTCGTGCGACGTGCCGATGGTCATCAGCCACTACCTGAAAACCGCACGCCGCGTGCTGCGTTCGAAGCGCCGCGGTGGCCCGATGCCGATCGTGACCACCTCGACCGAGGAGCACCGGCCCAAGGGGCTGGTCGCGGTCATCGCGCCGTGGAACTTCCCGTTCGCGATCGCGCTGTCCGACGCGATGCCCGCGCTGATGGCCGGCAACGGCGTAATCCTCAAGCCGGACAACAAGACCGCGCTGTGCGTCCTCTACGGCGTCGAGCTGCTGCACCGGGCCGGACTGCCGCGCGGACTCGTCCAGGTCGTCTGCGGTGAAGGCCCGGACATCGGACCCACCCTGATCGACAGCGTCGACTTCGTCATGTTCACCGGCTCGACCGCCACCGGCCGCGTGGTCGGCGAACAGGCCGGGCGCAACCTGATCGGGTGCAGCCTCGAGCTCGGTGGCAAGAACCCGATGCTGGTGCTGGACGACGCGAACCTCGACGAGGTGGTGCCGGGTGCGGTGTTCTCGGTGTTCGCCAACTCGGGCCAGGCGTGCATGCACATCGAGCGGATCTACGTGCACCGCAGCCGCTACGACGAGTTCGTGCGCCGATTGGTCGCGGCCGCCGACGAATTGAACAGCAAGATCGGTGCCGCGTACGACTACACGCCGGAATTCGGCTCGCTGGTCTCCGAGCAGCACCGGGATCGGGTCGCCGCGCACGTCGAGGATGCCCGTGCCAAGGGTGCCACCGTGCTGACCGGCGGTAAGGCGCGTCCGGACATCGGTCCCGCGTTCTACGAGGCGACCGTGCTCACCGGTGTCACCCCGGAGATGACGCATGCGACGCTGGAGACGTTCGGCCCGGTGGTGAGCGTGTACCCATACGACGACGAGCAGGAGGCCATCCGGCTCGCCAACGACACCGAGTACGGCTTGAACGCGAGCGTGTGGAGCCGAGACCTGAACCGCGCCAACCGCATTGCCGCCCAGCTGCAAGCGGGCAACATCAACATCAACGACGGCTTCGTGGCGACCTACGCCGCCAAGGGCACGCCGTCGGGTGGGGTGAAGCAGTCCGGCGTCGGCACCCGGCACGGCGATCAAGGCCTGCTCAAGTACACCGACACGGTCAACGTCGGCGTGCTCAAACGTCAGGTGCTGTCGGCCCGCTCGGGCCAGCCGTATGAGAAGCAATTGAAGATGACGCTGATGTCCTTGCGGCTGATGCGCCGAACCAGGCTGCGCTGAACCCGATTCGGCGCGGTTCGCAGCACCACCTGAGGAGGTAGCCGTGGCGACACCGTCGTTGCCGGCCGGATTCGACTTCACCGATCCGGCCCTGTGGGAGACGCGAAGGCCCGTCGAGGAGTTCGCGCTGCTGCGCCGCACCGCGCCGGTCTGGTGGAATCCGCAACCCGACGACCACTCCGGTGGTTTCCGGGACGGCGGCTACTGGGTGGTGAGCAAACTCGACGACGTGAAGGAGGTCTCGCGGAACTCGGAGCTGTTCTCCTCCGAGCGGAAGGGCTCGATCATCCGGTTGTCCGACGACATCACGCCGGAGCAGCGGGCCGCGTCGAATGTGCTGCTGGTGAACATGGATCCACCGAAGCACTCCAAGTTCCGCAAGATCATCACCAAGGGTTTCACCCCACGCGCGGTGGAGGGTTTACGCGCGGCCTTGACCGAACGCGCGCATGCCATTGTGCACGAGGCGAAAAAAACGGGCGGCGGGAACTTCGTCGAACAGGTCGCCTGCGAGCTGCCGTTGCAGGCGATCGCCGAGCTGATCGGCGTGCCACAGGCGGACCGGCGCAAGCTGTTCGACTGGTCGAATCAGATGCTCAGCTACGACGACCCGGATTACGGTGATCCCGCGCTCGCCTCGGCCGAAATCCTCGGTTACGCCTGGAATCTGGCCGAGGAGCGGCGCGGCAGCCCGGCCGGGGATATCGTGTCCGAACTCGTGCACGCCGATGTCGATGGGGAGTCGCTCGGCTCCGACGAATTCGGCTTCTTCGTCATTCTGCTGTCGGTGGCGGGCAACGAGACAACACGCAATGCCATCACGCACGGCATGAAAGCGTTCGTGGACCATCCGGAGCAGTGGGAGCTCTACAAAGAACAGCGTCCGCGCACCGCGCCCGACGAGATCGTCCGGTGGGCGACGCCGGTCACCGCGTTCCAGCGCACCGCCACCGCGGATACCGAGATCGGTGGCACCCGGATCCGGGAAGGCGACCGGGTCGGACTGTTCTACGGCTCCGCCAACTTCGACGAGGACGCCTTCGCCGATCCGTTCACCTTCGACGTGCTGCGCGACCCGAATCCACATGTCGGTTTCGGCGGCACCGGCGCGCATTACTGCGTCGGCGCGAACCTGGCCAGGCTGGAGATCGACCTGATGTTCAACGCCATCGCCGAGGCCATGCCCAAGATCACCGAGGTGGCAGATCCGGTACGGTTGCGGTCGGGGTGGATCAACGGAATCAAGAATTGGCAGGTCCGATACGAATGAGTCTTCGAGACGTACCGCTGCAGACGCTGAGCGGGGCATCAACGACCCTGTCCGAGCTGGTCGGCGACAAGGTGGTGCTGCTGGTGAACGTGGCCTCCAAATGTGGGCTGACGCCGCAGTACTCCGGGCTGGTCGAACTGCAGAAGTCCTACGGCCCACGCGGTTTCAGCGTGGTCGGGGTGCCGTGCAACCAGTTCATGGGCCAAGAGCCGGGGTCGGCCGAGGAGATCCAGGAATTCTGCTCGACCACCTACGGCGTCGATTTCCCGCTGCTGGACAAGGCCGACGTCAACGGGGAAAACCAGCACCCGCTGTACCGGACGCTGGTCGAAACCCCCGACGCCGACGGCGCGGCCGGTGACGTGCAGTGGAACTTCGAGAAGTTCCTGATCGACCGCGACGGCAAGGTGGCGGGGCGGTTCCGGCCCACCGTCGGCCCCGACGCGTCGGCGCTCGTCGCATCGATCGAATCTTTGCTCTGAGTGCACCATTCGATGGTCCGCTAGTTATAAGTAGTCAACGACTACACTTTGTGTCATGACAGAAACTTTGTGTCGATGAGTTTCCGTTCGCGCTCTTATCACCACGGCGACCTGCGCGCGACGCTGTTGCAGCGGGCCGAGGTGACACTGCGCGAATCCGGCGCCGACGGGCTGTCGTTGCGGCAGCTCGCTCGGGACGCCGGGGTCAGTCATGCGGCGCCGAGCCGGCACTTTCGGGACAAGCAGGCGCTGCTCGATGCGCTGGCGTTGAGTGGCTTCGAGCGGCTCGCGCAGGTCTACCAAGGTGCCGTGGTACCGGGGACGTTCGCGGAGCGGCTCCATGCGATAGCGCGGGCTTATCTGACGTTCGCGATCGAGAATCCGGAGTTGCTCGCGGTGATGTTCGCGCGCAAGCACAGTCCTGATTCGGGTGCGGAGATGGCTGCCGCGGTGGCGCAGGCCTTCGCGGTGCCGATGGCGACGATCGCCGAGGGGCAGGCGCGGGGAGAGGTCGCGGCCGGCGATCCGATGCGGATCGGTATGCCTGCCGTCGCGGCGCTGCAAGGTCTCGCCACGTTCGTCGGCTCGGGATTCGTTACCGGGGAGAACCTGGACGAACTGCTGACCGACACCATCGCCCAGCTCATGGCCGGGCTGCGACCTCGCGACTGACGTATCGCAGCCCCAATCACCAAAGGGTCAGACGGTGGACGGTACTCGGGTCAGCTGCTCGGACAATTCCCACAGCCGACGGGCCAGCTCCGGGTCGCTCGCTGCGGCGGTGCGGCCGACCAGGACCGGGTGGCCGCGGTATTCGAGCAGGCCGTCGGGTCCGACGTAACTCGCCGGCGGTAGGTTCTGGCTGGCGGCATAGAGAGTGGGCAGCGCACCGGTAGCCGCGTCCTGCGCCAGTAATTTATTGCCGAGATGCATCACGGTGCCGAGGAGTCGATTACCCGAATGGCTCTGTAGGTTCGTCGCGGCCCAGCCGGGGTGTGCGCTGTGTGCGCGGCGCGATCCGGTTGCGGTCAGCCGTCGCTGTAGTTCGAGGGTGAACAGCAGATTGGCGAGTTTGGACTGGGCGTATGCGCCCGCCGCGCTGTAATTGCGGGTCTCCCAATTGAGGTCGTCCAGGTCGATGGTGCCGCGGCGGTGGGCCTGCGAGGAGACGGTGACGACGCGGTCGGTGATATGCGGCAACAGCAGGTTTGTCAGCGCGAAGTGGCCCAAATGGTTTGTGCCGATCTGGCTTTCGAAGCCGTCCTTGGTCCGTCCCTCGGGGACGAGCATGATGCCCGCGTTGTTCACCAGGACGTCGATATCGCCGGTCCAGTCGTCGGCGAAGCGCCGGATCGAGGTCAGGTCGGCGAGGTCGAGGGCGCGGACTTCGGTATCGCCCGCGATCTGGCCGGCCACCTCGCGGCCGCGGGCGACGTCGCGCACGGCGAGTACGACGCGGGCGCCCGCGCGCGCGAGTTCCCGGGTGACGACCAGACCCAGTCCGCTGTTGGCGCCGGTGACGACGACTCGGCGTCCGGCGAAGGAAGGTAGATCGTTCGATGTCCATCGGGTATCGGTCATATCCGCCAATGTAGGCGCTGCCTACAAAGTAGTCAACGTCAACATAAATTGGTGCGCGAGGCCTCGGCCGACCGGCCGGTCAGCGTTGCCGTCTGCGGTAGCGCACGGTGCACGGTTGCATCAGCTGCACCACCATCTTGCTGTGGTCGTTGCGGTAGCTCGCCGAGGGCTGCGCCATCTCGAACTCCCAGTCCCGCAGCAGGATCGAGAAGATCGCCTTCAGCTGCATCAGGGCGAACGGCGCGCCGACGCAGCGGTGTCGTCCGGCGCCGAACGGGATCCAGGTCCATCGGTTGACGATGTCCTCTTGCCTCGGGTCGGCGTAGCGGCCGGGGTCGAACAGCTCCGGATTCGGAAAGTCCTCGGCGATCCGGTTGGAGATCGCGGGGGTGGCGGCGACCAGGTCGCCCGGGGCGATGTGGTGCCCGCACACGTCGAAATCGCCGCGGGCCACGCGCATCAGCACGATCAGTGGTGGGTGCAGGCGCAGGGTCTCCTTGAGCACCGCTTCCAGGTTGGGGATCTGGCGTAGTGCGCCGAAACTGATGTCGGAACCGTCGGCGTACAGGTCGTCGAGTTCGGTGACCACCCGGCGCAATTGGTCGGGGTGGCGGAGGAGTTCGATCACCGTCCAGGCCGCGGTGCCCGAGGTGGTGTGGTGCCCGGCGAACATCATCGAGATGAACATGCCGGTGATTTCGCTGGCGCTGAACCGCGGGGTGCCGTGCTCGTCTTTGATGGAGACCAGGACGTCGAGCATGTCCCGATCGTCCTTGCCTGCCGGGGGATTGGTGGCGCGGGTGTCCATGATGCCCTGGACCAATTCGACGAGTTCGGCTCGGGCGGCGTCGCGGCGGCGGAAGCTTTCGATGGGGGCGTAGGGGTCTACGTAAGCCAGGGCGTCGGTGCCGCGCTCCAGGTCGTGGTAGAGCCGGGCGAATCGTTCGTCCAGCTCGTCGCGGAACTTGACGCCGATCAGGCAGGCGGAGGAGGTGTAGATGGTCAGTTCGGCGAAGAAGTCGAGCAGGTCGATCTCGCCCGCGTCGCCCCAGCGCGCCAGCATCCGGTTCACCTCGCGGGCGATCGTCGCGGCGTGGCCGCGCATCTGCTCGGCGCGTAAGGCCTGGTTGTGCAGCATCTCCTTGCGGCGTTCGGGCGGTGCGTCGAAGACGACGCCCTCGCCGAAGATCGGTTTCATGAACGGATACGCGGCCGCCTGATCGAGATCCTCGTCGCCGGAACGGAAGAAGAACTCGTTGGCCTCCGCACCCGACAGCAGGATCACCTGTCGTCCCGCCAGGTCGAAGGACCCGACATCGCCGCATTCCGCACGCACCCTGCGCATCAAGCCGATGGGGTCGGTTCGGAATTCCGGCAGGTGACCGAGATCCTGTTGTGCACCCGAAACTCGTTGCGGCGTAACCAGAGTCATCGGAAACCCTCCCGGGGATCGTGGTCCGAACCTATCATGGACACGTGTCTGGACATTACTACGACACAGGTGACCGGGCAAGATGGTCGCTGTGGTCGGCCATCCGGTTGAAGCTGGCCGGTGCCGCCATGGTTGTCGTGCTCGTCGCCATAGTCGGTGTGGCGCTGTCGATGTTCACCGGCCGGTATGTCGCGACGGCCACCGTGACCGTGGACGCGCCGCGCAGCGGACTGGTGCTCGACCCCGCGGCGAAGGTGAAACTGCGCGGGGTGGAGATCGGGCGGGTGGAGTCGGTGGGGCGGACGGGCGGCCGGGTGCAGTTGCGGCTCGCGCTCGATCCCGAGTCGCTGCCACTGGTTCCGGCGAATGTGCGGGTGGACATCCGCTCCACCACGATCTTCGGCGGGAAGTACGTGAACTTCGTTGTCCCGCCGCAGCCTTCGGCCGACCGGCTGCGTGACGGTGCCACCGTGCACGCGGACGCGGTGACCGTCGAATTCAACACGCTGTTCGAACAGCTCACGCGGATCCTGGCGCAGATCGCGCCGGAGCGGCTCAACGCCACCCTCACCGCCCTGTCCACCGCACTCCAGGGCCGCGGCGAAATACTCGGCGATCTGCTGGCCCGCGCGGCCACCTATCTGCGCGACATCAACCCCAGTCTGCCTGCCCTGCACCGCGATACGATCGCCGCGGCCGAGGTCACCGCCCTCTACGCCGACACCGTCGACGACCTGTTGCGCACCACGACCAACGCCACCACCACGAGCGCCACCCTCATCGATCAGGAAGCCGACCTGGACGCGGTGCTGCTGAACGTCATCGGACTGGCCGACACCACCCACGCCGTCCTCAGCGAAAACGAACACCACCTCGCCACCACCCTGGACCTGCTCCGCCCCACCACCGGCTTGCTGAACACCTACAAGCCGGTACTGAACTGCCTCGTCCTCGGCCTGGCCGAAACCCTCCCTGACGCCGAATCTTTCGTCGGCGGCATCCAACCGGGCGCCGTCTTCAACGCCGGCTTCATGTACGGCGGCGAGCCCTACATCTACCCCGACGACCTCCCCAAGGTCAACGCCACCGGCGGCCCCCACTGCACCGGCATCCTCGACCGCATCCCCGGCTCCCACGCCCCCTACCTCGTCACCGACACCGCCGAAAACACCCCCTACGCCCCCTCCACCACCCTGAAATTCAACGCCCCCAAGGTCTTCCAAATCCTGTTCGCGGGTCTACCAGGAGTCTCACCCCCGTGATGTGTTGTGAGCGTGCAGGATCAGTGCATGGGGCAAACCACATTGGAGACCGAGCGACTGACGCTGGTGCCGCTGCGCGCCGAGCACACCGACGCCGTCGTCGAGGTCTTCGCAGACAAAAGCATGAGCACCTACCTAGACCTCGACATCAGTGCTCCGGACAACGCGCGGGAAATGATGCGGCAGCGGCTCGCCTTCGACGGGCCGCCCGGGATGGGCCACTGGGCCTTCCTGCAAGGTGGCACCGTCGTCGGCATCGGCCACCTCCGCCCGTCGTGGGAACTACCCGGCGAGCTGCCTGAAATCGGCTGGTATCTCAGCCCGACCTACGGCGGGCGCGGACTCGCCACCGAGGCCGCAGCCGCCCTCCTCCACCACGGCCTCGCCGACCTTGCCCTGAACTCGGTCTGGGCCCTCGTCCACGTCGACAACAAGCCCAGCCTCCAACTCGCGGCCCGCCTGGGCTTCCTGACCGTAGGCACCGGCGTCCACTACGGCGCCGAGCATCGAGTGCACGTCGCCTTGCCCCGCTGAACGCAACAGCCGCACCGACTCTCGGGATCCGCACTGGCTCTGGGGGTCCGTGGTGGGTGCGGATCCCGAGAGTCGGTGCGGGATTCCGCTAGTGCGGGGGCAGTCCGCCGCACAACACGGATCCCAGGGCGAGGGGCCCGGGGTCCGGGTGTCGCCGTTACCGTGCCGCGCGGACGGAGAGTGCGGCTGCGAGTAGCACCGTCACCCCTTCCGCGATGGCCGTGCCACCGAGCGCGTGCGACGCCGACAGTGTTGTAGTGCCCGCCAGGCCGAGGAACAGGGAGCCGAACGAGGCGATGCCGACTACGATTCCGAGCTGCACATTGGTCACCAGGATTCCGCTGGCGTCCGCAGCCAGGCTCATGGGCACCTTGGCGAGGGTGCGCGTCATCAGCGGGCTGAACGCGAGACCGTTGCCGACTCCGCACACGCCGAGCAGCGTCAGCACGAGCGGTCCTACGTCGGCACCGTTGCGCAGCAGCGCGCCCACGGCGACCATGCTCGCGGCGGCCAGCACGAGGCCGAGTGGAATCATGGTGGCGTGGTAGCGATCTCGGATGCGTTCCCAGTTCAGGCCGGTGACGGCGAACGTGACGCCCATCGGAATGAACAGCAGCCCGGCGTGCAGCGCGCTGTACCCGAGGGTGCTCTGGAAGTGGATGGCCATCACGAACATCCAGCCGCCGAACGTCGCCATGATCACGAACAGCGTCGCCGCGGCGAGCAGCAGTCCCGGTGCGGCGAGCACCCGGTGCGAGAACAACGGCTCGCCACCGCGCGCCGCCACGGCCCGCTCGATCCCGACGAACGCCGCGAAGGCAACCACGCAGGCGCCCAACGAGATCCAGGCCCACATCGGCCAGCCGAGTTCGCGACCCAGCACCAGCGGCAGCACGAGCGTGAGCACGGCGGCGGTGAGCACGGTGAGCCCGGCGAGGTCGAGCTTGCGGTCGAAACGCTCGGTCACGGTGGGCAGAATCCGCGGCGCCAACACCAGTAGCACCACCCCGATCGGCACATTGACCAGGAACACCCCGCGCCAGCTGCTACCCCACAGATCGGCGCTGACGATCAAACCGCCCAGCACCTGCCCGGCGACCATGCCGCCGGAGATGATCGCGGAGTACACGCTGAGCGCCTTGGCTCGCGCATTGCCGGTGAAGGTGCGCTGGATGATCGTCATGATCTGCGGCACCATCGCGGCCGCCCCGACACCCTGCGCGAACCGGAACACGATGAGCGACGCCTCGTTCCAGGCCAGCCCGCAGACCAGCGAGGCGAGCGTGAACAGGGCCAGTCCGGCGATGAACATCCGCCGCTGACCGAACCGATCGCCGAGGCGCGCGCCGGTCACCAGCAGTACGGCGTAGGCGATCACGTAACCGGCCACGATCAGCTGCAATGCCGCGCCGGAGGTGTGCAGGGAACTGCGAATCGACGGAATCGCGACGTTGACGATGGCGGCGTCGAGAACGGCCATGAATTGACCGGTGAGGATCACGATGAGGATGGCCAGGGTGCGCCGCGCACCGTGCGCGGCGGGTGGAGCGGCCGGGGGAGTAGCAACCGGCTGTGCGGCTGCCGAATCCGGCGACAAGATCTGCGTCATGTAATGAGCTTGCGGGCTCGGCAGCACCAGTAACAGGAGCCCATTGAAACTGGTATCGGCAACACCTGGATAAACCGATTCGGGCATTCGGGAGTTTTCACTCGTGCAAAAGCGGGCTACGGTCGACTGTGATGCACGCCACTTGTTCGGTCCCCGGAGCAGCGTCTTCCCGGAAATACTTAGACAAGCTAACCTGTTTTAAAGATGCAGGGCGTTTCTACTTTGTCAACGAGGGAGATTTGCCATGGCGGTTGATACACGGGACGAGCGGCTACAACGCCGGATCGCGGAGTTGTTTGCCGAAGACGAACAGGTCAAGGCCGCGCGGCCGGATGAGGCGGTGTCCGCGGCGATTCGAGAACCCGGCTTACGCCTGGGGCAGATCATCGCCACCGTGATGGACAACTATGCCGACCGCCCCGCCGTCGGGCAGCGCGCGTTCGAACCGGCCACCGATCCCGCGACCGGACGCACCTCGTTGCGGCTGCTGCCCAGGTTCGACACGATCACCTATCGCGAGCTGTGGCAGCGCGTCGGTGCGGTCGCCGCAGCCTGGCAGCATGACCCCGAGAAGCCCTTGCACGCAGGCGATTTCGTCGCCACCATCGGCTTCACCAGCATCGATTACGCGACGCTCGACCTCGCGACCACCTACCTGGGCGCGGCCAGTGTCCCCTTGCAAGCCGGCGCGGCGGTGCCGCAGCTGACGGCGATCCTCACCGAGACGGCACCCCGGGTGCTCGCGTCGACTCCGGAACACCTCGGCGCGGCCGTGGATTGCCTCCTCGCGGGCACCTCGCCGGAGCGCCTGGTGGTGTTCGACTACCACCCCGAAGACGATGACCAGCGCGCCGCCTTCGACACCGCCCGCCGACGCCTGGCCGACGCGAATAGTTCGGTGATCCTCGAAACACTCGACGCGGTGCGCGAACGGGGCGCCGCGCTGCCGCCCGCGACGCTGTTCGTCCCCGCCGCCGACGAGGACCCGCTGTCGTTGCTCATCTACACCTCCGGCAGCACCGGCACGCCGAAGGGCGCGATGTACACCGAGCGGTTGCTGAGCTCGACCTGGCACCCGGCAGCCACCGGGGTGGCGATCAATCTCAATTACATGCCGATGAGTCATATCGCCGGCCGTCTGTCGCTGACCGGCGTGCTCGCGCGCGGCGGCACCGCGTACTTCGCGGCCAAGAGCGACATGTCGACGCTGTTCGAGGATCTGGCCCTGGTGCGCCCCATCGAGGTGTTCTTCGTGCCGCGCGTGTGCGAGATGATCTTTCAGCGCTACCGCAGCGAGATGGATCGCGCCTCCGGTGCGGGCGTCGACCCGGTGGAACTCGATCGCGCGGTGAAAGCCGATCTGCGACAGAACTTCCTGGGCGGCCGCATGCTGGGCGTGGTCGTCGGCAGCGCACCGATCAGCGCGGAGATGCGCACCTTCATGGAGTCCGTCCTCGACCTGCGGTTGCACGACGGGTACGGCTCGACCGAGGCAGGCGTGAACGTCCTGATGGACAACCGGGTGCAGCGGCCGCCGGTGCTCGACTACAAGCTGGTCGACGTGCCCGAGCTGGGCTATTTCCGCACCGATCAGCCACACCCGCGCGGTGAATTGCTGGTCAAGACGTCGAACCAGATTCCCGGGTACTACAAGCGGCCCGAGGTGACCGCGGAGGTCTTCGACGAGGACGGCTTCTACAAGACCGGTGACATCGTGGCCGAGCTCGGGCCCGATGAGCTCATGTATGTGGACCGGCGCAACAACGTGCTGAAGCTGTCCCAGGGCGAGTTCGTCACCGTCGCCCACCTCGAGGCGGTCTACGCGAGCAGCCCGCTGATCCGCCAGATCTTCATCTACGGCAACAGTGAACGGGCCTACCTGCTCGCGGTGATCGTGCCCACCGACGACGCGCTGCGCGATCGCGACCCGGAAGCCTTGAAAACCGCACTGGCCGCATCCATTCAGCAGCTGGCGAAGGAATTGGACCTACAGTCGTACGAGATTCCCCGCGATTTCCTGATCGAGACCGAGCCGTTCACCACGGACAACGGTCTGCTCTCCGGGATCGGGAAGCTGTTGCGCCCCAAGCTGAAGGAACGCTACGGCGCTCGCCTCGAACGGATCTACTCCGAGCAGGCGGAGCGGCAGACCGAGGAGATGCTCGAGCTGCGCCGCGAAGCCACCGAACGTCCGGTGCTCGACACGGTGACGCATGCGGCACGGGCCATGCTCAACATCTCCGCCGCCGACCTGCGGCCCGACGCGCACTTCACCGACCTGGGCGGCGATTCCCTGTCGGCACTGTCGTTCTCGAACGTGCTCAACGACACCTTCGGGGTCGAGGTGCCGGTCGGTGTCATCATCAGCCCGGCGAACAACCTCGCGGAGATCGCGAAATACATCGAGGCGCAACGTGGTCCGGGGGCGAAGCGGCCGTCGGTCATCTCGGTGCACGGCGGCGGCGCACAAATCAGCGCGGCCGACCTCACCCTCGACAAGTTCATCGATGCCCGAACCCTGGCTGCTGCCAACAGCATTCCGGCCGCGCCCGTTCCGGCACAGACGGTCCTGCTGACCGGCGCCAACGGTTACCTCGGTCGCTTCCTCGCCCTGGAATGGCTGGAGCGGCTGGAAAAGACTGGCGGCACGCTGATCTGCATCGTGCGCGGCAGCGACGCGGCCGCGGCGAAGGAGCGGCTCGACGCGGCGTTCGACAGTGGTGATCCGGAACTGCTGGAGCACTACCGGCGACTGGCCGCAGGGCACCTGGAGGTACTGCCCGGTGATATCGGTGACCCGAATCTCGGTCTGGACGAACAGACTTGGCAACGGCTGGCCGGCACCGTCGACCTGATCGTGCACGCCGCCGCACTGGTCAATCACGTGCTGCCGTACAGCCAGCTGTTCGGGCCCAATGTCGTCG
Organism: Nocardia sp. XZ_19_369; assembly: GCF_015355715.1. Lineage (NCBI taxonomy): Bacteria > Bacillati > Actinomycetota > Actinomycetes > Mycobacteriales > Nocardiaceae > Nocardia > Nocardia sp. XZ_19_369. Next base: position 945,075 of record NZ_JACVED010000002.1, on the reverse strand, counting down.
GCACCGCGGAGATCATCCGGCTGGCGATCACCGGACGGCGCAAGCCGGTCACCTACTTGTCCACCGTCGGAGTGGCCGATCAGGTCGACCCGGCCGCGTTCCAGGAGGACAGCGATGTCCGTGAGATGAGCGCCGTGCGCGCCGTCGACGACGGATACGCCAACGGCTACGGCAACAGCAAGTGGGCAGGCGAGGTGCTGCTGCGCGAGGTGCACGATCTGTGCGGGCTGCCGGTGGCGGTGTTCCGTTCGGACATGATCCTGGCGCACAGCCGGTATGCGGGGCAGCTCAATGTCCAGGACATGTTCACCCGGTTGGTCCTCAGTCTGGTTGCCACCGGTGTCGCGCCGCACTCGTTCTATGTCACCGATGCCGCCGGAAACCGGCAGCGGGCTCACTACGAGGGCCTGCCAGCCGATTTCACCGCGGCGTCGATCACCACGCTGGGGGTCCAAGCCGTCGACGGCTTCCAGACCTACGATGTGCTGAACCCGTACGACGACGGCATCTCCCTGGACTCCTTCGTCGACTGGCTCATCGAGTCGGGCCTGCCGATCCAGCGGATCACCGACTACGACGAGTGGTTCAGCCGGTTCGAGACCGCCATTCGTGGTCTGCCGGAGAAGCAGCGCAACGCCTCGGTGCTGCCGTTGCTGCGGGCCTACAATCGGCAGCGCCCGCCGGTTCGGGGTTCCCTGCTGCCGGCCAAGAAGTTCCAGGCGGCGGTGCAAACCTCGAATATCACTGCCGAGCGCGACATTCCGCATCTGTCCTCGGCGCTGATCGAGAAGTACGTGCGGGATCTCCGGTTGCTGCAGCTGCTCTGAATCCTCAGTAGGAGAGTAGGATTCGCAGTCCGTCGGAGACCAGGCCGTGTACGGATGTTGCCCGGCGAAATCGGGACAGCGGCGAGATAGGGACCGGGTGCCCTTCTCGCCGCTGTCGTATCTGTTCGATCAGCTCGGCGGGGACATGAAACCGGTCCAGCCGGGACAAGGCTTCTCGCTTGGTGATCAACTCGTTGGTCGCCAAGGTGACCTCGGCGCGAGCGAGGGTGAACAGGCTCAGGTCGATGTAGCTGTCGCGCAACCAGATCCACGGACGGTGCAGCGCGGGCACCCAATACCCGCTGAGGTCACGGCGGACCGCCTCGGCCAGTTCTGCCGCGGTGACCTGCGGGATCAAGACCTCCGGGGATTCCCCGAACACGGCAAATCCGAAGCGTAACAACTCCGCTCGGGCAATCCCGGTGAGCGGTCGCTCGAAAAGCATCTGCGCGGCCCACGTCATATGCGGTGTCTCGACCGCACCGAGCTCGTCCACCGGTACGTAGACACAGTGCAGCTTCGCGGCCGCGGGACGGCGGGCGATGAACCCGCGATGGAACTGCGCGATCCGGCGCCGCTGCTCGTCGCGCAACGGCCGTTCGAGCAACGCCACCAGGTCGTAATCGCTGACCCCGTGCCGATAATCACCGCTGGCGAGCGAGCCACCCACCTGGAGCGCGACGACGTCGGCGACGGACCTGATCTCCGTGGCGAATTCATCGAGTACGGCTGCGGCCTCCGGCGGCACACTCATCTCTGTCTCATCTCACTGTTCGCGCCTCATCGGTGACCTCGACGCCTTCGCGGCGGAGCCTGAGCAGTAGCACTCCGGCGCAGACCAGCACCACGGCATACACGATGACAAAGCTGTTGATCAGAAGCTGCGCACCCGGCCACCACGGCGGAAACAGGAACAGCCCCACCACCACATAGTCGGGGTCGTACTCCCACGTCCACGCGCCGATCGATACGAACAGCGCCGCGACCACAATCCACCAGCGCCACTGTGACTGCGCCTTGTGCACCAGGTAGACGAACAGGGGAACGAACCACACCCAGTGGTGGTCCCAGGAGAACGGGGACACCGCGCAGGCCGTGAGACCGGCGAGCGTCACCGCGAGCAGCCGTTCGCCGCGCTGGTGCAGACCCGCCGTGATCGCCAAGCTCACCAGTGCGACGGCCCCGGCGAGCAGCACCCAGAGCCAGATCGGCGCCGGGTGGTGGGTCAGGTGTGCGATGGCGCCGCGCAGGGATTGATTGGACGGGTGCATGTCGTCCGCAATCCGATTGGACTGGAAGAACGTCGACGTCCAGTACTGCCGGGAATCGGTGGGCAGCACTATCCAGGCGAGGACGATCGAGGCGACGAAGACCGCGACCGCGGTAGCCGCCGAACGCCACTGGCGCAGCGCGAGGAACTGCACCACGAAGTAGCTGGGGACCAGCTTGATACCGGCGGCCAGTCCGACGCCGATGCCGCGCAGCTTGCTGCCCTCGGCGCGGGAGAAGTCCCACAGCACCAACAGCATCAGCATCAGGTTGATCTGCCCGTAGAACAGCGTGGTCCGGACAGGCTCGATGAACACGCACGTGATCGCCAGTAGCGCACTGACAGCCGCGAGCCGGGCGGTGATCCGGTAGCCGAGGATGCGCCAGCTGATCAACACACAACCGAAGAGCGCCAGCAGGTTCAACACCAGCCAGGTATCGGCGACGTACAACCATGGGATCGCGACAATAGGGATGAAGGCGATGGTGGAGAAGGGCGTGTAGGTGTACAGGAGCCCAGCGATGGTCGGCTCGGTATAGAGCGGCAGTCCGTGCAGGATGCGCCAGGCGCCGTCCCGATACACGTGCACGTCCAGCCCGCCGTCCAGGATGCCTGCCCGCTCCAGCCACGGGTCGACCGTGGTGAACAGCAGGATCACCGCGAGAGCAGCGCTTGCGGCCAGTAGGAAAAGTGTTGGGCCCGTGCGTGGAAATTCCAGCATGCGGGACTTGGGCACAAGTGATGAACCTACCGAATAACTCGAGCTCGAGCACGCCCCGGGTCTCGGGTGTTGGCGCGTCGCTGAATCGTTACCGCTACCGGGTGGTGTGCGACTGCGTCCTAACAGGTCCAGGGAAGAACATGTTGGTGCGTGCTTGGTAGTCGCGATAGTCCGGTCGCTTCTGGACGCTGTAGTACTCGGCGGGGATGGCGCCGGTGTAGGAGACCAGGCACCAGTACATGGTCAAGGAACACCCGACCAGGCCGAGAGCGAGCAGTGCCGCGCTGTACGGGTTGGTCCGGCCGAAGTGGTCGACGAGTTCGGGCAGGCAGATGAGCGCAACGGCGGTCCACTGCATCCACTGGAAGAAGTAGTTGGGGTGGCGGCTGTACTTCCACAGGCCGACATCGCAGCTGCGTTTGACGCCCGCAGTGGCCGACGCCGCCGCGAACCGCAGCTTCTGCATGTCCGCGGTGGATTCCAGCGCCCAGGAGCAAGCCCACAGCACGAATCCGGCCACTGTGACTACGGAGAAGGCTGGATTGTCTGCGGACACGGCCAGCGCGGCGGGTACCGCGAGCACCGTGCAGTTCGCCCAGCCCTGCACGAGTACCTCCGCGACCAGGTCGACGCGTTCGCTGCCGAGTGACGTGCGGCGCCAGCGCAGCCGCTGGAAGCGGTATCGGGGCAGCTCCTTGCCGAATTCGCCTGCGCGCCAGAGGGCCAGGGCGGCCAGCCCCATGCGGCCGCCGACAACCAGATAGAAGCACGCGATCACACCGGTGAACAGCGAGAGCTCGCCGAGTACCAGTACTTCCACGCCGAGCACGGTCAGACCCCACGGCCAGGCGATATCGACGTAGCTCATCCGGAGCGTGCGCCAGGCAGGCAGACACGCGACGACGAGGAACAACGCCAGCTGTGCCACGGCATTGACGATCGCGAACGTGCGGGTGGTCTCGTCGGCCAGCATCGCGACGAAAATCGGGACGCTGACTATCGACGCCAGGAACCTCTTGATCGGTCGCTGGACTTGGGTGTCGGCCACGGGGTGCCTCCTGGTTGGGATACCTCGGAGGTTATTCCAAGTCGATCGACTTAACAAGTCGAGTGACATGTATTGCTAGCATGGGCGGGTGAGCAGCGCGAAGCGAACGCAGGCCCAACGACGAGCCGAGACCGTCGACGCACTGCTCGACGCGACCCTCGCCAGCCTGATCGAGGTCGGCTATGCCGGGACCTCGACGCGCGGCGTCGCCGAGCGGGCGGGCGTCAGCCAGGGTGCGCAGCAGTACTACTTTCCGTCGAAGGCGGCGTTGGTCGACGCGGCGATATCGCGCCTGGGTGAGCAGTTGTTCGTCGAGTTCGCCGCGGCTCCGGAGCCGGACGCCACCGAACGCGAGATCGCCGCCGCCATGTTGGACGGCCTCTGGCGCCTGCATCGCCTGCCCATCACGCCCGCGGTCTTCGAGCTGTTCAACGTGGCTCGCACCGATAGCGAAATCGCGCGCAGCGCAGTCGAACTGACGACCATCGGGATGCACACCTTTCGCCGGAAGGCCAAGGAATTGCTACCCACCTATGCCGCGTCGGCGGGCTTCGACAGCCTGCTGGACATGGTGGTGGCGACGGTGCGCGGCATCGCGCTCGCGGCGTCGATTCCCGGCGCGGCGCCCGAATGGTCCGACTGGACTGCGATTCGCCCGCATCTGCTGAACTGCCTGGACGCGCTCGATTACCCGGGTGGGCACCAGGATTCGGGCGACCCACGGTAGCTCAGCGCTGAAACGGGTACTAGCAGCACCTGGATACCGTTAGCGGAATCCGGCACGATCATCTGATGACCGAAGTGCTGGACGTGCGGGCGGTGCGCAAAGCGCGCCGCGCGGAACTGGGAACCTTCCTGAAGTCGCGGCGGGCCAAGATCTCCCCGGACGACGTCGGGTTGCCGCCCGGTCCGCGCCGCCGCACACCCGGGCTGCGCCGCGAGGAGGTCGCGCAGCTGTCCGGCATCGGCGTCACCTGGTACACCTGGCTCGAACAGGGACGTCAGATCAATGTCAGCGTGCAGGTGCTCGACGCGGTAGCCAGGACGCTGGCCCTCGACGACGCCGAGCGCGGACATCTCTACCGCCTCGCCGACGTGCCGACCGTGCCGACTCCTTGCGCGAACGCCGCGCTGCCCGCCGAGATGCAAACCATCCTCGACCATCTGACGCCCCTGCCCGCAGCAGTACTGAGCGCGAAGTACGACCTGTTGGCGTTCAACGAGTCCTACGCGGCACTGTGCCCCGGCTTCCTGCTCGGCGAACGCAACGTCGCCCGCCGCGTCTTCCTCACCCCCCAGTGCTGCAACACCTACAAGCACAGCTGGGACGACCTGCGCCGCATGGTCGCCTACCTCCGCGGCGCCTACGCGAAGAACCTCGACGACCCCACCTGGCAAGAGTTCATCGAGGAAATGTGCACCGCCAGCCCCGACTTCGCCGCCCTATGGGCCCGCAACGATGTAGCCGTCCCAGCCAACCGCATCAAACAAATCCGCAACCTAGCCATCGGCGAACTAGAAATGTTCATCACCAGCATGTCCCTTGCCGCCGTATCCGGCGCCTGGGTCCAGATCTACACCCCCACCAACGAAACCCAATGGTCCCAGTTGCGAAAGCTGCTCGCGATGACTCCGGAGCAGCAGCACGCGCCATGGGAAGAGCACCGTCGGCAGTATCACGCCGCCGCCGCGGATCACATGACCATGCGAACGCCTTACCGAGATCCCGACTGAGGCGGTACCGGGGCGTCACTTTCGGATTCGACGTACACTACGTTCGCCGCAGCCGCGGGTTCGCTGCCATCGCTTGCGACGACGCCTCGCAGCTGTGTTCGCGTTCCAGGGGCTTGGCTGTCAGCGGTGGGCTCGTTCCAAATGTGCAGCAGCAGATGCTCATCGATGTCTATCAGCCGGTCAGCGTAGTTCGGCGCGGTGGCGAGGTACTGATCGTGCGGTGCAGGGATCTCATAGACGCGGATGTGTACGGTCGCTGGGCCCGCTGCGGTGATCGGAGTGGCGAGTTGACCTTGGCATTCTTCGAGGTTGCTGTCGCGGATGCGCTGGGCGCCGCGCTGTGTGTGGTACGTGCGCTCGTCGACGAGTCGGGCGTTCGCCGGCGGGACGGGAAAGGCGTTGTCGCCTACTTCGACGCTCACGCGGGCCAATCCACGTGCCTGATCGCGTGTGGTGTTGATCCGTACTGCGCCTGTCCCGATATAGAGCCGTTGTCCGGGTTCATAAGACAGGGTGGATATCTGGTCGTCTAGGTCGGCGTCGGTCAAGAAGAACCCACCGCCGTCATAGTCGACGACATCGGTCAAAGTCGCCATCTGGGTCTCCGTGGTCACATCGAGGGGTCAGCGCGAACGTAGAACTTGTCGCCGTCCATGATCCTGTTCTCGTAGTAGAACGTGGCCAGAACGTCGGACTGCTTCTGATTCGCATCGACAGGAACCATGCATACGCTATATCCGCTCGACCCGGTGCGTGACGGATCCACCCGCGGGGTGTCGCTGATCTGGCAGCCGGGGAACGTTCGCCCGTTCGGTGGTAGGACAGCCCCGGGCGGCTGAGCTGCTCCTTGATAGGTGGAACGGAACGGATACTCGTCACACGACATCGTCGCGATCGAATAGCGTCCTGATGGGCAGGCGCGCGCACCGTTGCGCAGGCGTTCGTTCTTATTGGTCATCCGTGACAGCGGCCCCGTCGCATAGAGTCTCTGCGCGCCGGGAAGCCCGGATTGCTGTGCTCGTCGCACGTGGTCGGCGATCGGGCCCATCGCGGGATCCGAGGCGAAATCTACAGTGGCCCAACGGCTGGGGAACACACACCCCTGCGAGGGCAAGCCCGCGGAGATGCCAGGCAGGCCGGTCTCGTTGTCGCAGCGGATCTCTGGGGAATTGCTTCGTGATTCGAGGCTACCGGGAGTCTCCTCGGCAGCGCCTGGAAAGTTGAACCGCATGTTCAACCCCATGATCAAGGTCAGCACCTGGTTGGGTGCCACCGAATCAGGGCCGAATTCGTAGAAACCGAACACCTTCGCGCCCGGAGCCAGAGGTTCGTTGACCAGTTCGTCGCGTGTGGCGACCGGGCAACTGATGGCCGGCGAGGTGCACGGGGCTTGCGCCGTGACCGTCCAGCCCGCGCCCTTGATCGCTTCTACACTGAACCTGACCCGGTACTCGCTCTTAGTCCGGTTGTGGTTGGTAATGAGTTCCTGTTCGAGCTTGCCGGACACGACGGCGACAAGTTTGCCGCGGTCGTCATGAATCACCGCGTTGATCGGGTTCACCGCACAGGAGTACAAGCGCTCGAATTGCCAATACGGGCCGTCGGGTTCTCGCCCGGCCAACGCGGCGGCCTTCTTCTTCGCGTAGTCGCGGTCGCATCCGTTTCTGAGGTTGATCGGCTCACTGAACGATTCGATGCCGGGTGCGGTCGTGGTGGGATCGGTCGGATCGGTGTACCCCGGGCCTGCGCAGCCATAAAGGCTTCCGTTGGAACTCGGATAAGTCGGGCGTTGTGCGCATCTATTCCACCCGGAGCCACCAGGTTGGATCCCTGCTCCGCTGCGATGGTCCGCGTCGGGTGCGTAGTCGCCTCCACCGGGAACCGGTCGGGTCACAGTATCTTCATCTGAGCCATCACCGCCCGCGACCGGGGTGGGTACGCGGATTCGGCCGTTCTGAAAATCCTGTTCGCGGCTGCTCCCGGCAAGTGCCCGTTCGTCGCTGACCGGATAGCCATAGAGTCCGGCCTCGTATTGTTCGCTGCCCCATTCGATCAGAATCGCTCCCGCTACTGGATGCGCGCCTCCTGCAGGCGACCAGTAGATGACGCCACGTTCGAAGCGGTTGAATCGGCCGACACCGTCCGCGGTTCGCGTCTCATCACTGATCGGGTACCCGAGCCAGCCACTCTCCCAGCCGGTTTCACCCCACTTGTCCCGAATCGCACCGGCAACGTAGTAAGCCTCGTTCAGTTTCCAGTAGATGGTGCCGCCCTGGAAATACTGGCGGCGCCCGATGTTGTCGGGATTGACGAGCTCATCGGAGGTCGGATAACCGAGTACACCGCCCTCCCAGCCGTTGCGTTGCCAGGCCGCGAAAAAATGATTCGCCACCGGATGAGCCCCACCGGCTGGGGACCAATAGATCGGCCCGTTCTGGAATGTCGACCGCTTGCCGACGCCGTCCGGGTTACTCAACTCATTGGAGGTTGGAAACAGTAGAAAGCTATTGGGGCCGCCGAGCTCGTTGTACTTGTCGCGGATCGCACCGCATACCTCATACGGTGCTGGCCAATACACTTGACACCCAGGTGCTGCCAGCGCCGATCGGTCCTGCGAACGGCCCGCCAACACCGCTTCCATCGTCTCGGCCTTGTCGGCCTGCTCCTTGCTGAACCCCTCTGGAATGCCCTGGCAGTCTGAACGCATCTGGCCAGGAACCACGCTCGAACGCGGATTGCGGGTGGGCTCCCACTTCTGCGGGACCCGTGACCGCGCCTCGGGACCACATGGCGCGGCTGGTGGTGGTGTGGTCTTCGACGGCACCGCCGGAGTCGTCGACGCAGGAGGCTGCGGGACAGGGGTCGTCGGTGTCGATGTATGGCTCGGTTGCGGCGCGGGCGGCGAAGGAGTCGGCGCTGTTGCTGAGGGCGTGTTCGTCGCCGTCGGCGGCGAGATGCTGGGGGCCGAGGCGGCAGCGAACTGCGCGCCCACCGCCACCAACAACACCGCGAGACCAGCTACGATGACACGCAGGTAAATTCGACGACATGTTCGGTGCTGCCGAGACATTGGCACTGCTGAACGTTGCACCGCATCCCCCCATCGGATTGCCAACAGATTGCTAGCATCCGAAACAGGTTGTCACACATACCCGCCTGTTGTCACGCTTGACCAACTGGGGAACCGAACTGGGCCGCGTGCGAATCCCCCGCGCAGCGCGAGTTTGCTGGCCATCCTGAGGGGTGGCGGCCGAATTGAGTTGCCTTCGCGCTCGATTGATTCGCGGAAGGATGCCTTCGGAGACCGTCGTAAGGGCTTCAGCCGTCGGACTCGTTGCGCACAGCTGAGACCGGTGAAGTCAACTGAGCCCGTCCGGGACTCAGGCCGGATCAGTTGGAGCCGAGATCAGCCTGCCGCAGGCGTCTCTCGGATCTGCACGATCGGAAGAACAAGGGCGGCTGGGGCGTTGGCGGGGACCACCGGCTTGGTGGGGGCGATGGGGGCGATGCGCTGGTAGGTGGTGCCGAGTGGGGGGCGGGTGTCGAGTTCGCCTTTGTTCGGCCAGTAGGCGGCGGCGCGTTCGGCTTGGGCGGTGATGGTGAGGGAGGGGTTGACGCCGAGGTTGGCGGAGACGGCGGCGCCGTCGACGACGCTGAGGGTCGGGTAGCCGAAAACTCGGTGGTAGCCGTCGATTACGCCGTGTTCGGGGTCGGCGCCGATCACCGCGCCGCCGAGGAAGTGGGCGGTGAGGGGGATGTTGAAGATCTCGCCCCAGCTGCCGCCTGCGATGCCGCCGATCTTGGCGGCCACCCGGCGGGTGACGTCGTTGCCCATCGGGATCCAGGTCGGGTTCGGTTCGCCGTGGCCTTGTTTGCTGGTGAGTTTGCGGCCGAAGAGTCCGCGCTTGGTGTAGGTGGTGATCGAATTGTCCAGGTGCTGCATGACCAGCGAGATGATGGTGCGCTCGCTCCAGTCCTTGGTGCTCAGGAACCCGAGCAGGTCCATCGGATGGCGCAGCACGACGCCGAGGAAGCGCAGCCAGCGCGGAATGCGCCCGCCGCCGTCCACCATCAACGTTTGCAGCAGGCCCATGGCATTCGAGCCTTTGCCGTAACGGACCGGCTCGATATGCGTGTCGGGCGTCGGGTGAATGGACGAGGTGATCGCGACACCCTTGGTGAAATCGACTCCGGGCGTGACCTTCTTGGTCGCCGCGCCGACGATCGATTCGGAGTTGGTGCGGGTGAGCTGGCCGAGCCGGTCCGACAGCTCCGGCAGTGCACCCTTGTCCCGCATGGCGAACAGCAGTTGCTGCGTGCCGCGGGTGCCGGCCGCGAGCACGACGTTCGCCGCGGTGTAGGTCTTCGGGTGCTTGCGCACCCAGGCGCCGGTGCGCGCGGTGGACACGTCCCAGGTGCCGTCCGGATGCGGCCGCAGATCGGTCACCGTCGTCATCGGAATGACCTGCGCCCCGGCCTTTTCCGCGAGGTAGAGGTAGTTCTTCACGAGTGTGTTCTTGGCACCGTACTTGCAGCCGACCATGCAGTCACCGCATTCGATGCACCCGGTGCGCTCGGGTCCGACACCGCCGAAGTACGGGTCGGCCACGGTCTTTCCGGGTTCGCCGAAGAACACGCCGACGGGAGTCTGCACGAAGGTGTCGCCGACCCCGAGGTCGTCGGCGACCTGCTTGAACACTTCGTCGGCCGGCGTCATGTGCGGGTTGCGCACCACGCCGAGCATCTTCTGCGCGCGCTCGTAGTACGGCGCGAGCTCGTCTTGCCAGTCGGTGATCTCGCGCCACTGCGCGTCCCGGAAGAACGGCTCCGGCGGCACGTACAGCGTGTTGGCGTAGTTCAGCGATCCGCCGCCGACACCGGCGCCGCCGAGGATGAGGACATCGCGCAGCAGGTGAATGCGCTGGATGCCGTAGCAGCCGAGCTTCGGCGCCCAGAGGAACTTCTTCAGCTCCCAGCTGGTCTTCGGTAGTTCGTCGTCGGCGAACCGCTGGCCGGCCTCGATGACGCCGACCTTGTAGCCCTTCTCGACCAACCGCAGCGCCGTGACGCTGCCACCGAACCCAGAACCGACAATGAGAACGTCGAAATCCGTTGCTCGCTGGTCCATAGGAAGCTCCTCGATCGGGTCGCCAGTGACTGGGGTAACACTACTACCGGGTAGGTTGTGCGCAGCACCAGGGCGGGTGACGTGACTTCGGTCCGGCGCCACCCGCGCACCAGGGTCACGCCTGCGATTTCCACCAGGCGACGGTGGTGGCCACGGCCTCGTCGAGGGGTGTGGGGCGCAGGCCGAGCTTGTGCTCGCTGTCGGTGGAGTCGAGGACGAACGGGCGCTCCAGTTGGTGGCCGAGCTCGGCGAGTTCGCGCAGCAGCGGGCTGGCCACACCCAGCACTTTCATCATCCACACCGGGATGACGGAGATCTTCGGCCGCGGTGCGCCTGCGGCGTCGGCGATGGCATTGATGAGCTGACGCTGGGTGATCACCGGTGCGGTGGGTGCGTGCAGAACGGTGTTGTGCACCGACTTGTCGGCTGCCGCGCAGATCATCGCGGCGGCCAGGTCGGGGATGTAGGTGAACGAGTGGGGGAGGTCGATCTTGCCGAAGGCGCTGACCCGCTTGCCCGCCAGGATCGGCGCGACCATCTGGTCGCCGGCCATCGAGGCGTGGACGTACGGGCCGAGGAAGTCGGCGGAGACGACACTGACCGTTGCGGTCGAGTGTGCGGCGCGGGCACGCAGCAGTTCTTCCCGCACTCCACCCTTGCCGGAACGTACTGTGCGGGGCGACATTTCGGTGATCGGCCCCTCGGTCGGCTGATACGAGTACAGGCTCTCCGGGAAAACCGCGACCGCGCCGGCCTTCCCGGCCTCGTCCATGACCACCTGCTCGGCATCGGGCAGTTCGGCGCGCCAGACCTTCGCGGAGTACTTCGAACCGTGGATGCAGTGATAGACCGCGGCGGCGCCGTCGAACTGGCCCGAAAGGTATTCCGGCGCAGCGACATCCACCCGGCGGAGTTCGATCAGTGGATGCTGGGGACCGCGGCCGGAGCGGGTGAGTACCCGCACCTGGTGGCCTGCGGCGGCGAGCTGCTCGGCGATGGTGGTGCCGACCGGTCCGGCGCCGGTGACGATGTGCAGGTCAGACATTTTGGTGAATCCCTTCGGTGGGGCCTGAGGTGGCCCGATCTCTCCTAGAGAGCAGTGCTCTCTGATGTGAATGAGCATGCGACATCCACTCAGCTGTTGTCAAGAGCACTGCTCACTGTTGTTGACAATGCTCTCTGGGTATTGCACCGTGGAGACATGCCGACGACCCCGCGGGCCCGCGCCAGGGCGCAAACCATGAACGACATCGTCCGGATCGGCCGCGAACACCTGGCCACCGACGGTGCCGCCGCCCTCTCGCTGCGCGCGGTCGCCCGCGATCTCGGCGTCGTCTCCTCCGCGGTCTACCGCTACGTCAGCAGTCGCGACGAGCTGCTCACCCTGCTCGTGGTGGACGGCTACAACGCCCTCGGCGATACCGTCGACGCCGCCCTCGCTACCGCCCCCGACGACCCGATCGAGCAACTGCGGGTCCTCGCCCGCACTGTCCGTGGTTGGGCGCACGCCGAATCCGCCCGCTACGGCTTGCTTTTCGGCACCCCGGTGCCCGGCTACCAGGCCCCGGCCGACCAAACCATGGCCCCCGGCACCCGGGTCATCGCCGCCCTGCAAAAGCTCTTCGCCCGCGCCTACCAGGCGGATCTCCTCCACCCGCCCGCCACCGAGCCGCGCGTATCACCGCCCCTCGCAGCGAATTTCGCCCAGATCCGCGACGAATTCCACCTCGACCTTCCCGATTGGCTGCTCGCCCGCGGCATCACCTTCTGGGCGAGCCTCTTCGGCACCATCAGCGCCGACGTGTTCGACATGTACGGCACCGACACCTTCGCCGACCGCGACGAACTCTTCGAACATCAACTCGACGGTCTACTCGACCTGCTCGGGTACCGGGCGAACTGAACGTGGTGGGTTGGCGGTGGCCTCCCCGAATCAGTAAGCGCGGGAGAAGATTACGCGCTTGCCGTAGGCGGAGGGGGTGGAGCAGTGGACGCAGGGGCCTGAGTCGGGAGTCGCGGTCAGCGGGATGCAGCGGGGCGTTGCCGCGGTGCGGGCTTTGATCTCGTCCTCGCAGGTGGGATTCCCGCAGTGCAGCGCGAGGGCCCAGCCGGTGGCGACGACTGTCTCGAATGAGGTCCAGTCATCGACCTCGTGAGTGTGTTCGTCGCGGAAGCTGGTGGCTCGGGTCAGCAGGTAGGCCTGGAATTCGTCGAGCATGACGGGGACGGTGGTGGGCAAGGTTGCCAGGTCCGCGGTTTGCTTCCCTTCGTCACCCAGGCGGCGTACGAGCACGGCGGTCCCCGCGGCGAGGTCGTGCGGACCGAGTTCGATGCGAAGCGGGACGCCGCGCATCTCCCACTCGTTGAACTTCCAGCCGGGTGTTTGATCTCGACCGTCGACGTGCACGCGAATCCCCTTGGCGCGCAAGTTCTGTGCGAGTTCCTCGGCAGCAGCCAGGACCGCGGCGGCGCTATCGCCGCGCATGATCGGCACGATCACCACCTGGTGCGGAGCCAGCCTCGGCGGCAGGACGAGGCCACGGTCATCACCGTGCGTCAGTACGATGGCGCCGATCATGCGGGTGGTCATGCCCCACGAGGTGGTGTGGCACAGCGTTTCCCGCCCGTCGGCGGCGGCGTAGCGGATGCCGAAGGCCTGCGCGAAGTTGGTACCCAGATAGTGGGACGTGCCTGCCTGCAAGGCTTTACCGTCGCGCATCATCGACTCGATGGTGAGCGTCTCCACCGCCCCGGCGAACCGCTCACCGGGCGTCTTCTGACCCGGCACGACCGGCATGGCCGCGAACTCCCGCGCGACGGTGGTGTAGATGTCGAGCGCCAGTGCCATTTCCGCCCGAGCTTCGGGCTCGTCGGCGTGCGCGGTGTGACCCTCCTGCCACAGGAACTCCGTGGTGCGCAGGAACATTCGGGGTCGCATCTCCCAGCGGACGACATTGGCCCACTGGTTGAGCAGCATCGGCAGGTCTCGGTGCGAGGAGATCCACTTCGCCATCATCTCGCCGATGATCGTCTCCGACGTGGGCCGCACCACCAGCGGTTCTTCGAGCTCCTTGCCGCCCGCGTGGGTGACAACGGCCAGCTCAGGGGCGAACCCCTCGACGTGGTCGGCTTCGCGTTCGAGGTAGCTCTGCGGGATGAGCAGCGGGAAGTAAGCGTTCTCGTGCCCGGTCTCCTTGATCCGGCGGTCCAGCTCGGCCTGGAGCAACTCCCAGATCCGGTACCCGTACGGTCGAATCACCATGGTGCCCTTAGCCGGCCCGCGATCGACGAGGCCGGCCTTGATGACCAGCTCGTTGTACCAGGTGGAGAAATCCGCGCTCTGGGCGGTCACGCCGCGCTCATCCCGTGCCATGTCGACAAGGCTATCGCCGCACGCCAGCGAATTTTATGCGCGGATTACCGGCGCTGACCTGCTGGCCGAGGGCGGCTCGGTCAGCGTCCGGCCATCTCCATCGACCGTTCCGGCAGCGGCAGTCCGCGCTCCGCTGCGAGCCCCCAGTATCTCGACAGGAGGGCGGCGGTATCCATCGCGGCTTCCTGGGAGAAATAGGAGAGATGGCTGGCCACGAATCCCGGATAGATGCAGTTCGGACGCTTCAGATAGGACGGGATATCGACCGAGAGTATGCGCTCGTCGTCCCCGTCCGCGGATATCGCCGACATGTACGACAGATCCCCGCCCAGCCACGCGACGAAATTGATGCTCAGGCGTTCGCTCCAGGGAGTGGGCGCGGTGCTGTTCTGCTCGAAGACATCCGCGTTGTCGAGGAAGTGGTTGTGCAGCCGCGTGGCGAGCTCAGGGCTTTCCCACAGGCTGCCGCGGAACCCGCCGGGCGGGAGTTCCAGCGTCATCAGACTCGCCGGGATCGCGCCTGCTTGCTGCTGGTAGTAGGCGCAGACGTTGTTGTTGACGACATTCGCGGTCACCAGGAAATAACGCTGCTGGTCGATCCGGAACCGGAGGAAGTCGGCGAGTTTGTCGAGCTGAAGGTAGACGATGTCGTCATCGCATTTCAGGAAGACGGCGTCCGCGTAGTACTGGGCGTGGGCGGAATACAAGTCATAGACCTGCCCCCATCCCGGGCCATCGGTGTTGTACAGATACTCCGCGACGCCCGGAAAACGCCATTCGCCGTCGGAACCGTAACCGGTCTTCACCTGGACGTCGTACATTCCGGCCGGGACCGCCGTGCGGCTGCGGATGATCTCCGCGCCGTCGACCGAGAGGCCGACCCCGGTCGGGTCGATCGACAGCTCGATGTCCCGAAACGTGTTGCTGGACATGATGCCTGGCGTCGCGGCCGTTGCGATGGGTGGCCGCCGGACCGTGCGGTCGTCGTGGTCCCGGACGAGGAGATCACGATTGTCGAGGTGGCGCAGCACGGTTCGCTGGTTGGACCAGCCGCCGATCACGAATTCGTAGGCCGGGGCGTCGCCGTCCCCGCCCTGCGGTCCCAAGGCGATGTGGACGTCGTGTCCCGCCCGCACCCGGCAACGCCAGCGGGCATTGCGCGCAACGGTGACTCGGCCCGCAGGGAAGTACACCTGATTGTCCGGTGACCGTCCGATCGCCGGGAACTGTGCGCGCAGCCAGCGATCGTCGGCCTCGTTGCGGGCGAAGTTCCAGACATGCCACTCGTCGATCAGCTTGCGCCGCATCGCCTCCGCCACGTAGCGGGTCAGTAATTCCATTCGATCACGACGGCCGGCGAAGGTGACGAGGACGACGCGATGTCCCGTGACCGCAGGACCGGCCCCGTAGGCGTGTGGCGACATGCCGGAAAGAACACGGCGGCTGGTGGTGGTCATGTCAGTCGCGGGCCGTCCTCTCCCTGTCGAGCGCTGCCCGGAGGGAAGTTCACCGGTCGTCAGCTGAAGGAGAGTATGCGATGTGCTGTCCGGCTTGAACATTCGACGATCGGGCTGTTCATTTCCTGTTCACCGCGCACGCGGGTCAGCCGAGGCCCTCACTGCTCGATCGGTCGCCGAGGTACCGCAGCAGCGCCGGATCCGTCGAGGTGAAGCGGTCGACTTCTTGACCACCCGTGCATTCATACAGGCCGATGGTGACCTGACCGGCGGTTTGGCGGAGTACCCGCCATACGGCACCGGACTCTTCCCAGCGCCGCAATACCGCTGTGGCGTCGGAGGTTTCGTGCGCACCGGTCATCGCGGGACGGTGACCGGGTCGAGGCAGCTGACCGCGGCGTCGACGAGCGAGCAGTTCTGCGGCGCTCGGGTGGGCCGGTAGTCGGGAGCGACGCCGCCCGCTCGGGTGATGGCGGCGTAGGCGGGAACCGCATCGGTGGGCTTACGGGTCAACGTCGGATCGGTCAGCACGTCGACCGTGTAGAGACCGAAACGTGGCGTGTAAGAGCCCCATTCGTAGTTGTCGGTGAGGCTCCAGTAGTTGTAACCGATCAGGTTCATTCCGTCGGCCTTGGCGCGTTGCAGCCAATAGACGGTGTCCCGCAGATTGTCGGCGCGGGTGTAACCGTCGGCGCGCGGTGCGCCGTTCTCCGTCGGCATGCCGTTCTCCACGATGTAGAGCGGTTTGCCGGGGAATTGACGGGCGTAGTGCTGCAGGGCGTAGTAGATGCCTTCGGGCTGTAGCGGCTGGGTCCAGAGCTTTTCGAAGTCGGGCGGGCCGGCCAGCAGGCTCTCGGGGGAGAGGCCGTAGTAGTAATCGATGCCGATGTAGTCGAGGCGCGCGCCGATCTTGTCGATGAGCGGCTTGTTGATCACGTCCTCGCCGGTCGGGATGTAGGCGACATTGCTGGTGACCATCGCGCCCGGCTGCACGGCGTGGATGTAGTCGTAGATGCCGTTGTGGGCCTGCGCGATTCGGTCGTGCATGGCGGGCACGTCGGTGGGGGACAGGCCGCCCTTGCGTAGTTCGTTGACGATGTAGACCATCGGCTCGTTGAAGGTGACCCACAGCGGGTCTTGCGCGGCGTAGCGGTCGACGAGCAGTCGCGCGTTGGCGAGCCAGTCCGCCACGATCCCGGGGTTGCGCCAGCCGCCGCGATCGACCTCCCAGCCCGGATACACCCAGTGGTCGATGGTGAGCATCGGCCGCATGCCCGCCTCGGTGATGGCCGCGATCACGTTGTCGTAGAAGCGGAGTCCGGCCTCGTCCCATTCGCCGGGCCGCGGTTGCACTCGCGCCCACTCCAAGCCGATGCGGTAGACCTGTACGCCGAGTTGGGCCGCCAGCGCGATGTCCGAGCGGAACCGGTTGACGAAGTCGATCGAATCACCATAGGGGTCAGTGGTTTTCCCTGCGGCGACATAGCGGGACCAGTTGCTGTCGGGCGCATGGCCTTCCGCCTGGTATCCCGATGCGGCAACACCCCACAGGAAGTCGGCGCCGAGCGGTGCGACCTGGGCTGGTGGAGCCGGGCGTGCGGCGGCAACCGCCGTGCCGGCGACGAGGAGCGCGGCCGTGGCGGCCGCAAGGGTGGCGAAGACGCGGCGAGGGCGCTGTGATCGCATCGAGCTCCTGTTCAACGAAATGACCGGGGCCATGGACCTGGGGGACAGCGTAACTGGTCGTATGTCCGTTTCGGGGGGATCTGTGGGGGTGCGTCGAGCTGATGCACCGCAGGGGAGGGGAGGAGGTGAGGGGCTCGGCTCTTCGTTCGGAGTAGGGGAGGGTGTGGTCAATGCAGCGACTTCGGTTCGGGCAGCGCATATCTCGTCACAGTGTGTCGCGGCCGAATCGAAGGAGGAAGGTTGAAGTCTATAAAATCCATATAGATACATGGATATGCGCATCTACGCATGCAACTCACTCCAACAAGAACCATCCACGAATCACCAATGCGATACCAACCGACACAGCCCACTCACCAGCCAAGAAGGGGAGCGGGCTGTGCCGACTGGAGCGCTACGACTCCGACGAGGAGAGTGCAGTAAGGAGCTGAGCACCGGCCGCACGGGCGGCGGCCCGTATGACGAATCGCTCGAACGCCCAGCGCTGCTGATGCGCACGCAACTCGGCGACCAACTCGTCCACGGTGCCGATCAGCACGAACGGCGCGCTGAGCAACTCCGCGACGCTGGTGCTCGGCACATCCTCGGCGAACCGCGCACACGCCGCCTCGGCATCGTCGGTGATCTCCACGTGCTGCACCAGCGCCTCGAACGCGGGCGTCCGGCCCGCCGCGGCGGCGGTGTTCCGGACGAGGTCGACCTGCGCGTCGATCTGATCGCGCCCCCACCGGGTTTCATGGTTGCGGCCGTCGGCCAGGGTGCGCCCGAGCCCGGAGAAGCCGATGATATCGGCGTTCTCGGCGGCATATCGGAGCACGCGGGTCCCGTTGCCGCCGACGAGGACCGGCACCTGCTCCTGCACCGGTCGTGGCCGAGTCAGCACCGCGTCCCGGAGTTGAACGTGCTCGCCCGCGTAAGTCACTGTCTCACCGGCGAGCAGCCGCCGCGTGGTGTCGGTGACCTCGACCATCCTGGCCACGCGTGCCGCCGCCGATGGATGCTCGCGGCCTTGCATGGTCCATTCGGCGGGGGTGTGACCCGCGCCGATCCCGAACAGCGCCCGCCCATTCGACACGAGATCGAGCGTGGCGACCTCGCCGGCGAGTAGAAACGGTTCCCACATCCCGGCATTGACCACGTTGGTCCCGAGTCGGATCGTCTCGGTGGCCGTCGCGGCAGCGGCGAGAGCGACGAACGGGGACGCGAACGAGCCAGGATGGTCGGGCACCATCAGCGCGTCGAAGCCCTCCTGCTCGCAGCCGCTGGCGAAGTCCGGCCAGGACCCTACGTCGATCATATTGGCGGTCATGGAGAACTTGATCGGAGCGTTCATGCTCGACCTCCTTTCGAGCTGCCCACGCTAATTCCGCCGATCGGATGCCGTAAGTGATTCCGCTGAGGGCGAATTCGGGTTCAGCGGCGCGACTGATCCGCAGTCACGATGGGGAGCCGCACGGTGACCGGGTCGGTGATGGGCGTGGTTTCGACGAGGTCGGTCATGTCGCGGTTGGCGGGGTGTTCGTCGTCGAGGACCGGTTCGCCGAGCCCGACCCGCTGTTGGATGCGTTTCATCCAGGCCGGTGCCCACCAGCAGTCGTCGCCGAGCAATTTCATCACGGCGGGCACCAGGAGCATGCGCAGAATGGTGGCGTCGATGATTAGGGCGGCGATCATGCCGTAGGCGATGTACTGCATCATTACGAGCTTGGAGAATGCGAACGCGCCGGTGACGACGAGCAGGATGAGCGCGGCCGCGGTGATGATGCGGCCGGTGTGCGCGGTGCCGATGCGGATGGCCTCGGTGGTGGTCGCGCCTTTGGAGCGGGCTTCGACCATGCGCGACAGCAGGAATACCTCGTAGTCGGTGGACAGGCCGTAGATGATGGCGATGATCAGCACCAGGACCGGTGAGCTGATCGGCTGCGCGGTGAAGTTGAGTAAACCTGCGCCGTGCCCGTCGACGAATATCCACGTGAGAATGCCGAGCGTGGTGCCGAGACCGAGCGCGCTCATCAGCGCGGCCTTGATCGGCAGGATCAGTGAGCCGAAGGTGAGGAACATCAGCATTGTCGTGAGCAACAGGACGACGGCGATCATGAACGGGATGCGGCCCAAAAGGCCGTCGATGGAATCTTTTTGGATCGCGGGCTGGCCGCCGACGAGCATGGTGACGTTGTCGGGTACGTCGAGCGAGCGCAGGTAATCGATGGTCTTGTTGGCGTTTTCGACGGAGAGTGTCGCCTCTGTTTTATAGACGCCGGGACGGATGGTCGAGGGGGACGGCGTGCTGAAGGGGCCGTCTGCCGCCGGGGGCGTGACGAGGCCCGGTGCCAGATTCGCCTGCTTCACGACGTCGCTGATGCCGCGGGTGTTCTTCTCCTCGGAGATGAACACGAGTTGCACAGGATCGGCTTTCCGGAGCGGGAAGGTGTCGTCGAACGCTTCTTGCGCGAGCCGCGTCGGATTGTCCGGTGGTAGATAGGTTTCACTGAAGCCGCCGAAGGCGATGTTCTTCACGGGGATGATCAGCAGCAGCAGGCCGAGGACGATCGGGACGGCAATTCGTTTGGGGTGCTTCATCACCCAGCGGGTGGATCGGCCCCAGAAACTGTTCTCGACCTCGTCGGCGGTCTTGGTTCTGCCGAAACGTTTGAGACCGAACATGTCCACGCGTGGGCCGAGGATGCTGAGCATCGCGGGCAGGACGGTGAGCGCGGTCAATGCGGCGAGCGACACCGTGGCGATGGAGCCGTATGCCATTGATTTCAGGAATCCTTGGGGGAACAGCAGCAGGCCGCCGAGGCTGACGATGATCATGGTCGCCGAGAACACCACGGTGCGGCCTGCGGTCATCACGGCACGGCGTACCGCGGTCTGGGTGTCGTAGCCCTCGGCGAGTTCTTCGCGGAATCGGCTCACGATGAACAGGCCGTAGTCGATGGCGAGGCCGACGCCGATCATCGAGACGACGCCGGAGACGAACGAATTGACGTCGGTGAATTCGGTGATGAATCGGACGATGCCATTGGCACCGAGCACGGTGAGCCCGCCGGCGACGAGCGGCAGTGCGGCGGCGACCAATCCGCCGAAGATGAAGAACAGCAGCACCGCCACCACGGGGAAGGCGACGACTTCCATCAGATGGATGTCTTCGTCCAGTGAGTCGGTGAGTGTGCCCGCGACCGGTTGCAGCCCGGCGACCTGTACGTCGACGCCCGGAATGTAGAAGACGTCCTTCACTTTCCGGAAGTTGTTCACCATTTCGGTGTCGGTGTCGCCCTTTATGGCGATGGAGGCGAAGGCCCGGCCGAGTTCCGGTCGGCCGAATGCGCTGCGCTGCTGCTGGCCGGTCTCGGTGCGCCAATACGAGCCGTTGATCGCGAGGATTTCGTCAGGGTGCTCGGGACGCAGGCTGTTGAGGTTGTCGACGATCTTGCCGCTGAACGCGGGATCGTCGAGCGATACGCCCGGCGGTGCGGTGTAGAGCACGAGAACGTCGGCGCGGTGGTCGCGCAGGTACGCGTCGTCGGATACTCGTGCGGCCTCGGCCGATTCGGAGGTGGGGTCGTCCAGGCCGCTGGAGCTGAGATGTCCGGACAGGTCCGATCCGTACGCGCCGAGTGCGAGCAGCGGGGCGCCGATGAGGGCGATGACGACGAATCGGAACCGGTGGACGAAGTTTCCCCAGTGCGCGAACATCAGGCGGCTCTTCGTAAGTGCGGACAGGTCGGTGGTGTGCGGAGCGGCCTGTGGGCACCGATCATCAAGAGATTGCATCCTTCCGGTGGTCGCGCCCGAGGTGCGCGTTCTCCAAAGTACCGGCGGTGCGGAGCGATCTTCCTGAGAGTTTTGCTAGGAAATGTCGGTTGGGCCAAGGATTTTGCCGAGTGTTCGGGTGAGTGCCCGTAACTCTGTGGGGTCGAGTTTGCCTGCGAAGCGTTGCTCTATGCCGGTGAGGTAGCGGGGTGCGGCTTCGCGTAAACGGGTGCGGCCGGTGTCGGTGATGGTGACGAAGGCGGATCTGCCGTCGTCGGGGTTGGCTTCGCGGGTGACCAGGCCCGCCGTTTCCAGTTCGGTGACCAGGCGGCTGACCCGGGTGCGGCTGAGGACGACGCGGGCGCCGAGGTCGGTCATTCGCAGGGGTGGGACGCCGTCCAGTTCGAGCAGGACGTCGTACCACGCGAGCGGGAGTCCGACGGACTTGCGCAGGTCGGCGTCGAGTTGCGGCACCAGCTGGGCGTGTACGCGCAGCAGTGCGGACCAGGCGTTGGCCGCGGCGCGGCGGTTGTCGGTGTCGGCCACGAGTTCGATCCTACCCACTTGTGTGCGCCTGCACGCATCTAGTAGCGTGCACACGCACATAAATTGTGCTGGAGGAAGGACACTCTCATGATCGACGTCATTACCCGTGAAGAACTCGCCGCCGCCATCGAGGCCGGATCGGTGACCGTGCTCGACACGCTCGGGGCGGGATATTTCGAGAAGGCGCATCTGCCCGGTGCCCGGGTCTTGGTCGAAGCCGACGTGGAAGCTGTTGCCGGACAGCTGCTTCCGGATCGGGGCGCGGCGATCGTCACGTACTGCGCGAACGAAGCGTGCCGCAACAGCGAGAACGTAGCCGGGAAGCTTCGGGCGCTGGGATACACGAATGTCCGCGCGTACCGGGCGGGCATCCAGGACTGGGCGGATGCCGGTCTTCCGGTCGAGGAGGGTGTCGAGTCCTCGAAGTAAGGGAGCTTCGCGAGCGGTCGATCCGGGCGACTGGATCGACCGCACGGTGCTGACGCGTTGTCTGAGAACGGCTTTGCGCCGTCCCGGATGTGATCTGCCCCTCGGTCCGGCCCGCCGATTCCGCGGTAGGACGGCGACGTGTCACCATTCGAGGATGGTGTCGAATCCGCTGCCTCCGATCGCTAGACGGCTGGCCCAACAGCGCTGGGTCATGCGCACCGCACCGGTCGTCATTCCGGTGGAGCGCGCCGTTCGACGCTGGACCGACGGGCGGATGGGCGTGCTGGATGTGGTCGGCCTGCCCTCGATCGAGGTGACGGTGCCGGGTCGCAAGACCGGGATCCCGCGGACCACGTCGCTGCTGTATGTGCCGCGCGGCGAGAACTTCCTCGTGCTCGGTTCCAATTGGGGCAGTCCCAAGCATCCGGTGTGGTCGGCCAATCTCCGGGCCGCCGACACCGCCACCGTGCGGCACAAAGGTAAGCAGTTCACCGTCAGCGTGACCGAGCTCACCGGTGTCGATCGCAAACCCGCCTGGGATCTGGCCGTCGAGTTCTGGCCGGGCTATGAGATGGAGTACGAGCTCTCCGGCGGTCGTCAGTTCCGGATGTTCGAACTGCGCCGCGTCTGACCCGACTTGGCCGTGGTCGTTCGAAAAGTGTTCGCAGCGCCGGTAAGTCGCGTGATTTCGGTGCGATAGACGTGGCCGCCACTTTGTCGGACGGCCGGGTTACGGTGTCTCGGTGACGACGCATCTGACGCACTGGGGCGCTTTCGAGGCCGACAGCGACGGCGAACGGCTGACGGCTGTTCGACCGTGGCGCGAGGATCCGGAGCCGATGCGGCTGATCGAGAATGTGGCCTCCGCGCAGCACCATCCGACCAGGATCGATCAACCGTATGTGCGTCAAGGCTGGCTGGAGCACGGGCCCGGCGCTCCACGACGCGGTGACGAGCCGTTCGTGCCGGTGTCGTGGGAGCGGGCGCTGGATCTGCTCGCCGGTGAGCTGGGGCGGGTGTATCGCGAGCACGGTGCGGAGTCGGTGTTCGGCGGGTCCTACGGGTGGGCGAGTGCGGGACGGTTCCATCACGCGCAGAGCCAGGTGCATCGGTTCCTGAACTGCCTCGGCGGGTACGTGCGGCACGTCAACAGCTACAGCCTCGGGGTGTCGCAGGTCTTGCTGCCGCACGTGATCGGCGACCTCGGTTTCGTGCTGGAGCAGGCGACGTCGAAGGCGGTACTCGCCGAACACGCGGAGCTGGTGGTGGCGTTCGGCGGGTTGTCGCCGAAGAACTCGGCGGTGTCGCCGGGTGGTGTGTCGCGGCACAACACCCGGGGATGGATCGCGGCCGCGCGGGCGCGGGGCTGCCGGTTCGTATCGATCTCGCCGTTGCGCGACGACATCCCGGCGGAGGCCGAAGCGGAGTGGCTGGCGCCGCAGCCGGGCACCGATACCGCGTTGATGCTCGCGCTGGCGCAGGTCTTGGACGCGGAAGGCTTGGCGGACAAGGAATTCCTGGACAAGTACACCGTCGGCTACGAGCGGTTCATCGGCTATGTGCGGGGCGAGACGGACGGGATCGTCAAGACGCCGGAGTGGGCCGAGTCGCTCACCGGACTGAGTGGCGAACGTATCCGGGCGCTCGCGCGCGAGATGGCGGCGGCACGGACCTTCGTGACGGTCAGCTGGTCGTTACAGCGTGCGCAGTACGGCGAGCAGCCGCTGTGGATGGGGGTGGTGCTCGCGGCGATGCTCGGCCAGATCGGGTTGCCCGGTGGCGGGTTCGGGCACGGGTACGGTTCGGCGGCGAGCCTGGGTGAGCCTGCCCAGGAGTTCGCGCCGCCGCGGCTGTCGCAGGGGCCGAACGGGGTCGACACGTTCATTCCGGTCGCGCGAATCGCCGACATGCTGCTCAACCCGGGCCAGTCTTATGAATACGACGGACAGCATCTGGTGTATCCCGATATCCGGCTGGTCTACTGGGCCGGCGGAAATCCCTTCCACCACCATCAGAATCTGGCCAGGCTGCGCGAGGCGTTCGCCCGGCCCGAGACCGTGGTGGTGCACGATCCGTTCTGGTCGGCGACCGCGCGGCACGCGGACATCGTGCTCCCCGCGACCATGACCATCGAACGCGACGACTACGGCGCGGGAGACCGGGTGTTCTTCGCGATGAAGGCACTCACCAAGCCGCACGGCACCGCACGCGACGACTACGCCATCTTCGGCGAGCTGGCCGAACGCCTCGGCGTCGGCAAGGAATTCACCGAGGGCCGCACCGTCGGCGAATGGCTGCGCCACCTGTACGAGCAATGGCGGCTGCGCCACGCCGGGCATGGTCTACCGGACTTCGACACGTTCTGGGCCAGCGAGCACCTCGAACTGCCGGTGCCCGACCCGAATCAGGTGCTGGGCGCGGACTTCCGGGCCGACCCGGATCAGTTCCCGCTGAGCACGCCGAGCGGCAAGATCGAGATCTGCTCCGAGACCATCGAAGTCTTCGAATACGCGGACTGCCCCGGTCACCCGGTGTGGCTGGAACCCGAGGAGTGGCTGGGTGGTGCGGCCGCGGCCGAGTTCCCGTTGCAGTTGGTGGCCAACCAGCCGCGCGCCAAGCTGCACAGTCAGCTCGATGTCGGTGCATACAGCCAATCGAGCAAAGTCACCGGCCGCGAACCGGTTCGGTTGCATCCCGAGGACGCCGCCGCCCGTGACCTGCACGACGGTGATGTCGTCCGCATCCGCAGCAAGCGCGGCAGTTGCCTGGCCGGGCTGATCGTCGACGACGCGGTCCGGCCGGGGGTCGCGCAGCTGTCCACCGGCGCCTGGTACGACCCGGACCCGGCCGATCCCGCATTCTGCCGCCACGGCAATCCGAACGTCCTGATCGCGGACCGCCCCTCCTCGAAGCTCAGCCAAGGCTGCACCGGTCAGCTGTCGCTGGTCGAGATCGAGCGATACACCGGTGCGGTGCCGGAGCTGGCCGTCGATCGTCCGCCGCGCACGATTCGCTAAGGACGGTCAGTCGGGGAGGGGGACAAGGCGCTGGGCTTCATCGAACAACGCGCGTTCGGCCACCCTCGAGGCGGCGAGCGCGGCCAGTGCGGTGGCCGCGAGCAGCATGTACATGACCACGATCTGGTAGCGGATCGCGGTGAGCGGGTCGACCCCGGCCAGGATGAGTCCGGTCATCGCGCCGGGCAGGCTGATCAGGCCGACCACCTTGGTGGAATCGATCGCAGGCACGAGTGCGGTGCGCAGCGCGGACTGTCGATGCGGCAGAAAGGCTTGCCGCGCAGGCAATCCCAGGCACAGCCGGGCTTCGATGGCGGGTCGGGCCTGCCTGGCGTCCTCCCGGATGCGGCGCAACGCGATACCGGTGGCCTGCATCGCGCCGGAGACAACCATCCCGCCGACGGGGACCACCACGCGCGGTTCGGTGGAGATCACGCCGAGCAGTACGAGCGCGCCGAGGGTGATCGTGGCACCGACTGCAACGCCGATCGTCGCGGATCTCCGCGCCTGCGGTAAGCCAGCACCGCGGCGTCCCGCGACCTGCCCGGCGATGATCACCATCAGGATCACCCACGCGAACGCACCGGGTAATGCGGTGTGCCGGAACACGATCAGCAGGATCGCACCCACCGCGATCAGCTGAACTCCGGCCCGGATCGCGGCGATCACCAGTTCGCGGGTCAGGTTCAGGTGCTGGCGATAGGCGATGAAGGCGGCCAGCGCTACCAGCAGCAGCGAGGCCGAGACACCGGTCCAGTCGGGGACCGAAAGACCTTCCGCCATCACGGTTTCCGATCGATCTGATCGGCCGGCCCGTCCTGGACCAGGTGCTTGTCGTCGAGTATCAGGATGTCGGCGGCGGCGGTCCGGACGAAACTGTGATCGTGACTGACGAGGACCACGGTGCCGCCCGCGTCGACGTGCGCGCGGATCAGCTCGGCCACGGCGGTGGCGGCGACCGCGTCCAACGCGGAAGTGGGTTCGTCCAGCAGCAACACGTCCGGTTCGACGGCCAACGCGCGGGCCAGGCACACCCGTTGCGCCTCACCGCCGGACAACTCCGCGCACCGCCGTTCGGCGAACGACTCCGGCAACGCGACCCTGGCCAACAGGGCAGCGACCTGCGCGGTCGACAGGTCAGCGCACCCCACCCGCAGCTCGTCGGCCACCACATCGGCCAGCAGCACCGGGCGCTGCGGCACCAACCCGACCCGGCGGCGCAGCGCCAGCACATCGAGTTCGGTGATCGGGGTGTCGTCGAGCAGGATCCGTCCGCTGCTCGGTTCGGCGAGACGGTTGAGCAACCGCAACAGCGTGGTCTTGCCGGTACCACTCGGCCCGACCACCGCGGTGCACCGGCCACCGGGCATGGTGACGTCGAGGTCGACGAGCAGCGGCGTCGAGTTGGCGACCACGCCGACCCGGTCCAGGACGAAGGTGTGCACGCGGCAATCCTGCTACGCGCCGCGCGAGACGACGCACATCGGCCGGTACAGCGCGGCGATTTTATTGTGCTGCATCGGCACTCGGGGCACCGATAGGCTCGCTGCCATGCTGCTGCGCCACGTGACCATCGACTGCGCCGATCCGTACAAGCTGGCCTCGTTCTGGAGCGACGTCACCGGCTGGCCCGTCTCCGACGATGACGAAGTAGACGACGACGAGGCTTTGCTGGTCGCACCCGAGCCGGTGCCGGGGTTGCTGTTCATCCGGGTACCGGAGGGCAAAACGGTGAAGAACCGGATCCATTTCGATTGGGTGCCGACCGAACGCACCCGCGACGAGGAAGTCGAGCGGCTGATCGGACTCGGCGCGACATTGTTCGAGGATCACCGCACCGCCGACGGTCTGGGCTGGGCCACCCTGCGCGATCCCGAGGGCAACGAATTCTGTGTCGAGCGAAGCACATCCGAACGCAGCCTCGGCTGAGGGCGCGACACTCCACCGGAATGGGCTGTGCCGCCGCGCGATCGGCGTCGACCTCTACGATGCCCCGGTGACCTACGACGACCTCGAGCATCTCGACACTTCCCGGCTGCCGGAGCGCCAGCAGCGGATCCTCGCCACCATTCGCGACTGGGTGGTGCGGCACGGCTACGCGCCCAACTCCCGGCAGCTCGGGGACGCGGTGGGGTTGCGTTCGTCGTCGTCGGTGTCCAAGCATCTGAACAGCCTGGAGGAGAAGGGTTTCCTGCGGCGCAGCGAGACGATGTCGCGCCCGATCGATGTGCGGATGTTCCTGCAAGGGTCGGCGCCGCGGGAGACCAACGAGGACTCGGTGGCCGTGCCGGTGGTCGGCGACATCGCCGCGGGCACACCCATCCTCGCCGAGGAACACACCGACGACATGGTGACCATGTCGCGCCAGCTCGTCGGCCGCGGCACCGTGTTCGGGCTGCGGGTGCGCGGCGACTCGATGATCGACGCGGCGATCTGCGACGGCGACATCGTGGTGGTGCGCCAGCAGAACGAGGCGCACTCGGGCGAGATCGTGGCCGCGATGATCGACGGCGAGGCCACGGTGAAGGTGTACCGGCGGCGCAACGGGCATGTGTATCTGGAACCGCGCAACCCCGCCTACGAGGTCATCGACGGTGATCAGGCCGCGGTGCTGGGCAAGGTGGTCTCGGTCATGCGCCGCGTCTGAACGGGTAGTCGTACCCTGAACTGATGTCGGACATGTCGGAACCAGGCGTCGAGCGGCTGGTCGAGGTACTCGCCGGGCGCCGGGTGGTAGCGCTCACCGGTGCCGGCGTGTCCACCGACAGCGGCATCCCCGACTATCGCGGGCCGGCCTCGCCGCCACGCAACCCGATGACCTATCAGCAGTTCGTCGGCGATCCGGTGTTCCGGCAGCGGTATTGGGCACGCAACCACATCGGCTGGCGGCGGATGGACGCGTCACGGCCGAATCCGGGGCATCGCGCGCTGGCGCAGTTGGAACGGATGGGTGTGGTCACCGGGCTGATCACCCAGAACGTCGATCTGCTGCACACCAAGGCCGGGCATCGGCGGGTGATCGACCTGCACGGCACCTATGCGCGGGTGCGGTGTCTGCGTTGCGAGGCGTTGATTTCGCGGATGGCGTTGGCGGAGCGGCTCGAAACGGCGAACCCTGGTTTCGCCGAGGGAGCGACGACGAACGGGGTGGAAGTCGCGCCCGATGCCGATGCGGTTGTTGCGGACACCGACAGTTTCCGGATGGTCGACTGCGCGAATTGCGGGGGAATGCTGAAACCCGACATCGTGTACTTCGGGGAGAACGTGCCCAAGGAGCGCGTCGCGGCGGCATTCGAACTCGTCGACGAGGCGGACGCGCTGCTGGTCGCGGGGTCGTCACTGACCGTCATGTCGGGATTGCGCTTCGTGCGGCACGCGGCGAAAACCGGTCGGCCCGTGGTGATCGTCAACCACGGGACCACCCGTGGGGACGAGCTGGCCACGTGCCTGCTCGACGCCGGCTGCTCGAGTGCGCTGGTCGCGCTCGCCGACGCGCTCGGAGAGGTACGGGTTCTATCCTCGGCGGGGTGAGTACTGGCAGGCAGGGGTGTGCTTGGCAGCGTCCGGCGGACTCGGTGCCAACTTTGCGCGTGCCCCGGTGTTAGTTTTGCACGTGCGACTCGTCCCGCCGACCCGGGAGCACGGTTGCCGCGTCGGTCACGCCGCATGTGGCAAGTATGTGCACCCGGCGGGTCGGCGGCGACTGCGACTCGTCAGTGACTGCGGCGAAAAGGGTTCAGTGCAGGTGCGTGATCGGTAGTCGGTGTTCGGCCTCTAGGCGGGCGGCCACGAGCGAACGATGGCAGGCCTCCGGATCGCGTTCGACACAAAAGAGCGCAGCCATCGAGTCACTCGGTACCTCCGCCACGAGCGTGCCGAGGTCGAACGGGTCGAGGATCTCCCGGGTGTAGCGCTCGGTGTACTCCGATGCCAGCGCGACGCGATTGCGCTTGCCTACACCCTGACGGTCGTCCTCTCGGTACTGGAGTTGGCGCAACTCGGTGGTCGGTGCCAGCTCCCGCACATGCCTATAGCCGATGTCTGCCACCGCGAGTGCTTGCTGAAGCCGCGCCGAGTTCGCCCACGAGTACTCAGCGCCCCGAACGCCGCGACGCTGCCGCAGGTCTAGTAGCAACCCCACACCCGTGTCGGTGAGCTGCTCGATAAAGGTTGCAGCCGTGAAGCCGTAGACGCCGATCGTCGCAAATCGTTTCATTCAGTACCTGTCCGACTCGGTGGCGCGAAAGCCTCGCCGGGATAGCGAGGCGCTCGCCGCGTGGATTGCGAACCGAGCGTGGGCAATCCGGCCGCTGTCGGTGCCGACAGCCCAGCCCATCGCCGGCAGCCCAGCCCATATCTGACACTCGTAGCGGCAAGCTCAGATCGCGGCACCCCGAGCACCAGTTGGTCAGCTCGGCGCCGCTCCTCTACATGCCCGCACAACGGTGAAATGCCCCGCGCAGCGGTGGGCTCGCCGGAGCCCACCACCCGCGTCCGCTACGGGATGAGTACCGGCTGGTCGAGCGCCCACAACCACGACCCATCCGGCTGACGACGGGCGATCTCCACCGCCACCTCGCCGGTGGTCAACGTGGACGCGGTCAGCGCCAGATCATCGCTCATCAGCACCGGATGCTGCCGACCCGGTGTCAGCACGGGAGCGGCCGCGACGAACTGCTCGTACACCTTCCGGATCTCCGCGTGTCCGGTAGCGAGGTTGCCGGGCGGGAACGCCAGCACGGCGTTCGGCTCGTACAACGCCACCAGTCCGTCGACGTCGCCCGCGTTGGCGCGCTCGATGAAGTACTTGCCCAGGTCGTTGGGGTCGGTGGCCACGTTCTTGTTTGTCATACTCGTAAGCTTCCCAGCGAATCACGACATCCTGTGTCGTGTATTCCTGGCATAATTCTGCGCATGCGCGCCGACCGGTTGGTCTCGATGGTGCTGCTGCTGCGCCAGCACGGCCGGCTCTCCGCGACTGCGCTGGCCCGCGAGCTGGAAGTGTCCACGCGCACGGTGCTGCGCGACATCGAGGCGCTGTCCGCGGCCGGTGTTCCGGTCTACGCCGAACGCGGCCGGCACGGCGGATTCGCCCTGCTACCCGGTTTCCAGACCGAGCTCACCGGACTAAATCACGACGAGGCGCTCGCCCTGCTGGTCGCCGGATCACGGCGCGGCGCACAAGCCTTCGGCCTCGCCTCGGCGCTGGCTTCGGCCATGCGCAAGGTGGTCGACGCGCTCCCCGAGAGCTATCTGGCCACCGCCAACGACGCGGCCCAGCGATTACTCATCGAACCGGAAACCGATCTGCTCGCCCGCCGCCTGATTGCCGAGAAGGTGCCCGACACCGTGGTGACCGAGGTTCGGCGCGCGGTGTTCGCCGGACGCAAACTGCGCATCCACTACGCGGCCGTCGACCAGGACCCGACCTGGCGCACGGTGGACCCGATCGGCCTGGTCACCGCGCGCGGCCAGGGCTATCTACTCGCCACCAAGTCCGGCGCTGACCGCACCTACCGCCTGTCGCGGATCCTCGCCGCCGAAGCACTCCCCGAACCCGCCCAACGACCAGACCACGTCGATCTATCCCAGGCTTGGCAGGAGCGCAGCACGCGATTCCGAACCGGCGGCGACCAAGTCACCGTGCTGCTACGCATGAACCCGGCCCGGCGCGAGGAACTGGTCGACACCGCATTGACCATCCGCGCCGAAGAATCCGAAGCCGACGGCTGGCTACGACTGGAAGCAACCTTCCAAGATTCCCGACACGCCGAATGGGCACTATGGCAACTCGCCACCCACGCCGAAGCCCTGTCCCCACAGTGGTTGCGCACCGCCCTGCACAACCGCGCCACCGCAATCGCTACCCGCTACGAACTGTCACCCTGAGCGTCGCCGCCTGCCGCGGCCCGACCACTCTTCGTGCATCGCCGCGCCGTCTTCATCGTCGAGGCAGCAGCTACTCGCCCCGCCAAGGCAAGCCGTTGAACGCGAACACGGCTTTGCGCTGCGCCAACACGCTGACCACCAGCTCCGGCGGCGCCGGAGCGAAGATGTCCACCACCTCGACCTCCTCGCCACGACGATCATCGTCGAGAACCTAGGCGCGCCGCCCATTTTCGAACTGCCGTAACTGGCCCGACGGCCACACATCCGGCCGAGCGCCCTGACAGCACAACAGCAGTCCCTGCTTTTCGAGGTACTCGCGGACAGTGATCAGACAGCTCAGGTAGTCGTCGTCAGCCGACCCGAACACGCCATGACCCACCAATTCCACCCGCGCGACCGACGGCTCACCCAGCCGCAACGCAACCGGCCAGCACACCCCCGCTGCATCAACCGCCGTCAGCTGCACAACTTCCGACATCCAACTCCCATCATCGCCGAGGATGCTACCCACCCCGGTCCGCGACCGAGTACGGCCGCGATCTCGTCCGACGAGAGCGCGAAGACAAGCGCGAAGCTTTTGGCGGCGACTGCAATTCGGCATTGCGTGCAGACAATGTGACCGTTGCGCCCGCACGACGTCGCGACGGCGGGGAATCCGAAATGAATCGCCAGCTGACAGGCTATGTCGTAACTAGTTTGCGGCGCGTGCAAAGTGGCATCGCATGCCGAACAGAGGTGATTTGTCGGCGCGGAACTCTTCCCCTTTCAACATACATCGCGCGGGTGGGCTTGCGGCAAGGCCCCGTTGGTGCCGCATACTCGCAGGCCCGAGCGAAATCCAGCCGCTGCTGCCGACAACCGGCACGCGCGCAGAGGTATCGAGATGGAGGACGAAATTACCGAGGACAAGCTCCTGAACGTCGGTCCGTCCGGAATCGACATCACCTACGAACGCTTCGGCGACACCGAATTGCCGCCGGTGCTGCTGATCATGGGCGGCGGCGCGCAGATGCGACAGTTCGACCTGATGTGCGATGTCAGCGGCGGACATGCCACAGCCGCGGCGATCCCCGGCGCGAAATTGGTGATCTTCGACGGCATGGGCCACCACTTGCCCCGTGAACTGTGGCCGACCTTCGCCGACCACGTCACCGAATTCGTCCACCGCAGAGAAACGATTACCTGAGACGCCGGTCCCGAGCAGCCGCGCGGGGGGAGAAGCGCACACCCTTTTGCTGAGCCGCACACCCTCTATATCGGGTGTGCGGCTCAGCAAAAGGGTGTGAAGCCGTGGGCGCTGAGAACGCATCGGTCGATTTCTCGGTTCGGGGCGCACAGCAATCACCGAGCAGTCGCCCCGCCGTCCGCGATCAGCTCCCGGCTGTCCCTAGCTCGTCGAGCGCGACGTCGCCCCTTCGGTCCCGGCGACCGTCGCGCGCAAGATCTCCGTCCACCAGTCGAGCATGCGCTCACGAGCCGACGCGTCCAGTCCGACGCTCCTGCGGAATTCGTTTCCGAACAGCGGATCCGTCGCGACAGCTTGATGCAACGCGGCGATCGTCAATTGAATCGCCTCACGCGGCGGCGGAATTCGACCGGTCGCCGTGCAGTGCTGCTCGGCCTGACTGTGCAGCCGGTCGACCACCTCGTCGAGCAGACCGCTACCGGCGTCGCGCCAACCGGAGCGGTGCAGCGCGAGCGCGAGTTCGGCGTACCCGTCGGCGTACAGCGCGGCCAGCGCGCGCACCAACTCGGCGGGGTCGATGGGTCCGTCGGTCCATGTGGCGAGCACCGTGTGCAGTTCGGCCTTCAGCTTGGAGCCGCCGAAACGCAGCAGTGCCTCCAATAGTCCGTTGCGCGTACCGAAGTGGTGGTTGACCGCGGCGTCGGAGACCCCGATCTCGGCGGCGACGGCACGCACCTGCACGGCGGCCGGGCCGCCCGCGGCGAGTAGCTTGCCCGCGGCCTCGAGAATCAGTCGTTTGGCGTCATCGGGTTTGCGTCGCACTCGGGTGGCCATCCGCAAATATTACCTTGAGTATCCAAGGTAATATCCGTTACCTTGGATACTCAAGGTAAGGAAAGGTGGCGCCGTGCGAGGACAAACCACGATTCCGTCGATGACCGAGCGAGCGGCGGCCTTGGGTGTCCCGATCCACGATCCGACGCCACCCCGCGACTTCCGTTTCTCCCGTGCGGGCTGTCGATTGCACGGATTCGATTGGGGTGGAAAGGGTTTCCCGACCATCCTGCTGCACGGCGGTGCGTTGACCGCGCACACCTGGGATTTCGTCTGCCTCGGCCTGCGCGGCACCGCCCGGCTGGTCGCGCTGGATCTGCGCGGTCACGGCGACAGCGAGTGGTCCGACGACTACCGGATCGCGACCATGGCGGACGACGTCGTCGCCGCGGCCGACCACCTCGGTTTCGACCGGGTACGGCTTGTCGGCATGTCGCTCGGCGGCGTGGTCGCGGCCCACATCGCCGATACCCGGCCGGAATTGGTGGAACGAGTGGCCCTCGTCGATGTCGCGCCCGGCGCCGACTTCGAAAGTACCCGGCGGGTAAGGGAATTCATTCTTGGGCTCGGCCCGGTACGAGAACTCGACACGGTGGTGGACTCCGCGATGCGGGTCAGCCCGCGCTCCGATCGCGCGGGCGTCACCTACCGCATGAGCACCCTGTTCCGCCGCACCGAGGACGGCGGCTGGGTGCCCAAAGGCGACCTGAGTCCACCCGACTTCCCGGCCATCCTCGCCGCACTCGAACGATTCGCCGCTCAACTGTCCCGGGTTCCGGTGCTGCTGGCGCGCGGCGGTCGCAGCAGAATACTGCCGCAGTCGGCCGCCGAACGTCTGGTCGAGCGCATCCCGGACGGACAACTCGTCGTCGTCCCGGACGCGGGACATAATGTGCAGGAAGACAATCCGGCCGCGCTGATCACCGCGTTGCAGTCCTTTCTGGCTCGATGACCTCGTGCGGCTGTGGAGATAGTGTGGTGAAGCTGTAGCGATGTAGTGGCCTTCGGCTCGGAGAGCTCACCGCGGCCCGTCCGATCGGCATGATGGCGCCATGGATGTACTCGATCGGGTGGGGCCGGGCCTGTTGGATGTGGTCCGGCGAGACTTCGTCTGGCTGGCCTGGAACACAATATTGGCCTGGGTGCCAGTGGTGTTGGCGCTGTTGGTGTTTCGGTGGCGACGCAGTGATCGCAAGGTATCCCGCTCGCCGCTGTGGTGGGCCGGCGCCGTGCTGTTCGTGCTGTTCCTGCCCAACGCGCCCTATGTGGTCACCGACCTCGTGCACCTGCGCGACGACATCCGCTTCCTCGGTGACGGCCCTGTGGTCACCACCGTGCTGCCCGTCTACGCCGCGTTCATCGCCTCCGGCTTCCTCGCCTACTACCTCGCCCTGGCCGAACTCGGCCGCTACCTCGACCACATCGGCCGAACCCGCTGGCGCGCCCCCATGACCCTCGGCCTGCACCTACTCTGCGCGATAGGCGTTTTCCTCGGCCGCTGGACCCGCCTCAACAGCTGGGAACCCGTCGTCCAGCCCCGCGGCACCTTCGAACGCATGGTCCTCGCCCTCACCTGGTCCTGGGCCCCCATCCTCATCGTGGCCACCTTCCTCGTCACCGCCGTCGGACATTTCGTGACCAAAGCCGTGGTCGAGACGGCGGTCGCCGATCTGCGCCGCCTCCGCCGCCCTGCCGTCACCTGACCGGAACATCCGCGCGCACAACGAGGTTCGTCGAGCCACCGCTGTGCCACCCGAACCGGCATCCCCGCGGCACCGTTCGGAGGAAGGCAAACCTACCGCAAGCTGCACGTCCAGGCGCTGAGATCGAGCCCGGCGGCGCGAGTCGATGTCCGCTAATCCGAGATGTCGAGTGCCCTGGCCGGGCAAGCGTCCACCGCGTCGCGCACCGCCGCGTGACCGCCGCGCGGGCTGGGATCGAGCAACCGCACCCGGCCGTCGGCCTCGTCTTGATCGAACACCTCCGGTGCGATGAGCGCGCACATGCCCGATCCGATGCAGCGCTCCCGATCCGCCACAAGCCGTGTCATCGTTATCTCCTTCGTGCTCAACGGTTTACGAGGCCAGTTGCGTCCACGTGACCGGCAATTCGTGCACGCCGTAGATGTTCATGTCGGTCCGCAGTTTCACCTCGTCGGCTGGGATGGCGAGTTCGAGGGTCGGGAAGCGCCGCAGGAGCCCGGCGAATCCGGCACGCATTTCGATGCGAGCGAGCTGCTGGCCGAGGCAGGTGTGCACCCCGTGGCCGAAGGACAGGTGACCGCGCGCCTTGCGATGGATATCCAGGGTGTCGGGGTTGTCGAAGCGCTGCGGATCGTGATTGGCGGCCAGCAGCGAGACGACGACGGTCGAGCCCTTGCGGATCGTTTCACCGCCGAGTTCGATGTCCTCGGTGGCGTAGCGATAGAAGATGTCGGCGATGGACAGGTAGCGCAGGAGTTCCTCGACGGCATCGGGCACCAGCTCCGGATCGGCCCGCAGTTCGGCCAACTGGTCCGGATGCTCGAGCAGCGCGAACGTGCCCAGCGCCAACATGTTCGCGGTGGTTTCGTGGCCCGCGAGCAGCAGCAGGAACGCGATGCCGGTCAGCTCCTCGATGGAGAGTTCGTCGTTGCGGGCCAGGTCGGACAGGATGTCGTCGCCGGGTTCGGCGCGTTTGGCCGTGACCAGCTGGGCGAGGTAGCCCATCATCGCGCCGTACGCGCCCATCTTCTCCTCCAGCGACTGGTCCTTGACCAGGAACTTGGCGGAGTTGACCTGGAAGGTCTCCCGGTCCGCGTAAGGGACGCCGAGCATTTCGCAGATCACCAGCGACGGCACCGGCAGCGCGAACTCCTTGACCAGATCGACCGGCGGGGTCAGTTTCGCCATCTCCGCCAACTGCTGCTCGGCGATCTCGATGATGTGCTCTTCGAGCTGCTTCATCCGCCGGACGGTGAAGGTGCCGGTGAGCATGCGCCGCAGCCGGGTGTGATCCGGCGGGTCCATCGCGATGAACAGCCCCGGAATCTGCGGAGACGGTTCAGTGGCAGCGGGCATGCCGGGGGTCTCGTACGGCACGTGCATGATGCCCAGATCCCGGCGCGAGCTGAATCGGGTATCGGCCATGATCTGGCGGACCGCGTCGTATCCGGTGACGAACCAGCCTTCGTGCCCGTCGGGAAAGATCAGCGGACAGACCGGGCTGGTCGCGCGCATCCGGCTGATCTCGCTGGGCGGATCGAAGGGGCTGGCATCACGCGCCGTGGGGAGACCGTTCGGAATCGAAACCGGTTGAGTCATCAGGTTTTCCTTTCGTGGCTGTTGTGCTGACCACGGTCGCGGAACGACCTGACATACGGCTGTCACGGCGCTGATACGGCCTCCTGGGCGGCGTCAGCGGCTGCATTAGACTGTGAATGTAAATCTAGACTGCTAGTCTAGAACCTCCTGGACCGGCAAGAAGGATTGAGACTGTGACCGACACGCCCATCACCGATGCGTTCCTGTACGACCGGTCCGGCCACCGCTACAACATCGCGGACCCCCGCTGGCGCGGCGACGACGGCACCGCACTGGCGATGAGTGCGCTGCCGGGCATCACGCCCGACCGAATCGTCACCTCGGAACGGTCACTATGGCGCTATCAGGCGGCGATCCCCGTCGACGCGCGCCACCGGGTGAGCCTCGGCGAGGGCTGCACCCCGATGGTGCCGATGGACTGGGCGGGCCGGCGCGTGCACTTCAAGCTCGAATGGTTCAACCCGACGTCGAGTTTCAAGGACCGCGGGGTGGCGGTGATGGTGTCGCACCTGCGCGGCCAAGGCGCGGACTACGTGCTCGAGGACAGCTCCGGCAACGGCGGCTCCTCGGTCGCGGCCTACAGTGCCGCTGCCGGCATCCGAGCCAAGATCATCGTGCCCGAGTCGACCTCGGCCGCGAAAATCCTGCAGGTGCGCGCCTACGGCGCCCAGATCGAACTCGTCGCGGGCACCCGCGAGCAGGTGTCGCAGGAAGCGATCCGCCAGTCCGAACAGATCAGGTACGCCAGCCACAACTGGCACCCATTCTTCTTGCAGGGCACCAAAACCGTGGCCTACGAGATGTGGGAAGACCTCGGGTTCCAAGCCCCCGACAACGTGGTGCTCGTCGCCGGCGCGGGCAGCAACGTCCTGGGGTGCGACATCGCGTTCAGCGAGCTGCTCGGCGCGGGGCAGATCGCGCACCGCCCGCGCCTGTTCGTCGGCCAGCCCGAGCACTGGGCGACCATCGCCGACACGGTCAACGGTCTCGACCCCGCCGACCGCGAACCGCGCGTTCCCACCATCGCCGAGGGCGCCGCTATCGCCGATCCGGTCCGGCTGCCCGAAGCGGTCGAGGCGATCCGCCGTTCCGGTGGCGCGGCCGTCGCCGTCTCCGAGGAGATGATCCGGAAATCGGTGCGCAAGCTGGCCTCTCGCGGCCTCTACGCCGAACCCACCAGCTGCGTCGCCGCCGCGGCGCTGGACCACTTCATCGCCGCGGGCGCCATCGGTGAGAACGAGACCACCGTGGTGGTGCTCACCGGCGCCGGAACCAAGTCGTCGGAGAAGACGGCGGGCATCTTCGACGAAGACCGCACGAGCCATCAAGGACAAGGGGCGCGGGCATGAGCGCCGACGACGAGCACCTCCTGGCCGAGGCTGAAAAGATCGCGGGCGCGATCGGCCGGATGTTTCCCGGACTGTGCGAGGTCGTGCTCCACGATCTACGCAATCCGCAGCACGCTATCCGCGCCATCGAGAACAACCTGTCGGGCCGGCAGGTGGGGGATTCGGCCACCGAGCTCGGGCTGGCGCGCATCGCCGACCCCGACTACCCGAGCGTCATCCAGAACTACCCCAACCAATTCCCCGACGGACGACCGGTCAAAAGCACCTCGATCGGCATCAAGAACAGACAAGGACGATACGTCGCGGCGCTGTGCCTGAACCTGGACGTCTCCTCGTTGTCACCGCTGACCCGCACCCTCGCGAACCTCGTCGCCACCGAGGTAGCACACGGCGGCGAAGTCCTCGAGACACTGCGCGACCGCACCGCCCGCGAGCTGCGCGAGACCATCGAGGCGTTCGCCGCGGCCCGCGCACACACCCCGCGGAGTCTGCCCGCCGACGCCAAACGTGCACTGGCCAAACAACTTCGCCGCGACGGCTACTTCGAATCCAGCGGCTCCGCGCAAACCATCGCCGACCTGCTCGGCGTCTCCCGCGCCAGCGTCTACAACTACTCCAAGTAACGAAGGACCGGACCAATGACCTCCGCCGACATCCAACTACGCAACAGTCCCGACCTGCGACCACCAGCCGGGCACTACTCACATATCGCCATGCACGGCGGGTTCGCCTACATCTCCGGGCAACTACCGGTCGACGAAGACGGAAACAGCTTGGCCGGCCAGCCTTTCGACGTCCAGGCGCGGCAAGTCCTCGACAACCTCGACCGTTGTCTGGCCGCCGCCGGTATCGACAGGACCCGGCTGGTGTCGGTCTCGGTGCACGTCACCGACCTCGCAGCCTGGCCCGCCTTCGACACGATCTATGCCGCATGGCTCGGCCCGCACCGCCCGGCTCGTATCGTGGCGGGCGCCAGTGCATTGCACTACGACTCGGCCATCGAGATCCACGCCATCGCCGCCCTCCCGGAATAGCAGAGCGCGCGACGAAATTCGAATCACGCTGATATCCACCCGCGGTAAGCATCCGGATCGACATTGCCACCGCAGATGACCGTGACGACATGACGCCCGGCGAAACGGCCCGGATCCTCGAGGACGGCGGCGACACCCAGCGCGGCGGAGGGCTCGACCACCAAACCCGTGTGCTCCCAGAGCATTCGAACGCCCGCGATGATCGATGACTCCCGAACCAGCACAGCGTCATCGGCCACCACGAGAAGGTCGTCCACGACCGCCGGGATGGGATATCGACCGGCGACCCCGTCGGCGATGGTGTCATACGACTGGGTGGTGATTACGCGCCGCGCATGCCACGAGCGGGTCATCGCCGGTGCACCGGCCGGCTGCACACAGATCACCTCGACACCCGGTGTCAGCGACTTCAGGACGTAACCGATGCCGGTGGCCATCGCCCCGCCACCCAGCGCAATCAGCACCGCATCGAACGCGTCCTCCGCATCCGCCAACTCGAGTCCGATCGTCGCGGCCCCCTCACAGGTCTCCACATCAAGGCTGTCCTCGACCAGCCGAATCCCGCGCGATCGCGCGATACTCACCGCCTGCTCGCGGGCCATCTCGAAATCGCCGTCCACCACCATCAATTCGGCACCCAGCGCACGGATCCGCTCGAGCTTGGCCGCGGGCGCTCGCCGCGACGCCACCACGGTCACCCGCAGTCCACGACGGCGGCCGGACCACGCGAGCGCCTGGCCGAGGTTGCCCGCGCTGGCACACACCACCGCCGTCCGCTCCTGCTCGGTCAACAGACTGGAGACGAGCTCGGTACCGCGAGCTTTAAAGCTGCGCACCGGGTTCGCTGTCTCCAGCTTGATACTCACCGTGCAGTCGAGCCGACGCCCCAGCGCATCGCATCGGTACATCGGAGTATTCAGAAGAATAGGGTCGATCACGCGGCGGGCCGCACGAATCCGGTCCAGATCAAGCCGCGTCTCGAGCACAGCACGACGATACCCAGCGGCGACCCGCCGTTCGAACAACCGCGTCAACCCTATGGAACATCCACGCCATATGCAGGTTTACCGATGTCGCGGCTCCTGAATTCCTCCTAGGGTCCTCGTTCATGAAATCCATCAGTGACTACGCGTTTCCGGTCCAGTCCGACATCCGAGTGCGGCAAGGCGATCTGGGCCGGGACGGGACCGTGAGCACGGTAGGGATGGCCCGCTGGCTGGAGGACGCTCGGATACGACTGGAACTGCCGCAGTTCGAACGACTCGTCGCGGCCGGTGAATTCGGTCCCTACCAAATCATTCTCGTCGGCCAAAGCGTGGAACGGCTCGCCCCAGCCCGCCGCACGGACACCGATATCGAAGTGCACACCGATATCCGTCGGATCGGGCGGTCATCGTTCACCTACGGACATGCGGTATTCGCCGGCGGCAACAGGGTGGGCAGTGGTAGCGCCACGGTCGTGCTGTTCGGCACCGCGGGACCGTTCGCCCTTCCGGACGAATTGATCGCCGATCTCACCGCTTTGGCCGGCCCGGATTCCAGCGAGACGGTCGTAGCCCGTGCGAATGCCGAACGCCGGCAGCGCAACCACTACGCGTATTTCGCTCCGCTGCGTGCCCGGATCAGCGACGTCGACATCAATCAGCACGTCAATTTCCTCGCCCTCGCCACCTGGTACGACGAGGCGATCGCGGCATTCACGGCCGCGGCACTCGCCCTCGACGGGCTGGTGCCCGACCTGTCACCGTCGTCCTATCGCATCGACTACGTCGGCGAGGTCACCTATCCCGGAGAATACGAAATCGGCGTTCTGGTCGATTCGTTCGATGCCGACACCGTCCATTACCAGCTCGGCATCTTTCTCGGCAGCACCTGTCTGGGCGTGGCCGAGGCGATCGGTCCGCGCGGCGAACTGCGCGCCAAGTCGTTAGGACCTTGCTGAGCGGGCGTACTCGGCGGGCGTCTGGCCGTAGCGTTTCTTGAACGCGCGGATGAAATGGCTGCTGTCGGCGAATTGCCAGTAGGCGGCGAGTTCGGCGACCGTCGGCCGGTGCGACGGGGCGGTGAGGGCGAGCCGCGCCTGTGCCAGCCTGCGGTCGCGGATGTAGCCGGTCACCGACTCGCCGGCCATGGTGAACGCCCGTTGCAGAGTGCGCACGGAGACGTGGAGTTCACGGGCCAGCATCGCCGCAGACAGCTCGGGATCGGCGAGCCGACCATCCGCCAAGACTTTCGCCGCCTGGACGAGCGCGGGCCGCAACCCCGGCTCCGCATCGTCGAACCGACCCGTCGTCACCGCCCTCGCCAGTTCGAGCATGGCGCCGTGCGCGGCGTGCACACCGGTCGGGCCGAGGTCCGCCACGGTGGCGTGCACCATGTTCGTGTGCGCCATCAGCAGGCGCATCTCCGCCGAGTCCGCCGCCTCGGTGACGCTCCGGTTCCGCAGTCGCGGCGCGAGCACCGCGGAAGGCAGCGTGAGAATTCTGACCGTGGTCTCCGGCGTCGCCCCGAAATGCAACGGCGGACCGTGCCGCAACAGGAACTGCCCGGCCGCGACGGTGTATTCGTCGTGATCGGCCGACGCACCCAAAGTCCAAGTGCCGCGGCGAACTACGTAAATCCGCACCTGGTCGTCATAGCCGTACGGGGTGCCTGCCGTGCGGATGACGGACGCACTGTCGAGATCGGTGACAGCCACGTCGCGCAGCTTCGCGACGCGGCTCCTGACCCGGAAATCGCCGGTGGTCATCGGACTGAAAGTCGGCAGCGGAAAGCCGTCGCCGACCTGTGTCTGCCACCCGTGCCGGAAGATGTCGAAACCGCGCGATACGGCACCCGGATCGGTCGAATCCACGGCGAAAACCCCACGCGAGGCGGCGAAGTCAGCTCCAGTACTGTCCATCGCCGGCCGATCCATTCCGCGTTCGTTCTCAGACCCCCGCCGCGCCCATATTTCCCCGCGGCAGGGGCCGAGTCAAACCACCTTCATGGAGACGCTTCCAGCGGAATCACATCGGATAGACCGAATGCTTGCGCGGATTGAACTCCGGCTTGACCGGCGGCTTGTCCCGCAACAAGCGCAGCGCGTGCCGGATCTCCAGCCGGGTGCGCGCCGGCTCGATGACGGCGTCGATGTAACCGCGTTCGGCGGCGATCCACGGGGTGGCGATGGTCTCGTTGTAATGGTTGACCATGAAGTCGCGCGCGGCCGCCCGCTGCTCCGCGGGCACCGCCGCCAATTGCCGCTTACCGATGAGGTCGACCGCGCTCTCGGCGCCGATCACCGCGATCCGTGCCGTCGGCCAGGCGAAACTGATATCGGCGCCCACCTGCCGGGCCGCCATCATCCCGTACGCGCCGCCATAGGACTTACGCACCACCAGGTTGATGATCGGCACTGTGGCCTCGATGATCGCGCGCGGCACCCGGCCACCGCGGATGATCACCCCGTTGGCTTCCTGGTCCAGACCCGGCAGCACGCCCGGCGTATCGACGACGAACACCAGCGGGATGTTGAACGCGTCGCAGAGCCGGATGAAATAGGTCGACTTGTCCGAGCAGGCCGCGTCGATGGAGCCACCGAGCACCAACGGTTGATTGGCGATCACACCGACCGGAAAACCGTCGACCCTGGCGAATCCGGTGATCAGATTCGGCGCGAATTCCGCACGCACCTCGTGGAATTCACCGTCGTCGAAGATCCGCAGCAGGATCTCGTGCATGTCGTACCCGGTGCGATCGGAATCCGGGATGATCTTGTCGAGTTCCCGATCGGTCACGGTGATCTCCGGCTCCAGACCCGGATTCACGATCGGCGGCTGCTCGAGGCAGCTCGTCGGGAAATAGCTCAGGTACTGGCGGGCCCAGTCATAGGCTTCTTGCTCGGTGGCCGCCACGTGATGCAGGGTGCCGCGCTTGGCCTGCACCTCCGCGCCACCGAGGTCCTCGGCCGAGATGTCCTCACCGTTGACGGCTTTGATCACCTCGGGCCCGGTCACGAACATGTAGGAATCCTTGGTGCCGATCAGCACGTCGGTATTGATCGGCCCGTACACCGAACCCGCGGCGCACTTGCCGAGAATGATCGACACCTGCGGCACATAGCCGGACAGCTTCTCCAACACCCGGGAAATATCACCGAACGACGCGATCGAGCCCACCGCGTCCTGGATCCGCGCACCGCCGGAGTCGTTGATCGTCACCACCGGGCAGGCGTTGTCGAACGCGAACTGCAACGCGCGCATGAACTTTCGGGCGGAGGTGATACCGACCGAGCCGCCGTAGACGGTCTGGTCGTGCGCGATCACCACTACCGGGCGGCCGCCGATCAACCCACGACCGGTGACCAGTCCATCGCCGTAGAGCGCGTCCGGTTGGTCGGGCTGGCGCGCCAACGCACTGGTCTCGAGGAACGTCCCGGGGTCGAGCAGCATCTGTATCCGCTGCCGGACGCTCGGAATACCCTTCTTCTCCCGCTTGGCAATACCGCCCTCACCTGCGGGTTCCGCAGCGATCGCCAGGATCTTGACCAGTTCATCTAGCTTCGCCTGGGTATCAACCACGCTCGCCGCCACCTTCCCTACCAACTGTTGTGCCTTGGCGACGTTAAGCGGTGTGGACACAAGAACGCGATAACAGTCCCCATATGCGGGACAGGTCACAGTTCGGGCCGGATTGGTATGGCATTCCCAACAGCTCGAAAGCGGGCCCGGAGCGGGTCGACTGTACCGCGTGCGGTAAGGGGGTGACGGGCCGTTGGTGAGTGCCGCGGGGTCAGTTCCGCTTCAGGCTGCCGACACTCAGCGATCCGTTCGAAGGCGCTGGTTTGTTCTCGGTGGCCGGTGGCTGATCCTCGGTCGACGGCTCGCCCTCGGTCGGCAGTTTGTTCTCGACCTCGCGGATATAGCCCGCGGGATCCTCGTCGACCGCCTCGACACCGGCGTAATTGCGCGCCTCGTAGGCGGCGAACGCTACGGCCAGCCGGTGACGGCGCGACAACCCGGCCAGCCTGCGGAAATCGGTGAGACCCTCGCGTTCTTCCTCGGCCATGTGATCGCTGTTGGCCAGATTCGCGGCCGCGACCGCCGCGTACCAGTCGTCGGTGCCCACCTGATGCTGTGCCACCTCCGCGACCGCGTCCCTGATCTCGTTGTGGTCGTGGATCGCGTCGAGCGTCTCGTCCTCCACCCGGTCCGCGCGCCGAGCCGCGATACCCACCTGCAGCAGCTCGGGGTAGAAGATCTCTTCCTCGGCCTTCGCGTGCAGCTCGAGGAAGGCCGCGAGCCGATCCCAAATGGCGGAGAGCACGTCGGTTTCGGCGCGGTCGATCTGCTCCAGGATCGCGAACAGCCGCCGCTGCTCACGGTGGTCGTCGAGAATCAACTCGGTAATGTCCACAATTCCTCCCTGACAACGCGTTTCAGGTCAGCACTGGACGCCAGGCAAACTAGCTCTCAGGGCAGCTGGCAGGTCCCTGTGATCGACAATAACGCACCCGGACGGCCATCCTCTGGAACGCCCGACAGTGGGGGCAGGTCGAGACCGGATCTGTCTGCACCTGGCCCGCGCCGTCGAGGCGCTGGACGGGGGAGTCGGTGCCGCGCTCGACGCACGAGCGACCCGTCGGTCACAGGTGAGGTCGCTCGAGGGCGGCTGCTCGTGCGCCCAGATGGCTCTTAGCCGCTGGGTCACCCCGGCCGGGACGTCGGTCGCGGCGATCTCGGCCAGGTTGGTGAGATGCTCCGAGCTGGTCAGTGGGAACTGGGCCCGTCCGTCCCGCCGCACCGCGTGGCATCGATACGCGATGTCG
Organism: Nocardia sp. XZ_19_369; assembly: GCF_015355715.1. Taxonomy (NCBI): domain Bacteria; kingdom Bacillati; phylum Actinomycetota; class Actinomycetes; order Mycobacteriales; family Nocardiaceae; genus Nocardia; species Nocardia sp. XZ_19_369. The sequence continues at coordinate 900,680 of NZ_JACVED010000002.1, read as the reverse complement.
CGGCGGCCGCCTATGCTGGCATCCGAAACGCGGATCAGGAGAACGATTTTGGCGAAGCTACACCGCCCGGGGCGCCCCGACGACCTGCCGGACGCGCGGCTGCTGTGGACGCGGTGGGCGGCTGTCGCGGTCGCGACCTACGACCGGGACCAGGAGCGCGAGCCCGCGCAGCATCGTTACGGATACTGGATCGACGACGACGGCCTGCACTGGGACGACAGCGGCTGCACCTGGTGGGTGTTGAAGTGGTACGGCGACGGCCGCGCGGTCCTCGTCGGCGAAGACGAATCGAGCAACGTCAAAACGCACGAACCCGCGATCGACCTGCTGGCCGGTGCCCCGGAATGGTTGCCGTGCCAATACCTGCAAGGCCTGATCGATGACTACATGGTCGGCTGCGTCTACTGGTTCGACGACGGTGCCTGGCACCGGGCGCCCTACCCGGACGACCTGGCCGATGACGGACTGGACTGCGGCGTCTCGTCGTTGACGACCCGGGAGGGTGCGGTCGGCGAGATCGCTGAGCGGTTGGAGTTCGACGCCACCGACGCCGGCATGCCCGAGCTGTGCGACCAGCTACTCGACGCCGCCGAGCGCGGCACCGTCACGGAGAACGTGCTCCGCTCCTTCGCCGACTCGATGACCCGGTTGACCGAGCAGCACTACCCCGGCGAGGATTCCCGGCCACGCACCGACGACGACATCGTCGCCATGTTCGCGCTGGCCCGTCGCGCTGGTCTGGATACTGCCGCCTGGACTGGCACCCTCGGCGTTCGAAGCTGAGCGGGCGTAGATTCCACCCGTGCTATCTGCGCCTGCGAGCTCGGACGTTGAAGCCGCGCACCAGTACCGCGAGCAGCGGGATAACTCGTGGTCAAAGGTTCGCTAGAACACCTGGAGTCCGGCCGACGGTAAGGAACGCCAACTAACGAGACGCTGGGCTATGTGTTCGAGACTCTCGCTCATGGAGTGTCTCGGCGGGGCGAGTTCTACTTTCTATGTCCACATAGGAGGACCGCCATGTCCCATCACGATCCACGCGCAGTGGCCACCGTTCCGAACAACAGACCCTCGTATCTGACTTTCGGTTTCGCCTGGCTGCTCGGTTACAGCGCATTCGCGCTGACCTACGGCGACGAGCCCAGTCTGCCGATACCTTCCGCCGTAGCGCCAGTTCTTCTACTAGGCGGACTGCTGACCGGCTTGGTCGTGACCGGGGTGTTCGCGGTCCGAGCGCAGCGCGGTGCCCACGGTCGCGAGGCTGTTGTCGGCATCTTGCTGGCCGCGTCCTGGCTGATCGGCTTCGCTGCGCTGTATCTGATCATCACAGCCCTGGAGACGGCGCTGCAGGACGTGCAGGTGCAGACGCTGTTGTGGCCGACCGGTTCCGGCCTCGTCGTCGGAATGATCTATCTCGCAGGCGGATCCGTATATCGTGATCTGGTCCAGTACGCCCTCGGTGCCTGGCTCGCGGTGACGTCGTCGGCCGCGCTATTGCTCGACGGAGCAAACCTGTACTGGGTCTTGGCTATCGCCGGAGGCGGCGGTTACCTCGTTGCTGCGCTGTGCCGATCCCGGCATGACGGGTCGTCAAGGCTTAAAGAAGCACGGCTGAACGGGCTGGCATGATCGCGGTGTGAACTTGCGATTCGGTATTCAGTGGGCGCCGACCGTGACCGAGCTGCCGCAGTTGCGTGCGATGGCGAAGGTCGCGGACCGGGAAGGCCTGGATCTGCTCGGCATCCAGGACCATCCGTACTCGGGCGGACTGGCCGACACGTTCGCGGTGATCGCCACCATCCTGGCGGAAACCGAACGGCTGCGGGTGTTTCCGGATGTGGCGAGCCTGCCGTTGCGCGGACCCGCGATGCTCGGGAAGCAAGCCGCGACTCTGGATCTGCTCAGCGGCGGCCGCTTCGAACTCGCCTTGGGCGCGGGCGCGTTCTGGCCCGCGATCGGCGCCATGGGCGGACCGGTGCGGTCGAATCCCGAAGCGCTGCAAGCACTCGAGGAAGCCACCGCGATCATCCGCGCCATGTGGCTGCCGGGGACGAAAGCGAAAGTCCATGGCACGCACTACACCGTGCACGGCGTGCAGTCCGGGCCCGCGCCCGCACATCCGGTCGGCATCTGGTTCGGCAGCGTCGGCCCGAAGGCCAACGCCCTCACCGGACGGATCGCCGACGGATGGGCCGCACCCATCCCGCACTACCTGCCGTACGAGAAATGGCAAGCGACACAAGACATCATCTCCGCCGCCGCGACCGAGGCCGGACGTAACCCGGCCGACATCACCCGCATGGCCCAACTCGTCGGCACGATCACCGAAACCCCCGGCCAGGTCACCCTGCGCGGCGAAGCCCCGATCCGCACCGACGCCGCAGGCTGGGCCCGCATCCTCGCCGATCTCGCCAACGAAATCGGCTTCGACACCTTCGTCTACTGGCCCGAATCCGCCGACGACACCCAACTCCGCCGCTGGATCGGCGACGTCATCCCCGCCACCCGAGCCCTGTGCGCCTGAACTCCCAGCCGCTGACGTGGTCACGCGGGGTACGACCATCGGCTGCGACTGCGCTCCCTCGGGGTGGCTGAGGCACACATAATCGTCGTGCCATGGCCGGCACAGCTGGATACGTTCGCGCGTTTCGCCGGGCGGCGAGCATGTCCTCGGCCTAGAACCGCTCGATATGGCACGGTCAGCAGGCATGACGGGGTGTGCGCCCACGCGGGTAATGTCGGAGTCCGTGGAGTCGGCAGTAGTTTTGGTAACTGGTTCGTCCGGTGTGGTGGGAGCTGCCGTCGCGCAGGAAATGCACGCGGCAGGTTGGCAAGTGCGCGGCTGGGATGTTCGTCCCGGCCAGTGGACCACCCATCTGGGCGATCTGCGCGACACGCAACTTCGAGCACGCGCCGTTCACGGGGCGGAGGTTGTCGTGCATACGGCTGCGCTGCACGCTCCGCATGTCGGCCGGGTCGGCGACGACGAGTTCCGTGCCGTCAACGTGGAGGCCACCGCCGCTCTGCTCGAGTGTGCGTCCGAATGTGGTGTCCGGCGAATGGTTTACACCAGCAGCACCTCGGTCTACGGGCACGCACTGGTGCCCACCGATCGTGCGGTCTGGGTCGATGAAACGCTGGAACCGCGGCCGCGCGACATCTATGACGAAACCAAGCTCGGCGCGGAAGCTCTTCTCGCCGAAGGTGATCGGACGCTCAGCACGGTCGTGCTGCGCATCGCCCGCTGCTTCCCGGAGGAGCCCGCCATCCAGGCTGCCCACCGGCTCTACCGTGGGGTCGACGTCCGCGATGTTGCCCGCGCCCACCGATTGGCCGCCGAACACCCCGAGGTAACCGGCGCATTCAACATCGCCGGGCCAATGGTGTTCCGCCCCAACGACACACCGCAGTTGTGGGACGATCCGAGGCCACTGCTCGAACAACGAGTGCCCGACATTGTCACCTTGTTTCGGCAACAAGGTTGGCCACTGCCGACCACCATCGACCGCGTCTACGACTCCGGCAAGGCCCGCCGGCAGCTCGGTTATCAGCCGACCTACGACGCCGCGGCGCTCGTCGGCTAGCGAGCTCCACGGCTCGCGATCGCCTGGCCGAACGAGTCCACGTCGGCCCAGCGCGGTGAGATGCCGCAGTTGCACGTCGGACGTGAATCCAGGATGGCGAGTTACGTAGCTGCTCGCGATCGACTCGATCGAAAACTGGCGCTGTCGGGGAGGGACCGCGCGGTCTAGCGTTGCCTCCATGACCGATTCCCTGTCGCACGGCGAGCAACTCGTCGAGCTCAACGAGGTCGAGCTGTGCTTAGAGACCTTCGGAAACCCCGCCGACCCGGCGATCCTGCTCATCGATGGAGCGGCCGCCTCGATGCTGTGGTGGGAAACCGAACTGTGCGAACAGATCTCGCGCGGCGGCCGGTTCGTGATCCGCTACGACAACCGGGACACCGGCAGATCCACCAGCTACCCGCCGGGACGGCCGGGCTACGCGTACACCGACCTGGCCGCGGACGCACTCGGCCTCCTCGACGCCCTGCACCTCGAGCGCGCACACATCGTCTGCCGATCGATGTCCGGCGGCATCGGACTCATCCTTGGTGTAGACCACCCCGACCGGGTCGAGTCACTGACGTTTGTCTCCACTTCCACAGGCGCGGAAGGGCTGCCGCCGTCGGAGGAGCTCAGCACCCTCGCCGACCCGGGCCCCACTGATTCCCGCGCGGTGGTGGATTATGTGGTCGCATCGGTGAAGTCGTACTCGGGCGGCTCGCCCTACTTCGATGAAACCGCCACCCGCGCCCTGGTCGAGCGGGATGTGGCCCGCGCGCGCAACATCGGATCCACCCTCGTCAACCACTACGCGATGAGCTTCGACGGGGCATCCCGCGATTTCGCCGCCATCAAGGCGCCGACTCTGGTGGTGCACGGCGACCACGACCCGGCTTTCCCACTCCCACACGGATATTCGCTACGCGACACGATTCCCGGCGCGACGCTGCTGATCCTGGAAGGCGCCGGACACGACCTACCGAAACCGCTGTGGGACGTGTTCGTCCCGGCCCTGCTCCAGCACACCGAAGGCGGTATCGCATGACCACGTTGCAGTCGGCCCTTTGGCTGCCGATCTTCGATGATCTCGCCGACCCGGTCGCCGTCGCACGACTGGCCGCCGAGGCGGAGGAGGCAGGCTGGCACGGCATGTTCGTCTGGGACCACGTGCGCTGGCGGGAGCCGGTCCGGCAGGTGGCCGACCCGTGGATCACGCTGGCCGCGATCGCCACCGCCTCCGAAAACCTCCGGTTCGGCCCCATGGTCACACCCCTTGCCCGCCGCCGACCCACCAAGGTCGCCAGGGAAACCGCGACACTCGACCGCCTCAGCGGCGGCCGCCTCACCCTCGGCGTCGGCCTGGGCAGCAATCGCTTCGCCGAAGAACTATCGGCCACCGGCGAGGAACTCGACGACCGGCGGCGCGGCCGAATGCTCGACGAATCACTACAGATCCTCACCGCCGCCTGGTCCGGTGAGCCGGTGCACCATCACAGCGAGCACTACACCGTCGACGGAATCTCCTTCCTGCCCACCCCGATCCAACGCCCCGGCGTGCCGGTATGGGCCGCAGGATTCCCCGGCAACCTCCGACCGCTGCGCCGCGCCGCGCGCCACGACGGCTTCTTCCCCGTCAACCTCGAACACCCCGACCAACTCGCCGAGATCGCCACCACCCTCACCGCCCTCCGGCAGCACAGCACCACCCCGTTCGATATCGCCGTCCCCCTGCCGGCCAACGCCGACCCAGCCCCCTACGCCAAGGCGGGCGCCACCTGGTGGCTGGCAGAGTTCGAGCCGGACACCGTGACGCTGGACCAGGTGCGAGGTGTCCTCCGCGACGGACCGATCGAAAGGTGACGATGCGATTCGGCAGCTCGCGTGTGCGGCGATACCGGGCAGCCACTATCGAATGAGCTGAGCGGCCGTCCATTGGCTGAGCTTGTCGGGATTGCGGACCGCCCAGACGCGTCGGATCCGATTGTCCGAGATATCGAACGCCACCACCGCCGTGACGGTGCCGTTCATCTGCGTCACCAGACCGGGCTGGCCGTTGACCGTGCACTCCAGGATCGTCACACCGCGTACCCGGCCTGAGACGTCGACGAGGTAGCGGGCGATCTGCTCGCCACCCTCGATCGGCCGCGGCGCGGCGTTGACCTGACCGCCGCCGTCCGCGATCGCCGTGGCAGCGGGATCGAGGAACCCGATGAGGGCGTTGATGTCCCGGGCTTCCCACGCCTGCTTGAACCCGCGGACGACGCGCGCCTGCTCGGCGGTAGGCGCCGCGGCGGGCTGCGCGGCATCGATGCGCCTGCGCGCTGAGGTCGCGAGCTGACGGCACGACGCCGGACTGCGACCGACGATCTCGGCCACTTCCGCGAACGGGTAGCGGAAGACGTCGTGCAGGATGAACGCCACACACTCGGCCGGGGTCATCGACTCGAGCACGACAAGGAAAGCCATGTTGATCGACTCGTCGAGAGTGACCCGGTCGGCAGGGTCGGTGCCGGGGCCCGCGCTCCACTCACCTCGATCGGGCAGCGGTTCGGGAACCCACTCACCGACATAGCGTTCCCGCCTCACACGCGCCGAACCGAGCAGATCCAAGCAGATGCGTCCCGCCACCTTCGTCAACCACGCACCCGGGGTGGCGATGTCCTGCTGCTGGCTTCGGGACATGGAATACCAGCGCGCATACGTCTCCTGTACGACGTCCTCGGCATCGGCAAGCGAACCGAGGAGCCGATACGCGAGATTGATCAGCTGCCGACGCTCGCTCATGATCGCGTCCAGGCTCGGATCGAGCCGGCCATCCGGCCCCGCTTCGGTGGTCATCGTGCCGCCGATCTTCCGCTGTTGCTTCCGCTCACACCATTACGACGAAACAGCCGTCCGGAATGTGATGTTGCCAGGGCGACCGCGCGAGAGCGGTCGTGGGCGGCGCGGACTTTCGCCACCACCCACGACCAGCTCTGTGCCCGAGCAAGGCTCACGGCGACCGAGCTCACCTGGCGGCAAACGACCTCTGGTAGTCGAGATAAGCCTCGATGACGGCGGTTTCGGTGGTGTATTGATCGCCGAAACGGTCGGGGCTCCAGTCGTCGGCGGGGGTCAGGTCGCTGGTTCCGTGCAGGAGTAGATCGGTGAGGACCTTGGCGTGGCCGGGGCCGTGAGTGAACCCGGCTTCGTTGTCTCCGGTCAGGGCATAGAGGCCCTCGACGGCGGCGACCGGCCCGACCAGTGCGCGCCAATCTGGGGTGTAGCAGGGTGCGCCGTGTTTGACCGTAATGCTGGATTGCCGGGCAAGGGCCGGCATGACGGCGTCGGCGCGTGCGGCTACTCGCAGCAGTTCCCGCACACCGTCGTAAGGGATCTCGTCGAGCCGTTCCGGCATCGGGGCGTCCAGGAGGATATTGCGCGGGTACGTGTCGTAAGTGCCGCCCCACAGCAAGCCGCCGTCGTGGCGGCGCACCCACAACAGTGTTCCGCCGTCGGGATCCTCGGGGATCAGACCCGAAAGGAGCAGCGCGGGAAAGGTGCCGGGCAGGTCGAGGTTCTCGGTGATGATCCGTGAGGTGACTTGCGGTGCGGAGGGCAGAAATATGCCGAGGGGAGCGAGCAATTCGTTGCTCCAGGCGCCCGCCGCCACCACCACGGCCGCGCAATCAATTGTCCCGGTGGTGGTTTCGACGCCGACGATGCGACCGCCGCGAGCCCGCAGCGCGGTAGCCGGCCGCCGCGCGTCGAGCACTTCCGGGTGCCGGTGCAGCCGCTCGGCAAGGGCTGCCCCGACCTTCGGCGCGAAGACCTGCGCACCGACTGGTTCGAACAATCCGCCGGATACTCCAGTGCGCTTGACCAGGCCGTGGGTCAGCGCCTCGACTTCGGCCGCGTCCACGACAGTGGCCTGCGCGCCGTACTCCGCACCGCCGGCGCTGACTTCCTGCAATGAGGACGCGCGGGCGTCCAGCGACAGGATCCCGTTGCGCCGCAGGTCGATGTCGTGGCCTTCGGCTTGCAGCCGGGCGTAGTAGTCCAGGCTGTACCCGGTCACGGCTTGCTCTGCGGCGAACGGCGTCCAGCTTGCCAGGAATCCGGCGCCGGCTGCGCTGGTGCCCTGGAAAAGCCCGTCACGCTCCAGCAGCCGGACCCGTCCGGCACCGGCTTCGATCAGGTGCAAAGCCATTGTGCACCCTAGTATTCCGCCACCGATGACGACGACGTCGGAATGGTCAGACATTGTTCCTCCACAGCGAGTTCGACCGATATTTCGAACCCCGGGGCCCTGGGATGAATCCGACCCTAGCCGACTCCGGAATTTTTCGCCTATGGCAATTTTCGGGCCGAATGCCCTGCTCGCGGAGGCTATTTCGATGCACGGCGACCGCTGGGATGGGCGTTGCGCCGCCGACTCAGCCGCAGCGCGCCTCACATTCCGGAGCCCGGCGTCGTCGGAGTAGCGGAACCACAGCGACCGCTCCGGGCGAACCGGTGCCGGACGAAATCCCGAACAGAGGATGCGATGACTACCAACGACTCCGAACTCGAGGCATTCTTCGCCACCCGCGCCGAGGCGCAGCAGTCGAAGAACATCGATCGACTCATGGAGCACTACGACCCCGACATCGTCTACTACGACGTCGTACCCCCACTCCGGTTCGCCGGGCACGACGAAGTCCGCCGCAACTTCCTGCGCTGGTTCGACGGCTACGACGGCCCCATCAGCTTGCAAACCCACGACCGCACCGTGCGGACCAGCGGCGACGTCGCCTTCGCCAACATGCTCCACCTGGACTCGGGAACCCGCAAAGGCGGACTGCAAGCGTCCATCTGGGTCCGCGAGACCGTGTGCCTGCACCGCGCCAACGGCGGCTGGCTGATCACCCACGAACACATCTCGATCCCGATCAACCCGGAGAACATGCAAGTCTGGCTCCCCACGGAGAAGGACCAACCTGCTTGACTAAGCCGCAGACCGGCTCGGGATACCCGGGCCGGTCGCCGGAAAATAACCCGACGTCTTCGCCGACTCGGCCGACGACCTGCACGGAAGCGGAGAAATCCGCCGAACACGCGCCCGGCGTCAGTGGCGGATAGTGCGGTCAGCGGTCGCCGTCGAGCAGAGCCAATACTCGCTGAGCGGCCGCATCACCTTCGGCGTATGCAATGTGCCTCAGCTGCTCGCGATCGACCCCGCTGCATGCGAGCCGAAGGGCTTGCGAGGCATCCGGATCCCATCAGGACGTCAGCGATGGTGACGGCATCGTTGACGAGGGCCGCGTCGGCGGCGATCAACGGCCCCAGCCACGCCAGCCCACCGTCGTTGCTGCCGACAGCGACCTCCGCTGCGACCAGTACCCACCGCGCTGCGCTGTCCTCGGGAGCGGCACGAAGGCGCTGTGTCGCGTGCGCCTCCGAAACATACTGCTGGACAGGCGATCAGGGGGAACTGATGTCACTCGCCTCTCGGCCGATGCCAGCCTCAGTTCCCCCTGATCATCCGACCAATATGGCGACACGAAATGCCCTCGGTCAACCAGCGGTTTTTGCGTCGATTTTCACGCCTGCCACCTGGAGTTCGTCCAGTGCCCGTTCGATGCTGCCGGGGGACACGCCTGCGGACAGGTTCACCAGCACTCGGGTGTTGAAACCGGCGGTGCGGGCATCCATGGCGGTGGCGCGAACGCAATGGTCGGTGGCGATACCACAAACGTCGACGGTATCGATGTCGTTGGCGCGCAACCAGTCCGCGAGCGCTGTGCCGTCCTTGGTGGCGCCCTGGAATCCGGAGTAGGCAGCGGCATACGCGCCTTTGAAGAAGACCTCATCGATCGGCGCGGTGTCGAGGTTCGGGTGGAAGTCGGCGCCAGGGGTGTCGACTCGGCAGTGCGGCGGCCACGTGTCGACGAAATCGGGAGTGTCCGAGAAATGGGCGCCGGGATCGATGTGATAGTCGCGGGTGGCGGTGATCGCGGAATAGTGACTGTCACGCAGATACCGGCTGATCCGTTCGGCCAGCGCGGCGCCGCCCGCAACGGCCACCGTCCCCCCCTCGCAGAAGTCGTTCTGTACGTCGACGATGATCAGAGCCTTGCCCATGACGCCTCCACAAGATCGGTCCCGCAACGTTTTTCGACCAGCGCTTATTGTAGATTGCTATCGCCGGTATGCATCGGCGAACGCATAATCGGCTCATCTGCCCCCGCATCTCCGCCACGCTCCCGGAGCTGCTTGCATGCTCGGCGGTCGCGCAACTCCGGCGAGGTCGACCTCGCCGTCGCGCAGCGACGACCGCGAAACCTTGTGGAACGGAACGCGGATGGTTATTCGATGAATGATCGTGCTGAGTTATTGTTCGGCTCGATGTACGGCGTCGAGCCGGGTCAAATCGTCTGGGGTGAGCGATAGTCCGGCCGCGGCTACGTTGTCCACCAGGTGGTCCGGGTCGCCTGTGCCGGGGATGAGCAGCACATGCGGCCCGCGGTGCAATGTCCATGCCAGGCGAATCTGCGCTGGTGTGGCGTCGTGCGCGCGGGCGATCGCACCGACTTCCGGGTGTTCGCCGGCCGTAGCGCCCGCTTCCCGACCCGCACCAGCGATGGTGAAGAACGGCACGAACGCGACTCCCTGCGCACCGCATGCGTCGACGAACTCGTCCTGGTCGCCACGGTGGGCCAGCCCGTAGGGGTTCTGTACGCACACCACCGGGGCGATCGCCTGCGCGTCGGCCACATCCGCGGGCGTGGCATTCGAGACCCCGAGGTGACGGATCAGCCCGGCCTCGCGCAACTCGGCCAGCACACCGAAATGCTCGGCAATCGAATCTTGGCCGGACCGCCGCAGATACACAAGGTCGAGATGATCGCGGCCGAGTTGGCGAAGATTTTCCTCGACCTCGCCGCGGAGTTGCCCCGGTGTGGCCGGCTCCAGCCAATTCCCGGACCGGTCGCGGCGTGGCCCGACTTTCGCGGCGATGACCAGCTCATCCGGGTACGGAGCCAGTGCGTGATTGATCAGCTCGTTCGCCGAACGCAACCGGGAAAAGTAGAACGCGGCGGTATCAATGTGATTCACCCCGAGCTCGACCGCTCGACGCAGCACCCGAACAGCCGCACCCCGATCGCGCGGCACCGCGTCCGCCGCGAACGCCTGACCGTACTGCGGAAGCCGCATCGCGCCCAACCCGATCCGATTGACCGTCGAATCGCCGAGCTTCCAGGATCCCCCAGTCGCCGCGTCCACCCTGCCCGAAACCATGAAAGTGAGCTGCCACACGGTAAAACCACAATTCCGCAGCCGCCGAGCGCCCCTTCGAAAAGCCCCGAAAATCTTCGCCGCTCTGGGTGCGGCCGCGGTCTGGCAGGTGTCGCTGGACAACGAAACTATCCGGGGTCTACAGCTCACTCCCCAGCCGGCTGAGCTCCTGCATGGCTTCGCACTCGATCCGTGAAAGGTCGCTGAGGATGTTGCCTGCTTGGGCGAGGCATTGGGCATCGCCCGATTCACCGGCTTGTGCGATCAGTGCAGCGACTTGGGTCCAGCCGGTCGCTGCCTCGGCGTACAGCCGGTGACCGGTGCGCAGGTGGGGGCTGTCGAGGGTCTGGGCGCATTCGGCGAGGAAGTCGCGGTAGAAGTTGCGGAAGAGGGCGCCGGCGGTGCCGGCCTGCTCCATCAAGAGGGCTGCCTGCGGTAGATCGCGCTGCGGGTCGTCGGTCCGCTCGAACCAGGTGGGTACCAGCTTGCCGGCCTTTTCGATGCCGCGGTGTCCGAGGTTGGCGATGGGCGGGTTGAGGAAGGCGTCGGCGCAGGCGGTGACGGCGGGAATGATCTGGCTCTCCGGGGAGGACGGGTGCTGCGCGGCGGTGAGAGTGAAGGATCGATGCTTGGCGGTCATCGGACCGCGCGCGGCCCTGGCCTGAGCGAGGCTGGTCAGCGTGGTGGACACCGTGCCGCCTTGCTGGTCGGTGTCCACCAGGAATGCAACGTGGTCGTCGTAGCCGTACATGGCGACGACGTGACCGCCGAAGTGCACCTTCGACGTGAAGTAGTCCAGGTAGTAGCTGTCGAGTTGCAGTCCGACAGCGTGGCCGGCACCGAGAAGGTCGACCACGTTCTCCCACGCCTTACGAGGGGAGGCGGTCTCCTGGACCAGCAGCTCCAGCCCGAGCCTGGTGGCCAGGTTTCTGGTGAGCTCGAACGGCTTGACCCGTCCACCGAGGAAGGGGAAGCCCATGCTCTTACTGTCCCAGTAGATGAACGACAATCCGGAGCCGAGGCCGAACATCATCGGCTCGGACAGCTCGAGTCCATGCTGTCGCAGCAGCACCCCCAAAGCTGTTGTCTCGCAATGCCGCATACCGCGGGCCTCAATGTCGATCAGCATGGCTATGCGGACACCTTCCTGGGCGGCGATCATCACTCTTCTCTCGGCGCTTCCGCTTGCCCAGCGAGAAAGGCCTCACGTACAGCCCGCACTCTTGGACGGCAACGAAACCGCGCTGCCATCATGTTGGACTCTCCCGTGGCGGGAGAGTCCAACGCTATCCCGGCCGGACTTCTGGCCCGCCTCGAGCAAATCGGGCACTACCCGGCGAAATTCGGTCCGGCCGCCGCTCGGATCGCTGCGCGGGATGTTCCTCAACCCCTAGGCGGCGACGTGACTCGCAGCGAGCAATGCGTCGACGAAGCCCTCTGCTTTCGCGTCGAAGGCGGCGTAGTGGGCGGTCCGCGCGTCCCCGCCGATCGCCTCGCCGATCACGAGATTGCCCTCGGCGTCGATACTTTGGGGCGACTCCTCGGCATCGGGAAGCAGGCCGACCCGCGAGTCCGCGAAACCGCTGTAGTAGGCCAAGCCGTCGTTGAGCTGAGCTTCCAGTAGCTGCTGCATGCCGGGGATGATCGCGTCATCGGCTGTCGCTCCGGCCAATCCGAGCCACAGGATGCGCTTGCCTGCCAGGCGCGGCTTGCTGCGGCCGTAGGCGAAACCGTAGTTCCACACGGTATCGATCCAGCCTTTGAGCAGGGCGGGAACGCTCTGCCAGTAGACGGGGAAGACCACGACCACGACCTCAGCGGCCAGCACGCGCCGCATGTGCGCCTCGGCGGTGGGGGAGTAGACCTTATCGCGATTGCCCCACTCGGGCTGGTCCGCGACGGTCATCCGCGGGTCGAAGTTCTCGGCCTGCAGATCGAGGAAGTCGACCGTGTACCCGGCGGCGGCGAGGCGGCCGGCGGCGAGGTCGGCGATATGAGCGGAGAGCGAGTCGGAGCGGTGGTGGCCGAGGACCACGAGCGCGGTGGCACCCCGTCTGGAGGTATCGGTGGTGCTCGATCCGGCGGTGGTCAGTTCGGCGGTGGGCGTCATGGTGGCGGCGGACTGGGTCACGGTGAGTTCTCCTGTTCGATCTGGTGCGGGCTGGTCGGCCCGGTCGCATCAGTCAACCGCGAATCGTGTGGACGATCTATGGGTGATCATCTTCAGTCGATAGGAATTCGTCTACGCTGATGGGGTGGACCCGTTGAGTTCGTTGCTGAGCGGCATTCGTGCCGAAGGATCGGTCGTGGCCCATGCCGTGCTGCGCCCGCCGTGGACTATTCGCTTCGCCGACCGTGCGCCCCTGATCATGGTGACGGTGCTGCGCGGCGACGGCACGCTGGTGCTCGCTGATGGATCACGCACGAGTCTGGTCGCCGGCGACACCGCGCTCGTGCAGGCGGGTGAACCCTTTCACCTTGCCGCCACGCCCGACGCGCTCGACCGTCCGCACGAGCGCTACGAGCTGTCCTGTTTCGTGCCGGACGGATTCGGTCCGGCCGACATCAGTTGCGCGACACCCGAATTGATCGTCACGCCATCCACAACCGGTGTGCCAGGCGAGACTTCGCTGCTCGTCGGCGCCTACCGGGCATCGGGGCGACGCCACGAACGGCTGTTGCGAGCGCTACCGCAGGTGATGGTGATCCACGAAGACCCTGAAATGTGCTTGTGGCTGGAACAATCCGCCGCCGACGCGGTCCGGTTCAGCGCGGGCTCGCAGGCGCTGATGGACCGGCTGCTGGACTGGGCACTGGTCTGCACGCTGCGCTCCTGGCTCGCCGAACAGCAGCATTGCGCGCCCGCCTGGTACCGGGGGATGGCCGACCCGATCGTCGGCCCGGCGCTCACCGCCATCCACGACCGGCCGTTCCACCGCTGGACCGTGGCGAGCCTGGCCGCCGAGGCGGCGGTCTCGCGCGCACTGTTCGCTCGGCGCTTCACCGAAGTGATGGGCGAACCGCCACTGGCCTACCTCACCGAATGGCGCATGGCCGAAGCCGAAGAACTGCTCGCCGACCCCGCTCGCAGCGTCGCCCAGGTGGCGACCACCGTCGGCTATTCTGACACCTTCGGCTTCAGCGCGGCCTTCAAACGGCTCCGCGGGACGAGTCCCACCGAGTTCCGGGCAGCGCTGGCCGCACCCCGCGACGAGTCCGGATGGATCTCGCGGATCACGACAGCATCGAACCACTCCACGCGCTCACGCCGCACGAGTGCGACGAGGACAGAGGGCGCGGTCTCGCGCTGACAAAACCCGCAGCAAAAGGTCGACGGCCCCCGGTGCTTCCGGCCGGCTGGGCGCCCATCATCAGCTTCACCGCCTACCTGCGCCGCCACCCACGCCGGGTGGATATCAGCCGAGATCCGGCGTTTTGGCTTCGTGCGGCGCCTTATCCGTCCGCAGCCCGCGCCAACTCGGGTGACGGAGCCCTTCGGCACTGGCCTCGCGGTATTCGATGTCGGCCACGAGTTCGGGTTCGACCCAATGCGCCGAGGAGGAGACGGAGCGCGGGGGTGGGATGTCGAAGGGGGTGTCGGGGCGGGTTATTTCGTTGAGGCGGAACTGGAGGACCTTGCGGTCTCGCATCGTCCAGCCGGTGCCGACGTTGCCTATGTGCACCAGGCGGCCCGCCCCGTCGTAGGCGCCCATCACGATGGAGCCGAAGATGCCGGAGTACCGCCCGTTGCCAGGGAGCCAGCCGGCGATGACAACCTCGGTGGTCTTGCGAAGCGGGGTTTTGATCCAGGCGGGAGAGCGGCGGCCGGGCTGATAACTGGAGTCGAGGCGTTTGGAGATGATGCCCTCTAGTCCGTGGTCCTTGGCGACCTCGAGCATGGTGGCCGAACTGACGTCGACGTAGTAGGGCGGGGTGCGTGTGAGCGGTAGGTCGATCGCCAAATCCTCTAGTCGGGCGCGTCTTTCGGCATAGGGGAGCGTCATAATGGACTCTCCGTTGACACCGAGCAAATCGAAAACGAGGTATTGCACGGGCACTTCACGCAAGAGTTCGGCGGTGGGTCGCACCACGTGCATCCGGCGCTGTAGCCGACGGAAAGACGGCACACCGGTGCCCGGCTCGGGTGCCACGATCTCTCCGTCGACCAGCACGTCCACACCATCGAGCAGACCGGCGAAAGCGGTGGTCAACTCGGGAAAAGAGCCACTGATATCGCGGTTGTTCCGACTGTAGAACCGGCCATGCCCGCCGTTCCATCGGGTGATGGCGCGAATGCCGTCCCACTTCATCTCGATCGCCCACAGACCGGTGTCTGCCGGTGGCCGCCCGGAGACGGCCAGCATCGGCGCCGGCGCTGATTGCACAAGATCAGCATATATCCAGCAATCAGCAAGTATGGGACGGTCGCGCCAATAACTACTGTGGTCGGCTTCCGACCGGGGCGGGTGTCCCGGTTTCGGCGAGTCCGGTCAGGGCCTGCGGCAGTTCTCCCTGGTGCAGCACGCCGAGGCGCTGGGTGGCGCGGGTCAACGCGACGTAGAGCTCGGCCGCGCCGCGTGGTCCGTCTGCCAGGATCCGTTCCGGCTCCACGACCAGAACGGCGTCGAACTCCAACCCCTTCGTCTCCGACGCCGCCACCGCGCCGGGCACATCCGGCGGCCCGATCACGACGCTGGTACCTTCGCGACCTGCCTCCTCGCGGACGAATTCCTCGATGGCACTGGACAGTTCGTCAGCACTCACCTGCTTCGCCCACGGCTGGACTCCGCACGCGCGCACCGACTCCGGCGGCGGCACATCGGGTGCGAACTCGGCGAGTACCGCGGCAGCAACGCGCATGATCTCCGCCGGGGTGCGGTAGTTCACGGTCATCGACCGGTAGATCCACCGGCCGGGCACATACGGCTGCAACATTGCGTCCCACGAGGTGGCTCCCGCGGCCGACCGGCGTTGCGCCAGATCGCCGACCACCGTGAACGACTTGCCCGGGCACCGTCGCATCAGTACCCGCCAGTCCATTTCGGACAGCTCCTGCGCCTCGTCGACGACGACATGCCGGTAGGTCCAATCCCGGTCCGCCGCAGCGCGTTCGGCGAGTTCGCGGGTGTCGCGTTCGAGGAAACGATCCGCCAGGTCCTCGGCGTAGAGCAGGTCCTGGGCGAACAGGTGATCCTCGTCGTCCATCATGTCCTCGCGGCCGACCATCAGGTCCAGCACGCCCGCGGCATACTGCGCCTGCTCGTTGCGTTCCCGCTCGGCGGACTGGTCGACGGGCTTGTCGCGGCCGAGCAGATCGACCAGTTCGTCGAGCAGCGGCACGTCCGAGACCGTCCAGGCGGTGCCGTCGGTACGCAACAGCGCTTCGTCGCCGCCCGCCGCGCGTAGTCGTTCGACGGACGTATAAAGCTCGGCCAGTAGCGTTTCCGGTGTCAGAATCGGCCACAGTTCGTCGAGTGCGGCGGTGAACGCGTCGTTGTCCGCGAGCTCCGCGATCAGGTCTTCCCGCAGTTGCTCCCACGCTTCGGTGTCCGAGCGGGTCAGCCAGCCCTTGCCGATCCGGGCGATCGCTCGTTCGGTGAGCGCCCACGTGAGGATCTCCTGGAACACCTCGCGCGCCTCGTTGTGTGGCCGCCCGCTCCCGCGCGCCTCTTCTCTGGCCCACCCCGCGATCTCGGCGTCGATCCGCACCGTGACATCCGCCAACTCGATGATCCGCGGCTCACCGGGTAGTCGCTGGCGATCGGCGACCGCCGCTGCGAGCACGCCCAGGATCTTCAGCGAACCTTTGAGGCGAGCCGCCTGCGGACTGTCCTCAGCGGTGACGCGCAGTCCGGGCACGAGGTCGCCGGTCGTTGTGAACACCACGTTCGTTTCGCCCAGCGACGGCAGTACGCGGCTGATGTGGTTCAAAAACGCCGGATTGGGGCCGACCACCAGCACACCCTGGCGTTCCATCCGCTCACGCTGGGTGTAGAGCAGATACGCGACGCGGTGCAGCGCCACTACGGTCTTTCCGGTGCCCGGCCCGCCCTCGATCACCAGCACACCGGGATGGTCGAGCCGGATGATCTCGTCCTGCTCGGCCTGGATCGTCGCCACGATGTCGTTCATCCCGTCGCCACGCGGCGCGTTGACCGCCGCGAGCAACGCCGCGTCCCCCCGATCGGAGCCCTCCGGACGGCCGAGCACCTCATCGGTGAAATCGACCAGCCGACGCCCGCGGGTGTGGAACTGGCGGCGGCGACGCATGTTCTCCGGTGTCGCGGCGGTAGCCACATAGAACGGACGCGCCGCCGGTGCCCGCCAATCGAGCAGCAGCGGTTCGAACTCGTTCGCCTCGTCGAACAGCCCGATCCGGCCGATGTAGGACCGCTCGCCGGTGAGGGTGTCCAATCGACCGAAACACAGCCCGTTGTCGGCGACATCCAGCCGCATCGCCTCCTTGGCCAGCGCGCGCACTTCGAAATCCCGTTCCATCGGGCTGCCGTCGTTCCCGCGCAACGCCGCCGCGTACCTGCCCTTCACCCGGGCGCGCTCGGCATCGAGCCGTGTGTAGAGCCCGGCCACATAGCCGCGCTCGGACTGCAATTCGTCTTCGTACCCGTGGGTTGGCATGTGCCCCTTCATTGTTTGTTCTGTTACGACCGTCTCGCGTGTGCTCATGCGGACACCGGCGACCCTTGCCGGACCGGCCGCAGCAGCGGCGCGGCTGCCGCCTCGGTGCGAAGCGCGACCGACGCAGCCGTCACTCGGGCGTGACCTGGCAGCTTCACCCTCGCCCCGACGTCGCCCCGCGACCAATACGTCGCCCACCACACATGCACCCAACATCTCCATTTCCACAGGGGTCTGACCTAGGCGAGCAATTGTGCGGCATCACCCCGGTCTTGCCGCAAGCCCCCCTGTGCGCTATACATTGAGAGTGGGAAGGAGTAGATCCTTTCCATTTTTGTTGTCCGGAGTAGACGGACCTCCTCGCGACGCCGCATGGACGGTTCCTCCTGCCCGCAACTGGCTGCGCACTGTAGCGCGGTTCCAATATGCACTCTCGAATAGGGCGTTCCAAAGTCACGCTTTATAGCGCGGTTCCGGCATGCACCCTCGAATCGAACATTCCAAAGTCACGTTTAATGATGGCTGCAGCGACGCTGGTTGTGGACGGTCAGCCCGACCGACGAATGTGTTTGTGAACGCTGAAAATTGCGCGAAGTATGCCGAAAGTGTCGGTGGCGCAGCGTAATCTCACGGGCATGCCGCCAAAATACATCCACGAGGGGTTGGTGGAACTGTTCCGCTGTCGGCCCGAGCTGGCAGCGGGTTTTCTGCATGAGGTATTCGGGTTACCCCTACCCGATTTCCAACAGACCCGTACCGAGGCTTGTGATTTCACCGACATCGGGCCCAAGGAATTCCGCGGGGACATGGCCTTCTCGCTGACCAATGGGTCCGGTATCCCGGTGGCGGGGATCGCGGTCGAGGTGCAGCTACGTCGAGACGGCACCCGACAATGGAGTTGGCCAGTTTATGTCGTTACCCTCCGGGCGCGGTTGAAATGCCCGGTGTTCCTGCTAGTGGTGGCGCCGGACGTCGGTGTAGCGGAATGGGCGGCGCGACCGATCGACCTCGGACATCCCGGCATGACCCTGCGTCCGCTGGTGCTGGGCCCTAACCAAGTGCCCGCGGTGACTGATCCGGCTGAAGCTGTCGCGGTGCCGGAGCGTGCGGTGCTGTCGGCAATCGCGCACGCCGAAGGCCCGCAGGCCCGTGAAGTTCTCTCTGCCCTGCTCGCAGGCCTCGTTAAGACCGAGGACGAGCGAGCGAAAATGTATTATGACATCGTGCACAAGGCTCTGTCTGAGTCGGCGCAACACCACCTGGAGGAGCTGATGACTACGGGATACGAGTACCAGAGCGACTTCGCCCGGAAGTATGTCGACGAAGGTCGGGCCGAAGGACGGGTCGAAGGTCGGGCGAGTGAGGCGGCCCGCATGGTGCTGACGGTGCTGGATGCTCGCGGCATTTCGGTCAGCGACGAAATTCGTACACGGGTGTCGAGGTGTTCTGATGTGGATCAGCTCGAGACGTGGGTTCGACGCGCCGTGTTGATCGATACTGCGGACGAACTGTTCGACTGAGTTCGCGGAACTGCTTCGGAATGCTCAGATGACTACGGGATACGAGTACCAGAGCGACTTCGCCCGGAAGTATGTCGACGAAGGTCGGGCCGAAGGACGGGTCGAAGGCCAGGCCGAAGGTCGGGCGAGTGAGGCGGCCCGCATGGTGCTGACGGTGCTGGATGCTCGCGGCATTTCGGTCAGCGACGAGATTCGTACACGGGTGTCGAGGTGTGCTGATGTGGATCAGCTCGAGACGTGGGTTCGGCGCGCCGTATTGGTCGATACTGCGGACGAACTGTTCGACTGAGTTCGCGGTACTGCATTCGGAATGCTCGCTAGATCGGCGATGCGTGCTCTGAAGTGGAACGCACTTGTCGGTGCAGTGCTTTCTCGACGGCAGTTGAATGGTGTCCTCCGCACGTTCACAGGCCGAGTTTGGTTACGGCGTTGTCTTCCAACGGATTTGCCGTGCGGATGTAGCCGTGCACGGTGCGGGGATTGGACCAGCGGCCTTGGCGCATGATTTCGCGATCGCTGGCACCGCCGAGCGCGGCTTGGGTGGCGAAGCCTGCGCGTAGGGAGTGGCCGGAGAAGAGGTCGGGGTCCAGTCCGGCGCGGGCGGCGTAGCGTTTGACCAGTTCGGCGACCGCTCGGCCGGACATGGGGGTGGCGCCGACCGTACCGTGACGATTTATGGTGGGGCACAAGGGTAGGTCGGGTTGCTCGGCGAGGGCGGTTCCGGTGAAGCCGTGACAGCGGTGGATGCCCGGATCGGTGGTGTCGGTGGTCAGGTGGGCGCGCAAGCCGGATGTGCCTGCTGCGGTGTGAATTTCGAGCAGGCGCACCCAGTCGGCGAACGCGCAGACGGGACAGGTGCGCGGGCGTTGGCCGCGGGGCAGCGCGACGCGTTGTTCGGCGACACCGGTCGGGTCGGTTTTCGTCGACGGCAGTCGCACCAGCAGCACCGGCTCACCGGTGGCGTGATCGAGTTGCACCGCCACATCGGCGATGCGCAGCCCGGCGAGCTCACTGCGTCGCAGTGCGCCGGCGAACCCGATCAACAACACGAGCGCATCGCGGCGCCGAGCGGGCTCGGTCGGCCAGCCGGGTTCGGGTAGCCCGGCGAGCAACTGATCGAGGGTGTGCAACAGCACGGGGCGTTTGCGTTTCGGCTGTGTTCGCCGAGTCTTGCGGATGCCGCGCAGGGTGAGGCGGACAACGTCGGAACGGGTGGGGGAGGGCAATCCGTTCGCGGCGTGCACGGCGGCAATCGCCGCAGACTTGCGTTCCAGTGTCGCCGCGCTGAACGCCCACTCACCGGTATCGCGGCGCGCGTCGGCGGCGGCCGCCAGGTAGACGGCGACGTCGAGCGGGTCCGCGGGCATCGCCTGCCGACCCTCGTCCAGACACCACGCCGACCAGGCGATCCAGTCGGTTCGATAGGCGCGCAACGTATTTGCGGACTGCGAGGCTTCGAGATAGCGGCGCAGCGAACCCGCCTGATCGTCATCGAACCGCTCCCGCACCAACCGCAGCGCGGCCGCGTCCACGAGCACACTGCGCACCCCGCGGCGCAACTCGGTGCGCACCGAGTCCGGCATCGCTATGACAGCGGCGCGCTCTTCCATCGATCAGCTCCCTGTTTCTAGACCGAAGTCATTGTCCCGCCGCCGCAGTCGAATTCACGGGAGCGAGCGCCTTCCGCGCGTCGGGGTATGTCCTAGTGCGCGTTTCACTGGGCACGCAGGTCCTGAACGTCGAATTGGTGGGTGTGCCAGATGCGACGCGAGCGTTCTTCGGGGTAGAGCTGGGTGCTCGGCTCGGCGGTGTAGACGCGGGTTGATCGGGTGCCCGGATCGTAAGGGGCCCAGCCGGGGTTGCCGGTTCTCGCGAAGTTCAGCCAGTCGGTGCGCATGTGGTGTCCGACGTGGCGGGCTTCGTCCACGGCGGTCGGTCCACCGTAGCTGCGCACTTCGTCGAGGCTGAGCGTGCCGAACACCAGTAGGTTGTCGAGGCTGTGTGAGGCGCCCTGCGCGGGATTGAAACTCCAGCAGAGTTCATAGGTCCAGGCTTGCCCACCTCCGGCGCAGTGAGCGTTCGCAAGATGCAGGTTCGGCATCCGAAACAGCCAGTCGGCGTTGACGAGTTCATCCAGCTGCCCGGGACTGGCTTCGAGATAAGCGGTTCGGTAATCCGCGTCCGAGGCGGGCGCGAGAAGCTCAAGTGTGGCACTCACCTGCTCATCGGTCACCTCGCTACCGAGACGAGCATTGAACAGTCGGTATTCGTCGCGGGTATGCCCCACGAGCACATCGATGCACCGCGCGGCACCGGCGGCGAGCGCACGCCATGGCGCTGACGGCAGGATGTCACCGTCGACGACTGGTGAAAACGGAGTCGGCGTCAGCGCCGTAGGCCCCCAGGTTTCGACGTACTCCGGCATCTTCTGAACGACCGCCTCTGTCGCGTCGATCAATTCACGCGGTGAGATACGAGCCAGCTCGTCCACAGTGGCTTGCACACCGACTTCCGCGGCGATCGTTGCCGAAATCGCGGCAGCGAGCTTCGGTGTGAAGTAAGTGCCGGGGACACTCTGAGCGATGGCGCGGCGAAACAGCCCCGCAGCCATCGGCATCGCCAACAGCGCCGCGATGCAACCCGCGCCGGCGGACTGGCCGAACACAGTGACGTTGCCCGGGTCACCACCGAACGCAGCGACGTTCTCTTGCACCCACCGCAGCGCGGCAACCTGATCGAGAATGCCGCGGTTGTCCGGAGCACCACCGATACGGGCGAAACCTTCCACACCGACGCGATAGTTCATGTTGACCACGACCACACCGGACCGAGCAAGAGTCGTACCGTCGTGGTGCGGATTGCCGGAGGTGCCCTCCAGGTACTTACCGCCATGAATCCACACCATCACCGGCAGTCCCGCGGCACCGAGATCAGGCGACCAGACATTGAGGGTCAAACAGTCACCGCCAGATACCCAATTTGCTTGCGGCACTGGCTGACCGAACTCCAGCGCATCGCGAACGCCATCCCACGACTGTGCCGCAACAGGCGCCGCAAACCTCCGCACCCCAACCGGCGGCTGGGCGTATGGGATACCTCGGAAGACCGCCACAGCGTTCTCCCACCTGCCACGCACGACTCCGGCAGCCGTGCGGACTTCACATTCGTCGTTCACGTCAGAGTGCTCACTTTTCGTTCGATGGGTACCGATCGGCGCCTACGAGGTACCGCTCAAATCATCCGCCGACACACACTTCGGCTGGAAAGTGCCCACGCGGGAGTGACGCAGCTTTCCAGCGCGGTCTGACCTAGCTCAGGATCGGGTTGAGGAGGCACCCGATTGCCAGAGGTCGGAGGCTGGCTCGTCCGACGAGTTCAGCCGCCTGCTTGACCTAAACTATGGTTGATATTTCAGAATTCGATCCATGCATGATGACATCGAGGCGATTCGCAAACTGTTCGATCGCTATACCGAACTCTGGGTTCAGCATGAGATGCGGGAATGGGGCGAGCTGTTCACCGAGGACTGCGACTTCATCACGCACCGGGGCGTGTGGTGGCGATCGCGGGAGGAGAATGTGCGCGGGCACAAGGATGTACCCGGATCTGTGCTGGCGCAGAAGAAGAACTACAGCCAGACGGTCGTCGACATCCAGCCGCTGACTCCTGGAGTGATGCTGGTGCATACCGAATGGGCGTGGCCCGATCACGTCTTGCCGGGCGCTGCCGTGTCTGAGGATCGTCGGGGGTCTCATCACTGCGGTTCTCGTGCAACGCTCGGGGCGGTGGTTGATCCGAGCGGTACAGAACACACGACTCAACGGGCTCGATGACTTCGCACCGATCGCGTCGCAGAGTGCAGCGCCGGTTGATGAAGACTGATAGCCGACCACGGATCGACGGCCGGTACTTTGCTCAGTCGAAGAAGAAAACCGGGGCAGTAGCACCGTGGAGCTCGCATTCGTTGGCAAAGGTGTTCTCCCACTCGACCCTCACGCCATTCCACGTCCCGGTTGCTGTCGCGGTGATTGAGTCGTACTCCGTTGTGCAAGTGGAGACGTCGCCCTCGAGTTCATCGAACTGGCCCTTCGCCGCGGTCAGAGCCGCACACGCCTCCTTCGCACGCGGATGAGTTCCCCCGGCCGGACCGCAGGTCAACGTGGCCGATCTCGCATCCTGCGCGGCGGCACTGGTGATGGTGAGTTTCAATGTGGACTTGGGTGTGGCAGCGGCGTCGGCGGACGCTAGCGGCAGTGCGGCCGTCGCGATTGCCAAGGAGCAGATCGTGAGGATGCGACGGGGCGAGTAGGTCGTCATCGGTCCACCCAATCACGCTTCGGCCGTCATCCCGCGCAGCCGGGCGTAGGCGCGCCGCCAGGGTGCAGCGCCCGCGACAACGTCGGTGGTGGCTACGGCATTCAGCAAGTCGCCTCGGACGCTATGCATGCCGCCTTCGCCACTGGCGCCGGCACCCGCACCGCAGGCCGCGCCCAATGGGCGACTTCGATGGTGGCCTTCCCGCACCGGGCGCGCCCGGCAGTCAGCCCCCGGATTGGCGGGTAGGTCAAGACGTGACCACCACATTGCTCACCGTCGGCCGGCAGGCTACTCGGCGGCAGTATCGGAAGGCGGCCGCCGCCGACCAACATTCATCCGCCAACAGTTGAGTGTGCGGCCGCGCAGGCGGCGGCACGCGGCCTTCTCCAAACCGGTTGATCGGGCCACTCCACATCACAGCTGACGCCAGAACCCGAGAAATGGTACGAGCGTGCAGGGGTGCACAGTTTTTGATGGGTTTCGTAGCGGTTCCGTTTCGTTGGATGCAACCAAACGTAAACGTATTAGAACCAGCCAGTTTGGGGGAGTCTGCAGAATGCTGCTTCGGTCTGACCGCCGATAATGTTCACTTATCGGCGGTCAGAACGGCGGCGTCAGTAAATGAGTCTTACTGCGACACGGCACATTTCGTTTCGTGTGAATACGTCAATAGTGACGAAACCAACGCTACGATTCTCCGGTGTCCAACGTCTGCAACTACCCGGGCTGCTCCCGACCGATCACACGCGGCGGGGGACCTGGCCGCCCCTCGGAATACTGTGATCATCCAGACCACACGCGATGGCGCGCGTGGCGGGAACGTCAACGGCTACAAGAGGAGTCGGAGGCACCGGCTGGTTCCGTCACTGTGACGCAGCAGGGGCCGGTTACTGCGGCACGGCTCCGCGCGGATGAGCTGCTCACTCAATTCCGTGGGCTCGCTGACCAACTGGGCAACACCCTGAATGCCGCGGTCGCCGAACTGTCCACCCTGGGCGACCCGTCCGTTGCCGAAGCGCAGGTCCAGGCGGTGCAAGCCGATGCGGCTCGGCGTATTGCCGAGGCCGAAATGGCCACTGTCGCCGCGGAACAGGCGCGACGCGAGGCGGAGGAGGCGCGTGCGCTCGCCGAGGCCGCCGCCGACGACGCGGCCGGAGCGGCCGAACGTGCCGAAGCCTTGGTCGCCGACGCCAACAGCACCCGTGATGACGCGCTGCGCGAAGTCGAGCGCGCCACCCGGCAGGCCGCCGATGACGTATTCGCGGCGCGCAGCGAAGCAGAAGCCGAGGTGCGCACCGCGCGGCGCGAGGCTGCCGAGGAAAACGATCGGATTCGCAAGGAAGCCGCCGAACAGGTGGAACGGGCCGAACGCCGCGCCGCGACGGAAATCGCGCACGCGCAACGTGAATCGGCTGCTCAGGTCAGTGCGGCGCAGTCCGAACGCGATCTTGCCGTCCAGCGCGCCGCCGACGCCGAACGCGCGACCGAGCGTGCGGAGCAAGCCGCGATGGAACGGATCGAAGCCGCCAACGAGGCCCGCGAGGAATGGCGCAGGGTTCGCGCCGAACTCGATACCGCCCGCACCGAACTGGCCGAGATCCGCCGTACCGCCGCCGCCGATCTCGCCACGGTCCGCGCCGAAGCAGCGGCCACGATCGAGAAGGCACGCACCGAGGCGGCGCATCGCATCGAGGCACTGGACGAAGCACGCACCCAAACCCTGGCCCGTGCGGAACGCGCCGAGGCTCAGCTCGACGAACTCCTCGCCGAAACCCGCCGCAAGCCAGGAAACATCACGGCGCTGGACAGTCGATCGGGGGCGTGAGTTCGTACTCAACGATCCCGAGTCGTTCATGGCCGGGATCGAACGGCGCCAGTCGACATCGGTCTGAAGCCGTCGCCGCGCGAGCCGTAACACCACACGGCAATTCGAGAGTAGGCACCTGGCTGCGGCACAGCGTGGGAACGGCACTCCTCGGCGTTCGCCGCCCATCGCTACCGTCAGCTCCGCTCGGCGGCCCAGCCGGGAGTCGCGGTGTCAGAAGCCGCATATCGCTACAGACAAGGCGCGGTCGCCATGTGCACCACTCTGCGACAAAACTTCTGAAAATTGCCGCACACGACGATGTCGAGAACCGGTCACCTGCTCCGTCCTAGGGATACACCGGCCAGAACGGCCGACCACACCGAGAGGACGACCATGCAACCGAACGAGATCACCGAGGTGCTGAACCGACCGATGAGCCGCGAGCTGCTGGCGCGCGACTTCACCCGGCTGGCGTACGTGGCCAAGGACGGCACACCCCGCAATATCCCGATCGGGTTCACCTGGAACGGTTCGGAGATCGTCATGTGCACCTCGACGAACGCCCCGAAACTGGCTGCCCTGCGCCAGAACCCGATGGTGGCGTTGACGATCGACACCGAGGTGCATCCGCCGAAGCTGTTGCTCATCCGCGGTCGGGTCGAGTTCGATGTCGTCGACGGCATCCCGGAGGAGTACCTCCAGATGAACGGCAGTTACCAGATGACGCCCGAGCAGCGCGTCGAATGGGAGGCGGGGGTTCGGGCGCTGTACGACAGCATGGTCCGGATCGTGGTGACCCCGACGTGGGCGAAGCTGATCGACTTCGAGACGAACCTGCCGAGCCCGATCGAGGAGCTGATCCAGCAGCGGGAAGCGCCAGCAAGCCTGAGTCGAGACAAATTCGAGGGCGCGATGTCGAGAACCCGCCCGCTGCTCCGTCCCTGAACCAGACCGGCCACAATGGGCCGAGCCATATCAAGGAGAACCTCATGAAGTACCTGTTCCTCAAGCACTATCGGGGCGCACCCGCATCGGTCAACGGCGTCCCGATGGACCAGTGGACACCGGACGAGATCACCGCCCATGTGCAGTACATGGAGGACTTCGCCGCTCGACTCCAGAGCACCGGCGAGTATGTCGACTCGCAGGCGATCGCCCCGGAGGGCACGTTCGTCCGCTACGACGGTGAGGGACGGCCGCCGGTTACCGACGGCCCTTTCGCGGAAACCAAGGATCTGGTCGCCGGCTGGATGGTGGTCGACGTGGACAGCTACGAGCGGGCGATCGAGCTCGCCGGTCAGTTGTCCGCGGCGCCGGGTGCGGGTGGTAAGCCGGTCCAGGAGTGGCTCGAGGTGCGCCCGTTCTGGAGCCCGCCGCCGACCATCACGGAGTGACGCGCAGTGGATGACGCTCTGCTGCGGGCACTTGCGCCTGCGGTGATCGGCATTCTCGGCCGCCGCGGCGCGGACTTCGCGGCGGCCGAGGATGCGGTGCAGGAAGCATTGCTCGAAGCGGTGCGCGTGTGGCCGGACGATCCGCCGCACGACCCCAAGGGCTGGTTGGTCACCGTGGCCTGGCGCAAGTTCCTCGACGCCGCCCGCGCCGACACCTCCAGGCGGCGGCGCGAGGAACTGCTCGAGGAGGAGCCCGCGCCCGGCCCGGCGGAAACGGCGGACGACACGCTGAAGCTGTATTTCCTGTGCGCGCACCCGTCTTTGACACCGGCGTCGGCCGTCGCGCTGACCCTGCGCGCGGTCGGCGGGCTGACCACGAAACAGATCGCGCAGGCCTATCTCGTGCCGGAATCGACCATGGCCCAGCGCATCAGCCGGGCCAAACGGACCGTGTCGGGTGTTCGGTTGAACCGAGCGGGTGACGTCGGCACGGTGCTGCGCGTGCTCTACCTCGTCTTCAACGAGGGCTACTCCGGCGATGTCGACCTCGCCGCCGAGGCGATCCGGCTCACCCGTCAGCTGGCGGTCGTGACCAAGCACGAGGAGGTGGCGGGACTGCTCGCGCTGATGCTGCTGCACCACGCCCGGCGCCCGGCCCGGACGCGCGCCGACGGGAACCTCGTGCCACTCGCGGAACAGGACCGAAGCCTGTGGGACACCCGCATGATCGCCGAGGGTGTCGACATCCTCCAAGCCGCGCTCAGCCGAGATCGATTGGGGGAGTTCCAGGCTCAGGCCGCGATCGCGGCGCTGCACGCCGATGCCCAGTCCGCCGAAGAGACGGACTGGGTGCAGATCGTCGAGTGGTACGACGAGCTGCTGCGCCTCACCGACAATCCGGTCGCCCGCCTCAATCGGGCCGTCGCGGTGGGCGAGGCCGACGGACCGCGGGCCGGGCTGGCAGCGTTGGCGGAGCTGAACCCCGGCCTGCCCCGCCATACCGCGGCCGCGGCGTACTTGCATGAACGCGACGGCGACTTGGTGACTGCCGCACGGCTCTACACCGAAGCCGCCGGGTCGGCCACCAGCCTCCCGGAACGTGTTCACCTCACGCGTCAGGCCGCGCGACTCAACACGCAACTGCGCGGGTGAGTGGAACCCCTCTGAAATCGTCGCAGCGTCAACGGAATAGGCGACGATCGAGACGGCTCGGTCCCATAAACTCGAGACACAACAGCGCCGCGAGGCGGAGCAGGAGGACTCGAAGCATGGCCGTGATCCACGAGACCACGATGGTGCCCACCAAAGTCGAATTGTTGGCCTCGTGGTTGCCGACGAGGTCGTGGTATCGCGGCAGCGCTCGCCCGGTGCTGCAGCGGACCGGGGGTTTCCGGCTCGACGACCCGGCCGGGGAGGTCGGGATCGAATTCATGGTGGTGACCGACACTTCGGGCGCAGAGCCGGTCAGCTACCAGGTGCCGTTCGCCTATCGCGGCGCACCGCGCGACGGCGCCGAAGACACGCTGATCGGCACGTCGATGCACGGTGTGCTCGGGCAACGGTGGCTCTACGACGGGACGCGCGATCCGGTCGTGGTGGCGCAGATTCTCGCCCTGCTCGGCGGAACGGTCCAGCCTCAGGCGCAGCATGCCAGCGCGACGGTGGATGAATCGGTCGCGGTGACCACACCCGATATCGCCGTTCCCACACTGGAATCGGAGCCGGTGGTGGCGGAAGACGGGTCGTCGCGCACCGACATCATGGTCGGTGCGCAGGTACCCGGCAGCACTGCGATCGTGCGGGTGAACCGGGTGCTGCAACCCGGTGACGAGTCCTCCGACCGGGCCGGTGCCGGTCACGTCACCGCGTCATGGCAGTTGCCGGGCGATACTTCGGTACGTGGTGTGTTCTTGTCCTTCGACGGTCACGTGGAGAGTTAGCGAGGCCTGTGAAAGAGGATGGGCCGCAAGGCTGTCCGCCGACCCAATGGGGGGTTTGCCGAGGCCGCGACACCGTAATGGGCGGGCCTCTCGCCGGTTGCGACGCACCACTGGTTGTCGTGACTGCCGACTATGACCCGGCATCTGCCACCTCTGCCCCGACCGAGACGACGGCTATTACTGTCGAGGAATGAACCCGCAGCCGCTTGCCCTGCCATCCGCTGACTGGTCCGCCTGGCTCGCCGATTACGTCGGCGACCGATTGCAGTCCGCGTCGGACACGCTGAAGCAGCTGAAAGACGGCACTTCCCGCGACACCGCCACGGTGCTCCGCCGCTGGAACGACGCGGACATCGCGCTGCGCGGTGCCGAGTCGGCCGCCGGATTGTTCGTCGAGGTCCACCCCGAGTCCGAGGTGCGCACCCTGGCCGAAGAGTTGGTCCAGCAGATCGATCGGAGCAAGACCGATCGCAACCTCGACCGTGCGCTCTACGACATCGTCGCCGCCACCGACACGGAGGGTCTGGACGACGTAGCCCTGCGCATGCGCGACCACGTGCTACGCGACTTCCGCCGCAGCGGGGTGGACCGCGACGAGAAGACCCGCACCAGGCTTCGCGAGATCTCCGAGCGGCTCACCGTGCTGGACCAGGACTTCGGCCGCGCCATCCGGGACGACGTGCGATCTGTTCGGCTCGCCGCAGAGCAACTCGACGGTTTGCCCGCCGATTTCCTCGCCGCGCATCCGCCCGCCGAGGACGGACTCGTCATGGTCACCACCGACTATCCGGACTACCGCCCGTTCCGTACTTACGCGCGCGACGCCGATGCCCGCCGCAACCTCACGATCGAGTTCGAGAGCCGCGGTTGGCCGTCCAACGACACTGTCCTGCACGAGATGTTCGACCTGCGTGACGAGAAGGCCCGGCTCCTCGGCTACGAGAGCTGGCCCGATTTCGACGCCGACGTCAAGATGATCGGCACCGGAAATGCCATCGCCGAATTCATCGAGCGGATCTCCACCGCCGCTGATGCTGCGGGCCGCCGCGACCTCGACGCACTGTTGACGCGCCGCCGGGAGGACGACCCCGCCGACACGATCGACCGCTCCGAGACCGGTTACTACATGGAGCTGATCCGACGCGAACAATTCGATGTCGATGCCAGGGAGGTACGCCGATACTTCGATTTCACCCGGGTCCGCGCCGGCCTGCTCGAGGTGACCGGCCGACTGTTCGGCCTGGAGTATCGGCCGGTCGACGTCCCGCGCTGGCACGAGGACGTCACCGCTTACGACGTCTACGCCGACGGTGAACGGCGCGGACGGATCTACCTCGACCTCCATCCACGCGCGGGCAAATACAAGCATGCGGCGCAATTCGATCTCGTCGGTGGCATCACCGACCGGCTGCTGCCCGAGGGAGTGCTGGTGTGCAACTTCCCTCGTGGGTTGATGGAACACCAAGACGTCGTCACGCTGTTCCACGAATTCGGGCACCTGATTCATCATGTGCTGGGAGGTCGGCAGGAGTGGGCGCGCTTCTCCGGCGTGGCCACCGAGTGGGACTTCGTCGAGGCGCCGTCACAGATGCTCGAGGAATGGGCATGGGACGCGGCCATTCTGGGCACCTTCGCCATCGATGAGAACGGCACTCGCATCCCCGCCGATCTGGTGGAACGGATGCGAGCGGCGAAGGACTTCGGTAAGGGAATTACGATAAAGACCCAGGTCGGCTATGCCGCAGTGTCGTATCTACTGCACCGGGACCGGCCCGCCGATCACACTGCAGCGGTCATGCAGGCCATGGAACGCTACGGCATGATCCCGGGTTTGCCGGGCACGCATTTTCAGGCTTCGTTCGGACATCTCGCCGGATACACCTCTGCGTACTACACGTATTTGTGGAGTCTGGTGATCGCTAAGGATCTGTTCTCGGCCTTCGACGCCGATGACCTGTTCGATCCCGCAGTGGCGCATCGATATCGCGATCGAATTCTCGCTCCCGGTGGATCTCGGGACGCGGCGGATCTGGTGGCGGACTTCCTCGGTCGGCCGTCCGGATTCGATGCTTTCACAGCGTCGTTGGATACCGCGCCGGTGGCGAATGCTGCTCGATCGGCCCCATAAGTCCCGGGTTCGGAACGGAACACTCTAGCCGCTGAATCGTCAGATCGACGCTCCACGTGAGCATCTGGCAACGCCCTAGCAACTCGTGTGGATGGTCGCCGACCTGACCGACCGAGGAGTCCAGCGGTCCCGCGAGAGTGCCGACTACGTCCGATGATCGACACTCGGCGCACCGAGTGAAAGCAAACACGCGGCTAACTGAACGGCTCGGCCATATCATGTAGCTATGCCCGAAAACGAGCTCGGAGGGCGTACGGAACCACTGGCCGGCGGTGTCCGGCAGGCGATAGTGGTCGCCGGTGCCTGCTCGATGATCGTGGGTGTGGTCATAGCGATATGGCCGCACAAATCGCTGCCGACCGCGGAGCTGCTTTTCGGCCTCTACCTGCTGCTCAACGGCGGACTGCAGATAGTTGTCGCATTCGGTGCGAAAATCGCGCCCGCCCTGCGCGTGCTCGTCTTCGCCAGCGGAGTGGTGTCGTTGCTGCTCGCCATGCTGTGCTTCAACGGCGGCAATTCGGCACTGTTGCTGTCGTTCTGGATCGCCCTGGCGTGGTCGATCCGCGGCATCTGCCATGCGACAGTCGCCGTCTGGGCAACCAACCTGGCCGGCGGCGGCAGGCAGGAAGTGTTCGGGCTGGCCACCATGCTGCTCGGCATCCTCGTCGGCGTGCTGCCCTTCGACTCGGTAGACGTGCTCGGCCTGGTGGTCGGACTGTTCCTCATCCTGATCGGGACCATGGAGGTGCTCAGCGTCGCCGCGGTACGCCACGGTGTGGTGGACCTGACCGGAGTGTCGCGGATGCGCGCGGTTCGCCTGGACCCCTGATCGCAAGTTCCGGGCACGTGAAGCTGAAATCTGGTCTCGTGCAAGCGAAGCCTGCAGGGAACCTGTCGGGATATGGCGGTTGCAGACGGTGCGGCCCGATTCCTGAAGGGCAGTCCCGCATGCACCACCACGACGATGACGTGAGCGTCTGCCCGCGTGGTGGGACGACGGCACTTGGCACAGGTGGTGCATGGCTGCGCGTTTCACGGCAACGGGACACGGCTCGCGGCCTCGCCCGAGTAACTTCCGCCGCCGTGTCCCGCACGACGCGGAGTTCGACAGCGGCGGGGCACGGTGGCGGAGAAGTACGAGTGGGAGCGCCGTCAGGTCCCGCTCGCCGCAGAGCCGGGCAGCGAGCGGAACACCGTGGCGGAGAAATACGAGTGGGGGCGCGGTCATGTCCCGTTCGGCACGGAGTCCGGCGGCGAGCGGGACTTGGTGGCGGAGACGTGCGAGTGGGGGCGCCGTCAAATCCCGTTCGACACGGAGTCCGACGGCGAGCGGGACATCGCGGTGGCGCACGGTTCTCACCCAACCCTCGTGCACACCATGCCGGCATGCGCTCGGGGAAGATGCGTAGTGCATTACGGTAGTGCCGCTCCCGTGCACGGGGTTGACTGAATACCATGGCATTCCAGCAACGTCCGCTTCGATCGCCGGCCGAGCTGATCGTGGTCACCAACGGTGCGGACACCGCACTCACCTCGGCCGTCTTGCGCGAAAGTCAGAGCACCGAGGCGCGGTTGACCACGCTACTGCCCGAGGGTTGTCGGCTCGCGCGGATCTTCGGCCCCGCCAACCGCCTGCCCGCTCGCGTTGCGGGAACCGCGCACGAGCCCGTTGCCGCGGTGTATCTCCAGTACTTCTCCGTGCATGGCGTCACCGAGGATCTCGCGGCAGTCGCCGCCCGTCTGCGCGAAGACGATGAGGTCGACGGCGCTTACGTGAAACCGCCCGCCGAACCGCCGATCGCACCCGACGGCGCGCCGGTTGCGCGGGCCGACGACGCACCACCGGTCACCCCGAATTTCCAAGCGCGCCAGGGCTACCTCGACCCCGCACCGCAGGGCGTCGACGCCCGGTGGGCGTGGACCATGCCGGGCGGACGCGGTCAGGGTGTGCGCGTGATCGATATCGAAGGCGCATGGCGGTTCACTCACGAAGACCTGATGATCGGCCAGGGCGGTGTGATCGGCGGCAACCCCTCGCCGGCTCGAGGCTGGCGCGACCACGGCACCGCGGTCGCGGGCGAGATCAGCGGGGACGTGAACGCCTACGGCATCACCGGTATCGCACCCGACGCCCTCATTCGCGCGGTGTCGATCTTCGGACCTGGCTCGGCCGCCGCGATCCGCACCGCCGCCGACGCGCTCGGTGCAGGCGATGTCATCTTGCTCGAACTGCACCGTCCCGGACCGCGTTTCGACTATGCGGGTCGCCCGGACCAAGCGGGCTACATCGCGATCGAATGGTGGCCCGACGATCTCGCGGCGATTCGCTACGCCGGCGCCCGCGGCGTCATCGTGGTGGAAGCGGCCGGAAACGGTGCCGAAGACCTCGACGCCGCCCTCTACGACCGGCGCCCCGCCGAGTTTCCCGCCTCGTGGCGCAACCCGTTCCGCGGTGGTGCGGCTGACTCGGGTGCGATCGTCGTCGGAGCGGGTGCGCCGCCGCAGGGCTTCCACGGCCGCGACCACGGTCCCGGCCGGTCCCGGCTGGCCTTCTCCAACTTCGGTTCCCGCGCCGACGCCCAGGGCTGGGGCAGGGAAGTGACCACCACCGGATACGGCGATCTGCAGGGCGGCTCCGACGAAGACCTCTGGTATACCGACGTCTTCAGCGGAACGTCCAGCGCCTCACCGATCGTCACCGGCGCGATCGCGAGTTTTCAAGGCATCAGCGCGGTCGCCGATTCCCGGAAAACGCCCGCCGAGATACGCGCGCTGCTGCGGGCTACCGGATCAGCCCAGACCAGCGCACCGGGACGCCCGGCGAGTCAGCGCATCGGCAACCTGCCCGATCTGAAAGCCATGGCCGCGCCCTACTGATCGACGTCCGGCGATCAAGGCTCATCGACCGGTGCCCGCACCCCAACTCGGAAGCTGAGCAGTCTGTTTCGGATCGGTGAGCTGGCGGGCGTTGCTGCCGTCGCTGTTCATCACCCAGATCTGGGCACCCGGCTCGGGTGCCGGATTGCGGGTGTAGACGATCTTCGAGCCGTCTGGCGAGAACGCCGGGTGCACCGTCGCGTCATCGGTGAGGGGACGGACATCGGCACCGTTGGCATTCATCACGTAGATCTCGGAGCGGTTCTTCCCACCCCGGTTACTGGTGAAGACGATCTTCGTGGCGTCCGGCGTGAAGGCCGGGTCGGAGTTCCAGAACGGATCCGCCAGCAGCTGCCGCGCGTGTGTTCCATCGGCTGCCATTACCCAAATAGCGCCGGTCCTGGTGAACAGAATCTTTGAACCGTCAGGGGAGAACGCGGGATTCTGCGACGAGGCTTGGCCGGGGCCGGGCGGAGCCGTCGGATCCGGGGGCGCGGTGAGCTGCTTCAGGTCGCTGCCGTCGGAATTGATCGCATAGATGGCACCGCCGCGGGCGAAGGCGATCCGGGATCCATCGGGGGAGAACTTGGGGCCGTAACCGCCGTCGGTGATTCGCCGCACGTCACTGCCGTCCGGATCCATCGTCGAAATAGCGGTGCCACCGACCACGATCTTCGATCCGTCGGGGGAAAAACTCGGATGGTTGCCCTCGCCGATCCGAACCACATCGGTGCCATCGGGATTCATGACGAAGATCGATTGCCAGCCGTCCTGGAACACCACCTTCTCCGTCCGTCGCGGTTGCTCCGAATGGGGTGACTGGTCCGGGCCCGACGGCTCCGAACCGCAGCCGACGATCAGTCCGGACAGCGCAACGCCGACAACCACATGTCGTAGCGCGACTTTCACTTTCCGCATGCCGACCAACCTAGCCACGCGAACCCCTTCGCGGCGAAGCAATTCCGCGACCCGTACCAAGCTGCTCGGCGCGTTCCGGGCCACCGCTGGTTCAGCGGCGCGACTGAACGAGACGCGATGGCCGGCCCCATCAGCGCGTCGAAGCCCTCGTGCTCCGGGCGGCGGCTGCCCCGGACGGCGCAGCATGCGAACTGGCACCGCATGCCACAGCATGATCGGCCACCCCATAGCGGAGTGCGCCCCTACCCCTACCGAGTAGCCCCTACCTGCGGATTCGAGTAGTCGAGCACTCGTGGCAGCGGGCCGAGATGTCGGCACTCTGAAGGTGCGGAGAAAGGAGCGAAATCATGAGCGAGCGAATCGACAACGCAGTCGCTGATGCGATGAGCGAGAGCGAGGCGGGGTCATGAGCGCCATCCACATTCGTACCTCCGGACATCATCAGCCCGGACTGGCAGGTGGTGCGGGCACGCACGGCATGGTCGCCTTCGGCACCGGCCTCGACTGCTACCTGTCGTACCGTCCGACGTTCCAGTCGCCCTACAACTACCAGGTGCTGCTCGAGGTCGCACTCGACGAACGCGGCAGCCGGGCACTCGGCGCGGACCGGCGGTCCGGCTACACCGGCATTCACACGTTCGATCCGGAGGACTTCCCGATCGCGGAGCTCGACCCGGGGCGTGTGCGCCCGCGCAAGTCGTTCCGTGGCACGCTGATCCGGGGCAGGCGCGAACGCGATGGCATGGCGATCGCCAGCGACGTACTCGCCACCGTGCGACGTGTCGTCCACTTCACCGAACTCGATCCGGATCGCGAACGCGGTCGCGGACTGCTCACGCATCTGTGCTTCGGCCGGCCGAGCCGGATGTATCTGGCGCATCACATCACCCGTCAGCCGAGCTTCGATCAGATCGTTTCGGCCTGGATCGTGCCGGGAACGGTGACCGACCTGCTCGGCGAGCCACTCGCGGACGAGGTCGTCCGGAAGACCTTCGAGCAGGCACAGCCGATCATTCTCGGGCAGCGCGAGTTCACCGGCATGCGGTTGCGCGCAGGCGAGCTGGCCGTCGCGGCGTTCCCGGCGACCGCCGCATCCGGTGGCGCACAAGGATTTCTGGCCGAGATCGCCGTCGAACGGCAGATCTACCTGGAGGTGGCCGATCTGGCGTGACCGCCAGGTGGCTATTGTCAATACGCCGCAGGTCGCAGTCGCGGCACCCTGGAGATCGGCGCGGTTGTCAGCCCGTTGACGGACGCGCGGTTCCGGTTCGGCAGGCTAACTTCACTGGTATGTCGGAATCGGTTGTCCCCGCTGCGGTCTCGGGTCGACGGATCGCGGAGGTCGACATTCTCCGGGGATTCGCGCTGTTCGGCATCCTCATCACCAACGTCCTCGTCGCAAGCGCTCTGTGGTCGTACAACGGGACGAGCGACAACCCGCAACCGCGCTTCGACAGTCGCCTCGACCACACGGTGCACGCGGTGGTCGAGGCCTTGTTCTCCGGCCGGTTCTATCTGCTGTTCGCGTTCTTGTTCGGCTACTCGTTCACGCTGCAGATCGCGGCGGCCCAGCGCGCGGGTGTCTCGGCCAACGCGCGACTGTTGCGCCGCTGCCTTGCGTTGATGGTGATCGGGCTGGCGCACGTGTTCTTTCTGTGGATCGGTGAAATCCTCACCTTGTACGCGTTCCTGTGCCTGATCCTGATCCCGCTGAAGAAACTGAGGCCGCGCACCGCCGTGATCACCGGTGCGGTGCTGTATGTGGTGTGGTGCGGGTGGAGTTTCCTACCGGCCGAGGACGACAAAATCGCCGCGCTGTCCAGTTTGTTCGACCTTCAGCGGATCCACAACGGCTATACCGGCACCCTCGAAGACACCCTCGGCACGCAGATATGGCTCGCTCCCATATTCATCGGCCTGATCTGGTTCACCCAGGGCCTCACCAGCCTCGGCATGTTCCTGATCGGTATGGCGGCGGGGAAACGACAGCTGTTCAGCGACCAGGAAACGTTGCGGCGGTGGGCACCTTGGTTCCTGGTCGTCGGCCTAGGAGTCGGTTTGCCGGTGTCGCTGGGCAGCTTCGCGGGATCGATGAACTGGATGATCATGCCGAGTGTCTGGCCTGGTATTCAGCAGCTGGTCAATCCGCTGATGACGTTCGCCTACATAGCGGGCATCATCTGCCTCACCCAGTCTCCGCGCACCGCGGCCGTGATCGGGCACCTTGCGCCTGCGGGGCGGATGGCGGCTTCCAACTACATCGGGCAGTCCATCGTGCTCATGCTGATCTACACCGGTTATGGGCTTGCGCTGGTCGACGAGATTCCACCGCTCGGCGTCGTCGCCATTGCCTTGGTCACCTATGCCGCGCAGCTGGCGTTGAGTACCTGGTGGTTGCGTCATCACCAGTACGGGCCGGTGGAGTGGGTGCTGCGGGCCGCGACGTATCTGTCCCTTCCGCAGTGGTGGCGGAAGCCGGAACAGGTTCCGGCACAGGCGGATTGATGCCGAGCTATGCGTGGCGCCGACTATCGATAGAAGCGCGACCTGCGCCCATGCTGACCAGCAGCGCGAGGATAAGCAGCAATAGCCATTCGGGGGCGTAGAAGAAGTTGCTGACGCGGTCGGGAAGAGTGTGGAAGTTCTTGCCTATTGCAGGGATTACCGACAGCCACAGCGCACCGACCATGGTGGCAGCGAGAGCGGCGGCCGCGACTCGGGTGAGGGCACCGAGTATGAGCAGAGCGCCGCCGACGAGCTCGATCCAGGCTGTGACCGGGGCTGTGAGGTGGGGAAACGGTGCGCCGAGTGCGACGAACTCGTCGCGGAACCAGTCGAGATCGGTGACCTTCTTGAATGCGCCGATCAGGAACATCAGCCCCACGCTGATGCGGCAACAGAGCAGCCAGATGTCGGCAGTTCGAGTTTGCGGGCGCATAGCTACGAGTGTCACATAAGTTCGGCAGCCAACCTCTGCGCGAAGCAATGACGCGCAAAGCGGTGAGGTGTCTGTCATCGGACACCCGCCCTAGTTGGGTGCCGCACGTCCGCAGCGCAGACAACGCGAGCAACCCGGCATTCGGAGGGGTGCGCAACGGTGGCCCGCGATGCGGTTTTCCGAACCGATAGATTTAGAGGGAACCGTCGGCGACCCGGGCACGTCCAACCTTGCATAGAGTGCCCCGACCCCCTCAAGGAGCATCCGTTGACCGAGAGCGCCGCCAACGCGGCACCGAACACCTTCAACCTGGTGCCTGACCACGTCAGCGACGCCGGCCGCTACGTGCAGACCACCGCCCAGAACCTCATCAACGGTTTGCGTTCGGCCTCGGCCGACGTCACCGCGCTCGAGTCG
The DNA here is from genome assembly GCF_015355715.1 of Nocardia sp. XZ_19_369. NCBI lineage: Bacteria > Bacillati > Actinomycetota > Actinomycetes > Mycobacteriales > Nocardiaceae > Nocardia > Nocardia sp. XZ_19_369. The sequence continues at coordinate 862,965 of NZ_JACVED010000002.1, read as the reverse complement.
AGCTGGCGCGGCACCGCGGCGACCGCGTACTCCACCGCGTGGGACGAAGTCCATCGCGGTGCCCTGGACGTCTTCGAAGCTCTCGCCGACATGGCCGACCTGCTCGGCGTCGTCGTCGACCGCAGCGCCGCCACCGACACCGGCAATGCCGCCGCGGTAAGTTCGCTGAACCTGCCCTGACAGTCATCGCTCCGCACCGAGACCCGTTGGGGGACAACGTTCTATGACCGACCAATACCGCGTCGACCTCGCACACCTGGACGCCGTCACCGCCAAGGTGGCCGCACTCAACTCCTTCGTCGCCGACTCCCTGACCGAACTGGACCAGCGCATCGCCACCGTGCAATCGACCTGGAACGGTGCCGCCGCCGACGCGCACGCCACCGCCCACGCCGAATGGGTCGCCGCCGCGGCCCGCATGACCGAAGGACTCGACAAGATGCGCGCCGCCGCAGCGGCCGCCCACGCCTCCTACGAGAGCGGAACCGCCGCCAACCTCGCCATGCTGGGCCGCAGCGGTCAGGTCGCGCAGTGACCGGAACTGTTCTCGACGTCGACACCACGGTCTACTACGACACTGCTGCCAAGGTGGCTGCGGGTGCGTCGGCCTGGTGGGCGGCAATCGATGCGCGCTGGCCGGAGCTTGAAAAAGCTACCGACATGGCGGGCAGTTACGAGGACGCTCTCGCGTGGGGAAGGTCCTATGACCAGCGCGCGACCGAGATCTTGAAGATGGTGGAGAAGGTCGCCACCGCCGCGCATAGCTACGCCATCGTCCTCAACGAGATGGGTTATCAGCGCGCGCTCGATGAGCACGGCGCGACCATCGGCGCCGGTCCTGCGCCGGTCCAGCCGCCGAAACCGCCGTTTCCGGTGCTGGCCTGCCGCAAGCCGCTGCCCAGCGCCGGTGGTCCCGGTCAGGGATTGGTGGACGAGGGGCTCGGCCTGGTCAAAAAGATCGGCCTCACCATTCCCGACGGCAATGCGACCACCATCTCGAACGCTGGGCTGACCTGGGACAGTGCCCGGACTTCCGACGGGGCCGCCGCGTTTCCGGGGATCCTGGAAGCGGGTGCCGTCGCGTTCCAAGACATCATCGCCCCTGAAGCGGCGTTCATCGATGAGGATCTGCGAGCTCTGAAAGTTGCTGCGGAGCAGGTGCTCACAGCCATGGGGGATCTGGCACAGTCCTGCCGCGATCACCGCGCGGCCCTGGACGAACTGCGCGACCAACTCCGCCAGCAACTGGAATTGGTCCGCGACGCGCTGATCCAAGAACTCGCGATCACGGCTGCCATTTCGGTCGCGTCCTCCTTCATCACTTTCGGGGCCGGTGCGGCCATCGGTTTGGCCGGTGCCGCAGCCATCTGTGCCCGCTACGCGCGCCCCATGCGCACCCTGATCGAGAATTGGCAGAGAGCCCGCAATATCAAGGCGGGGGTGAAATTCGACCAAGACCTTGCCCGCGCCGTACAGGAATGCAAACGCCTCGAAGAGCTGGCGCCGAACGGCGTCCCCAAAATCCGGCGCGCGACCACACCGGCCGCTACACCTCTCACACAAGCCGAGATCGATGTCCTCAAGCAGGGCATCAACGACCCGCGCGGCAATTCCCTGTCCCGGCTGTTGCGTAAGGGCGAAGACCTCACCCCCGCCCAAGCCAAGCAGATCGAAGACCTCACCAAGGCCATGGAGAAACTACCCAAGCATGAAGGCCCGGTGGTGCGCCACACGAACATGCGCCCGGAATCTCTGGACGAATTCGTGCCCGACCAGCCCTACAGCGACAAGGGGTTCATGTCCACCAGCAACAAGCCCGAAGGATCGAACGACACCCTGGTGAACAATTCCAAGGTGGAAATACGCATAGTCAGCAAAAATGGCCGAGACTACAGCCAATACGGAACTCCCGACGAGATCCTGTTTTCACCGAATACCAATTTCATGGTTCACAGTAAAACGCCGCTCAGTGACGGCCGTACCTTGATCACCATGTCAGAAATGTAGGGAGGGCATAATGCCGAAAGAAGTTGGCGGGAAGATTTTCTATACCCGTGAAGAAGCCGAAGCGGCCGGAATGAAATTGCCGACCCCGGAAGAGTTCGCCCGTAACCAGGCGATACTCGACCAGTTCGACGCCGACATCCGTGCGGCAGCCCCGCCACCGGAAGGGACCATGCCGGCAGGATTTGGCGGCCGGTTCTCCGATGACCTGGAAGGTACCGAGTGGGAGGGCTGGACCGTCGTGAACGGTCAATGGTTCGACCAGCACGGCAACCCGGTGGACTAGGTAGGCAGTGAGCTGCGGCCGTCGCTAATTCTGTTGCGTCACAAACGAACGCGACATGATCACGCGGTGGCCGGGCGTGGTGCAGCTCGCTGTGCAGCACCTTCATCGGTCACGGATTCCGGCTGGAGTGCCAGCATGGCGGCGAGTAGTTGATCCCAGGTGGTGGGTGGGAGTTCGTGGCCGATGCCGTTCAGGGGGAGGAGGGTGGCGACGGGGATCTCGCGGGCCATGGCCTCACCGTTGCCGTACGGGAAGAATGGGTCGTCGGTGCCGTGGGCGACGAGGGTCGGCACGGTGAGGTTGCTCAGGCGTTCCCGCCAGCGGTCGCCTGCCTCGACGTATGCCAGGTTGAGCATGCTGGAGGTTATGTTGGTGGTGCGGTCGACTATTCGGGTTGCTTGGTGCCGCCCCTCCTGGTCGTCGAATCCGTTTGCGCCTGCGCGTATCCGGGCCTGTTCGACGCAGTAGTCGATGACTGCTGCTCGGTCGGACCAGTCCGGAGCTGGGGTCTTGGTGAAGGATTCTTTGATCCGGTCCGAGTGGTCGGGCAGGTCTGGGTCTGCCGGGCCGGGGGATGTTGGGCGGGTGTTGATGAGGGTCAGGGCCGAGACGCGGTCGGGGTGGTCGAGGGCGGCGAGCTGGCAGATCCATCCGGCGACGGAGAAGCCGACCAGGTGTGCTCGGGGAAGTTCGAAGACATCCAGCAGTCCGATGATGTCCGAGGCCAAGTCGCGGAGGGTGTAGCCGGGCGAGCCGGTGGGATAGGCGGTCGACCGGCCGGTGTCGCGGATGTCGTAGCGCAGGACGAAACGGCCGGCGCGGGCGAGCCGCTCGCAGAACTCGTCTTCCCAGAACAGGCGCGAGGTGCTCGGCAGCAGCACCGGCGGCTGCCGCCAAGACCCGAAGGTAGTCACACACAGGTCGGCGTCGCCGACGGTGACCAGGTGCTCGGGCGATCGTTGGACATCAAGCGGCATAGGGACTCCTCTACGGTTGCGTGTCGCAAGAAGAGACCACCTCAGCCGCAGTAACTCATCGGTCCCCTGGTGTTCTTCATGACGCCACACCACGGCCCCGAAGTCCGGCTGGAGTACTACGGCACCCGGGCGGCGAGGAGTAGGTCTAAAAGTTGCTGTGCGAATTTGGTGGGCTCGTCAGTGAAACCGCTATGTCCACCGGGGAATTCGGTGAGGGGGAGGTTGAGATGAGCGGCCAAAGTGGCAGCTGGTCGGTGAGGGAGCTGGCCTCGGGTTTCTCGGCCTGCGGCGAGGACGAGGCGGTCGGTGTGGGCGGCGAGGGCGGTCTCGTCGGGTTTGTAGGAGGTGATGGGGCGGAGTTCGTTGGCAATCATGGGCGCGGCATTCGCGTGTAGGCGGTGAAGCATTTCCGCGGCGCGGGGTGGGAGGTCGGCGGGGTCGGCCATGGGCTTCATGGTGCCGCCGATGCCCTGGAGGAAGCGGGCGCCCGCGGCTGCCACACCTTCGGTGCGGAACAGGGTGTAGACCTCGTCGATGAACGCCTTCTGTTCGACGGCGTCGGGAAGTACTGCGAAGCACGGGGGTTCGTGGGCGATGACGAGGCGTAGCCGTTCGGGGTGATGGATGAGCAGATCCAGGGCGATGACCGCGCCGCCGCTTCCGCCGAAGACGTAGGCGTCTTCACCTGCGGGAGTAAGGGTTTCGAGCAGTCGGTAGGCGTCGTCGCGTTGCGTCGCGACCAGCTCGCCGACCGGCTCGGCGGTGTCGAGAATGCTGCGCGAGTAACCGCGCGGGTCGAGGGTGGCGACCGTGAAATGTTCGGCCAGGATGTCGGCGATCGGGTCGAACACGGCCGCGTCGCCTCCGCTGCCGGGTAGCAAGAGAAGCAGGGGGCCGCCGCCGCGAACCTCGCAGTAGAGGGTGGCGCCGGGGACTTTCAGGGTGCCGGTTCTCATTTCTCGTCCTTCTCGTTGCTGGACGGCCACTGCTCGAGCGTGACATGCAGCGCGTCGATGATGCGTTCCCAGGAGGCGGCGGTGTCGCGGGAGTGGCTGAAACCGCCGGTCGCCTCCAGCGCGGCGTAGCCGTGAAAAGTGCTGCGCAGCAACCGGACCGCGTCGGTGAGGTCGGGTTCGGTGAGGCCGTAGGCGCGCAGCATGCCGTAGGTGAGTTCGATGCCGCGCACCGCGCCGGGGGTCGGCTCGACCAACCCGGGCGACACCGGCGCTTGGGTCGCGGCGTAGCGGCCCGGATATCGCAGCGCGTACTCGCGCCAGGTGTGCGCGAAGGCGGCGAGGGCGTCACGGCCGGCGCGTCCCGCGACGGCGGTCGCGATGAGGTCGGTCTTTTCGCCGGCGGCGAGCATGGCGACCCGCGCCCGCAGCTCCTGCAGGTTCTTGACGTGGGAGTAGAGGCTGGCGTCCTTGACGCCGAACTTCTTGGCCAACGCCGACATCGTGACCTTCTCGAACCCGATCTCATCGGCGAGGTCGGCGGCCGCGCGCGTGACCCGTTCGGCGGTCAAACCGGCTCGTGCCATCATGTGGACACCTCCTTAGCTAGTACGCCTAGCCTATAACCTAGGCATATTAGGTTTGGCAAGCCCCGGCCGGCGCTGACCGAGTCGGCCACGACTGGACCGCGCACCTGTGTGACGGCTTGCCCAGCGATATCCAGGCGGTTCTCGGCGAACCGGGGTGATCCAGTCCCGGCATGCGGCGGATCCCCACGGTCGTCGATGAGTTTCGCACCCACGCACCGTCGTCAGTCGTGAGCACGTAGCACTCGCAGAGGAGAACTCATGACCCAGACCTCGTCCGTCGCCACCCACACCCTCGATGTCCCCGGCGCCCGCTTGCATTATGAGGTGCGCGGCAGTGGACCGCTGATCGCACTGGTCGGCGCCCCGATGGACGCCGCCGCCTTCGCCCCGCTCGCCGACCTGCTCGCCACCGACCACACGGTGCTCACCATAGACCCGCGCGGACACAAGAGCAGCGTGCTCGACGACCCGGAACAGGACTCGACCCCCGCACTGCGCGCCGACGACCTGGCCCGGATCCTCGTCCACCTCGACGCGGGACCCACCGTGGTCTTCGGTTCCAGCGGTGGCGCTGTCACCACGTTGGCGCTGGTGCAGGCGCGCCCGGAACTCGTCAGCACCGCGATCGCGCACGAGCCGCCGCTGAACGTCGTGCTCGACAGTGAATTGCGCACGAGCACAGCGGATCTCGCCGCCACCTACGCCAGCGGTGACGTACTGGGCGCCTGGCGCAAGTTCTTCGCCAACGCCAACATGGAGATGCCGGAGCCGGTACTCGAGCAGATGTTCGGCGGCGACCGCGATCCGGCGCAGGTGGCCAGCGAGCGCTACTGGTTCCTGCACGAGATCACCGGAACCGTGTGGTGGGAGCCGGATTTCGAAGTATTGCGCGCGACGCCGGTCCGGCTGGTTGCCGGGATCGGCGGCGACTCGACGGACCAGTTCTGTGATCACACCACGCGGGCGCTGGCCGCACGGATCGGTGTCGAGCCCACCCTGTTCCCGGGCGGGCACATCGGATTCGTCGACGACCCAGCGACTTTCGTCATCCGACTGCGCGAAGTGCTCGGCTGAAGGTGGTGTCCTGGGCGGCGGTTCTGCCCGCACCGCCGCCCAGGACGTTCACCGGGCGACCCGATGAGGGTCGAGGCCGCTCGGAGTCATCACCCGTGGGGTGACGTCTGGCTAGGTGAGGCCACGGATGAACTCGGCCAGGTACTGACCGCTGTAGTCCGGCTTTCCGTTGTTCTGCACCGCGGCCGCACCGATCGTATCGATATGCGTATAGCCCGGCAGAGTTTCAACTTGGGCGGTGGCTCCGGTCGGAATCCAGGTACCCACGCCGTACTGGACGACACTGTCGCCCGCGTAGGCGATGAAGTTCGGTTTGGTGCGACTCATGTTGTGGTAGCGCAGATTCACCATGTTGCCGCTGCGAGCGCCGGTGAAGCCGGCACCGAGATCGATGACCATGCGAGCCGGAAAGTAGGTCTCCCAGTATGCGGTTGGCGCACCGGTGCCCAATTGCCTTGCCACGGCGTGGATGTCGGAGGTCTCCCGGCTAGGCGCCGTCCACGGCACGCCGACGACGTCGTTGTAGTTGCGCCACGTGTAGAGCACGTTCCGATCGGTCGGCGCGACCCGCGTCTGCGGGCCCGCGCTCATCCGCAAGTAGTTGCCCAATACCGGAACCTGGGTCGCTCCACCGCCATTGGGGAAGGTCTTCTCCTGCACCGGACCACCCGCGAGTGCGCCGACACCCTGTTGCAGCAGTGCGAAATTGCCGGAGTTGTTGTCGATGAACGTGCCGAGCAGCGCCGTATTGGTGAACCGGTAGTCGCGGATGGTGCCCTCGCCATTCGAGCCGCCGGACGCGACCGCCGCCCAGCTCTGGCCGAACATGGTGGTGAGTGTGGTCTCCACCTCCGGATCGTGCAGGTGGGCCAGTAATTGGCTCTCCTCGTCCGGTGCGAGATGCGCGGCGAGCCCGGCGAGTCGGTAGAGCATCATCGCTTTGGTGCCGATCACCGGAACGGGGCCGAGGGTGCGCATCGGCAGCAACCCGCTGTCGAATCCCGCTTTGAGCACGGTGTTGGTCGGGCCCATGAGCGCGTTGGTGACGTCACTGAAGAACGGCGTGTTCTGGATGGCGGCCGGATCCGAGGAGACCATCGAGTCCTGGGCGGCGAAGGCGGCGCACTGGTTGTAGCCGGCGTCGGCCTGGGTGGCCGGGTTGCCGTCGAAATCCCAATCCGAGAAGAACCCGGTGACCATCCCGCCCATCGAAATGCCGGTGCAGATGTATTTCCGTTGCCGCTCGGCCTGATCCGGCACCTCGTGCAGCATGATCTCGTACTGGTCCCTGATCACCCGCTCCACGCCGATCGCGTCGAGGATGGCCAGGTCCTGCGATTGCTTGAAGCCGGGGAAGGTGCGCCCGTCGATCGGCTTGCCGTTGAAGTAGTAATCGACCGCGTCCAGGTAGTTCCCGGTCTGCAGCGCGTAGTCGAAGCCCGCTGTCTCATCCAAGCAGGCGCCACGCCGTGCCAGCGACCAGAACTCGATGTTCCGGCCGAGGGATTTCGCCGAGCGCACGGTATTGCCAGCGACACCCTCGGAATTGACTGCGCCGCCGCCCAATCCCTGCTGCTGCACGACCACCGCGTCGGCGTCGCGCGAGTTCTCCGGACCGCCGACGGGCCGATAACGCAGGTACCCGGTGCGATCGCAGGCGTCCGGGTGCGGGGCCACCCCTGCGGGCAACGGCAGCCGGAAGCTCACGTAGGACACCGCGATTCCGTCCCGCGTCGCGACCTGCTGCTCCTGGCGGTCCGTCGCCACCGACGCGGGCGGTTCCTCGGCCGCCGCCGCCGATCCCGGCGGGACCAGACCGGCGGCCACCACCGTCATCACCACCGTTGCCGCCCAACCATTTCGGCGCTCGCCGCGCCGCCCACCCTGCTGTACCGACCGTCCGAGACGCCGCGCCGCATTTGCCACGGTCAGTGACGTTGCCACGGACCGAGACCCACGTCACTGGGAGATTTGTCAGGAGTTTGCCCGATGGTTCATGCAGTTCGCCAAGATCAACGGATGGTGGTTTCGACCGAGATCGCCCCGGCTCAGACGGTCATGGCGGCGTGGGCGCAGATCCGGTTTCGCCCGGCTGCGTCTTTGCCGCTCGATCGTCCGGGCCCGTCATGGAATGAGAGTTGCTGAGTTCCACAGCGGTCGCGTCGACGGCTGCTCGGCAGCCGTCGGGCAGGTGATCTACCACGAGTCGGACGGCTTCTGACGGTGTGTCCGCATGTCCGAGGATTGTCCCGCTGCGACACCGACTTGCGCATGACCTCGGTTGTCCGTGCGCGCGACGACCGGCTGTGGCGACGCCACCACTCAGTCGCCGTGCCAGGACCGCCACAATCCGGCGTAAATGCCTGCCTCCGCGACGAGTTCGTCGTGCGTGCCGAGTTCGATGATCGAACCGTCGGTCATCACGACGATGCGGTCGGCGTCGTGCGCGGTGTGCAGGCGGTGGGCGATGGCGATCACTGTGCGGCCTGCCAGGACCGCGGCTAGGGCGCGCTCGGTTGCGCGGGCGGAGGCCGGATCGAGTAGGGCCGTTGCCTCGTCGAGGATCAGTGTGTGCGGGTCGGCCAGTGCTACCCGGGCCAAGGCGAGTTGTTGGGCTTGTGCGCCGTTGAGTGTGTGTGCTGCGCCGCCGAGTTCGGTGTCGAGGCCGTCGGGAAGGTCCAGGGCCCAGCGGGCGTCGACGGTGGTGAGGGCGTCGTGCATCCGCTCGTCGGTGGCGGTGGGGTCCGCGATGCGTAGGTTGCCGCGCAGCGTGTCCTGGAAGACGTGGTGCTCCTGGGTGACGAGAACGACCTGGCGCCGCAACAACTCTGGGGTGAGGTCCGCGATCGGCACGCCACCGACGGACACGGTTCCCGACCGTGGTTCCTCCAGTCCGGCGAGGAGCCGGCCGAGGGTGGTCTTGCCCGCTCCCGATGGTCCGACGATCGCGAGTTTCTCCCCGGCCGCGATGTCGAGGGTGACGCCGTGCAGCACGTTCCGGTCGTCGGTGTAGGCGAAATGGCAGTCGTAGACCTCGATTCGGTCGTCGGCGGGCTCGGCGGTGCTGCGGGGTTTGTCGCTGGGCGCCTGCGCGAGCCCTTCGACGCGGGCGTAGGACGCACTGCTCTGCTGGAGCTGTTCGATCCACATCATGATGGTGTCCAGCGGCCCGGACAGTTGCCGCAGGTAGAGCACGGCCGCGATGACGGTGCCGAGACTCACCACGCCTGCCCGCTCCAGCATGCCGCCGAGGAACAGCACGCCGGCCAGCGCGACTACCTGCGAGACATCGATCGAGGGCATCAGCACCGAACGCAGCCACAGGGTGCGCAGCCGGGTCCGGCGTGCATGTGCGATCGCGGCATCGGTTTGCGCGCGGCGGTGCTCGTGCAACCCGAACGCCTCGATGGTGCGGGCACCCTGGGCGGTCGTCGTGAGGATGTCGGCCAGTGCTGCGGTGGCGGCACCCTCGGTGAGGTAGTCGGTGCGGGCCCGGCGCAGATACCAGCGCAACGCTACGGCGATGCCGATCAGACTGGTCAACGCGCACACGCCGAGCAGCGGATGCAACACCATGACCGCCGCGATGATGAACACGGCCTGCACCGTGGCCACCAAAACCTCTGGGGCGGCGTCGCGTAGCGCGGTGGCGGCACTGCCGACGTCGCTGGTTCCGCGAGTGACCAGATCACCGGTCGGCACATGTTCGACGGCGGAGGCGGGCAGCGCGAGCGTGCGGTCGAGGTAGCGTTCGCGGATTCGGGCGGCGGCCCCCTCACCGAAACGTGCGCCCGCGTACAGCGCGAACCTGGTCAGCACCAGCTGGATGAGGGTGAAGGCGACGATCGCCAGCGCGAGTTCGTCGATTCTGGATACCGCGCCCGGCCCGGTCGATTCCTTGACCGTGTCCACGATCGCGCCCAGCAGGCGCGGTGCCGCGAGCCCGGCTGCGGCGGCGAGGGCGTTGAGGAGCAGCATTACGGCGAAACCTGTTTGATCCGCACGGATCTCGTGCCAGGCGGCGCGACGCACGGCGGCCCGGCCCGCGACGGGCAGAGTCGCGGCGTCCTTACTTACGGGCGTCATCGCAGCACTCACGGGGCTCATCGCAGCGCCTTCTCGTCCGCGTCGCGGGATACCAGGGCGCGATAGCCCGGCTCGCCGGCGAGCAACTCGTGATGTGTGCCGCGAGCAGCCACCCGCCCGTCGACGAGGTATTCGACGACGTCGGCTTGCTCCAGCACGAGCGGGGACGTCGTCGTGACGACCGTGGTCCGGCCGGTGCGGGCGAGCCGCAGCCTGGTCGCGATGACCGCTTCGGTGTGCGTGTCGACGGCCGACGTGGGTTCCACCGCGAGCAGAATCTGCGGTTCGGCGTACAACGCGCGAGCCAGTCGAAGACGTTGCCGCTGACCGCCGGAGAGGTTGCGTCCCTGCGCGGTGATCATCGAGTCCAGTCCGTCAGGCAGTGCTTCCAGCACATCTGTGGCCGCGGCGGCGTGGACGGCCGCTTCGATTTTCCCGTCGTCCGGTTCGCGTCGGCCCGCGACGACCTCCCGCACCGTGCCGGTGAACAGCGCGGCATCGTTGTCTGCCAATACAATTCGTGCACGAACCTGTTCCAGCACGATGTCGTCCAGTCGGCGTCCGCCCCACTCGGCCGACGACTCCGCGAATCGACCGAGCCGGTCCACGACGGCGACGGCGTCACCATGGCGGCCACCCGCGAGCGCGGTGAGCACGCCGGGCTGGACCTCGACTCCCGAGGCCGGGTCCCGCAGGGTTTCCGGTTGGTCCGGTGCGTCGGCTGCGGTCGGCGCATCCGTGTGATCGGGTGTCACTGCGAGCAGCCGGATCACCCGGCGGGCCGCGATGATGCCCTGGGTCAGCATGTAGGCGCCTTCGATGAAGAACGACACCGGGACCACCAGCATCGCGACATAGCCGTACACGGCGACCAGATCGCCGATCGAGATCGTGCCGTCGACGGCCATCCGTGCGGCCAGCCAGGTGACGGCGGCGAGGAACAGCGCGGGCAGTCCGGTGCCGAGCGCGCCCAGCCAGCTCATCACCGCGCCGACCCGATAGCCCTTGTGCCGCAAGGACTGTGAGTCTTGGCGATAGCGGTCGATGTAGTGCTGCTTGCCGCCGAGACCGTTGAGGATGCGCAGGCCCGTCAGGATATCGACCAACCGGGCGGTCGAAACGCCTTGGAGCTCACGGTAATCCGCGCCGACCCGATACAGTCTGCCGAGCAGCGGGCCGACCACGACCACGAGCAACGGAACACCGGTCAGGATGACCAGGGCGAGCAGCGGCGACAGCGAGAACAGGAGCATGGCCACGGTCACGTAGGCGATCACCGCGCCGACGCCCGGGCCGGTGATCGTCAGCGACGAGGCGATCGCGCGCACGTCACCCATGCCGATCGCCGCGACCTCGCCCGCCGTGGTGCGTCGTGCCAGTGTGGCGCCCAGGTGCGCGGCGTGGTTCGCGGTGGTGCGGGCGATCCGGAACGAGGCGTCCATCCTGACCTTGGTCATCGTGCGGTGCCGGGCGACGGCCAGTCCCGCGTTCGCGACCCCGGCGCCGAGGATCGCGAGTGTCCACCACGCCAGTGCCGGCATATCGTGCGCGAGTAGTCCGTCGTCGATCGCCCGGGACAGCAGGTAGGGCGGGAGCGCGAGGCCGACCGTCCACAGCGTGCCCAGCACCGCGCCGGTCGCGACGCGGGCGCGTTGGCAGACGACCAGCCACCACAGCAGTCGCAGGGGACCGGATTGATAGTCGGTAGGTTCACGCTCGCTCATGGCCCACACCCCTGCCTGTCGATATCGACGGTCCCGTACGAATCGTATTGGGCGGGCTCATTTCTCACTGCACTCGCCGCTGCGGCACGGGCTTTCCCAGTTCTCGACCGCATCCCCGAGGAACCGCGCCGATTCGTCAGCGAGCGGACTCCGTCTGACTGTCTCGCCTGCATCGATCGTCACGCACTGGTCAGATACGGCCGCAAGAACGCCGCGTGCGACCCAACGATGCCGAATAGCGGGTCTAATTCCGGGCGCGCATCGAAGTGCTGCCGGAGTGAGATAGCCAGGTGAGCGCCGGCCTTCCGTGCATCGACCTGCGCTGCCCTTCCGTGCTGTCAACCTGTCGTAGCAACGCGGCCGTATGTAGCGCGTCCGACGTCGGCCCGGCGCGTCGGCCCGAGGGAGAGACTGGTCGGATGCGCCTCTCGGATACAGTCGCCCAATGGGCCGCGTATGGATATATGCGCTGATCACTGCGGTGGCAACGACGTGGGTCACGGTTCCCGCCCAGTCATCGGCCGAGGAGCCTGCCGGGCGCGATGTGATCGCGCAGATGTTCGGCTGGAACTGGCGGTCCATCGGCCACGAATGCCAGACAACGCTCGGCAAACTAGGCTACAGCGCCGTGCAGACCTCGCCGCCGGAGGAGCATTCCCTTTGGCCGGACAAGGGGTTTCCGTGGTGGCAGAGCTACTCCGCCGTGTCCTACAAGCTGGACAGTCGCTTCGGTACGCGCGACGAGCTGGCGGCCATGGTGCGCAGTTGCCATGAAGCGGGTGTGCAGGTGTACATCGACGCGGTCATCAACAACATGTCCGCGACGACCGAGTGCGGTATCGGCAGCGCGCTCACACCGTACTGCCACTACTGGTATCCGGCGGTGCCATACACCGAGCGCGACTTCCACCATTGCGGCACACCGCATGATGCCGTCGAGAATCTCGCGGACCGCTTCCAGGTGTTCAACTGCCAATCGTTCAACGGGGCAGACCTGGCGACCGGTGACGACTCGGTCCGGGATCGGATCGCCGGTTACCTCAACGATCTGCTCTCCCTCGGTGTCGACGGTTTCCGTATCGACTCGGCCAAATACATTCCGCCCGAAGACATTGCGGCGATCGAGCAGCGACTGAGCCGACCGGCCTACGTCTACCAGGAGGTCATCTACGGCTGGGGTGAAGGCGTGCAACCCGAGGAGTACCTCGCCACCGGTGCCGTGATGGACCTGCGCTACGCCGGAACTCTGAGCCAGATCTTCCGGCATGGGCGGCTCGCCTGGTTGCGCACCTTCAGCTCGGCGCTGCCCTCCGACAACACCGTGGTCTTCGTGGCGAACCACGACACCGAGCACAACGGTTCCACGCTGACGTATGCCGACGGCGAGCGGTACACGATGGCGAACGCGTTCATGCTCGCCTGGCCGTACGGGCGGCCGAAGGTGCTCAGCGGGTACGCGTTCAGCAGTTATGACGAGCCGCCGCCGTCCGATCCGCTCGGGCGGGCGATGGATTCGCGGTGCGGAGATGGGCATTGGTTGTGTGAGCATGCGTGGACGGGTATCGGGGGCATGGTCGGGTTCCATGAGCAGGTCCATGGGCAGCCGGTGGTGGGGTGGGCCGACAACGGTGGCAACAGGATCTCGTTCGGGCGGGGTAGTGCGGGGTACCTCGTGCTCAACGGTGAAGACTTCCCGGCCGACGCAGGTGTCTACCAGACCTCGCTGCCTGCGGGGAGCTACTGCGATGTGCTGCATGGTGTCGTTCAGGGAGGATCCTGCACGGGTCCGAGTTATCAGGTCGACGGCGCCGGTTTGCTGCACGCCGACGTCGCCGCGCAGTCCGGGATCGCACTGCATACCGGGGCGATGATCGCCGAGTAGTACTGGGCGCCATATGGTTTGGCTGCCGGATCGGTATGGCGACGGGGCAGGGGCGCGCCATACGGTCTGATGATCGTGCGCTATTCGGTGGGGTAAGGCTGGACGTCACGGTTGACGAGCGGATCCATGGGCCTACGGCGGCTGGGCGGCGCGCAGTTTCGCGGTCAAGCACACGTTGGGCTGCGCCATACAACTGGGGCTACGCAATACAAGTGGACGACCACGCCGGATCTGCGGAGACGCGCCACAGTTGGCCCGGCGCATGTATGGAGGGAGCGGGGGCCTGGGGTAGCTCGCCGCCGCGGCGTTGTCTCCGAATCTGTCGGTGACGAGCTGGACCTCGCCGCCCAGATGGTGCAGCGGGCCACCCAGCTCGACATCGGCAGCCATTCCGCCGCGTGGTGTCGGCGATCGGGATCGCGCTGTTGCGGCCGCCGCACCACTCCGGGCGGTATGGGCGACGAGCGCAGGGGCTTGTCGCCGCGGCGTCGTTCTCGAAGTTGTTGGTGGCGTCGGCGATGGGGATCGCGCTGTGCGGCCGCCGCAGCAGGCAGCACCACTCCGGCTGGTATGGGGCGACGAGCGCAGGGGCGCAATGGCAAGCTTGTGGCATGGTGATCGCAGGATGAGTCGTGGTGTTTTGGTGAGCGGGGCCTCGCGGGGAATCGGGCGGGCGATTGCCCTGGCGTTCGCGGAGATCGGCGATCGAGTGGCAGTTCACTACTCGTCGAGCCGGGACGATGGCGAGGAAACCTTGCGCGGTCTGCCGGGCGAGGGGCATGTGCTCGTCAGTGGGAACATCGGTTCGCCGGATGCCGTCGCGGGCATCGTGGACGCGGCGGTCGAAGGACTGGGCACGGTCGATGTGCTGGTCAACAATGCGGCGGTCAATATCGCACATCCGGTGGCCGACACCAACTATGCCGAATGGCAGCGGGCATGGCGAGAAACCATGGACGTCAACGTGTTCGGGACTGCCAATATGTCCTACTGCGTAGCCCGGCACATGATCGCCAAGGGCATCGAGGGACGAATCGTGAACATCGGCTCGCGCGGCGCGTTCCGCGGCGAACCCGAATACACCGGCTACGGTGCCAGCAAGGCCGCAGTGCACGCCCTCGGCCAGTCCCTCGCCGTCGAACTGGCCCCCCACGGCATCGCCGTCGCCTCGGTCGCCCCCGGTTTCGTCGCAACCGAACGCGTCGCCCACCGCGTCACCGACGACGTCCGCGCCCAAAGCCCCTTCGGCCGCGTAGCCACCCCCGCCGAAATAGCCTCAGCCGTCCGCTATCTCGCCTCACCCGAAGCCACCTGGACCTCCGGCTCCGTCCTCAACGTCAACGGAGCCTCCTACCTCCACTGACCCACCAGCCGTCGGCCACGCAACCAAGTCGTTCACGATCAACGGGACATGACGGCGCCCGTACTCGCACGTCTGCGCCCTCATGTCCCGTTCACCACCCGACCCCACACCGCACTTTCCGCCAACCTGCCCCATCCCGCTAGCGTAGAGCGACATGATGGTGGCCCGCTCGCACGGATTCCGCCACTATGTCCCGCTCACCGTCCGGTTCCGCGACGAGCGGGACATGACAGCGGCCCCCATCGGCACTTCCCTGCGCTCGTGTCCCGCTCGCCGTCCGACTCCACGCCCTCCGGGACATGACGGCACCCGCTCGCACTTCTGTCCCATTCGCCGTCCGGCCCTGCGACGAGCGGGACATCAGGGCGCTCCTCCTCGCACGTCTGCGCCGCTATGTCCCGTTCGCCGTCCGACTCCACATCGAGCGGGACATGATGGCGGACACATCGGGTCGGCCATGACGGCAGCTCACCAGGTTCCGCCACCGTGCCCCGCCCACAGTCAGGCTCCACGGCGAGCGGGTCATGAGGGCGCCCCCACTCGCATGTCTGCGCCGTTATGTCCTGCTCGGCGCCCAGCTCCACGGCGACCGGGACATGACGTCGCCCCAACTCGCACGTCTGCGCTGCTATGACCCGCTCGCCGCCCAGCTCGACATCCAGGGGGACATCATGGCGGCCCAGCATGTTTCCGCCGTGGTGTCCCGTTCACCGTCCGGCCCTGCGACGAGCGGGTCATGAGGGCGTCCCCACTCGCACGTCTGCGCCGCTATGTCCCGTGCGCCGTCCGACTTGTCGGCGGGCGGGACACGGTGGCGGAGTTTGCGGCGATGCCGCGTGCCCTGTCCCGGTGAACATGAAACGCCCAGCCACTGCGCGATCTGTGCAATGGGACGCAGTGGCAAGCTTTTTCGACGTTGCCGCCACCATGTCCCGCGATCATGAAACCCGATCGGCCACCTCCCACTGGCAGCTCGATCACCGAAACAGCCTGTCGCCAAGGGGATTGCGACGTGGAATGATCCATGCATGGCAGTGCCGGGACGGGTGGCGTTGGTGACCGGGAGCTCGCGCGGGCTGGGGAGTGCTATTGCGCAGCGGCTCGCCGCTGACGGGTTGGCTGTCGCTGTCAACGGTATGGGGGAGGAGAAGGCGCAGGCGGTCGTGCGGACTATTCGCGACAACGGCGGTGTGGCCGAAGCCTTTCCGGCCGATGTCACCGACGAAGATGAGGTGCGCGAACTCGTCGCCGCGGTGACCGACCGTCTCGGCCCGATCGACGTGCTGGTCCTGAATGCGACCGGTCCCCAACCAGAGGCGCCGTTGACCGAAGTGGCCTGGGCGGATCATCTGGCGCAACTGAACTTCTTCGTGAAGAGCCCGATCCTGCTCGCACACCACATAATCCCGGGCATGCAGGAACGCCGCTACGGCCGCATCGTGCACATCGACTCCGAGGTTGCCGACCGCCCACCTCCCGGCCGCTCCGCCTACGCCACCGCCAAACACGCTCAGATCGGCCTGACCCGCAGCTGGGCCCGCGAGCTCGCCCCCTTCGGCATCACCGTGAACACCGTCGCCCCCGGTTTCGTCCCGGTCGAACGCCACGCCGACGTCTCCGCCGCCACTCGCGCCGACTACCTCGCCACCATCCCGGTCGGCCGCCTGGGAATCCCGGACGACATCGCCGCCGCCGTCAGCTTCTTCGCCTCGCTATCAGCCTCTTTCGTGACCGGCCAACGCCTCGTCATCGATGGCGGCCGCTCCCTGCACACCTGAGTGCTCCGCACAGCGGTTACCGAGGAAGGTTCCCGGTCTCCGCATGGAGGCCGACGAGAGGCAGGCTCGCGACCACTCCGCCCACACCGGCTCCGACAGCCCAGCCGACCAGTACATCGGTCGGCCAATGCGCCCCGAGATAGACCATCGCCACACCGATCAGCAGGACAATCACCGCGAACAGGGCGGCCGTCCAGCGACGCTGCCCCGCCGACCAAGGCAACACCAGATAGGTGGCGACTACCACGGCCGCCGTCATCGCCGCGATAGTCGACGGCATAGCCCATCCACCGACCTGAACTACGGCCAGATCCCAGGACGGACGCGCCCGCTGAACCATCTGCTTGAACACACTGGCGACCACCAGCGCCGCCACACTCGCGACGGCGACCGTAACCCCTTGCCACCACCAACGTTTCGCAACCACCACGATCAGCCCCACCGCCCCGACCGCGGCCATGACCGCAGGGCTCGCACCCATATCCATCGCCCACCGCGCCATCGTCGTCAACGTCGGCGTGCGATGCTCGGAAAGCCAGCGCAGGACATCCAGATCCACACTCACCGTGCACATTCTGCCCGTCGGAGCACATCTCCGAGTGGCAGGCGGCTGACGAGGTGCCGACCGTGGTGGTGCGGAACCGCGCGACCACGGTCGGCGCATCCACAGACGGGTCGCTGACGAACATTCGGCATCCGCACCCGCCCGAGTCACGTTGTGCGACATGATGAGTACGTGATTCACGCGTCAGATGGGTACTGGCAATGAATGCGGAGAGTCTCGATCGGTCCGGCAGACCGCAGTTGTTGGTCAGGGACGTGGTCCGCGATGTGATCGCCGAGGTAGCTTCCGAGGAGCTGTCCCTGGTGGACCGGCTGCGTCAGCTCGACGACGAGCATGTGGTGCGATTGCTCAGCCGGCGCAGGCATGGTCGGGATCTACTCGGATTCGGCATCGACGACATGGTGGTGCTGGCGAGCCCGGTGGTGTGGGTGGCGGTCAACGAGGCGGCGAAGCGGTTCACCAACGATGCGATCACCGGCGGCGGCAAGGCCGCACGATTCGGGCTGCGCACAGTGTTCCGCCGAACCGGAGCCGAGTCCACCGTGCCGCCGCTGACCCGAGAACAGATCGCCGAGATACGCACGCAGATCGTGGATTCCGCAGTGCGCAGCGGAATGGCCGACGACCGTGCCCAGGTGATCGCTGACTCCGTAGCGGGTCGACTGCTTCTCAGTGTCTCCACCGACGCCCATGAGCCCCCCGCCGATCCCTGACGCACGATCGAACGCTCAGCGCGGTGTTCGACCAGGGCACCGAGACGCCGATACTGATCGGCCGCGCGGGAAAGGCATTGGCATCACCGTCGAATCGGACACACCCGTCGCGCCGATCCAGGCCAGGGCCTTCGCCGCTGGTACCGCGATTCGGTTCGCACTGCTGCTGGCTTTCATCACGGTGGACAGCCTGTACCTGCTATCGGTCGGCGCATCATGGTATCGGAGCCGCGGCGGCGAATGGTTCGAGCTCTGCCGTCTCGCGGTGGGCCACGACCCGATGCAGCCGTACCGGCCGGTCGAGGCGATCACCTATGCCGCATGGATCGAATCCTGCGATGTCGCACATGGATTGCGGGCACCGGGTGCGTGGATGCCCGTCGGCGCGGTGGCAGTGGTCGGGGTAGCGACCGCGATCTATCTGCTGTGGCCGAGGTGGCGATGCAGGCGTGGTCGACTGCTGCCCATCGATCTGAGCTCATCCGACGAGTTGGCCCAGCGGCTGCGGGAGCTCGTCGCCGTCGCCGGCCTGCGAAGGACCCCCGGATTCGTGATCGACCCGCGGGCCGACACCGTGAGTGCTGTCGTTTTCGGGCGGCTGGGCAGGTACACGGTATGCCTCGATGCCGGTTTGGTGGCGCGCAGTGCTGCCGGTCCGGATGTACTGCGTGACGTGGTGCTGCACGAGCTCGCGCATATTCGCAACCGCGACGTCGACATCACCTACGCGACGGTTGCCCTGTGGCGAGCCTTCTTGCTGTGCGTGCTGCTTCCCCATCTGGTCGGACAAGCGGTGTCGCTGGCGACCGACCCCGAGCTCTGGCGTGCCGAATGGCAATTGGGGCTGCGCGGCCTGCTCCGGGTCGCGATACTTGTCGCCCTGACCTATCTGGTCCGCGCCGACATCCTGCGGAATCGCGAGTTCTACGCCGACCTCGATGCCGCGAACCTCGCCGGGCGCACTGCGTTTTCCTGGCGGACCGAGCGTCCGGGGGGACAGCCGAGATTCGCTGGCCGGCAAAGATTCCTCGGCCTGTGGCGCACCCACCCTGCTGCGGCAGCACGCGTTCGCTCGTTGCGCGATCCCGGGATCCTCTTCGGCGCCACCGCATTGCCGATGTTTCTTACCGGCGTCATCGCTCAGGTCACCAGCGTGACATTGCCCTTGGTGGTCGAGGCCTTTGGTCTGTCCTGGGGCTTCGAGGCCACCAGAGAAGTGTCGACCTGGTTGACTGCCGTGCTTGTGGTCGGCATCGCCGGCTACGCGCTGTGGCGCGCGGTCGCCTACAACATTCTCGCTGGACGCCACGTGCCTGCCGGCTGGGGTGCCGGGGTCTGGCTCGGCGTCGGCATGGCAGTGGGTGAGTTGGTGTCGTTCCGCACGGCAGGTTCCGCGCTGCTGCCGCCGGATCCCGAACTGCTGCTCGTGTTCGTGATCACCGGACCGGTTTTCACCTGGTGGGTCACCCAATGCGCGGAACTGTGGATCCGCGGCTGCCGGGGGCGTTCGATCCGTTCGGTGCAGTTTCTCGGACTGGCGGCCGCCCTCGTCGTCTTCGGCACCTGGTACGGATACTGGATGAGCGGACCGTTCCTGCTGCTGATCGGCCCGCTGCACTCTTTGGACCTGTTGCTGCCGGGCCTCCCGCCTTGGTTCTGGGTCATCGCGGATCTGGGCAATAGACCCCTGGTGGTCGTGGGCGCGGCCGTCCTATGGCTGTTCCCGCTGCTCGCCTTGGTGCGGAAGCCAGGCACCGAAACGCCAGGGTGGGTGCGGCGGGCACGCACCGACGCGCCGGACCACGACTCGACCGTGCATCGACCGGTGTCGCTGCGGCCCGCGGCCGTCGCCGCTGTGCTCGGCGGGGCGCTGAGCTGCGCGGCCGTCGTGATAGTCATGCTGGCTCTACATCCCGACCAGCCACCGGTGGACCAGAGGTTTACTGCGGCTTGGATATACGGCTATCCGATGTGGTTGATGGCAGGCCTGGGGGCCGCGATGGTGGCAACCGCGATCATCGTTTCCGCGACCACCGTTCGGTACCGGCTGGCGATGGCTCTCGCCGCGTCCGGCGGTGCCGGCCTGCTCGGGCTGCTCGGGCTTTTCGCTTTCGCGTCCGTCGACGGTTGTCTCGCGCCGATGCGGGTCATGGGCTACGCCTGTTCGTGGCGGCCATATCCGGCGTGGCTCGTTGTCACGCAACAGGTTCCGTTCGTCCTGGGCCTCGGCATCACCCTGGCTGCGATCGGCGCGCTGATCGGTGCCGTTCTCGCCGAGAGCGGTCGGCGCCTGATCAATCGGCGCCCCGCACCGGCGTCGCGCGACGCGGAGCGGCCCGAATCTCTGATAGTCCGCAGGCTTGTCGTGGCAGCCGTATGCACAGCGGTGGCCGTTCTCGCTGCCAATACCGCGCGCAACTATTACGTGCGAGACGACCCTGCCGTCGACGCCGTCGCCACGCTCGGCCGGGAAGCGCAGCGCACACCGGACATGATCTCGCGACAGGTATGGGCGTGGCTGAAGGTCGGTGGCCACGACCGGATCACCAAGCTCAGCCAAGACTTTCGACAGTGGGGCGTAGCCGCAGGCGACGCGGTCCGCGCCGCCGAACAGGCCGGTCAGCCCACAGTGGATGTCGACTCGGCGGTGTTCCTGCCGATCTGTACCGCCATCGTCCGCGACGCCGACGACGCCGCGCAGTTCATACCGATTCCGGATGCCGAAGCCCAGGACGAATGGGCGAAGACCCATCTCGCAGCCGCCCAAGCCGGCAGCGACTGCCGAAACAGCCTGCAAACCAACGACGACGCCTTGTTCGACAAATCAATGAACGAGGGCCTCACCGCCGTTACCGCCTACGAGGCTTTGCTACGCCGCCTCGACGCCGTCGGCGCACTGGAAACCGGCCCGTAGCTACGGCGGGTTGATAGCCGACAGCCGCACTCGCTCTCGGGATTTGCACTGTCTACGGGGCCCGTAACCGGTGCGGATCCCTAGAGCAGGTGCGGGCCTAGAGAAGCGCGTGGCGTCGGATGTTCAGAGCAGCAGGCCGGGGCGCAGTCGATCGGCTGGTCCCGGCGCACTAGGTCTGGTGGCCGCCGCAGGGAAAATGCGTCTGCCGCACACCCGATAACAGGTATGCGGCAGACGCAGAACAACTCTCAGCGGACGAAGGTCGACGCCCGGTCGGCGAGATCGAGCAGCATCTGCGGGAAGATGCCGAGGACGATGGTTGCGCCGGCGCCGAAGGTGACGACCGTGGTGGTGAGGAAGGGGGCGACCACGGTGGGGGCGTCCGCGGGTGGGTCGGTGAAGAACATGAGGACGATGACTCGGATGTAGAAGAAGGCGGCGATAGCGCTGCAGATGACGCCGACGATCACCAGGAACGAGGCGTCCCCTGCGGCCGCGGCTTCGAAAACGGCGAACTTGCTGACGAATCCGCTGGTCAGCGGGAGACCGGCGAAGGAGAGCAGGAACAGGGCGAAGACGCTGGCGAGCCACGGGGAGCGGCGGCCGAGGCCTGCCCATTGGGACAGGGTGGTGGCTTCGTCGCCTGCGGCGTCACGGACGAGGCTGACGACGGCGAACGCGCCGACAGTGCCGAGACCGTAGGCCACCAGGTAGAACAGGATCGCCGAGACGCCCTTGTCGTTGGCGGCGACCAGACCGGTCAGGATGAAACCGGCATGGGCGACCGAGGAATACGCGAGCATCCGCTTGACGTCGGTCTGCGTGATCGCCATGACAGCGCCGACGGCCATGGTGGCGATGGCGATGGCGGCGAGCACCGGACGCCAGTCGTCGCGCAGTCCGGGCACCGCGACTTGCAGCACCCGCAACAACGCACCGACTGCCGCGATCTTGGTAGCCGCCGCCATGAACGCCGTAATCGGTGTCGGCGCACCCTGATACACGTCGGGCACCCACGACTGGAACGGCACCGTGCCGATCTTGAACAGCAGCCCCACCGCGAGCATCGCCACACCGAGCAGCGCGAGCATCGCGTTGTCCGGATGCCGGGCAATGGCATCGGCGATCCCGGCCAGCTGCACCGTGCCCGCCTGCCCGTACAGCAGCGCGACACCGTAGAGGAAGAACGCCGACGAGAACGCACCGAGCAAGAAGTACTTCAGCGCCGCTTCCTGGGACAGCAGCCGCTTGCGCCGGGCCAGCCCGCACAGCAGATACAGCGGCAGCGACAGCACCTCGAGCGCGACGAACATGGTGAGCAGATCATTCGACGCCGGGAACAGCAGCAGCCCGCCGACCGCGAGCAACGTCAACGGGAACACCTCGGTGGTCGCGATCCCGGCCCGCAGCGCGGTCCGCTCCATCGCACTCCCCGGCACCGAAGACGCCTGCGGCGTAAACGCATCCACCCCGCGCCCGAGTGTCGCCGCGGCCACACTCCAGGTGCCGGGACCGCTGCGCGCCTCGACCCGCGGTTCGGCGCCGCGCTCGGCCATGAACAGCACCCCGAGGATCGCCACCACCAGGATGGTGCCCTGCAGGAACAGCGTGACCCCGTCGACGGCGACCGCGCCGACCATCGCAGTGCCCTCGGTGCCGGCGAGCAGCACCACCGCGACCAACGCGGCGACCAGACCGGCGAGGCTCAGCAGCAGCTGCGTGCCGAACCGGAACCGCCGCCCCATGAAGGCCTCGACGAGCACACTGGTCACACCGGCACCCAGCACGATCAGCATCGGCGAAAGAAGCCCGTATTCGATGCTCGGAGCCGGAATCGTTGCGGCGAGGGTTGTTCCGTAGTCCAAGGAAGTCACTTAGGCCGTCCTCGAGAAGGTGATCATCGTGGCGAGCAGACCCGCGACGACGAGAGCGATGGCGACGCGCACACTGATGCGACTCATTTGTGGACACCTCCGGGATGTTCGGCCTTGCCCGCCTCGGGCAGCGTGGGCACCGCGGGTTCGGGATCGTGCTTGCCGATGGTGATCAATGTCTGGCTCACCGCGGGATTGATGAAGTCCAGGATCGGTTTCGGATAAACACCGAAGAACAGCAGCGCCGCGATCAACGGCACCACCACCGCGAGCTCGCGGGGCACCAGGTCGTAGATGTGTTCGTTGCCCTCCTTGACCGGGCCGGTCATCATCCGCTGGTAGAGCCACAGCACATACAGCGCCGCGAGCACCAGCGCACCGGTCGCGACGACGGCGGCGAACTGGTAGCGGCTGAAGGTGCCGACCAGCACCAGGAATTCGCTGATGAACGGCGCGAGCCCGGGCAGCGAGAGCGTGGCCAGACCCGCGATGAAGAAGCTGCCCGCCAGTACCGGCGCCACCTTCTGCACGCCGCCGTAGTCGGCGATGAGCCGAGTACCGCGGCGCGACACCAGGAATCCGGCGATCAGGAACAGCGCGGCGGTGGAGATGCCGTGGTTGACCATGTACAGCGTGGCACCGGTCTGTCCCTGACTGGTCATCGCGAAGATGCCCAGGATGATGAAGCCGAAGTGGGAGATCGAGGTGTAGGCGATCAACCGCATCACGTCGGTCTGCCCGATGGCCAGCAGCGCACCGTAGATGATGCCGATCACGGCGAGCGTGATCACCAGCGGCGCATAGGTACTCGACGCGTCGGGGAACAGCATCAGGCAGTAGCGCAGCATGCCGAAGGTGCCGACCTTGTCGACCACCGCCATCATCAGCACCGCACTCGACGGTGTCGCGGCGACGGCGGCGTCGGGCAGCCAGGTGTGCAGCGGCCACAGCGGCGCCTTCACCGCGAAGGCGAACATGAAGCCGAGGAACAGCGCGTTGAGCACCGCGGGTGCGGCGCCGAGCTGTCCGGAGTTGGCGGCGGCGACCACCGTGCGGAAGTCGAAGGTGCCCGCCGAGTCCGCGCCGAGCCCGTTGCGCGCGGTGACCACGTACAACCCGATCACCGCGGCCAGCATGATCAGCCCGCCGAACAGGTTGTACAGCAGGAACTTCACCGCCGCCCGCGACCGCTGCTGGCGCAACTCCACATTCGCCGACCGCGGTCCGAAGCCACCGATGAGGAAGTACATCGGGATCAACATGGCTTCGAAGAACACGTAGAACAGCAGAATGTCGAGCGAGACAAAGGAGATCAGCACCATCGCCTCGACCAGCAGCGTCAGCGCGACATAGGTGTGCGACACCCGCCGCCCGCTGCCGACCTCGCGCTCGTCGTGCCAGCCGGCCAGGATCAGCAGCGGCACCAGCGCGGTGGTGAGCAACACCAGCACCAGCGCGATGCCGTCGACGCCGACGGTGTATCCGGCGCCGAAGGCCGGAATCCACTCGTGGTCCTCGACGAACTGGTACTGCTCGCCACCGGGTTCGAAGCGCACGGCGAGCACGACGGCGAACGCCAGCACCGCGATGGATACCGCCAGCGCGACACAGCGCGCGAGCAGTCGTTGCGCGGCGGGCAGCGCCAGCACGACGACCGCGCCGATCACAGGCGCCAACCACAACGTGGTCAACCAGGGAAAGTCCTTCACCACAACCTCACCGCCAGCAGGGCGGCAGCCACCAGGGCCGCGCCGGTGAACATGGACAGGGCATAGGACCGCACGAATCCGGTCTGTACCCGCCGGATTCGAGCGGACAGCCCACCGATCAGCGCGGCCGTCCCGTTGACGATCCCGTCGATGCCCCGGTTGTCGAGGAACACCAGCGCGCGGGTCAGGTAGCTGCCCGGGCGCATGAAGGCCGCCTCGTTGACCGCGTCACCGTAGAGGTCCTTGCGGGCCGCGAGGGTCAGCGCGGAGACGGTTGCCGGTGCGCGCTCGGGGATGTCGCGCTGCGCGTACTGGTAGTAGGCGATGCCGACACCGACGGCGACCACGGTCAGCGCGAGCGCGGTCACGACAGCCGCCGGGACGACATGCTCACCGTGATGCACGCCGACAACCGGCGCGAGCCAGTTCTGCAGCGAGGCACCGAACGCGAACAGCGCACCCGCCGTGACTGATCCGATGGCGAGCAGAATCATCGGCCCGGTCATCACCGCAGGCGCTTCGTGCGGGTGGGTGTCGGGCTTCCAGCGGCGTTCACCGAAGAACGTCATGATCATGACCCGCGTCATGTAGAACGCGGTGATCCCCGCACCGAGCAGCGTCACCGTGCCGAGCACCAAGCCGCTGACGCCACCTTGGTTGAACGCCACCTCGATGATCTTGTCCTTGGAGAAGAACCCGGCGAACGGTGGCACGCCGATGATGGCGAGGTAGCCGAGCCCGAAGGTGACGTAGGTGATCGGCAGCAGTTTGCGCAGTCCACCGTAGCGGCGCATGTCGGTCTCGTCGTCCATCGCGTGCATCACCGAACCGGCCCCGAGGAACAGTCCGGCCTTGAAGAACCCGTGGGTGAGCAGATGCATGATGGCAAAGGCGTAGCCGGCCGGGCCGAGGCCCGCGGCGAGCACCATGTAACCGATCTGGCTCATGGTCGAGGCGGCGAGCGCCTTCTTGATGTCGTCCTTGGCGCAGCCGACGATCGCACCGAACAGCAGCGTCACCGCGCCGACGAGCACGACGCCGAGCCGCGCGTCCGGCGCGAGGTCGAAGATCGGACCGGACCGCGCGATCAGGTACACACCCGCGGTGACCATGGTGGCCGCGTGGATGAGCGCCGACACCGGGGTCGGGCCTTCCATCGCGTCCCCGAGCCAGGACTGCAGCGGCACCTGCGCGGACTTACCGCACGCGGCGAGCAGCAGCAGCAACCCGATTGCGGTGAGCGTGCCCTCCCCGGCCTGCGGCGCACCCGCGAACACATCGGTGAAGTTGATCGAGCCGAACGTCGAGAACATGACGAACATGGCGATCGCCAGCCCCATGTCACCAACCCGGTTGACCACGAACGCCTTCTTGGCCGCGGTGGCCGCCGAGGGCTTGTGGTACCAGAACCCGATCAGCAGGTAGGACGCCAGACCGACGCCTTCCCAGCCGAGGTAGAGCACCAGGTAGTTGTTCGCGAGCACCAGCAGCAGCATGGCCGCCAGGAACAGGTTGAGGTAGCCGAAGAATCGGCGCCGTCCCGGATCGTGGCTCATGTAGCCGATGGAGTAGATGTGGATCAGCGAGCCGACGCCGGTGATCAGCAGCGCGAAACACATGGACAGCTGGTCCAATTGCAGGCTGAAGTCGGCTTGCAGCCCGGCCACCGGCACCCAGCTGAACAGGTCGGTGTGGATGCCGCGCTGCGCGGTGTCGCGGCCGAGCATGTCGAAGAAGCCGATGCCGGCGACCACGAACGCGGCCAGCGCCAGCGCGGTGCCGAGCAGGTGCCCCCACTTGTCGCTGAAACGGCCGGTGAGCAGAAGGAATACCGCACCTGCGAGCGGCAGGGCGGGCATGAGCCAGAGCGTCGCTGTACCCATATCAGAACTTCAACAGGTTGGCGTCGTCGACCGAGGTCGAGCGGCGGGCGCGGAAGATGGTCATGATGATGGCAAGGCCGACAACGACTTCGGCCGCGGCGACCACCATGGTGAAGAACGCGAACACCTGGCCGTCCAGGTTCGCGTGCAACCTGGCGAAGGTGACGAACGCGAGGTTCACCGCGTTGAGCATCAGCTCGATGCACATGAACACCACGATGGCGTTGCGCCGCAGCAGCACGCCGGCCGCGCCGATCGTGAACAGCAGGGCGGACAGGAACAGGTAGTTCTGGGGATTCACCGGTTGCCTTCCTCGTCGCGCTGGTTCTCGGTCGCGACCGAGGTAGCGGGTGCTTCGGTCGTGGAAGCGACCGAGTTGCCGGGTGCTTCGGCTGCGGCCGGGGTGACTGCCGCCTCGGCGAGCGCCCGGGTGCGGCGGTGCCGCAGGATGGTGCTGACCGACAGTTCCTCGAAGGAGCCGTCGGGCAGCCTGGCCAGAATGTCGACCGCGTTGTGCCTGGCGTAGACGCCCGGCGTCGGCAGCGGGGTGGCCCGGTGGCCTGCCTCGCGGAACCGGCGCACCGACATCTCGCGCTGCCCGATCTTCGGCCCGAACTGCTCGCGGTGCGCGAGCACCATCGCGCCGATGGTCGCGGTGATCAGCAGCGCGCCGGTGAGCTCGAAGGCCCACACGTAGCGCACGAAGATCAGCTCGGCGAGCTCGCCGATCACGTCGCGGCCCGCGAAACCGGTTGCCGGGAAGCTGATCTCGGATTCCCGGATGCCGCGGGCGATACCGCTGATCAGCAGCATGCCGAAGCCGACGCCGACCGCCGCCGCGGCGAACTGCTGCCCGCGCAGGTTCTCTTTCAGCGATTCGGCGGAGTCGACACCGACCAGCATCAGCACGAACAGGAACAGCATCATGACCGCGCCGGTGTAGACGACGATCTGCACGACGCCGAGGAACAGTGCGTCCTGGGCCATGTAGAACACGGCGAGCACGATCATGGTGGCGGCCAGGCAGATCGCCGAATGCACGGCCTTGCGGGCGAACACCATGCCGAGCGCGCCGACCACGGCCAGCGGCGCGAGCACCCAGAAGTTCACCGCCTCGCCGGTCCCGGTCCGGGTGAGTGGCTCGGCGGCCAGTATCAGCGAGTTCACCGCGACCCTCCTTCCACGCCCACCGCGGCGGGCTCCTTCGGGCTCTCCGGCGCGTCGGTTGCGTTGCCTCCGTTGGCTTCCTGCGCACTGCCGGGCACGTTGCCGCGGTAGTAGTCGCCCTCGTCGGCGCCCGGGTACATGTCGTGCGGCGGGGCGGACATGCCCGGCTGCAGCGGCACCAGCAGCCGGTCCTTCTCGTAGATCAGGCCGGCGCGGTTGTCGTCGGTCATCTCGTAGTCGTTGGTCATGGTCAACGCGCGCGTCGGGCACGCCTCGATGCACAATCCGCAACCGATGCAGCGCAGGTAGTTGATCTGGTAGACCTGCCCGTACCGTTCACCCGGCGAGAAGCGTTCCGTCTCGGTGTTGTCCGCGCCTTCGACGTAGATGGCGTCGGCGGGGCAGGCCCAGGCGCACAGCTCGCAGCCGATGCACTTCTCCAGCCCGTCCGGGTGCCGGTTGAGCTGATGACGCCCGTGGTAGCGCGGCGCGGTCGGCACCTTCTGTTCCGGATAGAACTCGGTGTTCGGCTTCTTGAACATGGTCGCCGCGGTCACCGCGAATCCGGCCAGCGGATCGAACAGTCCCGACTTGGCCACGTCGCGGGGACGGTCGGGCAGCGGCGGTGTCGGGAAGCCCAGGAACACAGCGGAATCCGCGGTCGGTGCGGCCGGGACCGGCTCGGCGGGCGGCGGCGCGCCACCCTTGCGCCCGGCCCGCAGGAACATCCACACCATCAACCCGGAGACCAGCAGCCCGCCGATGACGAGCGCCGGAGTCTGGATCTCGTAGCCCTCGGCCTGCAGCACGCGAGCGGTGGCGACCAGCATCACCCAGAGCAGCGAAGCCGGGATGAGCAGCTTCCAGCCGAGGTTCATGAACTGGTCGTAGCGCAGGCGGGGCAGCGTGCCGCGCAGCCAGATGAACACGAACAGGAACATCCAGACCTTGGCGGTGAACCACAGCACCGGCCACCAGCCGCTGTTCGCGCCGTCCCACATGTTCAACGGCCACGGCGCGTGCCAGCCACCCAGGAACAGGGTGGTGGCGAGCGCGGAAACCGTTGCCATGTTGATGTATTCGGCCATCATGAACATGGCGAACTTCAGCGAGGAGTACTCGGTGTGGAAGCCACCGACCAGCTCGCCCTCGGCCTCGGGCAGGTCGAACGGGGCCCGGTTGGTCTCGCCGACCATGGACACGCAGTAGATCAGGAACGACGGCAGCAGCAGGAAGACGTACCAGGTGCCGTCCTGTGCGGCCACGATGCCCGAGGTGGACATGGTGCCGGTCAGCAGGAACACGGTGGCGAAGCACAGTGCCATCGCGATCTCGTAGGAGATCACCTGCGCGGTCGAGCGCAGGCCGCCCAGCAGTGGGTAGGTGGAACCCGACGACCACCCGGCGAGCACGATGCCGTACACGCCGATCGAGGTGATCGCCAGAATGTAGAGCACCGCCACCGGCAGATCGGTGAGCTGCAACGCGGTCTGGTGCCCGAAGATGGAAACCTCGGGGCCGAACGGGATCACCGCGAACGCCATCACGGCCGGGATCAGCGAAATGATCGGCGCCATGATGAAGACCGGCTTGTCCACGATGGCCGGGATGATGTCTTCCTTGAGCGCCATCTTCACGCCGTCGGCGATGCTCTGCAGCATGCCGTACGGGCCGATCCGGTTCGGGCCGATGCGCATCTGCATGCGCGCCACGATCTTTCGTTCCGCGACCACCGCGATCATCGGGGTGAGCAACAGGAACACGAAGATGGCGAGGGACTTTCCGATCACGAGCCAGAGTGGGTCGTGGCCGAACAGACTGAGGTCACTCATGCCGGTGCTCCTTCATCCTGTCGTCAGCACGCCGCAGCTGCACGATGCCGCCGGGCTGGGTGGCCAACTGTTCGGCGATCGAGCTGCCCGGCGAGTGCTGCGGCAGCCAGACCACCCGGTCGGGCAGGTCGGTGATCACCAGCGGCAGCGTGACGGTGCCGTGCTCGCTGGCGACGGTCACGTGATCGTCGGTGGCGGCGCCGATTTCGGCGGCCGTCGTGGGGGACAGCCGGGCCACCGGGGTGCGGGCGATGCCCGCCAGATTGGGTTCGCCCTCTTGCAGACGGCCCAGGTCGAGCAGCATGCGCCAGCTGGCCAGCACCGCGGTGCCGGGGCCCGGTTGGGTCAGCGGGTGCGGGCGGTGCGCGGGCGCCGCGACGGGGGCACCATCCCAGGCGCCCAGTTCGGCGAGTTCGGCCCGGGCCGCTTCGGCGTTCGGCAGGCCGAGGCGCACCTTCATCTCGTCGGCAATCGCTTGCAGCACACGCTGATCCGAGAGCGGAGCGGGCTGGCGGCGCACCATATCGTCGCCGAGTGCGGCGGTGAACGGGCGCGGCCTGCCCTCCCAGGTGCGGAAGGTGCCGGACTTCTCCATCGCGGTGGCGACCGGGAACACGACGTCGGCCCGGTCGGTGACCGCGCTGTGCCGCTGTTCCAGGCTGACGACGAAGCGTGCGGCATCGATGGCCGCGAGCGCCCCGCGCGGGTCCGGCAGGTCGGCGACGTCGACGCCACCGATCACCAGTGCGCCGAGACCGGGTGCGGCCTCCAGGATGGCCGCGGTATCGCGACCGGCCGTGACCGGCAGATCCGGCACGTTCCAGACGATCCGAACCTGTTGGCGGGCCGAGGGATCCACCACCGGACGACCACCCGGCAGCAGGCCGGGCAGCGCACCGGCCTCGACCGCGCCGCGCTCACCGGCCCGGCGCGGCACCCAGGCCAGCGCGGCACCGGTCTCGTCGGCGAGCCGGACCGCGGCGGACAGCGCACCGGGGATGCCTGCCATCCGCTCGCCGACCATGATCACCGCGCCCGGTTCGCGCAGCAGGCGTCCGACATCGGAGATCTGGGTGGGATCGGCGCCGGGCGTTGCGGTGTCGCCGTTACGGATGGCGTCGAGCAGATGCGGCTCGGCACCGGGCATGGCTTGGATCAGCTTGCCGGACATCCGATCCAGGCCGCGTGAGGAGTACGGGGCGAGTGAATAGATCGGCATGCGACGCTTGCGCGCGGTCTTGCGCAGCCGCAGGTAGACGATCGGCGACTCTTCCTCCGGCTCGAACCCGACGAGCAGGACGATCGGTGCGGTCTCCAGGTTCTCGTAGCTGACCGTCATGCCCTGGCCGGCGACGCGCGCGGCGAGGAAGTCGGCCTCCTCGGCCGAGTGCGCCCTGGCCCGGAAGTCGACGTCGTTGGTGCCCAACGCGATTCGCGCGAACTTGGCGTAGGTGTAGGCGTCCTCTTCGGTGACGCGCCCACCCACCAGCACGCCCGCGCTGCCGAACGCGGCGGCCAGCCCTTCCGCGGCCGCGGCGAGCGCCTCGGACCAGGAGGCGGGCGCCAGCTTGCCGTCCCAGCCGCGGACCAGCGGCGTGGTGAGGCGGTCGCGTTCGGTCGCATAGGCGAAGGCCCAGCGGCCCTTGTCGCAGTTCCATTCCTCGTTGACCTGCGGATCGTCGCCGGCCAGCCGGCGAAGTACCTTGCCGCGGCGGTGGTCGGTGCGCTGCGCGCAGCCGGACGCGCAGTGCTCACACACATTCGGGCTCGACACCAGGTCGAACGGGCGGGCGCGGAACCGGTAGCTGGTGCCGGTCAGCGCGCCGACCGGGCAGATCTGCACGGTGTTGCCGGAGAAGTAGGAATCCAGCGGTTCGGCCTGTCCGGTGCCGACCTGTTGCAGCGCACCGCGTTCCAGCAGTTCGATGAACGGGTCACCGGCGACCTGCTGGGAGAAGCGGGTGCAGCGCGCACACAGCACGCAGCGTTCCCGGTCCAGCAGCACCGCGGTGGACAGCGGAATCGGCTTGGGATAGGTGCGCTTTTCGCCCTCGAAGCGGGATTCGGCGCGACCGGTGGACATCGCCTGGTTCTGCAGCGGGCATTCACCGCCCTTGTCGCAGACCGGGCAGTCGAGCGGGTGGTTGATGAGCAGCAGCTCCATCACACCCTCTTGCGCCTTGTCGGCGACCGCGGAGGTGAGCTGGGTGCGCACCACCATGCCGTCGGTGACGGTCATGGTGCACGACGCGACCGGCTTGCGCTGGCCCTCGACCTCGACGATGCACTGGCGGCAGGCGCCGACCGGGTCGAGCAGCGGATGGTCGCAGAAGCGCGGGATCTGGATGCCGATCAGCTCGGCGGCCCGGATCACCAGGGTGCCCGCGGGCACGCTGACCGTGGTGTCATCGATGGTGACGCTGACCAGATCGGCGGGGACGACCCCGCTGGCGTTGGTATTCACAGTGGCGGTCATCGCACTCCTTCCGTTTCTCGCACGTCCGCGCCGTCGTCACTGGCCCACGCGGTGGAGCGCGCCGGATCGAACGGACACCCCTGACCGAGGTGCGCGACATACTCATCGCGGAAGTACTCGAGCGACGAGACAATCGGGCTCGCCACACCGTCGCCGAGCGCGCAGAACGACTTGCCGTTGATGGTGTCGCTGATATCGAGCAGCTTGTCCAGGTCGGCTTCGGTGCCCCGGCCGGACTCGATCCGCTGCAACAGTTGGACCAGCCAGTACGTGCCTTCCCGGCACGGCGTGCACTTGCCACAGGATTCGTGCATGTAGAACTCGGTCCAGCGCAGCACCGCGCGCACCACGCAGGTGGTGTCGTCGAAGATCTGCAAGGCCTTGGTGCCCAACATGGATCCGGCGGCGGCGACGCCCTCGTAGTCGAGCGGCACGTCGAGGTGGGCGTCGGTGAACAGCGGGGTGGACGAGCCACCGGGCGTCCAGAACTTCACCGTGTGCCCCTTGCGGACGCCACCGGCGTAGCCGAGCAGTTCCCGCAGGGTGACCCCGAGCGGGGCCTCGTACTGGCCGGGCCGTTTGACGTGTCCCGACAACGAGTACAGCGTGAAGCCGGGCGACTTCTCGGTGCCCATCGAGCGGAACCAGGCGGTGCCGTTGAGGATGATCGGCGGCACGCTGGCAATGGATTCCACGTTGTTCACCACGGTCGGGCAGGCGTAGAGACCCGCGACGGCGGGGAACGGCGGACGCAGCCGGGGCTGTCCGCGACGACCTTCCAGCGAGTCCAGCAGCGCGGTTTCCTCACCACAGATGTAGGCGCCCGCGCCGGCGTGCACGATCAGTTCGAGGTCGTAGCCGGAGCCGAGGATGTTGCGGCCGAGGAATCCGGCCTCGTAGGCCTGCGCGACGGCGGCGTGCAGCCTGCGCAGTACCGGCACCACTTCACCGCGCAGATAGATGAACGCGTGCGCCGCGCGGATGGCGTAGGAGCCGATGATGATGCCCTCGATCAGCGCGTGCGGGCTCGACAGCATCAACGGAATGTCTTTGCAGGTACCGGGTTCGGACTCGTCGGCATTGACCACCATGTAGTGCGGTTTGCTGACGCCGTCCGGGCCCGCGCCCTGCGGGATGAAGCTCCACTTCATGCCCGTCGGGAAGCCTGCGCCGCCGCGGCCGCGCAGGCCCGCGTCCTTGACGGTCTGGATGACCTGGTCCGGCTCCATCGACAGCGCCTTGCGCAGTGCCTGGTAGCCGTCGTGGCGACGGTAGGTGTCCATCGTCCACGACTGCGGGTCATCCCAGTACCTGGTGAGTACGGGAGTCAATGTCATGTCAGGCGCCCTCCGAATTCTGTTGCGGCGCTGCATTTTCGGAATTCTGCTGCTGGGCGACCCGCAGTCCGGCCAGGGTGGCCTCGCCCGCCGCGCCGTCGAGCACGCCGGGGCGCTCGTCGGGGAAGCCGGCCAGGATGCGCGCGGTCTCCTTGAACGTGCACAGCGGTGCGCCGCGAGTAGGCGTCACCTGCTGACCCGCACGCAGCGAATCCACCAGGGCCCGAGCCGATTCCGGGGTCTGGTTGTCGAAGAACTCCCAGTTGACCATGACCACCGGGGCGAAATCGCAGGCCGCGTTGCACTCGATGTGCTCGAGGGTGACCTTCCCGTCGGCGGTGGTGTCGCCGTGGCCGATGCCCAGGTGCCGCTCCAGCGTGGCGAGGATGGCGTCGCCACCCATCACCGCACACAGCGTGTTGGTGCACACGCCGACGTGGTAGTCGCCGGTCGGGGTGCGCCGGTACATCGAGTAGAAGGTGGCCACCGCAGTGACCTCGGCGCCGGTCAAACCCAGCTGGTCGGCGCAGAAGTCGATGCCGGTGCCGGTGACGCAGCCCTCCTCGGCCTGCACCAGGTGCAGCAGCGGCAGCAACGCCGACCGCGGCTCCGGGTAGCGCGCGATGATCTCCTTGGCGTCCAGCTCCAGCCGTTCGCGGATGAACGGCTGATACGGCTCGGGCCGGGTGGTGAGCCGGAGCAGGATTGCGGTGCCGGTGTCCGCCGGTATGCGGTCGATACTCATGACTGCTCCTCGCTGGCGATGGCGCGCTCGCTCATCGGTCCACTCCGCCCATGACCGGGTCGATGCTGGCGACCGCGGCGATCACGTCGGCGACCATGCCGCCCTCGCAAGTCGCCGCTACCGCTTGCAGATTGGTGAACGAGGGATCGCGGTAGTGCACCCGGAAGGGCCGGGTGCCGCCGTCGCTCACCATGTGCACGCCCAGCTCGCCGCGCGGCGACTCGACGGCGGTGTACACCTGACCGGCCGGCACCCGGATGCCCTCGGTGACCAGCTTGAAGTGGTGGATGAGGCCCTCCATGGACGTGCCCATGATCTTGCCGATGTGCTTGGCGGAGTTGCCGAGTCCGTCCGGGCCCAGTTGCAGGTCGGCGGGCCAGGCGATCTTCTTGTCGTCGACCATCACCGGGCCGGGGCGCAGCTTGTCCAGGCACTGTTCGACGATCTTGAGCGACTCCTTCATCTCGTCCACCCGGATCACGTAGCGGCCGTAGCAGTCACAGCCCGTGGTGGTGGGGATGTCGAATTCGTAGTTCTCGTACCCGCAGTACGGCTGCGACTTGCGCAGGTCGTGCGGCAGGCCGGTGGCGCGCAGCACCGGTCCGGTGATCCCGAGGGCCATGCAGCCCTGCAGATTCAGGTAGCCGATGTCCTGGGTGCGGGCCTTCCAGATCGGGTTCGAGGTGAGCAGCTGCTCCATGTCGCGCAGCCGCTTCGGCATCAGATCCAGCAGTTCCCGGACTTTGCTGACGCCGTCGTCGGGCAGGTCCTGGGCCAGGCCGCCCGGCCGGATGTAGGCGTGGTTCATCCGCAGGCCGGTGATGGTCTCGAAGACGTCGAGGATCAGTTCGCGTTCCCGGAAGCCGAACAGCATCGGGGTGAGCGCGCCGAGCTCCATGCCGCCGGTGGCCAGCGCCACCAGGTGCGAGGAGATCCGGTTCAACTCCATCAGCATGACCCGAATGATGTTGACCCGCTCGGGTATCGCGTCGGTGATGTCGAGCAGCTTCTCCACGCCGAGGCAGTACGCCGTCTCGTTGAAGAACGGCGACAGGTAGTCCATCCGGGTGACGAAGGTGACGCCCTGGGTCCAGTTGCGGAACTCCAGGTTCTTCTCGATACCGGTGTGCAGGTAGCCGATGCCGCAGCGCGCCTCGGTGACGGTCTCGCCCTCGATCTCGAGGATGAGCCGCAGCACGCCGTGCGTCGACGGGTGCTGCGGGCCCATGTTGACGACGATGCGTTCCTCGCCCGCGCCGCGCAGGGAGTCGGCGACCTCTTCCCAGTCCTGGCCGGCGACGGTGACCACAGTCGGTTCCGGCCCAGCGTCGCCTGCGACGTCGGGCCGGGTCTCGATCTCGTTCATTAGTTGTAAGCCCTCCGCTCGTCGGGCGGCGGTATCCGCGCGCCCTTGTACTCGACCGGGATCCCGCCGAGCGGGTAGTCCTTGCGCTGGGGGTGACCGTTCCAGTCGTCGGGCATCAGGATTCGAGTGAGCGAGGGGTGCCCGTCGAAGAGGATGCCGAAGAAGTCGTAGGTTTCCCGCTCGTGCCAGTCGGTGGTCGGGTACACCCCGAACAGCGAGGGAATGTGCGGGTCGGCGTCGGGGGCGGACACCTCCACGCGCAGCCTGCGGTTGTGCGTGATCGACATGAGCGGGTACACCGCGTGCAGTTCGCGGCCCGCGTCCTCGGGGTAGTGCACGCCGCTGACGCCCAGGCACAGCTCGAAACGCAGTGCGGGATGGTTACGCAACACCTGGGCGACGGTCACCAGGTGCTCGCGGTGCACATGCAGGGTGAGTTCACCGCGGAACACGACGATCTTCTCCAGCACGGTCTCGAGCCGGGTGCCCGCCGCGTCGAGCGCGCCGCGCAAGGCGTCGACGATCTCGTCGAAGTAGCCGCCGTAGGGCGCCGGTGTGCTGCCGGGCAGGGTGACCGGGCGGACCAGGCCGCCGTAGCCGGAGGTGTCGCCGGTGCCGGTGACGCCGAACATGCCGCGGCGCACGCCGATCACCTCGGCGCCGGGCGCTTGCTGATCGTCCTCGCTGGGCAGCGTGCCTTCCGGGCCTGCCGTGGCCGCCGCGTCGATTTCGTCGTGCGCGGTGGTGGTGTTGTCGGGGGAGTCGAACGTCATCGCAGCAGACCCTCCATCCGGATGGTCGGGGTCGAGGCCAGCGCCGCTGCTTCGGCGGCTTTCACGGCCTCTTCACGATTGACGCCCAGTGGCATCTCCTGAATCTTGGCGTGCAGTGCCAGAATCGCGTTCAGCAGCATCTCCGGCCGCGGCGGACAGCCGGGCAGATAGATGTCGACCGGCACCACGTGGTCCACGCCCTGCACGATGGCGTAGTTGTTGAACATGCCACCCGAGGACGCGCACACACCCATGGCGAGCACCCATTTCGGCTCGGTCATCTGGTCGTAGACCTGGCGCAGCACCGGCGCCATCTTGTTGCTGACCCGGCCAGCGACGATCATCAGATCGGCCTGCCGCGGCGAGGCGCGGAACGCCTCCATGCCGAAGCGGGCGATGTCGAAACGGCCTGCGCCGGTGGCCATCATCTCGATGGCACAGCAGGCCAGACCGAAGGTGGCCGGCCACACCGAACCCTTACGCAGATAACCGGCGAAATCCTCTACCGTGCTCAGCAGAAAACCGCTGGGCAGCTTTTCCTCTAACCCCATATCCGACTAACCTTCACTTCCACTCGTCGCCCGAACACGTTGCGCGGCAATCACTCCCAGCTGAGCCCACCGCGCCGCCATTCGTAGGCGTAGGCCACGGAGACGTTGAAGATGAACAACGCCATCGCGGCGAGACCGAAGAGACCGAGCGCATCGAAGTGGACTGCCCACGGGTAGAGGAACACGATCTCGATGTCGAAGATGATGAACAGCATGGCGGTGAGGTAGTACTTCACCGGAAAGCGTTGGCCGGTCACGTTTCCCGGGCCGCCCGCGATGGCGTGCGGTGTCGGTTCGATACCGCACTCGTACGCCTCGAGCTTGGCTCGGTTGTACCGTTTCGGGCCGACGAGGGCCGCCATGATGATGGTGAACACCGCGAACGCCGCAGCGACCGCGCCTAATACAAGAGTGGGCATCTCGATATTCACGACTGCACTTCCCCTCCTTGCCAGCTGGAGCCCGCGGATGGGTCGTCCGTTGCCGGACGGCAGCTTCCGAGGCGGGCTGACGTCGTTGTCCGCCTCGGCCAGACGCGCCTCATGGCCTGCTCGAGGCGGGTAGGGCTGGTACCCGCGCTCCTGTGAGCTAGGGCACAGCCTACAACTGATCGCTCTGAGTGCTCGAGGTTTGACTGCTGCGTTTGATCGAATTCGCGACGTCGATTTATGACTGAAACGGGGGTAATCCGGGGTCTTGTCACGTGACGTTGGTTGACCGGTCAGTCTGTGCTGCGAAAACGACGTTGTCCGTGCGGATTTCGGCAGTGAATGCGCACTTGCGGCGGGTCGGGTTTCGCGACATCGGCGTGCTCACGCACGCCGATCTACAGCCGCGTAGGTGCCGGAACTCGATCGGCTCCGGCGACCACTTCCGTCAGCGGGGGATTAATGTGCAGTCTGTATGAATGACTGCGGCAAACGAGGGTAAGGAGTCAGGCTGCTGAGCGGTTGCGCAGCACGCCGACGACCGCCTCGGTGAGCCGGATCGGGTCGATCGGATGCGAGACCGCGGCCTCCGCGCGCGACCACTTGGCCAGCCAGGCGTCGTCCGGGCGGCCGGTGAGCACGAGCACCGGTGGGCAGTGCTCGATTTCGTCCTTGAGTTGCTTGGCGATGCCGAGCCCGCCGGTCGGCGCCGATTCACCGTCGAGGATGGCGAGGTCGATGCCGCCCGCGTCCAGGTGCTCGATCACCACGGGGCCGGTGGCCACTTCGAGGTAGTCGAATTCAGGTAGTTCCGGGTGCGGGTGTTTTCCCAGCGCCAGGATCACCTGGCGCCGGGTATCGGCGTCGTTGCTGTACACGAGGACCCGCAGTGAGTCAGCCACGAGCGCATGCTACTTCCGAAAGCCCGGCCGCCGTGGCATGTTCGGGCAGATCCGATCCCGCGCGTCGCGAAGCGGCACGTCGGCGCGTGAGTGGCACACCAGCGTGCGGGCCTCTCGCGGTTTGCCGCAGCGATGTGCCACTCACCGGTCCGGGGGCCAGCGGATCGCAAGCTATCGGTAAGAACGGGCCGGTAAAGTGCCCGAAATGCGGGGAGATCTCACCCAGGCCCTCGTCGATACCGACGTGTGGGCCGATGAAATGTTGGACAGAGCCGGGATTCCGGTGGTGGATGTGCCGTTCGTGACGATCGGCAGTGGGATCGGCTCCTTCGTCATTTATGACACGCTGCGGATTTTCGGGGTGCCCGCGCAGTCGATGGCGGTGCTCGGGCCGCAGGAACATCCGTGGGCGTCGTACGAGTATCTGACCCGAGGGTCACAGATCCCGCGCGGCGAGCGGTTGCGCAGTGATTCGGCGTCCGAGCCGGACAACATGTGGGGCTTTCCGTCGTACGCGGTGCGGGAGGCGATCGCGGACAAGTCGATCAAACCGCTGTGGAATGTGTTCGTGGAACCGATCTTCGCGAACTACTACACGCCGCGGGCGGGGCAGGCGTTCGTCGGGATGGAGCGGGAGTTCCACCGCATCGGGTATGCGAGCTCGTTGCATCGCGGGCAGGTTCGCATGGTGCGCAAGCGGCACGGTGGGGGTTATTTCACGATTCTCACCCCGGCTGCGGGGTCCACGCCGACCAAGCGGGTGGCGTTTCGCAGCACGTATGTGCATGTGGCCGTGGGGTATCCGGGGCTGAAGCTGCTGCCCGATCTGCAGGAGTATCGGGAGACGCATCGCGACCCGACGCGGGTGGTGAACGCGTACGAGCCGCACGAGCACGTTTATCAGGCGTTGCAGCGCAGGCCGGGGACGGTGTTGATTCGCGGTAGCGGGATCGTGGCCAGCCGGGTGTTGCAGCGGCTCATCGACGACCGGGATCGGCTGCAGTTGAACACGCAGATCCTGCATCTGTTCCGCACCTATGTCGCCAAGTCGCATGGCAAGAATGTGTTCAACCGGCGCAAGGGGTCCGACGGCTGGGCGTATCAGGGGTTCAACTATCCGAAGTCGGTGTGGGGCGGGCAGCTCAAACAGAAGATGCGCACCCTGCAAGGCGAGCAGCGGGCGGCGGCGTACAAGGAGATCTCCGGGACGAACACGCCGATCCGGCATCGGTGGCAGGAGCAGTTGCGGCGCGGGCGCAAGCAGGGGTGGTATCAGGTGATGGCCGGGACCATGCGTGCGCCGCGGCCCGCCGCGGGGCGACAAGGTGTCGTCGCCACCATCATCCCGGACCCGACCGCCGAACTGCCGGTGCCCCCGCCGACGCAGCCGTTCGACACGACGGTCGATTACATCATCGACTGCACCGGACTCGAAGCCGATATCCGTGAGCATCGGTTGCTGGCGGACCTGCTGGATCATGCTGGTGCGGGCCGTAATCCGGTCGGGCGGCTGGACGTCGACACCACCTTCGAACTGATCGGCACCCGAAGTGGCATCGGGCGCATCTATGCATCCGGTAGCGCGACACTGGGCGGGCCGTTCGTCGGAGTGGACACCTTTCTCGGCTTGCAGATCGCCGCGCAGGAGATCGCGGACGATCTTGCGGCGCTGGGGTTCTGCAAGCGGATGGGTCCGCTGCGCTCGACGAGCCAGTGGTGGGCCTGGGTCATGAACAAGAGGATCTGATGCTGCCGACGTTGAACGGGCGAATCCAGACCCGGGTGCTCGCGCTGAGCGTGATCGGGTTTTTCGTTGCGCTGATCATCACCCCGCTGCTGCCGACGGGATCACTGAGTCTCGGGCAGGCCTACCGGGTGACGCTGTCGATCCTGCTCGGCACCGTTCTGGTCGGGGTGCTGTGGGAGTTGCTCTACCATTTCCTGCAACAGTTCCGCTGGGAAAAGGATTGGCCGACGCTGTTCGGTTTTCTCACCATGGTCAACGAGGGGGCGCTCATGTGGGTGCTCGTCCGGTACACGACCATCGTGCTGCCCGAGTCACTGCGTCCGTCGCTCACCGCCTTCCTGATCCAGTTCATCCTCACCTGGATCGTGTTCTGGCTGATCGTCAACGGGCCGATGCGCGTGGTGTTCCATCGGTGGCGATTCCAGGGCGGCAGGTTCGTGTGAGCAGGCAGATCGAGGTTCTTCCCGGGCGTCACCTGGTGGCGAGTAGCGGGGGTGTGGTCGTGCTGGTCGCGC
Organism: Nocardia sp. XZ_19_369; assembly: GCF_015355715.1. NCBI lineage: Bacteria > Bacillati > Actinomycetota > Actinomycetes > Mycobacteriales > Nocardiaceae > Nocardia > Nocardia sp. XZ_19_369. The sequence goes on along the minus strand of NZ_JACVED010000002.1, from coordinate 822,751 downwards.
ACCGGGACGCGAGTGCGGTGAGCGCGGATTCGGTGGCGGCGCGGGCGATGACGGCGTTGCTCGGGATCGTGCGGCAGGCGACCTCCAACGAGCCGCGGCGCAGCGGGCGGACGGTGGCGCGGTTGGCCACCAACTGGTTGATGGGGTTGGAGAACGGGGATGAGGAGGCGGTCGAGTTCGGGGTGATCACGCCGGGGGACGGTGGGGTCGCGGTGTTTCTGCACGGTGGGGTGACGGCGGTGCTGGGTGGGGTGGAGCGGTTGGAGATCTTGCGGGGGCGGGAGGCGGGGTTCACTGTCGATCGGGTGGTGACGCCTGCGCCGGGGGTTGGGGTGGGGTTGTTCGTGGATGAGGTGGATCAGGTGGCTGAGAGGTTGCCTGAGCGTGGGGTTTTCGCGTTGGGGGAGGGTACGGCGCCGGGGGGTGCGGTGGTGCTGTGGTTCGGTGCGGGTGGTCTTGCTACTGGTGCCGGTGGTTTTGCCACTGGTGCGGGAGGTCTTGTCACTGGTGCGGAGGGTGTTCCGCTGCGCGGGTTCGAGCCGGAGATCGAGGGCCATCCGCAGCGCGGGTTCGAGCAGCACCACGGGGTTGCGCAGCCGCACGGCGCGCAACCGCAGTTCGGTGTGCAGCCGCGGTCCGGGTTCGAGGAGCAGCACGGGGTTCGGCAACAGCACAGCGCCGAGACACCTACCGGAGGCCAGGTGCCACATGGGCTCGAGGAGCAGCGCGGGGCTGGACAGCGACATGATGCTGAGCCGCTAAAAGACGAGTTGCCCGGTGGCGAGCCACCACAAGCCCCGGACCTGTGGAAACGGGACGATATCGCGGACGCCGGGACGGAGTACTACAGCACTTCGCCGGTGTCGCGAGAGCTTGAGGCCTCCGGGTCGACGGGTGTCGAGCAGCAATATGGTGTAGCGCCGCAGCAGGTTCCGGATCTGCGGGACGATATCGCGGACGCAGGCACGGAGTACTACAGCACCTCGCCGGTATCGCGAGAGCCTGAGGTCGCGGGGCGGACCGGTGCTGAGCAGCAATATGGTGTTGCGCCGCAACAGGTGCCGGATTTGCGGAAGCGGGACGACATCGCGGATGCCGGCGCCGAGTACTACAGCACGTCGCCGGTGTCGCGAGAGCCTGAAGCCTCCAGGTCGCCGGGTATTGAGCAGCAATATGGTGTTGCGCCACAACAGGTGCCGGATCTGCGGCAGCGGGACGGTATCGCGGATGTCGGCACGGAGTACTACGGCGCTTCGTTGGGGTCGCGAGAGCCTGATCCCGCAGGGCGGACCGGTATGGAGCAGCAACGTGGTCTTTCGCCGCAACGGGCTCCGGATCTGCGGAAGCGGGACGATCTCGCGGATGCCGTGACCGAGCAGTACAGCCCATCAGCGGTGTCGCGGGAGTCCGATGCGGCGGGCTCGGCAGGTGGCGAGCCGCCGCGCCACGGGAGCGAGTCGGCACATCACGCGCCCCGCTCGGATGCGCCGCACTATGGCAGCGAATCGGCACAGCAGGCGCCACCCTCGGATGCGCGCTACGGCAGCGAATCGGCACATACGCCGCGTTCGAATACGCCGCACTCTTCCGGTGCTGCGGGGTCAGCAAGCGGTGAGCTGCCCGTCGAAAGCGCTGGTGCGTCGCCGTCCTCCATGACGCCGCCGCGCACGCAGATTCCGTTGGCGGGTGGGGTTGCTGAGTCGCAGAGTGGAAGCTCTTCATCGGCACGTCCGGTCCTGCGTGGCCCGCATGTCCCTCCGGCGGACGTGGTCGCCGAGCAGTCGAGCGGAAGTTCTCCGGCGGTCAGCCCGGCTCAGCCGCACGACAGGGTGTTGCCGCCCAGTACGCCGCGGTTGTCCAAGCCGGTAGGCGCGGGACAGCCGGAGAGTGTGGCGCACAGCGGCGCGCAGCCTGGCATCGTTCGCCCTGAACCCGTTGCGGCTCAACCTCTTCCGGACCACCCTGCGGCTCGCGATGCCGATCTCGAAGAGACCGTGGTGCCCGGTGAGGCGCTGGCGCCCCGCGTCCGTGACGGTGGCGTCGTGGCCGAGTCGCGCGGTGTCGTGGTCAAGGGATTCAAGTGTGCGCGTGACCATCTCAATGATCCGCGGGTGTCGTTCTGCGCGGTCTGCGGTATCCGAATGGATCAGCTGACCTGCATACTCACCGACGGGATCCGTCCGCCGCTCGGTCTGCTGCTGCTCGACGACGGCACCTCGTTCGTCCTCGACAACGACTGCGTCCTCGGTCGCGAACCCGAGCACGCAGAAGCGGTCGCCCGCGGTGCCCGCCCGGTCCGCATCGAAGACCACTCGGGTGGAATGTCGCGCGCGCACGCCGAGATCCGCCTCATCGACTGGGACGTCACCGTCGTCGACGGCGGCTCCACCAACGGCACCCACATCCGCCAACCCGGCCACCAAGACTGGACCCGCGCCATCCCCGGCCACCCGGTCAAGCTGACCCCCGGCGCCCAGATCCAACTAGGCGGCCGCGTAGCCACTTTCGACTCGCAACACGGTCAACTCTGATCCGCCCGTCATCGTCGGCGAGGCCGGATACGTTGCCGGCGTATCCGGCCTCGCCGCACTCTTTCTGACATCCGCACGCGTGTCAGTGCGGCGAGTCGGTGTGCGGGAACCTAGAAGGTGTGCGGCCACTACACCAAGCGGCCTGTGTGGCGAGCTACTTCTTGACCGGCGCGATCTTGGTGGCGTCGATTTCCAGGCCTTGGACTTCAAGGACCGCGATGGCATCGGCGAACGCTGCGACGGCCTGGTTCTCAGCGTCGGCGGCCTCGTTGGCCAGATCAACGTCATCCGGATCGCCCCCGGCGGCCTCGGCTGCCTTGGACGCGGCGGAGGACTTGTCGTAGATGCGGGTCACGGCCTGCATGGCTTTGTCGGCTTGGCCCGCCTTCGAGGCGGCAACACCCGCGGCAGCGGCGGCCTTATCGAGAGCAGCATCGACGTCGGCGTCGGTCGCACCGCCGGTAGCAGCCCGGGCGGCGGCTTCGGCGGCACCCTTGGTTGTCGTGGCGTCGTTGGCTTTTGCCGCAGCCTCGCCGGCCTTGGTGGAAGCTGTGGCTGCCTTGTTCGCCGCATCGTCGGCAGCCTTCTTGGCATCCTCGGCGGCAGCATTGACAGCGCCGGAAAGGACAGAGCTGGCGTCCGATATGAGGGCGTGCCGCGCGGCGGCGCTGTATGCGCGTTGGCAGTGCTGGACGATCAGAGCTTTGGCGAGTGCCTCATCCTGACCGTTCGCCGGCGTGACGGTTTCGGGTTCGCACTGGCCGTCCCACGGCGGATCCGCAGCGGCGGGCGCGAGTCCTGAGCCGAGAACTGCGGCGGCAACAGCAATCGTCGACGCCAGCACGCGGGTAACAGCCTTCACGACCACCTCCATAGTTGAGTGAAAAACGGTCATGCCTGATGAACCCAGAAATCGGCGCACCCGACCCATCCTTATTCGATACCACCGGTACTGCGGATCGGTGGCAAACCGACCCCCGTGTCGCGCCCCCCGCTAACCAGTTGCCGTAGGGCAACCTCTCCCCAGTTGTCGCCATTGGAGTTGATCAGCGGGGGTGTGTTTCTACTTGGTTATGAATTCCACCTGTGGCTCGCGTGGACTCGGCCAACGCTCGGTAATGCTCAGATATTTGATGGCCGTATTGGCGGTGATCGGCACCATGGTGGTCGCGGTCGCGCCGGGTGTTGCCGCGGCACCGGCCGATGTCTGTCCGACCAAGCCGAAGCCGAGTGGCAAAGTGCTGCAGGGCTATTGGGAGAGTTGGGACGGCGCGGCCAACGGTGTGCACCCGGGCATGGGCTGGATTCCGATCACCGACGCGCGGATCGCCGCGCACGGCTATAACGTGCTCAACACGGCGTTCCCGGTCATCGAATCCAACGGCACCGCGCGCTGGGAAGACGGCATGGAACCGACCGTCAAGGTCGCGACTCCCGCCGAGATGTGCCAAGCCAAGGCCGCCGGCGCCACCATCTTGATGTCGATCGGCGGCGCGGCCGCAGGTATCGACCTCAGTTCCAGTGCGGTCGCCGATCGGTTCATCGCGACCATCGTGCCGATCCTCAAGCGGTACAACTTCGACGGCATCGATATCGACCTGGAGACCGGTCTGGTCGGCAGCGGAAACATCAAGACCCTCTCGGCTTCCCAGGCCAACCTGATCCGCATCATCGACGGCGTGCTAGCCCAGATGCCCGCCGGGTTCGGCCTCACCATGGCCCCCGAAACCGCCTACGTCACCGGCGGCAGCGTCGCCTACGGCTCCATCTGGGGCGCCTACCTGCCGATCATCAAGAAGTACGCCGACAACGGCCGCCTCTGGTGGCTCAACATGCAGTACTACAACGGCAGCATGTACGGCTGCGCAGGCGACTCCTACCAGGCCGGCACCGTCCAAGGCTTCATCGCCCAAACCGACTGCCTCGCCAAAGGTCTCACCATCCAGGGCACCACCATCACCGTCCCCTACGACAAACAAGCCCCCGGCCTCCCCGCCCAGCCCGGCGCAGGCGGCGGCTACATGTCCCCAGCCCTGGTAGCCCAAGCCTGGAACCACTACGGCACCGGCCCCACCAACGCCCTCAAAGGCCTGATGACCTGGTCCATCAACTGGGACGGCTCCCGCAACTGGACCTTCGGCAACAACGTCAAGTCCCTCCAAGGCCGCTGAGCCCAGTCCCCCCCCCCCGACCCGCTGACCACCACGGCCAGCGGGTCGCTTCCCGCCCACTTGACGTTGGTTGTGTGCTCTTGACGCATGCTGCAGCGTGCGGCAGGAGAGTGCACGGTGCGTCAAGACGTCCGATGCGATCCACCCGCTGCACCGGCGCCCTCGTTCACAGTGTGTTCACGGTTCGATTCGTATGTTCGACGGGTGCCTCGACTTCTGACCCTGTTGGTTACCGTCACCGTCCTCGCCGTTGGCGCGTGTACCTCCGACGTGTCGTCGGGTGGGCCTAAGTCGCCGGGTGGGCCGAGGTCGATCGAGGGGTGCGACCCGGCGATGCAAGCGGCGTTCGATGCGTGGGCGGACGCTGGATTCAGTGGGTCTGTTGCGATCTCCGTCGGCAGCGAACCCGTGTGCCGGGCCGCGTATGGAATCGCCGATCGGTCTTCCGGCGCACCCAACGAGGTCAGGACCGTCTTCAGTATCGGCTCGGTGACCAAAGCCTTCACCGCGGCCGCGGTGCTCGACCTGGCCGACAAAAACGTAGTGCAGCTCGATGCGCCTGCGGGCCACCTACTTCCGGAGTTGACCGGCCCGGCGGCCACGGTGACGGTCCGCCAGTTGCTACTGCACACCAGCGGACTCACCGGATCCCATGGCAGCGACTATGTTCCGCTCGACCGTGCCGCGGCAACCGAAGCAATGGGTTCGCTGGAACTGGCCTTCGCGCCCGGCACGGCATTTCTGTACTCGAATGCCGGCTACACATTGCTCGCGCTGATCATCGAAAAAGTCTCGGGGCTCAGCTACCGCGAGTATGTGACCTCGCGACTGCTGAAGGTGTCCGGCGCGCCGATAGCGGCCGGCTTCTGGAATGGCGAACCCGCCGCGCCGCAGCCGCGCGTCGTCGGCTATCGGGAGGACGGATCGGCCGGTGACGGCACCGATTTCGGCGGGCCGTACTGGGCGGTCGAGGGCAACGGCGGCATCGCGATGACGATGGCGGAACTGGCGCGGTGGTCCGACGCACTGTTCGGTGGGCAGGTGCTCACCGCGGCGGCCACCGCGACGCTGACCACGCTGCGTTTCGACCGCGGCGACGGCGTCGCCGAAATCCCCGGCTGGGTGGCGTTCGACCGGGCGCGCTACGGCGAGCCCGCCTACGCCTCGGCGGGCGGCGGTGGCACCGGGCTCAACGTGGTCGTGGCGGTGTTGCCGGAGAGCGGGCGGGTGATCGCATTCGGCTCCAACACCGCCGACGTGAGCGCCGAGGACCTGCTCGACGCGGTCGGTACGGCGCTGGTCACCGGCGCGCCATTGCCGTTGCCGCAAGCTGGAAACGACGTCGATCCCGCAGCCGTCGCGGCGCTCACCGGCACCTATCGACTCGACAGTGGTGGCATGTTCACGGTGTCGGCGGCGCAGGACCGGCTCGCCATCGCGGCCCGCGGCGCCGATGCCGTCGAGACGCTGTTCCCACTGCCAGATGGCTTTTCGCGTGACGAGGTCGCCGAGCACGAAGCGGCGGTACGGTCGATGCTGGTGGCGCCGCAGACCGCAGCGGGCCGCGACGAACGCGGCAGCATCGAGCGCAGTGTCGGCCCGATCGACCGAGTGACCTTGGCGGGCACCGTGGTTCGAGACAACGAGTTACGCACCTACGTCGAGATCAACTCCGGAAGTACGGAGCACCTGTTCTGGTACGCCCTCGACAAGGCGGGCGGTATCGCCGCCGCCGAGGTCGATGCCGCGCCGCCGACCCTGCTGCTGCGACCGGACGGCGCCGAGTACCGGCCGGACGATCCGACCGGACGCGGCGCCGACCGCACGGTGCGGTTCGACAAAGCGGACACGATGACAATCGACGGCCCCGCCGGTGCGCGCAGCGCCGCACGGGTGCGCTGACCGGGAACTACTGCCAGGCTTGGGTATGCGCATCCTGTTGGTGGAAGACGAGACCGAACTCGGGGACCTGCTCGCGCTCGGTCTGCGCAACGAGTCGTACGCGGTCGACCTCGCCCGCAGCTACGCGGCGGCGGATCTGCTGTTGCGGACCAACCACTTCGACGTGGCCTGCATCGATCTGGGCTTGCCCGACGGTGACGGCTTGGACCTGCTCCACCGGCTCGGCGTCGATCCGGAGTTGCGGTGTCCGACACGATCGCTCGTGATCACCGCCCGCGACGCGGTGGCCGATCGGGTGGCCGGACTCGACGCGGGCGCCGACGACTATCTGGTGAAGCCCTTCGACTTCGCGGAACTGACGGCACGGTTGCGGGCGCTGGCCCGCCGCAGGGACAACCACGACTCGACGCTGCGAGTCGGCGACCTCACCCTCGATCTCGCCGCCCACCGAGCGTGGCGCGGCGATCGGGAGTTGGCGCTCACCGCACGGGAGCTGTCGCTGCTGCGCTACTTCATGTACCACGCGGGCGAGGTGCTGCCCACCGAACAACTGCTGGAACATGTTTGGGACGCACACGCCGACCCGTTCACCACCTCGGTGCGGGTGATCCTCTGTCGCCTGCGCCGAAAGCTCGGCGATCCGCAGCCGATCGCCACCATCACCGGGGCAGGCTACCGACTGGCGGCGACCACATGACCGAGTGGCGGCGGTCGCTGCGGGTGCAGCTGGCGGTGCTCGGCTTCGCAACCAGCTACCTGCCCGTACTGCTGCTGCTTTCGGTGTTCTTCCTGACCCGCGACGAATCCGTCGTCGCCCGCGACGGCGCGGAGTTGGTCACCTCGTCGGCCGACCGGCCGCCCTGGGTGTTGTGGACCGCGCTGATCCTGGCCCCCGCGGCGGCGGGCCTGGCCTGGTGGTGGGCCGGGCGGGCCGTGCGGCCGATCGAGCGGGTGCGTGCCGTCGCCGAGGAAATCGGGGCCGCCGATCTCGGCCGCCGGATCGGCCTGCAGCACGGTCCGACGGAATTGGTCTCCCTCGCCGCCGGTTTCGACGCGATGCTGGACCGCCTCGAACACGCCGCGGATGCGCAGCGGCAACTGGTCGAGGAAACCAGCCACGAACTACGCACACCGTTGTCGGTGCTGGCCATGAATGCCGACGTGCTGCTGGCACATCCGGAACCGACGATCGAGATCTATCGAGCAGGCCTGGCCCGCTCGCGGACCGCCGCGCACCGGATGTCGGTCTCGATCGAGCAGCTACTCGCCGACGCGCGCGGCCGCACCCGCACTCTCGACCGGCAACGCGCCGACCTCGTGGTGATCGCTCGAAATGTGTTGGACGAGTTCCGCATCCCCGCGGCCGCCAAGGGCAGTCGGCTAACGCTGACCGCCCCGCCGACCGCGGCGGCCTCGGTCGACGAGCTGACCATCCATCGCGCCGTGGCGAACCTGGTCGACAACGCGGTCAAGTACGCGCCCGCCGAGTCGCTGATCGAGGTGGCCGTCGAAGTCGGCGCAACGGACGCGACAGTGATCGTCACCGACCACGGCCCGGGCATCCCGCCCGAGGACCAAGCCCGCGTCTTCGACCGCAACTGGCGTGGTGCGCACGACTCGGACGGCAGCGGACTCGGCCTGCCGATCGCCCGGCAGGTCGCCCTCGCCCATGGCGGGACACTCACGCTGCGATCACCGGGCCCGAGCGGCGACGGTGCCGAATTCCGTCTCTGCCTGCGCAGGTAGCGGAGTCGAGCAGGCGGCGTCCTCGCTGCCCGCGTCAGCGTCGGCGACGGGCCGCTTCGGGTCGTCGACCATTGCGACCAGGAACCCGGATACAGCGCCGCGTTGATGCCGACGACGGCCAACGCCGCCGGTTCAGGCGGGAATGCACTCCAACTCGGTGCCGTCGAACGGCGGATAGGTTTCGCTGGCGGATTCTTCGGCGGCGGTGATGTAGTCGGCCAACGCGGCGCGGGATTGGGCGAGCTTGGTCATTTGGTCGTCCAGGCGTTGGAGGCGGGTGCGCATGGCGGTGAGGAGTTCGGGGCAGCCGGGGAGTTCGGGGTTTTCGCCTACGGCGCAGGGGAGGAGGTAGGCGATGTCGTCGGAGGACAGGCCTGCGCCGAGGAGGTGGCGGATCTGTTTGACGCGCAGGATGGCGGATTCGTCGTACTCGCGGTAGCCGTTGGGGTTACGGTCGGCTTCGAGAAGACCTTGGGCGCCGTAGTAGCGGAGTTGGTGGGCGTTGACGCCCGTTCGACGACTCAGTTCCCCGATGCGCATCGCGACCTCACTTGACCTTCATACCGGTATCAACGTTGATGATGCTGCCATGGACAAGAAAACCGAAACATCTGTGGCAGTCATCGGACTCGGGCTGATGGGGCAGGCGCTCGCGGGGGCGTTCCTGAAGGCGGGGCATCCGACGACCGTGTGGAACCGTACGGCGGCCAAGGCCGACGAGTTGGTGGCCGAGGGGGCACGCCTGGCGCCGACGGTCGGCGAGGCGCTCGCGAACAGCAGTCTGACGATCATCTGCCTCACCGACTACAACGCCGTGCACGAGCTGCTCGACGCGGCCGATCTCGAGGGAACGACGCTGATCAACCTGACCTCGGGTGACTCGACACAAGCCCGGGAAGCAGCGCTGTGGGCCGAAAAGCGCGGTGCCCGTTACCTGGACGGCGCCATCATGGCCCTCCCGCCGGCGATCGGCACCGACGAGGCGGTGATTCTGCACAGCGGTCCGGAGTCGGACCTCGAGGCGCACCGGTCGACGCTCGAAGCGCTGGGCACGATCTCCTACCTCGGTGCGGATCACGGGCTGGCCTCGCTGTACGACGTGGCGGGCCTGGCGATGATGTGGAGCGTGCTCAACGCTTGGCTGCAGGGCACGGCGATGCTGCGCACAGCCGGTGTCGACGCCGCGACGTACGCCTCGTTCGCCCAGCAGATGGCCGTCGGGGTGGCCGGCTGGCTGCCGGGCTATGCCGAGCAGATCGACACGGGTTCGTTCACCGCGGAGACGTCGGCCTTGGCAACCGACGTGCGGGCGATGACGCATCTGATCGAGGAGAGCGAGGCGCTCGGCGTCAATGCCGAACTGCCGAAGCTGTTCAAGGCCATCGCCGACCGCTCGATCGCCGCCGGACACGGTGGCGAGCAGTACCCGGTGCTGATCGAAGAGTTCAGCAAGCCCGCGTAACCGGCTACTCCTGACGGAACCGGATCACCCCGGACCATGGACGGCGCATGGGCTTGCGAAGGTCGGGCGCGGCCAGATACGTGAACGGGCGCAAGAACCAGGGCGCGCGGCGGTATTTGCGCGCGTGCACCAGCAGTTCTTCCACCTCCAGCGGCTGCCAGCCGAGTTCCTCGAAGAAGGTGAGCCCGCCCGGCGGCTCGAACTTCATCGGCGCGTTCTCCAGCAGGGATTCCGAACGCATCCGCAGCGTGCCGAGGTTGGTGTCGGCCATCCACCACGCGACCTCCGACCTGGTCAGTGCACGGACCAGGTCGGTAACCGTGTCGACGTCGAGGTAGAACAGCAACCCCTCGGTGAGCACCAGCGCCTTGCTCGCGCGGGCGGTGACCGGCCCGATCGCACCGAGCGCCTCGTCGAGGAACTTCTCTCTCGCTTCGGGATCGGCGAGGTCGACGGACCGGCGGATCAGCACACAGTGCGGGGTTTCGCCGGCGAGACTGGCCTCCTTCTCCTCGAGAATCTCAGGGAGGTCGGCTTCGACCCAGACGAAGTCGGCGGGCAGGTCGAGACGGTAGGGGCGGGTGTCCAATCCGGCGGCCAGGTTCAGGATCCGGTCGCAGCCCTCGTCGATGGACTTGGTGATGAGGTCATCGATGAGTTTGGTGCGGGCGATCACCGGCCAGCCGTTGCGCATGATGCTCGGTGCGGCGTCGGCGATGGCGTACCCCTGGGGGCCGGCGAGCCGGTCGGCCAGCGGGTCCTGGAACAGCGCATCGGGGCGTGCCGTTTCGCGGGCCCGGTAGGCGGCCACCCACCGGGCGGTGTCCGACACGTTCGAGATAGGTGCTTCTCCGCCAACCATGCGGCTCAGTTTGACACAGCACCGACCAGTCGGCCTTGTGGTACACATCACGTCACAAGTCGACCCAGAAGTGCTGCGCCAGAGGCTATTACGCGGGGTGGAAGGCGTCGGCGCCGACCTCGTCGGGGTCCAGGATGTGGGTGAGGAACAACCGCGTGGTGGGCGTCGGAGTGCGGGTGGTGATGGCGTGCCATGGACGATCCATGGGCGTGCCGGTGACGGACAGGATGCGCAGGACGCCGAATTCGAGGTCCTGGGAGACGGCGTCACTGTGAATCAAGGTGACGCCCAACCCTTCTCGGGCGGCGGCGAGCACAGCGCCGTGGCTGCCGAGAGTTAGGGTGGGCGGGCTGATTTCGAGTTGGTCGAGCAGAGTGAGGGTGGCGTCACGGGTCCCCGAGCCGCGCCCGCGCAGCAACCAGGTGGTGCGCAGCGGGTCCTGATCGGCGACCCCGACCACGATCAGGTGGCTGGGTCTTCGAGCGCGGATGACCAGCCCGGTGTTACGCGGCGGACGGCCCGCGATGACGAGATCTGTTTCGTGGTGCTGCAATTCGAGGAACAGCACATCGCGCGGATGCACGGACAAACTGAGTTCGATGTCGGGGTAGCGGTTGCGGAACGCGGCCAGGGGACGCAGCAGGACGTATTCGCCCGCGGTGGCCACCACCCCGATGCGTAGTCGCCCGGTCTCGGCCTGCTGGACCGCGGCGTGCGCCTCTTTCATCAGGCCCAGGATGCTGCGGCAGTACTCGGCGTAGATGCGGCCCGCTTCGGTGAGCGCGATGCCGCGCCCGGATTTGGCGACCAGCTTGGCGCCCAGCTGTTTCTCGATGTGGGCGACGGCGGCGGAGACGGCGGCCTCGGTGATGTGCAGCTGGGTCGCGGCGCGGCGGATGCTGCTGAGCCGGGCGACCACCAGGAATGTTTCCATCCTGGCCGCACTGACCGCTCCCATCCGCCGACGGTAGCAGTGACTCTGGTGCCAACGGAATTGACGTCGATGCGAGGGCGGTGATGTGTGGAAACATCGATGATGTCGAGGTCAACCCGACCGTGGCGCGTGACTCCCCTTCCGCGTCGCGCTCGAGTACCCCGGGACGGTGCGCGTCCCGGGGTACTCGCGGCGGTTCCGGAAGTTTTCCGACGCCCGCAGCGCTCCTTACCCTGCCGAGTTCGCGCGAAACCTGACTTTTCCGTTGAGCTTTCGCAGGAACAATCAAATTGTTTGTTGTCTACCCGGCCGTCATCCTGGAATTCGCAAGGGGCACAACCCGATCCCAGGAGGAACGATGGCCGAAGCGACCGAGCGGGACCGGTGGGATCCGGGTGTTCAATCGTATGCGTCGATGGGATATTACGCGCCGGACTATCAGCCGTCGGATACCGATGTGCTCGCCGTATTCCGGGTGACACCGCAACCGGGAGTTGATCCGATCGAGGCGGCGGCCGCGGTCGCGGGCGAATCGTCCACGGCGACTTGGACAGTGGTGTGGACCGACCGGTTGACGGCGCACTCGAAGTATCAGGCCAAGTGCTATCGGGTCGATGAGGTGCCGGGGCGGCCGGGCGAGTATTTCGCTTATGTCGCTTACGATCTCGACCTCTTCGAAGAGGGTTCGATCACCAACCTGACCTCCTCGGTGATCGGCAATGTCTTCGGTTTCAAACCGTTGCTGGCGCTTCGCCTGGAGGACATGCGGATCCCGGTGGCGTATGTGAAGACGTTCCAGGGTCCACCGCACGGCACGGTGATGGAACGGGAGTATCTGAACAAATACGGCCGCCCGCTGCTCGGTGCCACGGTGAAACCGAAACTCGGTCTGTCGGCACGCAATTACGGCCGGGTGATCTATGAGGCGTGCAAGGGGGGCCTCGATTTCACGAAGGACGACGAGAACATCAACTCCCAGCCGTTCATGCGGTGGCGGGACCGCTACCTGTTCGCCATGGAAGGCGTCAATCGCGCCATGGCCGAGACGGGAGAACTCAAGGGCCACTATCTGAATGTCACCGCGGCGTCGATGGAGGACATGTACGAGCGGGCCGAGTTCGCCAAGGAGCTCGGCAGCGTCGTCATCATGATCGACCTCACCGTCGGATACACGGCGATGCAGTCGATGTCGCACTGGGCGCGCCGCAACGGACTGCTGCTGCACCTGCACCGGGCCGGGCATTCCACCTTCACCCGGCAGAAGACGCACGGCGTGAGCTTCCGGGTGCTGGCCAAGTGGTGCAGGCTGATCGGCGTCGATCATCTGCACGCGGGCACGGTGGTCGGCAAACTGGAGGGCGATCCGGCGACGACCCGAGGTTTCTATGACACGTTGCGGGAGAACCACATTCCGGCCAATCTCGGCAACGGCATCTTCTTCGATCAGGATTGGGCGAGCCTGCCGGGGGTGATGCCGGTGGCTTCCGGCGGTATCCACGCCGGGCAGATGCACCAGCTGCTGGATCTTTTCGGTGACGATGTGATCCTGCAGTTCGGTGGCGGCACGATCGGGCATCCGCTGGGTATCGCGGCGGGCGCCGAGGCGAACCGGGTGGCGTTGGAGGCGGTCGTCAAGGCCCGCAACGAAGGTCGCGATCTGCTGAAGGAAGGTCCCGACGTGTTGCGCAAGGCGGCCGAGATCTGCCGCCCGCTCGACGTCGCGCTGGCGACCTGGGGCGATGTCACCTTCGACTACACCTCCACCGACGCGCCCGATGCGGTGCCGACGGCCACTCGCTGAAACCCCTTGGAGCCCAAGCCATGTACCTGCGTCACGGAACGTTTTCGTATCTGCCGGAATTCACCGACGCGGAGATCTCCGCCCAGGTGCGCTACGCGCTGCTCAACAGCTGGCCGGTGTCCATCGAATACACCGACGACCCGCATCCGCGCAACGCCTACTGGGAGATGTGGGGGCTGCCGCTGTTCGATCTGGACGAGCCCGACGGTGTGCTCGCCGAGATCAACGCCTGCCGTGCGACTTTCCCGCACCATTACATCCGGGTGCTCGCCTACGACGCCCGCTTCGGCAGGCAGACCACGGCGCTGAGTTTCCTGGTGCAGCGCCCGGCGGACGAACCGGGTTTCCTGCTCACCCGGTTGGAGGGTCCGGATCGGCAGCAGAAGTACGGCCTGCACTCGTACGCCACCGACGACCGCCGGGGACAGCGGTATGGCGGCTGAGGCCAACGGTTTCCGGCTGCACCGTCCCGGCACCGGCGACGGCAGGCCGGTGCGGGCCGAGCCCGCCGAGGCGGCGGCCGAGCCCGAGATCCTCGACGACGACGCGGTACTCGATCTGTCGACCGATATCGCGGGCAACGACGTCGAGGACACGCTGCGCAGGCTCGACGCCGAACTCGTCGGCCTGGCCAACGTCAAGCGCCGGGTGCGCGAGATCGCGGCGCTGCTGCTGATCGACCGGGCCCGGCAGCGGTTCGGGCTGAGTGCGTCGCGGCCCACCATGCACATGAGCTTCACCGGCGGGCCGGGCACCGGCAAGACCACCGTCGCACTGCGCATGGCCGAGATGCTGCACGCGCTGGGTTACATCCGGAAACCCAAGGTGCACACCGTAACCCGCGACGACCTCGTCGGTCAGTTCATCGGCCACACCGCGCCGAAGACCAAGGAGGCGCTGGCCAAGGCGGCCGGCGGGGTGCTGTTCATCGATGAGGCCTACTACCTGTTCCGGCCGGAGAACGAGCGGGACTACGGGCAGGAGGTCATCGAGATCCTGTTGCAGGAGATGGAGAACGAGCGAACCAGCATGGTGGTGATCTTCGCGGGCTACCCGGATCGGATGGAACGGTTCTTCTCCGCCAATCCCGGGTTGTCCTCGCGGGTGGCCCATCACCTGGAGTTCGCCGACTACACCCACGCGGAGCTGCTCGGCATCGCCGATCTCATGGTGGCGCGGGAGAACTTTCGCTTCGACGAGCCCGCGCAGACCGCCTTCGCCGAATACCTCGCGCTGCGGATGACCCGGCCGCGGTTCTCCAACGCGCGCAGCGTGCGCAACGCGCTGGACCGCTGCCGGTTGCGCCAAGCCAAGCGGTTGGTGGAGCTGCGCAGGCCGCTGCGCAAGACCGATCTGATCACGCTGACCGACCAGGATGTCTACGGCAGCAGCGTATTCACCGACAGCACCGCACCGCAGGACGGGCCGAGCGCACGGGCCCCAGCGTGACGAGATCGAGGCGCCCATGCCAGAGGGACTGAAGACGCTCACCCGCTACACGATCGAGGAGGAGCACCGGCACCCCGGCTCCTCCGGTGAGTTCTCCGCGTTGGTGAATGTCGTTGCGACTGCGACGAAGATCATCGCCAACCAGGTGACCAGGGGCGCTATCGTCGGCTCGCTGGGCGCGGCCGAGCCGGACAACCTGCCGCCGACCGTGCACCGCAAGCTCGATGCCATCGCCAACGACATCATGGTGGCCGAAACCCAGTGGACGGGGCATCTGGCGGCGTTGCTGTCGGAGCAGATGTCGACCATTCATCCGGTGCCCGACGCGCATCGGCGCGGCAAGTATCTGCTGGCCTTCGATCCGCTGGACGGGTCGTCCAATATCGACGTGAATCTGCCCGTCGGAACGATTTTCAGCGTGCTGCGGTCTCCCGAGCGGGACAATGGCGCACCCGCCGTCGAAGATTTTTTGCAACCGGGTGTGCGCCAGGTGTGTGCGGGGTTCACCTTGTACGGGCCCGCGACCATGCTGGTGATCACCACGGGCCGCGGTGTCGACGGTTTCACCCTGGACCGGGAGATCGGCGCGTTCGTGCTCACTCATCCGCGGATGCGCATTCCCGAGGACACCTCCGGATTCGCGATCAATGCGGCCAACGAGCGGTTCTGGGAGCGGCCGGTGCGCAGGTATGTGCACGAATGCCTCGACGGCGTGGAAGGTCCGCGTGGGCGCGATTTCAATATGCGCTGGGTGGCGTCGCTGGTCGCGGACACCTTTCATATTCTGACCAGGGGCGGGGTCTATCTGTATCCGCACGACACTCGACCGCCGGCGCGCCCCGGCCGGGTGTCGTTGCTCTACGGCGCCAATCCGATCGCGTTCATCGTCGAACAGGCCGGTGGGTGGGCGACCACGGGGGGTGAGCGGGTGCTGGAGGTGCCGCCGGAGCAGGTGCATCACCAGGTGCCGCTGATCTTCGGGTCGCGCAACGAGGTCGAGCGGATCGAGCGCTATCACAGCGAGCCCGACGAGGGGCACATCTTCGACAGCTCGTTGTTCGGGACGCGTTCGCTGTTCCGGCCCGCGCCGCACTGAAATCTGTTGTCCGGCCATCGAGGAGGTGCCATGTCGGTCAAGCATCCCGTCGTCGCGATCACCGGGTCATCCGGTGCGGGAACGACCAGCGTCACGCGGACCTTTCAGGAGATATTCCGCAGAGAAGGCATCAATGCCGTTGTCGTGGAGGGTGATTCGTTTCATCGCTACGACCGCAACGAGATGAAGCTGGCGCTGGCCGAGGCCGAACAGCATCGCGACCTCACCTTCTCCCATTTCGGGGAGGACGCGAATCTGCTCGAGGAACTGGAGCGGTTGTTCCGCGATTACGGCGAAACCGGGGTCGGGTCGGTGCGCAAGTATCTGCACGACGATTCCGAAGCCAAGCCGTACGGGCAGCCCGCGGGGACGTTCACGCCGTGGGAGGATCTCGCACCCGGCAGCGATCTGCTGTTCTACGAAGGGCTGCACGGTGCCGCCGTCACCGACACGGTGAATGTCGCGCGGTACGCGGATCTGTTGGTCGGCGTGGTGCCGATCGTGAACCTCGAATGGATCCAGAAGGTGATCCGCGACAAGACCGAACGGGGTTACTCCAGTGAAGCGGTCATCGACACGATCCTGCGCCGCATGCCCGACTACGTGAAATACATCTGCCCGCAGTTCTCCCACACGTACGTCAACTTCCAGCGCGTGCCCACCGTGGACACCTCGAACCCGTTCATCGCCCGCAGCATTCCCACCGCCGACGAGAGCTTCGTCGTCATCCGCTTCGCCGATCCCAAGGTGATCGACTTCCCCTACCTGCTGTCGATGCTGCACGACTCGTTCATGTCGCGCCCCAACTGCATCGTGGTCCCCGGCGGAAAGATGGACCTGGCGATGCAGCTCATCTTCACGCCGTTGATTTTGCGGTTGATGGACAAGCGCCCCAAACGATCTCGCTGAACGGCGATAAAATTGACGGGGTCAGCAGCCGACTTCAGGAGGAAATGATGAGTCAGCTTCCTCAGTCAACGCAGTCCCGCTCGCCCCTCGCCGGCGTCGGCGATTTCCTGCGCAAGATCGTGCCGTTCGTCGGATCCGGCTCAGGCGGTGATCTGCGGGTGGAAGAGGCACCGGATAAAGACAACTACCACGTCGTGCGCGTCGAGATCCCCGGGATCGACCCGGATCGGGACCTCGAGGTCACCGTGCAGGACGGGCGTTTGACGATCAAAGCCGAACGCAGCGAAGAACGCTCGGTCGGCGGATACTCCGAGTTCCGCTACGGATCGCTCATGCGCACCGTCGCGCTGCCCGCTGGGGCGCGGGACGACGACATCGCCGCGACCTACGCGAACGGGATCCTCAGCGTGCGGATCCGGATGAACGAGTCCGCTAGTTCTGCGCGGAAGATCCCGGTGAAGATGGAGTAGGTCGCGCACTCGACCCGTATTCGTCTCGTGGTGGCGCTTCTGGGTTACTCTCGATCGGACCCTATTCAACGAGTTGCATATGCGAGGTGCAGGGATGACTACGTTCCGCGAAGCCGTCGAGGCCAGGGACAGCGAGGCGATGGCGGCGGTGCTCGCCGAGAACGTCGTGTTCACCAGCCCGGTGGCGTTCAAGCCCTACCCGGGTAAGGCGATCACCGCCGCGATCCTGCGCGGAGTGCTGCGCGTCTTCGAGGACTTCCGGTACGTGCGCGAGATCGCCAACCCGGACGGCCGCGACCACGCCCTGATCTTCGAAGCCACCGTCAACGGCAAAACCGTCAACGGCTGCGACTTCCTGCACTACGACGACAACGGCCTGATCGACAGCCTCACAGTCATGATCCGCCCCCTCTCCGCCGCCCAAGCCATGGCCGAAGCGATGACCGCGCAATTCCCGCGTATCCAAGAGGAAGCCCTGGCCGCCACCCAAGCCCAGTCCGCCTCGTAAGCGCGAACGAAATCGCAGCTCGGAGCTGAACGGTCGTGCTACGCCGACGCACTGCCGCGTAGCATGACCGTTGACCGATAGCCCTTCTCCGAGCGAGGCAGCCAGTGAGCGTACTACCGGTTTGGGCCGACGATCCCGGCGCCTTGGAGATGACCGAGGCCGACTACGACCTTTTGCCGGACGACTTGCGCAAGCTGATCGAGGTCATCGACGGCAACATCATTCGATGCCAGAGCGGTTCGCCCGAGCACAGCGATGTAGCACGGCGGCTCGCCAACCACCTCGAGGCCGCCAAGCCTGCCGAGCCCTGCACACGTGTGTCGACCGACGTCGACGTTCATTTCACCCGGCGGCGAAACCGCGACGGCGCGTTCTCATTTCGCCGGCCGGATGTCACCGTCTATCGCTGCGTCGAGCGCGGCACGAAGCTGACTACGAATGACGCCTTGCTGGTTGTCGAGGTTGTTTCGCCTGGGTCGGGCTACACCGACACCGTCGACAAGCTGGCCGAATACGCCTACGAAGGCATCCCGGTCTATTTGGTGGTTCACCTGGATGCGAGCTTGTACGTGAAGATGATTCACGAGTACCGCCTCGATTGGGCGACCCGCGTCTACCGGCTGGTCGACACCCATCAGGAGGCGGTGGTTCTCGAGAGTCCGTTCCCGGCGACGGTCCTCTTCTCCCAGCTCGATGGCTGAGTTGCCAGTCTGATTCGGAAGGCTGCTGAGCCATCGGCCGACCACACGTCTCGCAGCCCGTCCAACCTTGCAGGACTGTGGTGGTCCGGTCGGCAGGCCGGCATTGTCGTGTCAGTCCGGCAGCAAGGGAACCGACAGACCTTCACCGCGTCGTAGCAGTGCGGCGCGGGTGATGGCGGTGGAGCCGAAGCGGTGGCGCAGATCGTCGAGGGTGGCGTCGAGGGTGTTGGTGGCGCGAGGGTCGAAGGGGAGGGGGAGTTGGAAGGGGTCGGCGTCGGTGAGGTTGGTCAGGGACAGGCCGATCAGGGTGAGGCCGCGTTCCTCGATGGTCGGCGTGGCGGTGGCCAGCAGCGATAGGGCGGCTTGTAAGAGGGTGTCGGTGTGGTCGGTGGCTTCGGGCAGGGTGTGCGAGCGGGTGGCGCGGGTGAAGTCGTCGAAACGCATGCGTAGCACCACGGTTCGGCAGATGCGGTCGGCGGCGCGGAGGCGGCGGCCGAGGCGGTCGGTCAGGCCGTGCAGGTAGGCCTCGATTTCGTCGGGTGGGTGGGGTGCGCGGCCGAGGGCGCGCTGGGCGCCGATGGATCGGCGGCGGACACCGGTTTCGACACGGCGGGGGTCGCGGGCCCAGGACAAGGCGTAGAGGTGGCGGGCGGCGGCGGGGCCGAGGATGGCGCGCAGCGGGCTTTCGCCGAGGTCGGCGAGTTGGCCGACCCGGGTGATGTTGTGCTCGTGCAGGGTGCGGGCGGTGACTTCGCCGACGCCCCACAGTCTTTCGATGGGTAGGGGGTGCAGGAATTCGAGTTCGCCGTCGGGTGGCACGAAGCGCAGGCCGTCGGGTTTGGCGACGGCGCTGGCGACCTTGGCCAGGAATTTGGTGCGGGCGATACCCACCGAGATCGGCAGCCCGACCTCGTCGCGCACCCGCGCGCGTAACCGTTCGGCGATACCGATCGGCGCACCCGCGATCCGGCGCAGACCGCCGACATCGAGAAACGCCTCATCGATCGAGATGCCCTCGACCACGGGCGTGGTGTCGTGGAAGACCTCGAACACCGCCTTGCTCGCCGCCGCGTAGGCCGCCATGCGCGGCGGCACGACGATCGCGTGCGGGCACAACCGCCGCGCCTGCCCGCCGTTCATCGGCGTGCGCACCCCGAACGCCTTCGCCTCATAACTCGCCGCGAGCACCACCCCACCGCCGACGATGACGGGCTTGCCGCGCAACCGCGGGTTATCGCGCTGCTCGACCGCCGCGTAGAACGAGTCGAGGTCGGCATGCAGGATCGACGACTCGGCCCGCGCCACGATCCGCGGGCGGGAGGCGGGTGCGTCGGACACGAACATATGTTCGCATAGCCCACCGACACCCGGAACCCGGGTGATCGAACAAAACGCGCGCAATCTACGGTTTGACTACGTAGCAATTCGGACGAACCGGTACGCTGACCCGACGGCACGGCACGTTTTGGATGAGGGAGTCGGTACGGTGCGCGGATTTGGAGACCTGGAGGCGGTGATCATGGACCGTATCTGGGATCGGGACGCAGAGGACACCACGGTGCGCGAGATATTCGACGAGTTGTCCGCGCAGCGCGACATCGCCTACACCACCGTCATGTCCACCATGGACAACCTGCACCGCAAGGGCTGGCTGGCGCGCGAGCGCGCGGGCAAGGCCTACCGGTACTGGCCGACGCTGACCCGCGAGGAGCACAGCGCCCGGCTCATGCTCGAGGCACTCGGCGCGGGCGGCCGCTCCGATCTGGTGCTCAGCCATTTCGTGGACCGGATCAGCGCCGAGGAATCGGCGGGCTTGCGCGCCGCGCTACGCAGGCTCACCGCCCGCAAGACCCCGGACGCACCGCCGGGCACCGAGAGCGCCGCGCCATGACGCTGGCGATCGCATTGATGTTGTACGGCAGCGCCGTGGCCACGGTCGGCCCGCCGGTGCTGCGCAGGCTGACCCGGCGCGGTAACGCGCCGCGGCTGGGCATCATCGCCTGGGTCGTCGCGATCGTCGGCGCGCTCGGGTCGTGGGCCGCGGCGGCGACCATGCTCACCGTCGAATTCGCCACCTACTGGGGACATCCGCACGACGCGTTGCGCGCCTGCTTCGCGATCATGTGGACCCCGATCCACGAGGACGGCACCGGCGCGACCAAAGCCGCCACCTTCGCGGTCGGCGCGCTGGTCGCCACCTGCACAATCGCCGTGGTGGCCCGGGCGGTCACGGTGGTGCGCGAGATGCGCAAGCGCACCCAGGAACACACGAAAGCGCTGCGACTGGTCGGGCGCCGAGTACCCGGACTGGCCGCGCTGGTGCTGGATTCGCCGGAGCGCCAAGCCTATTGCGTGCCGGGCCGGCCCGACACCATCGTCGTCACCAGCGCCGCGCTCGAGGCGTTGGCACCCGACCAGCTCGCTGCGGTTCTAGCCCACGAACACGCACACCTTTCCGGCAAGCACGCCCCGCTGACCGCGGTACTGCGTGCGATCGCCACCACGCTGCCGGGTCTGCGCCTGGTCACCGCGGGCGCCGCCGAGATCGCCCGGCTGCTCGAGATGTGCGCCGACGACAAGGCGGCACGCACCCACGGCTCGGCACCGCTGCTCGGCGGACTCCTGGTGATCCTCGGCGTGTCCGGCCCGGTGCCCTCGGGCGCGCTGGCCGCCGCGGGCACCGCCGTGCTGGCCAGGGCCGAGCGCCTGGTCGATCCGGTGAGCCCGATCCGGCGGGCGACCACCCGCACCGCGCTGCTCGGCGTGATCGCGACAACGGTGACCGGACTGGCGTTCGCCGCGGCCACGGTAGCCTTCTGCAGCGCCGTGTTGGGCTGACGTTCGAAGGAGTTACCTGTGCGCCTCACCTGGGATCAGGTTTTCGCGTGGCGGCTGCGCAGGCAGTACGTCGCAGCACCCGCCACGCAGCTGACCGAGATCGTGGCCCGATTGTGCGGAGTGCAGGCGCAGGTCACCTCGGCCGCGGAACTGGCGGTGGCGCTGCGTGGTTCGGCCCCGCAAGCGGGTGCGCTGGTCGGTGCGCTCAACGACCGAACTCTGATCAAGACGTGGGCGATGCGCGGCACGCTGCACGCGCTCACCCCTGATCTCGCCGCGGCTTTCCTTTCCCTGCTCGCGTCGGCGCGCACCTGGGAGCGACCGGTGTGGGAGCGCAACTTCGGCGCCTCGCCCGCCGAGGTCGCGGCGCTGACCGAGCGGGTGCGCGAGGTGCTCGACGGCGCGGTGCTCACTCGCGAGGAACTGGTCGAGGCCGTCATCGCGGATCCCGCGTTCCATCGGCTCGGTGAGCAGCTGCGCTCCGGCTGGGGCGCGTTGCTCAAACCCCTTGCCTGGCAAGGCGCGATCTGTCACGGCCCCGCCCAGGGCAGCAAGATAACCTTCGCCGATCCGGCACAGCTGGTCGATGGCTGGCCGGGCCTGCCCGAGCCCGATGCCGCCGCACCGCTGGCGATCACCGCCTACCTCGGCGCTTACGGCCCGGCGACGCCGGAGGCATTCGATGCCTGGCTCAGCCGCGGTAGTTTGCGCAGACCCGTGCTGCGCCGGTGGTTTTCGGAGCTGGGGGAGACCGTGACCGAGGTCGAAGTCGAAGGCCGCTCCGGCTATCTGCTGACCGAACACCTCGACGAACTCGTCGCGACGAAGCCGACGAAGGCGGTGCACCTGCTCGGCGGCTTCGACCAGTATGTCCTGGGTCCGGGCACCGCCGACACCGTGCTGCTGCCTGGCGATCATCGTGCGAAGGTCAGTCGCACCGCGGGCTGGATCTCACCGATCGTGGTGGTCGGCGGCCGCATCGCGGGCACGTGGGAACTCGCCGACGACACGGTGACCGTGGCGATGTTCGACGGTGCGCCGCTGCCCGGGAAGGGCTTCGATGCGGCGGTCGAGCATCTGGCTCAGGCTCTCGGTCGCGACGCGCTGACCGTGCACGCCGGCTAGTCCGCAGCACCTCGGCGCATTCACACCTACTCGACTCGGATTCGGCCTGCTGGGCGATGCTGATGCCGAGATCGTCGGCGTATCGGCATTTTGCGCAAAGCCGTACTGCGCCGGTGGTTTTCGGGGCTGAGGGAGACGGTCACCGAGGTCGAATCAGCCAGTTCGGTTGACCGAGTAACGCAGGCGGGGTCGGCGGTGACGCGCCTCGGTACCCCGGGACTACCGTGCCCTGTGCTTCTTGTGTTGCGCCACATAGTGTTCGAGCCCATCGAGAATGCGTTGCAGCCCGAAGTCGAAGTGGTCGAAGGTGGCGTCGAAGGCGTCGTCATCCAGCGAACTCATGACGGGATAGCGTCCACTGGCCATGGCCACTTCCAACCGGGGAGCCTGCGCGTCCCAGAATTCCTGATTGGTCAAACCCGTCTTGCGCTCGGCTTCTTGCGCGAACAACTGGGTGCGCGCGGCACTCCCGACGTAGCCGTCGATCAGAATGACCACCGAGATCAGCTCCCGATCCGGCAGCCCCATCGGCCGAATCGCGGTCAGGAACAACTCCATTCCCTCCACCGCACTCGGCCCGAGCACCGGCCGCGTCTGGTTGACCTCGACCAGCCACGGATGCCGCCGGAACAGCGCCAGACCGCGATGCGCCATGGCTTCCAGCGCACCGCGCCAGCCACCGTCGGGGGCGGGTTCAGCGGTGGTTTGCTGCACCCGGTCGAGCATCACGTCGAGCAGTTCGGCCTTGCCGGGCAGGTAGCGATACAGCGACATGGTGCCGGTGCCGAGCTGGGTGGCGACCCGGCGCATGGTGACCGCTGCGAGTCCTTCGCTGTCGGCCACCTCGATGGCGGCCTCCACGATGCGATCGAGCGTGAGACCCGGTTTCGGACCGCGGCTCGGACGCGGGCCGGAGTCCCACAGCAGATCGAGAGTGCGTGCGAGGTCACCGCTTCCGCTGGTCTCCGTGCTCGTCATGGTGGCAACAATAGCCGCTTGGCAAGAAACTGGGTACGTTGTACTCTTAATCGGGTACAACGTACCCAGTTTCGCGGGTGCGGTACGAATCGGAGGGTTTGAGTGAACGAATACGCGGTCTTCGCCGAGGGGCTGGGGAAGAGATACGGGGACAAACGCGCCCTGGACGGTTTCGATCTGACCGTGCACCGCGGCACGGTGCACGGGCTACTCGGGCCGAACGGCGCGGGCAAGACCACGGCGGTGCGCATCCTGTCCACACTGATCCGGCTCGATGAGGGCCACGCCACCGTGGCGGGGCTGAATGTGGCGCGCGAACCGCGTGCGGTGCGCGCTCGCATCGGGCTGACCGGTCAGTACGCGGCAGTGGACGAGGTGCTCACCGGGCGGCAGAACCTGGAAATGTTCGGCAGGCTCTTCCATTTGGGCGGCAAGCGCGCCAAGCAACGGGCCGACGAGCTGCTGGCCCAGTTCGGCCTCGTCGACGCGGCCGACAAGGGGGTCGGCGATTACAGCGGCGGCATGCGGCGCAGGCTGGATCTGGCCGCCTCGATGATCCTGGCACCGGAGGTGCTGTTCCTCGACGAGCCGACGACCGGACTCGACCCGCGCAGCCGCGGCGAGGTGTGGGAGTCGGTGCGCGCGTTGGTCGCCGACGGCACCACGGTGCTGCTCACCACCCAATACCTGGAGGAGGCGGACAAACTCGCGTCCCGGATCACCGTGATCGATCAGGGCCGCGCGATCGCCGACAACACCCCGGACGGACTGAAGAATACGATCGGCGGCGACCTCATCGAGGTGATCGCCGCCGACGCCGTCGACTTGCCCGCGGTGGCCAAGCTGGTGGCGCGGGTCTGTGACGGCGAACCCGACATCGACGAGGTACTGCGGCGGGTGCACGCGCCCGTCGCCGATCGCGTCGGGGCGCTCACCGAGGTGGCGCGCACCTTGCAGGACGAACGAATCACGGTCGAGGACATCGGCTTGCGCAGGCCCAGTCTCGATGACGTCTTCCTGCACCTGACCGGACATCGCACGAGCACGGAGGCAGCGGCCTGATGACAACCATGGATCTCACCCCCGCGAAGTCCCGGTCGCGGGCGTACTGGGCGGTCGCGGACAGCTGGAATGTGGTGCGGCGCGGGCTGACCCACTATCAGCGCATGCCGGTGAACATCGCCTGGCAGCTCGGCTTCCCGATCCTGTCGGTGCTGCTGTACGGGTATGTGTTCGGCAGCGCGATGACGGTGCCCGGCGGCGGTGACTACCGGGACTTCCTGATGCCGGGCATGTTCGTCATGACGATGGCGTTCGGGTTCATCAACACTGCGACGGTGATGGTGCACGACGCCACCAAGGGGGTCATCGATCGGTTCCGTTCGATGCCGATGGCACCGTCGGCGGTGGTGGCCGGGCGTGGTGTCACCGATTTGATCGTGGCCTGCGCGGAGCTGACGATTTTGATGCTCACCGCGCTGGTCATCGGCTGGCGTCCCGAGGGCGGCATCCTCGGTGGGCTGGCGGCCTTCACGCTGTTGCTGTGGTTGCGGTTCGCGCTGATCTGGGTCGGGGTGTGGCTGGGTCTGATGGTGCCGAACCCGGAGGCGGCGGGCGGGCTGTTCGCGGTCGCCTTCCCGCTGACGATGATCTCGAGCATTTTCGTTGCGCCGCAGCTGATGCCGAGCTGGCTGGGCGTGATCGCCTCGTGGAATCCGATTTCCTCGACGGTCGCGGCCACGCGTGAGCTGTTCGGTTCACCGTCGGGCAGCGGGGATTCCTGGATCGAGCAGCACGCGCTGCTGATGGGCGCGGTGTGGCCGCTGATCCTCACGGCGGTGTTCCTGCCGCTGGCGGTGGGTCGTTTCCAGCGGCTGAGCCGGTGACCTAGAAAGCGTTCGGTGCCCGGCAGTTTCGCACTGCCGGGCACCGAACGTGCGTCCATTCAGTCCAGACAGAACTCGTTGCCTTCGATGTCCTGCATCACCAGGCAGGACTCGTTGTCGTCATCGGCCTCCAGCAGATGCAGGCGGACCGCGCCGAGCGGAATCAATCGCGCACACTCGGCCTCCAAGGCCGCCACGCGCTCCGCGCCCACGAGCCCGGTACCGGCCCGCACATCGAGATGCACCCGGTTCTTGACCACTTTCCCTTCGGGCACGCGCTGGAAGTACAGGCGCGGGCCCACACCCGTGGGATCGACGGCTGCGGTCCCTTGGTGCTCGTAGCCGAGCACCTCGGACCAGAAGCGGGCGACGCGCTCGGGTTCGGCGCAGTCGAAAGTGACTTGGATCTGTTTGACCGATGTCATCGGTTCACCATAGTGGCGCGCTCCCTGGGGGAGACACCGAATTTTCGCCGGTGTCGCTATCAGTGCCCGGCCCGTCACTGGTTAGGGTGCGGGGGTGGACGGGCAGCTGATCGACACGGTCGCATGGGTGCGGATCGAGGGCGGGCGGATCCTGTGCGCGCGCCCGCGCGGCAAGGATGTGTTCTACATCCCCGGCGGCAAGCGCGAGGGCACCGAGACCGATCTGGAGACGCTGGTGCGCGAGATCGAGGAAGAACTCACCGTCGCCCTGCTGCCCGAAACCGTCGCGCACGTCGGCACCTACGAGGCCGTGCACGCACCCGCCGAACGACTGGTGGTGCGGATGAGCTGCTACACCGCCGACTATCACGGCACCCTCGCCGCCAGTAGCGAGATCGAGGAAATGGCGTGGTTCAGCTACGCCGATCGCGCGCTGGTGCCGCCGGTGGATCAGTTGCTGTTCGACGATCTGGTGGATGCGGGCCGATTGCGCTGAGCCACCGGCACAACGGCGCTACGGTCGGCTCTATGAGTGTGTTCCCGGCCTGGCTGCGCGGGGCGGCTTACGCCCTGTGGGCGCTTCCCCTCGCGGTCGGCCCGGTCGCCCCACGATTACGCGTTCCTCGGCGACTGCTCGGCGAACCCATCACTCCCCGTGACCGTTTGGCAGTGCGTGCCACGGTGCACCGAGTGCTCAGTGGTGCACTGGGATTGGTGACCTGGTTTCTGGCGTTCCTCGCCGTGCTCGCCGCGGTGCGCGGCGTGCTCTATCCGCTGGTGGCCTCGGACGACTACGGGAACTCTTGGGGCGGGCCCACATTGGCCGGTGCGTGGGCGGTGCACGCGCTGCTGGGCCTGGGCTTGCTGCCGGTGTGTTTGCTACTGCTGACCGCACTCGGCGCGCTACAGGTGCGACTGGCTCGCGCGGTGCTCGGCCGCGCGAGATCCCCCTGGCCGATACCGGTGACGGTAGTGCTGTGCGCCCTGGGTGTGCTGCTGTTCCTCGCCTGGCTGAGCCAGGTCTGATCAGCTCGCGAAAAGGCTTGCGCCCCGGCAGCTCCGACGGCCGGGGCGGGCGCTCAGGTGGTGACCGCCGACGGCTGCACCCGTTCGATGAGGTGCTCGACCAACGTCATCAGGACCAGCTTGCACGAGCCGCGGTCGCGGGCATCGCACAGCAGCACCGGCGTGCTCGGGTCGAGATCGAGCGCGTCGCGCACCTCGTCGATGGTGTAGACCGGTGCCCCGTCGAAGCAGTTGACCCCGACGATGAACGGCAGCCTGCGCCGTTCGAAGAAGTCCACGGCGGCAAAGGAATTGCCGAGGCGGCGGGTGTCGGCCAGCACGACGGCGCCGAGGGCGCCGCGGGCCAGTTCGTCCCAGAGGAACCAGAAGCGGTCCTGTCCCGGCGTGCCGAACAGATACAGCACCAGGTCTCGGTCGATGGTGAGCCTGCCGAAGTCCAGGGCGACCGTGGTCGTTGTCTTCGATTCCACGCCGGACAGATCGTCGACGCCGGTGCTGACCTCGGTGATCAGCTCTTCGGTGCGCAGCGGCGCGACCTCGCTGATCGCCGAGACCATGGTCGTCTTGCCGACGCCGAAGCCGCCGGCGACGAGGATCTTGACCGAGGCGGCCAAATGCGGCGTGCCGCTGGGGTCAAAGTTTTCGGATTCCATCCAGTACCGCTCGCAATATGTTGAGGTCTTCGGGCCCGGCTTCCGTCGGTACGGGAGCACGGAATATGAGTTGCCCGTCGCCGATGAGGTCGCCGACGAGGATCTTCGTCACCGCGAGCGGTAAACGCAACTGTGCCGACACTTCGGCCACCGATTGCGAAACACGGCACAGCCGAAGGATATCGGCGTATTCGGGTTCCATTCGGCGCAGCGGGCTCGCCGAGTCGTCGGTGACCACCGACGTGAGCATGTCCAGTTCGGGACCGGCCGCGCTGGTGCGCCCGCGGGTGACCGCGTAGGGGCGTACCAGCGGGCCTGCCGCCTCGTCGAACCAGGGCTCACGCGGGTGCGTCATGGCAGATTCGACTCGCCCTGTCCGACGAGATCACGCCGTGGCGTGGTGGACAGATAGGTGCCGACACGTTGCACGGTGAGGTTCATTTCGTAGGCCACCATGCCCAGGTTCGCGGACTCGATCGCTTGCAGCGCAAGGCATGCGTTGTCACCTGCGGAGGTGACGAACAGCACGGCCCGGTCGAGTTCGATGACGGCCTGGCGGACCCCGCCGCCGTCGAATCGGTTGCCCGCGCTGCGCGCGAGCCCGTAGAGCGCCGAGGACATCGCGCCGAAGTGTTCGGCGTCCTCCCGGGTCATCGCGCTGGAGCGGCCGAGTAACAGTCCGTCGGTGGACAGCACCACCGCGTGGCGTACCCCGGCCAGCCGGTCGACGAGATCGTCGAGCAACCAATTGAGATCACCTGTAGGAGAAGCGGACACTCCTAACCTTCCTGTTCGTCCGGGACGCCGGCGGAGCGTCGGCCCTGCCTGGTCCCGTTCTCGATGGCGGACATCAGATCGCGTGCTTGTTCGGCGGACCGGGCGGGCGGCGCCGGGGCGGCGGGCTGCTCGGGCGCGGGTTCGGCCAGTTGCGGGGCCAGGTTGGTTTGCCTGCTCCGGCGGGGCAGGGCGGGGCGGCCGTCGCCGTCGGGGCGCGGCGCGGGGGGCTGGTGGGGGCGTGGACCGTAGGGCGGCGGGGATTCGATCGCCAGTGTCGCGACCGCACCTGTTGCGGGCTGGGCGGATTCGACGGGCTCGGGCACCGGCGCCGTCATGCGCCGGCGTCGGCCGGGGTCGGTGAGCTCGGCCGGGGTCTGCGCGGGCACCGAGTCGGTGACGATCAGCGCCGAGGGGATGAGCACGATCGCTTTGATGCCACCGTAATCGGATTCCGAGAGCCGCACCGTGACACCGTGGCGCACGGCGAGCTGGGCGACCACGAACAACCCGAGGCGCGAGTCCGCCGACAGCGCCGCGACACCGAAATCCGGTGGGGTGCGCAGCATGTCGTTGAGCCGGGTGAGCTCGGACTCGGACATGCCCATGCCCTGGTCGCTGATCTCGGTGACCACGCCCTTGCCGACCACGTTGCCGCTGACCTCGACGCGCGACTGCGGCGGGGAGAAGGCGGTGGCGTTGTCGACGAGTTCGGCGAGCAGGTGGATGAGGTCGGCGACGACGGTGCCGACGACGTGCACCTCGGGCAGCCGCGAGACCCGAACCCTGGCGTAGTCCAGGGTTTCGCCGACCGAGCTGCGCACCAGGTCCATCAGCGGGACCGGGTTGCGCCACTGCCTGCCGGGCTGGCCGCCGCCGAGGATGGTGAGGTTTTCGGCGTTGCGGCGTTCCCGGGTGGCCAGGTGGTCGAGCCGGAACAGGGTGTCGAGCAGCGCCGGATCCTCTTGGCGCCGTTCGGCTTCGTCGAGGATCTCGAGCTGGCGGTGCACCACGATCTGGCTGCGATGGGCGATATTGAGGAAGACCGCCTTGACGCCCTCGCGGGTGCGGGCCTCGGCGACCGCGGCGCCGATGGCCGCGGCGTGTGCGTGCTGGAACGCCTTGGCGACCTGGCCGATCTCGTCGTGGCCGAAGTCCAGGACCGGCGTTTCGGCTGCGGGGTCGATCATTTCGCCCTCGTTGAGCCTGCGCATGGTCTCGGGCAGTCGCTCGTCGGCCATGGCGAAGGTCTGCCTGCGCAGTCGTTTGAGCCTGCGGATGACGCGGTTGGCCAGCACCAGCGCGATCAGGAAGGCCGCGATGCTGACCACCAGCACGCCGCCGCCGGCGTAGAGCGAGTTCGCGGCGGAGGTGTTGGCCTTGTCCTCGGCCAGTTCCTGGGCGTGCTTGTTCTGCGAGATCCAGACATCGATCAGGGTGCGGTTCACTTCGGCGGCGGCGTTCTGCCAGTCGATCGTCGACATCGGCAGCGGCAGCTGTTTGGTGCTGCTCGAGGAACTGCTGCTGCTCGACGAACTGCTCGACGAACTGCTCGACGAGCTGTTCGCGGCGTTGGCCTGCGCGGTCAGATAGCGTTGCGCGAGCGCGGTTTCCATCAGCGACAGCTGCTGCCAGGCGTTGCTTCCGGTGAGCTTCTGCAGCCGCTCGTGCTGGGCGCTGGCGGCGCCTTGTTCGCTGGCCAGGTAACCGATTTCGGTGTGGTAGAAGCCGACCTGGCGCAGGAACTCCTCGATCGGAATGGCGGCGGGCCCGTCGTTGGTGGCGAGCATGACGCCGAGGGCGTTGCTGCGGGCCATCGCCTCGGCGGCGTTGAGGAAGCGCATGCCGTCGGCGATCGCGACGCCGATCTCGGTGTCGGGGGCGGTCTGCTCGGCGATTTCGGTGCCGACGGAGATGACGTCGAGCAGCCGGTTGTAGAACATGTAGGCGTCGGAGGGTTGCAGCTGGCCGCCGTCGGTGGCCATTCGCACCTGGGTCATCTGGCTGAGCAGGGTGTTGAAGCCCGCGACGTCGTCGCCGATCTTGGAGTCGTCGACCGCGCGCAGCCCGGCCGAGATCTCGATCAGCCCGCGCATCGCGCCGTCGAGGCGGATCCGCGCGGCGGCCAGTGCGGGGGGCACGGTGTCGTCACCGGCGAGCTGGGCCAGCGCCAGGCGGCGTTCCTGCTGGACCGCCTCCATCAACTCCCTGGTGTGCGGGATCGCCTTCTGGTTCTGCACCGCCCACTCTCGGGCCGTTGTGCCTTCGGCTACCAGGTACCCCGCTGCGCCCACGCCGACTACAAGCAGAGTCAAGCTCGGAATGAGCGCGATTGCCAGGATCCGCGTACGAACCCCGAGCCTCGCTCTGAACATCGGGTCAACCTAAACCACAAAACGGACCGTTTGTCCGTTGTGTCCCGGTGAGTGGGACTGGAATTGACTTTGCCGCGCCGACCGCGAATATGCGACATTTCGGGCCGAATGGGCGACGATCGGGCACGATGTGAACGGCAACGGCTTCTGACTAGGCCGTGTCCGGCGTAGATTGTGTGTATCTCTCGGTTACACAAGATCGCATCGATATACACCTGTAGGAGGCAACGATGCCCGCGCCCGAAGCCGCAGTCTTCGACCGTCTGAGCGCGCTGGCCGCGATAGACCGCCCGGAAGACCGCTCGCGCAAGACCATTGCCGAGACCTTCACCGGTCAGCCGCTGGGCAGTGTGCCGGTGGGCACCGCCGAGGACGTGGCCGCGGCGTTCGAGAAGGCCAGGACCGCGCAGACCCGTTGGGCGGCACGCTCGGTCGCCGACCGCGCCGCGGTGCTGGAACGGTATCGGGCGCTGATCGTGGAGCACCGCGAGTTCCTGATGGATGTGGTGCAGGCCGAGACCGGCAAGGCGCGCTGGGCGGCGCAGGAAGAGATCATGGGCCTGATCTTCGCGGCCCGTTATTTCGCCAAGAACGCCGCGAAACTGTTGAGCCCGCACAGCGTGCCGGGCGCGTTCCCGGTGCTCAACCGCACCTCGGTGCGCACCCAGCCCAAGGGTGTCGTCGGTGTGGTCGCCCCGTGGAACTATCCGATGCTGCTCTCGATCGGCGACTCCATCCCGGCGCTGATCGCGGGCAACGCGGTGCTCGTCAAGCCCGACAGCCAGACCCCGTTCTCCTCGCTGGCCAACGCCGAGCTGCTCTACCGCGCGGGCCTGCCGCGTGATCTGCTCGCGGTGGTGCCCGGACCGGGCACCGTGGTCGGCACCGCCATCGTCGAGGGCTGCGACTACCTGATGTTCACCGGCTCCTCGGCGACCGGGCGCACGCTGGCCGAGCAGTGCGGGCGCAGGCTCATCGGCTTCTCCGCCGAACTCGGCGGCAAGAACCCGATGATCGTGGCCAAGGGCGCGAACCTGGACAAGGTCGCCAAGGCCGCGGTGCGCGCGTGCTTCTCCAACGCCGGGCAGCTGTGCATCTCGATCGAACGGCTCTATGTCGAGCGCGCGATCGCCGACGAGTTCACCGAGAAGTTCGTCGCCGCCGTCAAGGCCGCGAAACTCGGTGCGTCCTATGACTATTCGGCCGATATCGGTTCGCTGATCTCCGAGGCGCAGCTCGAGACCGTCACCAAGCACGTCGCCGACGCCACCTCCAAGGGCGCGAAGGTGCTCGCCGGCGGCAAGGCCCGCCCGGATCTGGGCCCGCTGTTCTTCGAACCGACCGTGCTCGCCGAGGTGACCGACGAGATGGAGTGCGGGCGCAACGAGACCTTCGGCCCGCTGGTCTCGATCTACCCGGTCGACACCGTGGACGAGGCCGTGCGCCTGGCCAACGACACCGAATACGGCCTCAACGCCAGCGTGTGGGCGGCGAGCAAGTCCGAGGGCGAGCGCATCGCCGCGCGACTGCACGCGGGCACCGTGTGCGTCGACGAAGGCTACGCCCCCGCGTGGGGCAGCACCGCCGCGCCGATGGGTGGCATGGGGATCTCCGGTGTCGGGCGCAGGCACGGCCCCGACGGACTGCTCAAGTTCACCGAACCGCAGACCGTGGTGGTCACCCGTTTCCTGAATCTGGATGCGCCGCCGCTGGTTTCGCAGGACAAGTGGCAGCGGTTCCTGATGACCGTCGCGCGGAGTCTGCGGTTCCTGCCCGGTCGCTGATGTCGACGTCCGCCGGGTGGTCGTGCGCCCACCCGGCAGACGCCGCCGCCGGTTCTCTCCGAGGAGCGCCGGTCCGCCCGCGCGCGGCGAGTGCGGAGGTTGGCCCGCCCCGCGCGATCGTCCGGTTCGACAGTGCGGGCTCGGAGCATCCCGGTGGTCTCTAGGTCAGCCGATCGGCCCCGGTGCGGGGCGGCGGCAACAGCGCCGCTTCCTGATCGGTGAGCAGCCGGGACCGGATGACGAAGCGCACCCCGTCCGGGGCCTCCAGCGACAGGCCGCTGCCGCGCCCGTCCACCACGTCCACGGTCAGGTGGGTGTGTTTCCACACCTCGTATTGGTCGGCGCTCATCCAGAATTCGGTGTGCCAGGGCAGGTGGCCGAGCAGCACGTCGGCGGCGCAGATCCGGAACTCGCGCACCGGGAAACACATCGGCGCGGTGTCGTCGTCGGATTGATGGAACAGCACGGCTCCGTGGTGTTGGATCAACTGCCGCAGCACCGTCCGGGCCCGTTCGGTGATGGCGATC
Source organism: Nocardia sp. XZ_19_369 (assembly GCF_015355715.1). Lineage (NCBI taxonomy): Bacteria > Bacillati > Actinomycetota > Actinomycetes > Mycobacteriales > Nocardiaceae > Nocardia > Nocardia sp. XZ_19_369. The sequence continues at coordinate 789,818 of NZ_JACVED010000002.1, read as the reverse complement.
CGATGGGTTCGATATTGCTGCATCAGAAGAACCCCAGTTTCGTCGGCGAGTAGCTGACCAGTAGGTTCTTGGTCTGCTGATAGTGATCCAGCATCATCTTGTGGTTCTCGCGGCCGATGCCGGATTTCTTGTAGCCACCGAACGCGGCGTGCGCCGGGTGGGCGTGGTAGCAGTTGGTCCAGACCCGGCCCGCTTTGATGGCGCGGCCCATCCGATAGGCGGTGCTGCCGTCGCGGGTCCACACACCGGCGCTCAGGCCGTAGAGGGTGTCGTTGGCGATGCGCACCGCTTCCTCGACGGTGTCGAACCGCGTCACCGCGACCACCGGCCCGAAGATCTCCTCCCGGAACACCCGCATGGTGTTGTCACCCTCGAAGATGGTGGGCTGGATGTAGCAGCCGCCGGGCAGGCCGTCGACCTTGCGTGTTTCCCCTCCGGTGAGTAAGCGAGCGCCTTCCTGCCTGCCGATGTCGATGTAGGACAGGATCTTTTCGCATTGTTCGGCGGTGGTCTGGGCACCGATCATGGTGGTGTCATCGAGCGGGTCGCCGCCGACGATGGCCTCGGTGCGGGCCACACAGCGGGCCAGGAACTCGTCGTAGATCGAGGAGTGGATCAGCGCGCGCGACGGGCAGGCATACACCTCGCCCTGGTTGAACGCGAACATCACGAAACCCTCGATCGCCTTGTCCAGCAACGCGTCGTCGGCGGCCATGATGTCGGGCAGGAAGATATTGGGGCTCTTGCCGCCCAGTTCGAGGCTGACCGGGACGATGTTCTCGCTGGCGTACTGCATGATCAGCCGCCCGGTGGTGGTCTCGCCGGTGAAGGCCAGCTGCGCCACCCGCGGGCTGCACGCCAACGGCTTGCCTGCCTCGAACCCGAAACCGTTGACCACGTTGAGCACTCCCGGCGGCAGCAGATCCGCGATGAGCTCCATGACGAGCAGGATCGAGGCCGGGGTCTGCTCGGCGGGCTTGAGCACCACGCAGTTACCCGCGGCCAAGGCGGGTGCGATCTTCCACGCGGCCATCAGGATCGGGAAGTTCCACGGGATGATCTGGCCGATCACGCCGAGCGGCTCGTAGAAGTGGTAAGCGATGGTGTCGCTGTCGATTTCGGCGACCCGGCCCTCCTGGGCGCGGATCGCGCCGGCGAAGTAGCGGAAGTGGTCGACGGCCAACGGTAGGTCGGCGGCGAGGGATTCGCGGACCGGTTTGCCGTTGTCCCAGGTTTCGGCGACGGCGAGGGGTTCGAGGCTGCGCTCGATCCGGTCGGCGATCTTGTTGAGAATGACGGCCCGCTGGGCGGGCGAGGTGGCGCCCCACCGGCCGGCGGCGGCATGCGCGGCCTCGAGGGCCAGGTCGATGTCTGCCGCGCTGGAACGGGCCACCGCGCAGAATGTTTCGCCGTCCACCGGCGAGGCGTTGTCGAAGTAGCGGCCCTCGATGGGCGGGGCCCAGTCGCCGTCGATGAAGTTGTCATAGCGGGTGGCGAAGCTGACGATGCCGGAGTCGGACCCCGGTCTGGCATAGATCATGACACTCGCTCCTCACAGAATCACTCTGAGAGGGCCACTATGACCGGTGAAGGTTGGTACGAGGTTGGTGTGCGCAGGTCAACCTCGCGCACGAGGGGTTCAGCTGTGCAGCGCGGTGTGCAACCGGGCAGCGACCACGGCGCGGCGCACGTCATCGAGGGGCAGCAGCCGCAGGGCGTGCTCGTGCACCTCGATATCGCCGGGCGCGCGTTCACCGAAGGCCACCGCGTGTTCGGCGCGATCGCTGGCCAGCACCGCATTGCGCACGCCCACCTCGAGATACGCGCGCCACTGCACCACGCCGGGGGTGTCCGAGCCGGGCAGCAGCGGGCCGCGGTACAGCCACACCGCCGAGGTGGTGTCCCCGGCGGCGACGGCGGCCAGCAAGTCCACCGCATCGCAGGCGACCGGTCCGGTCAACAGGTAGCGGCGGTTGGTGATTTCGCCGCCGGTGGCGCGGCGCAGGTGCGAGACATCGGCTTTGAGGGTGCTGGTGGACACGGCACGGTCGCCGTAGACGGCGGCGTGCAGTTGCTCGGGGGTGAAGCCGTCGGGTTCGAGGGCGAGCAGGGCCAGGATCTCGAGCTGGCGCGGCGGCAGCGGGACGGGCCTGCCGTCGCGGATCAGCCGTGCGGTGCCCAGACATTCGAGGCGCACGCCCGGGGTCGGTGCGGGTTCGGCTACGCGCAGCATGGTTTCCACGGCGGTGACCAGCGCCCGCACCGAGGTCATCACGGCGGGATGTGAGCGGTCCCAGGAGCTGGACAGGTCGAGCACGCCGACCTGGCTGCCGTCGGGGGCGTGGATGGGTGCGGAGTAGCAGACCCAGCCGTGCAGGGCGGCGACGAGATGTTCGGCGGAGAACACCGAGCAGGCGCGGTCGTCGTGCAGTGCGAGGGAGAGTCCGTTGGTGCCCATATGGGATTCGTCCCAGCAACCGCCGGGGGCGAAGTTCACATTCTCGGCCTGCCTGCGCAGGGTGCGGTCGCCGCAGGACCACATGATGGTGCCGTCGGCGTCGGTGACCACGGCCAGATAGCCCGCGTCCTCGGTAATGCCGCGCAGGTCAGTCGACAGTTCGGTGATCGGGTTGCGCAGCGGCGAGCGCGCCCAGGTGTCGCTGATATCGTCGAGGCCGGGCGCGACGGTGACCGACGGGTCGACGCTGTGCAGCGAGCGTTGCCAGGAGCGGGCGACGTCGGTGCGTAGCAAGGTCGTTCGGGGCGGGGGCGTGGCGATACTCGGAGCCGTAGCCCAGCGCTCCCATTCCTTCTCCAGTTCGGCCCGCTGCTGGGTCAGGGTGCGGAACTGTGCCACCTTGGGAAACCCCATCGTCGTGTGAGCTCACATTCGCTCTCTCATTCTGGCGTACGCACGACCGGAACGGGAGGGATTGACGGCAAACCGAACGGTCCCCATTCGTTGGGGCCGTGTCGCCTCGGCGTGGCGGGTGTGTTTGCCGCATTCGCCGCGAACTGTATGCGCTGGCATGCGTGGCGATGACAGGGTGCGTCGTTATGCTGCTGGGATGGCTACCGTTTCGCGGCGGGCCCGGGTCGCCGACGTGCACGAACTCGCGTCGGCCATGCCGTATGTGACACGGGTCGACGGGCCCAAGGGCAACGCGGTGTATCAGGTCGGCGGGAAGTCTTTCGTGTTCTTTCGCACGCCACGTCCGGATGCGTTCGATGCCGAGACCGGGGAACGGTACAGCGATGTGATCGTGTTCTGGGTGCCGTCGGAGTCGGATAAGCAGGCGCTGGTGCAGGATTCGCGGTCGCCGTTCTTCACTACCGGGCATTTCGACGGTCATCCGTCGGTGCTGGTGCGCGGCAGTCGAATCGGTGAGCTGACCTATCGGGAGTTGTCCGAGGTCGTTCAGGATGCGTGGTTGTCGCGGGCATCGCGCAAGCGTGCGAACGACTGGCTGGCCGCGCACCCGGCCCCCTGAGCGGGATCCACACTAGTGCTGGAGATCCGCACTGATTCTCGGGATCCGCACTGGCTCTGCGGATTCGCACTGACTCTCGGGATTCGCACCGTTTAGGGGCGTCCGATCTGGGTGCGGATCCCGAGAGCCAGTGCGGATGTCGCGTTGCCTGGGCGGCAGGGGTAGGCGCCACGCAGTCGATGCGGTGTTGCATCGACTGCCGGATGGGTCACTTGTTGATGAAAATGCCTGCGACGTCGGCGTTCTTGATGGGGGTTTCGGCGTTGCGCTGGCCGCCGCACAGCAGGTCGACCGAGACCATGGTCGCGTCGACCACGGTGCCCGCGGGTTCGCGCTCGTCATTGGTCTGCTGCTTGACGAATTTGGTGATCGTCATGCGCTTTTCGTCCTGGTTCTGCTTGACGTACTCGTTGCACGGAGTGTCGCCGCCGCGGTTGAGGGCGCGCTGGACGTCGGTGCAGCCGGCGAGCATCAGCGCGATCGCCGCGATCGCGAGGCCGGTCCGTCCGGTCCGTGACAGCGTGGCGTTCATGTGCTCCTCCTGGATGCTTCGTCGCGCGGCCGTCCGCGTGATCGCGTCCAGCCTAGAGCCACCGACCTTCCGCGTGTCGCGGCCTCGGTTCGGCGGGTCGCGTGGTGGGGGCAGGGTTCGCGGGGTGCCGCCGGATTCTCGTGTTCTGGTGTCAGGGGGAAGTACGGAGCGACATGACGCGATCAGGCCAGCAGCGCGGTGCCACCACCAGTCCTGGTGGTCCCGCGGACGGCCAGCAACGGGATGTTGCCACGCCAGCCCTCATGAGCTTTCGGCCAGGAGCAGAAGCTCAGCTGGTTCCCTGCCCGGGCTACGCCGAGCGCGATGCCGTCGGCAGTCCTACCAGCCCCTTGCGGTCTCTCGTTCGGCAAGGGCAGCAGCGCAGTGCTGTCACCGCGTGGATTGCGAACCGAGCGTGGGCGATGCGGATGGGTGGCGCGCCGGTGGCGCCTGGGGTTGATCCCCGACCATCTTCCGTTCAGGAGCGGAACGTGAGAAGAGGGACGTCGAGTTCGGCGGGAGTGAGCGAACCGTGGTGGCCGAGCATGATCGATTGGATCGGCTCGGCGCCGCTGCGGATGATGCCGCCGGTGCCGCGGGCGGCGACCACGAGGTCACCGATGCGGTCGGCGATATGCGGGGCGACGACGGGGCCGAACCAGCCGCGGTCGATGGCTTCGGCGCGCGACAGTATGGCGAAGTCGGCGCCGAGGATGTCGTGCCAGGCGGCGGCGACGTCAGGGGTGGCGCCGGGTTCGGTGTAGACGTGGCGTGCACGGGGTTCCCCGCCCAATTGCTGTACGCCGGTGCGTAGTTCGGTGTGGTTGTCGAAGTCGATGCGTTCGTCGAGTTCGACCATGCCGTGGTCGGCGGTGACGAGCAGCGCGGCCCCGGTTGGCAATCGTTCGGCGATCTCGGCGGCGAGGCGGTCGACGTGGGCGAGTTCGAGCAGCCAGGCTTCCGAGGACGGTCCGCGTACGTGCCCGGTGGTGTCGAGATCGGCGTGGTAGGCGTACACCAGGGAGCGGCTACCCGCGCGGATCGCGGTACCGATGCCGTCGATCAGGTCGCCGATCGAGAAGTTGGGGCGGAACTCGCAGCCGCGCAGCGATGCCCGGGTCAGTCCGGAACCGTTCTGGTAGTTCGGGGCGACCTGGGTGACGGTGATCCCGTGAGCCGCGGCGCGTTCGAATACTGTTGCGGTGGGCTGGAATTGCTCGGGCACCAGCTCGCGGAGCAGGTCGACTCGTTGACCGTCGCCGTGCAGCTGCCAGCGCAGTGCGTTGACGAGGCGGTCCTGGCCGGGCGCCCGCAGCAGGTAGCCGACGATGCCGTGTTCGCCGGGTGGCACGCCGACGCCCAGTGAGCTGAGACTGGTGGCGGTGGTGCTCGGGAAGCCTGCGGTCAGCGTGGTCGAGGCCAGGCTCGACAGGAACGGTGCCGCAGCGGAGTTGGCCGCCAGTGCGTGCGCGCCGAGCCCGTCGATGAGCAGCACGCACACCCGGTCTGCGGTAATGCCCAGCCCGAGCCGATCGGTCTCGCCGGGCACCCCGAATCCGGCCAGCAGCGAAGGGAACACATCAGCCAGGGAGCCCGTTCCGTAACGGGGCGCGTCGAACACGAGGCTCAGGATGTCAAGATCGGTACCGCGCAGGCAAGGCCGCACCGAGGACCCTTACGGGCGCCCCTAGGCAGTGCGGATCCCGAGAAAGAGTGCGGATCTCGGCGCACGGTCACGCTTGGCCGGTTTCGAAGCGGGCTACTTTGCCGTCGCGAACGGTGAAGCGCCAGCTGGTGCGCATGGAACCCCAGCGGGAGTTGGTGTAGTCGGCGACGAGTTCGGTGCCGCCGTCGCCGATGGACTCGACCTGCATGTGGCCGTTGGCGCCGAAGACTTCCGAGTCGGTCCACTGCCGGACATTGCGTTCCACGCCGTCGTCGGACATGGTCGCGTCGTCGGTGAGCGCGGCGAAGAGCCGGTCCTGGTCGTTGGCGTTGAGTGCGTCCACGAATTCCTGCACCACGGGATCTAACTCAGTCATCTGGTTACCCCTCTCGGATCAGGTGGCGGAGCATCGGCGGGAGAGCAGCAAATCTCTGGCGTCCACTGTAGGGCAGATCGGGGACCGCCGCCGGGATGGCCGGGTGTGCTGTGCCCCGCGCCGCCTGCTGGTAGACAGGACGGTGTGACCGCACAGCGTGCATTCCGGTTCGGTGTCAACATGGTGGCGCCGGACTCCCGGGGTTACTGGATCGAAAAGTGCCGCAGGGCCGAGGAACTGGGTTACGACGTGATCGGGGTAGCCGATCATCTGGGGTGCCCCGCGCCGTTCCCGTCGATGATCCTGGCCGCCGAGGCGACCGAGCGGGTGCGGCTGAACACCTTCGTGCTCAACGCCCCGTTCTACAACCCGGTGCTGCTGGCCCGCGACATCGCCGGTGCCGACCAGCTGACCGACGGGCGGGTGGAGATCGGCCTGGGCGCGGGCTATGTGCAGGCCGAATTCGAAGCTGCGGGTATCCCTTTCGAGAGCGGCGGCAAGCGCGTCGACCACTTGGCGCGCACGGTCACCACGCTGCGCACCCTGTTCTCCGACCCCGAATATCAGCCACGTCCCGCTCAGCCGTCCGGCCCGCCGCTGCTGCTCGCGGGCTGGGGTAACCGGCTCCTGCGCCTGGCCGCCGAGCATGCCGACATCATCGCGTTCCCGGGCGCGTCGGCGACGGAGAACGGCGGGCCGCTGCACCTGGCCGGGATCGGCGAGATGGGCGAGAAGGTCGAGTATGTGCGTGGCCTGCTCGGCAAGCGCGCCGACAGCGTGGAGTTCAATATCCTGATCCAGCGGGTGGTACCACCGGAGGAACGTGCCGCGGTACTGGAGTTGTTCGGTCCCGCGCTGCCCGATGATGTGGCCGACCACCCCGAAGACCTGCCGACGCTGTTGATCGGCACACCCGAGGAGATCGCCGAGCGGGTCCGCGCACACCGTGATCGCTACGGCTTCAGCTATATCACCGTGCTCGAGCACAGCATGGAGCAGTTCGCGCCGGTGATCGAGCTGCTGCGCTGAGCCGCCCGGCCCCACTACCAGCACGCCCGCTCGGCGTTGGCGTCGATCCTGGCAGGGATACAACCGGCGAGCCCGGCCTCGACGGCATCGGCGATTCTGCAAGTCGTCGATGCCGACGAGCCTCCGTTTCGGATCATTCTGGGCACGGATTACCCGGTCATCTCGGAGGAGTACCTGACCCGGCTCGTCGAGTGGCAGAAATGGCAGCCGGTGTCGGTCGGCGCGGTCGAATAGGTAACTGCGAGTGGACCATCAATGTCGAAGACAGTCCCGCCCGCGTCGACGAACATGCTAGGTGGACGTGCCGGATCTGGGCATGCCCCTCCGGGCTGCTCACCGGCGCGGGCCGGTGTCGGCCGAACCCTCGGTACCGGCGGGCTATGGGCAGACTGCGGCCTGGATGGAATTGGCCAGCGGCAGCAGGGGACTGGCGGTGCCTCCGGTGGCCTCGATCAGCAAGACCAGGGGATAGCTGACGATCGCGCATTGCGGCGAGGGCGGCGGCGGGGTGGCTCCGGCCGCTCCGGCACCGGTGATCACGGCTCCGGTGATCAGCGCGCTGGCGATGGTGGTTGTGGTGAACAGTGTGCGCATAGCGATTCCCAATCTCTTCGGATGAACTTCTCTCTGCATCAGAAAACTCGCAACTTCAGCCCGGTCCCGACATCCCTTTTGGGAGCGACACCGGTGCCGAACCGGCATTGCGTCAGCCCGGCGTGTGGCTGCCCTCGCAGTCCGACGGACACGACCGGTCCGCTGGGCGGCCACTCGTCCGACCGTTGCTGATTCAGCGGTGATTACGCAAGGACGCACCGATCCGTACTCGAGGCACCAGCGGAAACCGCCGAGAGAATGGCACCTTTCAGATGTGGCCGAGTGGCCTAGGTCATACTTCGTGGACTGTGAATGCTGGAGTGGCCCGACGCAATTCCGCACACTTTTTGATGTGGCGCATACCGAATCGCATGCGATTCCGTCTGCGGGAAATCAAAAAGTGTGCGTGTGGGCCGGACGGTTAGGCGCAGTGCGCGTGGCGGGTTGGGCGCGGGCGGTAGCGGCTAGGTGATCACCGCCGAGCTTGGCCGGGCGTGGGCTGGATGTGCACCATCAGGATGCGCGCCCATCATCACCGGGACGACCGCGATGACGCATGCAGCGCCCACAACCCGGCCTGCTGCGAGAAGGCGGTCCGCGCCACGCCGCCGCCATGCGCGCCCCATCATCACCAGGGCGAGCACGATGGCGCATGCAGCGCCCACCACACCAGCCTGCTGCTGCAACGCGGTCCGCGCCATGCCACACCCCGGTCGCAGTGGTTAGGCCGGGTCAGGGCAGCGGGTCGATGATGACGCGGGAGTCGAGTTGGCGCAGCTTTTTCGGGCGGGCGGTGAGGCAGGGCCAGTCGCGGGCGATGGCCTCGTGGGTGGCGTGGCCTGCGGGCAGCAGGGCTTCGGCGTTGGAGCTGCCTTCGAGCGCGGCACCGAGGTGTTCGGCGGCGGCGCGATCGAAGACCGGGACGATGGTGTGTGGCAGTTCGAGCAGCGCCGCGAGGATGTCGAGCCGGTCGGCGGGGATGTGGGCGCGGGCCACCCCGAGGACGGTGGCGGGCACGACGATGGTGTTGCCCGCGTTCACGGTCGCCCACACAACGGCTTGGGCGTAGTTGGCTTGGTTGGCGAACCCGATGACGGCGGCGGTGTCGAAGACGACACCGCCCAGGGCCGCGGAGATCACGCGGCGCCGGCGTGCGGACTGCCAGCCTCCTCCTCGGATAACGGCGGTAGACCCTGCACGGCGCGGGCACGATTGATCAGATCCAGGGGCGGGCGGCCACCGAGGACTTGTTCGAGCTTGGCCAGCGACTGCGCCCGGCTGATCCGACCCTGGACCGCCTCGGACACGAACGCCGACACCGATTCGATCCGGCCACTCGCGCGCCAGCTCTCGAGCGTCGCGACGAGTTCTTCGGGCAGCGTGACGGTGACCTTCCGCGTTTTCGGCTCCCGAGACGATGGCATACCACGACTGTATCGCGGCGGAGTATCGATAACGAGGGGTCGCGCGCTGTCGCAGGCGGTTTCTTGCGCCAGACGAGGTGGCCGCGCTCGATCTCGCGCTGGGTGGGCCGATGCTGTCGGGTGGGCTAGGCGGGTTTGCGCCAGAGCAGGGTGTAGCGCAGCAGCGGGCGGCGGCGGATCCGGGCGCCGGGCAGGATTTCGGTGGCGGCGGCGCGGATCTCGCGATAGGTGTCCTCTGGGTCGCGCATCGCGGCGTCGGGGTCGGCGCGTTTCGGGCGATGCAGGGCGTCGAAGGCCACGATGGCCGGGAGCAGCGCCAGGTACGGGAAGTCGGTGCGCAGGGCGAACTTCCAGAGGCCGACGACTGCGAGGGTGCCGCCGGGAGTGACGAGTCGGCGCAGGGCGGTGAGTCCGTCTTTCAGCGGGACGTGGTGCAGGCTCGCGACGGCGGTGACGAAGTCGAAAGTTCCTGGGAGATCGAGGAAGTCGGCCTTGTCGACAGTGAGGTTCGGGGTGGGCGGCACCGTGGCGAGGATGGCGGGATCGACATCGACGCCGTGCACGGTGAGACCGCGGCGGGCGATCTTGGTGGCGAGAAGGCCGTCGCCGCAACCGATGTCGAGCGCGGTGCGGGCGTCGGCGGGGAGCTGCGCGAGCAGCCAGCGGTGGTAGTGGGTGTTGTGGTTCCAGTAGGGATCGTCACGCACGCCACGAGGGTAGGGGGCGGAGCAAAAATTTAGTGTGATCTGCGTCACAATTCACCGCACAAAATGTCGGTACCTGGTGGCAAGGTGTCGGTATGCCTTTTGCCGAATCCGCTGTTTCCGCCGATGTCATCAGGGTCGTGGGAGCCAGCGAGCACAATCTGCGCGACGTGTCGCTGGAAATCCCCAAGAACAAGATCACCGTGTTCACCGGAGTGTCCGGGTCCGGCAAGTCCTCGATCGTGTTCGACACGATCGCGGTGGAGTCGCAGCGCCAGCTCTACGCCACCTTCCCGGCGTTCATCCTGAACTTCTTGCCCCGCTATGAACGCCCGCACGCCGAGGCGATGGAGAACCTGACCGCGCCGGTGATCATCGATCAGCAGCCGGTCGGCGGCGGCCCGCGCTCGACAGTCGGCACGATGACCGACATCTTCTCGATGGTGCGGGCCATGTTCGCCCGATTCGGTTCGCCCTCAGCGGGTTTCGTCTACAACTACTCGTTCAACGTGCCCCAGGGCATGTGCCCGGACTGCGACGGCCTCGGCATCACGGTGCGCGCGGATCCGGATCGGCTGCTGGATCGAACCAAGTCGCTCAACGAGGGTGCGATCTTGTTGCCCGGCTACGGGGTCGGCGGCGGGGAATGGCAGCTCTACGGCAATTCGGGCCGCTTCGATCCGGACAAGAAGCTCGCCGAGTACACCGCCGAGGAGTTCGAGGATCTGCTGCACGGCTCCGGCGGCAAGGTGGAACTGACCTTCGCCAAAGGCACCTGGAAAGCGAACTACGAGGGCATCGCCACCAAGTTCACCCGCACCAGGCTGCAACGCGACACCTCCACGTTGAGTGAGAAGACCCGCGAGCAGATGCGCCAGTTCCTCACCGAGGGGATCTGCCCGACCTGTCACGGTGCCCGGCTCAACGCGGCGGCGCTGGCCACGAAGATCAACGGCCGCAATATCGCCGACTGGGCCGGCTTGCAGATCACCGACTTGATGGTGCTGCTCGACGAGATCACCGTCCCGGCCGCGGTCGGGTTGGCCGCCGCCATCCGGACCTCGCTGCAGCGGGTCGCCGACATCGGGCTGGGTTATCTGAGCCTGGACCGCCCGACCTCGACGCTGTCCGGCGGTGAGGGGCAGCGGCTGAAGATGATCAAGCATCTGTCGAGCACGTTGATCGGGATGACCTACATTTTCGACGAACCGAGCGTCGGGCTGCATCCGCGTGACGTCGGCCGGTTGAACGACTTGCTGAAGGCGTTGCGGGACAAGGGCAACACGGTGCTGGTGGTCGAGCACGACCCCGACGTCATCCAGATCGCCGACCACATCGTCGATGTCGGGCCGCGCGCGGGTCTGCACGGCGGGCAGGTGGTGTTCGAGGGCAGCTTCGCCGAACTGCGGGCCGCCGACACTCCGACCGGCGCCGGACTGCGCAGACCGTTCAGCGTGAAGGACGCCTTCCGGGTTGCCACCGGTGAGTTGCTGATCGAGCACGCCGACCTGCACAACCTCAAGGATGTGACCGTCGGAATCCCCACCGGCATCCTGACTTCGATCACCGGGGTGGCCGGGTCCGGTAAGAGCAGCCTGATCCGGGATGTGTTCGTGGTCGAACATCCCGAGGCGATCTTCGTCGACCAGTCGGCCATCGCCGCGTCCTCGCGGTCGACGCCCGCGACCTACCTGGGGTTGATGGATCCGATTCGCAAACTGTTCGCCAAGGCGACCGGGGAATCGCCGGGGCTGTTCAGCTTCAACTCCGCCGGAGCGTGCAAGCAGTGCGAGGGTCGCGGGGCGATCATCACGGAGATCGCCTACATGGATCCGGTGACCACCCATTGCGATGCCTGCGACGGCCGCCGCTTCTCCGACGACGTGCTCGCACTCACCTTGCGCGGCAAGTCGATCGCCGACGTGCTGGAACTGACCGCGGAAGAGGCGCTGGTGTTCTTCCAGGAGAAGGCACTGAATGCCAAATTGCGCACCATGAACGAGGTCGGGCTGGACTATCTGAGCCTCGGCCAGGCCATGAGCACCCTGTCCGGTGGTGAACGTCAGCGGATCAAACTCGCCACCCAGTTGCAGAACACCGGCTCGATCTATGTGCTCGACGAACCCACCACCGGCCTGCACATGTCCGACGTGGACACCCTGCTCGCGCTGCTCGACGGTCTGGTGGAACGCGGGAACACAGTGGTCGTGATCGAACACAACCTTGATGTGGTGGCGCATTCGGACTGGGTGATCGACCTGGGTCCTGATGGCGGCAAGGCAGGTGGTGAAGTGGTGTTCACCGGCACCCCTGCCGAGCTACTGAACCACCCGACCTCGCTGACGGGGCAGTACCTGCGGAAGTACAAGGAGGCGTAGGTCTCTTCCTAACTCCCGGAACGCAACCACAGCCAGATGACCACGCTGGAACTTGCACCACGCGTGACTGACTGCGGAGGTAGGCCGGGTACGGCAGGCGTCGTGCCCGGCACTACTCACGGAAAAACCTGGGGAGGTCTTCAGCTCACTGGGCTGGTCACCTCGGGAGTCTTTGGATGTACGTCCTGGATAGGCGCGCGTTTGCGAGGATTCTCGGTGCGCTTGTCCAGGATTGTGTGCTGACAAGACTCCTCGGGTGTGCTGTTACACGGTTGGTGACGGTTCGTGGGATGCCCGGATAGTGCTGGGCGCGTTGGGTGGGGTTCCCGGCTTTCTCTTCCGCGGCTTGGGATGGGCAGGGTGTGGGTTCCGGGGTGAGGACTGGCTGTGGTGCTGTTTTCGAGATTCTTGGGTGAGTGGGACGGCTGAAGGTTGTGGCATGGGCGGGGTGTGGACGCGGTCCGGCAGTAAATGCACACCCTTTTCCCAAGGTGCACACCCTCCATAGCGGGTGTACGGGCTAGGAAAAGGGTGTGCGCGTGATCAACGGGACATAGGGGCGGCAAAGTGCGAGAAGTGCCCGCCGCTGTGTCCCGTTGATCATGAAGCGGCACTGCTGGCGGGACATGGTGGCGGTTCGCGTTGTATGCGGGTTGTGGTTGTATCCGATGTCGATCGTGCTGGTCCTGCTACTCCTGCCGTTCGTCGACGGGGTACGGGTTTTCGATGGCTGCGATGGTGCGGGCCGGGCTCGGGTTGGGTCCGTGGGATGTGTTCGGTTACAAACCCAGTTGTGCCAGGCGGGTGGTGATGCGGGGGTCGGTGGTGATGATGGGTGCTTCCTTGTCTACCCAGGGATCGCCACCGAAGTAGAGCTGGAACAGTTTTTCCGCAGTGCGGGTGGCCAGGGCCTGGGTGGACAGGGTGGGGTTGGGACCGCCGAGGGAGTTGGGGAGGGCGGAGTTGTCGGCGATGAAGAGGCGTTCGACCCAGCGGGCTTCGGCGTTGGCGTCGAGGACCGAGTTCGCGGCGGAGGTGCCCATGCGCATCGAGGAGTGCACGTGCAGAAGCAGTGGCGCCCAGTCCATGCGGTAGACCTGTTTGGCGCCGGCGGCGCGCATGATCTCGGCGGCGCGCCATGCCATGAACTCGCGGTTGGCGAGGGTTTGTGGTTTGCGTTGCCGGCGGGAGACGTCGACTTTGGCGGGTGCGCCGTTCTCGTCGGCGGGGAACAGTGACGGGGTGATCCGGTTGCCGGGTTCGACGTGGTCGTCGGTGATGACCAGGAAGTTCAGCAGGTGGTCGATGCCGCCGGCGAGAAGGTCGAGGAGTTCATTGCCGACCAGGCGGCCCGCGCGTCCGTCCCAGGGGCCGGTCGGGCCGCGTCCGTTGTCGTAGACGCCGCGAACTCCGCTGTCGGACAGGCACATCGAGAAGGCTTGGATGGCGGGGGTCAGGCCGACGTTCTCGATGCCGCCGTGGCCGGGGAAGTCGATGCGGGCGGCAGAGTTGGCGCCTGTGGAGTTGCCGGTGTATTCGTCGAAGGCGCCGACGACCCAGTCGAGGAAGTGGTCGGTGTGGCCGCGGCCTACCCAGTCGTTGGGGTTCGGCAGGCCGCTGTTGAACCACAGCCGTGGGCTTTCGGTCGCGCCGCCGGCCAGTACCACCGCGGTGGCGTCTTCGGTGAACTGTTCGCCGGTCGTGTTGTTGCGCCAGGTCACCCCAGTCGCCACTACTTCGCTGCCGCGGTGTTGGGAGTTGATCGCGGTGGCGAAGGAATCCGCGATCAACTCGACCGGTTTGCCCCCGGGGCGTACCGAGTCCGCAGCCAGACCGAGCGGTATGTAGCTGTTGTCGGTGGAGCGTTTGGCGACGAGGTTGCGGGGCGCGTGGATTGGTTCGTAGCAGCCTTGGAAGCAGTGGCCGCAGAATGTGCAGCCGGTCGCGGCGGGGTAGGTGAGCAGATCGGCGCGGTCGGCGCGTCCGGCGTTGCCGCCTGGTTGGAGGATCGCGTTCTGCTGGGGCCGGAATGCGATGCCGGTGGTGTTGCGTGAGGTCTGTACGGAGAGTCCGGCGTTTTCGCAGCCGCGGAAGGTGAGCGCTTCCTTGGTGCCCATCGCCGCGGTCTGCACCGGCAGGGTCGCCTCAACCCACTCCAGGTAGGGCACGAATTCGGCGTAGCTGAACGGGAATTCGTGTTCGCGATCGTAGGCTGCGGCGTCTGGACCTGAATACCCTTGGAAGACACCGGGATACGGGCGTGGGCAATTGCCGAAATAGTGGACGGTGGTGCCACCGACCCCGGACAGTTGCCAGGCGTAGAGGTTCGACGCCCACTCCCGGAACCACCCCGGTTTCCGGCGATCCTGCGGGCCGAAGCGCAGGAAACCGTCGTTGGGGTTGTTGGCGTCGTTCTCCGCGTGCGACCACTGCAAGCGGGGTGCGGCGTGGCGCGGGCCGCCTTCCAGCAGCAGCACATCGAGCCCCCGCCCGGCCAGCTCGGCAGCGATCACCGGGCCGCCGCCGCCCGCGCCGATCACGATGACATCACGCATCCGCCGGTACCTCCCTGCGCCCTTGGTAGTAACCGATCAGTTCGGGATGTCCCTCGACCAACCCGTCCGGGCGATACCCCGTGATCTCCCACGACGGTGGCCGCGCGGACACGGTGCGCGTGACCGGGTCGAACATCTCCATTTCGGAGTAGACGCTGAAGGCGGCGGCTTCGAGGATGAGTCCGCCTGCGAAGCGCAGGAATCCGGTGCCCGTGCCGCGCAACGGTCCGGGCAAGGCGCGGTCGACGATCGAGACCAGGGCAGGGATCGGGCGTTCGAGCAGCTCGAGGACACGGCATTTGTCGTGCAGGCTCAGCCGGGCGAACGGGGACCCGAGCGGGCCGACCAGGGTGGCGGGTGCGACGAGCAACGCACCGAAGTTCAGCGCCAGCGTGAGCAGAACCGACAGCGGCAGCACGCGATCGGAGTAGCGGTAGCCCAGCGCCTGATCGATGCGCCAGCCGTGCTCGGGAGTGACACCCAGCAGTTGGGGTGCCGGTATGCCGAGCTCGTCCAACGCCTGGGCGAAACCCAGGGCCAGCGGTCTGGTCAGCTGATCGCCTGCGGCCAAATAGTTGTCGAACAGCCCGCGCAGGAACTCACCACCCCCGACCTCGATCGGACCCGGCCCGGGCCGCGGGGTGCCCTGCACGCGGGACCATTCGTCCGGTCCGGGGAACACCATCACGCAAACCCCGCGCAAGGTATCGAGCACCACGGAGTCGACGGCGGCGAACGGGTTCGCACGCGCCACCGTGGGTGTGATGATGCCCGGCGCCAGTACTCCCGCGCCCGCGCAGGCCATGAACCAGGCCATCCGCGTGAGGAATTCCCGGCGATCGACACCCGCGAGAGCACGATCCTCGTTCGACATCGCGACCCCCTGTGCTCGGAGTCCGGAATGGCCTTGTTTCACGGTAT
The DNA here is from genome assembly GCF_015355715.1 of Nocardia sp. XZ_19_369. NCBI lineage: Bacteria > Bacillati > Actinomycetota > Actinomycetes > Mycobacteriales > Nocardiaceae > Nocardia > Nocardia sp. XZ_19_369. The sequence continues at coordinate 774,148 of NZ_JACVED010000002.1, read as the reverse complement.
CGGCGTCGCGGCGGCCGGCTGGGCGGACTGCGCGATAATCGTCGCATTGCACAACCCCGGTCGGCCCCCAATTGTGAACGGCCCCAAGGGATCTAGTATACGCGCTGCGTATTCAGGTGGTGAGCTGCACCCGACTGGCGAAACCTTGCGCGGCACGGCAATTCACGCATGCCGCACCGACGCAGCAGTAGCCCTCCGAATGGGCGGCATATGTCTACGCCGTTTCACCGACAGGATCGCCGTGGTGACGGTGCGGCACGGGGCATCGGTGCGGTCATCGCGCTGCAGGCCGGGCGGCTGATGCGGGGCGTCCTGCTGTGCGCCACGAGGGCGGCCGGTGAGCGTGCCCGCGTCCCGATCCCACACCAGCCGCGGCCGCAGCTCGGCGAACTCGTCCGACGGCTACGCCGATGCGCGGTAGTCAGCCCGAGGGAGCCGGATGTGTCTACTACCGGGCATTGGCCCCGGCGTCGCCGTAGAGCTACGACGCGCGACCACAGATGCCGACCACGCCTAATTCCACACCGGCCTCGCCGGTGAACTGCTGCCGTGTGCCGCAGCGCGCGATTCCGGGCAGGACGGCCCTGGTCTCAGGGATCGTCGACGTCGGCGAAAACCTCTCCGCCGCACAGATGCGCAGTTCTCGGCCGCGGGTGCCACCATCACCGTCGGATCGGCGGCCTCGTCCAGAGCTGGCCGCTTCTACAAAGCGGGCCTGCACCGACTGGGCGCGGCGCGGCTTCCGGAGACCGCACGGCGACGCGCTAGACCCGCACGGCGACGCACCGTCGAATGGGCGGTGCGTTCGGTCGCCGACCGCACCGCAGTGACGATGCGCCGGGGAATCGACTCACCGCACGACATTCGGAGGGCACCACCCGTGGCTGGCCCTCAGCGGGCACTCCGAGACCGCCCATCGCGAACCCTGACGGCACGCCCCGCCACCGCGGAGGGAAAACCGCACTCGGGCAAGGTGCGCAATTTCCTTACGCGGGCTAAGCGGTGATCGGTGGGTGAGTGGGTACCTCGGCAGGAGTCCAGGGGTTGACCGTTGGATAACTCGGAGTACGCTCAGAAATGAGTTCACTCATTATTGGAGGTGTTGTGGTGATGACCACGCCGGAAGCGGCGCACACCGGCCGCCGGGTGCGCAACATGCGGGACAAGCAGTCGCGCATTTTCGAGGCCGCGGCCGCGTTGTTCGCCGAGCGTGGTTTCGACAGTGTCACCACTCAGCAGATCTCCGATCGCGCGGACGTGGCGGCGGGCACGTTGTTCCGGTACGCGTCGTCCAAGGGCGAGCTGCTGCTGATGGTCTACAACGAGGAGTTCCGTACAGCACTCGAGCTGGGCGAACAGGCGTCGCGCACGGAAGGCGATGCGGCGCGGGCGGTGCAGGCCATGGTGCGCCCGATTCTGGAAGCCGCAAATCTCCGCGTCGAGAACACAGTGGCGTATCAGCGTGAGTTGCTGTTCGGCGCACCCACCGAGCAGTACCGCGCGGAAGGTCTCGGCTTGGTCGCCCGGCTGGAGGCGATGATCGCCGAACGGCTCACCGCAGGTGTGACAGCCCGCGAGGCCGACGCGAAAGAACTGTTCGCCCGCGCATTGCTAGCGGGACGCAGCGTATTCGCTGTGCTGCACCTCATCCTGGCCCGGCCGTCGACCGGCGCGCATCCCGGCCGCGACGCGACCGGTGACCTGCATGACCAGATAGCCCAGATCGTGGCGGGTTTCTTCGCCTCGGTCGAGTGAGTGGACGTCGAGGGGCGAACCTCGCCTCCGGCAGGAAGGAGAACACTATGAGCATCCGTAAGGTGACCGTTCTCGGTACCGGGGTCCTCGGTTCGCAGATCGCATTCCAGACCGCGTTCAGCGGATTCGAGGTCACGGCCTACGACATCAACGACGACGCGTTGAAAGCGGCGAACGAGCGTTTCGCCAAACTGGTGTCGATCTACCGCGACGAGGTCGACGGCGCCGGTGACGGCAAAGCCGAAAAGGCCGCGGATTCCATTGTTTTGACCACCGATCTGGCCGAGGCCGTCAAGGACGCCGACCTGATCATCGAGGCGGTGCCCGAGGTGGTGAAGATCAAGCAGGAGACCTACCAGAAGCTCAGCGAATTGGCCCCGCACCGGACCATTTTCGCCACCAACTCCTCGACCTTGCTGCCCAGCGATCTCAAGGATTCCACCGGGCGTCCCGATCGGTTCCTCGCACTGCATTTCGCCAACGACGTGTGGCGCTACAACACCGCCGAGGTGATGGGCACCAAGGACACCGATCCGGAGGTGTTCCGCGCGGTGGCCGAGTTCGCCGAGGCGATCGGCATGGTGCCGATCGAGTTGCACAAGGAGAAGGCCGGTTACGTGGTCAACTCGCTGCTGGTGCCGCTGTTGAATTCCGCGATGACGCTGAGCGCGGGCGGCTACGCCGAGCCCGAAGCGGTCGACAAGACCTGGCGGATCGCCACCGGTGCACCGTTCGGCCCGTTCCAGATGATCGACGTCATCGGCCTCAACACCCCGTACAACATCTTGGTCAACAGCGACGACGACGGTAAGAAGCTCGCGGCGTGGCTCAAGGAGAACTACATCGACAAGGGCAAGCTCGGCAAGTCCAGCGGTGAGGGTTTCTACAAGTACTCGTAAACGCTTGCGCGGCAAGTAATTCCGAACCAATTTCAGGAGAGGGGTCACATGTACTACAGCAGCGGCAACTACGAGGCCTTTGCCCGACCGCGCAAGCCCGAGGGTGTGCAGGACAAGACGGCGTGGTTCGTCGGAGCGGGGCTGGCCTCGCTGTCGGGTGCGGCATTCCTCATCCGCGACGGTCAGATGTCGGGTGACAAGATCACCGTGTTCGAGCGGTTGAAGCTGCCCGGTGGCGCGCTCGACGGCATCAAGGAGCCGAAGAAGGGTTTCGTGATCCGCGGCGGCCGCGAGATGGAGAACCATTTCGAATGCCTGTGGGATCTGTTCCGGTCGGTGCCCTCGATGGAGATCGACGGGGCCAGTGTCCTGGACGAGTTCTATTGGCTGAACAAGGACGACCCCAACTCCTCGTTGCAGCGCGCCACCGAGAAACGCGGTCAGGACGCACACACCGACGGCTTGTTCACGCTGAGCAACAAGGCGCAGAAGGACATGATCAAGGTGTTCCTCGCCGCGCCGGAGGAGATGGAGAACAAACGCATCGACGAGGTCTTCGGCGAGGACTTCTTGCAGAGCAACTTCTGGCTGTACTGGCGCACCATGTTCGCCTTCGAAGAGTGGCACAGCGCGCTGGAGATGAAGTTGTATCTGCATCGCTTCATCCACCACATCGGCGGTCTGCCCGATTTCTCGGCGTTGAAGTTCACCAAATACAACCAGTACGAGTCGCTGGTTTTGCCGCTGTATCGGTGGCTGCTCGATCAGGGCGTGACGTTCCGGTTCGATACCGAGATCACCGACATCGACTTCCATCTGACCCGGGAACGCAAGCAGGCCACCAAGATTCACTGGGTCTCGGAGGGCACCGAGGGCAGCGTCGAGCTGGGCGAGAACGATCTGGTGTTCACCACGATCGGTTCGCTCACCGAGAACTCCAATGACGGCGATCATCACACGCCGGCGAAACTGCTCGACGGTCCGGCACCGGCGTGGGATCTGTGGCGGCGGATCGCGGCCAAGGACCCCTCGTTCGGGCACCCCGATGTGTTCGGCGGGCATATTCCGGAGACCAAGTGGGAGTCGGCGACGGTCACCACGCTCGATGAGCGTATCCCCGGGTATATCCAGAAGATCTGTAAGCGTGATCCGTTCAGCGGGAAGGTCGTCACCGGCGGCATCGTCACCGTGAAGGACTCGAGCTGGTTGATGAGCTGGACGGTGAACCGGCAGCCGCATTTCAAGCAGCAGCCCAAGGATCAGATCGTGGTTTGGGTCTACTCGCTGTTCGTGGATGTGCCCGGCGATTACGTCAAGAAGCCGATGAGCGAATGCACCGGTGAGGAAATCACCCAGGAATGGCTCTACCACATGGGTGTGCCGGAAGCCGAAATCGGTGAGCTGGCCGCGAATTCGGCGAAATGTGTGCCGGTGATGATGCCGTATGTGACGGCGTTCTTCATGCCGCGCCAAGCCGGTGACCGTCCGGACGTGGTGCCGAAGGGGTCGGTGAACTTCGCGTTCATCGGTCAGTTCGCCGAGTCGACCCGCGATTGCATTTTCACCACCGAATACTCGGTGCGCACCGCGATGGAGGCGTCGTATCAGCTGCTCGGGATCGAGCGCGGCGTGCCGGAGGTCTACAACTCGACCTATGACGTGCGCAAGCTGCTGGCCGCGACGAGCCGACTACGTGACGGGGACGAGCTGCATATCCCCGGGCCGGACGTGTTGCGGAAGAAGTTGATGAAGAAGCTGGAGTCGACCGAGATCGGGGTCATGCTCGAGGAGTATGGGTTGGTCGCGGACAAGAAGTAGTTCGCTCCGGTACGGGAGGCTCGGTCCAGTGGGCCGGGCCTCCCTGACTCCCTTCCGGCCGAAGAATGTATTCGCAAGATGGCGCGTGATGCGCTGCCTGCCATTGGTTTATGTCGGCCCGAGGTGATGCGAACCGTAATCGGTGCCCGAAAGGGGCGACCTGATGGGAACCGGGGTGACATCGCCGGCTCGTCGACGTCGCGGAGCCGTCCACGGCCGCACACTGCGGCGCCCGATACCGCCGCATCAACCGCCCACGCCTGCGACGCCGGCAGCGAACTCGGAGAAGGTCGAACGGTGGGCGCGAATCACCGCGTTCGGCGCCGCTCTCGCCGCTCTCGCCGCTGAAGTCGCGATCGCCACGGGATGTGGCGTGCGCGGGGTGCTCAGGTGTGGTCGGTGAATTGTTGGGTGCCGGTGATGCGGAGCAGGTCCAGGGCGGAGGCGGCGGGGGTGTCTGGAGCAGCGGAGTAGACGACGACGGTTTGGTCGGCGTCGGGGACGAGCAGGGTGTCGCATTCCAGAACCAGGGTGCCGAGTTCGGGGTGGTCGATGGTTTTGGTGGCGCTGCGCCATTGGACCGAGGGGCGTTCGTGCCAGAGTTGTTCGAATTCGCTGCTGTGGGTGCGCAGTTCGGTGATCAGTCGGTCGAGGTCGGGGTCGTCGGGGTAGCGGGCCTTGGCGCTGCGCAGGGTGCCGACACCGTAGGCGCCGACCGAGTGCAGTTCCTCGGGGGTGAAGCGGACGCGGCCGGGTTCGGTGCCGAGGAAGCATTCCCGGATGATGTTGCGGCGGGCGGGCGGCACGGCGGAGAAGTCGCCGAGCAGCGCGGCGGCCATCGGATTCCAGGCCAGCACATCGCCTTTGGCCGACATGACCAGTGTCGGCAGGTCCACCATCCGGTCGAGTAGTCGCAGGACGCTCGGCCGTACGACCTGGGCGATCCGGCCGGCCTGCGGTGGTGCGGATCCGGCGAGGCGGAACAGCAGGTCGCGGTCGTTGTCGTCGAGTCGCAGTGCCCGGGACAGGGCGGTGAGCACGGCGGTCGAGGGGTGTGGTCCGCGGCCTTGTTCGAGGCGGACCACGTAGTCGACGCTGACGCCGGCGAGTTGGGCGACCTCTTCGCGGCGTAGTCCGGGTACCTGACGGCGCGTGCCCGCGGGCAGGCCTACGTCGCGCGGTTTTATCCGGGTGCGGGCCTGTCGCAGCAGCGCGGCGAGTTCGGAGCGGTCCATCGCTCGATCATCCCGCAGCGGGCACGGCGCGGGGTGGTACCGCTGGTCCCAGGACAATTCGGCCCTGGTGGGCCGGGGTGCGGGCGCCGAGGCTGAGTGCATGAACGCAATGACAACGGCTCTGGTGACCGGAGCGAACAAGGGGCTGGGTCGCGAGACCGTCCGCCGGCTCGGCGAATTGGGGTGGCAGGTGTTTCTGGGTGCGCGCGATGCCGAGCGCGGTAAGCGGGCGGGGGTCGAGCTCGCCGAAGCGGGGTTGAATGTCGAATTCGTGCCGCTCGATGTCACCTCGACGGAGTCGATCGCGGCGGTGGGTGCGCGGGCGTCGGCGTTGGATGTGCTGATCAACAACGCGGGCATTTCGGGTGCGTTCCATGCTCCGGAAGACACGCGGGCCACGGATTTCCGTGCGGTCTTCGAGACCAACGTATTCGCACCCGTCGAGGTAACCCACGCGTTCCTGCCGTTGCTGCGTGCGGCGACGCAGCCGCGGATCGTGATGGTGTCGAGCGGGATGGGTTCGCTGACCATCACCTCCGATCCGGCCAGGCTCGAATCGGCCCTGCTGAATTTGCCGTACACCTCGTCCAAGTCGGCGCTGAACATGATCACCTCGCAGTACGCGCGAGCACTACCGGGCATGCGGGTCAACGCCGCCGATCCCGGTTACACCGCAACCGATTTCAACGGTCATGCCGGGTATCAGACGCTCACCGAAGGTACTGACGCCATCGTCACGCTGGCCCAACTGGGGCCCGATGGACCTACTGGCGGTTACTTCGACCGGGAAGGTCCGATCCCGTGGTGAACTCACCAGGTTTGGGCCGCAGCATTTCTGGCGCCGATTCATCCGGAGGATCCGCGGCCCGCCAACTGCTCTCGAAGTTGGCTCGGCCGAGCTGAACAGCTCAGCACTACCCCCGCCACGGCCAGATAGCTTCGACCAGCTCCGCGGCGATTGCACGAGCCACACATGTCGGCATCGCGCGGACTTATCAGGCGGGTCCCCTCCGACGGCCATTCGGCCCGCAACACTGCTGGTGCTGATTCATCAGATCCACGGCCGACCAGCTCCACCGAGCAGCGATGCCGAGGTTACTGCGACCGACGGAGACCCGGGCTTGACCTCCAGCGGGCGGGCAGTTGTGTCGGGCCGGTCCTGGATGCGCGGTTTTCGGCAGAAGTCTTACGGTGCGGCTAAAGGCAAACCGCAGGAATGGTTACGGGAGCGGTTCGTCACCCCGCCTGCCGTCGGCGAGCGGGGAACAACCCGCCCTCAGGTCCCGGTAGACCCGCGCGGTGCTGCCGAACGGGACATGAGGGCGCCATTGTGCGAGTAGCGCCGCCCGGATGTCCCGTTGGTCAGCGCGCTCCGCCGTTGACGTAGAGGGTTTGGCCGCTGACGTAGGAGGCTTCGTCGCTGGCGAGGAAGGCGATGACGGCGGCGACTTCCTCGGGCTGGCCGACGCGGCCGAGGGGGGTGCGTTCGGCGACGGATTGCTGGTGGTCTTCGGGGGTCATGCCGACGCGGTCGGCGGTGGCGGCGGTCATCGCGGTGGCGATGTAGCCGGGGGCGACGGCGTTGACGTTGATGTTGTAGGGGCCGAGTTCGAGGGCGAGGGTGGCGGTGAGGCCTTGGATGCCTGCTTTGGCGGCGGCGTAGTTGGCTTGGCCTCGGTTGCCGAGGGCTGAACGGCTCGACAGCGACACGATCTTGCCGTAGCGCTGGGCGACCATGTACTTCTGCGCGACCTGGGTGCAGTGGTAGACGCCGGTCAGGTTGACCGAGAGTACGGCGTTCCAGTCGTCCTCGGCGAGGCGGAAGAACAGGTCGTCGCGGGTGATGCCCGCGTTGTTCACCAGGATGTGCGGGTCGCCGAGGTCGGTGGCGATCCGGTCGAACACCGACTGCACGGAGTCGCGGTCGGTGACGTCGCAGATGTAGCCGCGTGCGGTGCCGCCCGCGCGGGCGATCTGTTCGAGGGTGTCGTCGGGGGTGTTGCGGTCGAGTACCGCGACGGCGGCGCCCTCGATGGCGAGTCGCAGCGCGGTGGCCGCGCCGATGCCCTGTGCCGCGCCCGTCACCACGGCGATCCTGTCGGTGAAACGGTCCATTGGTTCGTTGCTCCTCTCGGAATGCGCGCCGGGGGTGGGCGACTGGTGTGCAGGCTAGCGAGCGGGAAACTGACGGTGCAAGTGTCCGGAATTCCTTGTGCGCCACGCCGCTTCGGCTAGCCCGCGTCGGCGATCGGACCGAGTTCCTCGGCGAGCCACTGCGGGAATTCGGTGAGGTCGGTGAGGATCACGTCCGCGCCCGCGGCACGCAGTTCCGCGGCGTCACAAGGGCCGGTGGTGACGCCGACAGCAAGAACCCCTGCCGCCTGCGCGCCGCGCATGTCGCCGATGTGGTCGCCGACGAAAATGCCTGCGCGCTCCTGCTTCAGCACCGAGGCTTTGCCCGCGGACCACAGGTCGCCGGCGAGATGGTCGATCCGCCAGCCGAGTTCGTCGATGTGCAACCGGGCCAGCGGTTCATGCTTGCCGGTGACGACGAGCACGCGCCCGCCGCGGTCCTCGATCGCGGCCAATGCCGCGTCGGCGCCCGGCATCGCGGGGATGCTGGACACGATTCTGGGATACAGCTCCCGGTAGCGGGTGACCAGCGCGGGAACCAGCTCCTCCGGCGCGCCCACTTCGACGAGCAGCGTGGCCAGCGGGGGTCCGAGCCGGTCTGCGAAATCGGTGCCGCGGATCGGGAGGTCGAACTCCGCCGCGAGGGTGTCGATCGCTCGGCTGACGCCCGGTCGCGAGTCGATCAGCGTCATATCCAGGTCGAAGCCCACCGTCCACGTCACTACCCGACCCTATCGGCCGGGGTGATTCGTGCGGCGGGGACCTGGCCTCGCCTGGGCGCCGCGGTCGGAATCGCACCGCGCTTTCGACGTCGGTTGGCGCACCTGGCATCGCCGCGGTTGGCCGGCACCAGCGCGATCAGGAAGGCCGCGATGCTGACCACCAGCACGCCGCCGCTGGGCCGGTACCTCGGTCGGCGGCGTCCCGATGAAGCCTCACCGCCGACCTGCCCCCGCAGAGCCGCACCTCGCGGCCCGGCCTTCGGCGTGGCGGGATAGCGGATCGGCCGAAACGGCACTGTCCAGCCAGGGAAAGCGAGGAACGTTGGTGCCCGCTCCGCGTTGTCCCGTCCCTGCCACAGATCGGACTTCACAATGCGTTACCGCCACTCCGTAATCGCTGTCCTCGCCGTGAGTTCCGCTATCGCATGGCTTCCCGGGACCGCTGCTGCTGCACCACTGGGCGCGACCGTCATGGACCTGGCGGAGAAGGCCCGCATGGGCCTGCAGTCCGTCACGGTCAAGGGTCAGCTGCGCCGCGCCGATCAGCCGTCGTCGTCGAAAGAGTCCACTGTGCGACTCGTCAACAAGCGGGTCTCGCAAGACGATGCACGAACAGCGTTCCCCGCGGCCGACGGCACCTTCATGGTCACCTTGCAAGTCGATCGATTGACAACGATGAGCCCGGAAATCCACGTCTACACCGCCTGCGTCACCACCACGCCATGCCAGCGACGGATCAGGTTCCCCGTGCCCGACAAATACATCAACAGCCAGACGCCCTATGACTTGGGCACCGTCCACCTCGAGGCGAAGCAACCCGACGAGGAACCCGTCTGCTGATAGGGCTTCGGGTGGGGGAGCACACCTCCGGTCGGCCCGAGTGTTCAGCGCTGCTCAGCACTCGGGCTAACCACCTTGCATCGTCTGGCGGACACCTGAGCCCTGTCCTGTCACACAAGGGTTCGCGGTCAGCCTGATTCACGTGGAACCCCTGGTGCAGACGATGAATTATCAAGCGCGCCAAGGCTGTTCGGGTCGGCGCAATGCAGTGCGTGCATGTCTGCATCGCGCGCAACATGAGCGCCGAATGGGCCTGCGACGGCGCGTTTTCCAAACGGACCCCAAGCGAGCAGTCTCGCGCCCGCACCTTCGTGGCCGCAGGTGTAGTCGTGCAGGCTCTGCCGAAGCAGGTCCTCCCCGGGGTTGAGCGCGCGTCATGAATCGCTGGGCGGTGGGATGTCCGGCCGCAGCGAGGAGGCCGGGTCAGCAGAACCGCCAGAGGCACGTCCTCTTCGGAGCGTTGGCAACCAAGCAGGGCCCGAGGGCAGATACCGCCCCGGACCTGCTCGACGGCCGCCGCGCCAGTGCCCACAAGCCAGTGCCCACCGACGTGGACCGCCAACTTCTCGACGGCAGTCGAGGTCCGCGCAACACCGGCGGCATCAAGGACGACGGCTGACCGCAACCCACCGGCTGACCCGCCGAGGTCCGCACGGTCGAGCCGCGCTCCGCGTACTCACGGTGCCAGGCGGACCGGTATAGCGAAACGCTCGCCACGTGAATTGCGAACCGCGTGGGCAAATGCGGCCGCCTTCGGCAGACAACCCAGACCTGTCTCGGCCAGGCCGCTGCGGCCCGACCGCCGACTGCGGCGGTGGGATTGTGGACAGCTCGTTCGTCCATGCTCCTGACCATTTCGGCAAGGTGATCGGCCCGCTCACCGATCCGGCCGACGCCTTACGGCACCGGCCCCGCCAACTCCCTCAAGGCCTGATGACCTGGTCCATCAACTGGGACGGCTCCCGCAACTGGACCTTCGGCAACAACGTCAAGTCCCTCCAGGCCGCTGAGCGCAGTGACCACCCCCACCCCGACTCGCTGGCCACCACGGCCAGCGCGTCGCCTCTCGCCCACTTGACGTCGGTTGCGTGCTCTTGACTGATGCTGCAGCGTGCGTCATGAGAGTGCACGGTGCGTCAAGACGCCCGATACGGATGCGGCGACGACAGCGGCTGCCATGCCGAGTAAGACACCACCGAGGCCGAATCCCGTGGCACGTTCATGCCAACCCGATGCACCGCGAACATAGTGGTACCTACGGTTTGCTTGGTAGCCTGTGGCAAGCGAACGGCAGAAGGCGAAACACTATGAGTGCTACGACCATTGCCCGGCAGTGCACGCTGTGCGAGGCACACTGCGGAATCCTGGTTACCGTCGAGGGGCCGCAGGTGACGCGGATCGAGGGCAATCCGGCGGACGTGCTGTCGCAGGGATACATCTGCCCGAAGGCCACGGCGATGGGCGGGCTGCACCACGATCCGGATCGGTTGCGCACACCGGTGCGCCGGGTCGGTGACCGGTTCGAGCCGATCGGCTGGGATGCGGCGTTCCGGGAGATCGGGCAGCGGTTGCGGGCGGTGCGCAGCACGTATGGGCCGAGCGCGATCGGCATGTATCTGGGAAATCCGGCGGCACACAGCTCGTCGGTCATCTATGGGGCGTTGCTGCGCGCGGTGCTGCTGACCCGGAACTTCTTCTCGGCGTCGTCGATCGATCAGTTCCCGCAGGAGTTCGTGGCGTGGCGGATGTTCGGGTCGAATGTGCTGATGCCGGTCATCGATATCGACCGCACCGACCGGCTGGTGATCCTCGGCGCGAATCCGGCGGTGTCGAACGGGTCGATCACCACCATGCCCAACGCCAAGCAGCGCATCAAGGATGTGCGGGGTCGTGGCGGGAAGGTCGTGGTCATCGATCCGCGGCGGACCGAGACCGCACGGCTGGCGAATCAGCATGTTGCGGTGAGCCCGGGCGGCGATGTGTATCTGCTGCTGGCGATGCTGCACGTCTTGATCGCCGAGAACCTGTGTGACGACGACGCCATCCGCGCACAGTGCACCGGCTGGGAGCACCTGCGCACCCTGGTCGCCGAGGCGACACCGGAGCAGATGGCCCCGCACGCCGGCGTGTACGCGGACACCATCCGCATGCTCGCCCGTGAGCATGCCGCCGCGTCGTCTGCGGTGCTGTACGCGCGAATCGGTGTGTGCCAGCAGGTGACGGGCACACTCACCCACTGGCTGGTGAACACGATCAACGCGGTGACGGGGAACCTCGACCGGGTCGGTGGGCAGATGTTCGCGACACCGCCGATCGACGCGGCCCGGTTCGCGAAGTATCTGCCGATGGGTTACGGCGCGTGGACGGATCGTTCCGGCACCTACAAGTCGTTCCGCACCGAACTGCCGGTGGCGGTACTGGCGGACGAGATCCTCACCGAGGGTGACGGGCAGATCCGGGCCATGATCACCTACGCGGGCAATCCGGCACTGTCGACACCGCAGCGCGGCAGGCTCGGAGCGGCCCTTGACTCGCTCGACTTCTACGTGGCAGTGGACATGTACGTGAACGAAACCACGCGACATGCCAATATCATCCTGCCGCCGATCTCCCCGCTCGAACGCGAGGACGTCAACATCCTGTTCCCAGTGTTCAGTGTGCGCAACAACCTTCGCTACGACGCCCGCGTCTTCGACCCACCCGCCGACGGACTCGAAGACTGGCAGATCCTGGCGCGACTGATCACCGAACTGGTCCCGATACCGGCCCGGCGCTTCACCACGCGCGCGCTCAACACGCTGTTCGAGCAGTTCAGTCCCGTGCGGTTGGCGACGGCCGGGGTGGCTGCCGGTCCGTACGGGGCACTACGACGCGGCCGCAAGGGACTATCGGTCGCCAAGGCGCGTGCCTCCGCTGGTGGTATCGACCTGGGTCCGTTGAAGCCCCGGCTGCGCGCGCTGCTCGGGACGAAGGACCGCAAGGTGCACCTGGCACCCGAGAATTTCCTCGCCGCCGCGCGCACCGTGCTCGACGACGCCCGTACCGGTAACGCGCTCACCACTCCGGCCGACGGCTACGACCTCAAGTTGATCGGCCGCCGGCACCTGCGCAGCAACAACTCCTGGCTGCACAACGTCCCCGCCATGGTGAAGGGACGGGACCGCTGCACCGCGCTCATGCACTCCACCGACGCCGCCGCCCGCGGACTCACCGACGGTGAACCCGTCACGGTGACCTCACCGATCGGTGCGATCGTGGTGCCCCTGGAAGTCAGCGACGACATCCGCGCGGGCACCATCGCGATACCGCACGGGTGGGGTCATCAAGAGCCCGGTGTGGGTTGGTCGGTGGCGGCGGCGTTGCCGGGCGCGAACGTCAACCTGTTGCACGACCCGTCACTGACCGACACGTTCTCCGGCAACGCCGCGGTCAACAACACCTGGGTGACGGTCACCCGCGCGCCCGCCGAACCTGCCGTGGACGAGAACGCGACGACGGCGGTGCCGGCTAGCTGAGGTGCCGGGTGTCGCCGAGCCGTACGACTTGGCGGTTGTGGAAGTAGTCGTCCTCGCGGAGTTCGGTGATGCTGCCGGACGGGCCGTTGAACCTGGCGTAAGAGAGCGATTCGATCGGCAACTTCGTCCACGACGCCACCGCGAAGGTGATCGCGCCGCCATGTGTCACAACGATCTGATGTGCGCAGTCGCTCAACATGATCGCGTCCATCGCCGCATAGACACGCGCACCTAACGCGTACATGGTCTCCGACCCTGCAATGCCCTCATCGTGCCGCAGTCGCTCGCCGACCGCAGGCGGGGTGACGAACCGCTGCCGCAACCATTCCTGCGGTTTGCCTTCAGCCGCACCGTAAGACTTCTCTCGCAACCGAGCATCGAGCCCCGGCCGAACACGCAACTGCTCACCGATGACGTCGGCTGTCTGCGCGGCCCGTTGCAGATCCGAGGAGTGCACCTCGACCGCGTCCTGCTCAGGGATGGCACTGCGCAACGCCACCGCGATCTTCGTCGCGGCACGCAACCCCGCCGAGGTGAGTGGTGAGTCGTACCAGCCGCCGACAAGCCCGTCGACGTGATGAGTCGACTCCGGATGCGCGACGACATACAAGGTCCGCATCAAGATGTTCCTTCCATGCGCAGCAATGAGACCGGCGCGTCATTCATGAGGTATGCGGTCTTCGCAAGCGGGCAGGTCTGTATAGCGGCGCGGGCATCGACTGCGCAGTAACCTGCTGTACGCGTCGACACGGGTAGGGCTGTGATCAGTGGTCACACCGACACCACGGTAACTCGATACCCGAGGCGGATCTCCCGCCCGACGTGCGCGGCCCCACTCAGATACAACCAGCGATCGGTACCGCCACGCGGGTCCGGCAGATACGCAGCCTGGACGTGCTCGACACCGAACGGGAAGTTGCCGGAGGTCGAGGTGGCGATCCCGGTCATCAGATGGGCCTCGGCCAGCAGTTGCGGTTCGGCGGCGGTCACGGGCAGCGGCGTCGCGGTGGGGATGAAGAAACCGAACTGTTCGGGTGGAGCTCCGGAACCCTGGACGAGCATGCCGGTCACGAACAGACGCGCGATCCCGGTGTGCACCAAGCATTCCGGAGTCAACTGCAACGGTGGAGTCGGTCGCAATTCGAGTTGGAACGCCATGCGCCGAACTTTACGGTCACCGATCACCGCTGTCCTCGCGACAATCAGCGACTGCCCGAACGTTGCGCGACTGCTCCCGGACCGTCGCACACCTGAGCACCGCGCGTGTCCTATGCGCTGCAGCAAAGACGCAGCCTGCCCGCCCCGGCCTGAGCCCAGCACTGACCAGATCCGCGAACCGCCGCAGCGCACCCCGATGTGGTCGGCCTGAACCGTCTCACCCGAACGCCCGACCTGAGTGGCACATGGCAGTGTCAAACGCCGAGAGGGGTACACCGCCGTGTGCCACTCGTGAGACAGCTGGGCGAAGGGCGACTGTTCGACCGCAGGCCACGCACCACAGGCCCGCAAACTGCCGGGCGGCCTGGACTTCGGGACTACCGCCCCAGCACCGCCAGCACGCTGCGCGCCTGATGGTCGGCACCGAGCTGGTTGGGATGGAACGGCACCGCCGGGCCCGGCGGGTTGCTCGACCACGGGACCAGACCTTCGACCCAACGGGTACCGGGCGGCTGGCAGCCGTCGTGGCCGGAGCTGGTGCTGTAGGTGTCGACCAGCTCGACGCCGGTTGCTCGGGCCACGCGTGCCAGCATCGCGTTCAACTCGATGAGCTTGCGACCCAACCAGTCCGCGTCGGCGTCGGAGATCGGCACGGTGGGGAAGCAGCCGGGGCCGGTGCTGACGCCCTCGAAGTAGTCCAGCAGCAGAATGCGTGCCCGGGGTGCGCGCTGCCGGATCCCCTCGATCGACGCGGTCACCTTGTGTTCCGCCGCGGCGATGTTCACCGACATCTGGTCGACGTCGCCGGCGACGAGCGTGTCCAGGCACGGCGATACGGCCGGGTCGGCGGTCAGGCACTGCTGCACCGTCACCGCCAACTTCGCATCGTTGCCACCGATTTCGAGGGTCACCAGATCGGTCGAGGGGGTGAGCCGATCGAACTGCGGGGGATTGACCCCGAACGGGACCTGCTGCGGCGCGGTCATGTTCACCGTCATCGCCCCACCACACGTCGCATCCCGGAACACCGGCACCGCCAACGCGGCCGCCACCTGCTTGGCATAGCTACCCCGGCTCTGCGAACACCCCAGCGGCGCGAATTCGCCCGTCGCCTGCGTCAGCGACGCATCGGCCGCCCACGAATCACCCAGCGCGACATACTCACCGAATCCGGACGCCGCCGACGCCACCGGAGCTCCACTCACCGGCAACACCACACCCATTGCCGCACACGCGATCACCACTCGCGACGTCTTCCGCACCATGCCTCCACACCAGCCAGCCCGACCCAACTGGACGAGCGCCCAGTGCTGGTGAACCTAGCATCCACACCGACACCAATCTCCCGACACCCCAGCGCTATACGATGCAGCCCATGCCACACCGTCGCTCCTGCCTCGTGGCCACACTCGGAGCGCTCCTCATCGCCGTCACCACCGGCTGCATCGGCGCGGTCGACCGCGCCGACTTCGAAAAGACCATCCAGGCCCGCGGCGGCGGACTGGTCTCCGCCCTGCCCGCCGCCGCCATCGACACCCTGCGGCAACGCCTCGGCACCCCCGACATCCACGCGAGCGTCATGCTGCTCACCGCACCGGAGTCGCACAGCCTCACCGTGCAGGTCCGATCACCACAGGTCGACCGACTCCTCACGGAGAACAAGAATCTCGCCATCAAAGACAGCGCCGTCCATGTGCGTATCCGCGTGCCGGGCCGGCCGGATCAACAGGACGACTACACCTTCGCCAACGGAACCTTGCACGGCCCCACGCCGGTGCACGTATCCGCCTTCGACAACCTGGACAGCGAATCATTCGACGTCCGAGACGTTTCCGGACTGCTCAGGCTCGAGGAGGTCGTCGACACCGCGCTCACCCAGACCGGTGTGGAGAATGGACATGTCTCGTCGATCGTGGTCAGCCGCGTCGACGCCGACCTTCTCCTGAGCGTCCACGTCACCTCACCACGCACCACGATGGTCGCCCAATTCGACCGTGCCGGAACATTTTTACGGACGCAGCACCTATGAGCGAAGAGTATCGATCGGATCGGGTGGACGAGCACCTCTCCGACGACGCCCCGCGACAGTCCCCGAGGATCCTGGCGACCCTGGCCGTCATCGTCTGTTTCACCGGCATCCTCGGCTGCCTGCTTCCGATCGCCATCTGGCCCGGCGAAGCCGAGCTGACCGCACCACTGTTCTGCGAGGCACCGTTCACAGAACCGATCGTCGTCTCCGACACCTTCCACGACTCCGAAGGACGCAGCACCAACTATTCGCTGTACTGCGTCGGCGAGCGCGGCCAGTACACCGAGGCGGGATTCCTGCGGCCGTGGCTGGCGTTGTGGGCGCTGCATACCGTCATCGTGTTCGTCTTGGTGATGATGGGGCGCGCCTGGCGGTGGTGGCGTCCGGCGAAACCGGCCGAACCGGCGAAACTCACGGAATCTACGGAACTATAGGGACCCGCCCACACCCCACTTAACGTCACAGTGACGTTTTGCGGCAGGGTTCCTGTCAGCAGTCAGGGCGGCGGGGGAGTCCGCCATCACCTCGAGGCGCAGCCCGGTACAAGATCATGGGGACATGGTGCTGGCATTTCGCGAGTAGCCGACAGCGTCAAGTCCCCATGATCTTGAAGTTCAGGCGGTGACGGTGACGGGCTCATCCGTCGGCTTCACGTGAAAGCCCGGCAGGTACCGATTCGCCGCCGGGATCATCAGCTGGATCAGCGGACCGATCCCGAACGCGTAGACGAGCGTGCCGATCCCGATGCTGCCGCCGAGCAACCAGCCGGTCGACAACACCGTCACCTCGATGACAGTCCGCACCACCCACACCGACACACCGGTCCGACGAACCAGTCCAGTCATCAGTCCATCACGCGGGCCAGGACCCATCCCGGCACCGATGTACAACACCGTGGCAATCGCATTCAGCACCACCGCCGCACCCATCGCACCCGCCTGCGCCGGAATCGCCTTCCAAGCGGGCAGCAACCACAACCCGACATCGACCGAGACAGCAATGACCACCACATTGCTCACCGTCCCCAGACCGGGCCGCTGCCGCAACGGAATCCAGGCCAGCAGCACCACAATCCCGGTCACCGCCGTCACCGCACCGAAACTGATCGGCACATGGTGCGCCACACCCTGATGGAACACATCCCACGGATCCAACCCGAGCCCGGCCCGCACCATCACAGCCATCGAGAACCCGTACAACCACAACCCGACATACAGCGCGACCAACCGGCGAATCAACACCGGATCAGCATGACCGACGACTGGCATCTGAAAACAGAGCCAGTCAATAACATCTGGCCCCACAGGTGGCATGCCAGGTTGACCTGAACCCTGAGATCACCACCGCGAAACGTACCCGCCGCGGCGTAGGCGGACTATCCCTGCGACCGATGCGAGACTAGGCACGGCCGAACAACACTGGCAGACAACGAAGTCACCAGCCAGGAAGGCAAAGGAACGCCATGGGCATCTTCCGCAAGAACAGCGACAAGCCGGATCAGGATGCCGCGACGACCAAGCCGACCATCGCCGACACCGACGTAGACAGCGAGCGCCGTCGGCGGCTACTCGGCGGCTACTACGGTATCGGCAACGGAATGTGACCGGAGTGGCTGACCTCCAACAGAATTCGAGGTGCACCGCCCTACCTTCGAATCGTCACTGTGACGTTTTGAAGGTAGGGCGGTGCACCTAGGGGAGAGGTCGCAAATACCCAATCCAGAACCCGCTCAATACTTTCCGCTCGAAACGGGCGCAGACCGGAATATTTACATCGGCGAAAATCCGACCAAGGGGAGATCGACACGTTTCCGCCCGCGCAACACACGGCCGCATCGAGCAGGGGCCCGAGGAGTCCGGGTGGACTGGAGCAAGCGTCGACGAAACATCGCACATATCAACGACTTTGCCCGGTACAGGCCACCTTTATCCGCACCCGTTTCTGTGCCGATAATCAACATTATGTCAACTAACCGACATCTACCTCAGACGTGATCGACCGCAGCCCGCTCCCCGGCTGTCGCGAAGCTCGGCAGCTCCCGCCGCATGGCCCGGTGTCGAGCCCGGGGCGAGCCGCGTCGATACGCTGGCCCGCCTGCCGCTCCACAACGCCGGTACCCGAACAGTACGTTCACAAGTTCGACTGCTCCGGTATGCCCTTCTCGATCTGCTCACGCAGGATATCGCCATGCCCCGCATGCCTGGCGAACTCCTGGATCATAAGGAGCAAGGTCCATCGCATGCTGACCTTCCCCTCCCGAGGATTGTCCTTGGTGTCATCGAGCTCGAACCGGGCCGCGATCTCCCGCGACCGCTGGCTTGCCCGCTCATACTCGGCGATGACCTCCGCCAGCGTTTCATCGTCGGCGACCGCGAACGTCCCCTCGTCACGGCCCGAGTACCCATCACACTCGGATTCATCGAGCTCCGCCCAGAACCGTTGAAACCAGATCCGTTCCGCCGCCGCGGCATGCTTGATCAACGAGATCGGAGTCGTCAACGACGCAACAAGTCGACGCCGGGCATCCTCCTCGGACAGTCCGCGGACGCTCGCGATGAGTGCTTCGCGGTTGAGATCGAGCATGTTCTCGATGACCGCTCGCTCTCTGCCGTCGGTAATTCCGAAGGTACCCATAAGCTTTCGCTCCGTTTCATGGCATGGTTGAGCCCGTTGTCTGCGGGCTGATTGACACAAGGCAGCATCGATCGATCTCGAAAGAGAGAGATACGAAGAGTCCGGTGTCCGGGACGACCGGGAAAGAGAGGCGCTCGCCGCGAGGATTGCGAACCGAGCGTGGGCAATGCGGGCCGCTCTCGGCGCCGCAGCCCAGACCTGTCAGAAGGTCTGCTGCCTTGGTCAGTATGCCGTAGATATCGATTCCGGGCGAGCTTTCCGGAGCGATCGAAGCGAGAGGTACGGGGACCCATCCACATGGGCAGGTCCCCCGCTATCCCCTAGTGCCAGTTGCTGATCTGCACGTCGCGTGGGTCCGGCGCACCCGTTCCGGTCTCGACCAGCTGCTTCAAACTCATCAGGTAGATCGCCCACTTGGTGCTGCAGTGATACATGAACTCACCCGGTTCCTTCCAGCCCCGGTGCTGGAACAGGATGATCGTGAACCCTTCCTCTTCCTTCAGATCCCACACCACCTCGGTGCCGATCCATTCCTCGGGCCCGCCGACGACCTCCCACAGCACCCGCTTGCCGGGCTGCAGGTCGATGACCTTCATATCGAATCCACCTGCGGTGAACCGGAACTCGATGACTCCCCCGGGGTTCGCGTCCCCCTTCGTATCACTCGCCCACCAGCCGGCCAGGCCTTCGATCGAGGTCAAGGCCGCATAGACGTCGTCCACCGACGCCGACTCGACCCCGACCCTGTGCAGAATATCCACCATGTCGATCCCTCTCGATTACTGCTGTTTGCTGCGTTGAATGGCTTCGGCGATGCGCTTGATGCGCTGCAGCCGTGCGTCCCAGGTGGATCCGACGGCATTGAGTTGCGCGACCGCACGGGCCAGTTGGGCGTCGTCGACCCGGTAGCGCCGTTCCCGGCCCTCGGGGGTGCCGTGTACCAACCCGACCCGGTCCAGTACGCCCAGATGTCTGGCGACGGCCTGCCTGGTGACCGGTAGTCGCTCACTGAGGCTGGTAGCGGTCCCCTCACCGTCGGTGAGGAGTAGATCGAGCATGCGACGCCGGGTCGGGTCCCCTATGGCGGACCACAGATCGTCGTCGACGACACCGCTCATCGGCGCGCGACCAGCCGTTCCGCGCACTGGACGAGCCTCGGCAGGAACCAGTCCCAGCCCTTGACGTGCTCGCTGTATTCCTTTTCGAGCGCGGCGATCTCCCACCCCATCTCGCGAAAACCCGTTTCGGTCATCCGCACCGAGGTGCCGTCACCGGAGGGCACGAGTTCGAAGGTGACGAACAGAGAATTGCCGACGCCGGCGGGCTCCTCGGCCGGATGGGTCCAGCGGAAGGAGAACAACCGGTGCGGCTGCGCGTCGACCACCGTGATCGGGACGATCTGCACGTCCGGCGTACCGCGCTCCCCCCAGACGAGTTCACCGACCGCACCGGGAACCGGCTCCAGGGCCACGTCGTCGGGCCACCACTCCTTGAGATGTGCAGGGCTGCTGATGACCTCGTAGACCACCTCCGGTGTGGCCTCGACGTACATCGTCCGCTCGATCTGTCCGTACTCCATGTCGACTCCTTCGATTCGCAACCTTTTGTTGCGTATGACGTTAACCGACCATCCCATGAAGCGCAACACTTTGTTGCATGTGATGCCCGGCGACCATCGATGCCCCCAAAACCTGCGGTCACGAATAATTCAGCGGCCCCAGCGCAGGTGATCGTTTATCCTCGGGTAGGGGCTCGGGAAGCCATTTGATCGGGTGGGCCACATGGAGATGGACCGAGTGGCGGCGACGCAAACCGCGTTGACGCGACTGGTTGCCGAGTTCGACAGCGCCTGGGAGGACGCCGACGAACCACCGGACCTCGCTGCGCATCTGCCAGCCGAGAGCGGGCTGCGACGCTCGGCCCTCATCGAGCTGATCAAGGTGGACCTGCAGCATCGCTGGCGCGAGACCCGCACCGGCAAACGCCTCGCCGAATACCGGGCGCAGTTCCCCGAACTCGACGCTGCCCCACTACCACCGGACCTCATCTACGAGGAGATCACCGCACGCAGCCGCCGCGCCGACGACGAACTCGACCTCAACGAATACGAGCAGGACTTCGCCGCCCAGATGGCGCAACTGGCCACCCAGCTCGACTTCGGCAGCCACTCCGCCGAGAACTTCCGCACCACGCTGCTCTCCGACGCGACAACGAGCAACGCACTCGACACCATCGCCCCCGGCGCCACCATCGACGACTTCGACCTGCTGATCGCCCTCGGCCAAGGTGCGTTCGCCCGCGTGTTCCTCGCACGGCAGCGGTCCATGCAACGGCTTGTGGCAGTGAAGGTTTCGCGTGACCGGGGCAGCGAACCGCAGACCCTCGCCCAACTGGACCACGAGCACATCGTGCGCGTCTTCGACCAGCGCCAGATCGAGGAACAACACCTCAAGCTGATGTACATGCAGTACGTGCCGGGCGGCACCCTGCTCGGTGTGCTGCGCCTGGTCCGCAGCACTCCCCCCGCGCAACGCACCGGCCAACTACTGCTGGACGCGGTCGACGCCGCGGTCACCGCAGGCGGGGTACTGACCCCGCAACCCTCGCTCACCCGCGCCGACCTGGCCAAGCTGAGCTGGTCCGAAACCGTGGCCTGGCTGGGCAGCCGACTCGCCACCGCCCTGGACTACGCCAACCGCGCAGGCGTCCTGCACCGCGACATCAAACCGGCCAACGTCCTGCTCACCGCCGACGGACACCCCAAGCTCGCCGACTTCAATATCAGCTTCAGCACCCACATTCCGGGAGCGAGTCCGGTCGCCTACTTCGGCGGCTCACTGGCCTACATGTCCCCCGAACAGCTCGAGGCCTGCCATCCCACCATCCCCACCACGGCCGCCGACCTCGATACCCGCAGCGACCTGTATGCGCTCGCGGTCGTGCTGTGGGAACTGCTCACCGGGCGGCTCCCGTTCACCGACGAGCTCGGGCTCGCCGAATCCGACACCTCACTCACCAGGATGATCGAACTGCGTCGTCAGCCGATCGACGAGCGCCTGGCAGCCACCGCGCCACCGGACTGCCCGCAGATCCTGCGCCACGCACTGCTGAGCTGCCTGTCCCCCGACCGCGACGATCGCTACGCCAGCGGCGCCGATCTCGCCCAGCACCTCGAACTCACCCTGGACCGCACCGCCCGCGACCTCGTCGACCCACCCTCACGCAGTCTGCGCGGACGGTTGCGGATGCGGCCGATGCCCGTGGTGACACTGTCGAGCGCGCTCGGGCAGCTGCTCGGCGTCCTGTATCTGTCGGCGCACAATACGAACCTGCTCGACATGGAGCTCGGCGTCGATGGGCAGGCGCAACTCACCGAGCTGGGGTTGATCGCGGGGGCTGTCGGCTATCCGGTGGGAGTCGCGATCCTGCTGTACTGGTGCCGGCTGGTGTTCTTGGTGCCCTATGGGCTGCGGCACGGCAAGCACTACGACGAGCAAACCCTGGCCAAGGCGCGAGCGGACACCCTTGCATGTAGCGACCGTATCGCCGCTGTCTCGTTCACGGGGTGGACGCTCGCGCTGCTGGTGTTCCTCATCAAGCTGCACGACATCGCGGATCTGTCCGCCGGGCTGCTGTTCAACCTGATCGCCTCGCACTTCGTCGCGGCCGCGGTCGCCGTCGTCTACACCTATTTCCCGGTGACGTTCTTCGTACTGCGCTGGTACTACCCGGGATTGGTCGCCGCGGGGCACAGCTCCCCTGCGGAATCGAGCCAGTTGCGCCGGCTGGCGCGCCGCAGCCGGATCTACCTCGGCATCGCCGCCTCGGTCCCGCTGTTCGGCGTCGCCGCGGGTGTGGCATTCCTCCATCCGACCCAGCAACAGACGGTGCTCGCCTCGATCGTCGGGCTCTGCGTCGGCGGGCTGTTCGCTTTCCTCGGCACACTGCGCGTGTTCTATACCCTCGATTCCGATCTGCACGCGCTCGACCGCATCGTCGACCCGCACGCCCGACCGTGACAGGACAGAACCTTGCAGCCCTTCCGAATTCAGGTACCCGACCAGGAGCTCGCCGTCCTACAGGGCAGGCTGCGAGCTACCCGGTGGCCGGAGCGCGAGACCGTCCAGGACTGGTCACAAGGGGTGCCATTGGCGTACGTGCAGGACTTGTGCGCGTACTGGGCGAACGAGTATGACTGGCGGGCCACCGAGGCGCGTTTGAACGCATGGCCGAACGTGCGCACCGAGATCGATGGGCTCGGGATCCACTTCCTGCACGTCAGATCGCCGGAGCCGGGCGCGCTTCCGCTGCTGCTCACGCACGGCTGGCCGGGCTCGATCATCGAGTTCGGCAAGGTGATCGGTCCGCTCACCGATCCGGCCGCGCACGGCGGCGATCCGGCCGACGCCTTCCACCTGGTGTGCCCCTCACTGCCCGGCTACGGGTTCAGCGACCGGCCGAGCGAGCCCGGATGGGGTGTCGATCGCATCGCGGCGGCCTGGGCCGTGCTGATGGCGCTACTCGGGTATCGGCGTTATGGGGCGGCGGGCAGTGATTGGGGCACGAGCGTGTCGACGCGGCTTGCCCAGCTCGACCCCGACCATGTGGCAGGGATACACCTGCTGCCGCCGCTGGCACCGCCCGATCCGGCCACCTTCGACGACCTCACCGACCGGGAACGGGACGCGCTGCGCACGCTCGAGGAAGCGGGCCGGTGGGAATCCGGGTACTCGCGGATGCACGCCACCCGTCCGCAGACGGCCGGGTACGGACTCGTGGACTCCCCTGCCGCACTGTGCGCCTGGATCATCGAGAAGTTCTGGGCATGGACCGACTGCGACGGGCATCCGGAGAACGCGCTCACCAAGGACGAGCTGCTCGACAATCTGATGATGTACTGGCTTCCCGGTACCGGTGCGTCGGCCGCACGGCTGTATTGGGAGAGCATCGCGCAGGTCGACGAGTGGATCTCCGGGGAAGTGACGAGCACGGTAGACGTGCCGACGGGGTGTTCGGTGTTTCCGAAGGAGTTGCAGCGGCCGTCCAGGCGTTGGGCGGCAAAGCGTTTCACCGATATCCGGTACTGGAGTGAGCCGGAGCGTGGCGGGCACTTCGCTGCGTTCGAGCAGCCCGAGTTGTTCGTCGAGGATATTCGGGCGTTCTTTCGGCTCGTTCGCTGACCTGGAGCGGGAACATTTCCGCTCTCCAGCGGCACCCCTCCCCTGTCTATGCGGTTGTTGTACAGGGCATTTCCGGGATCTCGACAGCCGAATAGCGTTTATATGCATATATACGCACATCTAAGTAGCGCAATGTTCTTTCTCTTTATCACCTAGTTAGATGATGGCACCGAAGGCATCCTTTCTCCGTTCCGACACGCGGCGTCCGAACCGGGCGCGGTCGCAGAGCTTCGACTCCCCCTGAACGCCAACTCGCCCTACGTTTTCCGTCCGCTCCCCTGCCATCGCCGAGCCACGCACAGTGGGCACCGCCACCAACGACTCCTGCCTTCATCAGCCGACCCACCCTGCGACACAAACGATCCCGACCCTGCTGGGTTGCCCATCCCCCAATTCACCAGCCGCACAAGATCACTGAACCGGCATTCGCTGAACGATGCTGAGGTGAACTAACCTTCACCCGGTGCTTGGACATTCTCACGCGACCAGTGGCGCTTTGGCCTGGTCGGCGGCGGCAACGGCGCTGCCGGTCGCGATCTTGACCTACCCGACAATCCAGGATGTGTCAGGGCATCTCGGCCCCGTCGACCTGTTGCTCGGTGTGTTTTTGACGGCGGGTGCCGCGCTGTTGCCGGACGCGGATCATCCGAACGGAACGATCGCGCATGTGCTCGGCCCCATCTCCTACAACCTCTGCAAATTGATCTCGTGGATCTCCGGCGGACACCGGCACGCCACCCACTCCTTCGCCTTCGTCGCCGCGGTCTCTTATGGCACGTGGGCGGGCGAGCACTGGATCGGGCGGTGGTTCACGCTCGGGCTGGTCTTCTTCCTGCTGGCGCTGGCGGTGCGGGCATTGCATCTGTGCCCGCCGGGTGACGGAGTCGAGGCGTGGGGCACCATCGTGGTGCTAGCGGTCGCGGGAACCTTCGCGATGGATCATTGGATCTCGGACAAGCCGGTGTGGCTGCCGTTCTCCGTCGGCCTCGGCGCGTTGGTACACCTGCTCGGCGACTGCCTGACCGACCGCGGCTGCCGGCTGTTCTGGCCGTTCAAGGTCCGGACACGGGTGCCGATCATCGACCGCACGGGCAACAAGGTCGAGACATGGGTCCTGTCGCCGCTGTTCGTGCTCGGGACGCTCGCGGTGCTCTGGTACTCGATTACGCATCAGCCGTAGTTCTCCGGGCCGGCGAGCTGGTTCCAGCGGCTCGGTCCAGGCGCTTCTTCGTGATCACGGCACGTGACAGTGGCCCTTACTCGCGAGATGCCGCAGTCATGTGCCGTTGATGGGTTCTGAGTAGACGGTAGGCCCTCCCCTCCCCCTGGATTACGAGATGCCCCGCCCCCCGCAATCAATGCTGTTTTTTGAGACGGGACTACGGGCGAAGGTGACGTGAATAGGGTTGAGAATACATGGTTAGATGCGCATATCTACGTAAGAACATGTTGTTTTGCTGTTTGCGGGGCGAACACTCTGCTTCATGTCCCAACCACACGGCCGGCGCTGCACATTCGTGCCGATCATCCCCTTGCCCATCCTCGAAAGTGCCGCCTGACCTGCTCCCCTACCCTGCCATTCCCGCGGCGAGCCCGTGACCCGGCGTTACGCTGAGACGTGGCTACCTCGACTCTCCGCCCGAAACGCTGGACACCGCCGCCCGCTCCCCCGCGAGCGCGCCGAACCCGCAGTGCGCCACCGCTTCCCGAGCTCACCCGTCTCGAATTGCCAGGCGCCGGACCCGAGGACGTCGTGCTCGGGCCGGACGGACGACTCATCGTCGGCATCGATGACGGATCGATTCTCAGCGTCGATCCGTCCACCGGTGACGTGCGTGAGCTCGCGAATACCGGCGGTCGCCCGCTCGGTCTGCACGCCGATCCCGGTGGCACGCTGTTGATCTGCGACTTCGAGCGCGGCCTGCTGGAGCTCACGCCGGACGGCACGTTGAAGGTCCTGGTGGACGAGATCGACGGCGCACCCCTCCCCTTCGCCAGCAACGTGGTTCGCGACGCGGACGGCACCATCTACTTCTCGTCGTCGACGAGCCGTTTCTCACTGGCCGAGTACATGGGTGACATGCTCGAGCACTCCGGGACCGGCAGGCTGTTCCGCCGTGATCCGTCCGGCAAGGTCGAGACCTTGCTCGACAACCTGTATTTCGCCAATGGGGTGGTGCTTGCCCCCGATCGCTCGTGTGTGGTCGTCGCGGAGACCGGTGGCTATCGGGTGTCGCGATACTGGCTCACGGGGCCGAAGGCCGGCACCAGGGACTTTCTCGTGGAGAACCTTCCTGGGTTCCCGGACAATATGAGCCTCGGTAGCGACGGGCTCCTCTGGATCACGCTGCCTTCCGCGCGGAACCCGTTGCTGGACCGGCTGCTTCCGCTGCCCGGGGTGCTGCGGCGAATCGTTTGGATGCTGCCGGAGTGGGTGCAGCCGAAGCCTGCGAAGACGATCTGGGTGATGGCAGTCGACTTCGACGGGAATGTCGTGCACGACTTGCAGACCGCGGGTACGAACTTCTCGATGGTCACCGGGGTGGTGGAGCGGGACGGGGCTTTGTACCTGGGCAGCCTTACGGAGTCGGCGGTAGGGGTTACACGGGTGCCCGCTGCCTGATCACCGACTTGCCCGCCAGGTTTCGCGGGGGCGCCGACCTCCCGCTGCGTACATACGCTGGACTCCCGCAGGACGGCCGCAATAGGCCAGCAGCAGCCCCGGCCGATCACTGGCGGGCGCCGCTTACGAACCTGTGCACGCACCAAGAGCTTCCGTCGACAAGACGGTTTCAGTGAACGCTTGTACACTGAACTCATGAGTGAGCAGACCCATCAGCGGAAGGCCGAGGTCAGGGCCCTCGCTCGATTGGCGGGCGACGAGCTCGGTGGTGCGGTAGACGGCATCGCGTCGGTGCACCGGGCGATCGCCGGGCGAGTTTTCGCGGCGGTGCGGTTCGGGGTCGGTCCGGCCGCGGCGCCCGTGGAGGTGGTGCACGACGCGATCACCGACGGGGTGTACCGGATTGTCAGCGGGACGGCCGTTGCCGCAGGCCGGTTGGCCGAGCGGACCGTGGATCTGCCCGGGGCCGAGGTGCCGTCGCGCACGGTGTTCGGCGCGGGTTTCCTCGGTGCGCTACAGGGCTTGATCGGCGACGATCTGGAAGAGCTGCGGCCCATTCTCGCCGGGCCGATGACATTGCGTGTGGACGGTGATCCGGTCTCGCCCGAGCAGATCGGGAAGCATGTCGCGCGGCCGAGTTCGCGGGTGGTGGTGTTTCTGCACGGTCTGGTGGAGACCGAGCATGCGTGGCGGCTCGGTGGGCGCACGAGCTATGCCGAAGGGATCGAGCAGGATCTCGGATACAGCACCTTGCAGATCCGGTACAACAGCGGCTTGCACATTTCCGAGAATGCTCGTCAGCTGAGTGACTTGCTGGAACGGCTGGTGGCGCACTGGCCGGTTGAGGTCGAGCAGTTGTCGTTGGTCGGGCATTCGATGGGTGGGTTGATTGCCCGTGGCGCGTGCTTCGACGCGAGCGAGTCCGGGAAGGCGTGGGTGCGGAAGGTCCGGCATCTCGTGTGTCTGGGGTCGCCGCATCTGGGGGCTCCGCTCGAGCAGTTCGTGCATTACGCGTCTGCCGCGTTGGTCCGGGTGCCCGAGACTCGGCCGTTCGGTCATCTGCTGCGTCGGCGTAGCGCGGGTATTCGTGATCTGCGGCAGGGGTCGCTGGTGGACGAGGATTGGCGTGACGCGGATACGGATGATTTGACGCGCAGGGCGATTCGGGAGGTTCCGCTGCTCGATGGTGCCGACCATTACTTCGTCACCGCCTGCGTCACCCGCAGTCCACGCCATCCGCTGGGGCGGATCATCGGTGACGGGCTGGTTCTCACTCCTAGTGCCGCGGGGCGGAACCGGGCTCGGCGCATCGGGTTCGATGATGCCAATGGCTTGCACGTTCCCGCTGCCAATCACTTCTCGTTGCTGAACCACCATGCCGTCTACGAGAGGCTGCGGCGGTGGTTGAGCACCGATCCCGAAACCGCTGTCGCTCTCGACGAAGCCGCCGAGTAGAACGAAGGCGTCGACCTCTGCCAGCTGGAGGGCGCGAGCTGTAGGCAGGAGAAGCAGTTCTGTCGCGGCCCGAACCACACGGCTGTGTCAGGCCGGCGAACTCATCCGTTGATTACGTTGTCCGGCTGATGGTTCGTTTGCAGCGGCACCGTGTACGGGGTGTTGTTCACCGACCACTGCGGCGTAGGCCCGGGGTCGGCGTGGGAGGTGAATGCCGTCGCGCCTCCGACGACCAACGCCAATGCTGCCGCCGTACCGAGCAGTGGACGCACCAACCGCAGCCGTCCGCCCCGCCGTTGCCGTTCGTCCATCGCGTAGTCCCCTCGTCGCCCTGTATAGGCTCAATCGCGCTGACGGCCAACCTGTTACGCAACCGGCGTGCGAAGGTCGAGCGCGCTACCAGAATGTGCTTGCGGATAGGTGGTGGTGCCGGGCCACAACAGGGTGCGGTGCGCCTGGCGAGCCCGCGAGCGGACGGGCGTGTGCCGGGCCGCGCGAACAGGTGTCGTGCCGGGCCGCGTCAATGGGGTGTGGTGCGCCTGGCGAGCCCGCGAATGGGTGTGCGCAGGGCCGCGCCGAACGGGGGTCGCGCCGTGAGTGCGCTGATCGAGCGCTGAACGATGCGGTAGGCGGTCGAGTGCGGCGCCGGTCGATGAGTGTCTACGGGGCGGCCGAGCGGCCCGCGGTGTCGAGGTGCGGACCGATCGGCCGTCTTCGGGTTGGGCTGGCTTCCCCCGATGGACTCCCCGGTGTCGAACTAGGGACCTGTCGGCCCTCTTCGGGCGGGCTGATTTCGCCGAAGGTTCCCTGTGTCGAACCACGGAGCGGCCGGCCGCCTTTCGCGTGGGGCTGCTTTTCAGAGAAGGTGTTCGGGATCGGCGTCAGCCTCGAGGCGGACATCGGCGGTGAAGAGAGTTTCCACGTCGGGGTCATCGGTGTGGGCTGCGTAGAGGAGCAGGCAGCCGCGGATACCGTCGAGGAGGTCTTCTAGGAGGTCGAGCGCGGGGCGGGAGGGGTCGAGGCGGCTGATCCGGAAACCGGCGAGCATGGCTTCGCGGGTGTCGGCGTCGACCTCGAATTTGCGGGCCTGCTCTTCGATTTCGGCGACGCGGCCGACGACGGCCCAGGGCGCCGGCACTCGCCCTTCGTGCACGGCCATCGCTTCGGCGATGAGGTCGACGACGACTTCGGTGGGGCTCTCCCCCGCGTCGAGCCGTTCGAGCACCAGGGTGGGCGTCTCGACCTGGAGGGCTTCGATGTCGTCGGCTTCCACCACGACGTCGGTGCACGGCACGCCGGCCATTTCCCCGGCGACCTCGGCGGCGGCGAGCAGCCAGTGCGCGGCGGCGACCGAGGCGGAGGCGGGGTCGAGTTCGGTGAACAGTTCGATGGAGCCGAGCGGGTCGGCGCGTAACAGGTCGTCGGCGGCTTGCACCTGAGCGGGCGAGACGTCGGGGCGGGAGAGCTCGACGGCTTGGCGGGCCCGGCCGGACAGGTCACCGCGTTCGGCGGATTCGATGGCGGCTTGTTCGGCGCTCACCTCGGCGACGATGGTGTCGCGCAGGGTGAGGTCGTCGATCTCGTAGAGGGTGCGTCCGACGCGGTGCGCGGATTCGACAACGCCGCTGTAGGAGACGACGAGCCCCTCCGCGGAGGGCAGGTTGGGGGTGCGGATCCCCACTTCGACCTCTTTGAAGTTCCGGCGTTCCTCGGCACGGCGCCAGGCTTCGCTGTTGGGGATGTCGGGGTCGCCCGCGGCGCTGGCCGGATGGGTGTAGGTGCGCCAGTGGAACCGCGACAGCGTGGTCAGGTTCGACGCCAGATTTGTTGCCTGATCATGGGTTACCGTCTGCGGCAGGGTGGCAACAGCCTGGGCGAGGTCACCACGGCCGGTCGCCCAGATGGCGACGATCACGTTGTGGTCGGCGTCGAATGCGTATCGGGTCACCCGGCAAGTCTGGTCTATCCGGGCGCGATTCGCGCGGTCAATCCAATCCATTGACCGCACTACGCAAGCCGATCCGGCATGGCACGCTGGAAAAAGCCCCGCACCCGTTGTCTTGCGGTTCGGGCGGGCAGGAGAGGATGGACGACATGACCCTCGACCACGGTGACCCCGGCGACGCTCCCTCGATCCCGCAGCCGACGGCGCCGGTGGCGAATCCGGCGCGGCCGTCCGCCGCCGAGGAGGCGAGAACGGTTGCCGCTTCGACGAATATGGCGACGCTGGCGAGTCTGAGTGAGGACGGCACGCCGTGGGCGTCGTTCGTGACGTATGGGCTGCTGGAGGGTCAGCCGGTGCTGTGTGTGTCGAAGATGGCCGAGCACGGGCGCAACTTGGCCGGTGATCCGCGGGCGAGTCTGGCGATCGTGGCGCCTGATATGCCTGCGGATCCGCTGGCGGGGACCAGGATCACGCTGGCCGGTGTGGTGGAGCGGCCGGCGGGCGCGGAGGCCGATGCGGCGCGGGCGGTGCATTTGGCGGCGGTGCCCGCGGCGAAGTATTACATCGACTACAGCGATTTCTCGGTGTGGGTGTTGCGCGTGCGACGGGTGCGGTGGGTCGGCGGGTACGGGCGGATGGATTCCGCGACCGCGGAGCAGTATGCCGAGATGACGCCGGATCCGATCGTGCCGGTTGCGGCGGGTGCTATCACCCATCTCAACGATGATCACGCGTCGGCGTTGCTGGCGATGGCGCAGGCGTTGGGCGGGTATCCGGACGCGACCGAGGCCAGCTGTGAGCGGGCCGACCGGTACGGGCTGGACCTGCGGGTGGTGACGCCGCGTGGGGTGGCCCGGACTCGGGTCGGTTATGTGGCGCCGATCGATTCGATCGATGAATTGCGGGCGGCGACAGTGGAGTTGGCGAAGCGGTCGCGCGGGATGAATCAGACTTCGTAGAGTTCCAGGGGCAGGTCGTCGGGGTCGAAGAAGAACGCCATCCGTTTTCCGGTGACCTCGTCGACGCGCAGTTCCTCGGTGCGGACGCCCTTGGCGGCCAGTTCGTCGAGCGTCGCGGCGACGTCGCGGACTGCGAACGCCAAGTGGCGCAGTCCCGCCGCTTCCGGCCAGCTTGCTCGGTCCGGTGGTTCGGGGAACGAGAACAGTTCGATCCGGCTGCCGCCCGGGATGGCCAGGTCGAGCTTGTAGGAGCGGCGGGTGGCGCGGTACTGCTCGGCGATCACCGCGAGGCCGAGGGTCTCGGTGTAGAACCGTTTGGAGCGCACATAGTCGGAGGCGATGATCGCCACGTGATGAATTCCTAGTAGTTCCACTCTGCGACCGTATCTCAGGGGGTGTGGGGGTCCTGGTAACCCACCCTGGGTAATGCTGGGCCGCGATCGGACTTTCACACCTGAGCTGTCGCGCGAGTGGCACACCCTGGTGCGCCGTTCTCGACGTTTGCCGCAACCA
Organism: Nocardia sp. XZ_19_369; assembly: GCF_015355715.1. Classification (NCBI taxonomy): domain Bacteria; kingdom Bacillati; phylum Actinomycetota; class Actinomycetes; order Mycobacteriales; family Nocardiaceae; genus Nocardia; species Nocardia sp. XZ_19_369. The sequence continues at coordinate 742,735 of NZ_JACVED010000002.1, read as the reverse complement.
TGTGCCACTCACGCTGCGTGTTTCGGGCGCCCCACGTTCGGGCAGGCATTTGTCGCGCGCGTCGGCAGACCAGGACGATTCTCCGTTTTGGCGCGACGGGGGGTTCGCACCTCGTCGTCAGGCCACTAGCGGCGGTGCGCCGAAAGGTGCCCGCGCCGATGTCCAATGGCTACCTCAGTGGCGGCGCTTGGCGGGTTTCGTGTCGCGGGCCGGCACCGTCAGCATGGCGACGATCATGTCGGTGATTTCGGCGGCGTCGTCGGGGTCGGGTGTGCGTACGCCTGCTTCGAGGGTGCGTTCGTAGTCGGCCATCAGGGCGAACATGACGGTGGCCATGGTTTCGAGGCGTTGGCGGCGTCTGCGTGGGGTGAGTTGGGGTAACGCGGCGGCGAGGCGGGTGGCGATGATGCGCACGGCGGCGCGGTCGGTGCCTGCGAGGCGTCGCGGGTCGGCGATCACCGGGTGGGCGCGCACTACTTCGAGGAAGCGGCCGAAGTGGGTGACCTCGTCCTGGGTGATGAGTTCGAGGATCGGGTCGGCGAGCATGGCGACCAGCGTGTTGATTTCGTGGGCGGTGCCGTCGGCCTCGTGGGTGGCGAGCAGGTGCATGCGGCGTTCTTCGAGCCAGTTCATCCGGCGCTCGACGATGGCTTCGATCAGTCCGTGGCGGGAATCGAAGTAGTAGTGCACCGCGGAGTTGTTGCGGTGGCCTGCGGCTGCGGCGATCTCGCGCAGCGGAACCTCTACTCCGCGTTCGGCGATGAGTCGCTCCCCCGCGTCGAGCAGTGACGCGCGCGAATCGGCGATGAGCATAGGTGCACTGTACTAAACCGGGGCCTTGACTGGGTTAAGCACACGTGTTTAGTTGAAGATATGGATAGCGGGCACCTGATGGCCGGCGGTTGGGTGCGCGAGGGCGGTACCGTGCGCCGTCGAAGCCTTGTGGCACAAGGCAATACCGCAGCGCTGACACCCGAGATCCTTTGGATTCATTACTGGCCGAGTCGCGGTTCCGAGTGCCGTGCGCACGGCCGCACACCGGCGAGCGGCTGTGCGCCTGTTGCCGCACATCGACGAAAGTCTCCGGCGAACGCGTCCATCCGATGATCACGGCGGGACCGATCTTCCAGTTGTGCTGGGTCGTGCGCGATATCGCGGCGGCGCAACAGGAGTTCACCGAGCGGTACGGGGTGGCGCACTGGTTCACGATTCCGGATGTGCACTTCGGGCCGGAATCGTGCGAATTGCGTGGTGAGCCTGCCGATTACACGATCACGGTCGCGCTGGGGTATGCGGGTGGGCAGCAGTTGGAGCTGATCGAGCCGCGGGGCGGGATCAGTTTGTATGCCGAACATCTCGAGCGGTTCGGGCCTGGACTGCATCACACCGGGTGGGTGCCCGAGGACTACGACGGTGCGCTGAACGAGGCGCGGGCGGCGGGCATCGAGATGGTGGCGCGGGGAAAGTTCGAAGGCGTCGGGATGGAGTTCGCGTATCTCGAAGGCGGGCCGATCGGGTCGTACTTCGAGTTGATGCGGCTCTCCGATGCGATGAAGGCGATGTTCGACACGCTGATTCCGGATGGATTCTCGAATCCATGGCAGTAGACGCACACACGGCGCTGCGTTCGCGGCGCCAGGAAGGCGACTGATATGCGCTTCACCTATGCCGAGACCATGACGGACCCGGCGTACTACGTGCCGTTGGCCCGCGCCGCCGAGGAGGCCGGGTACTCGTCGATGGCGGTCGCGGACAGCATCGCCTATCCGCGGGACTCCGACGCCAAGTACCCGTACACGCCCGACGGGAACCGGGAGTTCCTGGAGGACAAGCCGTTCGTCGAGGCGTTCGTGCTCAGTGCGGCGATGGCGGCGGTGACCACGACGCTGCGGTTCACCCCGTTCGTGCTGAAACTGCCGATCCGGCCGCCGGTGCTGGTCGCCAAGCAGGCCGCGTCGGTGGCGGCGTTGAGCGGCAACCGGTTCGGGCTCGGCGTCGGGATCAGCCCGTGGCCTGACGATTTCGAGATCATGGGTGTGCCGTTCGAGAAGCGTGGTGCACGGATGGACGAGTGCATCGACATCGTGCGCGGGTTGACCGCGGGCGGGTACTTCGAGTTTCACGGCGAGTTCTACGACATACCGCCGATCAAGATCTCGCCGGTGCCGACCGAGCCGGTACCGATCCTCATCGGTGGGCACAGCAAGCCCGCGCTGCGGCGGGCCGCGCAACGCGGTGACGGGTGGATGCACGCGGGTGGCGACGGAGCCGAACTCGACCGGCTGCTGGTCGAACTGGACGCATTGCGTGCCGAATACGGGACGCCTAAGGACTTCGAGGTGCACGTGATCTCCCTCGACGGATTCACCGTCGACGGCATCAAACGACTGGAGGACAAGGGGGTCACCGACGTCATCGTCGGCTTCCGCCTCCCCTACACCCTCGAACAGGACACCGAACCGCTCGACACGAAGATCGCCAACCTGTCCCGGTTCGCCGAAAAGGTGATCGCGCGAACGGCGAGTTGAGCTGTTCCACCGCCGGACGCTAGGTCATGAGCTGGCGCACGCTCATCGGTTCGCCCGGGGTCAGGGAGCGAAGTCCCGGAGCGGGCGCGAGTCCGTGCTCGCGGAAGAACGCGCGCAGGCTGGGGCCGTTGGCGCGGCGGCGGGTGACCGACCAGGTGACGGTGTAGTCGGAGTTGCTGCCGCAGCCGTGGGGCGAGTCGTAGCCCGGGTAGCGGATGGTCACCCGACAGGTGGTGCCGCCCGCGGCGTCGACGGCCCGGTCCCACGCGAACTTGTCCTTGGCGACCGAACCGATGACCACGAAACCATCGCAGTTCGGAAAAACGAAGTCGTGCAGCGACAGACCTATTCGTCGCATGACGAAGCCCGCCCAGTTGTCGCCGTCGGCGATCGAGGCGTTGCCTTCGGCGGTGTAGTCGAGTTCGGGTACATCGGCATGCACACCCGGCTGCCGCACCTGCTGACGCAGACTATCCATGGCTCTGTCCGCGACTTGCCCGGACAATCCATCCATTCCGCCCCGAATGTCGCCCGTGTCGCCATTGAAGATCACATATGAGATCACGGCCGGTGTCGCGCTGCCTGCCAGCACCACCCGATCGAATCGCAGCCCGACGACGTGGTCGCCGTTGTTCACGTCACCGGCCGAAAAAGAGTGCGAGCCGAGCGATCGGTTGCCCACGGCCAGCCGGAACTGAACCGTGTTCGTGTCCTCGTGCCGGGACCGGGTGTTGTCGATATGGAACTGTTCCAGCGTGAAGGTGTAGATACCCATCGGACCGCCGCCGATCAGCGCGGGCTGACGAGAACGCGGACGAGGCCTTGGCCGGAGTCCAGGGCGGTCAGCGCCTTGCCGATGATGGAGCCCAGGGCGCGGCTCATGTCGGACACCCGGCGCGCGTGGCCGGTAGTGGCCGAGGTGGTCAGCAGGTCGCCGGGGCGGATCGGGCTCTGCGTCGCGTCGGCGGCGCACCACACTTTGCCCATCAGTGCGATGTTCACGCCGTCGTCGTGGCGGTCGAGCACGATCGCGGGCGCGACTCCGCCTGCGCCCGAGACGATTCCGGCGACGGCGGTGTCGTATTCCCGGCGGCATGGATGCACCGCGCCGCTCTCCCCGACGACCACCACCGTGCCCGCGGCGATCCCCGGCTCAGCGCAGGTCAGTGCCTCCGCGTAGTCGGCGCCGGCCAAGAACAGATCGCCCGTCACGGTGATATTGCCTTTGACGGTCACGTTCCCGTCGAAATAGCCGGCGTCGCCGCGGCCCTTGTTGTAGCCGGCGATCGCCGCGTGATTCGAATGGGTTTCACCGTGCACCCCCTCACCGCCCTGCGGTCCCCCGACGCCCCAGACCCCTGGACCGTTGCTGAGGTTGTAGCCGCCGACGCCTGCGTGGGCGGTACGGGAATACCCCGTCACACCTTCGCCGCCGGATTCAGCGCCGCGTCCCCACACGCCGCTGCCACCGCTCGGGCTCTCGTTGTAGCCGGCGACGCTCGCGGTATTGCCATAGCTGACACCGTGCACGCCCTCGCCGCCGCTCTTCGCTCCCTCACCCCACACGCCGACACCGCCATCGGGGTTGTGGTTGTAGCCGCCTACGCCGGCGTATCCAGTGCGGGAGTAGCCGGTGACACCCTCGCCACCGGATGCAGCCCCCTGCCCCCATACGCCGCTGCCACCATTCGGGCTCTCGTTGTAGCCGGCGACGCCCGCGGTATTGCCATAGCTGACACCGTGCACGCCCTCACCGCCACTCGCCGAGCCCTCACCCCAGACGCCCGCTCCCCCTGCGGAATTCTTGCCCGTGACACCGGCCTGCGCGGCATCGCCGGAAACACCCTCCAAAGGCATCGACATGACAGCTCTCCCTCCCCGCCCGCCGCGCAGCCGCGATAGCCACCGAATCAACGGCGAAAGCAGTGGTCCCATGCTGGGCGGCGCGGTCATCGGCCGGCAAGCTTTCGGTCCGGCTACCGAGCCCGTTCTTCAGCCGCAACCTCGGCCAGGACACGAGATCGGTTCGGCGGCCACGATGGAGGGTGAGTTGGCAGTGCCGAACCCGGTGCACAGAGTTGCGCGACCGAAAGGAATCTCGATGCCCGTCTGCTACCAGTTGGTGATCGATTGCGCTGATGCCGACCGCCAGGCCCGCTTCTGGGCTGCCGCCCTGGGCTATGAATTCGCGCCGCCCCCAACCGGTTTCGCCACTTGGGACGACTACTACCGTGATCTGGGGCTGCCGGAAGCAGCATCGACCAGCGGTGTGGATCGGATCAGCGACCCGCAGGGTGGTGGACCGGCTATCTGGTTCCAGGTGGTCCAAGACGTGAAAGCGGTGAAGAACCGGCTGCACATCGACATCCACGCCAGCGGCGACCGGACAGACCCGATGCAGACGCGCAAGAAGCGAGTGGACATCGAAGCCGACCGCCTGGTGGGGCTGGGCGCCACCATCAGCTGCGTCATGTACCAGGAAGGAATCGACCACTACGCGGTCGGGATGAAGGACCCCGAAGGGAACGAGTTCGACATCAACTGACCTATGGCCCCGAAGTTGTTGGCGCGTGGCGGTCAGAGCGTGCAGGAGTCACCGAGCGGGGCATGGTGGCGGCAAAGTGCGAGTACGCCCGCCCTTATGTCCCCAGGCGATCGACTCCGCGCACGCAGTGGGACATAGCGGCGGGAAAGTGCGCGTGAGACTGCCCTCATGTCCCGAGGTGGCCAGCTTTCCGCACACGGTGGGACATGGCGGCCGCGAAGTCCGGGGTGAAGCCGCTTTCATGTCCCGACGTGACTAGCTTCTCGCACGCAATGGGACATGGCGGCGGGAAAGTGCGAGCGCTCGCGTCCCATTCGATGGACAGGTCCTCCACTAGGCGCAGCCACGTGCCATGAGGCAGCGAGGTGGGCTGGCATGCGCGAGTGCGTGCGCCAGTTGGTCGCCGACTGGCGCACGCAACGGGATAGCGGCAGTAAAACTCAGGCGAGCCCGCCCCCCGTATCCCGGGGCGATCAACGCCATGCACGCAACGGGACGTGGCGGCGGGAAGTTGCACGTCAGCCCGCCGTCATGTCCCGGCGTGATCGACTCGATTCATGCGATGGGACATGGCGGCGCGAAAGTGCGAGCGCTCGCGTCCCATTCGATGGACAGGTCCTCTGCTAGGCGCAGCCAGGTGCCATGCGGCAGCGAGTTCGGCTGGCATGTGCGAGTGCGTGCGCCAGTTGGTGGCCGACTCCACGCACGCAATGGGACACGGCAGCGGCAAAGTGCGAGTAGGCCCGCCCTCATGTCCCCGGGCGATCTACCCCACAGCGGCGGCAAAGTAGGGAGTAGGTGAGGCCTGCGGCATGTCCCCGTTGGATTGGAGGTTCGTCGCTGAGAGGGGTGCGGGGTGCGGGGGCCGCCACGGCTTCCGGCGGACGTCCTACCCTCGTGGGCGGCCGACGGGTCAATCGGGTGAGGTGGGGCGTCAACTGCGTAGGGCGGCGGTGGCGGCGGCGAGGGTTTGGGATCGGTAACTGGCGCCGAAGAGGACTACGTGGACCAGTATGTGGTGGAGTTGGTGGAGGGGGATGCGGGTGCGCCAGCCGTCGGCTAAGGGGTGGGTTTCGTTGTAGGCGTTAAGGATTCGGTCGAGGTGGGGGGCGCCGAAGAGGGCGAGCATGGCCAGGTCGGTTTCGCGGTGGCCGCCGTGGGCTGCCGGGTCGATGAGGACGGCGCGGTCGGGGGTCCAGACGATGTTGCCGGACCAGAGGTCGCCGTGGATGCGGGCGGGTGGTTCCGGTGGGCCTGCCAGGGTGTCGATGCGGTCGATGACTTGTTCCAGCAAGTGGGTTCCGTCGGGGCCGAGGTGGGTGGCGGCGCGCGGGAGGTAGGGGGCGAGGCGGCGCTCGGCGTACCACTGGGGCCATGGGCCGGCGGAGAGGGTGTTGTCCAGTGGGAGTTCGGCGATCCAGCCTGGCCAGGGTGCGCCGAACATCGCCGGGGTATCCGCGTGCAGCGCTGCCAGTTCGCGGCCGAGGCGGTCGGCGGTGTCGGGGGTGGCGCCGTGGTTGTCGAGCCAGGGTAAGACGATCATTCGGTCGTCAGCGGCCAGCACTTCTGGCAGCAGCGCAACTTCCGGCGGCGCACCGGTGGGCTGCCCGACAGCGGTGTCTCCGTAGCGGCCCCCAGCCATCCCGCTGCCGGCCTGCGCTTCGCCAGGGGACAATTCGGAAGCGACATCCGCCCGGACGTGGGGTGGCCGATCTTGTCCGGATTTGCTCGGCTGCGTTGGTGACCGGTCGACCTGGCCGGGCCGATTGCTGTCATCGAGCTCGAACCGGGCCGCGATCTCCCGCGACCGTTGGCTTGCCCGCTCGTACCCAGCGACTGGCCCGCGCGGTTCCTCAGAATCCCAACCAGGCGACTCAGGCAACTGTGTTGCGGGTTCCCGGAATTCGGTGCCACCTGTCGGCCCGCGCAAATCAGCAGGCATCATGGGCTCGCGCGGGTCGGCTCGAGCCGACCCGCGCAGTCCGCCGGCCGATCCAGTAGCGAGCCAGCGCAGCCCGGCCGCTTCGGCGGCGAAGACAGTGGTCGGCTCGGCGGCGGCTTTCACGAAGACCTCACGGCCGTCGGCGAGGGTGGCGCGGTGGGTTGTCCACTCGTGACTGGCCCCGAGATCGGTGACGGCGCGGACGGGGGTGTCGAGGAGTGCGCCGAGGTGGTCGGTGAGCGTCATGAGGCCTGCGCGGTGAGGCGCTTCATGGTGTCTTCGTCGGCGGGGAAGAACGATTCGATGGCCAGTTCGGCGACGGTGACGTTCATGGGCGTGCCGAAGACCGAGGTGATGCTGATGAAGGACAGTTCGTGACCATCGCGGAGCAGGCGCAGCGGCACCACGGATTGGTCGGGGTCGGGCAGCGCCGGGTCGACTTCGCCGCCGGGGTACGTGCGTAACTCGTCGCGCAATTCGACCAGTTCGGGCGAGCCGGTGACCTCGATCTGGCGCGACAGGCGTGCGAAGAGGTGGCCGCGCCATTCCGCGAGGTTGACGATCTGGCCTGCCATGCCGTCGGGGTGCAGGCTCAACCGCAGCGCGTTGATCGGTGGGGTCAGCAGCGCGGGGTCTATGCCGTCGAGCAGGAGTGTGACACCGGAGTTGGCGTCGATCATGGTCCAGCTCTGGTCGATAGCCAGCGCCGGATATGGCTGGTGGCCGGTCAGGATCTGGCTCATCGCGCTGCGGACCGCGTCCATCGCAGGTGCATCGAGGGCGGGTTCGGCATAGACGGGTGCGTAACCGGCGGCCAGCAGCAGCCGATTGCGTTCGCGCAGTGGGATTTCCAGGTGCTCGCTCAGGTGCACCAGCATGGCGCGGCTCGGTTTGGCGCGACCGGTCTCGATGAAACTCAGGTGCCGTGCCGAGGTGTCGGAGCGCCCGGCCAGCTCCAGCTGGCTCAGCCTGCGCTCTAGTCGCCAATGTCGCAGGAGGTCACCGGCCGTTTGTGTGTTCACCCCCCGATCCTACGAAGCGCCGGGGGTCGCGACGATTACCTGACAGGTAATCGACACCGGTTCAGTAAGTGGTGGACGCGGTGTTCTATCAAGTGATGCTGTGCGGCGGATCAGCGGACGGTGATCACGCGGTTGTGCCAGCCGGTGGAGCCGTCGGGGAAGGGTGGGGTGCGGCGGTCGGTTTGGATGATGCCGTCGCGGTCGGTGGCCCGGACGCGCAGGGTGTGGGCGCCGGGGGTGGCGGTCCAGCGCCAGGTCCATTGGCGCCAGGTGTCGGTGGAGTATTCGTCGGCGAGGGTGGCCGGTTGCCATGGTTGGTCGTCGACCTGGACTTCGACGGCGTCGATGCCGCGGTGCTGGGCCCAGGCGACTCCCGCGACGATGACATCGCCGGCGGGCACGGTGGCGAACGCTGCGGGGACATCGATCCGTGCCGCGGTCTTGATGAGTGCTTGTGCGGCCCAACCGCGTTCGGTCCAGTACGCCTTGTCGCGGTCGAATCGGGTGAGCTCGAGGTCGATGACCCATTTGGTGGCGGAGACGTATCCGTACAGGCCCGGGACGATCAGTCGTGCGGGGTAGCCGTGCGCGATCGGCAGCGGTTCGCCGTTCATGCCGACCGCCAGTAGTGCGTCACGACCGTCGGTTACCGCGGAAACCGGTGTGCTCGCGGTGAATCCGTCGATACTGCGGGACAGCAGCATGTCGGCCTCGGGATGCACACCTGCCTCGGCGAGTAGATCCGCCAGCCGGTACCCCGTCCAGACAGCGGTGCCTGCCAGCTCGCCGCCAACTTCATTGGATACGCAGGTCATGGTGATCGTCCGCTCCACCGCCACCCGTTTCCGTAACTCCTCGAAGTCCAGTTCCATTGGACGATCAACCATTCCGTGGATACGCAGCCGCCAGTCACCGCTCGTCAGCGCAGGCAATTGCAAGGCGGTGTCGACGCGGTAGAAGCGATCATTCGGCGTCACGAAGTCGGTCAGACCTGGAATCGCCAGCCGCGCACCGGATCCCAGAGGCGCAGCCGGAACCGCGCGCGGAACAACGAGCCCGGCCCGGTCGGCCACCACATCCCGCAGCCGCGCGCCTAACCATTGCCCGGCAACGGCCGCGCCCACGGCTACGGCTCCTACTCCCGCTGACAACAGGAGAAAACGACGCCGCGAAGCCTTTACCGGAGGTGGGGCATCTTCCGAGCGGGCCCGACCGCCACGGTTCGTACGCCGCGTCGAATGCTGGCCAGGCGTCATGTTCGCGGATCGACTCGCCGGGTCGACCGTCGCAGAGTTCATTCCGGTGGACCGCGCAAGAATCAGCGGGCTCGGTGGATCGATGGGCGGTGCAGGCAGAGACTGGTCGATTCCGCGGAACCCTGCCGTGTCGTCGCCCGCTACCGGACCGGGGCGAGCCGAGAGGTGACTCGGCCGTGCAGGCGGCGACTTGCTCGGGCCCGTCGACACAGCCGAGCGAGGTGCGAGCGACACGTCACCATTCACTACTGGCAGGACGTTCGCCGTCCCATCACCGTTCGCCGTCCCATCACCGTTCGCCGTCCCATCACCGTTCGCCGCCGCGTCGACAGTCGCCAACGTATCGGCGTCCGCTACCGGCCCGTCGTTAGTCGGTACAGCGGCCCTGGCCACTGGTTCGTCATCGAGACCATTCGAGCCCCGGCCGATCAGCAGGCGCAGGACGATCACGCCCGCCACGACGCCGACGACGGTCGGAAGCGCGAACCATACTGTCGCAGTGGGGCGTTGCAGTGCGGCCCCGAGGACGACACCGCCGAGCAGGACCAGCAGCACGCTACCGACCGGGCGTCGTCGCTCCAGCAAACCGAGGATCGCCGCGAAGACGACCATCACTCCGGCCATCGACAGGAACAGCGCGATTTTGTCGTTGCTACCGAAACGGCGGATCGCCGCGTCCTTCAACGCATGTGGCGTATGGTCGACCACCGAGGCGCCCATCGCGTAGAACGGTGAGGCAGCGGGATCGATGAGTGCGGCGACCAGATGGCCGACACCCAAGACGGTGAGCGCGGCGAGCACTCCGGCGAGAGCTGCCGACGGTCTGTTGAGCGCGTGTTTCGGACGTGCTTGGTCCCCAAGCTGTTTCATCGCAGGTTCCTGTTGTTCGTGGGAAGCTGCGACTCGCGTGGCAGCTCGGTCAGGCGAGATTCACGCTCGCGATCGTGTCTCCCGTCGGTGTCGGGGAACCGGTGGATGGCTCGACCGTGACGGCCAAGGTGTCGACCGGGTCGAAGCGGGTCACCAAAGCGGGACCGATGGAAGGTAATTCGGTCAGCACAGTGGCCGATTGCGGCTGCCCACCCAGTGGCACCAACCAGACCTGGTAGGACCGGCCTGGCGACGGTGCCGATACGGACTCGAAAGATACTGTGGCAGCGGCAATTCGAGCCGAGGTACGGACCGTGAGGATGCCGCCGCCAACGACAGGAACCGACTTCACCGTGACGTCGGGCTGCTCCAGCACCATTTGCGCTGTCAACCCGGGTGCGCCCGGATCGCCGGCTCGGTTCACCAGCACACCCACACCAGCGCCGATCGCCACAACCACCGCGATTGCCGCCGCCAGCCAGCGCAGCCGCTGGAACCGTTTACGGTCCCCAGCCGCTTCGTTCGCCAGGTGGAAGCCGTTGCGGTCACCGCCCGAATCACCGGGTACGTCATCGCCCCAGCGGAATGGATTGCGAACCTTGCCCGGCGGATCAGTCGCCGCATCGGTCGTGTGCAATCCATTGCCTCTAGCGCCCGGTCCAACTATCTGGTCGTCGACCTGGGGCAATCGACGAGGCCCTTCCGGCATCCCGGCTGCCCCGCCGGACCGCGGCACTCGGTCAGCACCCGGATCTGATGCACCAGTTGTCTCTGCAGAAGGTTGGAAACCATCGCCCAGCGCGCCGGTCGATTCGTCCAACGCCCGCAGCAACGTCGTTTCCAACTCCGCCGGCGGCGCCGTCGCATCCAGCACCGTCAGCGCCGCCAGCGTTTCCCGCACCCCGAAAACGATGGCGGCAAACGCATCCACGGTTACCGGGTCGGCTTCGCGCAATCGATGCTCGATACTGCGCCGCTCGAGCTCGGCAACCGCGTCCATCGCATAGGGATAAGCCAGGTCGAGCAGGTCGCTCCCGCGCTGCCCGTTCTCGCTCATGACCGCACCGCGCAGCCGGAAGTACCGCGACGAAACAGGATTCGCTGCCTGCTCATGCGGTCTCACCTCCTGTCAAACAGTCCTCGAGCCGTTTCAAGCCGTCCCGGATCCGGCTCTTGATCGTCGGCAGCGGGACTTCGAGATGGTCGGCGACCTCGCTGTAGGTGCGGCCGCTGTAGTAGGCCAGCGCGACGGCTTCGCGCTGGATCGCGGTCAACGTGTCCAGGCAGTCGAGTACCGACTGTTCGTCGAGCAGCTGCCCGACCTCCTCGGCGACGACATCGTGGTCGCGGCCGAGATTGGCTTGGCCGTAAACGATGTCGCGGCTGGCGGCGGACTGCTCGCGGCGTACCCGGTCCACCGCCCGCCGATGGGTCAGCATCATCAGCCAGCCCATCGGACTGGACAGCTTCCGGTCGTACCCCGTCGCCAGCGACCACGCCTGCAGATACACCTCCTGGGTGATCTCCTCGGCCGCCGCGTGACTGCGCAGGATGCGCAGCGCCAAGCCGAAGACGCGGTGGCTGGTCGCGCGGTAGAACTCGGTGAAGGCGTCGCGATCTCCGGTCGCGATCGCCTCGAGCAGCTCGATCAGCCGCCGCGTCCGCGCCGCCTCCTCCGGATCCTCCCGGGCCGGGCACGACGGTGTCGCCGGTGGCCCGCCCGCGCCGGTGTTGCGGCGCAGGCGGATCGCGAAGAGCTTCGGTTCATTCGGCATGGTCACCTCCGCACCGATCGATGGCGGGGGCGAACAGGGAATGGATCAGCGGCAGCAACACGTCGAGCTCGACTCCTGATGGGAGGGACCATTCCGAACCAGTGCGTAGCGAGGCTACGCGGCGGGCGGCATCAGCACGGCGTCGATCATGTATACCGTCGCATTTGCCGTCTTCACGCCGCCGCAGATCACCGAGGCGTCGGCGACCTTGATGTCGTCGCCGGTGCGGGTGACGGTCACGTTCGCGCCTTCGACCGTCTTGTGCGTGCCCGCGATCTTGTCCGGCGCGACCTGGCCCGGCACCACGTGATAGGTGAGGATCTTGGTCAGCGTGGCCGAGTCGGTCTTCAGCGAATTCAGGGTCGCCGGGTCGATTTTGGCGAACGCCGCGTCGACCGGGGCGAACACGGTGAACTGGCCGCCGTTGAGGGTGTCGACCAGATTCACCTGCGGGTTGAGCTGACCGGATACCGCGGCGACCAACGTCGTCAGCAGCGGATTGTGGGAGGCCGCGGTGGCGACCGGGTCCTGGGCCATGCCGCTGACCGAACCGGAGCCGGTCGGCACCTGCTGGGCGTAGGTCTTGCAGCCCGCGCCGACCAGATCGCCGGACGCGGCGGTCGACATGGTCGGTGCGGCGGTGGCCGAGGGGGCCGCGGTGTCGGCGGACTTGTCGCTCGAACAGGCCGAGGCACCCACCACCGAGGTCAGCAGCATCGCCGCCACGACCGAACGTCGCATTGCAGTCATCGTGTTTTCGCTTCCGTCGAGACGGCTGGTAGCCGTGCTGGGAGTGGACGGAACGGAATTCGCCTGGGTCGGTGGCCCGGATGGGTCGGATCTCCCGCCGATTTTTCAGCTAACGGTCGGCGCGTGGGTCGAGGACCATCGAACCGTCCTGGACGAGGGTGCTGCGGGCGCGCCGGCGGACCCGGCAGATGTCCACCGAACAGTCCAGATGGATCTGCATCGCCCGGTGAGCGCGCGCGGCCGACATCGGCCCGGGATCGATCCGGCACTCAGCGATACCCGCATCCATAGCAACCGTCTGCATCTGTTTCTCCTTTCGCCGGGGCGCTCGCCGTTCGCCGGAAGCGCACATCGATCAGTCCTCACCGAGTACTTCGTTCTGCTGCCAGCAAAGGACTGGCTAGTTTTCGGGTGGGGCGTTGAGGCCGCGAAGATCGAGTGCGCGCTCGCCCAAGCCCCGTTCGACAGGCAGGATCGTGGGATGACTACTACGGCGGGTTTCGTATTCGACCGCGATACGACCAGCGAACAGGTTGGGGAGCACGAGTTCGGGCTGACGTTGTCGGACCGGTGGACCACCTTCATCGGCACTTCGAATGGAGGGTATCTGCTTGCTAGCTGTTTGCAGGCGCTACGACGCGAGTTGCCGCAGCCTGATTTATTGTCTGCGTCAGCACATTTCCTGCGACCCGGCAGTCCCGGGCCCGCGCGGATCACCACCGAGATTGCCCGGGTCGGGCGGCGCACGGCGACCGGGCAGGCGACGCTGCTGCGCGACGATCGCGAAATCCTGCGCGTACTGGCCACTTTCACCGATCTGGCGGCCGCGGACGGGCCGACACTGGTCCGGGGCGAGCCGCCCGTGTTGCCGCCGCCGGAGCAGTGCTTCGACCCCGCCGACAGCTATTCGAGCAAGCCGCCGTCGCTCTTCGAACGGGTTGAGATCCGGATGCCGGAGGTGCCGGGGTTCTGGCACGGCGAACCCGGCGGCACCACGTCCGCCGCGTTCTGGATGCGGCTGGCCGATGGCCGTGAGGCCGATCCGATCGCCCTCGCGTGTCTGGTCGATGCCGCCGCGCCGATCGTGTTCGACCTCGGGGTCTCCGGGTCGGCCACGATCGAACTGACCGTGCATATCCGCAAACGTCCAGCACCCGGCTGGTTGGCGTGCCGGGTGTCCACCAGCTATCTGATGGATGGGTTCCATGAGGAGGATTTCGAGATCTGGGACAGCACAGGGGTTTTGGTTGCTCAGTCGCGGCAGCTGGCGATTGTTTCGACGTAGGTCGGCGCGAGGAGCGCAGCGCGTGAGTGGCACACCATGGAGAGCCCTTCTCGGCTGTTGCCGCAGCCATGTGCCACTCTCGCCAAGACTTGGCGAGAATGGTCAGCGGATCAGGCTGCTCGGCCCGCCCAGCAGAAGCGGCGAGCCGCTTACGTCGGTCGAGCCAGCTGCTGCGGTGGGCGGGACCCATGCGGCGCGACCACCGCATGCGCGCACCAAGCGGCGGACCGACGAGCGTCCCGACACCGTTCCAGCCCCGGTGCGCGCCCGGCCCGTAAGGCATCGCAACGAGTGGGCATGCCCACCCATCCGCCACCATGTCCCACTCGCCGTCCAGCGAACCTTGCTTCCTCGTCGGCCGGGACATGACGGCGGCGCCACTCGCACTTTGCCACCACCATGTCCCACACGGGCCGGACTTGTTGCCGGACGGGCCGTGAGGCGGCGCCACTCGCCCTTTCGGCCCTAGCAGGTCCCCTCGCCGCCCACCTGAGCCCGCCTTGTTGCTGTGCGGGACATGACAAAGCGCCACTCGCACTTTGGTGCCACCATGTCCCACTCGGCGTCGAGCTGGCCCTGGTTTGTCGCCGGGCGGGACATCAGGGCGGCGCTACTGAGCTTCGTCGGCACGACTTCCTAGCAAGCGGTTCGATCCTCGCGACCGAGACAGATCAGCCTGCGGAACCCGCAGGTCGGTCAGGTGGGTGGGGCGATTTTCGCGATGGATACCGGTCCTGAACCGACGGTGACCGTGACGAACTGGCGGTAGGTGCGGATTGCGGAGGTGGGGCGGATTTCGGTGATGACCACGTCGAACCGGCCGTCGGCCATGGGGGTGACCAGTACGCAGTGCTGGGTACCTGCGGGGACGGATTTGATGCCGGCGCTGATCACGTCGACCGAGGGGACGGCCGCGTCCGGTGTGGTCACTGCTCGTGCGGCGGCACCTGATCGGGACACGTAGTAGGCGTATTGGAAGGCCAGGATGACGTCGGGTCCCGAGGCGGTGGAGCCGGTTCCGTTGCCGCGCACCAGTTGGTCGTTCCTGGTCGGCTGGCAGGACGGTGCGCCGCCGAGCACCGGATCCATGTAGGTGGCCGACTGTCGCGGTGGGCTCGCGGCCGCCGTGTAGACGAGCACGACCGCTACCGCCGCCATCGAACCGATCACCGCGGCCGAGCCGACCAGAAAGGGTCGTCCTCTGCGCTGCGCATGCCAGCGTTGGGGCCGCGGTGGCGGAATCATGCCCGGCCACAACGGTTCTGCTGCCATGTGCCGCCCGCGACGCGCGGCGGCACTCCCCCCGGAAACGTTGGACGACGACATCATTGCGCCGCACCCCCTTTACCGGTGCCTACTCAGCGCCGCCGGACACTCCTCAATGCCGTTGCGCAGTAACAACATTGCACACCTTTGCGCGGCGCGCCGGTCGAATGAGCTACAGACCGCTCTGCCGGTTTCGTTGGCGCGCTTCGCCGGTCGGCGTCGGGCGGGGCGCGAACCCGCGATTCGACGCAGCAGCTACCGCGCCACGGACCGGTTCCGTCGCACGCGACACCGAGGCATGGCCGCACCGACCCGCCCACTCTCCGCCGGCACGTCGATACGCTCCCGGTTGGACATGGCAGTGGCAAAGGTCGAGTAACTCCCTCGGTGCTGTCCCGCTCGGATTCGAGGAGGGTGGTCGGTGCGGCAAGTCGCGGTGTGTGGGCCGAGGGAATGCAGTGACGTCGAGGCGCAGTGGGCCCGGGTAGTTGGTCGGTTGCTGGCCGAGGCCGGGGTGACCGTGCTGTGCGGAGGGGGCGGTGGGGTGATGGCCGCGGTGGCAGACGGGGCGGCCGGTGCGGGCGGGTTGGTGATCGGGGTGCGGCCGGATACCGAGCGAGGAGCGGTGTGCGCCGGATTGTCGGCGGTGCTGTTCACC
The DNA here is from genome assembly GCF_015355715.1 of Nocardia sp. XZ_19_369. Classification (NCBI taxonomy): domain Bacteria; kingdom Bacillati; phylum Actinomycetota; class Actinomycetes; order Mycobacteriales; family Nocardiaceae; genus Nocardia; species Nocardia sp. XZ_19_369. Next base: position 726,838 of record NZ_JACVED010000002.1, on the reverse strand, counting down.
GGGATGGGTGAGGCGCGCAACGCGATCCTGGTGGCGTCGGCGGACGCGGTGATCATCATCGGCGGATCGTGGAGCACGTTGTCGGAACTCGCTCTTGCTCGGCATCGCGGCGGTATCCCGGTGGTCTCACTCGGCGGTTGGCAGCTCCTCGACGCCGACGGAACCTCTTTGGACGCAACCATTTCGGCAACTGATCCGGCCGACGCCGTCGCGCGTGCACTCGGGGCGGGGAGCTAACATTTTCGAGTCGCCAACACCCGACCGGCCGCGTGCACGGCGACTCCGAACGAGCAGACCGAATCCGACGAGTACGGCGAGCCGTTCTCCAGCAGGCGTCGGATTCTCGATTCGTCGGGCGGTCTCCAGCACATCATCGTCGTCGCCGATCATGAGCAAGACAGTCCAACACGTCAGTCCGTTGCGGGCGGCGCCAACCCGCGGCATCACCCACCGTCCCGTTGACTAAGGGCGGCCAGGCCCGCTCCGAACAGCCGCCCGCCCCTGGCACACCCCCCGCAATCCGCGTCGACGGCTCCATCGAGCGCGAAACCCAGTGCGGCATCGCGGGAACGGCTGTCTAGTGCCGCTCGACGCCTACCGCGGACTACTGATAGTTACCGATTCCGTTGCCGTGCGGGCTTTTTCGTCATTGCCCTCAGCTACCGACCTACTCGCCAGCAGAGCGACCGCGATATACAGCACCTGCTCGGGTATCCGCACCCACAGCGGCGTCGCCGGCGCACCGTGGAACGGAATCTCGGATAGCGCCGCATAGATATTGGCCGGGATCAACAGCACAAACAGCACGGCGAGTCCGAGACCGGCCCATCGACGTGTCCGACCGAGCACGAGCCCAACCGCGCCGGCCAGTTCCAGCACGCCGGTCAGGTACACCATCAGCGCGGGGAACGGTACCCACGGCGGGACCATCGCGACCAGATCGGCGTGCGTGGGCACGGGCGTATCAGCGAAACTGGCGGGCACGAAATGCGTTGCGCCCGTGACGATCAGCATCAGAGCCAGCGCGTAAGCGCCGCAGGTCGACCAAGCGGCGAATCGGGCGACGCCGAGCGCGCCGGTCAAGCGAAGACCGAGCAGGACGGCCAGCAGCAGGACAAGGGTTTCCATCATGTCTCCATGCGAAGTTCCGGCACCGGTCGCGGTGCGCGTAGGGATCGGATGAGCAGGTACGCGAGTACACCGAGCGGTGCGAGCAGGATCGTGAACAGCAGCAACGGGCTGATCACCAGCGAGTGGATGCCGCGGGATCGGCTGTCCAGGTAGATCCAGCGGCCGAGGAACAGATCGAAGCCGATGAAGTGCGCCCAGCCGGCTGCGGCGCCGACGCTGCTCCCGAGCAGGGTTTGGACGGCAGGCAGTTCGGGGCTGGTCACGGCGGACCAGAAGGTGGCGAAGTTCGGCAGCACGAGGATCGCGTACACCGCCAGCGGCGGCACACAGATCAGCGGCGAGGCGATCACCGATCGGGTTCGACGCCAGCGTGGTGCGAGGATCATCAGTGCCCAAAATGGGGCGGCGAACAGGAATGTCAGGTCGAACAGATGGCCCGTCACAGGTCACGACCTGTCGCAACCAGAAATGGAAGGTCGAACCGGTGGCGCTTCATTGAAAGCCGCCGATCCCGACCAAGGGCGCGAAGTCGTCCAGACGGCGCATTACCCGCCAGCACCGATCGCTGCCGGAGCCACCGGACCGAACTTCGACCCATCGTTGGACGCCACGGACGCACTAGGACTCCGAAGTCGGACGGGTGGTGCATCATCGGATCCATCGATCGCAACCAGAAGCGAATCGAACCAGGGCGTATCACCGGAAGCCACGAACACAACCCGGGCGTGAGGTCCATCAATCGGTGCATCACCGGACACCCCCGACCACAACCGGATTCGAAAGCTCACGCACCCCAGACCGCCGGACGATGACCACCACCGCGACGCTCGCGGCAATAGCAATCGCACCCACCGCAAGCATGGTCAGCGAATCGGGACGCACCACCGACTGCCCACGCAACGCCTGCCACGTCAACACCGCGAGCAGCGCACCATAACTCGCGGCAGCAACCAGGACCACCGCCTGCCGCTTCGCCGCCGAACGCAGCACCGGGAATCGGCGGGCCGCGAACTCCAGCACGATCAGCACCAACGGAATCGCTTGCAACGCATGCATTCCGAGGAAATGCGGGATGCGCAGATCCCCGCCGACCGTACTCCAGCCGAGAATCGGCAGCCCGGGTCCACCATCGGCGAGCCCGACGGTGTGCGCACCGCGGATCGAACTTCCGGTCGCCCGCTGCCCTTCGGTCGGCTGCACCATCAGCATTCCGAGCGCCGCGCCGACCACCGACAGAACGGCACCGGCCCGGATCGCGGACGTGCGGGCACGGTCCGACGCCGGGTTACGGAACAGCGCGGCAGCCACGAGCACCGTGGCGAACCAGACGCCCATGATCGACAGCCCCATGGTGTTCCACAGCGCGGCATCGAACGCAGTCGTGAAGTTGAAGTGACTGGTGGTCCCGCGCACGATCTGGATGACGATGACGACCAGCTCCAGCCCGAGCCCGACGGCGGCGACCGTCCCCGCCCACCATGCGACTCGGCGCCAGGTTGTCAGCTGCGCGATCAGCCACGCCCAGGTCACGGCGTAGATCAGGGTGGCGAGTGCGAATTTCACCGACTTGGCCCAGATCGGCAGTCCGGCGAGGACGCGGCCGTCGACAATCATCCCGCCGATCGACACGACAACAAGAATCGCCATCGCGACGGCGAGCCACAGCAATGGCCGATGCCATTGCGCGACGGGAGGTCCGGCAGCGAGCCGGTGGGTGGCGGTCATGATTCAGCTTTCGGGTAGCAGACACTATGACTATCGATAGTTGTACTATCGGTAGAGATTATGGATAGCTGTACTTCCCACTGTCAATAGACTCGACCCGAGACCAGGAGACGCCGATGCGGATCGCCGAACTCAGCCGCACCAGTGGCGTACCGCCCGCGACCATCAAGTACTACCTGCGCGAAGGACTACTGCGACCCGGCGTCCGGACCCACCACAACCAGGTGGATTACGGCGAAGAGCACGTCAACCGGTTGCGGCTCATCCGCGCGCTCGTCGACATCGGCGGATTATCGATCAGCGCCGCCGCGGAACTGCTGACCGTCCTCGACACCGGCAACCTGAGCGCGCGGGAGGCGCTGGGCGAGGCGATGTACGCGCTCGGTGGACGCCGCTCACCGGTGGGCGCGGAGCAGCAGGAAGCCGCCGAGGCCGACGTCGACGCGCTACTGACCCGCCGGGGATGGCAGATCGGCGACGAGAGTCCCGCCCGGCACACCCTGACCGACGTGTGCGCGGCGCTGCGGCAACTCGGCCACGCCGACGTGCTCGGCGTCATAGACGACTACGCCGCGGCGGCCGAAGCCGTCGCGGCGGTCGATATCGGGCTCGTCCGCGACGAAACCACCGTGGAGCGGATGACCGAAACGGCCATCGTCGGAACGATTCTCGGCGACACCATGCTCTCCGCGCTGCGCAGGCTGGCTCAGGAACACGTCTCCGGGATGCTGCTCTCCGGCGACGAGCGGAAGAGCTGAGCCGCCCGCTCTACGACATCGGATCGAAGCTCGTCGCAACCGAACCGCATTGCGAGCCTGATCCCGTTCGGTGATGATGCGCGCGGCGTCACGCTCCCGGCGGCTGTTTGTCACGATCTCCACCAGAGCTGATTCATGGAAACCGCGCTGCCGAGCGCTCACTCGCCCCTGGTCAGCGAGCGGCGTCCGCGCGCGAAAGGTTCCAGCTCTGCCAGGTGTCCGCATCGAGCTGGGCGCGGACCCGCTCGCGCACTTGGGTGCGCATCGGTTCCGGCAGCCGATCGATCGCAGGCAGGATGTCGGTCGACAGTTCCGACAGGTAGCTGGTGTCGAGCGGCTTCCCGCGCTCCCAGCGGTCGATGTTCTGGTCGGCGATCAGTCGCTCCGGATTCAGCACGGCCAGCGCGAGCAAAGTGGCCATGGCGGTGCCGATCACCGCACGCGGCAACCACATCCGGCGCAGGCTGAACACCGCGGCGAGCACCAGCAGGTAGACCAGACCGAGCCACAGCTCGCAGACCTCGACCAGCAACCGCAGCAACGTGAAGCCGTACGCCTGCTGGTAAGTCCACATGCGCCCGAGTGCGGAGGCGACGATGACCAGCGAGAGCACGCTCACCGCGGACAGCAGCACACGCAACCACAGGCGGTCCGCCGCGGACTCCTGCCCGGCCCAACGCAGCACCACCAGGATCACCGCGAGGGTCAGGATGGTGACCAGCGACAGCTGCCAGAATCCAGTTCGGGCGTACTCGGCGTAGGTGAGACCTGCCGTGCGCTGCACATAGTCGTCGCCGCCGAACAGCGCCACGAACTGCGCGCCGACGAATACCGCGAACAGAACGGTGAGCGCACTCACCGGCAATGCCCACTCCAGGCGGCGCAGCGCCCGAACCGGCTCGTTCCCCGATTCCGTTGCGGGCTGCGGCGGACCGGCCAGCACATACAGTGCACCGACCGCAGCGAGCCCGACCACCACGAACAACACGATCTTCTCGAAGACCCGATCCGTCGCGATCTCCGGTGTCAGCGGCTCCAGCAGCTTCGCGAAGGTCGCGTCGGCGCCACCGAGCAGCGGGATAAAGATCGCGAGCAGTGCGACGGTCACCACCACCGACAGCACGACCCCCTGCTCCCGCCGCGACTTACCGCCACGCATCCGTTTGGCCCCGGCATACACCCACGGCACGCTGCTCAACGACGCGAGCGGCCAAGCGATCACGTCATAGAGGACACCGTGCACCGAACGCCGGCCCACCACCGCCAGCGATCCGGCTACACACGCTGCCACTACGCACAGGGTGAACAACCAGCCCGCCGCGCGGAAAGTGCCTACTGCCAGGAGGGCCAGCAGCATTCCGGTCCAGAAGTTTCGAGCGGCGTTCTCACCGAGTCGGCGACGGATGGCCGACTCCAGTTGGGTGGCCTCTGGTTTCGCTGTATCGGCAGGCTCCGACTTCGCACCGTCGATGCGGGAACTCACCGCCGGGCGCGAGCTCGAATCGACCAGGCCGTCGGGTTGGCTCGTGCGCGACTCGGTCTCCGCAGATTTCACCTCCCGCGTAGTGGCGGCTTCAGCAGTGGCGGAATCCGTCGTGGCCAACGATGCGACCCGCGCGTCCTCGGCAGTGGCGTCGGTGTGGATACCGGCGGCATCCACGGGCGGGGTTGCCGCCGACGGAACCGAGGCGGCATCAGCAGTTTCGGTCACACCGGCACCAGAATCGAAGGTGGCGTCGGAGCCATCGGCAGCCGTCGCAGCCAGCGGTGCGACGCGCCCATCGGTGTCACCGGCGGCACCGGCGGCACCGGCGGCAGCATCCGCGGCATCCGCGGCTGCGACGGCAGAGGTAGCGGCTGCACCCGCAGCGGCGGTCGTCGCGTCCAGCGGTGCATCGGCAGCACCGGCAGCAGCATCCGCACCCGCGACGGCTGACGTAGAGACAGCACCCGCGCCGGCGGAGGTACTGGCATCAGTCGGCGCGACACGTGCATCCGCGGCATCGGTCTCAGCCGCAGCACCTCGGCCATCGCCAGCATCCGCAGGGTCGGCAGAACTAGCAGCGCGCGTCGGTGAAATGCCCGGCTTCGACGCGGCTGCCTCGACTGTCGAATCGCTGTCGTCTGCCGGGCTCCTTGCTCCCGACTCGGTGGACTTCCTGAGCTCATCGGGTTGCGACTTCGCTCCGTCCGAACCCTTCTGCGCGCCGGGTTCAGCGATCTGGTCGGCTCGCGCTGCGGACCTCTCTGCTCGCGCGCCAGGCGTCGAATCCTCCCCTCCGGGATTCGAAGCAGCGGCGGGCGATGTCGCTTTCACACTCTGTGATGGATTGGCCGCATCGACTTCAGTTCCGGTTTCGACCGAATCCGGCGCGTCAGCGGCATCCTGCGCCGACTTGCGCGCGTTGCGATCCACCAGGAGGACCGCGCCGACACTCACCGATCCGGCGAGCAGCCAGCCGATTCCTGGACGGTCCAACGGAATCAACACCGCGCCGGCGAAGCCCGCGAGACAGGCTGCAGGCAGGACGCCGGGTGGGCAGACGACCCGGCGCCATTTCGCCGGCGGTTGCGCCACCTGTCGTATCGGGTACTGGGGGTAGGCGGGAAGCGGCGGGTCGGAAGGGGTTGCGGGCACCGGCGGGTCGGCGGTCAGCAGCGCTCCCAGCGGTGAGCCGTGTGCCGGGGTTTCGGGTTGTGCAGCCGCGGACTTGTCCGCTTCCGGCGGTATCGGCGCTGCGGGTTTTTCGGGCATGATTCGCTTTCTCTGGGTGTACGGGATCGCCCCGCGGGCCCTGGTAGGTCCGGGGTGCGGAGTGTGGCTGGGTCAGTGGCCGGGTAGGACCACGCGGATACGGGAGCCGGGGTCGGCGACGGCGATGGTGCCGCCGTGCAGGTCGACGATCCAGCGGGAGATGGCGAGGCCGAGACCGGTGCCGCCGCCGTCGGTGCGGCCGCCGCGGGTGAAACGATCGAAGACGCGGGCGCGTTCGGCGGGTGGGATACCCGGGCCGTCGTCGGCTACCTCGATCACCAACTTGCCGGACTGCATGCGGGCGGTGACGCGAACCTCGCCGCCCGCCGGGCCGTGCCGGGCGGCGTTGTCGAGCAGGTTGAGTAGCACTTGATGCAAACGCGCACTGTCGGCGAAGACGCGTACGGTGCTGGGTTGCACGTCGGTCGTGAATCGCACGCCTCGGCCGAGTGCCGCGGCGGCGACGTCCGCCTCGGCGACGACCTCGGCCAACAACGGTGCGACGTCGAGGCTTTCGCGATCGAGCGGGAAGGCGCCCGCCTCGATGCTGGACAGGTCGAGCAGTTCGGAGACCAGCAGGCTCAGCCGCTCGGTCTGGGCGAGGGCGGTACGCAACGTTTTCGGGTCCGGTTCGGAGACACCGTCGACGACGTTCTCCAGCAGCGCGTTCAGCGCGGTGATCGGCGTACGGAGTTCGTGTGAGACATTCGCGATGAGGTCGCGGCGCTGCTGGTCCGCGGCGGCCAGATCGGCGGCCATCTGATTGAACGCTACGGCCAGTTGCCCGACTTCGTCACGTGACGTCGCCCGCACCCGCCGGGTGTAATCGCCGTGTGCCATCCTTTTGGCCGCGGCCGTCATCTCGCGCAGTGGTCTGGTGATGCCGTGGGCGAGGAACTGCGAGGCGACCAATGCGATCGCCACCGAGGCGAGTGTCGTCTTCGGCGGCAGCCAGCCGATCTTGAATCGGAAGTAGCCGAACGCGATCCCGCCGGCACACAGCATCAGAATCGCCAGCTTCAACTTGATCGAGCGCACCCGATCCAACGGTCGCGGGAGTACCTCGGCCACCTTGTCCGAGAGGGCACGCAATTGGTCCACGAGCGTACGAGGTTGGACGGGGCCGATGTCACGTCCGCGGTTGAGGCCGCTCGCGGATGGGTGGTCGTTATCCGCTACGCCGCGTGCGCGGCCCCGCCGTCCAACACCTGCCGTGTGAACGTCGGCCGTCCCGTCGAGTTTCGGCGAACTGTCGTGCGATGCTGTGCTTTTCTGCGCGCTCACGTTCTGCGCCGAAACCTTCGCCGGAGACGAGGTGTCGTTCTGCACGGCGGGCTGGTCGTGCGCGCTATGAGTGCTGTTGTTCTGCGCAGAGCTCTGTCCAAAACCCTCGTCGGGGACCGCTGGGTTGGCGCTCATCGTGCCTCCAGCGCTGTACAAGAGCACTGGCATTCCGTCGGTTCAAGAGCTCGAGTTCTCCCCATTGCACCTCGCGTCGGTCGCTGGCTCATGCACACCTCTTGGTATCTCGTGCGCGGGGGCGTAAGCGTTTCGGGCCGTGCCGAACACGCGACAGGAACCCGAGCCGAGCGCGCGACAGAGACCCACATGAAACGCGCGCCGCACCCGCGACGGAGACGCGCCGAAGGTACGACGGGAACGCGCGCCGAACGCGCGACAAAGGTTCGCGATGGAGGTGCGACGGTATACGGCACGTCGGGTGTTGCGTTGCGGCGCTTCATCGGGCTTCCAGTGCATACCCCACGCCGTGCACGGTGCGGATCAGGTCGGCGCCGAGTTTGCGGCGCAAGGCTTTCACATGGCTGTCGACGGCTCGGGTGCCTGCGGCGTCGGCCCAGTCCCAGACTTCCTCGAGGAGGCGTTCGCGGGCCAGGACCACGCGGGGGCGGCGGGCCAGGCGGGCGAGTAGGTCGAATTCGAGCGGGGTGAGCTGGGCTTCGACGTCGGCGCGCCAGACTCGGCGCTGGTCGACATCGATGCGGAGGTCACCGACGACGATGGTGTCGGCGTCCCGGTCGGCGGCGCGGTCCATGCGGCGCAGCAGTGCGTGCACGCGCGCGGTGAGGACACGCAGCGAGAACGGTTTGGTCAGATAGTCGTCCGCGCCGACACCGAGGCCGACGAGTTGGTCGGTCTCGTCGGTCCGTGCGGTCAACATCAGCACCGGCACCGGCCGTTCCGCTTGGATCCGTCGACACACCTCCAGCCCGTCGAAACCCGGCAGCATCACATCCAGCACCACCAGATCGGGTGCGAGTGCCGACGCCGCGGCCACCGCGGCAGGCCCGTCATGCGCCAAATCCACCGTGAACCCTTCGGCCCGCAGCCGCGCCGCGACCGACTCCGCGATGGTCACTTCATCGTCGACCACCAGAATCCGCCGCGCCACCTGTCCCCCGGCCGCTCCGCTCTGTTCCATGCTCGGAACCCTAGCCACCCCCTGTGGAGAGGTCCGGCACCAAATGTGGAGATTCCGTGTCGACGCCTCCAATCCCCACCTCGCCACCTCGCCACCTCGCCACCTCGCCACCTCGCCACCTCGCCACCTCGCCACCTCGCCACCTCGCCACCTCGCCACCTCGCCACCTCGCCACCTCGCCACCTCGCCACCTCGCCACCTCGCCACGAGACCATCCCCCTGCCGCACCGCCATGTCCGGCTTCCGGACAAGCCGCCCGAGTCCTCGACCACCACCTCGCGCAACGTCGCATCACGCACGACCACATGATCGATGAACTGCGACTTCGCCCGTGAGGTACGCGGCCTCGTCGGCAGTGCGTACTGCGGCGGATCAGCGATTGTGAACCCCTCGCCGAGGCTCGCCGCGACGGTCCGCCGGTCGACATTGAAATCCCCGAAGCGGTCCGGCGGCTTCGTTATGAGAAAGGCAGGCTTTGAAACCCTCGGTAGGGGGGATGCGCTTTGCTCGCGCCCGTCGATGGCAGCGCGGGCCGCCAACGGGACATCGCGACAGGGTCACTCGTCTTTCCGCGCAGTCATGTCCCGTTCGAGCTCGGCCCAGGGCCGGAACGGGACAGGAGGGCGGCTTACTGGTGGCCCAGCGCGCCATGTCGGGCTCGACACTCGAGTTGCTTGAGCTGGGGCAGCGGCCAACGGGAGTCGCGCTGGGCGGAGAGTGCGGCTAAGGCGGGCAATCCCGCGCCGCCGGACACCCCTCAATGCCGTTGCGCAGTAACAACATTGCACACCTTTGCGCGGCGCGCCGGTCGAATGAGCTACAGACCGCTCTGCCGGTTTCCCTGGCGCGCTTCGCCGGCCGGCTTACCGCACGCACATGCCGATCGGCGCGTATTTTCCGCCCTCACCGTATTTGTCGGCGGGCCCCGGCCAACAATTCACGGATTGCCAATTCTTTTGGAAGCTAGGTGTCGAGGTCGATTCCGCCCAGCGTTGCGGCGAGCCGCCACATCCGACGGTCAATTTGTATTTCTTGCCCTGGGTATTGAAGTTCCAACTTTGGCGGCTCCCTTTCCCCGCCCGCTTCGCCCAGCCGCTTTTTCCACCCTGGACCTCCACCCACACTCCGACGACGTTACCGCCGTCCACGCACGTCGCACTGCCGGAGTTCGCCGCGTGTGCTGCACCCGGTGTCGCCAGCGCGAGCCCAACTCCGATCGCTACAGCTGCTGAAACTGTGTATCTTGCCCTACCCACGGTCGCCTTTCGATTGACGTATTAGCGTCAAACGGACGGTATCGGGCAGCTATCTCGCCGACAATCGGGCGTTTGAATGACACCGTGTGCCGGCACCTTCTGCATTGGCAAACGAGACTTCGCCGTCGAAATCAAATCCGGTGACCTGACTATCGACGGAAGGGTGCTCAACAAGGCACTATGTCCCGCTCGACACCAACCCGCTAAGCCCGAGCCGCCCCACGGGCCACGGGCCACGGGCCACGGGCCACGACCGCGCGCTAACTCGCCTTCCGCGCAACGATGCCCCGCGCGACCAGACCATTCAGCCCCGCCGGCAACGGGACACCACGGTGTGCCAACGCGCCTTCGGGCAGCCATATCCCGTTCGACATCGAGCCGCCCAACCTGCGCCGCCCAAAGGGACACCACGACGCGCCAACTCGGCTTTCGGCACCACCATGTCCCCGTGCGATGGCCAGACCGCCGAGCCGAGGCTCCAACGGGACCCAATGGCGAGCTCACTCCCCCTAAGACGCAACCGAGTCCCGTTCGACGACCACGTCGGCGAACGGGACTCGGCATACAGGCCTATGCGGTGGGGCGGGGCTCGTGGGTGATGCCTTCGTGCTCGGCGCCGCGGGCGAAGCGCAGGAGGCGTAGGGCGTTGGCGACTACGAGGAGGGTGGAGCCTTCGTGGATGAAGACGGCTGGGCCGATGGGGAGGCCGAGGAGGGTGGCGGGGACGAGGGCGACGACTATCAGGAGGGAGAAGGTCAGGTTTTGGCGGATGATGCGGGCGGTGCGGCGGCTCAGGGCTACCGCGAAGGGGAGGCGGCCGATGTCGTCGACCATCAGTGCGATATCGGCGGTTTCCAGCGCGACGGCGGAACCGCTTGCGCCCATGGCGATGCCGACCGAGGCGTTGACCATGGCGGGGGCGTCGTTGACGCCGTCACCGACCATGGCGGTGCCGTTGCGACCGCCGAGCTTGCCGATCATGGTGACCTTGTCTTCGGGCAGCAGTCCGCCGTGTGCGGCGTTCAGACCCATGTCCGCGGCGACGGCGTCGGCGACGCGCTGGTTGTCACCGGAGATGAGGACGATGTCGTCGATGCCGAGTTCGCGCAGTCGAGCGACCACCGGTGCGGCTTCGGCGCGCGGGATGTCCATGACGCCGACGACACCCAGGTACACGCCCGCGTGCCGGACGATCATCGTGGTGCGTCCGCGCTCGTGTAGTTCGTCTACGGTCCGGACGATCTCGCTGGGCACTCCCTCGGGGTCCAGTTCGAAGAACATGGTGCGGTTGCCGACCTCGGTGGTGTGGCCGTCGACGAGGGCGGTGATGCCGCGCCCGGTCACCGAATTCACGGAGGTCACGGTTCGTTCGGTGCCTGCGGGCACCAGCAGTGCGAGGTCCCGGGTGATGGCGCCGGCGAGCGGATGGTCGCTGTAGGACTCGACCGCGAAGAGCGTGCTGATCAGTTCGTCGCGCAGTTCCGGACGGGCCGGGACGATATCGGTGACCTTGGGCTGTCCCCAGGTGAGGGTGCCGGTCTTGTCGAACGCCATGGACCGCACCCGGCCGAGGGTTTCCAGGGGACCACCGCCCTTGGCGAGGACACCGGCTTGCGCGGCGCGGGCGATTCCGGCAAGTACCGCGCTCGGCGTCGCGATCGCCAGCGCACAAGGACTGGCTGCCACCAGTACCACCATGGCGCGATAGAAACTGTCGGCCAACGGCTCTGCGGCGGCGAACACACCGAAAGCCAGCACGCCGAGCACTCCGGCGAGCACAACGGGCACATAGAACAGTTGGAATCGGTCGATGAACCGCTGCGTCGGCGACTTCTGGGTGTCGGCCTCGCGCACCATCGTGATAACCCGGGCGAGCATGCTGTCCCCGGCGCGACTGGTCACGAGGACGTCCATCGCGCCGGCGCCGTTCATCGTCCCCGCGAACACCCGATGCGATTCCGGCACGGCAGTGCCACTCGCCAGCGCGGCCGCGGCGTCGGCGATCGGCGCCTTCTCCACGGGAATACTCTCACCGGTCACCGACGACTCGTCGACGCTGCTCACCCCGTCGACCACCACACTGTCCGCGGCGAGCCGCGAATTAGGCAGCACGACAACCACATCGCCGATCGCCAGGTCGTTCACATCGACTTCACGCACCACCCCGTCGGGAGCCCGCACGAGCGCGGTCGCCGGGGCGAGTTCGGCGAGTGCCTCGATCGAACGCTGCGCGCGCCCCATCGCATACTCCTCGAGCGCGTGCCCGAGGCTGAACAGGAACAGCAGGACCGATCCTTCCGCCCACTTGCCGACCATGGCCGCACCCACCGCCGCGACCAGCATCAGGAAGTCGACCTCGAACCGGCCGCGGCGCACGGTGGATACCGCGGTGCGGATGGTGAAGTAGCCGCCGAAGAAGTAGGTCGCCGCGAACAGCGCGATCGCCACCCACTCCGGCGCGGACACCAGATACTTCGCCGTCATGCCGCCGGCGTAGGTCACGCCGGCGGCGATCGCGAAGATCAGTTCCGACCGCTCACCCAACAACGCGGCACCATGGCCGTGTTCGCTTGCTCGTGCCTCTGCGCTCATACGTCCATCATATGCATAGATCGCTATGTATGCATAGTTCTGATTTGCCGATTTGTCTGCCGAGCCGCGCCCGTACGGATCGAGCAGATCCTTACTACTCCGACTCGACCGCGTCGGCATGTGTCACGACCGCGACGTGGATTGGCAGCCTCGCCATAATTGGCAGCTTTTACGCACGTGGCAGCACATCCCCGAAAGCCACGACACCGCAACGCCTCCCCCGACCGGCAACGCACCGACCTCGCACTCCCCCGATGTACACCGGGCATCACACGAACGGATACCGCTCCGCCAGACAGCGTTCGAACGCCGTGACCTAGCATCGCGACCTGTGATCACCGTTGCTACGTGGAACGTTCTCCACCGCATCCACGCCGAAAATTGGTACGAGGACGTCTCCACCCGGTGGCCGGACGAGGCGGCGCGCATCGACGCGGTCACCGCGCATGTGGCGGCGCGGACCGAGCAGGTCATCGCCTTGCAGGAGGTCAGCGGTGACCAATTGATCAGCCTGCGGGCCGCATTGCCCGACCGGACGATCCACGCCATGCAGTATCCGCGGGTGCCCACCGCCCGCCGGCACGCCAGTGCGCTACGCGATCCGAGTGAGCATCTGGTGCTCATCGTCGAGGGACCGAGCCGGGATATCGCCGCCGAACCCTACGCCGACGACGGCGGCAAAGGCCTGCTGGCGATCAGCGCGGGCGGCGCGGTGGTGATCGCGACACACGTCAGCGGCGATCGGCGCCGGGTGAAGCAGCTCGCCCGGCTGGCCGAAGTGGCTTCCGCCACACCGGAATACGCGGCCGTGCTGCTCGGAGATTTCAACGTCGACCGGGAGACCGTCGCGTCGAGCCTCGGCGAGGGGTTTACTATCGCCGATCCGCCGTCGGACGCACTGCCGACGCGACCGCGCACTTCAGGGGCGAAGTCGCAGTTCATCGATCACGTCGTCGTGCGTGATGCGACGTTGCGTGAAGTGGTGGTCGAGGACTCGGGCGGCTTGTCCGACCACAATCTCGTGCGCGCGGCAATCGCGTTGTGACATCACAGTATTCGTAGTCACAGGTGGGCATACCGGGGCCGGTGCGCCAACCCCGTGATTCTGGTGTCTGCTGTCCGTCGCGCCCGGCGATTAGGGTTCTGCGGGTTGCCGATTCGGCATCTGGAGACGGCGGGAGGGGCCATGATGACGCGACTTCACGCGGCGCAGCCTCGCTCGGCCCGTCACTGCGGCGGTCGTTCCGCCGATCGGATCGGGATACCAGGAGAAGCCATGTCCCGCAGAGGGCTCGCACACTTACCCGCCCAGAAACGCTCAGCGGCAATGTTATTGGCACTTGCGGCGACGATCCTCGCCCTCGCCGGATGTTCGTCGGGTGACCAACCCGCTGCCACGAGAACACCTCTGCCGAGTGCCACCACGACACCGGCACCGACCAGCGGACCGCCGACGCCTACTCGAACTGCTCCGTCACCTGAACAAACAGCATCCCCGAAGGCCGCCGCCGCGCCTCAGGGACCGACCCACGACTACGTCAAGTGCACCGATCGGATCGACTACACAGGCGACCCGCGCGCGAACGCCGAAATCAACACCATCGGTGAACAAACCGGCGTCTGCCCCGAACCACAGGCACCCGCCGACAATTACGTCGAGTGCACCGACCGCGTCGACTACACAGGCGACCCGCGCGCCAATGCCGAAATCAACATCGTCGGCGAACAAACCGGCAACTGCCCTGAACCGCAACGTCCCACCCAGACTCCCGTCACAACCTCGGAGGCGCCGACCGTCACCACGTCGAATGCACCACCTGTGACGACCTCGAATGCCCCAGAGCCCACCACGTCGACAGCCCCGCCAACCTCCACCGTCACCCCACCGACGTCGTGATCACGGCGAACGCCGGAGTCCGTCCGCCATGCCAACATTCGCTGCCACAACAGGCGACGACGGCAGTTGGCGCGATTCCCCTGCCACCGATGTCCGTCGGACCGAGAATGCTCGTATGGTCGAGATCAGCCGCGGGGTAGCCACCGTCAATGGCATTCACATGCACTACCGCCGGGCCGGGTCAGGTCCCGCGCTGGTGTTGCTGCACGGCTGGCCGCAGACCGGCTACTGCTGGCGCAAGGTGCTGCCCGCGCTGGCCGAGCGGCACACGGTCATCGCCCCCGACCTGCGCGGTTACGGATACACCGACAAACCGACCACCGGCTACGACAAACGCAGCATGGCCGCCGATGTGGCCGCGTTGATCGAATCGCTGGGATTCACCTCGGCCGCCGTCGTCGGGCACGACCGCGGCGCGCGGGTGGCCCACCGCTGGGCGCTGGACCGGCCGGACCAGGTCAGCAAGCTCGTCGTGCTCGACATCATTCCCACCAGGGAGACCTGGCGGCGGATGGACGCCGCACTCGGTCGCCGGTACTTCCACTGGTTGTTCCACTTGCAGCCGGATCTGCCGGAACGTCTTGTCGGCCATGACATTCCCGGCTACCTGCGCTACTTCTTCGAGACGTGGGCGGTCAACCGGCACGGTCTGCCCGGCGAGGCCATCGACGAATACATCCGCGCCTTCAGCACACCAGGGGCTTTGCGGGCGGGCTTCGACGATTACCGCGCCGCCGACCTCGACAACGAACACGACAACACCGACGCGGGGCACCTGCTCACCATGCCGGTACTCGCCCTCTGGGGCGCGGCCAGTTTCCTCGAAGAGATTCCGGCCCTGGAGATTTGGCGCGACTATGCCGAAGACGTGCGGGGCGCGGCCATTCCCGAGTGCGGGCATTTCATCGCCGAGGAGCGGCCGGAAGCGTTGCTGGCGCATCTGGACGAATTCCTCTGAGACGCCGCACACGGTCGAGGCAACGTCAGTAGTCGATGCCCCCTCTTCGAACGCTGGGCAATCGACTGTCCAGCCGCCGTTGGCAGCGCTGACGACATCTGGCAGCGGCACGGGCAGCACTGCCGTGGTTGCGCTTCACCCAAGATCTGATCACGGAACGATTATCAAGCCGCGTAGAGACCGACCAGTCTGAAAGGATCAGTCCGACTCCACCGAATACCCGCACGTGACCTGATACATCCCCGGAATGAAGGGTGCGAAATGGTCGCTCTAGGACGGTTCGGGATCCACCTGGCGCTCTTCGCGGTCACCATGACCTGCACTGTCATCGGCGTACCCGGCGTCGCCGCAGCCGTACCTACGGCATCCCTCGGCGGCGGTTCGGGGATTCTGCTCGGACGCGCGGCATGCACGCTGACCACCATCGGCTACGACAACACCGATCGCCTCGTCGGGCTCACCGCGGGACACTGCGCCGAAATCGGGATGTCGGTGCGGGCGGAGCGGATGCCGGACGCGGGGGTTGTCGGCACCGTCGCGGCAGTCGATCACCAGGACGACTACGCGGTGCTCGAGTTCGATCGCACGAAGGTGATGCCGGTCCGGCAGGTGGCCGCGACCGTGATCGGTGGCATCGGCACGCCACCGCAGCAAGGTGATGTGGTGTGCAAGAACGGGCGGACCTCCGGATACAACTGCGGCATCGTGTGGGACACCCACCGGTGGTGGTTCCAGAACCAATCCTGTTCCCAGCCCGGCGATTCCGGCGGACCCGTCACCATCGGTGATCGGCTGGTCGGCATGAACGTCGGACATATGGGCGTGCAAGTGGTGGGTGTCACGGTGTTCGACATGGTGTGCCATCCGCCGGCGGTGCCGTTCCACGATCCGGCCGTGGCGACGCAGATCGGCATGGTGCTCGACGATATCGATCAGGCCGGCGGGGTCGGCTCGGGATTCCGACCGCTCTGAAAGGGCGGCACGTGTGACGAACTACCGGGTTGGGACAAACCGGTGCGATCCGGACCTACGACCAGAAGTAGTATGGCGCGGTGCGAACACCGGCGGAGGCAACAGCGCGATTGCGTGGTGCGTTCGTCGGGTCCGCCTCAGGTGCGGTGAGCATCGCGGCGCACGCGCTCGGTGGGGGTGTTGTCGCTCCGGGGCAGTCCTCGATCGCCTTGTTGATCGCGGCGTGCACGGCAGTCGGTGTGGCAGTCGGGGCACGGCGGACTCGGTACGGTCTCGTCGAAGTAATGGCGCTGCTGACGATCGGGCAGGCGGTCGGGCATGTCGCCCTGACGATGTCGCCCAGTCATCACCACGGGGCCGGGACGACGGCGATCATGGGTGTGGCGCACCTGCTCGCCATTCCGGTGGGAGCGCTGCTCATTCGGGGCGCCGAAATCGCCGTTACGCGCGGGATATCCGCCGCGAACCGCACTGCTCGCGTACTCGGCACCCGCCCCGCTGCACCATTCGCGGTCGCGTACACCGTCTCGGTCGGGCCGCTTGTCCCGGCTAGACGATTGTTGTTCAGCTCCGGGTTCGGGCTGCGCGGGCCACCTCTGAGCCGCTGAGCCCAACCTTCTCTCGCCATGGTCCGACGCGCCCGCAAGGCTTGCTCGGCAACGCGATTCGCGCGATTACACACTACGTGTATGCCGGTCAGCGCTGCTCACAGCTCGCCCGGCCGACGCATCAACAGCTCACACTGCTGGTGGCCACATCGCGCTGGTAGTGCCGAGGTTCGTGAAACCGTGCGCTGCGGGTGCGAAAAGCTCGCGCAGGCGACTCGGCAGCACGGGCAGGTTCGTGCGGCAGGTCGCGCATTTGGTGTGGCAGCCGCGCGGTCGGTGCAACACGGCGCTGCAACACGGCGCGGTCGGTGCGAGGAGGTGCGGTCCGTGCGTCAGCCCAGGCGGTCAATATGACAGCGTGCGGTCGGGTTGCAGCAGCTCACGCGTTCTGTGCGCGACGTGCGCGGTGCGCGCGGTCAGTCCAACGGCTCGCGGTCAGTCCAACGCTCGCGTGTAGTGCGACAGCTCGCGGTCACACCAACAGCTCGCGGTCACACCAACAGCTCGCGTGTGTAGTCCGTACGGCCGCTGCGCAGTCCATAGGTTGCCGCGCAGTCCGTGCGGCTGCCAACGCACTTCATACGGCAGCTCACACGTTCTGTGCGCGACCCGCGCAGTCAGTGCAACGGCTCGCGGGTGGTGCGAGGGGCTCGTCACCAGTCCGACGGCTCGCGTGTGTAGTCCGTACGGCCGCTGCGCAGTCCATAGGTAGCCGCGCAGTCCGTGCCGCCGCCTAAGCACTTCATACGGCAGCTTGATCGCACCGATCGGTGCGATCGTGATGCCGCTCGAAGTCAGCGACGACCATCGGCGCGGGCGCCATCGCCATCCCGCACGGGTCGGCTCATCAAGAGCCGGGGGTGGGCTGGTCGGTGGCGGCGGACGGTGCAGCGCTCACGCGTAGTTCGTATTACCACTCGCGCAGTCCGTACAGCAGCTCGCGCAGTCGGTAAACAGCTCGCACGGTCGGTGCGCGGTCCGCATGGTCCGCATGGTCGGCGCGGTCGGCGCGGTCGGCGCGGTCGGCGCGGTCGGCGCGGTCGGCGCGGTCGGCGCGGTCGGCGCGGTCGGCGCGGTCGGCGCGGTCGGCGCGGTCGGCGCGGTCGGCGCGGTCGGCGCGGGGCCCGCGCCTAGCCCTTAGGACAGCTCGCGCAGTCCGTACGGCAGCCCACGCGGTCACCGGCCGCATGGGCCAGGCGAGGCCACAGCAGTACACGGAGGACGGGTTCTGACAACTCGGTCGCCGACACCACCAGCGTGTCGACGCACCACTGCCTGCCGCGCACCTCGCAACAAACAATCCCCAACGAATAGGAGACTTTCATGCGTATCCCCACAACAACCTCGACGACCAAACTCCGCCCCACAGCGCGTGTACTGCGCACCGCAGCAGCAGCTTTGGCAGTCCCACTGCTACTGGTTGCTTGTTCGTCCAACGACAAGCCGGAAGCCAAGGCCGCCGACTCGGTCACGATCAAAGACCAGTGGGTGAAGGCGGCGGACGGCGGCATGTCGGCGGCGTTCGGCGAGCTGAGCAATGCGGGCGACAAGCCGCGCACGATCGTGTCGGCGACGAGCCCTGCGTCGAATCAGGTCGAACTGCACGAGGTGGTCGCGGACTCGACCGGCGTGAAGACGATGCGCCCCAAGGCGGGCGGTTTCGTGATCCCGGCGAACGGTAAGACCGAGTTGCGTCCGGGCGGCGACCACATCATGTTCATGGGTCTCAACGGTCCGCTGCGCACCGGTACCGAAACGTCCGTCACCCTCACCTTCGAGGACGGGTCGAAGACTACGTTCACCGCACAGGTCCGCGATTTCTCCGGCAACCAGGAGAACTACGCGCCCGATCACGCGAACGGCGCGCAGATGCCGGCGCACGGTGGCTGACTCGCGCCCCCGACGCCTCAACCGTCGACGCCTGCTCGGTGGCGGTGCCGCCGTGGCGGGCGCGACGGGTCTCGGGTGGGGCGCGGTCGCGCTCACCGCTCGTGACGAGGCACCCCGGACTTCATCGACCGAACCGTTCTACGGACCACACCAGTCCGGCATCGCGACCGACCCACAAGCGCAGGCGGCATTTGTCGCGTTCGACCTGAAGCGGGGCGGCACCAGGGACGACATCATCGGCATCCTGAAGATCTGGACCGCCGACGCAGCCCGCTTGACTCAGGGCCACCCCGCTCTCGCCGACACGGAACCCGAACTGGCGCAACGACCTGCCTGTCTGACCATCACCGTCGGCCTCGGCCCCGCGGTGTTCACCATCGCGGGTCTGGAGCACCGCCGCCCGTCCTGGCTGCGGCCGCTACCGCCGTTCGACATCGACCGTCTCGAAACCGCGTGGAGCGACGGCGATCTGCTGCTGCAGGTCTGCGCGGACGAGTCGACCACCGTGTCGCATGCGGTGCGAGTGCTGTGCCGAAGCGTCTCCTCGCTGGTCAGCGTGCGCTGGGTACAGCGCGGGTTCCGCAACGCCGCACCAGGTCGCACCCCACGCAACCTGATGGGTCAGGTCGACGGCACGGTGAACATCGCGCCCGGCCCCGATTTCGATCGGCTCGTGTGGGACGACGGCACCGCGCAACCCTGGCTCGCGGGCGGTACCTCCTGCGTGCTGCGCCGGATCGCGATGACATTGGACACCTGGGACGAAATCGACCAGGAGGGAAGGGAACTCACCGTCGGCCGCACCGTCGCCAACGGTTCCCCGCTGACCGGCACCGACGAATTCGACGAACCGGATTTCGCCGCCGTCGACGCCAACGGCATTCCGGTCATCCCACCGTCCTCCCACATCGCCCGCGCACACCACACCCACGACGGCGAGCGCTTCCTCCGCCGCGGCTACAACTACGACGACGCTCCCGCACCGGGCACGATCTCGAACTCCGGACTCCTCTTCGCCGCCTACCAACGCGACGTAGACACCCAGTTCCTGCCGGTCCAACAACGACTCGCCGAGTTCGACGCCTTGAATGTGTGGACCACTCCGGTGGGATCGGCAGTGTTCGTCATCCCGCCGGGAGTGCCGTCGCCGGGCGGATACATCGGGCAGCCGCTATTCGAATCCTGAGAACCACCGAGCCGCCGGAGCCGTAGTCGATCCGGAGATCGCGGGCGGAATCAGCGGGCGCTGCTAGTCGCGCCGGTTGGAGCCCTGCCTGCGACCGTGGCCGTGACCCGACCGCCGGAGCCATGGTCAAGGCAGATGGACGCGCAGGGAAATCACAGGCGCGGCCGGTCCACCAATTGGAGCCTCGGCCTGTGCTGACTGCAGATGGAGCCGGGGTCGGAGCAGAATCGCAGCCAGGACGGACCGGCGATCGGGACCGAGGAACCACCACCATGTCCCAACCGCCGTCCAGCCGACCCTGCTGCCGCACCGAGCGGGACATGAGGCTGGCGCCACTCGCACTTTGCCGCCACCATGTCCCCCCGGGCGCCTAGCTGAGCCGGATTTGTTGCCGGGCGGGACATGACAGTCGGGTCGGTGGTGCGCCCTCAAGTAGTGCAACACCTACTTGCTTATGCCGGGAGGTGTGCGGTTGCGAGGCGGACACCCACCGCGGGAGGCGTGAGTGGCACACCATGGAGACCTCATCTCGACGTTTGCCACAGCCATGTGCCACTCACCGTCAGCGCACGCGATCGGCCAACCTGCTCGCGCCGACGATTGGCCGATGCGTCGCGGTGATCTGATCGCCACCGTCCGAGATAGACACACCATCGGCGGTCAGCGCACCGCATCGGACGCAATCAGGTACCGCATCGGGTGATAGCCGGCGCACCAGATCGAGTGCAGGCAAGGCAAGTTTGCGGTAGGTGCTTGCATAGACGATTCCGGGGCCGTAGCAAGAAGGCCTTGCTATCCGGTCGGAGGTAGTCGGTGGCGTCACGTGACACGGCGGTTACACGGGTGCGATGCCATCACGCACAAGCCACTCGACGGCACATCCGGGCGCTATCCGCCGAACCAATCCCGCAGACGCACAACGGCCGCCGCGCCGAATCGACGCGACGGCCGCAGGCCGAGAACGAATCTGTCAGATGCCGGTTCCCTGGAACCTCTTGGCATCCTTGCGAACCCCGAACGCCAAGATGACCTCCATGATCCCGAGCACGATCAACCACACGCCGACCACGACTGCCAAGGTGGCGACCGAGGTCAACGGCCAGGCGATCAACACGATGCCGGCGATCACGGTGATCACGCCGAAGAAGACGGCCAGCCAGCGACCCGGCACATCCGGCTCGGAAATCGCGATCACCACTGCGGACACACCACGGAACAGCCACCCGATGCCGATCCAGATGGCAAGCAGCAGAATCGAAGTCAGCTCGTCACGGAAGCAGAAGACGCCGATTGCGATGGAGAGCACGCCGCTGATGAAGGCGAGCACGCGGATCCCGGTACTGCTCGGTGCGCCGAACGCGGCCATCAGCTGCAGGAAGCCGCTGACCACCAGATAGATTCCGAAGAGGATGCCCGCCGCCAGCAGGGTCACACCGGGCCAGGCGAGAATGATCACACCGAGGATCACCGAGAGTAAGCCGGTGACCAGAACGGTTTGCCACGCACTGCGGGCAAGAGACTGCAAAGGACCCTCGAGCACGCTGTTTGTCGTCGTCATAGTCCGATGCTATGCCCCGCCAGTGGGTTTCCTGGATATTTGCTCGTCGAACGCTGCGGGTCCCCCCTGAATGCTGCGGTTCAGTGGGCTTGCGCGTCGAACAGCCGGTTCACCGGCCGATCCGACCCGCTAACCGCCGACCCCGTCATTGCTCGACACGCCCGAGTCCGCCGTGGCAGGCGCCACGATGTTCACCATCCAGGCAATGCCGAAACGATCTCGGCACAAACCGAACTCGTCCCCCCACATCTGCTTCTCCAGCGGCACCGACACCGTGCCCGCCTCCGACAGACGGTCCCAGTAACCATGCAACTCGGCAGCGTCTGCACCACTGAGGCTGATCGAAATGCTGCTTCCCGGTGTGTATTCCATGCCGGGCGGGGTGTCCGCGGCCATCAATGTGAAGCCGCTCGGGGTCTCCAGGACGCCGTGCATGACCAGGTCCGCGCCGGGCGCCTCCTGGTCGCTGAATTCGCTGAAGGTGCTGATGGTCAGGGTGCCGCCGAACACGTCGCGATAGAACTCCAGAGCTGCGCGGGCCGTGTCGCCGAAAGTCAGGTACGGGTTGAGCCGGGAGGTCATGACACGAGGTTAGTGCGCCAGCGGACAAGCGGCGATGAGTGACGCCTGACTCGCCGGGGTTTATGGCCTGGCAGGGTCGGGTAGTAATCCCTAAGTGACTCTGGTCGTCTACGCCCATGTGGTGAAGCGGGTGGGTCGGGAATCGTGAGTCTCGGGTGGCTAGGAGAAGAGGGTGGCGGTTGTACTCGTGCTGCAGGCACGGGGCCTTGGTGATCTACTCACTGCGGTCCCGGCGCTCCGCGCGCTGCGCCGGGCAAGACCACACGACCACATCGCACTCGCCGCCCCGCACCGGCTGAAGCCGATCGTCGACCTGATCGCGTCGGTGGACGCGATGGTCCCCACCGCCGAACTCGGTGGTCTGCGCTGGGACGCGCCCAGCCCGCAGCTCGCGGTCAACCTGCACGGGCCCAGCACCGAAAGCATTGTGCAACTGGAGAAGACGGCCCCGGGACGCATCCTCAGCTACCGCAATCCGGCGTTCCCTGAACTGTCCGGCCCCGAGTGGCAGACGGACATGCATCACGTGGACCGCTGGTGCCACCTGCTCGAATCCGACGGGATCGTCGCGGACCGGCGCAATCTGGGTCTGGTGCCACCGGTGGCGACCACGAGCCACCGCGACTGTGTCGTCGTGCACGTCGGGGCGGGTGCGCCTGCACGCCGCTGGCCCGCCGATCGGTTCGCCGCCGTCGTCCGGCATCTGCTCGTGCTCGGTCGCGAGGTGGTACTAACCGGCGATGAATACGAGCGGGAAATCGCGCTGAACATCGCCGCGCGCGCCGGCCTGCCGATCAGCCGGGTCCTCGCCGGCGACCAGAACCTCATCGAACTGGCCGCGACGATCGCCGAGGCCGGACTCGTGATCAGCGGCGACACCGGGGTCGCCCACCTGGCCACCGCGTTCGGTACGCGCACCGTATTGCTGTTCGGTCCGACGCCGCCGCGCTGGGGCGGACCACCCCCGCATCTGCTGAACCGGCACGCCGTGCTCTGGGCAGGGCAGCTCGGCGACCCGTACGCCGACACCCCCGACCCCGGACTGCTGCGGATCGGTGTCACCGAGGTCATCAACGCGGTCGACAAGCAGCTCAACAACGCGTCCGCTACCCAGAATCGCCGCGCCCCTTATCGTCGCGTCGGCTGACGGCCCCACCCGCCGCGGCCGACCCGCACCACAACCGCATCACCGCCAACAACCGGTGGACTTCGCAGACTCGTTACTCGCGACGCACGCCGCGAATCCCTGCGGCTCGCGCGAGGATCCGCTGGCGCGTGCGAAGTGACAACGCGTGCAGCGTGTGCGAAGTGACGACGCGTGCAGCGTGCGAGCGACCAATCTCAGCACTCGCGGCGTCGAGGAGCATCACGCCCGGGCGTGTGCGTCCTGCCGCGCCGAGGACGTCACACCGCGCCCCCCACGTTGCGATCTGCCTCGACCGCGACTTCGAATACGGTGGCCTGGTGGCGACCCCGGTCTTGCCACTGACCATTCCGCTGCAGACGGTCCCATCCGCTAGCAACGAGCCCAGCCAGGCGTGTGCGATCTATCGCGCGGATCGATGGCACTCAGACTCTGCCGTCGGTCCGCGCGGTCTGCAACGCGGCCGCGTAGGCAGCGAGCGCACTCGGCCAGAACTGATCGAGATAGTCGCGGGCGTCGCCGAGACCGCGCGGGTCGAGCGAGTACAGCCGGCGGTTGCCTTCCGGACGCATCATCACCAGGCGCGCCTCGCGAAGAACACGCAGGTGCTGCGAGACCGCCGAGCTGGTCACCCCGGTGATTTCCGCCAGTTCGCCGACCGCGCGCCGAGCCTGCGGCAGCGCCTCGAAGATGGCGCGGCGGGTCGGGTCGGACAGCGCCGTGAGGGCACGAACTCCATTAGTCGCCACTGAAATAGTGTGATCACCGAGCGACCATTTGGTCAACTCGGTGCCCTACGGAATTTCCCCAGGTGAACATCGGAGGCGCGCGAGCGCGTTACACACTTGTAATACCCGAACTGGGCTTTTCCACCCTGTGACGGTAACCACAGGATTGCGGAGCTCGCATTAACCTCCCGTACGTTCGTTCCATGCCCGTGACCGTTCCGTTATCTTCTCGTCGGGGCGCGACCCGGACTCGACGCCACCGTGCCGCCACCCGCGCGGTGGCCGTGTCCGCGGTCGTCAGCGCCTCGCTCGGCGTGCTAGCCGCCGCCGATCAGCACTCGACCACCACCTCCGGCCACCTGACCGCCGGAACCCTCGCCTCCGCCGACGCCGACACCGCACAGCAGGTCGCGTTCACTGCCTTCACCCCGCGTGAGGCGCAGATGCCGCAGATCGTGCCGGAGACCGTCGTGTGGGAGCAGAATCGTTTCGCCGTCGAAGCGGCCCGCCCCAAGACCGTCCGCCCGATCGCGGGCATCCTGACCTCGACCTTCGGCGAGCGCTGGGGCTCGCTGCACGCGGGCCTCGACCTGGCCGACGCGATCGGCACGCCGATCGCCGCGGTCACCGACGGCGTCGTGATCGAGGCCGGACCGGCCAGCGGCTTCGGCATGTGGGTGCGGGTGCAGCAGGACGACGGCACCATCGGCATCTACGGCCACGTCAACGACATCCTCGCCACGGTCGGCCAGCAGGTCCGCGCGGGCGACATCATCGCCACCGTCGGCAACCGCGGCTTCTCCACCGGCCCGCACCTGCACTACGAAGTGCATCTGCCCGGCGGTCAGCCGATCGACCCGCTGCCCTGGTTGGCCAGCCGCGGCGTCGACATTCTGCGCAACACGCCTTAGTCCGCCGACCTTCGCGGGTCGATGAGGGGCTCGTGAAGGACGCACGCCCCGGCCGCGTATGTATCAACGGTGATACGTACGCGGCCGGGGCGTTCGTGTACCCGAGGGCGGGCCGAATGCAGAGTTCGGGAGAGCCGGTGCCTCGTTCCCGACGCACAGACGAATCATGAGATCGAGAGTGGCAGTGCCGCGTTTCGACACGCAGCCGATTCCCGCCGCGACTTCCTCAGACCTCCTGAAGTGCCTCGATGCGAGCCGGAACGTGCTTGTGCCAAGGTGTTCCCGCGATGGCGTCGCGCCAGGTGACGTCGGTCAGTTCGTTGGCGGCGACGCCGGTGCGCTGAGTGCCGTCGCCATCGGGCAGATCGAGGCCAAGACCATTCGGTAGCGAAGCGTGACCGCGCTGCATGCGGTCGTTGACTTCGACGGTCGAAATGGCGGTGCCGCGACGAGTGGTGATGCGGGCGCGGTCGCCGGTGGCGAGACCGAGGTGAGCAGCATCGTCGGGGTTGAGCCGCAGGGAGCCGTTCGGGTCGCGGTGGCGCCAGGTGCTGTCGCGGAAGATCGTGTTGGCGGTGAACGAGCGCCGCTCCCCTGCGGCGAGGACGAAGGGGAATTCGGCGCTGGTGTGGGAGGACGCAGTGCTGACGAGCTCGCGCAGTGTGTGCAGTAATTCCGGTATTGCCAACGGGATTCGCTTGTCGGGGTGCGGTACGTAGTCCCAGGCGTCGGCGTAGTCGTCGACGGTGAAGGTGACCCCGGAGCGGCCTGCGAGGATGGCGTCGAAGAGAGCGTCGGCGTCGCGATGGCCGGCGCGACGCATGGCGGCGGGGTACACCTTCGCGACGCGCTGGGCCAATCCCCACAGCACCGCCGCGGCGCGCGCATCGTCGGGCAGGGTGGGGCCGAGGGTCTCGTACAGCACATACGGCGCCACACCCGCGAGGGACTTGTCGACCGCGAGCATTGCCGCGAACGCCCACTTGTACGGGCGGCGACCGAGTTTCGCAGCCGTCCGTAGCACGGCCAGATTCCCGGCACCGACGGCGCCGAGCCTACGCAGCAGCCGGGCGTAGATCTCCGGCTCGGCCAGCGTGCCCGGCAGCGGGTCGAGGACCGGTGCGCGCAGATGAAAGGTGTTGTGCGGGAACTCGAGATTGAAGAAGGTGGCTTCCCATTTCTCGAACTGACTGGCTGCGGGCAGCACGTAGTCGGCGTGCCGCGCGGTCTCGGTGAGGGCGACGTCGAGGACTACGACCAGGTCGAGCGCGTCGAGCGCTTGCCGGAACTTGGCCGAATCAGCCAGGGAGTGGGCGGGATTGGCGGACTCGATGATCATCGCGCGGAAACGGGCCGGATGGTCGGTGAGGATCTCCTCGGCAATGGAGTTGCAGGGCACCATGCCGCCGAGGATCGGCGCACCCGTCACCGGCGTGCGTTTGATGTCGCGGCTGTAACCGGCCAGCGGTGCCATCCACGAGTGTGGCTGCATGGCACCGGGTTTAGCGAAGTTTCCGGTGAGCAGCCAGAGCAGTTTGTTCAGATACGAGATGAGGGTGCTGTTGGGACTCTGCTGCACGCCCAGGTCTTCATACGTGGCGACACTGGCGGCAGTGCCGATACGGTGCGCCGCCGCGCGCACGAGTTGTTCGGGTACGCCGCAGATTTCGGCATAGGCGGCGACATCGATTCCGGCGAATTCCCGCAGGACCGGCTCGGAATCGGTGGTGTGTCCGGCGAGGAAAGCATGGTCGACGAGGTCGTCCTGCACCAGAACGGCGAGGATCGCGGACAGGCACCAGGCGTCGGTACCCGGGCGAAGTTGCAGGTGGATGTCGGCGAGGTCGGCGGTTTCGGTGCGCACCGGGTCCAGCACGATCATGCTGCGGGCCGGGTCTTTGGCGATCTGCTGCAACACCGTTCGGGCCCGCGGGACGCCGTGCGACTGCCAGGGATTCTTACCGAGGAACACCGACACTTCGGCGTGCTCGAAATCGCCGGTGGTGTGGCCGCCGGTGAGGTGCCCGTCGACCCAGCCTTCCCCGGTTTTCTCCTGGGCCAAGGCGCTGGACCGGTAGCGGGCGCCGATCGCGCGGCGCAGGGCACCGCTGTACGCACCACCGAGATGGTTACCCTGTCCCCCGCCGCCGTAGTAGAAGATCTTGTCGCCGCCGTAGCGGTTCTTGACCTCGATGAGACGCGTGGCAATCTCGGATATGGCCGTGTCCCAGTCGATTTCGACAAAACTACCGTCGGGTTCGCGGCGCAGCGGCGCGGTGAGGCGGACGCCGCCGTTCTGATAGTGGTCCAGGCGCAGCGCCTTGTTGCAGGTGTAGCCGGCGGACGCGACATGTTCTTTGTCGCCGCGAATCTTGGCGAAGCGGCGGTCATCGAGCTGGATCAGCAGGCCGCAGTTGTTCTCGCAAAGGATGCATGCGGTCTTGTGCCACTCCGTGTTTGCGGCGTCACCACGAGCTGCCGTCGCGTTGGCGTCGCGCGACCGGTCGCCATCGACCCCGGTCCGGCCCGTTGCTGCCGCGGTCATTTGCTGACCTGATCCACGCGGGTGCCGTCCAGCCACGGTTTGAGGTCGGCGAGGAACGGTGTGTCGCCGAGGCGTTCGAGGTCTTCGAGGAAGGCCGACGTGGTGCGGCCGGCCGCAGCGGTCGTGCCCGCGGAAATGAATCCGGCCTGCTCACGGTCGAGACCGCGAGACAGCGACTTGTCGGTGCCGAAGTAGATGGCGCGCTTGGCTTCCGCGACGGCGACGGGATTGCGAGTTGCCAATCTCGCTGCGGTCGCCTGTGTTTCGGCCAGCAGCTGATCTTCCGGGACCAGCCGGTGCACCAGACCGAGTCGATAGCCTTCCCGCACCGACAGCGGTGCGCCTTCGAGAGTCACCTCGATTGCCTTGGCAGCACCCAGAAGTCGGGACAGCCGCTGTGTTCCGCCGCCACCGGGGATCAGGTTGGCCAAGGTCTCGATCTGACCGAGTTTGACGTGGTCGGCGTCGGCCGCGTAGCGCAGGTCGCACGCCAGCGCGATCTCGTGTCCGCCGCCGAGTGCCGGGCCGTTGATCGCGGCCAGATACACCACGCCGGAACGATTCATCCGCAGCGTGGTCTTCTTCCAGCGATGCCCCCACACCAGGCCGGCGCCGAGGCCGCCACCGAAACGCTCCGCCAGCCGGGCCGCTCCCGGCAGCCGCATCGCCACATCACCGAACCGCAGGAACGGTGCGGCGACTCGCGCGGGGATGAACGGATGCGGCAGTTCGATCATGCCGGTCAGCGCACGCGGGTCGGCGTGGGTGAGGAACCGGCCGGGCAGCCCGCCGGTCAGCACGACCGCGCCTACCGTGTCGTCGGCATCCACCGCCGCGGTCAGCAGGTCCAGATCACGCACGAATTCGGGAGTGGCGAAGTTGAGCGGCGGCGCGACGACCCGCGCCGTCAGCACCCGCCCGTCTCGGACCTGTTCGATGGTATCCAGCTGAAGATCGGCGGCGGACATCGGCGGCTCCTTCGATGCACATGGCAGCGGCCGGACCACGAGAATGCGGCAACGCAAACCCGGTTCACCCGAACCCGTTCTGATTATGGTGTCCACCATAATAGGTGTGTCAAGGGGTACCATCCAGGGTGGGACGAGTAACCAGTCCGTCGGGTAGCGATCGATGTTCGCGCGGCCTTGCTTACGCGACTAGGTGATCTCGCGTTCGGGATGCCGAAAACGGCGGCGCAACTGGCTGACACGGCAGCCGCGATCGGCGACCACCCGCGTCGCCCGTGTTGGACGACCGTCGCACCCGCAGACTCGGCCGCGCAATTGGCGACACCTACGCCGCCGGAACGTGCCCATCTGGTGCAACATTCACGCCACAGGGTTTGGCTCACTCGCAAGCAGCCAGCCCCTCGAAGGGCGCAACGAGCCCGTTCGGTGCACCGCCACCAGGCCATACAGAATCGCCACGCTATAGGCGACGGCACACCGCCGGAACGAGCGCACGCGGCAGGCGCCCACAAAGTTGCCCCGCTATGGCGTTAGTGCTGCGCCCCAGGGTCCGCCGTGCCGGTGGCGGTGGGGAGCAGGTCGCGCAGCTCGGCGACGACGTCGTCTAGCGGTGTGATGTCGCGCTGGGCTCGGCACAGCGCGATAGCGCCCTCGAAGGCGGCGACGGTGAGGGTGGCGAGGCGGCGGGCGCGCACTTCCGGAACCCCTTCGCGGACAAGCAGGTCGGCCAGCGAGGTCTGCCAGCGAGCGAAGGTCTCGGCGGCGGCACGGGCGAATTCCGGTGCGTCGTCATTGGTTTCGACCGCGACTGCGAAAATCGGACAGCCGGCGCGGAACTCGCTGTCGACCAGGGTGCGCCGCCACATCG
This sequence comes from Nocardia sp. XZ_19_369, assembly GCF_015355715.1. Classification (NCBI taxonomy): domain Bacteria; kingdom Bacillati; phylum Actinomycetota; class Actinomycetes; order Mycobacteriales; family Nocardiaceae; genus Nocardia; species Nocardia sp. XZ_19_369. Next base: position 697,366 of record NZ_JACVED010000002.1, on the reverse strand, counting down.
CGCCGAACTGGTCGAGTGCCGTCACCGAGTCGTTGTCGCGGGTCAGCCGCTCGATGAACTCGGACATGACGGTCCCCGCCGTCACGACCGCTTCGTTGACCAGCTCCGTGCGCCCGCCGGGAAAGTGGTGATACACCGAGCCGCGCGGCGCGCCGGTACTGCTGAGCACCCGATCCACACTCGTAGCGCTGGCACCGTGCACCCGCAACGACTCCACCGCGCCCTCGATCATGCGCCGCCGCGCATCACCCGGCCGCGGGCGTACAGATCCGTCACTACGCGCTCGGCGTGTCCCTGCCATACCGCCATGTTATGGGATGTGCCATAAAGGTGACGCGGCATGGGTCGACTGATCTCGAGCAGAGCGGACCACACAGCTCCGATCAACCCGTCATGGCTGAGCCTGTGACGGATACCGGCTCGACCATGTCCCCATCCGAGGCGGTATTCATGATCGACGGGACATCGTGGCGGCCCTACTCGCGAAATGCCGCCGTCATGTCCCGTCGAAACTCACGTCGTCCGGTGGCCAACCCGGGTGGCATGGAAGTCGAGAAAGGCGGACAGGGTGTCGGCGGGAGCTTCCACCTGCGGATAGTGGCCGACTTTCGGCAGTTCGATCACGTCGGGATTCGGGATCAGTTCGCGGTAACGGCGAGCCATGTGCGCCCCGGACACCGGGTCGAGCAGACCGTCGATGAGGCGCAGCGGCACGACGGTGCCGCGGAGGGCACCGACCCAGCGCTCGCGATTCTTGCGACGTTCACCCATATAGCGAATCAGCTTGTGGCCGTTGCGTTTACCGCGCTTGCCACACCACAGCGTCCAGAACTGTTCCAGCTCTTCGCGGGTCGGCTTGGTATCGGGGCCGAAGACGGCGGACAGGCTCGCGGCGTAGGCACGCTCACTGGCCAGGAAGCTGAACACCGGTCCGAGCGGACTCGCCAGCAGGCGCTGCACCAGCCGAGCCCGGTGCGTCTCGGGGAACAATCCACCGTTGAGCAGGCACACCGACTCGATCACCAGCGACTCATCTCCCGCGGCGCGACGCGCGGCATCGCGGGCGAGCAACTCCTGAGCGACGGTATCCCCGTAGTCGTGAGCCAGGATGTGGACCCGGTCGACGCCCTGCTCCCGCAGCAGATTCTCGTGAATGTCGGCCTGATCGGCGATCGAATACTGATAATTGCGCGGTTTCGCCGACCAGCCGAAGCCGATCATGTCCGGCGCGAGCACCCGAGCAAACCGCTCGCACAGGCCCGGCCAGACGAGGTGCCAGTCCCAGGACGCGGTCGGGAATCCGTGGATGCAGAGCAGTGTGCCGGCGGCGCCACCGCCGTCGTCGTCGCGATAGAAGATCTGATGGCCGCGGTGGGTGAACCGCCTGCCGTTCGCCCGCCAGGACGCAAACTCCTCCATGCCTACCTCCTTGTCGCCGACAAGCATGGCCCCTGAACCCCTCCGGCACAGGAAATCCGTCGACAGCGGACGTGTCATGTACCGCGGGCAGAGTTGCCGGAGATGCGCTCTGCGAGAATGCCACGGTGCATGTCGCGATCGGCCTGGTGGTTCTCGTTGCCTCGGCGGCGGCGCTGGCGGCGCTGGCCCGCCGGTTCGGTGTGTCCGAACCCCTCGTCCTGACCCTGGCCGGAGTCGCGGCGTCGTATCTGCCGTTCGTGCCGGAGATCCATCCCGATCCGGAGATCATCCTGCTCGGATTGCTGCCGCCGCTCCTTTATACGGCGGCGATCCGGACTTCCCTGGTGGATTTCCGCGCCAATATGCGCACCATCGCGTCGCTGTCGGTGGGGTTGGTGCTGTTCACCACCTTCGCGGTCGCGGCGGTGGTGTGGTGGTTGCTGCCGGTGCCGTTCGCGGTTGCCGTCGCGCTCGGCGCGGTGGTGGCGCCGCCCGACGCGGTGGCCGCGACGGCGGTGGCCCGGCGGATCGGGATGCCACGTCAGATCGTCACCATCCTCGAGGACGAGTCGCTGTTCAACGACGCGACCGCGCTGGTGGCCTTGCGCACGGCGATCGCCGCGTCGGCCGGAACGGTGACGGTGTGGCAGGCCGGCGGCGACTTCCTGCTCGCCGCGGGCGGGGGTGCCGCGGTGGGCGTCGTGGTGGCGTATCTGCTTGCGCTGCTGCGTCGCCGGATCACCGACCCGGTGCTGGACACGACGCTGTCGTTCCTCGCCCCGTTCGCGGCGTACCTGCCCGCCGAAGGAATCCACGCGTCCGGCGTGATCGCGGTGGTGACCTGCGGCATGATCCTCGGGCACGGCGCGCCGGTATGGCAGAGCGCGGCGTCACGGATCGCGGAGCGCACCAATTGGCGCACCATCCAATTCATCTTGGAGAGTTCGGTATTCGTCATCATCGGATTGCAGGTGCGCGCGATTCTCGAGGGTGCGTGGAGCAGCGGGCTCGACCACCGGACCGTGCTGATTGCCGCCATCGGCGTGCTGCTGGCGACGATGCTGGCGCGACCGTTGTGGATCTTCCCCTGGTCCTTGCTGATTCGCCGAATCGGACCCACGGGGGGCGTTCCGTTGACGCATTCGGCGGTGGTGTCGTGGGCGGGGATGCGCGGGGTGGTCACCCTCGCCGCGGTGCTGCTGTTGCCGGAGGACACGCCACAGTTGCCCGTGTTGAAGCTGCTCGCACTGGTCGTTGTCGCGGGAACGCTACTGCTGCAAGGGACTTCGCTGCCGTGGTTGGTGCGGTTGCTGCACCTGCGCGGGCCGAGCCGTGCCGAGATGGCGCTACAGAAGGCGAACCTGCTTCAGCAGGCGACGACGGCGGGGCTGGCCGAGCTCGACAAGCGGATTACCCCGGACACACCGGCGTCGGTCGTCGATTCGTTGCGCGACCGGGTCACCTGGAAGACCAATGCGGCGTGGGAACGGCTCGGCCGGTCCGAATCCGAGTTGGCGACTCCGACGGCGGAGTACCGGCGCCTGCGGTTGGCGATGTTGCGGGTGGAACGCGAAACTGTTCTGCGCGTGCGGGATTCAGGTTCCGCCGACTATGAAATCCTGCAGTATGTGCTGGCTCGGCTCGACCTCGAGGAGTCGATGATCGATCGGTACGACGAGACGGAAGAGGAGCGTCTCGAACCGCTCTCAGCGCCTGCGGCTGGCGATACGTGCGCGCATCTTCGGGCTGCTCCGCTGGTGGTGGATCCGGCGAGCCCGGACGTTTGCGCCGAATGCGTTGCGGAGGGGATGAGTTGGGTTCATCTGCGAATGTGCCTGTCCTGCGGGCACATTGCCTGCTGCGACTCGTCCGTCGGTAATCACGCGACCAAGCACTACGGCAGTAGTGGGCACCCGGTGATGCGCAGCGTCGAACCCGGGGAGGCGTGGCGGTGGTGTTATGTCGACGAGTTGCTGGGTTGAGTGCGAGGCACGATCAGTGACGCGTACGCACGTCGGAGGCACGCACTGAGCAGGACAAGCAGCACGTCAGCCGTGTGGGACCAGGACGTGCTCCACCGGCATCCTTGATCAGCGGCAAGGGCTCTCAGCGACGGGCGTGTGAGTAGATCAGGCGCGCGTATTCGTTGAGCAACTTGTCCAAGGACAGATCTTCGCCCCCGGCCGCGATCTGTTGGTAGCCGATCAGCATCGCCATCCCGAGCCCGGTCACCACCGCCGAGGTGTCGTCGTCACCGACAACGCCCTTGATGGCCTTATGCACTGTGCGCCTGCGCGATTCGTCGACGCGCTTGAGCGCCAGGTTCACCGATTCGTCGTTGGCGGCCCAGGCGCGGATCGCGGCTTCCGCGGCGTGGTGCAGGCCGGAGGCGAGGTCGGACATAGCGCGAATGTCGTCATCGGGGTTGCCCTGGTTGAACTTCAGGGTGCGCAGGATCAGCACCTGCCGGTTCTCCCAGTGCTCGAGCAGCGCGTCGACGAAACCCTGCCAGCTGCCGAAATGATGGTAGAACGAACCGCTGGTGACGCCCAGCCGTCGGCACAGCACACCGATATTGAGACCCTTGAAACCGAATTCGGCGAGCACCTCCAGAGCGGTGTCGAAGTACTGCTCCTTGGTGACCACACGTGACATGCCGGGTGCCGTTCTGTTCGTTCGGGCAGGGGTGGGAGGACCGAACAGTACCCCATTGTCTCGCCGGCTCGTACGAGGATAACCAAGCCGCTACCGTGCCGTTCAAGCGACCCCAAGTACCTGTTACCCGGTGAAATACCTAGTGCGCGTATGGAATCGAAAGCCCGCAGAGAATACCCGTGAGCGTCGCCGGGCCACCCAGCCATCGCAGCCGGCCCAGCCCTGACGATGAGAAGCATGCAGCGCTATAGCATTCCGCATGCGAGAGGGTGCACGGCCGAGCCGAGCGCATGCACAACCGCTTCTGCACGACTCCGGATTAAGGGCATGCCGGCTCTAGCGACGAGAACGAATCACAAGCTGGGCTGCGAGCGACACCGCTCCGGTCACGCCCGACCATGAGTCACATCCGCATCCCGGATATCGCAGAGGGCCGGGCTGAGCCGACGTGCGGTCCCGGTACCGCGCCACGCCACGCTCTGACATCAGGAGCGAACAATGGGAAGGACGCTTGTGACACAAGCATTCCGTGGCTGAGCCCAGCCAACCAACCGCACCTTCATCCGGCCACTCCGAATAGCAGAGCAACTGCTCTGTTATAGTGATCGGCATGCCTCGCCCCCGCACCCACGACCCCGACATCGTGCTCGATGCCGCGGAGTCACTGGCCGTGCGATCAGGCCCGGCCGCGGTCACCACTCGCGCGGTCGCGGCGGCGACCGGCGTATCCAACGGCGCGATTTACCACACCTTCGGTTCGCGCGCGGAGCTGCTCGGCCGCACCTGGTTACGGGCCGCACACCGCTTCCTGGCCTTGCAGTCCGAACTGGTCGACGCCGCGCTGGACGGACCGGATCGGCAGGACGGCATCGATGCGGTGATCGCCGCCGCCGAAGCGCCCGTGGTGTTCGCCGAAAAGTTCCCGACCTCGTCGCGGCTCCTGCTCACCGTCGAGCGCGACGAACTGCTCGGTGACGTCCCCGACGCTATCGCCACCGAACTCGCGGACACCGACAAAGTGTTGGTGGAGTTACTGATTCGACTGTCCCGGCATCTGTGGGGTCGCGGCGACGGCCGCGCGGTCGATGTACTCACCGTGTGCATGGTCGACCTACCCACCGCGATTCTGCTGCGCCGCAACAGAATCGCCAATCCCCTGGCCCGCAAGCAACTTCGCGCGGCGGTGCGTGCGGTCTTGGAAGTAGGCCCACCACCGTGACCACAAAGCACTCCCACTGAATCCCGAACCGCACGACACAAGGAAACCCATGCCGACGCTCAGCTACCACGACAAGATCGCCGTCCTCGACCTCGGTGACGACGAAAACCGTTTCTCGCCTACATTTCTCGATGCGGTCAACGCCCAACTCGACACCGTCCTCGCCGACGGCGCACAGGGCCTGATCACCACCGCCAGCGGAAAGTTCTACTCCAACGGCCTCGACCTGGACTGGCTCGGCGCCAATGGCGACCGCACCCAGTGGTACGTCGGCGAAGTCCAAGCACTCTTCGCGCGCGTGCTCACCATGCCCGTGCCCACCGTCGCAGCACTCCCCGGCCATGCCTTCGGCGCGGGCTCCATGCTGGCCATCGCCCACGACTACCGTGTGATGCGCGCCGACCGCGGTTACTTCTGCTTCCCCGAGGTCGACATCCGCATCCCGTTCACCGAGGGCATGGCGGCGCTCATCCAAGCCAAGCTCACCCCGAAGACCGCTGTCGCCTCGATGACGACGGGCCGCCGCTTCGGCGGAACCGACGCTCTCGCAGTCGATATCGTCGACGCCACCGCCCCCGAGGGCGCGATCACCGACACCGCGCTGGCGTTGCTCGCCCCGCTCGGCGGCAAGGATCCCGGCACCCTCGGCGCCATCAAGAACACCATGTTCGCCGGCGCGGTCACCGCGCTGCTGGCTGCCCGCCAGTCCGAGTGAACTATTCCTTCGCCGGCTGAACCTCGTCGTCGGACTCCGGTGGCGCGGCGGTGACCACATCGATCTGCTCGCCGATGTAGCGGACCACCACCGCGATCACCGCCACCACCGGGACGGCGAGGAACGCGCCGACGATGCCGTAGATCGACCCACCTGCGGTGACCGCGAGCAGCACCACCACCGCGTGCAACTGCATGCTCCGGCTCTGCAAGACCGGTTGCAGCACATTGCCTTCCAGCTGTTGCACCGCGATGATGATGCCCAGCACGATCAACGCGGTCGTGAAACCATTGCCGACCAGCGCGACGAGCACCGCGAGCGCACCGGCCACGAACGCACCCACGATCGGGACGAAACCACCGATAAAGGTGAGCACCGCGAGCACCAGCGCCAGCGGCACCCCCAGGATCACCAGCCCCGCACCGATGAACACCGCATCGATCAAACTGACCAGCGCCTGGGTGCGGATGAAACCGCCGAGCGTGCCCCATGCCCGATTCAGCACCTCTTCGACGTGACGGCCGCTACGGCTGCCGAGCACGGCATGCAGCCAGGGCAGCAACCGCGGCCCGTCCTTGACGAAGAAGAAGCTCAGCACGAGCACGAGGAACAGGGTGACAATCGCCGACGTCGCAGTGGACACCCCGCTGAACACACCGCCCGCGATCTGCGCGGCACTGGACTGCAACCGGGACACGATCGCGTCGGCCGCTGAATCGAGTTGCTCATCGCGAATCCGCAGCGGCGGACCCTGCATCCAATCGCGCACCGTATTCACGCCCTCGGTGGACTTGTCCGCAAGGTCCGGGGCCTGGTCCACCACCGACGGCACGATCAACGCGATTACGCCGGCCAGCACGCCGACGAACGCGACCATCGTGATGGTCGCCGCCAAGGCCGGCCGCAAACCTTTTCGCGTGAGCCATCGGGTGGGCGGCCACAGCACGGTCGCGACGACGATCGCGAGCGCCACCGGCAGCAGGACCACCCACAGTTTCGCGAAGACGTACATCAGTACCCACGCGCCCGCGGCGATCGCGACAATGCACAACGCCCATTTCGCGAGCCACATGATGCCGGACCCGATCACGTCGCCGCGATCCGGTACCGCGTGGCTACCGCTGGTCTTGTCGGTCTGGTCGCGACCCTTGCTGGTCTTGTGCTGAATGTCTTCGCTCGGCCCACTCACGGGGCCAAGTCTTGCACGAGGGTGCGGCGCGAGCAGATCATTACGTACCGCGCGCCGCGGTGGTCCAGAGCACGCTGGGGTCGCGAGGGCACCACCTCGATCGGCCGGAGCTGAGCCTGGCGCGTCCCACCGGCCGTCCGCTGACTGAGATCTCGACGCGCACCGCAGCACTGTCCCGGTAGGTTCGAGTGATCTTCTGAAGGAGGGCACTTTGACCGCCGCAGCCACGCTGGAACGCCACGGGCACATCGCCGTGATCACCCTTAATCGCCCCGAGGCGATGAACGCGGTGAACGCCGCGTTGTCGAGTGCGGTGGGTGCCGCGCTGGCCGAGCTCGCCGCCGACCCGGAGCTGCGCGTCGGCGTGATCACCGGGGCCGGGCGGGCTTTCTGTGCCGGAGCCGACCTCAAAGAGTTGGCGCGTGGCAACGGGATTCACGATCCGGAGCATCCGGAGTACGGATTCGCCGGGCTGGTACAGCATTTCGTGGACAAACCGCTGATCGCGGCGGTCAACGGGTTCGCGCTCGGTGGTGGCACCGAGATCGTGCTGGCCAGCGATCTCGCGGTGATGAGTGAGGACGCCTCGCTCGGACTGCCGGAGGTGACGCGTGGATTGGTCGCTGCCGCAGGCGGATTGCTGCGGCTGCCGCGGGCGGTGCCGCCGAAGATCGCGCTGGAGATGGCGTTGACGGGCACGTCGATCGATGCCGCGAGTGCGGCGCACTGGGGGGTGGTCAACCGCGTGGTGCCCGCCGATCAGGTGCTGCCCACCGCGCTGCGGCTCGCCGAGACCATCGCTGCGAACGCACCGCTGTCGGTGCGCGCCTCCAAGCGGATCATGCACCGCGTCAACGAGTTCGGCTCCGACTGGGACGCGCCGATCTGGGAGATGAGTATGGCGGAAGCCGGGCCGGTGTTCGTCAGCAAGGATGCCCTCGAAGGTCCCCGCGCATTCGCCGAGAAGCGCGCCCCACAGTGGCGCGGCGAGTAAGCGCCCCCGGCTCGCGACCGACACCCCCGAGCACGACGCGACGACCGGCGAGGCTTACCCGCAGCGCGATCAACAGATCACCGGGTGTCAGGCCTTCTCCGCCCCATTGAGGTGAGTGTCGAAAAAGCTGAAGATGCGCTGCCACGCATCGCGCGTCGCATCCTCGTTGTAGCCGAGGCCGGTGACGCGCAGGATCGGGTCGGCGGGGGTGAGGTTGGCGAAGGCGTGGGTGACCTTCGGATAGACCTTGATGTCGTGCTCCACGCCGAGCTCGGTCAGTGCTTCGTCCAGTTTGCGTGGCGCGCCGATCAGGATCGGGTCGCGCTGCGCGTAGCTGGCGACCACCGGGCACGAGCCCTCGAGCATGGCGCGGTAGTCGCCGTAGAGGCTCGGGTAGAACGGCGCGGCGGCGTCGAAACCCTTCGGCGCGACCAGCAATGCGAAACCACCACCCATGCAGAATCCGACTACGGCGGTGCGGCCGGTGCAGTCGGGTTCGGCGACCAACCGGTCGCGCGCGGCCACGACATCACGCACCGGCGGGCCGCTTCCGCCGAACACCAAGGCCCGATAGATCGTCCGGATGCAGCGCACCCGGCCGCGGGAGAACAAGTTGGGCGCGATGACCAGATATCCGTAGTCGGCCAGCATGCACACGGTCCGCCGCAGATCCGGACCGAAGCCGACCCCGTCGTGGATCACCACAACCCCAGGCCACGGCCCCTCTCCGGACGGTCGCGCCAGGATTGCCTCGAGCCGTCCATCGGGTGCGGTGAGCTCAATCGTGTCCATGGCCATCGAATGTAGGTCAGTGTCTCAGACATGTACAGGGCGGGCTGCACAGACGCGACGGCGTGGGGCGATCGCGAGCGCCGGCCATGGCCGTACACAGCCACTCACGCGGCCAGCCACTCACGCGGCCAGCCACTCACGCGGCCAGCCTATCGAGTGCGCAGGGATGGGACCGATCGCCCGCGACCACGGTGCTCCGGCGCGGCCGGTCAGCCTGCCCCGGTGCCGCGATCGAATACCGGTCGTCAGCGGTGCGCGGGGTGCAGCTCGGTCGTCTCGCCTACGGACTCACTCGATGTTTGCCCCGGCAGTCGAAGACGTTTGAGCGACACCGCATTCAGGGCGACGATGATGCTGGAACCCGACATCGACATGGCGGCGATCTCGGGTCGCAGCGTGAAGCCGAACGCGGGAACGAATACGCCCGCGGCGATCGGCAGGGCGATGGTGTTGTAACCGACTGCCCAGGCCAGGTTTTGGTGCATCTTGCGCAGCGTGCCCCGACCGATCCGCAGGGCGGTCGGTACGTCGAGCGGGTCGGAGCGCATCAGGACCAGGTCGGCGGTTTCGATGGCGACATCGGTTCCGGCACCGATAGCGATACCGAGATCGGCACCCGCCAACGCGGGAGCATCGTTGACTCCGTCCCCAACCATCGCAACTTTGCGTCCATCCCGTTGCAGCTCAGTGATTTTCGCGGCCTTGTCCTTCGGCAGGACCTCCGCGATAACGGTGTCGATGCCGAGGTCGGCGGCGATGCGTTCGGCCGTGGCGCGATTGTCGCCGGTCAGCATCACCACCTCGACGCCCAGGTCGTGCAGCTCGGCGATTGCGGCCGCGGAGGTGTCGCGGGGTGCGTCGGCAAGGGCGATGACAGCACTCGCTGTGCCGTCGATCGCGGCGAGGACCGCGGTATGTCCCGAGTCCGTCAGCCGATCACGTTGCGGGGCGAGCGATCCGATGTCGATACCTTCGCGGTCGAACAGTCGGCGGTTTCCGACCACTACCCGATGTCCGTCTACCTCGGCGACAGCGCCGTGACCCGGAACGTTCTCGAACTTGCTCGCGTTCTCCGTTGCGACGCTCTGGTTTTCGGCGTGCCGGACGATCGCTGCGGCGAGTGGATGTTCGGATTCACGCTCGACGGCGGCGACCAAGCGCAGCACCTGCTCGGCTGAATATCCTTCGGCGGTAACTACATCGGTGACTTCGGGCTCGCCCTTGGTCAGGGTGCCGGTCTTGTCCATCACCACCGTTTGGATGCGAGCCGCGGACTCCAGCGCCAACGCGTTCTTGAACAGCACACCACGTTTCGCGCCGAGGCCGGTGCCGACCATGATCGCGGTGGGTGTCGCGAGGCCCAGTGCGTCGGGGCAGGTGATCACCACGACAGTGATCGCGAACAGCATCGCCTTCGCGAAGGAGGCACCGACGAGCAGCCACACCGCGAACGTCAATGCGCCGCCGAACAAGGCGACCAGCACCAACCAGAACGCCGCGCGGTCGGCGAGCTTCTGTCCGGGCGCCTTCGAATTCTGTGCCTGCTGAACCAGTTCCACGATCTGCGCCAGCGCGGTGTCCGCTCCGACCTTGGTCGCGCGAACTCGCAACGTGCCGTTGGTGTTCAACGACGCACCGATCACGGTCGAACCCGATTCCTTGTGGACGGGCATACTTTCGCCGGTCACCATCGACTCGTCGACCTCGCTGTCACCCTCCTCGACCACACCGTCGACGGCGATCTTCGCGCCGGGCCGCACCAGCAGCAGGTCACCGACCACCACCTCGGCGGTAGGTACCTCGACCGGCACGCCGTCGCGGATCACCTCCGCCATGGGTGGCGCGAGATCCAGCAGTGCGCGGATGGCGTCGTTGGCCCCGCCGCGCGCCCGCATCTCGAACCAATGACCGAGCAGCACAAAGGTTGCCAGCATCGTCGAGGCCTCATAGAACACCTCACCGCCGCCGGTCAGCGTGATCGCCAGCGAATACAGCCAGCCCGCCCCGATCCCCACCGCGACCAACACCATCATGTCCAACGTGCGCGCACGCAACGCCGCCACCGCGCCGGTGAAGAAAATCGCCGACGAATAGAAGATCACCGGCAAACTCAACACCAGCGCCCAAATATCCTGCCGCACCCCGAACGGCACCGGCAGATGCAACCCGAACATGTCGGTAGCCATCGGTGACCACAGCATCACCAGTACGGAGAACACGGCCGCGACAACGAACCGGTTCCGCATATCGGCGGCCATCTCCGCCATGGACATTCCGGCATGGCCCGCATGTCCGCCGTGATCGCCGTTGTCGACACCGGCTTGCCCAACGCGATCGCCGTCGCCGGCAATGTCACCGCGCTCGCCGTGTCGGCGATCGGCATCCCACGCTTGCCCGCCGAGGTCGGCGCGGTCAACGCTCCCATCCCGTTCCACATGTCGAGTGCGCCCGCCGCGGTCGCCGTGTCCATCGCCCGCCTGCGCGGCGTCGCGAGGCGTAGCCGTGCCGGAACCGCCCACGTCGCCGCGCGCGTCCGGTTCGATCATCGGGTCGCAGATGTGGGTGGGGACCGAGCGGCCGGCGCAGTGGTAGCCGCAGTCGCGGATCCAGCCGGCGAGTTCGGCGACCGAGGTGCGGGTGGGGTCGTAGGAGATGGTGGCGGTTTGGGCGGTGGGGTTGGCGGCGACGTCGAGCACGCCTGGTCTGCGGCGGAGAACGGCGGTGACGACGTTGGCCTGACTGGCCCAGCGGACGCCGCGCACGTCGAGAACTGCGGTGCGGCGGTGCGTGTCGTGGTTCACGTAGCTCACTCCTCGTTCGCAGAGCTCGGCTCGAGGGGTCAAGCCGAGGCGTGCGGTTGACCCATCCGACCATATACCCCTACGGGGTAGGTGTCTAACGTGAATCGCCGTCTCCGCGGCTTCAATCAAGTCGCGGCGACTTCAGCCGAGCTCGCTCGTGGCGTGCATCTCAGCGGCAGCACCACTCGCCGCATTCATCCGCCGGCACGGAAATCCCTCGAAACGTCCCCGTGCCAGTTCTCGCCATTTACCGTCTCAGAGAGATAGACAGCTGGATCGAACGGGGTTGCACCATGACCGAACCGAACACGTCCTGTGCCGCTTTTCAGCGGGTCGCGGCCATCGATCCCGACTCGGTCGCGGTCCGGTCGATCGGCGGTGCGCAGAGTTTGACCTGGCGGGACTATGCCGCGCAGGTGCGGGAAGTCGCGGCGGGATTGAGTGCGCTCGGGATCGGCCGTGGTGACACGGTCGCCCTGATGATGGCCAATCGGGTCGAGTTCTATCCGCTGGAGGTGGGCGCGCAGCATGCCGGAGCGACCTCGTTTTCCGTGTACAACACACTGGTCCCCGAGCAGCTGAATTATGTGTTCGGCAACGCGGGCAATCGAGTGGTGATCTGCGAGGCACAGTACGTGGACCGGATCCGGGCGTGCGGGGTGCCGATCGAGACCATCGTCTGCCTGGACGGCACACCGCCCGGAACCATCAGTGTCGACGAACTGAAGTCGTTGGGGCGCAGCGACTTCGACTTCGAAGCCAGCTGGCGCGCGGTCCAACCGGACGACATCGTGACCCTCTGCTACACCTCCGGGACCACCGGCAATCCGAAGGGCGTCGAACTCACCCACGCCAACCTGATTTTCGACGCACACGCCTTCGCCTCGGTCCTGCCCGTCGAGTTCGGCGACCGCCAAACCTCTTATCTCCCAACCGCACACATGGCCGACCGCTTCACCGCGCTGTACTTGCAGGAGGTGTTCGGCATCCAGATCACCGTCGTGCCCGACCGCACCCAACTACTCGCCGCACTCCTCGATGCCAGGCCGACAATCTGGGGCGCTGTCCCCCGTGTGTGGGAAAAGTTCAAGGCCGCACTGGAATTCGCGGTCGCCAATGAACCCGACGACACAACCCGAGCGGGTCTGCAGTGGGCGCTCGGCGTCGCCGCACGCAAGGCGCACGCTGGACTCTCCGGCGAACCGATCGACGACGCGCTGGCCGCCGAGTGGGCGAAGGCCGATGCCGCCGTCCTGTCCAAGCTGCGCGCGAAACTCGGTCTCGACCAGGTGAAGTGGGCGATGTCGGGTGCCGCCCCAATCCCACCGGAGACGTTGGGCTTCTTCTACGGACTCGGCATCCCCATCTCCGAAGTGTGGGGCATGTCCGAGGTGACCTGTATCGGCAGCGTCAGCCCGCCCGACGAAGCCCGGCTCGGCACGGTCGGCAAGTTGCTACCCGGCCTCGAGGCCACTATCGCCGAGGACGGCGAATTCCTGGTCCGTGGCCCGTCGATCATGCGCGCCTACCGCGAAGAACCGGTCAAAACCGCCGAAGCCCTCGACGCCGACGGCTGGCTGCACACCGGCGATATCCTCACCCAGGACCCCGACGGCTACCTCCGCGTCGTCGACCGCAAGAAGGAACTCATCATCAACTCCGCCGGAAAGAACATGTCTCCGGCCAACATCGAGAATGCCATCAAAGCGGCGACCCCACTCATCGGTTCCATCGCCACCGTCGGCGACCAGCGTCCGTACAACACCGCGCTCATCGTCATCGACGCCGAAACCGCCGAACCTTATGCGGTTCAACATGATTTACCCGACGCGTCCGCCGGCGCACTAGCCGCCGACCCGAGAGTCATCGCTGAGATCGCCCGCGGTGTCGCAGCAGGCAACACCAAACTGTCTCGGGTGGAACAGATCAAACGCTTCACCGTCCTCCCCACCTTCTGGGAACCCGGCGGCGACGAAATCACCCTCACGATGAAGCTCCGCCGCAAACCGATCGCCGCCAAATACGCCCCCGACATCGACCGCCTGTACACCCCCGACCTGCTCCCCGGAGTCCACGAACCCACCGCCCCAGCCGAATCCACCACCTAGCCGACCACTTCCCAAGCAGGGACACGCGAGGGCAGTCGCCGAACGGGACGTCGTGGCGAAACCACTCGCACGTTCACGCCACCACGTCCCTCCCGGCAGACGAGCATTCGCCGAACGGGACGTCACAGCGGCCCCACCCGCACATCGGCACCACCACGTCCCACCCAGCGCACACGCGGTTGTCGAACGGGACACCACGGCCGCCCCACCCGCGTATCGGCGCCACCATGTCCGATTCGACGCATGCGGGTTTCGTTCGGCACCACCACGTCCCGCTCGGCGCATGCCGGGCTGTCGAGCGGGACACCACGGCGGCCGCACCCGGTTCTCACGCCACCACGTCCCACCCGGCGGACAAACAGTCGCCGAACGGGACGTCACGGCGGCCCCACCCGCACGTCGGCACCACCACGTCCCACCCAGCGCACACGCGGTTGTCGAACGGGACGACACGGCGGCCCGACCCGCGTATTGGCACCACCAAGTCCGACTGGGCGCACGCGGGTTGTCGAGTGGGACATGACGGAGGGGCTACTCGCACTTCGCCGCCACCGTGTGCCACTCACCGTCAACCGACGGGGTGAGGGAGGCAGACGCGCCCAGCGGAGGTGTTGGAGGCTATGTCATAGCGGGAAAGTCAGACGTTCTGGGCGGATGTAGTCGGTCGGGTCGTAGAGGGAGCGGAGTTCGGGGCGGTCGGGGGTGGGGATTCGGGTGAGTTCGTCGCGCAGGGGTGGGTCGTAGGTGGCGGCGCCTGCGGTGATGCCGGGGAGCCAGTTGTCGTGGTGGCTGGGGACGAAGAGGGTGGGGGCGATCGCTTCGATGTAGCGGCGGGGGTCGCGTAGGCCGTTGGTGAGCTGGTTGAAGCCTTGGACTGAGCCGATTTGGACGTCGGTCGGGGGTAGGGCGGCGAAGACGTCGAAGACGTTCGGTGCTTTCTCGGTGAGTGGGCCGGTGGAGTCGTGCCAGACCAGCGAGAAACCGGGGACGCGGAATTGGTAGAGGAGGGATCCGCCTTCCGGGTCGTTCAGCCGGGGCACGTTCTGCAAGACCCCGCCCAGGGTCGGTGGATGTTGCACGAGGGCACAGAGATCCGGCATCGGGAAGAAGGGGGACGAGCCGCCGGGTCGTTCCGGTGCCGTGGGCGCGGAATGCACGTGCCGGATGGCGGTCACCTCGACGGCGCCGACAGTGAAGTCGTGCCGCTCCCCCGGTGCCGAATTCGCGTCGCCGAGTGCGACGGTCCGGAACGCCGGCTCGCTCACTTGCGCACGGATACTCACCCCGTGGTCGGCGGTTCCGTAGACGACCGCGCCGGACGCCTGCGCGATCCGTCCCGCATCACCGGCGTGATCAAAATGCCCGTGCCCGATGAAGATCGCCTCGGGTGCGAGATCCGCCAAATCCTGCGGGGTGGCGGGCACGTATCCGGTGCTGGTGAGCCTCGGAACCCACGCATCCAGCAGGAAGACCGACCCGCCGATCGCCATCGCATACGTCGTGCACCCCACCCACGCCAGCACCACCCGATCGGCGCGCACCGCGCCGGTTGCCGCGTCGACGGTGTCGGTTCCGAAGAACCGCTGCCTGGCGGCCACGGTCTGCGGCGCCGCAGGTTCAGCAGCCGCGGTCAACCGTCCTGCCGCCAGCAGAACCCCCGCTCCGAGCACCCCACCCAGCATCGTTCGCCGACCGATCAAGCCCGGTCCAGGAATGTTGCACACCGCAGTACCACATCACGGAACGCCTCCCCCGGCAACCATTTCGAGCGAACCGGTCGCCGACGCACCATGCCTCATTGCAGTAGCTCCGTGTCCGAGAATCGAATTCTATGGTGACCGGACGTTGCAGGTAGTCGCGGCCACTACCGGAAGCCGGGGCGATTTCCGGCAGCCGCGCCCGGGCACTCTTCGGCAGCCGCGCCCGGGCACTCTTCGGCAGCCGCGTCCGGGGCACTCTTCGGCAGCCACGTCCAGGACGCTCTTCGGCAGCGGCAGCGGCAGCTCGCCAGCGGCAGCAGCGGCAGCTCGCCAGCGGCAGCAGCGGCAGCTCGCCAGCGGCAGCAGCGGCAGCTCGCCAGCGGCAGCAGCGGCAGCAGCGGCTCGCCAGCGCCGACGGCAGCAGCGGCTCGCCAGCGGCGGCAGCTCGCCAGCAGCAGTAGCTCGCCAGCAGCAGTGGCTCGCCACCAGCGAGAAGGCGTACCGCCGCCGACTTGCTTGCCCGCGCCTTCAGGTGGCCAGAATCACCTCTCCGCCCCAACGATTCAGCCGCGGCAGCACCATGACTCATGCGCCGAACTCCCGCAAGCTGCACTCAGCGCTGCAACGTCGTGGTGCAGACCCGGAGAGTGAACACGGCTTCGGCAGGACCGTGCTCAGGAAAGAACGGCCGAAGCTCTTCGGTGAGCGCGTGCTGTAGCTCGGGGAGGTTCGCCTCGCTGGTCGCAGCGGCCGTATTGCTTTGGCTCACGAGATAAGCCGCTGCCGCCTCGCAGGTCATCGGAACCCGCCATTCCTGGTCGGAGCTGACAGTGGGGCCGAAACCTGCGGCGGTGGCGGCGTCAGGATCGAAGTGCGGCCGCCGGCGTACCGATGGATACCGGGACATGTACTCGTCCCGCATCCACTCCGCGAACGCCGGTCGATCCACCAGGCGACCGTGGAAGTAGTCGCTGTAGACGGCGAGCCCACCGCCGCGGCGCAGCACGCGGGCCAGCTCGGCGAGCACCTGCGGCGGGTCGAACCAGTGGAATGCCGCTGCGACAGTAGCCAACTCGGCGACGCCGTCTTTCAGCGGAAGCTGTTCGGCTGTCGCCGTGACGAATTGCGCCCGCGGGTGCCGTTCAGCGGTGCGCACCATCGCTGCCGACGCATCGCAGGCGACGACCCGTGTCGCCGCGTCGAGCACAGCGCGGGTCGACAGCCCCGTGCCGCAGGCGACATCCACCGCGACACCTACGCGATCGATCGCCAACTGCCGCAGGGCAATCCGCAACGCCTGCGGATGGTAGTAAAGCCGCCCGCGCACATAACGCTCAGCGATCGCCGCACTGTCGAACGGATTGCCCATCCTGCCGCCCCCTATGCCGAGTCCGATTCACATGGCGTCACTAGCTACTGCCGTAGACCAAGCTCGGCCACACCGATCCGTAGAGCTGACACCAGAACAAGACGATCTGGTGGCACACGCCGCCGACCAGCCGCGCGGCCTCGACCGAATCCGCCGCGTGGCAGAACTTCGACCACGCCAACAGCGTCTGCGCGGACTGCCGGGCCCAGGGCGACAGCCGCCTGCACCACGAAACTCATTGCCGATCAGCGTAACTCGCAGGAAGCCCACCGAGTCCCGATCAGTGACGAGCCCGACACTCCAGGCTTCGCGGCGGTCTTCATGACAACACTGTCACCGGCTGTCAGCTCGCGGCGAGTGGCGGCGGAGGCCGACGGCTGGACGCCCGACACCCCACTGCCGCCAAGCTGACGACCGATGGCGCACGACGTTGGCACCGCGAATGGCCATCATGTCGGGGAATTGACTGCCATTCCGCACTTCGCCGACCACCTCGCATCTCGCCGCACTCTATGGGGAAATGCGCGAGGTGACTGATCCGAAAAAACTACAGGCTGATACCGAGCAGCGCGTCGACAGCCGCTTTGACCGACGCCGGAGCATCGACATCCGCCCCACCGTAATCCAGCGCTTGACGAGCCCAATTGTCCAGCGCGTCCAGCGCTTTCGGCGTATCCAGATCATCGGCCAGATGCTGACGGACACGAGCGATGGTGTCATCAGCCGCGGGCCCCGAGGCGAGGGCGGTCGCGCGACGCCACTGGTCCAGACGAGTCTTGGCCTGCTCGAGCACCGCGTCGGTCCACATCCGATCCTGCCGGTAGTGCCCTGCCAGCAGTCCGAGGCGGATCGCGGCCGGGTCGACCCCGCTGCGGCGCAGCGTGGAGACCAGCACAAGGTTGCCCTTGGACTTCGACATCTTCTCGCCGTCCAGTCCGATCAGACCGGCGTGCACGTAGTGGCGGGCGAAGCGGCGGCCCGCGATGAGCGACTCGGCGTGCGCGGCGGAGTATTCGTGGTGCGGGTAGATGAGGTCGCTGCCACCACCCTGGATATCGAACTCGGCGCCGATCCGGTTGAGCGCGATCGCCGAACACTCGATGTGCCAGCCGGGGCGCCCCGCGCCGAACGGTGCGGGCCAGGACGGCTCGCCGGGACGCTCGGCGCGCCAGAGCAGCGCGTCGATGGTGTCGCGCTTGCCGGGACGGTCCGGGTCGCCACCGCGTTCGGCGAACAGGCGCTCCATGGTGGCGCGGTCGTAGCCGGATTCGTAGCCGAACTGCTCGGTGGCGTCGGCGCGGAAGTAGATGTCGGGGAACTCGGCGTCGTCGACGGTGTAGGCGGCTCCGGAGGCCAGCAGCTTCTGCACGAATTCGACGACCTCGTCGACGGATTCGATGGCGCCGACGTACTCGCGCGGCGGCACGATGCGCAGTGCCGACATGTCCTCGCGGAACAGTTCGATCTCGCGGGTGCCCAGATCGCGCCAGTCGATGCCGTCGCGCTCGGCCCGTTCGAACAGCGGATCATCGACGTCGGTCACGTTCTGCACGTAGTGCACCTCGTGGCCCGCGTCCCGCCAGAGCCGGTTGACCAGATCGAAGGTCAGATAGGTGGCGGCGTGACCGAGATGGGTGGCGTCATAAGGGGTGATCCCGCAGACGTACATGGTGGCGGTGGCACCGGGTGTCACCGGCCGCACCTGACGGTCGGCGGTGTCGTACAACCGCAACGGTGGCCCTGCTCCGGGGATGGTGGGTAGGGCTGTATCGGACCAGGACTGCATGATTCGAGGGTAAAGGTGTGGTCGAGAGCATCGCTCCCCGCCCCGGTCGAGCGGCCCTGGCAAGCCGCTGACCAGCCGCTCCCGACCTGCGTTTTCCAGCAAATCATGGGATGTCAAGAGTTTCGCTCTCGCAGAATCTGCTGTCGGTCGGGCTGCTCGCGATGCTGTGGGCAGATCCACTCCCGGCCTCGATAAGGCACCGAGCGCCACCGAGTCGACCGCCGACAATATCGTCCCGGCTGTCGGAGAGCAACGAGGAACTCCACGCCGATCCGCCCCCGTTCGGCACTTCGTGCAGTCCTGCCCGCAGTGCCGAATCGACTGCCCTCGGCACGGTGCACCATCGAGCGGCCGACGCGTCGCCGCCGTCGACTGCCCCTTGTGCCCGTCGACCTCGATCCAGCTCGGCAGCAACACGTTACCGACCACTGTGGCGCACGGAGTCCCCGAACGGATCAGCGTACTGCGCAGGTCCGCACTCGATGCGGCATCAAATGTGCCAGTGCCCCAACGGCCTTCGAGACCGACCGCTGACCGCGAGTGGCTTACGGGTTCCTGGCCGGTGAGCGATGCCCGGTTCGGACTCCGGCGGGACACCAGCACGCGACCGATTCACGTTTACCCCAAGGACAATCCCCGCCGATTCGGGACGAAACTCACCCCGTTCAGCACGCAGTGCACCTTCGCACTCACCGCCATTCCCGAACCGACTCGGCCCCAACCAGTTTCAGAACGCCGGCCACGGAATCGGCCGTGACGTCCGGGGTGTCGGCATCACCGGATCATCGACGAGCTCCTGAGTGCGATCGATCAGCGCCTCGATCTCCGCATCGGTGATATGCCCGGCGAGCTCGTCGGCGACCGCACCGGGCAGCTCCTTGGCGAACGCGGTGATGTCCTCGACGAGCGCGTCACTGAGCGGTTGTCCGGCCCACCCCCACAGCACCGTGCGCAGTTTGTGCTCACTGTGCAAGCAGATGCCGTGGTCGACCCCGTACACCTGCCCGTCCATCCCCTCCAACGCGTGCCCACCTTTGCGGTCCGCGTTGTTCAGCAGCACATCCAGCACCGCCATCCGCTGCAACCGCGGATCATCGGCGTGGATCAGCGACACCTCGTTGCCTGCGGGGTCCTGCGCGCGCAAAACCTCCCGAAAGCCTTCGGGCACCGCACCGGGCGAGCACAGGTCGACCAGGTCGAGCCGGTCACCCTGCTCGGTGTGGTTGTCCACCCCGTCGACCCACCGCTGCACCATGCCGATCCCGTACGGTCCGTCGCGCAGAATCGTCTCCGGAATCACACCCCAGCCGAGCGCGGCGGAGATCCGATACGACGCCACCTCCCGGCCCGCGAGGGTGCCGTCGGGAAAGTCCCACAGCGGTCGCTCACCACGCACCGGCTTGTAGACCACCCGAATCGGCGGTTCACCGTCATCGAGGATGTCGCAGACCACGGTCACGTTACTGGCGGTGCTGATCCGCCCGATCACCGTCAGCTCGCCGCTGTGGAACCGATCCCCGGCCCGCGTCACCGATCACTCCTCTAGCTCGGCGGCGCCGAAGATGTCGCCACGCTTGTACCCGTTGGTGCGCACGCACATGTGCCCACGCGACGACAGCGGCTCCCCGCACAGCGGGCACGGCGGGCGGCCCGCCGCGATCACTCTGGTGGACCGCAGCGCGAACTCCCGCGCCTGAATGGGAGTGAGGAACACGCGCACCGCGTCCGGCCCCTCCTCGGTGTCGTCGAGCACCACCGACTCGTCGACCTCGGTCTCGGTGATCGCCAGCAACTCCACCACCACCGCGTTCGCGTCGGCATCCCAGCCGAGCCCCATGGTGCCGACCCGGAACTCCGCGTCCACCGGCGTCACCAGCGGCGCGGTATCGCCGATGTCCTCGGCCTGCGGCGGCACCTCGGCGCCGAAGCGACGGGCCACCTCGTCCAACAGCAGACCCATTCGGTCGGCGAGCACCTTTACCTGCTGCTTCTCCAGCAGCACGCTGACGACCCGCGGTTCCTGAACGGCCTGCAGATAGAACGCGCGATCGCCCGGCTCACCGACGGTCCCGGCGACGAAACGATCGGGGGTGCGAAATACATGGATTGCGCGTGACACATGCACCTCCTGATACGTGACCCTGATCGACTACCCACGGCGCTGGGATACAACGCCAACTATCCGTGTACAAGGAATCTCAGCGCTCCGCATTCCCATTATCCGCACTCCCGGTACCGCCTAGCTCGCCGCCGGGAACGGGACCGGAGGTATCGACCTCGGCGTCGGGCTTGTCGGAACGGGAATCCGGAACGGGGCGTTGCTGATTCGACAGCGCGGACAAATCGGTACCGGTGTCGTTGAGCCGCCACACGTAGGGCGCGGTGGCGGTATAGCGGACAACACTGATCGACGCGGGTTCCACCACGATGCGCTGGAACCCGTCCAAGTGAATACCCAATGCGTCGGCAAGTACCGATTTGATGACGTCACCGTGGGTGCAGGCCACCCAGAGCGTGTCCTGCCCGTGCTGCTCGGCCAGCGCCCGATCGTGCTCGCGCAGCGCGGCGACCGCGCGGCTCTGCACCTGCGCCAGTCCCTCACCACCCGGAAACACCGCCCCGGACGCGTGCCGCTGCACCACTTTCCACAGCGGTTCGGCGAGCAGTTCGGCGATCGGACGCCCGGTCCATTCGCCGTAATCGACCTCGATCAGCCGATCGTCGAACACCGGTTCCAGCCCGAATTTCTCCGCGAGCGGCGCCACCGTTCGCTGACAGCGCAACAGCGGAGAGTGCACAATGCGTTCGATCGGCAGCCCGGCGAGCCGGTCGGCGACGGCCCTGGCTTGCTCCTCGCCGTGCTCGGTGAGCTCGACACCGGTGCTGCGACCGGCCAGCGTGCGGGCGGTGTTCGACGTGGAGACTCCGTGGCGGAGCAGAATCACCGTCATACGGTCAGCCTAGTCATGTCGCCGACGAGCCACCGGGTGCCGTCAGTCCCATAGGGGTCAACCGAGCCGTGTCGCCGACTCCACCAGAGGTGATCACGTGGCCGACACGACACCTGTGGCCAGCAGACCCATGACGGTCAGACCCAGCACGATTCGATAGCCCACGAACCAGTCCAGCGAATGCTTGGCGACGAACTTCAGCAACCAGGCCACCGACGCATACCCGACCACGAACGCGAGCAACGTCGCCACGATCAGCTGCGCTCCACTCGCATTGAGCCCCTCACCAGCGGGTTTGAACGCATCCGGAATGCTGAACAGCCCCGAGGCAGTGACCGCGGGAATCGCCAAAAGGAACGAAAACCGCACGGACGCTTCACGAGTCAGCCCGAGGAACAGACCGGCCGACGACGTGGCACCCGACCGCGACACACCGGGAATCAACGCGAGGCACTGCGCGAAACCCATCACCAGCCCGTCGCGAGTGGTGAGCTTCTCCAGCGGACGCGCCTTGCGCCCGTAATACTCGGCCGCCGCGATCACCAGCGCGAACGCGATGAGCATGAACGAGATCAGCCACAGGTTGCGCGCCGCGGTACGGATCACGTCCTTGAACAGGAAGCCGAGCACACCGATCGGGATGGTGGCGATGATCACATACCAGCCGATCCGGTAGTCCAGCTCGCGCTGCCGCTCGTCATCGAAGTAGCGGTCGGCCTGCCCCGCCGTCACGACCGGAAGTCGGGTCGTCACCTGGTCGGTGATCGGCACCGTTTCCCGCACCGTGAGCTTGCGCAGCACCGTGCTGAACCACGCCTGCAGGATCCGCCAGATGTCCTTGGCGAAATACACCAGCACGGCGGCTTCGGTGCCGAGCTGGGTGACAGCGGTGAACGAGGCGCCCGCGTCGTCGCCGAAGAACACCCCGGACACGATCCGCAGATGCGCCGACGACGAGATCGGCAAGAACTCCGTCAATCCCTGCACCAGGCCGAGCACGAGCGCCTGCACCCAGGTCATCGATTCGCCCGTCACACACTCTCCTGGTGTCTCATGCCGCCTCCATGTGTTCTTGCCCGAAAGAACTGTTCCGCCTGGGCAATTGGTCATCAGATGGGTCGCACGCGAGTGAGCACCGGCGCAATCCCGCAGCGACAGTACAGTGTCGCGGACGCGGCGGCATGCCCGCACCGCCCTCGCGCAGCGGGTTCACAGGCATCTCTGACCTGCCACCCAGCCATCGTCGACACTGCTCGCCGGCCAACCTCGACGCTGCCGGCCGGAAACGAATTCGGCAGCCAGGTCGGTATCCGGCGTTCCCGCAGGGTGGTTCGCCGGCGCGCGGTGGCTGGTTCGCCTGCCCCGCGGTGGCTGGTTCGCCGGTCCCGCGACGCGCGAGCCACTGTGCGGGTAGGCGCCCGGACGCGCACGCACGCTCTAGGCTTGGCGCCGTGACGATTGCGCGGACACGGTGATGGAACAGCGGACGGTCGGCCGCAGCGGCCTACGGGTGTCCCGGATAGGGCTTGCGACCCATACCTGGGGTTCGCATACGGATGCCGACGAGGCATCGGTGCAGTTGGTGGCATTTGTCGAAGCGGGCGGCACGCTGGTCGACACCTCCCCCGCGTACGCCGGTGGCGGCGCGCAACGGATCCTGGCCGAGTTGCTCGGCGATCTCGTCTCTCGCGACGATCTCGTGCTCAGCGGCTGCGCGGGTATCGCACCGCGCGTCACGCCCGCCCCCGCGGGACCGGCCGTGCCGGACGCGACCACCCGGACCACCATCGATACCTCCCGTCGCGCGCTGCTGCGCCAGCTCGACCGGACGCTGCTCGAATTCGGCACCGACCATCTCGATATCTGGAACGTGGCGGTGTGGGATCCACGGACCCCGCTGGACGAGGTCGCGGCCACCCTCGACCAGGCGGTGCGGACCGGCAAGGTCCGCTATGCAGGCGTGCGCGGGTTCAATGCCTGGCAGCTCGCGAGTTTGGCCGCCATCGCCCCGATCAGCGTCGCGCAGACCCCGTACTCGCTGCTGGCCCGCGAGGCGGAACCCGATTTCGTGCCCGCCGCACTGCACCACGGAGTCGGCCTGGTGGCCTCGGCGCCGCTCGCCGGTGGCATTCTCACCGGCAAGTATCGCGACGGGGTTCCGGCGGATTCGCGCGGCGCGGACGAGGCGACCGCGGCCGATATCCGCAGCAGTCTGGACGAGCGGGCGACCCGGGTGGTCGATGCCTTGGTCACCGCCGCGGATGGTTTAGGTACTTCACCGTTGGCCGCCGCGCTGGCCTGGATCCGGGACCGGCCCGGCGTCGCGAGCATGATCGTCGGTGCCCGCGATATCGGGCAGCTCACCGGTGTGCTCGCCGCCGAGACCCTCGAACTGCCGCGGGCCATCGCGGCCGCACTGGACGATGTCAGTGCGCGCACGGAGTGAGGGACTCGGCACCTGCATTGCAGATATCGCGCTGATCCCGCGGGTGATCGGCGCCGACCCGATGCGTACCGCCGCGCGGCACGTCTTAGGCTTACCTTCATGAGTGTGACGTCCGGAAATCCGTCCGTCCGAACGCAGTGGACCGCCGGTGTCCGAACCGGCTGGTCGCGCTGCGTGCTCGCCGTGCTCGCGCTGACCCTGATCGCGGCCTCGGCCGCGTGTGGCAACGACAGCGCCGCGACGAGCACCGGACAGCGCGGTCCGGCCACCGCGACGCTGAGCAGCCTCGACCCGGTCCCGATCGGGCCGGAACCGACGCCGACGCTGCCGGTCACCGTGCGCTCGTTCGACGGCGCCGATGTCACCGTCACCGACAGCAGTCGCATCGTGGCCGTCGATCGCTACGGCACTCTCTCGCAGATCGTCTACGCGCTCGGCATGGGATCCAAGCTGATCGGGCGCAGCACCGTCGCCTTCCCCGCCATCCACGACGTACCCAACGTGGCGGGCGGCAACGGCTCGCTCAACATGGAAGGTCTACTGGCGCAACGTCCTTCGATCTTCCTGACCGACACCGTCTCGGTCACGCCGCCGCTGCGCGAGCAGTTGCGTGCGGCTGGCGTCACCGTCGTATTCTTCGATCCCGAGCGCACCATGGACGGTGTGGTCCCGCAGATCGATGCCGTCGCCGCCGCGCTCGGCGTGCCCGACCGCGGCAAGGCGCTCGGCCAGCGCACCCGCGACGAGATCGCCGCCGCCACCGCCGCGGTGCCCAAGCAGGATCCGCCACTGTCCATCGCGTTCCTCTACCTGCGCAGCACCGCCATCACCATGCTCGCCGGGCCCGGTTCCGGAGCGGACTCGCTCATCGCCGCGCTCGGTGCCAAGGATGCGGGCGGCGCACTGGCCGAACCGTTCGTCACGATCACCAGCGAGGCGATGATCGCCGCGGCGCCCGACCTGCTGCTGGTGATGTCGGACGGGTTGAAATCCGTTGGCGGCGTTGATGGTTTGCAGAAGGTGCCCGGCATCGCGCAAACCCCCGCCGGGCGCAACAAGCGCGTCGTGGACATGTCCGACTCGGTCGTGCTGAGCTTCGGCCCCAACACCGGCCGGGTGATCGCCGCCCTCAGCGAGGCCGTTTACGGCGCTCGGCCGGCATGACCGGAACGGCCACCACCGAGACCGAACCGCAGGTGACACCCTCTGCACCGAAGTCGCGCGGACGTTCGCGTACGACGTTGGTATTCGCCGTCGCGATCGTCGGACTGATCGTGCTCGCGCTGGCTTCGGCCGCGATCGGGCAGGTTCCGACCACGCCCGCCGAGGTTGCGGGCAGCGTGTTTCACCGGATCGGGTTGGACTGGGGGCCGATGCCCGCGCATCCTGCCGGTGAGGTGACGCTGTGGGAGGTGCGGTTCCCCCGGGTGCTGATGGCCATGCTGGTCGGTGCGGCGCTGGCCACCGCGGGCGGGTTGTTGCAGGGTGTGTTCGCCAATCCGCTTGCCGAGCCCGGTGTTATCGGGGTGTCGGCCGGTGCTGCGGTCGGCGCGGGCACCATGATCGTGGTCGGGGGCGCGTTCGTCGCGGCGTGGTCGGTGGCCGCGGCCGCGTTCGTCGCGGGGCTGGCCACCACGCTGCTGGTGTATCTGCTCGCACGGTCCAACGGGCGCACCGAGGTGGTCACCCTGGTGCTCACCGGTGTCGCGATCAACGCCTTCGCGGGTGGGTTGATCGCGTTCTTGCTGTTCGTCGCCACGCCCGCCGCGCGCGACCAGATCGTGTTCTGGCAGTTGGGATCTCTCAACGGGGCAACCTGGGATTCGGTCACCGTCGTCTCGATCCTCACCGCCGTCGGCGTCACCGCCGCCGTTCTCATCGCGCCACGGCTGGACCTGCTCGCGCTCGGCGAACCCGCCGCCCGCCACCTCGGCGTCGACGTGGAACGCTTGCGCCGCAACGTCATTCTGGTCGTCGCCATCCTCGCCACCGCGGGCGTGGCGTTCACCGGCATCGTGCTGTTCGTCGGCCTCATCGTCCCGCACCTGGTCCGCATGCTCGTCGGCCCCGCCCACCGCGTGCTGATCCCGTTGAGCGCCATTCTCGGAGCCGTCGTCCTACTCGCCGCCGACGTTGCCGCCAGGTCTCTGGTCCGCAACGCCGACCTCCCGCTCGGGATGCTCACCTCGCTCATCGGTGGGCCGTTCTTCTTCTGGTTGTTGCGTCGCACGCGGGCTCGCGCCGGTGGGTGGGCATGATGCGCGTGGTCGTGTGCGCGATGGTCGCGCGGTGCGCCTCGATACGAATGAGTGTGGCGTCCCGGCGGTTTGGAGGTGGCGCGTGAGTGGGGTTCGGCAAGTGTTCGCGCGGACGCATGAGTTGCCTGCTGTGCCGGAGCAGGGGGCGGTGACATTGCGGGCGCGGGGGGTGAGTGTTGATCGGCGGGGGGACAAGAGTGCGCAGCGGCGGGTGCTCGAAGCGGTGGACTTCGATGTTGTCGCGGGTGAGGTGGTCGCGCTGGTGGGGCCCAACGGGGCGGGCAAGTCGACGCTGCTTGCCGTGCTGGCCGGAGAGTTGACGCCGAGCGAGGGGACGGTCGAGCTCGAGGGGCACGCGCTGACGCACTGGTCACCGTTGGACATGGCGCGTCGGCGGGCGGTACTCCCCCAAACCCATACCGTCGGTTTCCCGTTCACCGCGCGGGAGGTCGTCGCGATGGGCCGCGCACCGTGGCTGCGCACCGAACGACGCGAACTCGACGACGAGCGCATCTCCGCCGCCATGGCCGCCGCCGACGTGGAACACCTTGCCGCCCGGTCCTTTCCGACCCTCTCCGGCGGTGAACGCGCCCGCGTCGCCCTGGCCCGCGTCCTCGCCCAGGACACCGGCACCCTGCTCCTCGACGAACCCACCGCCGCCCTCGACCTCGGCCACCAGGAAGCCGTCCTCCACCTGGCCACCAGCCGCGCCCAAACCGGCACCGCCGTCGTAGTCGTCCTGCACGACCTCGGCATCGCCGCCGCCTACGCCGACCGCGTCGCAGTCCTCGAGTCCGGCCGCATCGCCGCCGACGGCCCACCCCGCAAGGTCCTCACCACCGACCTATTGACCCGCGTCTACCAACACCCCGTCGAGGTCCTCAACCACCCCGTCACCGGCGCCCAACTGGTCCTCCCTGTCCGCCGCTGACTCCTCTGCGCCACCCGTACGGTCGACCACTCACCCGTCGGCCACGCCAGCCTCACCCGCCCAGCCCAGCCACGCCAGCCCGGCCGCGCCGAAGCAGCCGTTACCGCCCAGCCGTCCCAAGCCGGCCGTCGCACGCCCGGCGCCGCGGGCCTGCTGATCACAAACCATCTCCACGTCGAGTGGCGCACGGTGGCGGGGTCCACTCCGATATTCGCCACCAGAGTGTGCTCCGGGGCGAACCCGTCGCGCAGCCGCTGCCGCACCCGGTGATCGTCGTAGCGGCCGAGGCGCTCGAGATCCGGCCGTAGGCCACGGCACGCAACTCCGCGATCGGCTCGATGTCCGCAGGCTCGGCCTGACGCGTCCCCCACTCTGCATGGCGGGAGGGTAGCGGATCGAACTGCGATCAGTCGCAGCGATTTACCTGCCGGTCTTCCGGCAGATGCACCAGCGCACGGTCCCCACACGCGGCACGAAACGCCTCAACCATGTCCCACTCGAAACCGACCCGAGCGTCGAACGGAACACCACGGCGGGCCCACTCGACGTTCGCCGCCCCCATGTCCCGCTCGTCCCCAACCCGAGCGCTGAGCGGGACATAGGGCGGGCCTATTCGACGTTCACCACCCTGTCCCACTCCCACCCAATGCCGACGTCGAGCGGGACATCATGACCGACCCACGCGACATTCGCCGCCCCCAAGTCCCACACGCACTCGACCCGAGCGCCGAACGGGACATAGCGGCGGGCCCACTCGACGTTCGTCGGCCCCATGTCCCACTCGGGCCCAAGCCGAGCGTCGAGCGGGACGTAGTGGCCGACCCACTCGACGTTCGCCACCCCCAAATCCCACACGCACCCCACCCCAGCGTCGTGCGGGACATGGCCAGCCGGTCTACTCGGCGTTGCCGCCCCCAAGTCCCACACGACCCACCCCGAACGTCGAGCGGGACATCGTGCCGGGCCTACTCGACTTTCACCGTCCCCATGCCCCACACGCAACAAGCCCAAGCATCGAGCGGGACATGGTGACAGGTCTACTCGGCATCCGCCCCCATGTGCCACTCGACGCTCAGGTTCGTTGCTGGGTCGGGCACCGGGCTGGGCAGTCAGGAATACCTCAGCCGCCGGGTATCAGGCTGCCCTGCAAGCGAACTCGCAACCCAGCGTTGATTGCCCAGAGCGCGAAGAAGATCACCCCGACCAGCGGGGCTGTCGCGCTCGCCCAGGCCAGCGCACCACCCCCGAACCAGATCAGTTCGAGGGCAAGGCGCCACCGGCCGGTGAGCGGGAAGCAGGGGTTCGCACCTGCGCCGAACAGCGCCCACATGAGGATGAACAGGGTGGGGGCCATGAGTCCGGTCACTACGCGAACCAGCACGCTGCCAGGCATGGTGAAGCCCCACACTGCCGCTGCGGCAACAACTCCCAGCTCCAGCAGGAACATCGCGACCAGATTGGCACCCTTGAGCCTGGACATAATCCTCAGCGCCAAATCAGCTTCAACACCGCGGGAGTCAGCAACATCCGGATGACCGTGGCGTCCAAGATCAGGGCGGCGATCATCCCGTAGGCGATGTACTTCATCAGCACCAGATCGGAGAACCCGAACGCACCGGTGACGACGATGAGAATGGCTGCGGCGGAGGTGATCACCCCGCCGGTGTGGGCAATGCCATAGCGAATCGCCTCGGCCGGTTCGGCACCACCGGCTCTTGCCTCCGCCACCCGGGACAGCAGGAAAACCTCGTAGTCGGTGGACAACCCGAACACCACGGTCACGATCAACGCGAGCACCGCGAACATCAACGGCCCCGGCGTGAAGTGGAAGAACTCCGCCCCGTGCCCCTCGACGAACACCCAGGTGAGCACCCCCAACGTCGACACGAGACTCAGCGCACTCATCGCAACGGCCTTGACCGCCAACACAATCGACCGAAACGCCACATACATCAGTGTCAGCGCCGCCACCGCCAGAATCGCCACCAGCAGCGGCAAGCCCTCCAACAGCCCGTTGATACTGTCGCGTTCCAACGCGGGCACCCCCGCCACCATGACGTCCACGCCGGGCGGTTCCGGAATCGCCCGCAACGCCGAGATCACCCGATCGGAATCCTGCTTGTCCGCCAACCCGGCCTGCAGCACATTGATGCCGTCTTTGGTGGCCACCGACGGCTCGAACCGCCCGGTGAGCCCGGGGATCCGACTCGCCTCGAACCGAATATCGCTCAGCTGCTGCGAATCAGCCCCCAGCACAACGAGTTTCAGCGGTTCAGTACGAAAACTCGGGAACAGCTCATCGAACCGCTCCTGCGCCACCCTGGCCGGATTATCCGCCCCGAGATATTTCTCACTGATCCCACCGAACTCGATGTTGCGGAACGGAATACTCAGCGCAAGCAGCGCGAGCACGATCGGCACCGCCACCGCCCACGGCCGCCGCATCGCCCACTGCGCGAGCCGCGAGAAGAATCCCGCGTCGATCTGCGCCTCGGTCTTGCTGCGGGAGAACCGTTTCCAGCCGAGCAGATCGATCCGCTGACCCGCGATGCTCAGCGCCGCGGGCAGCGCGGTCACCGAGAGCAGCGCGGCCAGCAGCACCGAGCTGATACCGCCGTAGGGCACCGAACGCAGCACGCCGTTCGGAAAGATGAACAGCGCACCGAGACTCACCGCGATGATCGCCGCCGAGAACAACACGGTGCGCCCCGCCGTCGCGACGGTGCGCGCGGTGGCGTCTTCCACGCTGCGTCCGGCGGCAAGTTCCTCGCGGAACCGCGTGACGGTGAACAACCCGTAATCGATCGCCAACCCGAGACTCACCAAAGTCATGACGGTGCTGGCGAATACGTTCACATCGATGACCCCGGTGAGCGTCCGCATGATGCCCGCCGTGCCCATGATCGTCATGCCGCCGATCAACACCGGCAGCAACGCGCCGATCACCCCGCCGAACACGAAGTACAGCAGAATCGCCACCAACGGCAGCGCAATGATCTCCGCCCGGTGAATGTCGTTCTGCATACCGGTGTTCAGGCCCGCCAGCACCGGCTGCAAACCGGCCAGCTGCACGGTGGTGCCGCCGGGACCGCCGCCTTCCTCCCCCGCACCCAGGTGGTCCTTGATCGCGGTGTAGTTCTCGACGGTGGCCGTGCCCTCACCCCGCAGCCCGACGCTCGCGAACGCGTGCGTGCGCGTGGCATCGGTGGCGTTGGCGGCGAACGGGCTGTCCCAATAGCTGTCGATCTTCAGGATGTTGTCGGGAAACCGCGTCAGCAAGCCGCTCAGCGCACCGGTCACCGCGGACCGCACAGCCGGATCGTCGACGGTGGTCCCGGCCGGCGCGGTGTACAGCAGGATGAGATCACTGTCGGTGTCGCGCCCGAACGTCGCGTCGGCGATCTTGGAGGCCGCCACCGACTCGCTCGACTCGTCGAACCAGCCCTCCTGCGTCAACCGGTCCGTGAGATCGCGACCGAACCAGCCGGACGCCAGCACCGCCAGCGCGAACACGCCGAGCACGAGAAACCGGTGGCGATAAACGAACCGACCCCAGCCCAGCAGCCCGGAGTGCAGCATCGAATCGTCCTGCGAGCCGCGAGTACGCGGAGTCCGCAAATCCGACACAGTCAGCCGCAGGCCGGCGTGCGGTAGTCCGCGGAACGCAGAATCCCGCACAGGTCGGTCCGCGAGATCTTCCACTTGCCGTCGAGCAGCACGAAATGCACGACGGTGGTGCGCACCGCGGTCCCGCTGCCGTCCTTGTCCAGGCGCATCGTCGCGGTGAGCGTGCCGTCGTGGTTGTCGAACACCGGATCGGTGACGCCGTAGACGGCCCGCGGGTTGTCCTGCAGCGCCTTGTACATATCGGGGATCGCCGTCTTGAACGCGTCACCGTCCTCGATGAGGTCGGTGCGTTCGCTGTCCGGCAGCCCCGGATCCAGCGCGCGTTTGATCTGCGCGTCCAGCTGAGTGGCCGTCGGCAGCGGCGGGTGCGCGGCGATGGAGGAGGTGGTGATGGACGCGGACAGCGACGCGTTGGCCGACGAACGCGCCGCGTCGACGGCCGCCTCGTCCGGTCCGGTGCTGCATGCCGCGGCGGCGGCCACCAGGAGGAGGCCGGTCGCGGTCAGCGCGGTGCGGGCGAGATATGTGTATGGCATCACCATCTACATACCATCAATTACGGAACTGATGCGTCCCAGCAACGCGCGCACGGTGGTCACTTCGCGGTCCGGGACCGCGTCCACGGGCACCGCGTCGGGGATCATGTCGCGGACCAGCGCGACGACACTGCGTTCGTCGTCGAGGTCGATGTCGGTGACCCGGGCCTCGGCGACCGCGACCACGTCCTCCGGGCCGGGCACCGCGCTGACGACGTCGGCCCGGTAGATCTCCAGCGTCAACGTGGACCGGACCGTGCGAAACGCGTACGGCCTGCCGTCGCCGGTGGTCCCGAACCCGTGTGCGAACGGACCAACGGTTACGTCATCGATGGCAAATCCAGACGTATGGTCGGCTATCAACCGGATCTCCCTGATTTGGACACTGTTTCAGCTCAACCGTAACCCGCATCACCGACATTCTCCCCCAGCCGCCACCCCGGTACGCCGCGATGGTGCGCCATCATGGTCAGATGGTGGAGTTGCGATGAATCGTCGGTAGAAGGAGTTCGGTGGATGCGCCCTCGCGGCTGGGTTGGATTGGCGGCGTTCGCGGACACCTCTGTGATTGCGCTCCACGATCGGAACCGCGGCGACCGTAACCGCGGCGTTCGATCGGCGACACGCCCGGGAATCTCTCGCGTCACCACCGCGCTCGTCGGCGTGACGACACTCGCCCTGCTGGCCGGCTGTTCCTCCGGCTCGAACAGTGACAACCTTCCCACCCGGGATCCGGCGGTTGCCGCAGTCTCGCCCGCCGGGACAACGCTTCCCGCAGGGGACATCGTCGGGCTCGCCAACCCCGTCGGTGCGTTGCTCGTCGAGGCCAGCACCGGACAGATCGCCGCGCTGGAGTCCGGCAGCACCCTCGCCCTGTTCGACCCCGCGACGCTCACCCCAAACGGCACGCCGCGCACGGTGTCACTGCCCGCGCCCGGCGCAAGCCTCGCCCAGGGCAAACCAGGCGAACTGCTGATCCCCACGCCCGACCGGATCATCCGCGTCGACATCGCCACCGCCACCCTCACCGAGCTCCCGGTGGACGGCGACGCCAGATCGGTGCAGCGCCGCGACGACGGCACCCTGCTCGTCGGCACCGCGGACGGCAAGGTCCGCACCCTCGACCCCGAAGGCAAGCTCGTCCGGACCGTCGACGGCCTGGCCTCCGCCGACGCGCTCGCCGTCACCGAGGACCACGTGGCGGTGCTGGACCGCCGCCAAACCTCGGTCACCGAGATCGACCTGGGCAAGAAGAACCTCGGCTTGGCTCTGCGCGCGGGCGACGGCGCCACCAACATGATCGCCGACCGGTTCGGCCGGATCATCGTCACCGACACCGACGGCGGCGAACTATTGGTCTTCAGCGCCGGACCTCTCCTCCTGCGCCAGCGGTTCCCGGTAAACTCTTCGCCTTACGCGCTTGCCTACGATCAGCGGTCCGACACCGTGTGGGTGACGTGCACGCAGAGCAACGAAGTCGTCGGATTCGATCTGTCGACAGGTATTCCGACAGAGGTCGGCCGTTACCCCACGGTGCGGCAACCGAACTCGGTGACCATCGATCAGCGCACCGGTGACATGTTCGTAGGGTCCGCGGCCGACGGCGGTCTGCAGCGGATCCGCGCGGACGATCGGAAGAAAGGCCAATGATGACTCGGGCAACGCGCGCAGACGACGAACCAGCTTCACCACGCGAGCAGCGAGCGCGGCGCAGCGCACTGCCCGCAGGCTGGGAAACCACCAGCGACGACTACGAATACGTGCCGCTGCGGCTGCCACCCGAGGTGACCAGGGTGACCGCGTCCATGCGGCTGGCCATCCAGGCCGAGTTCGGCGGCTGGGAACTGTCCCGCGTGCGGGCCTATACCGACGGTAGCCGCCGGGTGCTGCTGCGCCGCCGAAAAACCGCACTACCCCAGCCGGAACCGGGAATGTGAGCTGATGTACGCCCTGTTATTACGCCTGATGTTCCTGGTTCCGCCGGAACGCATCCACCACTTGGTCTTCGGCGTCATGCGCCTGGCCGCGCGCTTCGCGCCCACGCGCTGGCTGATGACCACCGTCTTCGCCGGCGACGATCCGATCCTGCGCAACACCGCCTTCGGCATCGACTTCCCGGCGCCGGTCGGCCTGGCCGCCGGCTTCGACAAGAACGCCGACGGGGTAGACGCTTGGGCGCCACTGGGTTTCGGCTTCGCCGAGATCGGCACCGTCACCGCGCAGGCCCAGCCCGGCAATCCCGCGCCTCGGTTGTTCCGGCTGCCCGCCGACCGCGCGCTGATCAACCGTATGGGCTTCAACAACTTCGGTGCCGCGGCCGCCGCCGAGCACCTGCGCCGCCGCCGCGGTGACGTGCCCATCGGCGCGAACATCGGCAAGACCAAAATCGTCGAACCCGCCGATGCCGCAGACGATTACGCGATCAGCGCGGCGCTGCTCGGCCCGCTCGCCGACTTCGTCGTCGTCAATGTCAGCTCCCCCAACACTCCTGGACTGCGCGACCTGCAAGCAGTGGAGTCGCTGCGCCCGCTGCTGCAGGCCGTGCTCGACAGCGTCCAGGTGCCGGTCCTGGTGAAGATCGCCCCCGACCTGTCCGACGAGGACATCGACGCCGTCGCCGACCTGGCCGTGGAACTCGGCCTGGCCGGCATCGTCGCCACCAACACCACCATCCGCCGCGACGGCCTGCGCACGCCCGCCGACGAGGTCGCCGCCATGGGCGCGGGCGGACTCTCCGGCGCCCCGGTCGCCGACCGCTCGCTCGACGTGCTGCGCCGCCTCTACCGCCGCGTCGGCGACCGGCTCGTGCTGATCTCCGTCGGCGGGATCGAAACCGCCGACCAGGCGTGGGAACGCATCCGCGCGGGCGCCACGCTCCTGCAGGGCTACACCGGATTCATCTACGGTGGCCCGTTCTGGACGCGCAAAATTCACCGCGGGCTCGCACAACGCTTGCGCGACAACGGGTATCAGAACATCGCCGACGCGATCGGCGCGGAGTACGCCGCCAACGCCTGAGCTCGGTGCCTGCTAGCCGCGCACGAACGGCGGATCGATGGCATGCCCGTGCTGATGCGGTCGCACGGACCGCTCGCCCGGTGCCGCTTCCGCCGGTGGCGACAACCGCGCCGCCATCCGCTGCGCCAGCAGCACCACCGCCTCGATCAGCGTGACGCCCAGTGCGCTGGCGTAGTTGGTCATCCGGACCATCGCCGCCGGATCGTCCACCGCCTTCGGGTCGCCGAGCAGTTCGTCGAGTTCCATGCCCGCTCGGGCCTGGTCACGGCTCAATTGGCGGTCCGGCAGCCAGCTGAGCCGCCACACCTCCATGCTGGAATCCGCTGCCCGATGGGCGGATTCGGGTGTCCTGTCACTGGTCATCGACCAGGCCATCACGTCAATGGTCACGACGTCCTCCTGTCGTGCATCCGGTGTGCAGTCGGAGACTGGGGTGCTGCACGGTGGTCCCCCGTTGGTCGGCGCGCGACAGTCCGCGTGGTGCCGAACGGCCTCGCTCCTGGAGGTGGAGGAGACCGCGCCGGGACGTAACGCCCGCTTTCGGGGTGCGTCGAATCTCGGCCGAAGGTGCTGTGTTCGAAGAATCACGCTCGTCACCAGGCCCTCCCGCGTACCTGGCGGGGCGATCGAATCGCCAATTTCAGTGTGGCACTTGCCGTTCTCAATGGTCAATTGCCAATGTCCATCGATAGTTGACGCTCCGGCGCCTCCCTAAACCCTCCTATCGCGAACGGCAGGGGATGACGACCGGCTTCAAGGCTATGGAGAGTGGGTCTCGAAGATGCCTCCACTGCATTCCAGAATGGTTGCCGTACGCGGGATCGTGCGGGTCGTAAAGCCCGCGCCGCCGCCTCGAGTGGTTTCATCTGCGACGACTACTTCGCACGTAAGCACCGTCACTACG
This sequence comes from Nocardia sp. XZ_19_369, assembly GCF_015355715.1. Taxonomy (NCBI): domain Bacteria; kingdom Bacillati; phylum Actinomycetota; class Actinomycetes; order Mycobacteriales; family Nocardiaceae; genus Nocardia; species Nocardia sp. XZ_19_369. Next base: position 661,948 of record NZ_JACVED010000002.1, on the reverse strand, counting down.
CCTGCGATCTGGCTACGATAAGTGAGCCGCGCCACTCCTGGTGCGCCGGCCCGTGAGAAACTGACTGAGGCGTCATTTCATTGTGTCAGGATCGGGTCTCGAATCGCCCGCGTGTGGACGCCGCGAGGCGCGATTCATGGCATGAATATCGGGAACAGGGATATGAAGACAGACATCGGCTATGCGCACAAATCGGGCAAAACGGTCTACACGGTTCCGGAGGCGTTCCAGGAGACCCGGACGTTGCGACCCGAGCAGGTGGCGTTGCGGACGGTCGGCGGAACACAGCAGATCACCTGGCGCGAGTACGGCGAACGGGTGCAGTCCATCGCGGCAGGCCTGGCCGGGCTGGGTGTCGGGCCTGGCGACACCGTCGGGATCATGCTGACCAACCGGCCGGAATTCAACTTGGTCGACACCGCGGCGCTGCACCTGGGCGCTACCCCGTTCTCGATCTACAACACCAGCTCGTCCGAGCAGATCACCCATTTGTTCACCAATGCGGCGAACAAAGTGGTCGTGACGGAACAGGTTTTCCTGGACAAGGTGACCGGTGCGGGCGTCGAACTCGCGCACATCATCCTGGTCGACGGCCCGGCGGCCGGCACGATCACCCTCGCCGAGGTCGAGGCGAACCCCGCCGCCGACTTCGATTTCGACGCGGCCTGGCGGGCAGTGAAGCCGGATGACCTGGCCACCCTGATCTACACCTCGGGCACCACCGGCCCGTCCAAGGGCGTCGAGGTCTCGCACCGCAACGTGATCGCGCAGATCATCGCCCTGGTCAACGGCCCGCTGCCGGTCGGCCTGGACGACCGTTCGGTGTCGTATCTGCCCGCCGCGCACGTCGCCGACCGCATCTCCTGCCACGCCATCAACCTGATCACCGGCGTCCAGGTGACCACCGTGCCGGACCCGCGCGAGGTCGCCGCGGCCCTGCCCGACGCCCGCCCGACCACCTTCTTCGGGGTGCCGCGGGTGTGGCAGAAGATCAAGGTCGGTATCGAGGGCAAGCTCGCCGCCGAGCCGAGCGGGGTGAAGAAGGCGCTCGCCAACTGGGCCATCGAGACCGGAAAGGCCGCGGCCCGTGCGGATCTCGCGGGTCGCAGCCGCGGCCCCGCCCTGGCCGTGCAGCACAAAGTGGCCGAGGCGCTGGTGCTGTCGAAGCTGCGGCACGCCATGGGCTTGGACGCGCTGAACGTGCCCGCCTCCGGCGCCGCGCCGATCCCCCCGGAGACGCTCGAATACTTCATCGGCCTCGGCTTCCCGATGAGCGAGGTGTGGGGCATGTCGGAGACCACCGGCGTCGGCACCTTCACCGAGAAGGACAAGCCGCGCCCCGGCTCGGTCGGCCGCCCGGTCGACGGCCTGGAGCTGCGACTGGACACCGACGGTGAGGTCTTGGTGCGCGGGCCGATCGTGACCCGCGGCTACCGCAACATGCCGGAGCAGACGGCGGAGGCGATCGACGACGACGGCTGGCTGCACACCGGCGACGTCGGCACCCTCGACCCCGACGGCTACCTGCGCATCGTGGATCGCAAGAAAGAACTGATCATCAACGAGGCGGGCAAGAACATCGCGCCGAGCAATGTCGAGAACGCGGTGAAGGCGGTGTCCTCGCTGGTCGGCCAGGTCGTCGCAGTCGGTGACGCCAAGCCGTACATCGCGGCGCTGATCGTGCTCGACCCGGACGTTGCGGCCTTGCGCGCCAAGGAATTCGACGCCACCGACGCCGATGTGGCGACGCTGGCGACCCGCAAGGAGATCCTCGACGAGGTGCTGGCCGCGGTGCAGGCGGGCAACGTGAAGCTCTCCCGGGTGGAGCAGATCAAGCGGTTCACCATTATCGGCGCGGTCTGGGAGCCGGGCGGCGACGAGCTGACCCCGAAGATGTCACTCAAGCGCTCCCCGATCGCTAACAAGTACGCGGCCGAGATCGAGGCGCTCTACGCGAAGGAGCTCTCGGACAAGGTCGTCAACGTCAAGTAACTCGCCGGTATCTGATAACGACTGTGGCCCTGAGCATTTCGCTCAGGGCCACAGTTGTTCGGCGTTACTTTTGCTCGTAGGTGCCCACGATCGTGGCGCGTGCGATAGCGTGCGAGAAGAGGTTGAAACCGAGGTACGCGGGCGTCGCGGACTCGTCGATGCCGAGGCTCTCCACGTCCACCGCGTGCACCACGATGAAGTAGCGGTGGTAGCCGTGTCCGGGCGGCGGTCCCGCGCCGACGAATCCGGCGAACCCGCCGTCGTTGCGCAGCGTGATCGCCCCGGTAGGCAGCGCGCCGCCCTCCTCACCGCTGCCCGCGCCGGTCGGCAGCGAGGTCGCGCCGACCGGGATGTCGGCCACCGCCCAGTGCCAGAAGCCCGCCGCGGTCGGTGCGTCCGGATCGTACACGGTGACCGCGAAACTCTTTGTCTCCTCGGGGAATCCGGACCAGGACAGCTGCGGCGAGATGTCCTTGCCGCCCGCGCCGAAGATGCCGCTGACCTGATCGTTGCCTAGTGGCTGACCGTCGGTGACGTCGTCGGAGGTCAGCGTGAACGACGGCAGCTGCGGCAGCGCGTCGTAGGGATTGTAGGAATAATCGGGCACGGGTTGTCCTTTCGTCAGCTGTTCAGCAAAAAGTGTTCCAGCACCCGGGTGCCGAATTCGAGCGCCTCCACCGGAACTCGTTCGTCGACGCCGTGGAACAGCGCGGTGAAGTCCAGTTCCGGCGGCAGCTGCAGCGGCGCGAAGCCGAAGCAGCGAATGCCCAAGCGGGCGAACGCCTTCGCGTCGGTGCCGCCCGAGAGCATGTAGGGCACGGTACGGCCCTGCGGGTCGTGGGCGAGGATCGCGTCGTTCATCGCGTCCACCAGGTGACCGTCGAAAGTTGTTTCGTAGGAGTCGAGTTTGGTGATCCACTCCCGCTCGACGTCCGGGCCGATCAACTCGTCCACCTCCCGCTCGAACGCCGCCTGCCGGCCGGGCACCACCCGGCAGTCGACGACGGCCTCCGCGGTCTGCGGGATCACGTTGGCCTTGTACCCGGCCTGCAACATGGTCGGATTCGCCGTATCACGCAGCGTCGCACCGATAATGCGGGAGATGGTGCCCAGCTTCGCCAGCTGGCCCTCGATGTCGGGGCTGTCCGGATCGAACTGCAGGCCGGTCTCCTCGGCGACGGCGGCCAGGAACTCGCTCACCGAATCCGACATCACCACGGGGAACGTGTGTTTGCCCAACCGCGCGACCGCGGCGGCCAGAATGGTGACCGCGTTGTCCTCGTGCAGGAACGAGCCGTGTCCCGCACGGGCCTTGGCGCGCAACCGCATCCAGCCGAGACCCTTCTCGGCGGTCTCCACCAGATACAGCCTGCGTTCGGTGCCGTCCGGGCGCGGCACCGTCAGCGAGAACCCGCCGACCTCCCCGACGGCTTCGGTGATCCCCTCGAACAGGTCGGGCCGGTTGTCCACCAGCCACTGCGAGCCCCACTTGCCGCCGTTCTCCTCGTCGGCCAGGAAGGCGAACACGATGTCGCGGGGCGGCACCGTGCCCTCGAGCTTGAACTGGCGAGCGATCGCCAGCATCATCCCGACCATGTCCTTCATGTCGATGGCGCCGCGGCCCCACACGTAGCCGTCGCGCACCGCACCGGAGAACGGGTGCACGCTCCAGTCGGCCGCCTCGGCGGGCACCACGTCCAGGTGGCCGTGCATCATCAGCGCACCGCGGCTGGAGTCCGCGCCGGGCAGCCGTGCGAACACATTCCCGCGCCCCGGCGCGCCCGACTCCACATACTCGGTCGTATACCCGGCCTGGTGCAGTTGTTCGGCCACCCATTCCGCGCATTCGCGCTCGCCCTTGGTGGTGGCCAGGTCGCCGGTGTTCGAGGTATCGAACCGGATCAGCGCGCTGACCAGGTCTACCACCTCGTCGACCGCACGCGAGCTGCTGTTGGGGACCGATCCTTCGACAGTTGTGGACACGTACCCTTTCCTACCACCTGTCCAGACTCCCGTTTCCCATCCCTCCCACCGGGGCGTACCCGTGCGGGGCCGGGCGACACAGCGTACGGTGCCAATCGGCCCGGCCGCAGGGGTCAGCATCACGGTGATCGCAACGCCGTAAGTCGCACCGGGGTAACGGATCAGGGGCTATCGAGCGCCAGCTTCAATCCGAGGGCGACCAGCACCGAGCCGGTGAGGGCTTCCATCCAGCGCTTGACCGAGGGCCGATCGAGCCACGACTTGGTGAACCGGACGCCGCAGATCAGCACCGTGGACCACAGCACTCCCTCGACGAAGTGGATCAGGGTGAGTGCCGTGCCCATCAGCAGGTGCGGCGCGTGCGGCGGGATGAACTGCGGCAGCATCGCGATGTAGAACACGCCTACTTTGGGGTTGAGCAGGTTCGACGTCGCACCGCGCGCCCAGGCCCGCAGCAGACTGCCGTTCGCGACGGCGCGGTCGTCGAACTGCCCGGCACCGAGGTCGCCGGAGCGCAGCAAAGCGACCAAGCTGGTGAGGCCGAGCCAGATCAGATAGATCGCACCGGCGATGCGCAGCACCGTGTACGCCCATTGCGAGGTGGTCAGCAACACCGACAGCCCGCACGTCGTCGCGATGCCCCACACCAGCAGTCCGCTGCCCACCCCCAGCGCGGTCGTGAACGCGGTGCGCGTGCCGCGGACAATCGCGGAGCGCAGGACGAGGGCGGTGTCCAGGCCGGGAACCAGGGTGAGGAACCCCGCGACGACGGCGAACGACACCAGTGCGGTCCAGACGCTCACTGATCCAACCTATCCGTTGATTCGCCCGATTACTTTGTGCCCGTTCGGCTTCCGTCAGCGATTGAGGTGCTTGTGCACCGCGTCGTTCATGCGGCCGAGCATATCCGCGAGGACCGGGCGGTAGGTCGCGAAGTTCAGGCGCGCGAAACCCGCACCGCCGGGACCGAAGTCCGGGCCGGACAGCAGTTTGACCTTCGCCTGCTCGAGGAAGAAGTCCGCGGGGTCTCGATCGAGTTCTAGTGCGCGGCAGTCGAGCCAGGCCAGGTAGCCCGCGTCGGGGCGGTGGAACCGGATCTCCGGTCGCAGCGTCTCGGCGACGAGGTCGCGGTTGGCGGTCAGCAGCTCTCGCGTCGCGGCCAGCCATGCGGCACCGTCGCGCCACGCGGTGCAGGTCGCCAGCACGCTGAGCGCGCTCACCTGTCCATACAGCTGCGGTGGTTGCGCATCCAAGGCGGCGCGGACCCGGCTGTCGCCGACGTGGGCGACGCAGCACCGCAGTCCGGCCAGATTGAAGGCTTTGCTCGCGGAGTTGAGAGTGACTGTGCGCGCGGCGGTTTCCGGTCCGAGCGAGGCGAACGGGGTGTGCTGGTGCCGCTCGTGCACGAGCTCGGAGTGGATTTCGTCGGCGATCACCAAAAGATCGTTGCGGGCCGCGATCTCGGCGATGGCCGTGAGTTCCTCGCGATCGAACACGTGGCCCGTCGGGTTGTTCGGGTTCACCAGAATCAAAGCGCGGCAGTTGTTGCTACGAATATCCTCGGCCATCCGGTCGACATCGAAGGTGCAGCCGTCGGCCTGCTCGACCATCGGGATCGGCACCAGGCGTCTCCCCATGAGCTCGATGGTTTGCAGGAACGGAGGGTACGCGGGGGTGTGCACGGCGATCGCGTCGCCCGGCCGGGTCATGAGTTGCAGCACGATCTGCAGCACCTGGATGAGCTCGGTGAAGACGTACACGTCGTCCGGGTCGATCCCGAAGTCGTACAACTCGCGCATGCGATCGGCGAAGGCTTCCTGCAACGGATTTCGATCGGGACGCTCATCCCACGCGGGGTAGCCGAGGTCGCCGTCCACCGCCTGCCGCAGTGCCGCGCGCACCGGATCTGGCACCGCGAAGTCCATGTCCGCGATCCACGCGGGCAGCACATCCGCTCCGGCGCGCGCCCATTTGATGCCTGCCCGCTGCCGCAGCACGTCGATATCGACCAGATCTTCCATGAGCTGAACCCTAGAAGGAAGACCGCCGGACGCGATTGACAATTTTCCCGCTCGCACGCAAATTTATTGCGTGAGTGTGCTGCCGTTGGACGATATCGATCACCGACTGCTCGAGCTGGTGCAGGTCGACGCGACGCGACCGCTGCACGAACTCGGTGAACGAGTCGGCCTCTCCCCCAGCGCCGTCCAGCGCAGGCTCACCCGGCTGCGCACCGGTGGGGTGATCACCGCGCAGGTCGCCGTGATCGATCCGCGCACGGTGGGCATGGGTTTGACCACCGTCGTGCTCGTCGAACTGGCCGAAGACGACGCCGACCACTACCTCGCGTTCTGCGAGCGCATGCTCGCCGAACCGGCCGTGCAGCAGTGCTATTCCGTTGTGGGCCAGTGGGATTACGTCGTGGTCATGATCACTGAGGACCTCGCCGACTACCGCCGGATCTCGAATGAGCTGTTCGTCAGGGACAAGTCCGTGCACCGCTACGAGACGCTGCCGACCTACGAAAGGGTCAAAGCCCAACTCGCCGTGCCGTTGTCGGCGTCGCGCCCAGAGACCAAACTGTAATGGGCTTCACAGGAACTGCACGGCAAACTGTTGCCGACTGCACGGGTTAGCGCGCTTTACTGGAAGAGTGCCGAGCGGCACGCGGCAAGGGTGCAGTCCGAGGAGGTCAGACATGTGCTCGGCACCTGTCACGGACGGCCCCGATCCCGACGACGTGCGACTCAGCGGTACCACATGGGAGTCGTTGAGCAGGCGCGGTTCCCGCACCCTCAACGCCGACGCCGCGGCCGCCGTGATCGATCCGGTCACCGGGAAGACGGCGTTCGTCGTCGCCGACGGTGTCGGTGATCATTTGCCCGCCGCTCGGGCGGCGCGCACCGCGGCGGAGGTCGCCGCGCACGTCGGCGCACGCAGCGGCGCGTTCGCCGGAATCCTTGCGGCCCAACGCGAATTGCTGCGCCAGTTCCCGCAATCCGAGGCCGACAGCGTGCTCGTCATCGCCGTGCTGCCGTCCGCGGGACAACCGGACGGGCCGTGCGAAGTCGCCTGGGTCGGTGACTGCCGCGCCTATCGCTGGAACGGACGGGTGCTGCACCAGATCACCACCGATCACACCGTCGGCGAATTCTGGCGCACCCGCGGTTACGGTCCGGCACCTCGACTGGATCACGTGGTCCTCACCTCGGTCCGCACCGTCCGGCCCGCCGACATCGGTCACGCGGGCACCGGCTCCAGTACCGGCAGGCTGCTGCTGAGCACCGACGGTGTACACAAGCGCCTCGACATGGCCGTGATCAAAACGATGCTCGCCGACGGGGAATCGGCTGCCCACGTCGCGGAAACCTTGGTGGACAGCGCCCTTCGCAGCGGTGGCACCGACAATACGACTGCCCTGGTCGCCGATTGCGGACCTTTCCTCGAACGAACCATCGGCGACGCCGAGTAAGCGGCGGCCGGCTGTGGTTCCGATGCGTGGCCGGCGTAGCGGTGCGTGGCCGGCGGGGTTTCATGATCGACTAGACCGGCGGCAAGGTCGAGAAGCCCTGCCAGTGCGGCCCAATGACACAGGGGTGCAGGTCGCTACACGTTGCAGGATCAACGCGACGGGGTCGCCGGCATCGCCCGAGTAGCTCTGCACCACGTCCCACTCGGCACGGAGCCGGGCGGCGGGCGGGACGCAGTGGTGGCGAAGTACGAGTCGGAGCGCCCCAAGTCCCACCCGGCACGGAGCCGAGCGGCCAGCGGGACACGGTGACGGAAACGTACGAGAGGGAGCACGTCACGTCCCACCCGGCGAGGAGGCGAGCGGCCAGCGGGACACAGCGGCGGAGACATACGAGTGAGAGCGCCACCAAGTCCCACCCAACGCCGAGCCGGGCCGCGAGCGGGACACGGTGGTGGAAACGTACGAGTCGGAGCGCCGCCAATGTCCCACCCGGCACGGAGCCGAGCGGCCAGCAGGACGCAGCGGCGGAGGCGTACGAGTGAGAGCGCCACCATGTCCCACCTGACGCCGAGCCGGGCCGCGATCGGGACACGGCGGCGGAGAAGTACGAGCAGTAGCGCCACCATCTCCCGCTCGGCGAGGGAGGCGAGCGGCGGGCGGCGGGCGGCGGGCGGCGGGCGGCGGGCGGCGGGCGGCGGGCGGCGGGCGGCGGGCGGCGGGCGGCGGGCGGCGGGCGGCGGGCGGCGGGCGGAACACGGTGGCGGACCGTGCAAGTGGGTGCCACCGCGTCCCGCCCGGCGCAGGGTCGGGCGGCGGGAGGGACACAGTGGCGGAGAAGTGCGGGCGGGAGCGCCGTCATGTCCCGCTCAGCGCGGACTCGGGCAGCGCGCGGGACACGACGGCGAAGACGTGCGAGTGGAGGCGCCACCACGTCTTCCTCGGCGCGGAGTCCGGCGGCGAACGGGACGCGATGGCGGACCGTGCAAGTGGCGTGTCACCACCATGTCCCGTCGAGAAGGCCTGCCGCTGTGGCCAACTGGCACAAGTAACGCAGTGGCTGCGCGTTTCGGGATCAACGAGACAGGGGTCGCAGCACCGCCCGAGTAACTTCGCCCCCATGTCCCGCCCGGCGCGCAGTCAGGCGACGAGCGGGACACGGCGGCGGAGACGTACGAATAGCGCCACCACGTCCCACCTGGCGAGGAGACGACCAGAGAGCGGCACATGGTGGCGGAGAAGTACGAGCGGGAGCGCACTCATGTCCCACCCGACGCCGAGCCGAGCGGCGAACGGGACACGGCGGCGGAGACGTACGAGTCGGAGCGCCACCATGTCCCACCCGACGCCGAGCCGGGCCGCGAACGGGACACGGCGGCGGAGAAGGGTTGGTGGGCGCCCTCATGTCCTGTCGATCATGAACGGAACCAATGAGGGCAGCGGCTGCGTCGGGGTTCGGATCTGCGCCGCCTATGGATCGCCTCGAAAACGGGCGACTCCTCGAAATGTCGCGCCGCCGAACATGCATTTGCTGTTAATTCGCTCATCTATTAGTTCGATGATCACACTTCGGTAACTTCGCCAACTCGTGGCGGTCTACCAGGGCTAATCTTCGACGGTTGCTGTTCTACTTAGCCCATGCCGGGGTTGCCTCGGCCGCTCAACCATGCACTCGGAAATCTGTTGTACCGAACTTTGCCCGGGAAAGTGGAGTGGGATGGCTCAGGAATTGCTCGTCGCGATCTGTGCCGCGATGATCGCGGTGGCGGTATTGGTTGTCGGGGATCGGATACGTCCGAAATCATGGCGACAAAACAGTGACGAGTCGTCCAGTCACCTCGCGCTCGATCTGGCCAAGACCATCTTCACCGCGGTGCTCGCCTTCGTCTTCGTGGCCTGCTGGAACCAGAACCAGAATGCGTACAACCACACGATCACCGAGTCGAAGGGCCTCGTCGATACCCACCTGGCCATCCACGCGCTGCCCGCCCCGGACCGGGACCGGATCCACGACAAGGTCATCGCTTACACCGATCAGGTCCTCACCGAGGAATGGCCGCTCATGGAGCGCGAGCGACGGCTCAGCCCCAACACCGAGAAGACGCTCAACTCGCTGCGCGCCGCCGTCATCGCGGTCCAGTCGGAGGATCCGACCGTCGTCGAGGCACGCACCCGGGCACTGACCGGCATCGACCGCGTGACCCAAGCCCGTCACGATCGCGCCATCGACGTGGTCCGAAACCTCCCCCAATTCCTCTACATCGCACTGTGTTTCGGCGCGGTACTGGTGCTGCTGAACCCGGTGCTGACCGGCATGCTGGTCACCCGGCGCAGCGTGGCGATGACCGCGCTGCTCGGCGTCATCATCGGCTCCGCACTGCTGGCCATCCACGACCTCGAGCGACCGTTCTCCGGCGTGCTCGGCGTCCCGACGGACGCCTTCCGCTACGCCCAGTCGCAGTACGAGCCCAGCAGCGACAGCCCGATCACCACCGCCGAATGAGCCGTCCACAGTCGAGGCCGGAGGGCATCGCGCCGCGGATAACCAGAGGCGCAAGAGGTTTCGTCGTCGTCAGCACGTTCGTACCCGCAGCACTGCTGTTCTGCGGCCAATCCGCCGCCGACGACACCCCCGACCCGCCGCCCGTAGCCGACGTGGCCGCAGGATGGCTAGCGCAGCAAGGCTTCTCGGCCGGTGGTGCAGCGCAGCCGGACACATCTGCTGGTGGCGCACCATCGGTAGGCGTCCGGGGGGCCGCAGCTCAGCCAGACTTCTCGACCGGCGGTACGGCGCAGACGAACGCACCAGCGGGTGGCGCGCAACCAGCAGGCACCGCAGGATCCGCAGCTCAACCGAATTTCTCGACCGGCGGTATGGCACAGACGAACGCACCAGCGGGTGGCGCGCAACTAGCAGGCTCCCCAGGGGCTGCGGCCCAACCAGACTTCTCGACCGGCGGTGCAGCCGAGCCGGACGTCTCACCCGGTGGCGCGCCACCAGTAGGCGCCCCGGGGGCCGCAGCTCAACCAGACTTCTCGACCGGTGGCGTAGCCCAACCGGGCGTCCCCGTCGGTGACGTAGCACAGCAACGCTTCGGCAGTGGCGGAGCCGCTCAGCCCGGCGTCCCCGTCGACGGTCCCGCACCAGCAGATGCCCCGAACGCAAGCACGCCACCGGCAGACGCCCCGGCGGGCGGCACAGCCCAGCCAGACATCCCGACCGGAAACTCAGTCCCGGCAGATGCTTCCACCGGAAGCTCAGCTCCGGCAGATTCCTCGACCGGAAGCACTGTTCTGCAAGGTGTCTCGATCGGAACCGCCGCAGATGGGGGCCCACTCGCACTCGAACCTCCACCGGCACCTGCCGCAGCCGGAGCACTTCGAATCAGCGGTGCCGACACCGCGGACGACGCGGACGCGACGACACCCGCGGCAACCGGAAACGCCGCCCTCGGCGTCGATACCGGCAGCATGCTCACCGCGTGTGTCGGTAGCGCGGCGGGCGCCGCATTGTTGTTCCTCGGATCCGCCGCAGGCTCCGGCCTGATCGGGCCGGGAATCCTGGCCCCACCCTGGTGGGCGGTCGGTTCGGCCGGGTCCGCACTGCTCCCGCCCGCCTCCGGCTCGAGCGGATCCGCACTCGGCAGTGGGGTCGTCGGCAGTGCGATGGCAGGCAGTGCGGTGGTGACCTGCCTCCTCACGCTGTCCACCGTCACGCCGCCACCGACACCTTCGGTGCCGCTACTCATCCCGTCCCCGATCCCGATCCCGAATCCCCCCTTCGTGCTGCCCGTCTCCGCACCCGTCGCGACCCCCGAATCCGCAACCGCAGCACAACGATTGCCCGTCGCGGCGGCAACACCACCTGCCGTGTCGGCGGAGGCTGCACCGACGTCGGACCTCTTCGGCTGGAACACTCTCGAGATCGTGGTGTTCATCGTCGTGCTCGTGCTCGTCGCCATCCAGGGCTCCGCCGAAGCCGCCCGCAAGCGACAGCGCCAGTGACGTCGAATTGGTTGGGCCACAACAGGACCCAACCAATTCGGTCAGCTACTCGGTGCTACCTGCCGGAGAGCGCGTACGACGGGGAGTGCCCGGCGTCGTACCCGCACCGCCATTCTCTGATGGCGTGTTCACGCTGGAACTGCTGGCCGGCGTCGACGCATTGCCCGTGGGTCCGGTACCAGCCGAGGTGCCGCCACCCGGCCAGTTCCGACTCCGGCGCGAGCTTGGTATAGCTGGGCGAGGCGACCGCGTTAGCCGGAGCGGACATTCCGGTGAGCCCCAGGAACGCGATCCCGACGGCCATGACTGCTGCACGTATGCGCATTTCTCATCCTATCTCTGAAGGGTAGTTCGAACCCCAGATACCGATCGGTCAGCGACTGCTGATGTCGGCCTACCCGCACTGGTGGGAAGATCCTATGTTCGAAGATCATCACCATGATCGAAAACCGAAAAATTGTCGGATGAATTCAATTGAACAGCAGTGAGTTTCGCGCAAACTGCCTGATCAATCCACTTTCGGAGTAATCAATCAGTCCGGTGATCAGTAATGTCTATGTGAGCTATATCCCTGCGGCACAACCATTTACGCGTCATGCGCCCTCGATAATTTAGTTCAGTTCTTGATTATGTTGCGCCCCAATACCTTTTCCGACTGATAAAGCTTCATCGGGCTTCAGGTCCGCCGCCTGCCATATCGAACGAAGGCCTCCGATCAACGATCGGCGGCCTACTCGGGCAGTACGGTCAGCTCGACCGATGAGTTTGTGGCTCCCGGCCGGTCGATACTCATGACACCCTACGAAAGGACACCGCCATGTCAGAGCTTCTCGTCGACTTCATCACGTCCCTCGACGGCTACGCCTCAGGAGAGGGATGGCCCGGATTCTGGGGCCTCGAGGGCCCGGAGTACCTCGCCTGGCTCGGCGAGCAGCCCGAGGCCACTTACCTGATGGGAGCGAACACCTACCGCCTGATGTCGGGCTTCGCCGCCGGCGAGGTCCCGGATGGCCAAGACGAGTTCAGGCCAGAAGAAGAGGCGTCCGTCGACGAGCTCACGCAAGCGTCCAAGTTCGTGTTCTCCTCCGCACTCGAGGAGCCACTGACGTGGGCCAACTCCACACTCGTCCGCGACGACGCCATCGACGCCGTCCGCGCCATGAAGTCCAGTGGGTCTGGGCTCCTCAGTACGATCGGCAGCCTGAGCCTGTGCCGCTCCCTGCTACGTGCCGGACTCGTCGACCGCTTCCGGGTTGTCATGTTTCCGGTCATCACCGGTGCCACAGGCGCGGAACGCATCTACGACGGCTACCCGGACGTTGCCCTCGAGATGACCGAGCACCGCACCTTCGACGGCCGCATCCAGCTGGTCGAGTACAAGCCCCGCGTCCTCGAGCACCCCCCGCTCGGCGCCCCTGCTTGACGTCGCCTGTCCGCCGGTCCGGACTGGCGCCGGGCTGTCACCTCACCGCCAATGACGGTCGCCGAGCGCCACCGCTTCCGATCCTCCGTCGGCGAAGATGATCTGACCGGTCACGAAGCGATTGTCCGCGCTCGTCAGCCAGCAGATGAGCTCGGCGACCCATTCGGGCCGGCCAGGGAACCCGCCGAACGGTTGCGGCGCAGCGGTTTCCACAGCTTTGCGGACGTTTTCGTCGGTGAGGATGTAGGCGGCAGCGGGCGTGTCCACCACGCCCGGGGCAACGACGTTGAGGGCGATGCCCGAACCCGCCCACTCCGCGGTCGGGGCGACCCTGCGGACCCATCGATTCAATGCGCGTTTGGCGATCCCGTAGCCGCCGGTTGCACCACCGGCCGAGGGATCGGCGGCGAGATAGCCGACAGCGGCGGACTCGTCGCCGTCGAGACACGCCTGGACAATGCGATCATCGGCCGGCGCCAGCGATGCCGTCGAGGAGACGGCTACCGCGCGGGGTGCGGGGCTCTGCGCCAGCAGCGGCCGAAGTCCCTCCAGTGTCGCGACCGCACCGAAGTAATTCGTCTCCAGCAGACCGGTTTTGCCGCCTCCGGCGATAGCCAGGACCGCATCGATCCGACCGTGCTCTTTCACTTGGTCGACCAATGCCCGCCGACCGGCAGGAGAGGACAGGTCGGCCTGAATCTCTGCATCGTTGAGATCACACCCGATGACCTTCGCGTCGCGCTCTCGAAGCAGCGCGGCAGTCGCGGCGCCGATACCCGAAGCCGAGCCGGTGACCACATATGTCCGTCCGGCGAAACCTGCGTGTGTAGTCATCGCGCCCTCTCCTTGCCGCGCCCGGATACACCAGCACCATAGGCAGAGGCCTCCGCCGTCCGCATCGCTCGACCATATCCTTTGGTGGACAGGGTGTTCCAACGCACGGTAACGGTGGAACGCGCAGAATCAGCCGATAACCCGCTCGGGTGCAGCCGCGGCCATCGCGGCGCCGGTCAGCTCGACCGAGCGCAGCCGGTCCTCGATCTGCGTGGCCTGGTGGGTCAGGATCAGCTCGTCGGCCTGGATCGAGGCGGCGAAATCGTCGAGGTACGAGCGGACTTCGTCGGGTGTGCCGACGGCGGTGTACTGGGTCATCGAGGCGAGCTGGCGACCGTTCGGCGAGGCGAGGAACGCGTCGATCTCCTCGTCGGTGTAGCGGACATCCGCGGCACCTCGCTTGATCATCATGCGCGCCCGCGCGCGGTAGGCAATTGTCTTCTGCGCCACCGCGTCGTCGGTGTCGTCCGCGGCGAACACATTGACGCCGGCCATCACGTACGGCTCGGCCAGCTGCTCGGACGGCCGGAAGCTGTCGCGGTAGACGGCGACCGCCTGATGCAACGCGTCCGGCGCGAAGTGTGACGCGAAGGCGTACGGCAGGCCCAGCTGCGCGGCGAGCTGCGCACCGAACAGCGACGAACCCAGGATGTACAGCGGCACAACCCCTTCCGCGCGCGGCACCGCCTGCACGCCGGGCACCCGCGACCGCCCCGTCAGGTAACCCTGAAGTTCGAGCACATCCTGCGGAAACGAGTCCGCCGACGACGGGTTGCGGCGCAGCGCGAGCATGGTCTTCTGATCACTGCCCGGCGCGCGGCCGAGCCCGAGGTCGATGCGCCCGGGAAACAGCGTCTCCAGCGTGCCGAACTGTTCCGCGATCACCAGCGGCGAGTGGTTGGGCAGCATGATGCCGCCGGAGCCGAGCCGGATGGTGTCGGTGTGCGCCGCGACGTATCCGATCAGCACGCTCGTGGCGCTGGAGGCGATCGAGCCCATGTTGTGGTGTTCGGCGTACCAGACACGTCGATAGCCACTCCGTTCGGCAGCCTGCGCCAAGGCGACGCTGTTGCCGAAACTGTCGCGCGCGGACTGGCCGGGCGCGATCGACGCCAGGTCGAGGATGGACAGAGCAGTCGACATAGGAGGTTGCCTTTCGTAGGTCAGAGAACGCGGTGCAGTTGTTCGGTGAAGGCGCGGATGCGGGCGTCGTCGCGGCGGTAGTAGATCCACTGCCCGCGCCGGGTCGCGCTGAGAAACCCGGCGCGCTGCAGGATCGCCAGATGCGCCGACATGGTCGAGGCCGACGTCCCGGCCTTCTGCTGGATGAGGCCGACGCACACGCCCAGCTCAGCCGTCTCGTCTGCGCGTTCCGGGAAATGCACGTCCGGCTCCTTGAGCCACTCCAGCACGCGCAACCGCGTCTCGTTCGCCAGCGCCTTGCACTCGTCGAGCACACTCACCACCCTTCGGCATTTCGCTAATTAACGAACTTACGCCGCATCCCCGCGCCCGGCACCATGACGCTGCTCACTCGCCACAGCCGACACACTGCCCTACCTCCGCCGCGCTGTCGCCCACCCGAGCGCAACACCCCGCTCCTTGCCCCACTCCCTGCGCTACACCGAACGTCCGTCGCGCAACCTGGTCGCCGCCGTGACGATCGCACCCGCCCGAACCGCTACCAACCGTTGGAACGGCACCGGCTCACCCGGCACCAAGACGCTGCTCACGCACCAACCGGACCTACCTCGGGCATCAGACCGAACGTCCGTCGCGCAACCTGGTCGCCGCAGTGACGATCGCGCCCGCCTGAACCGCCACCAACCATTCCAGCGGCACCGGCTCACCCGGCACCAGGACGCTGCTCACGCACCAACCGGACCTACCTCGGGCATCAGACCGGACGTCCGTCGCGCAACCTGGTCGCCGCAGTGACGATGGCACCCGCCTGAATCGCCACCAACCGTTCCAGCGGCACCGCCTCACCCGGAGCATTGCGCTCGACATCGGCACTCCAACCGTCGAATATCGCACCGACCCGGGCCCTTTCGACCGCCAGCGACGGGTCGCGCTGCACCTCCTCGTAGAGCAACCGCAGCAGCATCCCCCCGGCGCGCAAGCGCTGCGCCGCGACCCAGATGTACTCCTCGATGAAGATCTCGCCCAGCGTTGCGCGGCGGTCCTGATCCGCGGCCCCGTCCCGCTCCGCGGCCAGCTCGCCTAGTCCCGAGGCCATACTCCGCAACGCCCGTTCGAACGGACTACGGCCGGTCAACCGGTCCCCCAACCCATCGAGCACCCCGGTCACCAGCGCGGCGATCTCACGGTAAGCCGTTGCGGTGGAACGCATTACGTCGTTCCATGCCCGTTCGCTCGGCGTCTGGTCGTCGATCCGCGGATCTGTCCAGAGCGGCAACTCGCTCACCAGCACCGCCGTCCCGTAGGGCGCCGCATAATCCAGGCTGCCCCCGCCGCCGATCCCCGCCACCGGATCCACCCCGACCGCGAGCCAGGCGTCGGCCATCTTCGCGAACGTCGGCAGCTCGAAAACCCCTTCCGCCCAACGGGCTCCGCCGGGCGCATCCGGCTCCCCCTGATGCCGCGGCACGTCCGCGTCGTCCAGCAACTGGACCAGCGCCGACCAGTAGTCGGCGTCCCCGCCGGAGCAATAGAAGAAGCCACCACCGAAGTCGCCATTGTGCAGCGACGCGATCAGCGCGGGCCGGGTGCGATCGATCAGCGTCATCAGCGCCCGCGTCTCCGGCATCGGCACCCCGACTTCCCGGTCCCGCCAGGTGATGGGGAAACACCACTCCGGCTGCTCGGGCCCGGCCGGACGGTAGAACTCGCGCGCCACAGCGGTCCGGGTGCGCGGTCCGGCGAACCACTTCTCGTTGAGCCGCGTCCCATCCGGGTCCACGCATGGCACGAAATGCCAAGTGGCACCGAGGGTGTCCGCTTCGCCACGAGCCAACCGGCCGAGCAGATGCCGGATCGTCGCCATGCCGATCGGCTCGTTCGGATGCGGGTTGCCGAACACCACCAGGTGCCGCTCCCCCGACCCCACCCGAACCTCGCGGATCGGATCCCCGCCGCGCGACCGCCCGATCTCCTCGACGGCGACCATGGCGGGGTGCGCGACGACCAACTCGTCTACGAACCTGTTGAGCTCGTCCACCGTCGGAAACGCGTCGATCCGGTCGACCGGCCCGACGATCCTCGCCACCTCGTCCACAACCTGCACCGCGCCACGCCCACAACCTGCCGTCACCGCCGCGCCCAGCCCCGCCACCAGGGCGAACAGTCCGCGCCGCTCGAGTTCAACCATCATGCCTCTTTCGATAATCTGATTATTTCAATAATGAGATTATCATCAGCTCATGCGACGTGCAGAGATCCGGGAGCACAACCGGGCAGCCCTGATCACGGCGGCTATCACCGAGATCGCCGCCCACGGCTACCAGTCCGCCCGCCTCGGCGATATCGCCGACCGCGCGGGCTTGACCACGGGTGCGATCTACTCGATCTTCGGCAGCAAACAAGCGCTGCTCTTCGCCGCGATCCACCGGATCGTCGCGGAACATCACGACACCTTCCGTCCACTGACCGACCCCGACCTGCCCCTCAACGAGGTGCTGCGCGGCTACGCGGCCGCAGTCCTCGACGCCGCGGCGGAGAACCGGGCCCGCGAGTATTTCGCGTTCGAACTGGAAGCCATGGCCGCCACCCTCCGCGACCCACAGCTGCGGTCGGACGTGGACGAGCAGGTCCCCAGCAATCTCGACCTGCTGAAGGAACTGCTCACCGACCACCCGATCGATCAGGCCGACGGACCGAGGACGACCGCCGCGCAGGTGGCCCGACTGGCGCCCGCGGTGCATGCGCTGATGAGCGGGTTCGCGCAACACGCGATCGTTGAGCCCGCCGGGGTCGACCGCGACTACGTGAACGAGTCCCTCATCGCACTACTGACACTCGTCGAATGACCGAAATACCTTCCTAGACAGGCGGTCTCATCGACTCAGTGGACTCGCCGACGTCATCGCAGATCATTGTCGGCAGGATTTCCGGCACCCCGGCGACCTTGCGCCGCGGCCTGCTCAGCGACTCGTCCTTGCCGGCGACCGCCACCGCGTTGCCACCCCGTCGCTTCGCCCGATACATCGCCGAATCCGAACTCCGCAGCAGCCGACGGAAGGTACTCGCGGTGTACGGATCACCGTCGAGGACCGCGACGCCGACGCTCGCGGTGATCCGCACCGGCAGATCGGGCATGGTCTCGATCGCCCGGCGCAGCCGCTCGCCGAGCGCGGCCGCGTCCTCGCGCAAGCACCCGACGACCACGAACTCCTCGCCACCGGTGCGCGCGAGCAAGGCATCGGCATCGACCACTTCGCGTAACCGTTGCGCGGTCCGCGTCAGCACCTCGTCGCCGAACGGATGGCCGAAGGTGTCGTTGACGGCTTTGAACCGGTCCATGTCCAGCGTCGCGACGTAGGCCGACCCGCCGCGGCAGTGCACGAGGTGCGCCGAGAGGTGGGCGTCGAGCCCGCGCCGGTTCAGCAGCGCGGTGAGCGGGTCCGACAACGCGTCGGCCCGCAGCAGCCAGTGGCAGAACTGCACGAAGGGCAGCATCACGCCGACCACGACGAGCATGACCAGGATGACCGCGAGGCCGAGGGCGAGATCCTCTTTCCGATGGTCCCCATCCGGATGCCCGGCGGCTGCCAATGTCCCGTTCACCATCAGTGCCGCCAGCACGATGCTCGTCAACAACGTCCAACCGATGTGCAGAGCCAGAATTCGCGGGCCATGGAATACGGTCACATACGCACCCATCGCCGTCAGCAGCACCACACCCAAAACTCCGATGACACGGTCGTGCACCAGCAAATCATTGGCGGTGGTGTCGATATCGAAAAGCACAATCCAGGCGAGCGATTCGCGCTCGCGTGGCCACGGCAGAAACCACCACCGCAAAGTCCATGCCCCCGCGACGGTCGCCTCGACGCCGCCTTGCACCTGCCCGACCCACCCGGCGACGTCACCCTGCGCCACCGACGCGAGCACCGCGATCAACAGCATGACCAGCCCACCCGCACCGAGCATGAACTTGAATCGACCGAGCGCACCGTGCGATTCGAAGGTCTCGACCAGGGCACGGTAATCGACCGGGTCCCGCCACCATGTTCGAAACATCGATCGATCGCCGGTCAATGAATACCGCCCTTGGTCGACTACGGACCCGAGCGTCAGCCCGGGATCCCCCTGGTCATCCAGCTTGGCGTGCTAATCGACATTAAGACGGTCCAGCAAATCGTGCAATGTGAGATCGGCACACTACCGATTTCGATACGACCGGCCTATCCTGACAGCCGTTTTCGCGGGTCGCGATCATTTCTTCCGCGCGCGGTAGGCCGCGACGGCATTGCGGTTTCCGCAGGTGGTGCTGCAATAACGCCGTGAGCGGTTGCGCGACAGGTCCAGCACGAGACCCTCGCACGTACTGTCCGCACAGACCGACAGCCGGCTGAGCTCGTCCGAGCGGATCAGATCGATCATCGCCATCGCGGTCTCGACGGCGATCCGGACCGGCAGCGGCGCCGCCGAGGGCACCGCGTGAATGTGGTAATCGACATCGCCGTGCCGGACGAGCTGCGGCACCGCCCGATGCTCCGCCAGCGTTTCGTTCACCAGCCGGGTCGCGGTATCGCGGTCGCTGGTGAGCATCCGGCGCAGCGGCGCCCGCAGTGCCCGCACCTGCGCGAGCTCCGCCGCGTCGCCGGCGTGCACGCCGGTGTAGATGTGCTTGACGAAAAACTCTGCGAGCTGGTCGATTTCGGTCAGCGTGTCCGGCTCCTCCGCCGAGTTCACCAGCTCCACCGCGGCCATCAGCGCCGCCTCGGTGTCATGAGCAAAAGTCATGTTGACATATTACATGCACCCCCATACCGTCATTACCCATGGCTACGATGACTCATGACACGGCCGCTCAGCGGCTGAAATCCGGACTGATCCTCGCGGTGCTGTCCGCCTCGTCGTTCGGACTCTCCGGCCCGCTGGCCCGCGGCTTGATGAACGCGGGCTGGAGCGCCGCCTCCGTGGTGGCGATCCGAGTGCTGCTGGCCGCCGCAGTCCTCTTGCCGATCGCGGTGGCGCAGTTGCACGGCGAATGGCAGCTGTTGCGCCGCAACGCCTTCCTGATCACCGCGTACGGCTTGATGGCCGTCGCCGGTACCCAGCTCGCGTACTTCAACGCCGTCGCGCACATGGAAGTCGGGGTGGCGCTTCTCATCGAATACACCGCCCCGATCGCCGTGGTCGGCTGGTTGTGGCTGCGGCACCGCCAACGCCCGGGTGCCGCGACGGTCGCCGGTGCCGCGCTCGGGATCACCGGCTTGTTCCTGGTCATCGACCTGCGTTCCGGCATGACCACCAGCTGGGTCGGCCTCGCGTGGGCGCTGGCCGCCATGGTCGGCGCGGCGGGCTACTTCGTGCTCTCCGCACAGGGCGACGGCACGCTACCGGGCACCGTGCTCGCCGCCGGCGGACTCCTCATCGGTGGACTCGGCCTGCTGGCCGCGGGCGCGGTCGGCATCGTCCCGCTGCACGCGACCACGAATCCTGTTGTCTTCCAAAGCTTCACCGTCGCCTGGTGGCCGCCGGTGCTCGCACTCGGCACGGTGACCGCGGCGCTCGCCTACGTCTCCGGCATCGCCGCGACCCGCCTGCTCGGCTCCCGTCTAGCCTCGTTCGTTGCCCTCTTCGAGGTACTCGCCGCACTGATCTTCGCCTGGGCGTTGCTCGGCGAGGCGCCGCGGCTCATCCAATTGCTCGGCGGCGCACTGATTCTGTTCGGCGTGGTGGTGGTCCGGCGTGGTGAGCTGAATGCCGAACCCGTAGGCGAATTCAGTCCCGAGGGTCAGGTGCTCGACGACGCTCCGCGCAGTTGAAGCCGCGCGACCAGGGCGCGATGGTCGGCACCGGGCAGCCCCACGGTCTGCACCGCGACCGCGCGACCGCCGGCGATCAGGATGTGGTCGATGCCGACCAGCGGCGGGAAACGCTTGTCGGTCGGGTAGGTGACCAAGTGGCCGGCACCCGCCTGCTCCGCGGCGTCGCCGAACCGTCCGGACAACATCGTGCGGTACTGCGCGTGGTCGAAGGTCGCGTTGAAGTCCCCGCCGACGATGGCCGGCCGGTTCGCCGGTGTTCGCTCGAGAATCTCGTGCAGCCGGGACAGCTCATCGGCCCACACCTGCGTGCCGTACACGGGTGGTACCGGATGGAAGGCGAACACCGACACCGGGCCGACGTCCGGAATGGTTGCCGTGGCCGAGATCTGGTTCAGCACGAATCCGTCGTACTCGACGGTGTCCGTCAGCGGGTAGCTGCTCCATATTCCGGTCCCGGTCGCGGTCCGTCCCGGCGACAGGTACCAGTGCGGCAGCAGCTGATCCAGTCCGGCCCGGCCGAGATCCTCGACCGCCGACGGTGTGAGCTCGTTGACGGTGAGCACCGCGATGTTGCGGGCCCGTACCTCATCGACCAGTGCCCGCGGATCTGCGCCGTCGAACAGCAGATTCGCCTGCATCGCCGACACACTGTGCTCGCCGGCCTCGCCCGAGCCACCGACATAGAGCGGAGCCTGCGTCCACAGCGCGCCGGCCAGCACCACGACCGCGACTGCCGCACCGATCCAATACCGCGTGGCGGCGAACGCCACCGCACCGAGCAACGCACACGCCATCAGGTAGGGCGCACCCGAAGCCGCCAAGACCAGCAACTCGAACCCCGACCGGCTGAAGTGCAAGCCGATCCCGGCGACCCCGGCCAGCGTGGCACTCCAGGCGAGCAGGTGCACACCGACCCGAATCCTTTTCGACTTCACACCCGACAACCAAACACGAGCTCATAGCCGCTGGCCAATAGCCGATGCCGCTGGACTCGGGTCGCTGTCACACCGTGCGTTCGCCCAAGCGAGCCTGCTCGACGGGTTCGATGGGGCCCAGGCCATCGATGGAGGTACGTGGGACCGCGGCCATGGCCAGCAGACCGATCGCGGCGACCGCAGCGAAAAGGTAGAAGCCCCAAGGGTTTGCGGAACCGACGACGATCAGCCAGCCGGTGATCGTCGGCCCGAAGATCGCGCCGAGACGGCCGACACCCGAGGCGAGTCCCAGCGCGGTGGCCCGAATTTCGGCCGGATAGGCCTGCGTCACGTAGGCGTAGATGAGCACCTGCGCGGAGAAGACGAAGATGCCGGTGACCAGCACCAATCCGTTGAGCAGCACCGTGCTCGCAATCTTGATACTGAGCAGCGCCAGGAACACCGCCGCCGCACCGAACCACACCAGCACCGTCGGTTTGATGCCCCGCCGGTCAGCGAGCGTCCCTGCCGTCAGCAGGCCGATCACCGCGCCGATGTTCAACATCAACAACATCGTCAGCGAGGTCGACATGTTGTACCCGGCATCACGCATCAGCTTCGGCAGCCAGGTGTTCAACCCGTAGACAAGCAGCAGCCCCATGAATGATCCGACCCAAACACCCAGCGTCGCACGCAGATACAACGGCTTCAGCAACACCGCGGGCCGCACGCGGGTGGGCGCGTCCTTGGCCGCGAGGAACGCCGCCGACTCCGGCAGCTTGATCCAGACCACCGGCACCAGCACGAACCCCGCCACGCCGCCCAGATAGAACAGCGGCTCCCAGCGCGGAACGAGCTGGAGCGCGAGCAGCGCGGCGATCACCGCTCCGACGTGGTAGCCGGTCATGGTGATCGTGCTCGCGAAGGCCCGGCGGGACGCGGGCATATGCTCGGCCATCAAGGTCAGCGCGGTCGGCATACACGCGCCGAGCCCGATTCCGGCGATCAGCCGGAACGTCGCGAACACGCCGACCGATCCGGCCAGCGGTATCACCGCGGTGAACAGCGAGAACAACGCGATCGAGCCGAGCAGCATCCATCGGCGCCCGTAGCGATCGGTCACCGGCCCCGACCCGGTGGCCCCGATGGCGACGCCCACCAGCGACATGGTCGCGGCGAAAGTCGCACTGGCAGCGGTGAATCCGAGGTGATGCTGATCGATGAGGGTGGGAATGACGGCCCCGAGTACGACGAGGTCATATCCCTCCAGCAGCACGGTCAGCCAGCAGAGCATTGCGGGCCACGACAGCAACTTGTTCATAGCAGTGTCCGATTCTGTTATGCAGTTGTGACTGTCATCACGCTACCTCGGATCGGCGGCGAGCACCCCCGTAAGTCGCAGAGCCGCAACATTATTCGGTGGTACTACGCTGACCTGCGTTCTCGTACAGCGATACGCGGCGCAGGCTCACCGGTTCGCCATAGGAGCCCGAGGCCATGCTGCCCGGGCTCGCGGTCTCTGTCGGCCGGGCATGCCGCACTACCAGCCTCGAGCGGTGGCCCGACCCGAACCGCGTTCCACCGCAAATAATCCCGTGCATTTCCGCGACGCCGGCGCGAGTCTGTAGGGCGTACGCCAGCAGGCACAGGAGGGGACCCGATGGCCGCAGCAACCACCGCACCACCCCTCGTCGGCATCGACGAGATGACCACACCGACCTGGATGACGGTGGACAAGCAGGTCGCCGAGGCCGGAATCTGGCGGACCTTACGGGCGCTACCAGCAGGCGCACGAGTGGTGACCGGCCTGGCCTGGCAGGCCTCCCGCCGCCTGACCTTGCTCACCGCACTCCTGTCCATAGCCGGCGGATTCGCGACCGCGGTCGGCTTGCTGGCCACCGCCGACGTGCTGACCACGCTGCTCGCCCAGGGACCGACCGCGCAGCGCGTGGTGGCGGCATTGCCCGCGGTCGGCTCGGTGGTGGCCGCCCTCGCGGCACGCGCCCTGCTCGAAAGCGGCTCCGCCACAGCGGAAGCGCTGTTGAAACCCCGGGTCGAGCAGCAAGCGCGGGACAAGGCGCACACCGCGATCGCCCGGGTAGAACTGATCGCCTTCGAGGACAGCGAGTACGCCGACCTGATCCGCCAGGGCTTGCAACGCGGCATGGGCAGCATCGCCCACTGCGTCGACGCGATCACCGGCGTGGCCGGTTCGCTCATCCACGTCTGTGCCGCGGTGGCCACGGCGGCGGTGCTGCATCCGTTGCTCGCGCCGCTGGTGCTGTTGGCTGTCGCCCCGGACATGTGGGCGTCGGCCCGCGCCGCGAAGCTGTCCTACCAGTCCTATATCCGCATCATGACCAGCCATCTGCGGACGTCCATCGCCAGCGACCTGTTGTCCGACCGGGACACCGCGGCCGAGCTGCGCGCGTGCACCGCGGGCCCGGCCCTGCTCACCGAGTACCGGCGGATCAGCCAGCAGATCACCGACGAGACGAGCCGGGTCGAGTTGGCCAGGGCGCGCGTGCGTCTGGTGGGGCGCACGATCGCCGGGATCGGCACCGGCATCGCCTTCGGCACGCTCGGCCTGCTGCTCTACCTCGGCGAGCTACCCCTGGCCATGGCGGGCACTGCGGTGGTGGCGATGCGGATGGCGTCGGCCGCGTTGTCGCAGACCATGATCGGGGTCAACAGCCTCTACGAGAACACCCTCTACCTCGAGTTCTACGGCAACCTGCTCGACCAGACCGAGCGACGCACCCGCCCACCAGCAGAGCTCCACGCCCCTGCCGACCCACACGAGATCAGTTTGCGCTCGGCGTCTTTCACTTATCCCGGCCAGAAGGAGCCCGCGCTGCACGAGGTCGACCTGACCATCCGCCGCGGTCAGATCATCGCATTGGTCGGCGAGAACGGCTCCGGCAAGAGCACCATGGCCAAGCTGATCACCGGCCTCTACCTGCCGACGCAAGGTCAGATCTGCTGGGACGGCATCGATCTGGCCACCGTCGATGAGCAGTCGATCTACCGGCAGGTCGCGATGGTCATGCAGGATCCGGCCCGCTGGCCGATGACGGCGCGGGACAACATCCGCATCGGCCGGATCGAACGCGCCGACCCGGACGGCCTCGTACTCGCCTCGGCGGCAAGGGAATCCGGTGCGGACGTCGTCATCGACGAGCTGCCCTACGGCGAGCACACGGTGCTGTCCCGGCAATTCAGCAAGGGCCGCGACCTCTCCGGCGGCCAGTGGCAGCGGATCAGCGTGGCCCGCGGGCTCTACCGGGACGCACCCATCCTGGTGGCCGACGAACCGACCGCCGCCATGGACGCCCGCGCCGAACACGCGGTCTTCCAGTCCCTGCAACACCTCAGCCGCGGCAACGGCCGCAGCGCGGCCAACCGCACCACCATCCTGATCACCCACCGGCTGGCCAACATTCGGCATGCCGACCGCATCATCGTGTTGGACCACGGCCGGATCGTGGAGGAAGGCACGCACACCGAACTCATGGCGAAGGACGGGACCTACGCTCAGTTGTTCGGCCTGCAAGCCGCCGCCTACCAGCTCGAATCGAGCAGCTGATCAGGCCTGGCGAGCGTCCCGCTCGGTGACGTCCCGGCCGGGTTCGGCCGCCCGCCGAGCACGCCGACCGCGGGCGACCTCGGTGGCGAGGGCGTCGAGCGGCTGGGCGAACTGTGCCAGCTGATCCGTCAGCGCCGACAGCCACAACTGGGCCACCTCGACACCGGCGGCGTCCAGGGCATAGACCCGGCGCGTGCCTTCCGCGCGCACGCGCACCAGCCCGGCATCGCGCAGCACCTTGAGATGCTGCGAGACGCCGGGCTGCGAGATCCGGGTAAACCCTTGCACGGCAGCGACAACCGTGCCCGCCGGCTGTTCGCCGGCGGCTACGAGCTCGAGGATGTAGCGGCGCACGGGGTCACCGAGCGCCTCGAAGATCTTTTCCGGAGCAGAGGTCATCAGGACTGCGCGCTGTCCTCGGGCTCGACGGTGTAGAAGGTGATCGTCCGCTCGGCGGCTTCGCGCGCGGCGGCCGGGTCGTCGCCTGCCTCGATGGCCGCGTTCGCCCAGTCGGAGCCTGCCGCCCGCACGAACGTGATCCCCTCGGGGGTCGTCGGAAAGGCCAGCCCCTCGGCCGGGTCCACCGCCGCCCCGCTGGACAGATGCAGACCCAGCGCCATCAACGCCAGATCCCAGCCGACGCCGACCGCACCCGGACCGTACTGGCCCCAGAACTCGGGATCGACCGGCGCCTCGTGCGCCAGTTCCAGCACGGTGCCCTCGTCGCCGGGCGCGAGGTCGACCGTCACCCACGACACCTGCGGGCCCATCTCCCAGGTCAGGGCGAGCCGTCGCGGCGCCTCGCACTCCTCGACCACGCCCCCCGCATTGCCCTCCAGCTGGTATTTGCCACCGACTTTCAGGTCACCACTGATCGGCAGGAACCAGCGCGGCAGCCGTTCGGCGTTGGTCAGCGCGTCCCACAGATCGTTCTGATCGGTGGCGTAGGTGCGGCGCGCGACGGCGATCTTGGTCGGCGCGCCGTCCCGGGATCCATTGCGGACCTCGCGAACCATCAGCCCGGCGATGCCGGCGGGATCGGTGAGCAGGGGCATAGCATCCTCCTTTTATAAGTTTCCACTTATACTAGCGACACTGCCGAGCTCCCGCCACCCCGCCCTTGCTGTGACCGATCACAGCTACCGCGACGCCGGGCCCGCGTGTTCTCACAAGTTCGCCGGTAACCTTCTCCGACCACCAGCGCGTAGTTAATGTGAACCAGCTACATAGCTATTGCTGACAAAGGAGTTGTCATGGCTATCGACAGTCCGCTACGGCCGAATCTGACGATCTCCGGGCAACCCATGTCCACCCCCTTACGCGACGTCAGAGCCCTGTCCCGGCAGATGGTCGGCCACTTCGTCGAGAACGTCGTGCCCTGCGGGACGCTGCCCGGCGAGGCGATCTACGGCGACATCACCACCATCACCCGGGTGTGCCTGGAACTGGCCGCCAGCATGCTGGACGGGCAGAACATCCCGGAAAAGGTGGAGAAGCTCGAGGAGGCCGCCGCCGGTTGGGCCCGCGAGGGTGTCCCGATCGACGCGATCCACGACGCCATTCACGCGGGCTTCAAGATGGGCGTCGACCTGGTCGTCTCGAAGCTGACGGCCAAGGACTTCGACACCTTCGTCGACAGCTCCAAAACGAACATCGAGATCCTGCACACGCTCACCTCGGCCATCTCCCGCGCCTACTTCCGGGAACTGCGCGCCGTCGTCAGCGAGCACCACACGGCGGTGCACACGCTGACCTCCGCACTGCTCGGCGGGCGGCCGACGTCGACCATGGCGCGCGAGTGCGGCGTCGCCATCGCCGAGTCCTATGTGGTGCTGGCGGTGTCGATTCCACGCCACCGCGACGAGCACAACCCGGCCCTGGACACCCAGGTCGTCGCCCGCCGCAAGCTGCGCCGCACCCAGGCCGAGCTGGCCGCCCGCTGCGGCGGCAGTGCGCTGTCACTGCTCAGCATCGATGGCGGCACCATCCTGCTGCCCGCCGGCCAGCACAGCGACGAGGAACTCGACGAGCTCGTCGCGGGCCTGTCCAGGGCCGCGCAGGTCGGCATCACCGCCGCCCTGGTCGAGTCGGTGCCGGAGCAGATTCCCGGCGCCGTCGATCAAGCCCACGAACTGCTCGACATGGTGCATCGCCTGCACTGCGTCACCGGGCTGTACCGATTCGACGAGCTCGCGCTCGAATACCAGCTCACCCGACCGGGTCCCGGCCGCGAATACCTCGGCGCGGTGCTCACCCCCTTGGACGAGCACACGGAGTTGCTGGAGACGCTGCAGCTGCACATCGCCAACAACCTCAATCGCCAGCGCACCGCCCGCGCCTTGCACGTGCACACCAACACCGTCGACTACCGGCTCAAGCGCATCGGTCAGCTCACCGGCTTCGATCCGTCGCAGCCCTCCGGCCTGTGGTATCTGCGCTCGGCGCTGATCGCGCGCTCGTATCACCCCACCGACGCCGCTAGTCGCCAAGTGGGTTGAGCAGGTCGGCCTTTCCCTCGAAGGCGAACAGCAGCAGGTCGGTCATCCGGAAGGTATTCGCGTCCGGCCCGTACTTGGGGCGCCAGGCCGGATCGCGCACGATCGAGGTGCGGCTGCCCTCGATGGCCCGGTGGAACACCTCCGCCACGATCCGGCCACCGACCGGCCCGAGCAGGCCGTTGCCGAACTCCGCCTCGCGCAACAGGTAGAACCACAGCGGCGTGGCGGCGAGGACAGTGGCGCGCTGCTCGTCGGTGAGCGCGTCGAGTGTGGCGCCCTGGTTGCCGTGCAGGATCTGCTCGGCGCTGAGCGGTTCGACGCCGATGAACTCGGCCATCTGCTGCCCGCTGGCGAGGCGGACCATGTGCGCGCGGGTGAGATTGCGAAATGCCAAGTTGCGGTGGATATTCGGGACCGTGCTGCCGCGGCCACCGAAGGTGCCCGCAGGCAGGTTGACCAGCGGGTCCACCAGCAGGGTATCGACCCGCTTCGTCACGTTGCCGCCGCCGCTCTCGGCGGGCGCCGCGAGATCGGGGCGGTTCGCCTCGGTGAAGTCGAAAAGCCTGCGGAAATCCGCGATCCAGTTGGTCGGCAAGGTATCGACGGTGCCCGAATTGGGATTGTCGAGGTCGGGAATCTGCGAACCGGCCTGGAAATTACCGCTGGTGCCGCTGAAGGTGAACAACTGCAACAGGGTGGCGATCTCGCCGGGACCGGTGCTGTTGAATACCCGATTCCACTGGTAGGTGTCGCGAATCATGCTGTGGCCGATGCGGTATGCCGCGACGGAGAACTCGATCGGCATGGTCGGGCGCAGGCCGCGGCCCGCGTACCCGTCGCCCGGCGCCTCGAAGAACCGCCTGCCCTGCCGGAACACGTCGGCGACGATCGCCGGGTCCACGATGCGCGGCAGGAAATCGTGCACCAGCATCCACTGGTAGTGCCGGACGACCAGCTCACGGGCCGCGCTGAACAACCGTCGCCTGGCCAGGCCCTTGAGCGCCAGTTCCTCGACCACTCGGTTGTGAAAACGGATGAACGCCAGGTGCGTCTGCGCGACCGCGAGGTTCTCGTCGTTGCGGTTGTCCGGAATCAGTGGGCGCCGCCGGTCCGCGCCCGTCCCGCCCGCGCCGCCGAACCGCGGCAGGTCGAAGCCCGTCAGCTCGACTTTCACCCGGTCGTCGGGAAAGTCCGCCGGGGAGGTCGTGCCGACCTTCAGTGTTACGCCGTCCTCGGTGTAACAGACGCGATCGTTCGGGTCCGCCGGTCCCCTGCCGTACACGGAGTCCAAATCCAGTGCGGGAGAACGCCCTTGCATCAACTCGTCGACGGTGACGTCCTCGCCGAGCTGGGCCGAGGTCCGGTCCATGGTGAGATCGTGGTCGACGAACTGGCCGAGATAGGTGAACCCGGCCGGGATCGGCGGCTCGGCCGAATCCGGTTGCGGCACTCGGGCGGTGATCGCGGCGGCCAACGCCGCCCTGGTCGGCTCGTCGGTCGGCGCGCCGACCGGTCCTAGCCGGGAGAAGCGGAACCGGCGCAGTTCCTCGACGGTCAACGGTTGCCGCGTGGTCGGGCGTCCCTGCCAGTCGAATTCGAGCACTCCCTCGCCGACGACGAAGAAGCTGTCAGTACCGTGCTGTTTCATGCGAACCCTCCGAATGGTTCGAAAAGTGATTTCGGACGAATGTCCGCATGACAGCCGCCCCCCGTTTTATCTGTAGTGCTGAGCAGCGCGCTCCCCCGAGCGTCGACCGGTCGGCACGACCGATCGAGTGCGCATGCCTCCGAGCTGGTGAAACGATCAGCTAGGGCAGCCGACCGCCGATGAATTGATCACCCCCCGGAGACCGAACTAGATCGAATACCGGAACAAAATTCCGGACTGCCCCAATATTATCCGAGCATCCATTTCGTGCTCAGCCGTCAATTGTTGGGGCAGTCCGGTAGTAAGCGCACCGATCAGTCCGGTGGTTCCTGGGTGTCGTCGGGCGTGGCCAGGTCCGGAGCGACCTCCCGGGTCGCCATCCCACCCTCGCCACCCTCGTCGCTCGGCCCCGGACGGCCGCCCTTGGGCTCGTCGCGCTCGTCGTCGGTATCTTTCGCACGTGTCATGAGAGACCCCTTTCGTCGTCGCTGCGAACTACCCGCGACGACTTCGTTCAATCAGGCCGCCGCGGGCACGGGCTCCGGTTTCGACTCGGGCGCGGTCAACGACGCCGACGGCTGATCGAAGACCTCCTGATCGAGGATGCCCTCCCGCTTCGCCACCAGCACCGGCACCACCATCTGCCCGGCCACATTCGTCGCGGTCCGGATCATGTCCAGGATCGGGTCGATCGCGAGCAGCAAGCCCGCGCCCGCCAGCGGTAGACCGAGGGTGGACAGGGTCAGGGTGAGCATCACGATGGCACCGGTGAGACCGGCGGTCGCCGCGGAACCGACCACGGAGACGAACGCGATCAGCAGATAGTCGCGCAGGTCGAGCTGCGTTCCGGTGATCTGGGCGACGAAGATGGCCGCCAGCGCCGGGTACACCGCCGCGCAGCCGTCCATCTTCGTGGTCGCGCCGAACGGCACGGCGAACGACGCGTATTCATTGGGCACACCGAGCCGTTCGGTGACCATCCGCTGGGTCAGCGGCATGGTGCCGATCGACGAACGCGACACGAACGCCAATTCCAGTGCGGGCCAAGCCTTGGCGTAGAACCGAACCGGACTGACACCGCCCACGGTGCGCAACAGGATCGGGTAGACCACGACGAGCACGATGAGGCAGCCCGCGTACACCGCGACGGTGAACGTGGCCAGCGGCCGCAGCAGGTCCCAGCCGTAGCTGGCGATCGCCTTGCCGATCAGTCCCGCGGTGCCGATCGGCGCGAGCCGGATCACCCACCACAGCGCCTTCTGCACCAGCTCCAGCACCGACTCGGCCAGTGTCAGAAAGGGTTTGGCGGCGTCGCCGAGTTTCAACGCGGCAAAGCCGAGCACCGCGCCCAGGAACACCAGTTGCAGCACATTGCCGTTGGTGAATGCGCCGACCACGTTCGTCGGGATGATGCCGGTGAGGAAGTCGGTCCAGCCACCCTTCGAGGTGGGCTCCTTCGCACCGACCAGCGAAAGGTCGACGCCGCGACCGGGATTGGTGACGAGGCCGAGCACGATGCCGACCGCAACGGCGATCAGCGCGGTCCCCAGGAACCACAGCAGGGTGCGACCGGCGAGCCGGGCCGCATTGGTGACGTGCCGCAATCCGGCCACGCTCACCAGCACCGCGGTGAACACCAGCGGCGGCACCGCGAGCTTGAGCAGCTGCACGAAGATGCTGCCGACCTGGGTCAGCGTGCTGGTGAGCCAGGCCGAGCCGGTCGCGCGGGCGAGGAAGCCCGCGGCGATACCGACCAGCAGGCCGAGCAGGATCTGGACGCCGAACGACCAGCGCAGCGGATTCAGGGTACGGCTGCGCGAACTAGGTGAAGACAAGGGAACCATCCAAGACAAATCAGGGGATCTGGTGAGGTGTGCGCACGCGTCAGCAACACAGCTGCGCGGCCAACCGGCCCAGATCCACATGCAGCCTGGCGACCAGGTGCACGACTGTCGCGAAAAAGTTCATAACGCCCTAAACGGTAAGCGACTCGTCCGACCAATTTTCACTCCGGTCGGTGGCAGGCCTTATGTCCTGCGTCACAATCGGTCGGACCAGGCTGCGCGGACGATGCGCTGACTTCCCCAGTCGGGTTGTCGTGCCGCCAGTTGGTCCCCGGACTTCGTTGCGCACCAACCCTGTTCGACCAGGCACGCCGACTCCGCGCGCGCCACAGCGGATCTCGGCGCTCGAAGAAACCTCGTGCGCCGTGTCAATCGTCACGAAGTGGGCATTACGGGCGGTGAGAGATGAGGTAACCATGAGCTTCTTCCGAAGTGCGAACAGATATCGGCGCCGCGATCGGGTCGGTACGGTGCGCAGCGGCCGGCGGTCCCGATGGGGCCGATCCAGCTGGAACCGGCGTTCCGGCAACGGGCGGCGCAGCCGGTCCACGAGTTCGGGCGGGTTGGAAACGGCGGCCCGCTTCGGGTTCATCGCGCGCGGCATCGCTTACATCACCATCGGCCTCATCGGCTTCATGCTGGCGATCGGCACGGCCGAGCACGACCCGGACGGCGGTGGGGCACTCGCCGCCATCGCCACCAAACCGTTCGGGTATCTGCTGCTGTGGGTTCTGGTGTTCGGCTTCGCCGCCCTCGTCATCTGGCGGATAACCCAGGTCGCCGGCGCGCGGCGGACGTACTCCGGCGGCCACCGGTTCTATGCCGTGGTCTCCGGAATCGTCTACGCCCTGGCATTTTTGGGCACCTTCCGCTACGTGGTGCACGGCCGCACGCCCAAGCCGAGCGACGCCATCGCCCGCGATCTCACCGCCCGCATCCTGAGCTGGGACGGCGGCACGGTGGTCGTGCTGCTGATCGGATTGGCCATCATCGCCTTCGGCATCTGGCAAACCGCCCGCGGCTTGACCCTCGAATTCGTGGACGACCTGCGCATGGGCTGGATGACGCGCGGTTCGCGCGAGGCGGCGGTCTGGCTCGGGCGCATCGGCTACCTCGCGCGGGGCGCGATCGTCGTCAGCATCGGCCTCGCCGCCGTCGTGGCCGCGCTGAACTACGATTCGGCCGAAGCCAAGGGGATCGACGCGGTGCTGCGCGATTTCGTCGGAAAGCCGTTCGGCCCATGGCTTCTCATCCTGATCTCGCTGGGCCTGATCGCGTTCGGTGTGCTGTCTTTCCTGGAGGCCAAGTACCGCAGGACCTACGGCGGTGTACCGGTCTGATCTCCCCAGTTGCGCGTTGGTGCACGTCAGGCATTGGGGCGCAGTCGGTTTCGGGTGCTGCGGCGGCGGGGATCGTATCGTGAATCTGCCTTCGGTGGAGCGTATTCCGCCGGGGGCAGCTGGATCGTCCCTGAAACACCGTGCCAACAGCACACAGTAGGAGTACGAAATGGTACGACGACGCATCCGAACCATGTCCATGCTGGCTGCGGCAGCCCCGCTCGCGGCGGCGCTCGCCGTGCTGCCCGCAGCACCCGCGCAGGCCGCCGACGGCGACCTGAGTTGTTCGGCGACTTTGAATCTCACCCTCGAGCCGCCGTTGCGGGCCGGCGGCAGCGCGAAGGTGTCGATCAGCGGAGACCTGACCAACTGCACTTCCCGCAACGGAAAGTACACCGCGCTCCGGTCCGGCAAGCTGACCGCCGCCGGCGATGCTACGGCCACCGCAGGCGGCTTCAATCCGTGCGGATTGCTGGTCACCGCCAAGGGAAATGGCACGATCGCCTGGGTATCGGGGGGCGACAGCTCCCTCGACTGGCGGATCAGCCCGGACCCGATCACCGGTATCGCGTTCAGCGCCAACGTCAC
The DNA here is from genome assembly GCF_015355715.1 of Nocardia sp. XZ_19_369. Lineage (NCBI taxonomy): Bacteria > Bacillati > Actinomycetota > Actinomycetes > Mycobacteriales > Nocardiaceae > Nocardia > Nocardia sp. XZ_19_369. Next base: position 628,865 of record NZ_JACVED010000002.1, on the reverse strand, counting down.
CGCCGGTCAGCTGAACGGTGATGCGATCACGGTGGCGGCGCGTAGTGCGCAACCGAACCAGGGCTGCCGCACCAACGGCCTGTCGACCCTCGCCGTCACCGCTCAGGTGAGCTTCGCCTGACCCTTGAATGACCGGCGCGGAACCAGTTTCCGCGCCGGTCGCCAGGCGGCGTAACCCATCGTCGACACGTGGCGCTGCGCCATGCCGCTACTGCGATGATCAAGGGAAAGCGGTATCGCCCGCGGCAACTAGTCACAATGCGCAGAATCCTTTGCGCCATTACGGATTACCAGCACTTCTCATCGAATTCCCCAGTTGATCAGCAGGTGGAGATGGCCACTCCGATGTGATTCGCTGTGTAGCGAAATGCCCCGGCCGAGGACGCGGAGGGATATCGGCGTTTGCTCGAAACAATCCTCGTGCCCGACACATTGGAGTTCGCTTTATGAGACGTTATCCCTTGGTGCATACTGCCACGGCCCGAGCGGTTCCGCTGCTGGTGGTCGCAGCGCTCGCGGCCAGCATGGGAACCGCATCCGCGGCGACAGTGCCCGGCATCGGCGATCCCGTTTTCCCTAATATCGGCAGTGCCGCATACGATGTCTCCAATTACAGTATCGACCTGAAGTTCGAGCCGTCCTCGGGCCGTTTGTCCGGGACGACAACGATCACCGCGAAAGCCAAGCAGGATTTGAAAGCCGGCACCGCTATCGGTTTCGACTTCCTCTTGCAGACCCAGTCGGTGCTCGTCGAGAACAAGCCCGCCAAATACAATCTCGGCAAGGACAAGCTCGCCGTGACCGTGCCGGTGAACCTGCCGACCGGCACCGAGTTCACCACCGTCGTCGCGTACAACGACATCCCGTCGCGCGTGCAGAATCAGGCGGGCGCCCGCAACTGGGTCGAGAACGCCAACGGCGCACTGATCTCCAACGAGCCGTTCTCGGCCGAGTGGTGGTACCCGAGCAACGACCACCCCACCGACAAAGCGACCTACGCGGTGTCGGTGCTCGCACCGGCCGACATGGACGTGTTCTCCAACGGCGTGGAAACCAGTGTCACCCAGAACATTCCGGGCTGGAAGCGGCACAACTGGCTCAGCAAGCACCCGCAGATGACGTACGCCACCTTCCTCGCGGTCGGCAAGTACGAGCGCGGCGGCCAGAACAGCGGCACCCCGGCCAGGCCGAACCTCACCGCGTACTCGACCGACCTCAACCCGACGATCCGCGCCAACGCCAAGGCCAGCATCGAACGGACACCGGAGATCACCGACTGGCTCGCCAGCGCGCTCACGCCGTACCCGTTCGAGTCCACCGGCGGCCTGGTGGACGCGAAGATGGGTGGCTTCGCCCTGGAAACCCAGACGATGCCGACCTACACCGACGGATTCTTCCGGCGCGGCAAGAATGATTCGGTCGTCGTGCACGAGATGGCCCATCAGTGGTTCGGCGACTCGATCTCCGTCGCCACCTGGAAGGACGGCTGGCTGAACGAGGGCTGGGCCAGCTACATGGAGTACCTCTGGTCGGAGAAGAACGGCACCGGCACCGCGGCGGAAATCGCCGACTACGCCTACGCCACGTCGACCAGGATCGATTGGAATGTCGTACTGACCGATCCCGGGCCCGCCAATGTGCTGCCCGCCGAGTTGTACAGCCGCGGCGCATTGGCCATCCAGGCACTGCGTAGCGCGATCAACAACGACGAGGTGTTCTTCCGGTTGATCCGCGAGTGGCTGACCAAGTACCAGTACAGCAATGCCAAGGTCTCCGACTTCATCGACCTGGCGAACGCCGTCACCGGCCGCAGCACGAATGCGTTGTTCAAGACCTGGCTGACCGACAAGGGCAAGCCCGCGTACAAGCCGACCGACGCGACCTTCGATTCGAATTCGAAGCGCGCGCCCCGTTCGGCCACGCCGCCCCCGGCCAAGCCGAAGGTCTATGACGACCTGTTCGCAGTCGTGACCGAAAAGCAGTAATCGACCGCACATACGAGCCGGGCCCGTGGAAAAACGGGCCCGGCTCAGTCGTGCATCGGCTAGCCCGCCGAGCCCGTGCCCACCGACGGGTCGAGCACCGCGTTGACCAGACGTCCCAGCAACTCCCCCGCGCGGCGCAGGCGAGTCTCGGCTATCGGCAGGAATTGGCGGGTGTACTCGTCACCGATGGTGGACGAGGCCGGATAGACCCCCGGGGTTTCCAGGACCCGGCAGCTATCCTCCGCCCAGCGAATCGGATCGGTATCCGGTTGCGTCGGAGGCAGATCGGGGGCGGGCAGGGCCAGCAGCCGCTGCAATTCCTCGGCGTTGCTCGCGTGCCGGGTGTCGAGCATCCGGCTGTCCCACACCGAGTGCAGATTGGTGCTGCGGCCGAGATATTCCACCCTGACCTCGTTCCCGCCGCGGTCGCGCGCGTATCCCGCGTGCATCGGCTGGTGGATATCGCCGACGAAATGGACGACGAACTTCAGAGCCTGGCCACGGTCGGCGGCCGGACGACTCCGGTCGGCGAGCGTGGCGGTCTGCCTGCGCAACGCCTCGATGACGTTCTGACCGTTGTTGCCGTTCACCGCCGGGTCGTAGACGCAGCCGTTCTCGCCGATGTTGACGTAGTGCCACGGCGCTGAGATCTTGCCCAGCTCGGGATCATTGGCGCGCACCTCGTCGGCCCAGTTGGCCACCCCCGCGAGCGTGGGATCGGGCTCGCCTGCGAGCAAGCGGGCGACCTCGTCCCGCGCCGCCGCGGTCAACCGCAGGTCGGCGATCGCCCCGGTGGTGTTGTGCCCCTGCGCGCCCCACGCATTGGCGGCGGGTGGAACCGATAGCAAGATCGCGGCCAGCGCACACGCGCTCGCCACCGCTGCTCTACCGAACATCACACGAATCCTTCCGAGTAGCCTCGGGCAGTTCACCCTGCCCGGCGCGCACCCGCGCCGCTGCGCACCATGAACCGAGTCATGTTGACTCTCTTGCCGATTCGAGTGTCCGCGATGGGACGTATCCGCCGCACCAACTCCGGGCCAACACTTCGCGGCCAACCGCTGTCCCTTACCGCAGAACCGGACAGCCCTAGGCGGTGTCGGTGGCGCGATCAGCTGCCACCACTTCGGCACGCAGCAGCTCCATCAACCCGGGGAAGCGCTGCTCCAGTTCGGCTCGGCGCAACTGAGCCATATTGCTGTTGCCCCGATTGACTTGCCGGATCAGCCCCGCTTGGCGCAGCGTCCGGAAGTGGTGGGTGAGTGTGGCTTTGGATACCGGCAGCTCGAACGAGCTGCAATGGCGTTCGGTCCCGTCCGGCTCGGCGAGCAGGGCCAGCACGACGGCGCGGCGGTGCCGGTCGGCGAGGGCGGCGAAGATCGCGCCGAGGTCCATCTCCGCGGGGCTGGGCTGGTCGTCGTGGTCGGGCACTGCTCACCTTTCGCGTCAGGTACGAATTGCATCGTACCTCGCGACGCCCTATCGTCCGTAGGTATGACTGAGATCGTACCTACCCCGGATGTTCCGTTCGCGCTCGTCGGATTCGCCCGCCCCAAACCCGAGCGCGCCGCCGAGTTGCGCGAGCTGCTGCTGTCGTTCGTCGCACCGACCCGTGCGGAAGCCGGCGCGCTCGAGTATCACTTCCACGAGGACAAAGACGATCCCGGCAGCTTCGTCTTCTACGAGGTGTGGCGATCCAAGGCGGACCTCGATCGCCACCTCGAGCTGCCACACATGAAGGAGTTCTGGGAGCACCGCATGGACTACCTCGAGCAAGACCTCGACATCAGGTGGCTGTCGATGCGCAGCGCGTACCCCCGGCCGATCGACGCCTGACCCACCGGACTTCACCTTCGCCACTGGGCGATTCGCGGCCGACGCGCAACGCCATCTGCATACTCAGCTGCAAGTGCGGTTGAAATGACGTTCCAGCGCGATACCATCAAGGGTGGCGCGGTGAAGTTCGTCACGGGAGCAGGCGCGGATTTCGCCGATGGATTTCGAGAATCGGAGTAGAGGTCATGGTCGCGGAACCGGTCCGGATCAAGGGTATCGACTCGCGGGTTGCGGAGCGCGGCCCAACGGCGCTCCGCATCGCGGTCGGTGGACAGCTGCGCAAATTACGCGAGGGATGTGGCATCACTCGCGAGGCGGCGGGCGACCACATTCGTGGCTCGCACGCCAAGATCAGCCGACTCGAACTGGGCCGGACCGGATACAAGGACCGCGACATCCTCGATCTGCTGACGCTCTACGGCGTCACCGAGGAAGACCAGCGCGAGATGTTCCTGGATCTGGCGCGCAAGGCCAACGAGCCCGGCTGGTGGCACCGCTACAACGACCTGCTGCCATCCTGGTTCGAGACCTATCTCGGACTGGAGGGCGCCGCGCAGACCATCAGAACCTTCGAGGGCCAGCTGGTTCCCGGCTTGTTGCAGACCGAGGACTACACCCACGCCGTCATCGCGGTCGGCCACCAGAACGCCGAGGCCTCCCGGCGCGTGGAGCTGCGCAAGAAGCGCCAGGAAATTCTCAGCACCGAGCACGGGCCGGCACTGTGGGCGGTGCTGGACGAGGCCGTGCTGCACCGGCCGATCGGCGGCACGGCAGTGCTGCGCAAGCAGATCGAACATCTGGTGGCGATGTCGGAAAGCCGGCGGGTGACCATCCAGGTGCTGCCCTACCACGCGGGCGGTCACCCGGCGGCGGGCAGTTCGTTCACCATGCTCCGCTTCGCCGAAGCCGAGCTGCCCGACATCGTCTACCTCGAACAGCTGACCAGCGCGCTCTACCTGGATCGCCGGGAGGATCTGCACCTCTACCGCGAGGTGATGGATCAGCTCGCTGTCCAAGCCGAAACACCGCAGCGGTCGCGGGATCTGCTGCTGGCCGCCGCCGCGGAGCTGTAACCACGCGAGTCCGCGCCGTAGTTCAGCCGGCTACCCGATCGGCCCAGGCCGCGGGCAGTGCGGCACTGGAGACATCGGCGATCTCACCGAGGCGTGCGCGCGGAGTACCCAAGCGGCTCAACTGAATCAGGCCCTGCGCCACGACGATGATGTTCGCACTGTGTGCCGAGAGCGCGGCTTCGTCCACTGTGCCGTCGCCGAGGCGCAGTGCGGGAGAGAGCCGTTCGGCGACGCCCTGCTCCATCGCCGCGGTGGTCTTGGCCCCGATGGCGGCGACCTCGGGGATCCGGCCGCTCAACTGGGCGATGCTGTTGATCATCAGGCACCCGCGCCGGTTCGGTTGCGCGGCACAATCGTCGATGATCGCTCGGAACAGCGCGCGCACCGCGGCCCGCGCGGATCCGGGCGCCGATCCGACGACCTCGCGCACGAACCTGGCGCGCCGCTCGCAGTAGCGTTCGAACGCGGCGAGGAACAAGCCCTGCTTGTTGCCGTAGGCGGCGTAGACGCTGCCGTTGCCGACGCCGGTCGCGCGGGAGATGTCCTCGACCGACGTCTCGTCGAAACCTTGCGACCAGAACAGCTCGGTAGCGGCGTCGAGCAGGCCCGATTCGTCGAACTGTCGTGGCCGTCCCATGGCCTCACCGTACCAACCGTTGTGCGATATCGCCCACATCGCTTGTTCTGGAGGCGTGACTCCACAACAATGGTTGACATGGCCCCCAACTTCGCTGCGCCGCCCCGCCGACGGGTCGGCATCCTGGTCTTCGACGGCGTCAAGATGCTCGACTTCGTCGGTCCGGCAGAGGTTTTCGTGGAGGCCAACCAGACTGCGCCCGGTTACGAGGTGGTCCTGCTCTCCGCCGACGGCCGGGACGTGCAGACCTCGATCGGCGCGCGCATCGAGGTCAGCGCCGCGGCCGCCGACGCGGGTCGCTTCGACACCGTGGTGATCCCGGGCAGCGAACTGCCGCCCGCGAAGTTCGTCACCCCCGAGCTGATCGCCGCCGCCCGGCACCTGTCCTGGAACACGCGCCGGCTGGCCTCGATCTGCAGCGGCGCCTTCGTCGTCGCCGAACTGGGCCTCTACGACGGCAGGCGCGCGACCACGCACTGGAAGTTCGCCGCGGATCTGGCGCGCAAGTACCCGGCCGTCGCGGTCGACCCCGATGCGATCTTCGTGCGCGACGGCAATCTCTACAGCTCCGCGGGCGTCGCGGCCGGCGTCGATCTCGCGCTCGCGCTGGTCGAGGAGGACTACGGCGCCGACGTCGCCCGCCGGGTCGCGCAGTTGCTGGTGGTGTACATGCAGCGCGCGGGCGGGCAATCGCAGTTCTCGGCCTCACTGACCGGACCCGTGCCGCGTAGTCCGCTGGTGCGCAAGGTGGTCGACCTGATCTGCGCGGACCCGGCGTTTCCACACACCGTACAAACTTTGGCCGCGCATGCCATGGTCAGCGTCCGGCACCTGACCCGGCTGTTCCGCGCCGAGCTCGAACGCTCCCCCGCCGAATACGTCGCCTTCATCCGCTTCGGGGTTGCCAGGGACCTGCTGCACGCCGGGCACAGCGTCACCGAGGCTGCGATGAGCGCCGGATATGGCAGCAGCGAGGCCTTGCGTCGCGCGTTCGTGGCCAGGCTCGGCATCTCACCGCGCAAGTACCAGCAGCGTTTTCGCTCCACCGGCGCGACCGCCGCGTTCGAGCCGATGACCGCCGCCGTGTCCTGATCGGGGGCTTTTGCGGCCGGTGTGGAGGGGCGCCGGACGGGTTGCTCATCGGAAACTGAGTGCGGCACAACGCCATCGATCCGAGTGATCGAGAAAGGAACTCCATGTCTTCCGCGACAACCATTGTTCTCGTGCACGGCGCTTTCGCCGATGCCGCCAGCTGGGCACCGGTCACCGAGCGGCTGCTCGCCGAGGGTCACCGGGTGCTGGCGCCGCCGGTGTTCAACCGCAGCCTGTCCGAGGACGCGGCCTACCTCAAGTCGTTCGTCGAGCAGATCGACGGGCCGGTGCTGCTGGCGGGCCATTCCTACGGCGGCGCGGTGATCACGGTCGCCGGGGTCGCCGACAATGTGGTCGGTCTGGTGTTCGTTTCGGGCTATGTCCTCGAAGTCGGCGAGAGCCTCGGGCAATTGCAGGGTGGCTTCCCGGACTCCGACCTGGCCGCCAACCTCGTCTACGCGCCGTATCCGGTCCGCGACGGCGAGCCGGGCACCGACGTGTCGGTCGACATCGCCGCCTTCCCCGAGGTGTTCGCGGCAGGGCTCGACAAGGCGCGGGCGCAGGTGCTCGCGGTCTCCCAGCGGCCACTCTCCGCGATCGCGTTCGGCGAGGCCGCAACCGCGGCGGCCTGGAAGACCAAGCCGGGCTGGGGCATCGTGTCCAGCGCCGACCGCACCATCAATCCCGAGGTCGAGCGGTTCGGCTACCAGCGCGCGGGGCTGCGCTCGGTGGTCGAGATCGACGCACCGCACCTGGTCATGCAGACCCACCCCGCCGAGGTCGCCGCCGTCATCACCGGCGCGCTCGCCGAGTTGGCCTGACCTCTCGAAACTCCCGCAACTCCCTATCGAAAGGATTCTCAATGACCGGAAACCCGCACGGAATCTCCCTGGAGCCCGCCGCACAAGAGTTCGTCGACGCGACCTCCCAGCCCCCGTTCCTCTACCAGTTGCCGCCGGAAGAGGGCCGCAAGGCAGTGGATTCGGTGCAGGACGCGCCGATCTACAAGCCCGAGATCGATGAAGAGTGGATCACCATCGACGGCGGGCCGACCGGTTCGGTGCGGGCCAGGATCGTTCGGCCGCAGGGCGTCACCGAAACCTTGCCCGTCATCGTCTACACCCACGGCGCCGGTTGGGTTTTCGGTGACGCGCACACCCACGACCGCCTGGTCCGCGACCTCGCCGTCGGTGCGCACGCGGCGGTCGTCTTCCCCGAGTACGACCGCTCGCCCGACGTCCGCTACCCGGTGGCCAACAAGCAGTCCTATCGAGTCGCCCAGTGGGTCAGCACCCAGGGCGCCGAAAAGGCACTGGACCCGACCCGCATTGCGGTCGCCGGTGATTCGGTCGGCGGGAACATGGCCATCGCCCTCACGCTGATGGCCAAGGAGCGCGGCGACGTCTCGTTCGTGCAGCAGGTGCTGTTCTACCCGGTGACCGACGCCAACTTCGACACGGGCTCCTACCAGCGCTTCGCGGAAGGCTACTTCCTGACTCGCGAAGGCATGCAGTGGTTCTGGGATCAGTACACCACCAGCGCCGAGGACCGCGCCCAGATCACCGCGTCGCCGCTGCGTGCGAGCACCGAGCAGCTGTCGGGCCTGCCGCCCGCGCTGGTCATCACGGCCGAGAACGACGTGCTGCGCGACGAGGGCGAGGCGTTCGCGGGCAAGCTGCGTACCGCGGGCGTGCCCGTGATCCAGGCGCGCTACGGGGGCATCATCCACGACTTCGTCATGGTCAACTCGATGCACGACACCAACGCCGCCAAAGCGGCTGTCGCCCAGGCGGTTTCCGTGCTGCGCGCCGCCCTGCACACCGCGTGACCAATTCCTCCGGACCTAAGGAACATTCGTGAGTACCTCCTCGCCCACCATCGTGCTGGTGCACGGCGCGTTCGCCGACTCGTCCAGCTGGCACGGCGTCATCGAAAAGCTGCGCGCACAAGGACATTCCGTCGTAGCCGCAGCCAACCCGCTGCGCGGCCTGGACAGCGACGCCGCCTACATCGGCTCGGTCCTCGATGACATCGACGGCCCGTGCGTCCTGGTCGGTCATTCCTACGGCGGCAGCGTCATCACCGTCGCCGCGGCGGGCAAGGTGAACGTGACGGCGCTCGTCTACATCGCCGCCTTCATCCCCGCCGAGGGCGAAAGCGCGCTGGAGTTGACCGACAAGTTCCCCGGCTCCACCCTCGGCCCGACCACCCGTCCCGCGAACTACCCCCTCGCGGACGGCAATTCGGGCACCGAGCTGTACATCCGTCAGGACGAGTTCCCCGCCCAGTTCGCCGCCGACGTGCCCGCGAACGCCGCCGAACTGATGGCGGCGACTCAGCGGCCGGTCGCGCTCGCCGCACTCCAGGAGCCGGCGACCGCGGCGGCTTGGCGAAACATCCCCGCGTTCGCCCTGCTCACCACCGAGGACAAGAACATCCCGGTGCAGGCCCAGCGGTTCATGGCCGAGCGTGCGTCCGCGCACACCGTCGAGATCTCGGCGTCGCATGCGGTCAGCGTCTCCGCGCCGGGCGCGGTCAGCGAGTTGATCGCGGTGGCGGCCAAGCAGTAGACACCGGAGATCCGGTCACGCCCACTGGTTTTCGGGCGTGACCGGATCGCGGTGGGTCAGCCGATCGCGGCCTTGAGGGCGGCCTGCCCGCCGACCACCGGGAACGAGACCTTGGTTTCGGCCAGGTTCATCCCGAAGCCGGGTCCCGGCTTGGGCCGCAGGGTGTACTCGTTGTCACTGGACAACACCACCACACCCAGCTTGTGTCCACGCGCCAGCACGTAGTCGTGCGGTTGCATGGACAGGTTGATCGCATACTCCTTACCCGGGGTGATCGGGCTGGTCTTGTCGATCGAGTCCCGATTCTGCGGGTCCACCCAACCCCTCGTGACAATCTTGGAACTGCCGTCGGGGGCCCGATCCACCAGCAGCGCAGTGACATTGGCCGCCGGACGCTGGAAGGACAGCCGGAGGGCGACGTCGACCGTGCCGCTGATCCGCAGCGGAGCCGTGGTGGTCTTGGAGAAGTACGCCAACCGGTTCGGCGAACTCGGCGCCGCGACCAGGGTCGAGGCCAGCTTCGTCGCGTCGTCGTCGAGTGATTCGGTGACCCGCCCCGGTCCGGATGTCGCGAGTCCGCCGGTATTGCGGCCGCCCGGTTGGAACACCGCGGTCGCGGCCGAGGTGGCCGGTGCGGGCCATTCCGGCTCGTTCACCCAGGACTTGTCCTCGCGCTGAATGGTGGACTTCGGCTCGCGGTCGATCCCGTTGTCCCGGCCGAGCAGGTACTTGCTGAACCAGCGGTTCACGGTGCGCAACCACTCGTCCCGGCGCAGGCTGATCGGGTCGGTGTGGCCGGACTGGTGCAGCCAGATCTTGTGCGGCACACCGGCTTTCTTCAGGGCGTCGTACCACTGCGCGACGTGCTTGGTCTTGACGTTGAAGTCGTTGAGACCGTGCACGGCCAGTACCGCGGCCCGCACCTTGCCGACATCGTTGAGGTAGTTGCGCTCGTTCCAGAAACCGATGTAATCACCGGTGACCCGGTCCTGGTCTTTCTGGAGCTTGTCGATCACCGGTGTGCAGACGTTCCGGTCGGCCCTGGTGTAGACGTACTTGGCCAGCACGTCGGCGTCCTCGCCCTGGTAGGTGCCGGGAGCGACCACCGCGCCTGCCGCACGGTAGTAGTCGTACCAGCTGCTGATCGCGGCGATGGGCACGATCGCTTCCAGCCCGGGCACGCCGGTGGCGGCGACCGCGTTGGGCAGCGTCCCGTTGTAGGACACACCCATCATGCCGACCTTGCCGCTGGCCCAATTGGCCACCACGGCTTTACCTTGCGCGTCCCGCGCCTTCGCCCGGCCGTTGAGCCAGTCGATCGGGGCCCGCGCGCCGATGGTCTCGTTGCGTGCGCCCGAGGTCGGGCAGCCGGTGGAGGTGCCGGTGCCCAGCGACTCGCCGTACATCACGGCGTAGCCGCGAGCCAGGAAGAATTCCTCGTACTGCCAGGTGATCTGGCCGTTGGCGACGGTGATGCCCGCGACCCGCAGGTCCTCGGCCACCCGCGCGCGCAGCTCGCCCGGTGCCGGGGCCATCCGCCGCCCGTCCGCGCCGTCGGGCACATAGAGTTCGACGTCCACATTGTGGTTGGCGACATCGTTACCGCCGGAGAAGTACGGGCTCGCCTGGTACACCACCGGCAGCTTGCCAGTGGCGCCGGCCGGACGGACGACCTGGACGTGCACCTCGTCGTCCTTGCCGTCCCGGTCGCTGTCCACGGGGGCACGCACCCAAAGGTCCTGCCGGACCGGCGCTTTCGGGTTGAACGTCGGCTGTGCCTCGCCGCCGGTGACATCCGGGCCGTTCGTCGGGTCGGCCAGCGCGGGCGCGCCGGACAGGAGCAGTGCCGCGGCCACGACCAACAGGGTCAGCCGCGATAACCGTCGCAGGGTCAGCACGGTCCAGCCGAGGGCCGCGACCACGCGGGTGCGCGGCCCGCCCCGGTCACGTCTGTGCTGATGCTGTCTGGATGCCATTGCGTTCTCCTTCACAACTCATCACGAGGTGCTCCCGTGCGAGACTCGAAATACCTGCTGGCTCAGGGGAATTACCTCGGATGCCCGGCCGGGGCGGCCGGGCATCCGGTGATGAATCAGTGCTGGGTCGGCGGGGCCTTCCGCTCGATCGCGGCCTTCATCGCGTCCAACCCGATCAGGTTGAATTCACGACCGAGCGAGCGCATCAGCGAGTTCTGCGTCGGCCGGTACACCCCGCGCTTGTGGTAGACGGCGCCCTCGTAGGTGCCGACCACGCCACCGTCCGGCGACGGCTTGCCGAGGTACTGGTACCACTTGGCCTTGTTCTGCTGCATCTGCGCGCTGGTGTAGGTGGAGGCGTTCACCTCACGCGGCTCCCGCCCGGTGTACCGATCGTTCGGGTAGTCGTACTCGTCCGCCAGGCCGGCCACCGAGTGCCCGAGCTCGTGCACCACGATCTGCCCCGACTGCGCGTTGCCGCCGGACGACGTCGCCACCTTGCCGCCTGCCCCGCCGTATTTGGTGGTGTTGGCCAGCGCGACCACCTGGTCGACCTCGGGCGCTAACCGCGCGTACTGCAAGGCCTTGGTCTCGTTCACACACAGCAGCCGCTCGGTGCCGCCGCACCAGAACGTCATGTCCAGGGCGGTGTTCCGCATGGTGCCGCGTGGATCGTTGTCGACGCCGGACTGCTGGGACACCACGTTGACCGCCCAAACGTTGAACGAGTTCTTGTAGGTCTTGAACGGTTCGACCTGGGCGATCTCGTTCCACCGGTTGACGGCGTGCTGCTTGTAGATGTCCAGCTGGCTCGAGGTGTATCCGTCGCCGACGAACACCAGATCGAACCGCTGACTGGACGGCCCGGTCTGCTGGATCGTCACCACGTCGGCCTGCACCGCCGAGCGCGGCGCCGGGGCTTCCGGCCGAACCGGCAGGACCACGCGGCCGATGGTGCCGTCCGGGGAGAACACTTCTCGTTCTTCGGTGGGCGCGGCCGATCCCGTGGCGACCGACATCGCGACGATGATCAACGCGCCGAGCATGATTGCGAACATGCGTCGTAACAAGGGCATGGCAAAGCTCCTCGAGTGGTTCGCGATTTCGACCCGGACGGCGCGGGCCGCACTTCGGTCTGTCGAATTCCTCATCAAGGAACCACATTTGGTCCCGCAACTCGACTGAGGAATAACTGGGGAGCGGGAAAGTGCTGTTTTCGATCGGCGCACCGGGGAATTCCGAACGGGTGAGGATTTATGCCGATCGGGCTTCCGTCGCCGCCCGTCAATTGGTCACGGATCTGCTGGTGGTGGCCTGGGTCTACTTCTCGGTCATGGCCGCGCTTTGGGTGCACGATCTGGTGCAGAAGCTCGGCGTGCCCGGCCAGAAGCTGGAGGGCGCGGGCGGCGGCATGGCCGACAGCCTCGGTGATGTCGGCCGCAAGGTCGGCCGGGTGCCGATGGTGGGCGACGATCTCACCTCCCCCTTCGAGCGCGCGTCCGCGGCGGCGCGGTCCATGGCGGAGGCCGGCAGCGACCAGCAGGCGGTGGTCAACGATCTCGCCATGGCGCTCGCCATAGGATTACTGATCGTCCCGCTCGGACTGGTGCTGTTCGTCTGGCTGCCGCTGCGGGTGCGCTGGATGCGCAGGGCCGCAACAGCAGCCCGCCTGCGCGCCGTCCCCGGCGGACGCGATCTGCTCGCCCTGCGCGCCCTCGCCAATCAGCCGCTGCGCAAGCTGGACCGGATCGACTCGGACGTGGTCGACGCTTGGCGGCGCGGCGACGACGCCACGGTGCGCCGGCTCGCCGCGCTCGAACTGCGCGGCCTCGGCCTGCTCGGCGGCTGACCTGCCACGACGTTCCGCATCGCCGGGTGAAATCCTTCCATCCGGATTCATAACTCAGTGCGATTCTAAAGCGTGACAACGCTTCTGGCGGGCGGCACGCTTACCTCAGGTCAAGAGTGCCAGCGTCAAGTCCCCGGCTAGCTGGCCGGCAACCCTCCAACCGCGGCGGGGTGCCCCGGGTCAAGACCAGGCCGAGCCGCGTCAAGCGGTCCGGGCAAGCGCGGGCTCCGTCGGTGTGCTGGAGCCCTCTCGAGAGACGGGGGTCGACTCATGTCCGAAACGCCCTCCCCTCTCGTGCCTGGGCCTGTGCCCGGTCCATCGAGCGACAACTAGAGGGGAACGACATGACCACGGCCACGCCAACTCTCGGAAACCGCGTGCTGGACACCACCAGGCAGGGATTCGACCACGAATCGCTGACCGCACTGCTGAACGGCGACGTGCACGCGGTGCGACTGGCCGGCTTCGTCCGGCCGGACGCGCTCGACCACCTGCGCCACGCCTTCGTCGGCAGGCAGGACCATGGCCCGCTGGCAACCGACCCGCAGTTCCGCCGGATCGGGCACGCGTTCTCGGAGACGAGCACCGACGCCGGGCGCGGACGGTACTTCGACGAGGCGCGCGACAATATCGATCGGCTGCGCGATATCGCCTCGCCGTATTCGTACCCCGCGGACGACCTGCGGCTGCTGCTCGACGAGATCTGGCCGGCCGGGGCGAGTTTGCTGCGGCGCAATGGGCAGGCCTTCTTCGCCGGTGTTGCGCGCTATCAGCTGGCGGGGGTGGATCTGGAGCCACACACCGACAATGTCGGCCGCAACCTGCCGTCGGACTTCGATATTCGGATCACTCGGCAGCTGTCGGTCAATGTCTATTTGGACGTGCCGGAGCGCGGCGGCGAATTACAGATCTGGGACGACTATCCCGACGAGCGCGAATATCGAGACCGATCCGGCGACCGCGTGTACGGCATCGACCGCGCCGCGGTCGGCGATCCCGCGCTGGTCATCACACCGCGCGTGGGCGATGCGATCTTCATCGATCCGCGCCGGGTGCACGCGGTCGCGCCCTCCCAGGACCGCCCCCGCATCACCATCGGCCTCTTCATCGGGGTCACCGATCCGGCCGAGTCGCTGAAGGTGTGGAGCTGATGACCACGACTACGCTGCTCTCCGCGTCGCACAAGGCCGCCTACGACCTACGCTCGGACGGCATCACCACCGACGGTCGCTCCACCGTCCTGCTGGTCAGCGTCGGCGCGGACTATCACGAGGGCGAAAAACTCGCCGCGACCATCGATTTGATCAATCGCTCGAACTTCGGGCGCTGCGCGATCGCCGTCGCGGACACCTTGCAACGCCACAACCTCAGCGGCGGCACCGACAGAGACCGGCACGCCCGTGCCCGCATCGCCGGCGACCAGTGGATCGCCCGCAACCAGGGCTACCTGGACCAGATCGACTGCCCGACAAACATTCTGCGCTGGGACTTCGCGCTGTCCCATCCCCGCTACGGCGATCTCTACGACGCCATCGAGCACGCCTACGAGACCGATGAGCCGTATCGGCATGCCATCGACAGCACCATCGACCGGTTCATCGAGCGACGGCTGGCGCGCGAACCCGACGTCGACCAGGAGGCGGTCCGGACCTCCTGCCGCGCATACCTTTTGGAGGAATGCCCGATCATCATGCCGCTCTGGGCGCACGAGGGCTTCGACTTCGTCATCTACCCGCAGCGCATCTCCGCCGCGATGGGGCGCACGCGGGAGCTGTTCGTCGAACCCGAGCATCCGGACCGCGTCGCTTGGCTCCCTTTGCGATTCAAGAAGCGCAAGTCGGCGCTGAACTCCGCGGCGGAGGCGCAGCTGTGACCCTCGAGATCCCGGCCCCGCGGCGCGTCATCGGGTTCGGCGGGCTGGCGGTGGCGTCGTTCCTCGGGTGCATCGACCTCACCATCGTCACCACCGCGCTGCCCGCCATCGGGGCCGACTTGCAGGCCGGTACGTCGAACACCGAACTGACCCTCGGTGTTTTCCTGATGGCGCTGTCGATGTTCATGGTTACGGCGGGGCGCGTCGCCGATCATCTCGGACGCCGAAAGGTGTTGCTGTTCGGGCTTGCCCTGTTCGTGGTCGCGTCGGCGGGGGCGGCGGCTGCCTCGTCGATCGGCGTCCTGCTCGTCGCGCGCTTCGTGCAGGGTGCGGCCTGTGCTGTGCTCTACACGAGCACCTCGACGCTGGTGGAATCGCTGTTCCCGCCGGGTGATCGAGGCAAGGCCATCGGTTGGCTGTACTCGGTCAACGGCCTGGGGTTGGCCATCGGTCCGGTGCTCGGCGGTCTGTTGGTGCCCAGCTTGGGCTGGCAGTCGATCTTCTGGATCAACATTCCGCTCGGCATCGCGGCCCTTGTCGCGATTGCCTTCGCGGTCCCCCAAGTGCCGCCGGACACCACCGGCGGCACGGACTGGGCCGGACAGGTCGTTGTCGCGTTCGCCGTGGTGTCGGCTGTCGGCATCTTTGTCCTGGGCGACCTGCGGGGGTGGCTTTCACCCTGGGTCCTCATCGCCGCGGTCGTCCTGGTGGTCTCGGTCGCGGTGGGGATCGTCGCGGAGCGGCGGGCGGCGAATCCGTTGATCGATCCGGCACTGTTCGGCAATCGGCGATTCGTCGCGGCGATCGTCTCGGATTTTTCGCTCGGGCTGTTCTATGCCGCTGCGCTGCTGGTGATTCCGACGTATCTCACACAGGGGCGCGACTTCGACGTGCGGCAAGCGGGATTCGTGCTGCTGCTCGTCAGCGGGACGCTCGCGCTCGCCTCGCCGGTCGCGGGGCGGTTCGTTGATCAGTTCGGCGCACATTCGTTGCTGCCGTGGGGGTTCGGGCTGTTGACCCTCGCGGGAGCGGGCATCGCCTGGTCCGCGTTCGGTGATCTGCTGGCTGTACTCTTCGTCGCGCTAGTGCTCTTCGGCGCGGGGTGGGCCTTGGTGCTGGGACCGGCGACCGTGCTGGCCATTTCGACCGTGCCGCCGAACCGATCCGGCTTCGCGGTGGGCGCCTCGTGGACGTTCCACAACCTCGGCGGGGCTATCGGGGCGGCGGTGGCGACCGTCGTCTTCGGGCAGATCGGTGTCTCGACCGGCGACGCGACGGGACGGGTGGCTTCGATCATCGCGATAACCAGCCTGATCGCCGCGGTCTTGGTGGTGGTCCTTACTGCCGGGCGGGTCAAGACGGTGGTGGCCGACCAGCCCGTTCCCGTCGAGGCGGCCACATAGTTTCGCTGCGGCAGTTCTCGCCGACGCGCGAGAACTGCCGCAATACTCCGAAACTACGCAATACGCCAAACATGAAAGTAATACTGTTCACAAATAAGACCGCTACGTTTGCGCTGGTCGGGCGCGCACGGTCGACTGGGGCGTATGCCCAGCGAGCGTTCGACAATAAGCAGACGCAGGAATTTCATTCCTCGCCTGCGCCGCCGCAACCTCGATGGCTACGAGATGGTTATTTCCGCGCCGGAGAAAGCGACGCGGGACGAAAAGCAGAATGCCAATCGTAATGTCCTGATCGTGGCGCTGTTCGCCGCCCTGGGCGGCATGCTCTACGGCTACGACACCGGGATCATCTCCGGCGCGCTGCCCAAGATGTCCGCGCAGTGGGGTATCGACCACACCCAGCAGGAGATTCTCACCGCCGCCATTCTCGCCGGTGCCGTCGTCGGCGCCCTGATCGGCGGATCCCTGTCGAAGTCGCTGGGGCGGCGGAGAACCATCTTCATCATCGCCTGCGTGTTCGCCGTGGGGGTCGTGGCCTGTGCGCTGGCAGTAGACGCGTGGATGATGACTATCTGCCGGTTCTTCCTCGGCCTCGCGGTCGGCGCCTGCTCACAGATCGTGCCGACCTACATCGCCGAACTCGCCCCGCCCCACCGCCGCGGGGCGATGGTCACCTTCTTCAACCTCGCCATCGGTGTCGGCATCTTCCTCGCCAACCTGGTCAGCGTGGTCGCGGGCGGCACGTTCGAAGCCAGCGACGACTGGCGGTGGATGATCGGTATCGCGGTCATCCCAGCGATCGTGCTGGCCGTCGCGATGCTGCAACTACCGGAGACGCCGCGCTGGCTCATCGAGAACGGCACCGTCGGCAAGGCCAGGGTCGTGCTGCGCTGGATGCGCCCGAACCGGTCCGCCGCCGTCGACGAGACCCTGAAGATCTGGGCGATCTCCCAGCAGGAGAACAAGGAATCCCGTGGCGGGTGGGCAAACCTGACCCAGCGGTGGGCCCGCCCCGCGCTCGTCGCCGGCCTCGGCATCGCCGCCTTCACCCAGCTCTCCGGGCTGGAGATGATGATCTACTACTCGCACACAATCCTCGGCAGCGCAGCAGGTTTCAGCACGGGGCTCGTCATCTGGTCCGGCCTCGGCATCGCCGCCGTCTACCTGATCTTCACCGCCGTCGGCGAGCGCCTGGTCGACGTCGTCGGCCGCCGCCAGCTCATGCTCACCCTCATCCCCGGCGCCACCCTGTTCCTCTTCGGCTTCGGACTCCTCTTCGTCCTCACCGCCCACCCCAACCGCTACCTCACCCTCGCCCTCATGCTCGCCTACATGGCCTGCAACGCCGCCGGCCTGCAAGCCGTCGGCTGGCTACTCGGCTCCGAGCTCTACCCCCTCAGCATCCGTGACCGCGCTACCAGCCTGCACGCCGTAGCCCTCTGGGGTTCCAACCTCTTCCTCACCCTCACCGCCCTGACCACCATCGACACCCTGGGTCTCGGCCCCGCCTTCATCATGTACGCCCTCTTCAACCTCCTGTCCTTGGTATTCGTCTTCTTCTTCGTCCCCGAAACCAAAGGCCACTCCCTCGAAGACATCGAACAATCCCTCCGCCAAGGAACCTTCCTCCCCCTCCGCGGAAACATCGGCAGCCAAGTAGACCTCCCCACCTCCACCGCCCCGGTCTACCCGTAGCGCCGACTACCTTGTCGGACAACACATCCGGCTACCGTCGTAGAGTTGCGCCATGACGACCGGCTCCACTTCACCCACCGACCCCGAGGCATTACCGAAAGCGGAGTTCTCGTTCCCCGGCCCGCTCCGCGACCAACTCGTCGCCGCCATCCTCGACGGTTCGAAGACCTCCACCACCGGCCTACTCGCCGACTACGAGCACTGCGGCGAGCCACTGCCCGAGGTCGGCTCGCTTGCGGCAGTAGCCGACTCGACCGACCGCCGAGTCGCGGTAATCGAAGTGACAGATGTCCGACTGTCCCGCCTAGCCGACGTCGACCTCCCCCACGCCATCGACGAAGGTGAAGGATTAAACGCCCTCGCCGATTGGCGCGCCGTGCACGAAAAGTACTGGCACAGTCCGGAAATGCGCCGATCACTCGACGACAGCACCTTCACAGTCTCCGACGAGACCACCGTCGTCCTCCAACGCTTCCACCTCATCACCGACCTCCGCTAGCCACCCATGTCGAGAGCTGCCGCCCGGCCGGCACAACCTCGATCGGTCTCCAGCTCGGCACGGCGCTACCGTCGACCTTGTGAGCCGCACCCAGTGGACGATCCACGGTGAGAACGTCGTGGACGAGAACCGACACATCAAGCTCTCCACCGTCGATGTCGAGTTGCCGGATGGCGTCAAATTCACGCAGTACGTCGCACGAATGCCCCGGTGCGCAATGACGTTGGTACTCAACGACAAACGCGAGGCACTGCTGATGTACCGGCACCGATTCATCATCGACCAATGGGTATGGGAGTTGCCCGGCGGTTACGTGGACCACGCCGAGGACGTGGCGCTCGCAGCGGCGCGTGAGGTCGAGGAAGAAACGGGCTGGCGGCCGAAGGCGATGGAACACCTGGTTACCTACCAACCTGCCATCGGAACCCTCGATCAACCGCAGCAGATCTATCTGGCGCGCGGGGCGGAGCTGACCGATACGCCGCCGGACATCAACGAAGCCGAGGACATCCGCTGGGTTCCTCTCGAAGAAGCAGTCGCGATGATTGATCGAGGCGAAATAGTCGGCGCCGCAACTGTTGTCGCGATTTATCGAGCACTCAGTCTACCCGCCTTGTGATTGCGAGGACCTGACGCCGGAAGTACTCGACGTCGGATAAAGCGGCATACGGCATCAACCGATGGCGCACTTCCCGAAGATAAGCGTGAGTACGGTGCGACTCAAGCCCGCTGACAATGCCGAGTGCTTCGATGCCGATGCGTGCGGCCTCGCGCGGGTCGTCGTCTGCGAGGGCCGACGCAAGGATGCACAGATTGAACGCGCGACCACGAAGATAGCCATCGGACATCTTCAGCGACTGCTCGGCGAACTGCGCTGCCCTCGCATAGTCGCCCAAGTCGCGAAAACAGTGGGCGGTCTTCGCCGAATTCGGTACGCCACAACCGAACTCCATCGTCGTCGTCTTGCCGATGATGATCGCCCCGGCCTGCCGCAATCTGGCGACCACCGGCGCATCCCGGCCCGCCGCCCACGCACGATCGTGCACCACGCTCTGCGCCGTCGTGTCACCATCGGCCACCGCGATGGTGTCTTTCACCGCGACGGGTATGCCGTGCAGCACGCCGCGATGGACACCACGCGCCCGCTCTTCGTCCGCACGCCGGGCCTGCTGCCTTGCCTGCTCGTCGAACCGGGAGAGGTAGACACCCAGCTCGTCCCGATCGGCCCGCGCGATCGCGGACTCGACCAGCGCGACACTGCTCATCTCCCCCGCGCGTAACGCAAGAGCAGCTTCGATAATGGAATACGGCTCGTCCGACAAAGTCTCACCTCCGAGTTGATCAGAAAACTTAGGCTTACCTTGCCTGTTCAACCCGGGTTGAGGTCAACTAGAGGAATGCCGCAGCTGACACCCATCGCCACCGTCGTAGACCACTTCGACATCCCGCTGTCCACGCTGCACTACTGGGAGCGCCGTGGGCTGATCACCGCACACCGCAGCGGCGGCCGCCGCTGCTACGACCGGGACCAGCTCTACCGCATCGCGTTGATCAAGCAATGGCAGACCACCGGCCTGCTCAGCCTCGACGAGATCGCCACCCTGCTCGCCGCCCGCTCGACCACCGGCGATTGGCGCGCCACCGTCCACGCGCACATGTCCGCCATCGACACCCGCATGCACGAACTCGAAACCGCACGGCGATACCTGCATTGGCTGCTCACCTGCCCGCACGACGGCGAACTGGAGCACTGCCCGAACTACCGCTCGTCGGTGGCCCTCCCGGCGGACTGACCGCTGCCGCGAAAGCTGCTGGAGCGGCGGCATTGTGGTAGTTATCAGGATTCGTGGCGTGGCACGACAGCGATCAGCGGAGAATTCCGGTGGTGGCCGACCGGCTACCGTGCCGATGACGTCACCACCGGATGCGAATGGATGGGCAGGTCATGGAGATCAGTGAGTTCTTGGCACGCAAGCTGCAGCGCCGATTCGAGACGTTCGATTTCGACGGGGACGACCGGGTCGAGCGCAGCGACTTCGAGAACTCGGCGCGCGCGCTGGCCGAGGAGTTCGGCCACGAGCCGGATTCGCCTGCCGCACAGGAGTTGCTGCGGCTGAGCCTGCAACTGTGGGGCCGCCTGGCTTCGGCGGGCGATGTGAACATCGACGGCTCGGTCGATCTCGCCGAGTACAAGGAGGCTTTCGCCGAAGGCCTGCTGGTGACCGAGGAGTCATTCGAGCAGGGTTACCGCCCGTTCCTCGAGGCGATCATGGCGATCGCCGACGTGGACGGCGACGGCAAACTGAACGCCGAGGAGTACGTCCGCTGGACAGGGACACTCATGCACCTGCCTGCCGACGATGCCCGCGAAAATCACCGCAGGCTCGACACCGACGGCGACGGCTTCGTCACCACCGACGATCTGCTCCAGGCCATTCACGACTACTACTTCGACGAGAACCCGGAAGGCGTCGGCAGCTGGCTGCTCGGCAAACTCCCCGGCTGACAACACGTTTCAGAGCATCACCACGCGGGCGATAGTCGCAATTTCGGCGTGACAAGAGATTGCGACGCCCACGGTGGATCGGGGGGAAATTCGGGATCGACAAATGCTGTCTACACGGGCGAGTCCGTCTAATAGGCAGCGTATTACGGGCGCTGACTCGAGCCGCCGATCAGGGTTCCAGCTCTGCGTCACCCCTGAGCTCACCGGAGTCGCCGGGGCGACGGCTGAGCGGTATCGACGCGCGGTACGGCTGCCCAGCGAACAGGCCCGTCAGCGTTGAGCGTGATACAGCATGATCAGCGCGTGATCGGGCTGTGATCGGCGGTGATCAGCCAGTTAACGCAACCTGAACTCGATTTTAGAAAGCCACGCAGGGGTCGTCTAATGCGCCGGCACGTTCTACCTTGGACCTAGATCTACTACCAGTGATACCGATCGGACCGGCCGCGATGCCGAAAACTGAATTATCGCTGCGAATTTCGTTCGGGAGAGCTTTTATAGGAGTTCGGCATGGCGCTCTACTGCACCGAGTGGTCTATCACCAGTGATATCAGTCCGGAATGTGCGTCTCGCGTTACCGAGCGTGGACGGGCGGTCTGGCGGCTCAGCTGGTTGCCCGATCGGACGCTGACCCGCGAACAAGCCAGGGCCGGAATGGAACTCGACGAGTTGCTGAGCGATCCGGAGAATGTGCACGACTACGCCGCCATGGCGCGAGCAGACCAGTGCGCGGGCACCATCGGAATGTTGCGCGCCCACGTGGTGATTCTGCTGGCACGACGCATGGCGGCTCGACTTCCGGTGGCGGTCAGCGCGCACTGATCATCGCTGCGGCGATCAGTTCTCGTCCAGCCAGGCCAGGACGCGATCGGTGCCCGCGCCAAGCTTCGGTGGCGGCGTGGTGTAGCGAACCGGATTGCGCGACAACGTGATCGGGTTGGCCACCAAGGGTGGCATGTCGGTGCCGTCCGAGGGGATGCGCGGCTCGAGCCCGAGCCGATCGGCGAGCGCGAACGCCCCCGCCATATCGTTCACCGGCCCGCACGGAACGCCGAGCGGGGTGAGCAGCGCTTCCCAGTCCGCCGCGGGCCGGGTCACCAAGATCTCGCCGAGCGCCGCCGCCAGCACCCCGACATGCGCGACACGTGTGGTGTTGTCGGTGAAGCGCGGGTCGTCGGCCAGCTGGTCGGCGCCGATCGCCCGGCACAGCGTGCCGAATTGCCCGTCGCTGCCCACCGCCACGGCGAGCGGCCGGTCGGCGGTGGGAAACACCTCGTACGGCGCGATGGACGGATGCCGGTTGCCCATGGTGGTCGGCACCACACCGGCCAGCGCGTAGGCCGTGCTCTGGTTCACCATGCCCGCCAGCAGGCTGGACAGCAGATTCACCTCGACCAGCTGTCCCTCCCCGGTCGCGTCCCGATGCCGCAGTGCCGCAAGCACTCCCACCGTCGCATGCAGGCCCGCGAGGACGTCGACCACCGCCACACCGGTCTTCGTCGGCTCCCCTTCGCCCGGCCCCGTGATGCTCATCAGCCCGCCTGCGGCCTGCACCAGCAGGTCGTAGCCGGGCAGTTCCGCGCCCTTGCCCCCACCGAACGCGGACAGGGAACAGTAGACGGCCCGCGGATTCAACTCCTGCACGTCCGCGTACGACAGACCGAACTTCGCCATCGTCCCCGGACGGAAGTTCTCGACCACGATGTCGGCCCGCCGCACCAGCTCCCGCGCGTAACGCTGCCCCTCTTCGCTGCCCAGATCGAGCGTGACCGACGTCTTGTTCCGGTTCACCGACTGAAAATAAGTCGCCTGCCCAGCCACGAACGGCGGCCCCCACCCTCGCGTGTCGTCCCCCGCACCCGGCCGCTCCACCTTGATGACCTCGGCGCCCAGGTCGGCCAACAGCATGGTCAGATAGGGCGCGGCAAGAATCCTGCCGAAGTCCGCGACCACAATTCCCGACAGCGCCCCCGGCGTCTGCTTCTCATCCGTCATACCCGTCACTCCATCACGGAGCGCGTCGGTTACCGAAGCCAGCACCGCAGGACGCGGCCGGAGACGCCGATTCCGTCCAGCTGGAACATTGATCGGCGATACATTGAAACGGTCCCAGCCGAGTGCTGTGCGGGCTCGGCGTGTTCGGAAAAGGATCTCCCGGAGCACGGACGGAAGGGCTCTGTCATGCACCACGTCAAGGCACTGCGGACCGGGCACCGGACTGGGCCGCTCCTCGAAATCGCGGCAGTATGGGTGGCGCTCCTGCTGCTCCTCGCCACCGGGTGCGCGTCCTCGCCGAGCGACACGGCGTTCCGCTTCGAGGTGCGCGAAGGCCTGAACCAGAACTATTTCCTGCGCGAGGACAAGACCGCAGCGCATCTGCTGCTGCGTTCGGGTCGCAATCCGCGCATCGTGGCGGCGTTTCCGGCAGGCAACAGCGGGACCGGGGTCTGGTTCGGGCCGATCGCCGCCGCGGCGGACTGGGTGCTGGACTCGCCGCTGAAGGCGAAGGCGTCCAACGATTCTCAGGGCCGTCCGCGGCACGGGATCGAGTTCGATGCCTCGATCAGCGCGCCTACGTTGATACCCAAGCAGGCCGTCCTGTCCAATGTTCGGGTCCTGCGCGACTACGACCAGTACGCGCTCGTGCCCACCGAGCTCGTGGTCGCGCCGACCATTGCCGGCAACACGGTGACGTGGGCACGGGACCGTCTCGACGGCGCGCCCGGCTACCAGCTCGGTCTCGAGGTCATCGACGGGGCGGTGGCCCCGAACGGCACGGTCACCGCAGGGCCCGACGGCCGAATCGCACTGCGCGTCACCGCAATGACCGGCGACACCTCATTGACGCCGCTGTCCGGATCCGAACTGCTCAACGGACATGAGCGCAAGCTCGACGGCGCGAAGAACACGCTCACCTTCCTCAGCTACCGAGAGAAGTTCCTCGCTGGATCGTGGCGCTTCAACACCTATTTCGGCCGCGACACCCTGATCTCGATGATGCTGCTGAAGCCGGTGCTGGCGCCCGAGGCGATCGAAGCGGGCATTCGTTCCGTACTGACTCGGCTCGGACCCGAGGGCCAGGTCGCGCATGAGGAGTCACTGTCGGAGTACGCGGTGCTCACGAACAAGCGCAAGAACGGAACCCTCAGCGGCGCGCCGATATTCGACTACAACATGGTCGACGAGAACTATCTGCTCGCCCCGGTTGCCGCCGCCCACCTGCTCGACGATCCGACCGGTGCCGAACGGGCGTCGGCCTATCTGCGTGCGCCACTGGACAACTCGACCGTGTTGCTCGGTCAAGCGTTGGTGCGCAACCTGCGACTCGTCACGTCGACGACCGCGGCCTTCGCCGACGAGCCTCGATACGGCAACCTGATCGCCCTGCAGCCCGGTCGGGACTCGGGCGAATGGCGGGACAGCGGAATCGGTCTCGGCGGCGGCCGCTACCCCTACGACGTCAACGCCATCCTCGCACCCGCCGCGCTCGAGGCTACCGCTCGGCTGCTCGACCACGGGGTGCTCGACCCCTTCTTGACCGCCGACGATCGGCTGGAACTGTCCTTCGCCGCCGCTGCCGCGAAAACCTGGCGGGCCGAGGCCCCGCGACTGTTCACCGTGACCCGCGACGCCGAACAGGCCAGGGCCGCCGTCGATTCCTACGCCGGAAAGATCGGTGTCACCGCACAAGACGCGCTGGCCTCGCTCGACAACAACCCGATCACCTTCCCCGCCATCGCCCTGGACGCCGACGGTGCACCGATTCCGATCACGCACTCCGACGACACGTTCGACCTGCTGTTCGGCGCACCGCCGCCCGAGATCCTCGACCAGCAGGTGCGTGCGATGTTCCGCCCGTTCCCGCTCGGGTTGATCACCGAAGCCGGGTTGGTCGTGGCCAATCCGGTCTTCGCCGACCCCGCCCTGCAATCCCAGTTCACCAACCACGACTACCACGGCACCGTGGTCTGGTCCTGGGTGCAGGCCGCACTCGCCAGCGGCCTCGATCGGCAACTCGACCGCACCGACCTACCCCAACCGGTCAGAGACCGCCTGGTGAGCGCCCAGCGCACCCTGTGGGAGGCGATCAAGGCCGCCGAGTCGATGGCCAACTCCGAACTGTGGAGCTGGCGCTTCGACAACGGCCGCTATCGCGTCGCGCCCTTCGGTGCCAGTGAAGCCGATGTCACCGAATCCAATGCGGCACAGCTCTGGAGCAGCGTCTACTTGGCCATCACTCCCCCGTCGTAACCGCCGCCTCCTTGCGCAACCGGACGGGCAGGGCGGTGAGGCCACGGATGAGCAGGCTGTGCTGCCAGGTCGGCGTGGTGGCGGCGGGGGCCAGGGTGAGGTCCGGGAATCGTTGCAGCAGTGCGGTGAAGGCTATTTCGGCTTCGACGCGGGCCAACGGGGCGCCGACGCAGAAGTGGATGCCGTGGCCGAAGGCCAGGTGACCCCCGGCGTCGCCGGTGACGTTCAGCCGGTCGGGGTCGTGGTAACGGGCCGGGTCGTGGTTCGCGGCGGACAGCGCGACGTAGACGAGTTCGCCCGCCGGGATCTCGACATCGCCGACCTGCACGGGCTCGGCGGTGTAGCGCACGGTCGCCCAGTCCACCGGGCTGTCGAAGCGGAGGAACTCCTCCACCGCAGCGGGCACGCCGGACGGGTCCGCGCGCAGTTCCTGAAATTGGGATTCGTTGCGCAGCAACGCGTATGTGCCGTTGCCGATGAGGTTGACCGTGGTTTCGTGTCCCGCGATGAGCAGCAGGAACGCCATCGAAATCAGTTCGTTCTCGGTCAATTGGTCACCGCCGTCGCGGATCTGCACCAGTCCCGACAACAGGTCGTCGCCCGGGTCGGTGCGTTTGGTCTGCACCAGGGCGGCAAGATATTGCGCCATCTCCGCCGAGCAGCGGTTCCGCTCCTCCATGTCACCGGCCACCCCCACCAGCACCTTCGTCCAGTGCTGGAACGACTCACGATCGCTGAACGGCACCCCGAGCAGCTCGCAGATCACGGTGACCGGCAGCGGCACCGCGAAGGATTCCAGCAGGTCGACCTCGTCGTGCCCGGCCATCCGATCGAGCAACGCGGCGGTGATCTCTTCGATCCGCGGCCGCAATGCCGCTACCCGACGGCCGGTGAAGGCCTTGTTGACCATCTTGCGCAGCCGGGTATGGTCCGGCGGATCAGTATTCAGCATGTGCGCGACCAGCGGCAACGCGGGCGAATCCATCAGCGCCCCAGGATCTTTCTGCCGAAAGACCTCGATCACCTCGGCCAGATTCTTGTGCATCCTGGGGTCGGCGAGCACCGCCCGCCCCTCCGCATACCCGATCACCAGCCACTGCGGCACGCCGCGCGAAAACTGCACCCGCAGCACCGGCCCCCGCTCACGCCACCGCCGGTAATACACGTGCGGATCCTCGAAGAAATCCGCCCCCAGCATCTCGACCTGATCCTCGATCTCGCCCATCCTGCCCTCCCTGCGTCCCGCGCCCGATCCGACCGCGCCCACCCATGAGACCCCATCGCCGAGCCCCACCCCACCCACCGTACCCAACCCCCACCCCGAAATCCTTGCGCTACCAATGAATCAGGGCGAGGCTGCCAACGTTCGCGGAATCCAGCGCACCTAATCCGAGCGCACGCTTCTCGCGCCGGTGGCTCACCGGTCGCTCTCGTCCACCAGATACCGATAGGACATAGTGAACCGCTGGAGAAGCGCCCGCAGGAAAGCCGGACCATCGTCGTAGGCGACGTAACGCGCCTCGCCAACCTGCTCAAACAGACTCGGTCGTCTGTGGAACCACTCCAACAGACGATCCCGGTCAATACCTCGGTATTCGACGGGCGAAGGCGGTGCGGCTCATTGTCGGACACGGCCTCATCGACCGAATCTGGCCAACTGATGCGCGCACACCGCGCTGACCGGCGCGAGACGATCAGCCGCCGCTGACCGGCCCGGTCGGGATCTTGGCGCCCGCCGATCCGGGTCGATTGATGTATACCGTGACCGGGGCGGTGCTGTTGCCTTGCACGGTGACTACTCGCGCTCCGGGCGCCGAGGTGATGGTGCCGCCGTCGACGCGGACCTCGTAACCGTTGGGGTAGTGCAGGTCGGAGACGTAGATTTCGGTGGGGGCGGCGAGGGGTTGGGGAGTGTAGCGGTAGGCGAAATCGCCGGTGGCGGGGTCGAAGGTGAGGCGGGCGGGGGTGCCTGCGGTGGCGCGGGGGTAGGTGCGGACCAGGTCGCGGCCGATATCACCGAGGAAGGGGTCGGGTTTGGGGGCGCCGGGGCCGAAGCTGGAGGCGTAGTGCCAGTATTGCCAGCCGATGAAGCGTTCGTCGGCCCGGGTGAGGGTGTTGCGCAGAACTGTTGCGTCGCCGTCGCCGAATTCCGTTACCAGCGTGGGGATTCCGGTTCGCTTGGTGAAGGAGTCGATGTTGCCCCAGGTTTTGTCCTGCTGGACCGGGCATACGCCGCGTAGTTCTTCGGGTAGGCCGAGGTAGATGGCCAATTGGCTGGGGATGCAGTAGTCGTGCGGTGCGAAGACGATGCCGGGTGACGTGATCGGCGGGTTCTTGCCGAGGTTGGTCGGCATCGTTTCGTTCCAGGTAACGTTCGGTTCCCAGAAGACCGGGATGTTCGCGTTGCGGGCACGCACGGCGTCGGTCAGTTTCTGCATGGCCGCTTGATATTTGGTGTCGAAGCGGGGGCAACCGTTCGGGAAGCAGGTGTGGAACGCCGATCCAGGCCATGGTTCGTTCATCAGCTCGATGCCGAGCACGCCGGTACGCCCCTTGACCTTCTCGGCCAGTGCCGCCAGTGCCGTGCCGAGGTGGTCGAGGACGCCATTGCTGTTGTCCCACACCTCATCCCAGCCACGATTCATGCTTGGCATCAGGTAGTAGAGCGGGAATCCCGGGTTCGGTTCCCAGGCAGCCGGTCGCGCACGCAGCGACCATTCCGGAAATCCGTTGCCGCCCCAGATCTTCGACAGTCCGTCCTGGTGGTTGTCGAGCAGCGTGTAGATGCCTTGCGCCGCAAGGGTATCGATCACCCTGACGAGACGTTCGAGGTAGGCGGTGTCTACGACGCCCCGGGTGGGCATCAGTCCGGCGAAGCTCACACCGAGGCGCACGGTGTTGAATCCGTGCCGCGCGAGCAGCGCCGCGTCCTGGTCGGTCACGGTGAAGCCGTCGCCGGGCTCGACGTACGGCGCTTCCTTGTCGACGTTGTTGACTCCGTGCAGCAGCACCTTGCGACCCTGCGCGTCTACGAGATAACTACCCTCGGCCCGAATCTGACTGAGCACCGGCGAGGCGGCTTGCACCGGGGTCGGGGCAGCGACCAGCACCGAACATCCGACCGCGGCCACGGCGGCGCCGATCGCGCATTGCCGGGCACGCGCCCGCACCGCAGCCATCGTTTTCATCATCATTGTTCGCATTGGCTTCCCCGATCCGGTGGCCGACAACAGGCTTAATGGTCACACGTCCAGTTCGAGCGAGACCAGCCATCGCACATCCGGGGATTCCCCACTTGGGCACCAGACGACATTTACCAAATGTTTGCCCAATTGATCTGGCCGCGATCATGGGATGTTTGTTTGCCTTGCGCACACTGTCGCTCCGGACCGTTCGGGGTGACGGCACGAATGCGCGACCACCTGCGAGTTGTGATGACTCTCAGCAGTAAGAGAGGATCCGATGCCAGCCCTGAAGAAGCGGTCACGCTTGTCCGAACACATCGAGCCGGTCAGTAGCGGAGTAGCGCAGATACGCCTCGACGAAACGTCGTGCCTGCACGTTGCGCACCGCGACCCATTGTCCGCCGACGCATTGCTGGTGCGGCTGCCCGAACTGAATGCCGCCGCCGACGTGCCGCAACTCGTCACCTCGTTTCGAGAGTTGTTGTGGCGGGCTCGCGAAATAGAACTGACTGATGTCGCCGACCGCCTGGCCGCGATGCGCGATGTAGGAATGTTGCTCTCCTCATTGCAGCGCCACGGCGTCGAACCGCTCGAAGCCGCACCCGAGGGCACGAACGCATTGCTCGCATGGGGCCTTTCGGTGGACATGGTCCCGCGCGACACCGTGCTGCATTACGGCGTGTGGAACCCGCGCGGCAAACGTCAGCGCATGTTCCTCGGCGACCGCGAGGCGAACGTCATCATCGACGCCGTCCGAGTCGGCACCATCCTCATCGACGACATAGCGCCGACCATCGCCGGATTGGCCGAAATCCACCCTGGCGATACTGCATTCGGCGAAATCTGCCACACCGCGGCGGACCAATTGCAGACGCTGCCGGAGCTGATGAACGACGTCTACCGAAACGTCGATCCGGTCGACTTCTACGCCGCCCGACTGCGGCCCTTTATGGCGGACGTGGTCATCGCCGACCGCCAATACTATGGTCCCGCACCCGTACACGTCCCCCTCTACCTCATCGACCGCCTCGTCTGGTCCGCCGACCACGGCGACGCCGACCTCCGCTACTTCCAGCACGATCTCGTCAAATACGCTCTCCCCCACTGGCGTCGACTGTTCGAGCGCACCGAAGGCACCCCCTCCCTGATCACCCGACTCGTCCGCGAATTCGACCGCCCCACCGGCCCACCCCCCACCAAACTCGCCGACGCCATGGACGGCGCAATCCGCATCATGAACGCCCTGGTGACCTTCCGCACCCTGCACAACCGCATGGCAGGCGGCGCCTACACCGACGCCACCCGCCACCCCACCGGCATGGCCGGCGTAAGCCCCGGCCTCCTGGACCACATCCTCACCCTCACCCACGACTGCGCCACCCGCACTTGCGCCCGCCGCACCGGAATCCGCACCCACTCTCGGGATCCGCACTCTCTCTGACACCCCGTACTCGGTGTGGATCCCGAGAAAGAGTGCGGCTGTTCGAATCAGCGAGCCGGCTACTCGGCCTGGAGCAGTCGAGGGGACACGGCGAAGCCGTGGCGTGCGTAGGCATTGATTGCGCGATCGCTGGAATGCACTGTTACTCGCTCCAGTCCGAGGCGGCCGGCCTCTGCGACAACGGCATCAATCAGTCTGCCGCCCAAGCCGGTATCTCTCCGTTCCGGAACCACATACACACATTGAAGATCGCCCGACGCCCGCTCGAGCCTACGGGGAGTCGGTACGCGCTGGATGACCGCGAGCCATGCCATGCCGAGGACGAGCTCGCCGTCGACGACGACCCAGCACCGGTGCGAGCGTTCGCTGTCCTTTGCCCAAGCCACGAACCACGCCGTGAACTCCTCGCGAGTGATCTCCGGCGTGCCGCGCTTCTCCGTGATCCACCGCCAACGAAGTCGTGCCACCGCGCCCAGATCGTCCTCTTCGGCTGGGCGAACAACGATTTCACTCATCCATGGATTCTGGCGCAGCAGTCCCTCTCTTGCCGTGCAGCAGCTGCGATGCGGTGGCACTTGCCTACCTGGGGAGGGTGACGATCTGAATGGGGGTCCCCAGCGGCGCGCCGTTGCTGGTGGTGGTGAATTCGAAACTGCCGGAGCAGCCGTCGATGGTGTAGTCGCCGTTGATGTTGCGCAGTTGGCCGAGCACGTCGCTGGTTCCGGGCATCCGGTTGGGGGTTGCGGCCAGGCGGATAGCGCGGGTTGCGGTGAGAGTGGCGTCGTGGACCAGGCAGGTGTAGGCGTCGGTGCCGTCGGTGCGGTAGCCCGCGTTGGCGAGGGCCTCGGTGTAGAGCTGCCAGCCCTCGGGCGGGGTGCCGCGGCCGCCGGGCCAGTCCAGATGGACCACACCGGCGTAGATCACCTGCACGCCGGCTTGGCGCAGCTGGTCCGGATTGCGGTGGATCGCGGTCAACGCGGTCACTCCGGTCATGATCGTCAACGGCCGAGACCGGCAGGCGCGTTCTTTCAGTGAGTCGATGAACTCGCCCATATCGGAGACGCGGCCGGCGAACAGGATGGTGTTGGCGCCGGACGCACACACGTTGCGGGTGACACCGTCGAACATCTGCGGCCAGGTGTCGCTGGGAATGGTGACGCCGGTGAACCCCTGGTCGGGGATCTGCCCGATCCAGCGACCGAGCTTGTCGCGGAACACTTTCTGTAGCGCGGCGGCATAGAGGTCGCCGCGGGTTTCGGCGTTCTGGTCCCACACCACGATCGCCGGACCCAACTCTGGGTGGCTATCGATATATCCGCTGAGATGGTCGACGAAGGTACTGGTGGTCGGGGTGACACGCACCATGCCGGGGATGTTGTCGTAACTCAATGCGTCGGCGGTGGTGATGGCACCGATGATCGGGATCTGCTTGCCGCTCAATGCTTTCGCCGCGTCCCGCGTGTCGGCCACACTGGTGCCCAGCGCGACGACGGCGGCGACCCGTTGGTGCGGGTCCTCGGCGGCTGCCAGCGAGATCAGTCGGTCGACCGGTGCCCGCCACTGGTTCTGGAAGCTGCCGTTGTTGGCCAGCAACAGCCGGACCGCGGGCCGGGGATCGCCGAAGGACCGCCCGCTGTTGACCCGATGCTGCGCGGCGGCGGCGCCGATGAGCATCTGCCGGATCTGGTCACTGGACAGCTGGCCCTCCTTCGGGCGACCACCCGGCGGACCGGTTTGCGACGGCTGGGAGAGCGGGCCCAGCAGCGCGACGGTGAGATAGTCGCCGCTCACCAGCCTGTTCTGCGTGGCGATCTGCTCGACCACATCCGCCGATATCGGGTCGAACCCGGTGAACGCGCCATCGGTCACGCCGATGCACTCCCCGTCCACCACGGACAGCCCCGCCTCGACGCACGTGTTGTCCTCGGGCCGGATCAACTGCACCAGGACCACCGCGACTACCAAAACCGAAACCAACGCCAACGCCGTAACCACGACGGCAGGGAGAGGATGGTGGCGGACCCATTCCCTACCGGTGGCCAACCACGGCCCTCGGTCCCGGGACGCGACAGAGCCGGAGCGCTCCTCGCCTGGGGGCACCGGGATTTCCTGCGGCGCGGGCGGCCTTGCAGCAGCGCTGCGCTGCTCCTCCCACCAAGCCAACTCATTCTGCAGTTGCTGCCCGGCCAACTCCGGTCGAGTGTGGTGCAGGCACGCCGTCACGATCGCCTTGGTTGTTTCCCGTTTCGGCAAGGGCTCACCGGACGTGATCGCCTGGCGCAACTCCTCCGCGCTGATGTGGGCTTCCTCGGCCAGGCGCGCCAGGCGTCTAGCGTCCGAAGCCGCTCCCGTGCGGCCGACCAATTCCCGCAGTATCTCCTTGAAGGCGGCGATCGGATCGGCATTCGGGGCGGTCATCGCAGTACCTGCGCTCGCGTAGTCTCGATCATCGGCCCCCACCAACCTTCCCTGCCATGGTTCGAAAACCAACGCGCACATACACGTTCGACGGCTGCACCAACACGCCCCCTTGCCCGTAGGAACATGATTCCCCACCCCGACGCACTCCCGCGTCGAAACAGCATCGATCGCTTCGAGCGGTGTCACCGCGCATTCACGGCGGGCGGCCAGTCGTGCGGCTCGATATTCCCAGGCTTCCCGGCGCCATCTTGGCCCCAATCGAACTCCGGCGGTGGCGGACCCCACCGCTGCGGGTTGGTGAACTCGACTCGCTCCGAGCCGAAGTCGACCGACACGAAACTAGTCCGGGCCGCGAAAACAAGGCGTGTGAAATCGGCCGGCCCCTGAAACGTCGCCGTGTGGAACGAGGTGTCGCCGCCGAACGTCGCCTCGTCGAAGGAGGCTTTGGCGCCGAACGTGGCCTCGCGGAACCCGGTACTGCCACTGAACGTCACCTTGTTGAACCAGGCGCCGCCCCGGAACGTCGCCTCGCCGAATCCGGTGTTCGCACGGAACGTCGTCCCGTCGAACCTGGCGGTGCCACTGAACATCGCTCCGCTGAACCAGGCACCTCGGGCGAACGTTGCCGTATGGAACCAGGCGTCGCCGCCGAACGTCGCCGTGTTGAACTGGGCGTCGCCGGTGACCGTCGCCGTGTCGAATCGGGCGGCGCCGACGAACGTCGCCCCGATGAACCCTGCGTCGCCGCCGAAACTCACCCCATCGAACATGGCGGTGCCACTGAACGTGGCCCCGTTGAACCAGGTATCGCCGGTGAACGTCGCCGCGTTGAACCCGTTGTCGGCGTTGAACTTCGCCGTGTGGAACCAGGTATCGCCACTGAACGTCGCCTCGTCGAAACGGGCGGCGCCGACGAAGACGGCGCCACTGAAATCGACGTTCTCCAGATAAGCGGTCCGCAAATCGAAATGGCTTGCCGACCAGCTATATTCGGCTTCGGGTCGGAGGTGTTCGCCGATCACCCGGACGATGGTTTTGCGGACCTCACGGTCGTTCTGCCGGTACTCGAAGTGTTGTTCGTCCTCCGGACTCGACTCGTCGGCCGCCGGGTATTTGCGGATGTTCTTGGTCTGATGATTGCCCCCGAGATCCGGGGTGTAAGGCAGGCGGAGGTAGCCGCACAGCACGTCGATGCATTGCTGCCGACGCAGGCCGTCGGTTTCGTCCGCAGCACCGGCCATCGCGTACACCCCGGCGATCCGGACCGCGACATCGGTCGCGCCGAGTTGCGCGGCCGCGGCTCCGAATCGCGCTACGAACCGGCTCTGCTCGGCATCGCGCTGGCGTCGGTAGGCGATCACCAAGGCGACGACACCGCCGACGCCGGCGACGATGGTCAGTGCCACCTTGGTGATATCGAGCGGCGCGGCCTTCGCGTCGCTGGTCGGGGTGTACCGATTCACCACCTGGTAGGCCACGTAGGCGACCGCGACGCCCGCTACGAGCGCGGCCATGATCGCCGGAAGCAACCCGAACCGCTCCGCCCGGCGCCTGATCGCCCTGTTGCTCTTGCCGATCCGCGCCAGCAGTGCGGTCGACGTGTTGCGCACCCACCCGAACATCGCTCGATTGTGCTCGCAGCAGCGAGGTCTCGCACAGCACTCCGCGCTTCCCGCACCCGTGAATGACGGTGTTCTCGCACCGTCGATGGCGCTGCGGGGCAACAATGGTGGCGTACGTGCGTTGAGCGGGGGCGTCTGTGGACTTGGTTCCTGGTGACCGCAGCGAAGAGCAGAAGCCGCGCGGGCTGAAGATCCACATCCGTTTTCTTCGGAGTTGCGTCGGGCTGGCGTTGGCGCTGTGGGCGGCGGCTCTGACCCAGCCGCTGGCTGACTTCACCGGAAGCAGCTGGGGAGTCATCTGGACTATCCAGGTCTACCCGTTCAGGAGTGGGGAAGCTCCGGGCGCGGCCAGCTTGTTCGTCTGCGGAGCTTTCCTGGCCATTATCGGGGCGGGAGTCGCGGTGGGCACGCTCTCATCTCAGGACGAGGGCATCCGGAAGTTCGGTGGCGGGCTGGCCTTCACCGTCTTCAACTGGTGTTTCTTCGGCGCGACTCTCTTCTTCAGTGCGTTGACCGGCACGGTTCTTGCGGGCATGTGGCTGATCCTCATATCCATACTGATGCTGTTGGTGGCCGCGTTTAGCTTGGACTTCTAGACAGCTGTGTCGTGCCGAGTGACCACCTCACACGGTGAGTTCGGCACCGTCGGGTAGGACTTCCACGCCTGCTTGCGCCACCAATGCACTGGCAGTGGAGGAGGGCTCGAGGAGGGGGTTGGTGTTGTTGAGGTGGGTGTAGATTCGGCGCAAGCGGGGGTGGTGGGTGAGGGCCGTGAGAGAGCCGGTGGGCCCGGCTATAGGGAGGTGGCCCATGAGAGATTGTCCGGCGTCCGGGTCCTCGGAATGGACGGCCGCGCCGAGTTCTTGAGGGCTGAAGAAGGTGCCGTCCAGTAGTGCGCAGTCGGCGGAGGCGAGCAGGTTGTCCAGGGCAGCAGGCCAATTCGCTAGGCAAGGCGCGTACACGAATACGCCGCCGGTCACCGGGTCCTCGATGCGGAGGGCGGTCACCCAGTGGGTGGAGGGCGACGGTGTGGCGATGTACTTCGGCGCCTTGGCGCTGATCGGGTGAGCGAAAACGCGCAGCCCGCCGGCGAGTTCGAAGCCGGGCACGGTGCTGTCCTGCCACTTCCATGGGCGGTAGCGAGTGAGCAGGCCGCGCAGCGGCAGGAGCGCGTCCAGCACTACGGGGCTGGCGTAGACGGTCAGGTCGGCGGCTCCGCGCAGGATGGCCAGCCCCATCGTGTGGTCCACCTCGGCGTCGGTGAGGAGCACGCCGCGCACGGGCGTTTCCCGCGGTCCCGGTCCGGGGCGGAGGGCAGGTGTCGCGAGCAGTTGGGTGCGAATATCGGGAGAAGCGTTGAGCAGCCACCAATCTCGCGAGTTGCCGCTGATGGCGACGCACTCTTGGCTGCGCGACGGTAGCTCGCCGTTACGGGCACTCAGGCAGAGCTCGCAGGCGCAGTCCCACTGCGGGAACCCACCTCCGGCGGCGGTACCGAGCAGGATCACCTTCACGGCGCCTGCGCCCGCATGGTGAAGGCCGTCGCCGCCTCGCTCAGTGCGGCGTCGACGAGCGGCCGATCCGGGGACAGCCCGCACACCGGGTCGGTGGCCGCCGCGTCACCGGTGAACTGGAACGCCTGGCACCGGCAGCCGCCGAAGTCGGTGAAGCGTTCGGGACAGGAACGGCAGGGTTCGGGCATCCACGAGGTCCCGCGAAAAGCGTTGAACGCCTTCGAGGAATACCAGATCTCGGCCAGCGGTCGTTCGAGCACGTTCTCCACCGGCAACGTGGAGATGACCGAAGCCCCCGGGCACGGCAGTACGTTCCCCTCGGGAGTGACGGTCAGTTGCCTTCTCCCCCACCCATCCATGCACGGCTTCGGCCGGTCCGCGAAGTAGTCCGCGACCACGTACACCAGATCGGGCCCGCCCGCGTACTTCTCCCGAGCCCGCTGCATCGCCTGTCGCGCATTGTCGAGCTGAATCACGCTGGGCAGCAAGGCGGCTCGATTACGCAGCCCCCACCCGTAGTACTGCGTGTTGGCCAATTCGATCCGATCCGCGCCGAGACCGACGGCGAGGTCGACGATCTGCTCGACCCGATCGATATTCCCCCGATGCAGCACAACATTCACAGTGAGCGGCAGTCCTGCCCCTGTGATCGCCTCGGCCGCATCGAGTTTCAGCGCGTGCACACGAGCCCCCGCGATGCGATCGGCGGACTGCGGATCCGCGTCCTGCATCGAGAGCTGAACGTGGTCGACCCCGCGTTCCGCGAGCTGCCGCGCCCGCTCGGCGGTCAGTCCGACACCGCTGGTGACCAGGTTGACGTAGGCCCCGAGTCCCCGTGCGTGCGCGACCAAGTCGGGCAGATCCCGCCGAGACAGCGGCTCACCACCGGAGAAATGCATCTGCACCACTCCGAGCGCACGAGCCTGGGTGAGCACATCGCACCACTGCGCAAAGGTCAATTCCCCAGCGCGCGAAACGAGTTCGACAGGATTCGAGCAGTACGGGCAATGTAGCGGGCAACGATGAGTCAGCTCGACCAGCATGCCGAGCGGCGCCTCGACCGACGTTTCAGTCATCCAGGGCCACCACTCGTCGCTGCGCAAGCCGCTGCAACAGCTCGGCAATGTCCTCGGCGCGGACACCGTCGTACTCCGCGCCGAGCAGCTGCACAATGCGATCAATACTGTGCGCACCATCGCAGAGCGCAAGCACCGCAGCAGCGGTGTCGTTGAGGACCACCACCCCTTCGGGCAGCAACGCCAGCTCACCGCGCACCGAATCACTGGTGAGCCGGACACCCGGCCGCAGCCGCGGCAGCGTGCTATCGGACAGCCCGGCCATCACCGGCCCCCGTGTGATAGTCGAGTGCATCGAGCACGGCGCTCAGCACATCGCATTTGAAGGCGAGCGCATCGACGCAAGCCTGCTGCTGCGCACGGGTTTCGGCATGCCGGACCACCAGATCTAGCAGCGAACGCCCCTCCGCCTCCACCATGTCGATGCGCGCGGTGAAGTACGCGAATCCCTCCTCCGCGATCCACGGATAGTGCTGCCGCATCCGACTCAGCCGGTAGCTCAGCAACCCGGGCGAGAACAGCTCGGTGAGCCCCGACGCCACCGCCTCCAACCACGGCCGGCGTCGAGCGAAGTCGAGATAGGCGTCCACCGCGAACCGCACCCCGGGCAAGACGAGACGCTCCGAGACCACCTCGGCACGCTCTAGACCCACCGCCTCCGCCAGGTGCAGCCACTTCTCCGCGCCGCCCGGCGAGCCGTCGGCCCCGTCGTGATAGACGATCCGCGGCAACCACTCCCGCCGCACCTCCGGCAGCGGACAGTTGGCGATGATCGCGGCATCCTTCTGCGGCAGGCAGCGCTGGTAGTACCAGCGATTCGCCACCCACAACCGCAGGTCGTCCTTGTCCAGCCGCCCGTGGTGCAACCGTTCATGAAACGGATGCCGGTCCCAATACAGCGCCTCGAGCGCGTGCAACGACTGCCGGAACTCGGCCTCGCTCCAGCGAGTCTCCGTGTCACAGGCCGTGGACATCCCGGTGCACCTTTGCCCTTCGCGTCAGCGCCGCGTCAGTCACGGCCGGCGTAGGCGGTAATTTCCAATGCGGTATCGAAGAAAGCGAAATCGGGACGGCGCCACACCTTCTTGCCCGTCTCGACCTTTTCGGTAGCGCGGTTGTCGACGATGGCCTGCATACGAATGCCTCCGTTTGTCAAAGGATGCGTGAATACAGCGAGCCGAACGCTCTGGTCCGCGAGCGTAACACGCCTGAGCGCAAGCAAAACGGCCCCACGGCAACTGGGGAAATGCACCCCATAAGGGGTAGTGAGGTTTCCGCAGTCGCTGCATGATTGCTTTCGATGCCGTAACCGAACCGATAGCCGAACGCGCACGCCGGTCGCCCGAAACGTCATAGCGGCGTGGGTAACATGCTTGACGCTCCTGTAATTCGTATGGCTTAGCAAACTCCTGAGTCCGGGCTAGGAGCCACCCCCATGCACAAGAAAACAAACGCAACGCCCCGCCGACGCGGTTCGTCTCTGCGCCTACCCATCCTGGCGATCGCGGCCGTCC
Organism: Nocardia sp. XZ_19_369; assembly: GCF_015355715.1. Lineage (NCBI taxonomy): Bacteria > Bacillati > Actinomycetota > Actinomycetes > Mycobacteriales > Nocardiaceae > Nocardia > Nocardia sp. XZ_19_369. Next base: position 590,847 of record NZ_JACVED010000002.1, on the reverse strand, counting down.
TGCTGATGACCGGCACCAGCTTCGGACAGTCCACCGTCGCCGAGGGTGACTGGTCGATGTGGCAATACGACCTCCAGGGGTCTCGGCACAATCCCCACGAAACCGCCATTACCCCGGCCACCGTCGGCTCGCTGCAGCTGAAGTGGGCGTTCGCCTTCCCCGAAACCATTGCCGCGTCCAGTCAGCCCGCGGTCGTGGACGGCACCGTCTACGTCGGCGGCCGCAACGGCACCTTCTACGCGTTGGACGCCGATACCGGTGCGACCCGATGGTCGTTCCAAGCCGAAACGCCGCTCGGCGGCAATCTTCCGACCTTCGGTCTGCGCAATGGGCCCGCGGTCGCGGACGGCCTGGTCTACTTCGGCGACAATTCCGCCAGGATGTGGGCCCTCGACGCGGCGACCGGTCAGCAGCGCTGGGTCCGCCAGTTGGACCCCCACCCGTTCGCCATCATCACCGGCTCGCCCTTGGTGTTCGACGGTCACATCTATGTCGGCGTGTCCAGCCAGGAGCTGGGCCAGGCCACCAGCGACCACTACCCCTGCTGCACCTTCCGCGGCAGTGTCGTCTCGCTCGACGCCGCGACCGGCGACGTGCAGTGGCAGTACTACACGATCCCGCAACCACAGCCGACCGGCGGCAAACCGAACTTCGCCCCCAGCGGTGCACCGGTCTGGTCCTCGCAGACTCTCGACGTGCAATCGCGCACGCTCTACTACACCTCGGGCAACCCCTACAGCGGCTATCCCGAAGGGGCGGAAGCGATCGGCGCGCTGGACCTCGACACGGGGACGTCCCGGTGGGTTCGACGGATGACGCCGGGAGATCCACCTTGGAACGGCCGCTGCGTAATACCGCCGCCCGGCGGGAACTGCCCGGACCCCGGCCACGACTTCGACTTCGGTTCGCACCCGAACCTCTTCGAGATCAACGACCGCCTGGTTGTCGGCGCCGGCCAGAAGAGCGGCGTCTACCACCTGCTCGACGCCACCACCGGTGAGATCATCTGGCAGACCCGGCTGTCCACGCCGAAACCGATTCTGCCCGCCCCTGGCTCGGAGTCGCTGCAAGGCATCCAATGGGGCGCAAGCTATGACGGCAACCGTTTGTACGTCGCCACCTATCAGGCGCAACCCGGCACGCTGTACGCACTGAACCCGGCCACCGGCGAAATGATCTGGGCTACCCCGAATCCCACCGAGGGCTGCCTGATCAATGTGCCGCCGGTACCGATGTCCCCGCTGTGCCAGCTCGCCATGCCGAACGCCGTCACCACCACCCCCGGCCTGGTCTACGAGGGCAGCATGGACGGCAAGATGCGTGTCTTTTCAGCCGACACCGGCGCGATCCTTTGGCAATACAACACCGCGAAACCGTTCAAGACGGTGAACGGCGTGCCGGGCCTCGGCGGCGGCATCAACGGTCACGGCGCCGTCGTCGCGAACGGCATGGTGTTCACCAACTCCGGTTACGGACGCCAGATCACCACCGGCATGCCGGGCAATGTCCTGCTGGCATTCGGCCTGCCGTAACCGGATGGATTGATATCAGCTACGGCCCGCGTAGGCGGTGATTTCGAGAGCGGTATCGAAGAAGGCGAAATCGGGTCGATGCCAAGCCTTCTTGACTACCTCGAGAATGCTGTTCTGGCCGCTTGCGTGCATGCGAATGCCTCCGATTGTCGCTCGAGAAAGGCTCGGACTTCATGAGCCTAAGACGCCGTACACCCGTTATCTTCCCCAGTCGTTCTCCAGTCGAGATGACCGCCGGGATGTGGCTCTACTTAGCTATGACTTCAACACTTCGAAGTGCGGCACATTATGCCGGCACCGCTGTGATCGCTGTAATGGCAAGTTTTTTCGTCGCGCTGCCCAGTTCCCTCGCGGGACCGGTCACCGCGGCAGGCACCCCGGACCTCAATGCCCCGCAAGAGGTGGGTCGGGACATCGACGCGCCGTGGGGTCTGACCTTCCTCCCGGACGGCGCCGCCCTGGTAGCCGAGCGCGATACCGGCGTGATCAAGCGCGTCGCACCCGGCACCACACCCACCCAGGTGTACCGGGTGCCCGGCGTGGTCGCGCGCGGCGAAGGCGGACTCCTCGGCCTCGCCGTCTCGCCGAAGTATGCCGAAAACGGTTACGTCTACGCCTATTTCACGGCCAGTGGTGATAACCGGATCGTGCGCTTCCGCCTGGACGGGCAACCGCAAGCGATCTTCACCGGAATCGCGAAGGCCAACATTCACAATGGCGGCCGCATCGCGTTCGGCCCCGACGGCATGCTCTATGTCGGAACCGGCGACGCCGGACAACGCAATAGGTCGCAGGACCCGGCCAGCCCCAACGGCAAAATTCTCCGACTGGATCCCGACGGCAAACCGGCACCGGGCAACCCCACGCCGAATTCACCGGTCTACTCCCTCGGCCACCGCAACGTGCAGGGTCTGGCGTGGGACGCCACCGGGCGGCTCTACGCCACCGAGTTCGGGCAGGACACCTACGACGAGGTCAATCTGATCGAGGCGAAGCGCAACTACGGCTGGCCCGTGGTGGAAGGCAAGGGCGACACCCAGAACGGCCGCTACACCAACCCGCTCGTCACCTGGTCGACCAGTGAAGCCTCCCCCTCCGGCCTCGCGATCACCGCGAACACGTTGTACGTCGCCGCACTGCGCGGCCAGCGACTGTGGACCATCCCCCAGCGCGCCGACGGCACGCTGGACCGCCCGGTAGCGCAGCTGCGCAGCAAGTACGGCCGGCTGCGCACCCCGGTGGTGGCACCGGACGGCGCGCTGTGGCTCACCACCTCCAACACCGACGGCCGCGGCACCGTCCGGGCCGGCGACGATCGAGTCATCCGGTTCCCGGCCCGCTAGGGCCTGTCGCAAAGTCCGGCCGGATGCATCCGGGGGCTGGATCGTCGCCTGGCAAGGCGGAGGAGTTGCCGATACCGGGTTTGTATCGGCGACGACGACAACGCGGCCAGGCGGCGATCCAGCCCCCGGAGGCGCCGGATGGGACTTTGCGACAGGCCCTAGAGCCTCAGCACTCCACCACCGCTACCGCCAAACCGCCGCGCGAGGTCTCTTTGTACTTGTCGAGCATGTCCGCCCCGGTCGCCCGCATGGTCTGGATGACCTGGTCCAGCGAGACATGATGCATCCCGTCACCGCGGATCGCCATGCGAGCCGCGGTGATTGCCTTGACCGCCCCGATCCCGTTGCGCTCGATGCACGGGATCTGCACCAGTCCGCCGATGGGGTCACAGGTGAGGCCGAGGTTGTGTTCCATGCCGATTTCCGCGGCGTTCTCGATCTGCCGCGGCGTGCCGCCCAGGACGGCGGCCAGTCCGGCGGCGGCCATCGCGCAGGCCGAACCGACCTCACCCTGGCAGCCGACCTCGGCACCGGATATCGACGCGTTCTCCTTCATCAACTGACCGATCGCGCCTGCGGTGAGCAGGAATTCGACCACGCTGTCCTCGTCGGCGCCGGTGACGAAACGCTGAATGTAGTGCAGCACAGCGGGAATGATGCCCGCGGCGCCGTTGGTCGGCGCGGTGACGACCCGGCCACCCGCGGCGTTCTCCTCGTTGACCGCCATCGCGTACAGCGTCACCCACTCCATCGCACGCAGCGGGTCGTTGTCCTCCGCTTCGGCGCCGAGCCGCTCGAACAGATTCGCCGCACGCCGCCGCACCCGCAGCGTGCCCGGCAGCACCCCGCCCGTCGACATCCCGCGCGCCACACAGCGTTGCATGACATCCCAGATGCCGAGCAGCTCTGAGCGCACCTGATCCGCACTGCGCGAAGACATTTCGTTGGCCAGCACCACCGCACTGATCGACAGCCCGGTGGCCTCGGTGATCGCGAGCAGCTCGTCCGCCGAGCGGAACGGATAGGCGACGGTGACCGGCGCCTCGACCGTACGCCCGTCGATCTCGTCCTCGTCGAGGACGAAACCGCCACCGACGGAGTAATACCGGCGCTCGAGCAGGACCCGCCCCGCCGCGTCACGCGCGGCGAACAGCATGCCGTTGGTGTGGAAGGCCAACCGCGTCAGCCCGAGCAACTCGACATCCTCGTCCACGGCGAACGCGATCGAGTGCACACCGCCCAGATACAACCGGCCGGCGGCGCGTGCCGTGGCCACGGTGGCGCGCATGGCGTCCGGGTCGACGGTCTCGGGTTGCGCACCCGACAGTCCGGCGACGATCGCCTCGACACTGCCGTGACCACGCCCGGTCGCCCCGAGCGACCCGTACAGCTCCACCCGCAGCGCGGCCGTCTCGTGCAGCACGCTGAGGTCTTTCAATCGCTCAACGAACGCGGCCGCGGCGCGCATCGGCCCGACCGTGTGCGAGCTCGACGGACCGACACCGACCCGGAACAGGTCGAAAACGCTGATGGTCACGCCGGATTCCGCATTCCGACGTACAGCGGGAACTGCTGCGCCAAGGCGTCCACCCGCTTGGTGAGCGCCGCCGAGGCCTCGCCGGTACACAGCGCCGTCGCGATGATGTCGGCGACCTCGGTGAACGCCGCGATATCGAAGCCGCGCGCGGCCAGCGCCGGGGTACCGATCCGCAGGCCCGAGCTGACCATCGGCGGTCGCGGATCGAACGGAATTGCGTTGCGGTTCACCGTGATTCCCAGTCGCTGCAACAGATCCTCGCCCTGCTTACCGTCCAACGGCGCATCGCGCAGATCGACGAGCACCAAGTGCACGTCGGTACCGCCGCTGACCACCCCGATACCGGCGGCCCGGCAATCCTCGGCCAGCAGCCGCTCGGCCAGCAAACGGGCACCCGCGAGGGTCCGCTCCTGCCGTTCGCGGAACGCAGGCTCGGCCGCCATCTTGAAGGCCACCGCCTTGGCCGCGATCACGTGCTCGAGCGGTCCGCCCTGCTGGCCGGGGAACACCGCCGAATCCAGCTTCTTGCCCAATTCCGGTGTGGCGAGGATGAATCCGCCGCGCGGCCCGCCCAGCGTCTTGTGCGTGGTCGAGGTGACGACGTGTGCGTGCGGTACCGGCGAGGGGTGCAACCCGGCCGCGACGAGACCGGCGAAGTGCGCCATGTCGACCATCAGGTAGGCGCCGACCTGGTCGGCGATCCGCCGGAATTCGGCGAAGTCCAGCTGCCGCGGATAAGCCGACCAGCCCGCGATGATCAGCTTCGGCTGATGTTCTTCGGCCAGGCGCGCCACCTCGGCCATGTCGACCAGCTGGTCCTCGGCCCGAACATGGTATGCCGCAACGTCGTACAGCCGCCCGGAGAAGTTGATCTTCATGCCGTGCGTGAGGTGACCACCGTGATCCAGCGCCAAGCCGAGAATGCTGTCACCGGGCCGCAGCAGCGCGTGCATCACCGCGGCGTTCGCCTGCGCACCCGAATGTGGTTGCACGTTCGCGTATTCGGCGCCGAACAGCGCGCGCAGCCGCGACAGGGCCAGCGACTCGATCTCGTCGATGTGCTCGCAGCCGCCGTAGTAGCGGCGTCCCGGATAGCCCTCGGCGTACTTGTTGGTCAGCACGGTGCCCTGGGCCTGCATCACCGCGAGCGGCGCGTAGTTCTCCGAGGCGATCATTTCCAGCCCGCGCTGCTGGCGGTCGGTCTCCCGATCGACCATGGCGGCGACCACCGGGTCGAATTCGCGCAGGGAGACATCGAGTGGGGTGCGGAGATCGGCGGCGGGATCTGCCATGGGGAGCCTTTCGTCGACGCGTGCGCGCGCGTAAGTGTGGCTCCTCCCGCTCTGTCCTAGGGCCTGAGAGATTCACGCGTTACGCGTTTGCCCCGTCGGCGAGTGCCTCGATGCACTACTTTTCAGAGTTGCCTGATGCGCAGCGGTACTGGGCCTGAGAGTTTCCCGGGAGGTGTTGCTCCTTCGGCTCTCCATCGACTGGATGAAGATCTCCCGCTGCGTGTGCGGCGAATATTCAGTTGTTGCATATAGCGCAACAACTGCGCAATACGGCACTCAGTATTGTCGGCGGCCGCGCGCGTTGTCAATGGCGAACCCCGGCCGCACCAGCCCGGCCCGTCAGCCGAAGTAGCCGAGCCGCCGGCTGATGTCCGCGGCGCTCGCGATCGCCAGTTCCGCCATCGGCGCGAAGCGGTCCGGACCCAGCCGATACGACGGCCCCGAAACGCTCAGTGCCGCGACGATCGCGCCGTTGCTGTCGAAGACGGGGGCGGCGACGGCGTTCAGCCCGATCTCCAATTCCTCACGCACGCTTGCCCACCCGTTCTCGCGCACCGCCACGAGCTGGGCGGCCAGATCGGCGACCTTGGTCAGCGTGTTGACGGTGTAGCCCTCCAGCTTCGGACCCACCTGCTTGCGCAGCGCCGCCGGTGCGAGTCCGGACAGCAGCACCTTGCCGCTCGATGTGGCGTGTGCCGGGCAGCTCTGCCCGACCCAGGACCGCAGCGCGATCGAGCCGGTACCCGCCGCTTCGACGATATTGATGATCCGATTACCGTCCAGCACAGCGATATTCGTGGTCTCGCCGGTTTCGGCCGCCAGCGCGTTGCACGCGCCCTGGCTCTGCCCGACGAGATCGACCTGGGCACTGGTGGATCCGGCCAGCCGGACGATGGAGAAACCCAGGCGGTACTTGCCGCGGTCGGAGAGCTGCTCGACGTAACCGCGTGATTCCAGCACGGCGACCAACCGGGAGACGGTAGATTTGTGCACACCCAGTTCGGCGGCGATCTCCGTGACGCCGGCCTGCCCCAGCTTGGCGATGATCTCCATCACCAGCAGCGCGCGGTCGACCGACTGCACCGCAGCGGCCCTACCTGTGTCCTCACCATCCTGTTTCGCCATGACGCCGTCATTCTAGGCTGATCCCCTGATCAGGTCCGCGCACTTCTCCGCCATGGCCATCACCGTGATGTTCGGGTTCACCGCGGGCAGTTTCGGCATCGCGGACGCGTCGACCACCCGCAGCCGCGACACCCCCTTCACCCGCAGCTCCGGATCGAGCACCGCCAGCGGATCCTCGGGCGCACCGATCCGCGCGGTGGCGGCCGGGTGGTAGACGGTGTTGTGGGTGGCGTGGATATAGCTCAGCAGTTCGTCGTCGGTGGTCGCGTCCGGTCCGGGTGCGAGCTCGGCGGCGACCCACTCGCGCAGCGGCGACTGCTCGGCGATCTTGCGGGCCAGCCGGATACCGGCGAGCATGACCTTTTCGTCGTGACCGTCCGGATCGGTGAAGTATCGCGGGTCGACTTTCGGCCGATCCCGGAAGTCACGGGTGCGTAGCCGGACGGTGCCGCGTGAGCGTCCCTGGGTCACGTTGGGGGTCAGGCAGAAACCGTTGTCGGTGGTCGGGTAACCGTGGCGCAGGGTGTTCATATCGAACGGCACGCTGCCGTAGTGCATCATCACGTCCGGCAGGCGCAACGCCTCGTCGGTGGTCGCGAAGAGCCCGATCTCCCACCACTGCGTCGAAGTCTCAACCATCGGCTTGGCGGCATCCCAGAACACCAGCCCTTCCACATGGTCGTCCAGATTCGCGCCGACCCCGGGCGCGTCGACCAGCACCGGGATGCCGATCTCCCGCAGATGATCGGCGGGCCCGATCCCGGACAGCATCAACAACTTCGGCGTATCGATGGCACCCGCGGTGACGACGACCTCGCGCCGGGTCGAGACGGTGTCGTAGCCGGTGAGGTCGGGGCGCTGGTAGCGCACGCCGGTCGCGCCGCGGGCCTCGTCGAAAAGGATCTCGCTGACCCGGCAGTCCGTGCGCACCACCAGATTCGGGCGCGAGTTCAGCACCGGATGCAGGTATGCGTGCGATGTCGACATGCGCGTGCCGTCCTCGGCCGCGTTGATCTGGAACCAGCCCGCCCCGTTGCGCACGGTGGCACCCCGGTTGAATTGCACCGTCGGCAAACCCACCGCCGCTGCCGCTTCGAGCACCGCCAGGCCGCACGGGTCGACGGGCGGAACATCGCGCAGCCGAACAGGTCCGGTGCGCCCGTGCTGCTCGCCGGGCGCGTCGTTGTTCTCCAGCCGCGTGACGTAGGGCAGCACCTCGGCCGCGCTCCACCCCTTCGCGCCGAGGGCGGCCCACTCGTCCAGATTCTCCGCGGGCGGCCAGAAGGCGATACAGGAGTTGTGCGAGGAGCATCCGCCTAGCACTTTCGCGCGGGCATGGCGCAGATAGCTGTTGCCGCGTTCCTGCGGTTCGATCAGGTAGTCCCAGTCGTAGCCGGAGTCCAGCAGGTGCATCCAGCGGGTGAGTTCGAGAATCGCGCGATCGTCGACATCGGAGGGACCCGCCTCCAGCAGGCACACCGACACGTCCGGATCCTCGCTGAGCCGGGCGGCGAGCACACACCCGGCGGTCCCGCCGCCCGCGATCACGTAGTCGAACACCGTGTCAGCCATCGGCCCGCACCTCCGCGGCGTGCGAGGCCAACGTGCCGATTCGATTGCGCCCCTTCACCGCGTACCACAGCAGGCCGGAACCGAGGATCAGCCCGATATAGACGAACGCACCCCAGGTGTTGTACCAGGGACTGCCGTACACCCCGGGGCGCGGCCAGGCCAGGTTGAGCGCCATGCCGATGCCCCACACCACCGCGACGATATTGACGAGCATGCCCCACCGTCCCATCGTGAAGTAGCCGCCTTCGGCCAGTTCCTTCGGCGGCCACTGCCCTTGCAGCCGCTTCTTCAGCATCGGCCCGGTCACCATCAGGTAGGCCAGGTAGATCATGATGATCGCGATCGATGTCAGCACGGTGAAGATCTTGGGCTGGCCGACATTGACCACCAGGATGAGCGCGGCGAGGACGCCGATCAGGATGGCCGGAATCACCGGCGTCTGCGTCTTGGGATGCACCCGCGCGAGCTTCTCGCCGAACGGCAGCGCGTTGTCCCTGGCCATCGCGAAGGTCAACCGGATGGCGGCGGTGTGCACGGCGAGCGAGCACACCGTCACCGCGATCACGATGCAGCACAGGAAGATCGTGCCGAGCGGACCCCACATCACCTGTTCGACGATGTATTGCAGCCCGCCGCTGGAGCTGCCGATCTGCGGATCGTCGAGATCGGGCGCCGCCATCACGGCGAAGGCCAGAATGCCCCCGCCGATCACGAACGAGGCCAGCACGGCGCGCAGGATGGCCTTCGGCGCGGTGCGCCGCGGCTCGACCGTCTCCTCACCCAGCGAACTCGCGGTGTCGAAGCCGTACATCACGTAGCCGGAGGCGAGCGAGGCCACCAGGAATGCGCCGAGATAGCCGCCGGACTCCCCCGCGCCGTAACCGTGGGTCGAGAAGAACACCTGCGGACCACGAGTCGTGTTGGCCGCCAAGATGATCACGATCAGCACCGCCGCGATGAGTTCGATGAATACGCCCGCGCTGTTGATCCGGGACATCAGCCGCACGCCGAGTGCGTTGATCGTGGTGGTGAACAGGATCATGATGGTGCCGAGCAGCACCGCGTTGGTCGCGTAGTCGTACTCGCCGGTCCCGTCGCCGATGATCTGGAAGCCGCTCCACAGTCGCGGCAAGTTCAGCTGCAGCGCGAGCACGACAGCGGCCAGCGTCACGATCGAGGCGGTCAGCATCAGCCAGCCCGACGACCACCCGACTATTCTGCTGCCCAACGACTTCGACCAGTTGTAGACCGACCCGGCGACCGGATAGCGCGCCGCGAGTTCCATGAAGCACAGCGCGACGGCGAGCTGTCCGACGAAAACAAGCGGCCACGACCACAGATACGCGGGTCCGGCGCTGCCGAATCCGAAATAGAACAGCTGGAATGTGCCAGTGAGGATGGAGATATAGCTGACCCCGGCCGCGAAGCTGGCGAATTTCCCGATGCTGCGGTCGAGGGATTCCTTGTAGCCGAAATCCGCCATGCCGGTACCGTCGGGCACCCCGCGCTCTGTGACTACCATCGTTACTCTTTCGCGGTAATGGCCGGTACGGGCTGTCCGGCCGACAATGAAACTACGATCAGACGCCCTTGAACCACTCCGCAGGCTTCGGTGCCGTGTTGTGCCAAATGTGTTTGATTTCTTGGTATTCGGCCAATCCGGTCGGGCCCAGTTCGCGGCCGTTGCCGGATCTCTTGAATCCGCCCCATTCCGCGCCGGCGGTGTAATAGCCGAAGTCGTTGAGCCACACCGTGCCGTGGCGCAGCGCGCGCACCACCCGCTCGCCCCGGGCCGCATCCGAGGTCCGAACCCCCGCTGCGAGACCGTATTCGGTGTCGTTGCCGAGCCGGATCGCCTCGGCCTCGGTGCTGAAGCGCTCGACCGTCAGGATCGGACCGAAGGTCTCCTCCTGCACCAGCCGCATCGACCGGTCGCAGCGGTCGAAGATGGTCGGCAGGTAGAAGCTGCCGTCGCGCAGCGCGGGGTCGTCGGGCCTGGCGCCGCCGGTCACCAGCTTCGCGCCTTCCGAAATACCTAGTGCGACATAGGCTTCCACCTTCGCGCGGTGTTCCTCGGAGACCAGCGGGCCGGTCTCGCTGGCCGGATCGAGGCCGGGCCCGACCCGGATCCGCTCGGCCCTGGTCGCCAGTTCCGCGACGAAGTCGTCGGCGATGGACTCCTCGATGATCAACCGGGTGCCCGCCGAGCAGACCTGCCCGGAGTGCAGGAACACCCCGGTCAGCACGTGGTCGACGGCACTGTTCCACTCGGCGTCCGCGAAGATGATGTGCGGGTTCTTGCCGCCGAGCTCCACCGCCACCTTGGTGACGTGCTCGGCGGCCACCCGGCTGATCGTCCGGCCGGTGGCGAGCCCGCCGGTGAACGAGATGAAATCGACCTCCGGGTTGTCGGTCAACGCCGTGCCGAGAACCGCGCCGCTCCCCTGCACCAGGTTAAACACCCCGGCGGGAACACCCGCCTCCTCGGCGAGTCGGGCGAACTCGATCGTGCTCAGCGGGGTGACCTCGCTCGGCTTGAGCACCATCGTGCAGCCCGCCGCCAGCGCGGGAGCGACCTTCCAGGACATCTGCAGCAGCGGGTAGTTCCACGGCGCGATCAGCACGCACACCCCGATCGGCTCGCGCACCACCCGGCTGATCACCGCCGGATCGCCCACGTCGACCAGCCGGTCCGACTGCACCCCGACCAAGCCCGCGTAATAGCGGAACACCGAGATCACGTCATCGATGTCGATCCGGCTCTCCACCAGCGTCTTCCCGGTGTCCGCCGTCTCCAGCCGCGCCAGCCGCTCCTTGTCGCGGGCCAGCAGGTCGGCGATCCGCAGCAGCAGCGCCACCCGATCGATGACCGGCGTGGCGGCCCAGCTCCCCTCATCGAACGCGGCCCGGGCGGCGGCGACGGCGTCGCGCGCGTCCTGCGGTGTCGCCTCGTCCACCGTGGCCACGACCGCGCCGTTGGCCGGGTCGGTGATCTGCCGCAGCCCGCCGTCCGCGGCGTGCGTCCATCGACCGCCGATGAGTAGATCAGGGTCGCCATTCATCACATTCACCTCACGTCACCGATCCGACAGGACAACCATTCGTGGAACTCCGCGATGTGGTGCTCTGCGGGCACGAGCACCCCGCCCTTACCGTAGGCGCGGGAGGACATGGTCGGTTGTGTTCGCGCACATGCCGCGAAGTCTTGCTCGTTGACCCGGTGGAACAATTCGACAGAACGGGACACATCTCGTCCCGAGGCGACCACATCTTTGGTATACAACCAATCACACTCGACGATAGTGCGGTCGGCCGACACGGGGAACATCCGGTGAAAAATGATGTGATCCGGGACCAGATTGACGAAAACTGTCGGCCTGATGGTTATCGCGAAGTAGCGCCGGTCCTGTTCGGGAGTAACCCCCGGTAGCCGGTCGAAACCCGGGGAACCGTCGACGGTGAATCCGGCGATATCGGGTCCGAATTCGGCGCCGTGGCCGACGAACACCTGTGCGGCCAGGCCCTGGGCGAATTCGGGCAGCACCTCGGTGAGTTCGGGGTGGATGGTCGCGCAGTGGTAGCACTCCATGAAGTTCTCCACGATGAGCTTCCAGTTCGCCGCGACGTCGTAGACCACCCGGCGGCCCACTTCCAGGGTGTCGATCTCGTAGGCGTCGATCGCCGCCGGGTCGCCGAGGCGTTCGGTGACCGCGCCCATCACGTCGTGCTCGAACGACGGGGGCTCGTCGGCCAGGCAGACCCAGGCGTAGCCGAGCCATTCGCGCAACGCGACCGGGACGAGGCCGTAGGCCACCCGATCGATGTCCGCGCCGGTGGCGTCCTTCAGCGCACCCATGTTCGGCGCGGCGACCAAGGTGCCGTCGAGTCCGTAGGTCCACGCGTGGTACGGGCACTGCAGGTTGCGGCGCACCTGTCCGGCGTCCTCGGTGCACAGCATCGCGCCGCGATGGCGGCAGATGTTCAGGAACGCGCGCAACTTCTCGTCGCGACCGCGCACGATCAGGACGCTCTCGCGGCCGACCTGCACCCGCCTGAACTGCCCGGGCTGTGCGACATCGCCGGTTCTGCTGGCGCAGAACCACATTCGTTCGAAGAGCTGCTCCTGTTCGGCCGCGAAGACGGCGTCGTCGACGTACCACTTGCCACCCAGGGTCGGAATCAGCGCCGGTGGCGCATGCGTCGCCCCACCGGAATCGCTATGCGAGGTTGTTTCCACTGGTCACCAACCTTTGCGGATCGAAAAGTGTGATGGGATGCGCGGTCTTCGCGTCGATGACCAGGTCGGCCAGGATCTCGCCCACCACCGGGACGAATTTGAAGCCGTGACCGGAGAAGCCGCAGGCGATGGTGACGCGGGTGCCGCCGGGATGGCGGGCGATCACGAAATGCTGGTCGGGGGTGTTGGAGTACATGCAGGTCGCCGTGTGGACGCACGGACCGGAGACGGCCGGAACCAGGGCGGCGACGCGGTCGCGCATCTCCTCGATCTCGGGTGGGTGCACGACGCGATCGATGGTGTCCGGCGTGCAGACGATGCCCTTGCGGAAGAACGCCGTCTTGACCCCGCCGGTCGGTCCGTCGATGGCGGGAAAGCCGTAGATCTGCGTGCCGGACTCATCCTCGGCGATATAGATCGGCTGGTCTTCGAACGCGGCGGTCCCACCGACCGGATCGAACCAGTAGAGCACCTGACGCTCGATGGTGATCGGAATGCCGAAGTCCGCCAGCAACTGTGGCGCCCAAGCGCCGGGGCAGACGGCGAGCTGATCCGCGTGATAAGTAGCTCTGGTCGTGGTCACCGTTACGCCGGAATCAGTTTCCGCCCAGCGCAGTACCTCTTCGCCGAACGACAGGGTCGCGCCCGCACGCAGCGCCAGGTCGATGTGTGCTTGCACGGTCAGTTCGGGGCGGGCGAACCCGCCATTGGGCTCGTACACCGCGATGTCGTCGGGCGCGGGCGTGAAATGCGAGAAACGCCGGCGGATGTCGACTGACTCCAAAACCAGGTGCGGCAGCGACCATTCGCGGCTCGCCCGCAGGCTGCCCGCGACCGTCAAGCTGTCCGGTGGGCCGAGATACAGGCCACCGGTGCGTCGAATGACTTCGCGGTCGGCGTCGATGGCCAGCTGCTCCCAGAGCTCATAGGCCCGCAGCAGCAGCGGAACATAGGCGGGGTCTTCGAAATACGACTGCCGGATGATGCGGGAACCGCCGTGGCTGGAGCCTCGGTCGTGCGCGGGCGTGTACTTCTCCAGCCCGAGCACGCGCTGGCCGCGGGCCGCGAGGTGATAGGCGGCGGCGCTGCCCATGCCGCCGACGCCGATCACGATGACGTCGTAACCCTGTGTAGCCGTGGCCATGTCGCTACCTCTTGATCCTGGACATCTCGGGATCCACCACCGGCTCGGTGTGTACCGTCGCCGGGTAGCGGGAGCCGAGGTAGTCGACCTCGACGGTGTCGCCCACGTCGACCGCAGCGGGTAGCCAGGCATAGGCGATGCAGCGGCCGAGGGTGGCCGAGTAGCCCGCGCTGGTCACGTATCCCGCGCACGAGCCGTCCAGGTAAACCGGTTCCTTGCCGAGGACGATCGCCGAGGGACTCTCGAAGACAATGCTGCGCAGCAGCTTTCCCGGCGGGGCGGCCTGTTCCAGAGCGCTCTTGCCGATGAAGTCGGGCTTGGTCATCCGCACCGCGAAGTCGAGACCCGCGGCGGCGGGCAGGTGCTCGGCGGTCATGTCGGTTCCCCAACTGCGGTAACCCTTTTCGACGCGCAGGCTGTTGAACGCGATCCGGCCCGCCGCGATGACCTCGTGCGCGGCGCCTGCCGCCCACAGCAGATCCCACAGCGCGTTGCCGTATTCAGCGGTCGCGTAGATCTCCCAGCCGAGCTCGCCGACGTAGGAGACGCGCAGCATGGTGACCGGGATGGCGCCGAGGTGGGTGTGCAGGGCCCGGAAATATTTGAACGACTGATGCGAGAGATCGTCGGAGCACAAGGGCTGCACCAGGTCTCGCGCGTTCGGACCCCACACGCCGATACAGCAGGTGCCGCCGGTGATGTCGCGCAGCAGTACCGATCCGTCGGTGGGCAGGTGCCTGCTGAACCAGTCGAAGTCCAGCGGACCGTTGGCGCCCACCTGGAACCGTTGCGGACCGAGCCGGGCGACGGTCAAATCGCTGCGGATACCGCCGGTCTCGTCGAGCAGCAGCGCGTAGGTCACCGAGCCGACACTCTTGTCCAGATTGTTCGTGGTGAGCCGCTGGAGGAGTTCCAGCGCGCCGGGACCGGCGACCTCGTAACGGGTCAGCGGCGTCATGTCGAACATCGCGACCCGTTCCCTGGTCCAGTGCGCCTCGGCGACGGCGATCGGCGACCAGAACTTGCTCGACCATTCGTCGCGGACCGGGAACGGCAACCCGTCGTCGCGAAGTCGTTGCGCCAGCGCGGCATTGATTTCGTACCAGGCGGGGCGCTCCCAGCCGCCACCCTCGAAGAAGAACGCGCCCAGTTCCTGCTGGCGACCGTAGAACGGGCTGGTCCGCAGCCCGCGCAGCGCCGTCCGATACTGGTGCGGATGGATGATGTCGTAGACCTCGACGAAGGCCTGCGAGCTCGTCTGCATGATGAATTCCCCGCTGCGCGCGACGTCCTCGAAACGATAGAGATCGCACTCGTGCACGTCGGTGCCCGGCGCGCCGTCGATGATCCATTCCGCCGTCGCCTTGGCCACGCCGGCCGAATGGGTGACCCATACGGCCTCGGCGACCCAGAATCCCGCGAGGTCACGGTGCTCACCCATGATCGAAAAGCCATCGGGGGTAAAGGAAAATATCCCGTTGAAGCCTTCTTCCGGTTTCGAATCACCGAGCGCCGGGAGCAATGTCATCGATTCCCGCCAGGCCGGCGCGAAATCGGCCTCGGTGAAGGGCAGCATCGAGGGCATCGCCTCGCCTGCGGTGGCCGATTCCAGCGTCGACATGTCCACCGGCATCGGGGCGTGGCCGTAGTAGCCGATGCCCATGCGATCGCCGTGCTCGCGAAAATACAAATCCTGATCTTGATGACGCAGGATCGGCAGGCTTGCGGCCCGGCTGCGGTCTGCCAGCGCGGCCAGCGGTCCGGTCTTGGCGTATTGGTGAGCCATCGGCACCAGCGGCACGACGAGGCCGACCTTTCGCGCCAACTCCGCACCCCAGAATCCCGCCGCGCAGACGACGATATCCGCCGCGAGCACGCCGTCGGCCGTCCGCACACCGACCACTCGGCCACCGCTCTCGGCGATGCCGAGCACCTCCTGGTTCGGCAGGAAACGCGCGCCACGACTTGTCGCCGCCCGCGCCTGAGCCGCCGCGGCGTTCAGCGCATTCGCCAAACCATCTGCCGGAGTGTGGAATCCGCCGATAACCTGGTCGATATCGAGCAGTGGAAACAGGGCCGCGCATTCGGACGCATCCAGCAGGCGCCCCTCGATCCCCCACGACTGCGCCCAGCCCGCCTTGCGGTGCAGGTCGCGCCAGCGGTCCGGGGTCGTGGCCACCTCGAGGCCACCGACCGGGTCGAAGGCCCGCCCGTCCGAATGGTCGAGCGCACCGAACTTTTCGGTGGTGTACCGGGCGAACTCGGTCATCGTCTTGGACGGGTTGGTCTGGAACACCAAACCCGGTGCGTGCGAGGTGGATCCGCCGGTGCGGAAGAGGGGGCCCCGGTCGAGCACGGTGATATCGGCCCAACCGCGTGCGGTCATTTCGTCGGCGAGAGATGTCCCGACTATCCCGGCTCCGATGATGACAACTTTCGGGTTAGCCAAAGGGTGCCTCCGGTGTTGCTTGTAGCGCAACGAATTCTTATTACGCAACAAATAGTCCGCCTGCGAAGGCGCGCTGTCAACAGGTGGAAACCTGTTGTTCACATGGCGATTCGGGGGTTGACGGGTGTCGTTCACCGGCGCACACTGTTGCGTATTGCGATATCAGTTGCGCTCTGAGCAACTCTTGGAGGGTTTATGGAATCCCTTGCGAAACAGCCAGCCCCCTCCGGGACGGAACTGTTCGTCGCGCGCATCGCGGACCTGCCGGTCGGCGAAGTCGCCACGGTTCGGCCGGACCACGGCACGCCGATCGCGGTATTCCATACCGCGGAGGGGTTGTTCGCGATCGACGACACCTGCACCCATCAGGACGCGTCCCTCGCCGACGGCTGGGTGGAGAACTGCACGGTCGAATGCCCGTTGCACGAATCATGTTTCGATCTGCGCACCGGGCGGGTCTCGGGGCCACCGGCCAAGGTCGCGGTGCGTACCTATGCGGTACGGGTGCTCGATGGTGACGTCGTGGTGTCGAAAGACGCGTCATGAGTGCGTTGCGGTCCGCCGCGCGCATGGCGGAGTCGCGTGTCAGTGCGGCCGAGCCAGGTAGCGAGCGAGTCATCTGGCGCGCTACGCGCATCACAGAACCGAACGCCGGCGCGGTGAAGCCATGAGCCTCGTCGTGGTCGGCGCCTCGTTGGCCGGGTTCTCGCTGGTACGGGAGCTGCGCGGCCATGGCTACAACGGCGACATCACCGTCATCGGCGATGAGGTCCACCCGCCCTACGACCGCCCACCGCTGTCGAAGGAATTCCTGCACGGCGACGTCGATATCGCCTTGGCGGACGGCACCGACGATCCACGCACCCACTGGCTTCTCGGCCGCCGCGCAGCCGGAATCACCTCGGCGGCAAGCGGTCCCGGCGTGACTCTGGACGATGGCACAGTGGTCGCCGGGCAATCGCTGGTGCTCGCCACCGGGGCCCGCGCTCGATCATTACCCGGCGCACAGGCGCTGACCGGTATCCATACACTGCGCACCGTCGATGACGCGCGCGCGATCCGCGCCTCCTTACACACCGCACGCACCGTGGCGATCGTCGGCGCGGGCCTGATCGGCGCCGAAATGGCCTCGGCCGCCGCCACTCTCGGCATGCAGGCGACCATCATCGAACTCGCCACCGACCCACTCGCCGGCGTCTTCGGCCCACGCCTCGGTGCGCTGTGCGCGGATCTGCACGCCGCCAACGGTGTCCGCCTGCGCACCGGCGTCGCCGTGGCCGAGTTCGTGGGCGACCACCGCGTCAGCGCGGTTCGGCTGACCGACGGCACGCTGCTCCCCGCCGATGCCGTGATCATCGGTATCGGCGCGATCCCCAACACCGAATGGGCACAGGACTCGCCGCTGCGCATCGACAACGGCTTCGTCACCGACTCCCGCTGCCGCACAACCGTTCCCGACATCTACGCCATCGGCGACTGCGCCCGCGCCTATCACGATGAGCTGGGCGCACTCCATCGTTGCGAGCACTGGTCGAACGCCACCGCTCAGGCCCGGATCGTGGCGGCCACCCTGACCGGCGCAGCACCGGATCCCGTGCCGTCCACCTATTTCTGGTCACGCCAGTACGGCCGAATGATCCAATTCGCGGGCCACCGCCGACCGGACGACGTGCTGCGCTTCGTCGACGGCGACCCGTCCACGCCGTCGTGCACCGCGCTCTACGAACGCGACGGCGTATCGGTCGCCGTCTTCGCCATCGACAACGCACGCCTGTTCACCAGGTACCGCAAGCAGATCGAGCGGCGGCCCGCGGCCATCGCCACCCCGTAGGAGGATTCGTGTCCGAAACCGTTCGCGGCGTCATCGCCCGCCGCACCGGCGCCCCGGTCGAGCTGGTCGACGTGGTGATCCCCGAGCCCGGACCGCACGACGTCGTGGTGCGCGTGCAGTCGTGCGGGGTGTGCCACACCGACCTGCACTACCGCGAGGGCGGCATCAACGACGAATTCCCGTTCCTGCTCGGGCACGAGGCGGCGGGCATCGTGGAGATCGCCGGGGAATCCGTCACCCACGTGACCGTGGGCGATTTCGTCGTCCTGAACTGGCGGGCGATCTGCGGCGAATGCCGCGCGTGCCGCCGCGGGCGGCCCTGGTACTGCTTCGACACCAGCAATGCCAGCAAGAGCATGACGCTCACCGACGGCACCGAGCTCACCCCGGCGCTGGGCATCGGCGCGTTCGCCGACAAGACACTCGTCCACGAAAGACAGTGCACCAAGGTCGATCCCG
This sequence comes from Nocardia sp. XZ_19_369, assembly GCF_015355715.1. Lineage (NCBI taxonomy): Bacteria > Bacillati > Actinomycetota > Actinomycetes > Mycobacteriales > Nocardiaceae > Nocardia > Nocardia sp. XZ_19_369. The sequence continues at coordinate 572,326 of NZ_JACVED010000002.1, read as the reverse complement.
CCGCCGACCCCGCCGTCGCCGGACTGCTCGGCTGCGGCGTGGTGGCCGGCATCGGCGCGGCGATGAACACCGGCAATGTCTCGCGCGGGGACAGCGTGGCGGTGATCGGCTGCGGTGGTGTCGGCGATGCCGCGATCGCCGGTGCACGTCTGGCCGGGGCCGCGACCATCATCGCGGTCGACCGCGATCCCCGAAAGCTCGCCTGGGCCAAGCAGTTCGGCGCCACCCACGAAATCGACGCGAGCGCCGAAGACGTGATCGAGCGGATCCAGGAACTCACCGACGGCTTCGGCGCGGACGTCGTGATCGACGCTGTCGGCCGCCCGGAAACCTGGAAGCAGGCCTTCTACGGCCGCGACCTGGCAGGCACCGTCGTGCTGGTCGGCGTGCCGACCCCGGAGATGGCCCTCGAGCTGCCGCTGATCGAACTCTTCTCGCGTGGTGGCGCGTTGAAGTCCTCCTGGTACGGCGACTGCCTGCCCGAGCGTGACTTCCCGATGCTGATCGATCTCTACCGCCAGGGCCGACTCCCCTTGGAACGCTTTGTCACCGAACGTATCTCACTCGACGAGGTGGAGAAGGCGTTCGACGCCATGCACCACGGCGACGTGCTGCGTTCAGTCGTCGTGTGGTGACGATCCCGGCTCCGGCTAACGAGGCGGCACGAGCCCGTTCACTATGGCCGCCAGCCCTTTCCGATGCGTATCGCGATAGGTCAGCTCACCCCACTGATCGGCGATCGCGGCGAGCGTCGGCAGCTCTTCGGCATCGAGCCGATCCATGGTCGGGTCGATAGCCGACTCGAGCCGCACCTTCCGGCGCTCCCGGTTCACCCGGATGATGAGGTCGCCCACGATGTAGTACCAGATGGTGCGGTACACGTCGACGGCTTCCTCGGTGCTGCACCCGCAGTCGACGGCAGCGGCCACGATCAGCTCGACCATCCTCATCGCCGAGGGCACAAACAGCGGGTCGGAGGTCAATACCTCGATGATCCACGGACGCTCGGCGAGCCCTTCGTACAGGGCACAGGCGACCTCGAGTAGCCGCGCACGCGGGTCGTCGGAGAACTCCCGCCGCGGGATATGCCGGGCATGCGACTCCAACAGCAACAGCAGGAGCTCGTCCTTGTCGCGCACGTGGTGATACAGCGCCATCGGCGTGCTGCCCAGTTCCTTCGCCAGGCGCCGCATCGACAGGCCGTCGGCCCCTTCGGTCCGCAGCAGTCGATCGGCCGCGACAACGATGGCGTCCTGCGACAGCCGCGCTGGTCGGCCCACCTTTCCCTTGCGATCCGTTTCTCCGGGCATCGAACCATCTTCCCCCTCGCCGGTCGCCCCTGAAATCAGGGGCGGCCCGCCGCCTGTGCTGAAGTGAGCGCTGCCACCTGGCGGATCGGATCTGGAGAACTTGATGAGTGTTGTCGACCCCACGGAAAGCGTCGTCGTCTTCATGGTGGGGCCCGACCCCGACGACGGTTTCCTCGCCATGGTGCACACGCAGGACGACCACGCCGTGCAGCGCGCCTGGCAGGACTTGGTCGCAGAGCACAACATTCGGGCCGAGCAAATCACCGCCGTGGTCGCGGAATGGCAGCCGTCGCCGGCGGACGCGGTGTTCATCGAGCAGACGTTCGGCGCGGTCGACCTGTCCTACCTGTTCGACCGCCCCGCGGCAGACGGCTGGGATGCCGCGTTCGCTGCGGCGCGGGTCGCGCTGCAAGCCGAGATCGAGCGCCGCGACGCGGATCCGGCCGCGATGGCGCTGATCGAGGAGAGCACCACGGACGGGGTGGTGCTGCCGGTGCTGCGCAGCCGTTCGCTGCCCGGCAGCGATATCGTCCGAGACGCGATGGAGTATCTCCCGCTCGGTGACCGCGTCTATGCCACTTTGGCGCGCATGGCGAAGACCCCGCGCGGCACCATCGCTCAGACGCCCCTGCTGAATCACGACTTCGCCGACCACGACGATGTCGTCACGCAGTTCTCCAACGCGACCATCGCCCTGGCGGACGGCCTCGCCCTCGAAGGCTGGGACACCGAAGACGGTCCGATTGCCCGCGTGTTCCGGCAGGACAGCTTTCAGGGCAGCTCCGCGATTCTGTTGCCCAGGTTCCACAGCTGGGTTGCCGAGGCGACCGGCTGGCAAGAGCTCGTCGTAGCCGTGCGCTGCGCCGATGAATTGCTCGTTACGCCTGCGGATTCCCCGATGGCAGAGCGGTTGCGGCGCGACATCTCGAATGCCGAACCGGAGTGCGCCGAGCTCCGGCCGACGCTCTTCCGGGTCACCGGCGACGGGCTGGAGAACATCGAGTTCTTGCTCGAGAGCAGCGCCGCCATGGGCTGATCTTCGGCGACTCAGCACGTTTCGACCCCGGGCAGCCGCTTTGTCCTGTTAGAGAACAAACTTCGTCTCGATCTGTCGAAAGCACCTCCAGAACTCACCGAAGTGCGGTTGAATTCGCTCAGTTGCAGAGAAAGAAGCATCTGATGCGGATCGCGGCACGACCTGAAAATGCCCACCAGGCCCGGATTTTGCGGTTGCTGCGGGATCGGGGGCCGCAGTCGCGGTCGGAACTGGGTCAGCCGATGGAGCTGTCCCGGTCCAAGCTCGCGGTCGAACTCGATCGGCTCGCCGCGCTCGGGCTGATCGAAGCCGGTGGGCTGGCGGCCTCCAGCGGCGGCCGGCGGTCGGCGATCGCGATGCTGGCGTCGGGTCTGCGTTTCGCGGCCATCGATATCGGCGCGACCTCCATCGATGTCGCGGTGACCGACGGGGAACTGCGCGTGCTCGGGCAGCTGTCCGAGCCGTGCGATATCCGGCAGGGTCCGGCCGCGGTGCTGGAGCGGGCCCTCGATCTGCTCGGCAAACTCCGCGCCGACCCGAGTATGGCCGGGCGGCTGCACGGGGCAGGTGTCGGTGTGCCGGGCCCGGTGAGCTTCCGGGAGGGCATGCCGGTCGCACCGCCGATAATGCCTGGCTGGCACCGCTTTCCGGTGCGCGAGGCCATCGCGCAGGAGCTCGGCTGCCCGGTACTGGTCGACAACGATGTGAACATCTTGGCGCTCGGCGAGATGCAGGCCGGCTCAGCGCATTCGGTGGCGGATTTCCTGCTCGTCAAGGCTGGCACCGGGATCGGCTGCGGCATCGTCGTCGAGGGCGCTATCTACCGCGGCGTCTCCGGCAGCGCGGGCGACATCGGCCACCTGCGGATCACCGACGACGGCCCGGTCTGCGCCTGCGGCAACAGCGGCTGCCTCGAGGCCTACGCCGGTGGCGCCGCGTTGGCCCGCGAAGCCACCGCCCGCGCCGCACGGTCACCCTTCCTCACCGAACGCCTGGCCACCGCGGGCTCACTCACCGCGACCGACCTGGCCGATGCCGCGGCGGCGGGAGACCCGTTGGCGGTGGCCATGATTCGGGACGCGGGCACTCATCTCGGGACCGCGCTGGCCGGGTTGGTCAGCTTCTTCAACCCGGGACTGGTGGTGATCGCGGGCGGACTCACCGGGTTCGGGCATCCGCTGCTCGCGGAGATCCGCAGCGTGGTCTATCGCAGGTCGTCCCCGCTGGCCACCGGCAATCTGCCGATCGTGCTGTCCGAGCTCGCCGAGCTCGGCGGGGTGATCGGCGCGGCGCGGCTCATCAGCGATCACATCTTCAGCGTCGCCTGACGACACGGCAAGGAATTCGGCCATGAACACCGTGCTGACCATGCGGGGCATCGTCAAGGACTTCCCCGGCGTGCGCGCCCTCGATCACGTCGACCTCGACGTCCGCGCCGGCGAGGTGCACTGCCTGCTCGGCCAGAACGGCGCGGGCAAGTCCACGCTGATCAAAGTGCTTGCCGGAGCACATCATCCGGATGCGGGGGAACTGCACTGGCTCGGTAAGCCGGTGCGGCTGTCCGGGCCCGCCGCCGCCACCCGGCTCGGCATCGCCACGATCTACCAGGAATTGGATCTGTGCGACGGCCTCGACATCGCCGAGAACATCTTCCTCGGGCACGAACAGGCGCGGGCCGGATTCACCCGCCGTGCATCGACCGCCCGCGCCGCGACCGCCCTGCTCGAACGTCTCGGGCACGCGGAGCTGCGGCCGGACACCATGGTCGGCACCCTGCCCGCGGCGGCCAAGCAGGTGGTCAGCATGGCGCGGGCGCTGTCCTACGACGCACGCCTCATCGTGATGGACGAACCCTCCGCCGCGCTCGGTAACGACGAGGTGACCAACCTTTTCCGCATCATCGATCAGTTGCGCGCGGAGGGTGTTGCCGTCGTGTACATCTCGCATCGGCTGGATGAGATCCGCACCATCGGCGACCGGATCACCGTGCTGAAGGACGGTCGCACCGTCGCCACCGGACTGCCCGCCCGCACCACCGGCACCGATCAGGTCGTCGCGCTGATGACCGGCGGCAACGGTGCCGATGCGCTACTCGCGCAACAGCCTTCGCATGCGGCGGATGCCGCCGAGGTGCTCCGGGTGACCGGACTCGGCCTGGCCGGGCGGTTCCGGGATATCTCGTTCGCGGTGCGCGCGGGCGAAATCGTCGGTCTCGCAGGTTTGGTCGGCTCGGGCCGCTCGGAAGTGCTGGAAACGATCTACGGCGCACGGCCCGCGTCGACAGGACTGGTCGAGGTCGACGGTCGCCGGGTCCGGCCGGGCCGCACGTCCGCCGCGGTGGCCGCCGGGATGGGGCTGGCACCCGAGGAGCGCAAATCGCAGGGCTTGTTTCTGCTGGAATCGGTGGGGCGCAACGTCTCCGCCGCGTCACTGCCGCGCTACTCCCGGTTCGGCTGGTTCGACCGGCGGCGGGAACGTGCGGAGACCGGTGGCGTGCTCGCTCGCGTCGGCGTCCGGCCCGCCGACCCCGACTACCCGGTGCGTGGCCTCTCCGGCGGCAATCAGCAGAAGACGGTGCTGGCCCGCTGGCTGCTGGAGGACTGCCGGGTGCTGCTGCTCGACGAGCCGACCCGCGGCGTCGATGTCGGTGCCCGCGCCGACGTGTACGCGCAGGTTCGCGGGCTCGCCGAACGGGGCGTCGCGGTGCTGATGGTGTCCAGCGACCTGCCCGAACTGCTCGGGCTGGCCGACCGGGTGCTCGTCCTGCGCGACGGCGAGATCATCCACGCGGCGGCCGCGGCCGAGCTCACCGAGCCGGACATCATCGCCATGATCATGGAAGGGAGTGCGCTGTGACCGAACGCATCCGCAGCACACCCACAGTTCGCACCGAGGCGAAAACACCGGCGGTGGACGGTGATCCGCCGCCCGCAAGCCGACGCAAGACCGGACGCGGCGAACTACGCAAGCATCTGACGCTGATCGTCGCGCTCATCGCACTACTGCTCGTCGGGGCGTTGACCAAGGGCGAGGACTTTCTCAGCACCGGCAATATGATCACCATCCTGACCCTGGCGTCGGTCATCGGCGTGGTGACCGTCGGCATGACGTTCGTGATCATCGGCGGCGGCATCGACCTCTCGGTCGGCGCGATCATCGCGTTGGCCTCGGTCTGGTGCACCACCACCGCCACCCAGTCCTATGGCGTGGCCGGGATGGTGCTCTGCGCGCTCCTTGTCGGCCTTGGCTGCGGCGTGCTCAACGGGGCGCTCATCGCCTACGGCCGATTAGTACCGTTCATCGTCACGCTGGCCATGATGGTGGCCGCGCGCGGGCTGGCCGAGCAGATCTCCGGGCGGCAATCGCAGCTCGTCACCACCGACCTGCTCGCGCTCGCACAGAACCGGGTGCTCGGCATCCCGCTATTGGTCTACCTGTTCGTGGTGGTGGTCGCGATCGGCTGGATCGTCTTGGAGCGCACCACCTTCGGGCGACGCAGCGCGGCGGTGGGCGGCAATCCGGAGGCGGCCCGGCTGGCGGGGATCGACGTGCGCAGGCACACCCTGCTGCTCTACGCGGCGTCGGGGCTGTGCTGCGGTATCGCCGCCGTCATGCTCACCGCGCAGACCACCACCGGCACCAGCACCAACGGCCAGCTGTACGAGCTGGACGCGATCGCCGCGGTGGTCATCGGCGGCACGCTGCTCAGCGGCGGCTTCGGCACCATCACCGGCTCGATCCTCGGCGTGCTCGTCTTCACCGTGATCGAGGACCTGTTCATCCTGAACAACCTCGAACAACCCATCCAGGCGATCGGCAAGGGCGCCATCATCGTGGCCGTCCTGCTGTTCCAGCGCTTCGGTCGCGCCCGCGCGGTCCCCACCCTCACCTGAACTCTCACCAAGGAACATCATGGGCTCCACACTCTCGCTCCCCCGTCGCGGCATCCTGCTCTCCGGCCTGGCCGCAGGCGCCGGCGTCCTCGCCGCCGCGTGTACCTCGAACGACACCACCGCAAGCACCCAGGTGGCCGGTGGCACCGGCGACAACTCCGCCGCCGGAAAGCAAGTCCGCGTGGGGTTTTCCGCACCCGCCGCCGATCACGGCTGGACCGCGGCGGTCACCCGCAACGCGCGGGCGCAGGCCGAGAAGTTCGCCGACGTCACGCTGAATGTCACCGAGGGCACCAACGACGTCAGTCGTCAGATCGAGCAGGTGCAGTCGATGATCAACCAGAAGGTCGACGTGCTCGTGGTGCTGCCGTTCGACGGCAACGCGCTCACCGAGGTGGCGAAAAACGCGATGGCCGCCGGGATTCCGGTGATCAACCTCGATCGGGTCTTCGCGTCGGCGCTGGCCTACCGCACCTGGATCGGCGGCGACAACTACGGAATGGGCGTCAACGCAGGCACGTTCATCGTCGGCAAGATGAAGGACGCGGGCATCGCCGATCCGGTGATCGTGGAGATCGCGGGCATCGATAATCTCCAGCTCACCCAGGAACGCAGCCGAGGTTTCCAGGACGCCCTCGCCGCCGCCGGATTCCGTGTCACGGCAAGGCAATCCACCGATTTCACGGCCGCGGGCGGCCAGCAAGTCGCCAGCCAGATGCTGCAGGCGACGAAGAAGATCGACGCGATGTGGAACCACGACGACGACCAGGGCATCGGCGTGCTCGGCGCGATCAAGCAGGCCAACCGATCCGGTGAGTTCGTCATGGTCGGCGGCGGTGGCTCGGCCCAGGCCATGCGCGAGATCCAGGCGGGCAACTCACCGCTGCAGGCCACCGTGCTCTACAGCCCGGCGATGGCCTCCTCGGCGGTCGCGCTGGCCCGGCTGCTCGGGCAGCGCCGGGCCCTCGGTGATCTCGCCGAACACGATGTGCCCGCGAAGATCACCACGTTCTCCGCGGTGGTCACCAAGGACAACGCCGAACAGTACCTAGCGAACGGCTACTGACCGATCGGAGCCAGATGACCTCGACAGACCGCCGCACGCTCGGCATCGGAATGGTCGGCCACGCCTTCATGGGGCGCGCCCATTCGCATGCCTGGCGCAGTGTGGACGCGTTCTTCGACCTGCCGTGGCGGCCGGTGCCCGTGGTGCTCGCGGGGCGCGACGCCGAGCGGGCCTCGGTCGCGGCCGCCCGGCTGGGCTGGGCCGGCGCGGTGGGTGACTGGAAACAGTTGCTCGACCGCGACGATGTCGATCTCATCGATATCTGCACACCCGGCGACAGCCATGCCGAAATCGCCATTGCCGCATTGCAAGCCGGCAAGCACGTGCTGTGTGAGAAGCCGATGGCCAACACCGTCGCCGAGGCGGAGTCGATGGCCGCCGCGGCCGAGCAGGCCGCCACTCGCGGGGTCCGGTCGATGGTGGGGTTCAGTTATCGGCGGGTGCCCGCGCTGGCGCTGGCCCGAAACCTAGTGGCGCAGGGGCGGATCGGCATCGTCCGGCACGTGCGGGCGCTGTACCTGCAAGATTGGCTCGCCGATCCGGGCGCACCGCTGACCTGGCGGCTCGATCGGCGGCGCGCCGGGTCGGGGGCGCTAGGCGATATCGGCGCGCACATCATCGACGCCACCCAGTTCGTCACCGGGGAGACGCTGACGGGGGTGTCGGCGCTGCTGGACACGTTCGTCACCGAACGACCGCTGCCGGGCGGGGTCGGCAGCGGTCCGGTCACGGTGGACGATGCCGCGCTGTTCCTCGGGCGGCTCTCCGGTGGCGGGCTGGCGTCGTTCGAGGCGACCAGGGTGGCTGCCGGGCGCAAGAACTCGCTTCGCCTGGAGCTCAACGGCACCCACGGCAGCCTGGCCTTCGACCTGGAGTCGATGAACGAGTTGTGGTTTCACGACCACACCGAGGAACCGGCGACCGCCGGGTTCCGCCGCATCCTGGTGACCGAACCGCAGCACCCCTACACCGGGGCCTGGTGGCCCGCCGGGCACGGGCTCGGCTACGACCACACCTTCACCAACGAGGTGGCCGATCTGGTCATCGCGATCGCGGCGGACAAGGATCCGAGCCCCGGCTTCGCCGACGGGCTCGCGGTGCAGCGGGTACTGGCTGCGGTCGAGGCCAGCGCGGCGGACGACGGGCGCTGGACCGTCATCGGAGGAGGACAACAATGAGACCGATCACGCTGTTCACCGGGCAGTGGGCCGACCTGCCGTTCGAGGAGGTGTGCCGGCTCGCGGCGGAATGGGGCTACGACGGGCTCGAAATCGCCTGCTCGGGCGACCATTTCGAAGTGGACAAGGCGCTCGCCGATCCCGACTACACGGCGCGCAAGCGCAAGACCCTCGAGCGACATGGATTACAGGTTTTCGCCTTGTCCAATCACCTTGTCGGTCAGGCGGTCTGCGACCATCCGATCGACGAGCGGCACCGGGCCATTGTGCCGCAGCGCATCTGGGGCGACGGCGAGCCGGAAGGTGTGCGCAGGCGCGCTGCCGCCGAAATGGCCGATACGGCAAGAGCGGCCGCACAACTGGGCGTGCGTACGGTCGTCGGCTTCACCGGATCGAGCATCTGGCACACCGTCGCGATGTTCCCGCCCGTGTCACCGGAGACCATCGAGCGCGGTTACCAAGACTTCGCGCAGCGCTGGCATCCGATCCTCGATGTGTTCGATGCCGAAGGAGTCCGCTTCGCGCACGAGGTGCATCCCAGCGAGATCGCCTACGACTACTGGACCACCGTGCACACGCTGGCCGCCATCGATCACCGCCCCGCCTTCGGCTTGAATTGGGACCCTTCGCATTTCATCTGGCAGGACCTCGATCCGGTCGCGTTCATCCTGGACTTCGCCGACCGCATCTACCACGTGGACTGCAAGGACACCAAGGTCCGCTGTGGCGACGGCCGCCGCGGCCGCCTCTCCTCCCACCTCCCGTGGGCCGACCTGCGCCGCGGCTGGGACTTCGTCTCCACCGGCCGCGGCGATGTGCCGTGGGAGGACTGCTTCCGCGCCCTCAACGCCATCGGCTATACCGGACCGATCTCCATCGAATGGGAAGACGCGGGCATGGATCGCCTCGCGGGCGCCCCCGAAGCCCTCGCCTTCGTCCGCCGGCTCAACGCCATCACTCCACCGAGCGCCTCGTTCGACGCCGCGTTCAGGTCCGAGCCGAAGAGCTGATTCACACGTCCGCGGTTTCCAGTTGGGATACGTTGCCGAACACCGCGACTGCGACGGCTCCGCCGATGGCCAGGACGAAGCCGGCACCGACGAGCCATTCCAGGCCGGGGCGCGCGGTGTCGCCGAGGACGAGCACGCCGACGATGCCGGGGATGACCGTCTCGCCGACCACCAGTGCGGCGGTGGCGCCGTTCACCGAACCCAGTTGCAGCGCAACGGTGTGCAGGTAGAAGCCGCCGATGCCGGCGATCGCGATGGTCCAGGCGGCGGGGTCGGCGAGCAGGGCCGGGATGTCCAGTGGGTCGATTCCGTGCACGATGCGCACCGCGATCGCCAAGGCGCCGAACAGCATTCCGGCGGCCAAGCCCGCGGCCACCGCGCCCCTGGAGCCGAGGCGGCGCACCACCAGTTGACTGCCGGCGAACAGCACCACCGAGCCGATCAGGACTCCCCAGTGCATCACCGGATTGTCGCTGCCGCCGCCTTCGTGACCAGCGGCGGCACCCAGTGCGGCCAGCGCGAGAATCACCGTGCAGATCGCCAGCCAGTCGCGCAGGTGCAGGCGGATGCCGAGAATAAAGATGCCCAGCACCGCGGTGACGATCAGATTCGCGCTCATGATGGTCTGCGAGAGGAACAGCGGGATAAGGCGCGCCGACACCGCGTTGCCCGCGAACCCGACCACGTCGAGCACGCTGCCGACGATGAACCACACCGTCAACGCCGCGGCCACCGTGGAGGCAACGGTCGGTGCGCCGGTCTCGGTGACCTGCCCTCCCACCCCATGCTCCAGCGCCACCGCAGCCGACCGGCGCGCGGCATACGCCTGCAAGACCGACCCCAACCCATATCCCACGCAAGCAAGTAATGCGGCGATCAACCCGATCAGCATGCGATCAGTCCCACCAGCAGCACACCCGTCGTTTCGATCACGATCGACCATAACGTTCGCAGACCAAAGGATCTTCCAACGGCACCGCGCCACCCTGACGAAACGGACAAATGCCCAAAGCGCTCATCTGCACCGGCACAGCGCTCGCATCCGGCGTTTCGGACCGCGCGGAACTGTTTCGCAAGTGGTCCGGCCCGGCACCTTGCGACCGCATACTCAGGGCACGCGCCTCGCGTTCGTCGACCCATAGGAGTCCTGATGGATCTCGCGGCACCCGTCTGCATTGTCGGTGCGGGCCAGAGCGGGATTCTGGCGGCGGCGAAGCTGCGCGAACTCGGGTTCGAGAATATCGATATTCTCGAGGCAGGCTCGGAGGTCGGCGGTTATGCGCAGACCGTCGAGGTCGAGGGTGAAATTTATGATTTCCAAGCGCATCTCGTCGCTCAACAGGACTTCGGTGAGGACATGGCGGGCACGGCCATCCATGAGTTGATGCGCAGGCATCCGGTGCGGACGCAGCCCGAAGCGCTGTACTTCGTCGGCAGGTCCGAGTCCGGTAAGCCGCAACTGGCGGTGCCGCCGCATTTCCTTCCGCTGTTTCGGACGCTGACCCCGGAGCAGGCGGTCGACCAGTTGATCGAGGCCTGGACCATCCTCGAGCAGGCGATCCGGAACAGGACCGGGCCGGGGCCGGGCGGGTTGGCGTTCGATCGGATTCCCGGCGAGACCTGGGAGACGTACCGGGCGCGCCATGCACCGCTGGTCGGTGAGATATTGCAAGGTCTGGCGATCTACGCGAATATGCGTCGACCGCGCCAGCCGGCTGAGACCATCATCAATATCAATGCGCATATCTGCGGGCACGTCTCGCAGCTGGCAAAGCTGATCCTGTCGCTGTATCCGTCGGAGAAGCAGGCGCTGCTGGCGCGGATGCCGCCGTCATTGGTCGCGCAGATGGGTTCACGCCGACCGGTCAGTGTGAGCTTTCCGCAGGGGTTCATCACTTTCCTGCGGCAAGTCCTCGATGACCATCGGCTCGCGGTCACGCTGAACAGCCGGGTGAGCGGAATCGAAGCTGTTCCCGCAGAAGGGGTTCGGGTCACCTACACGGTGGGCGGCGAAGCGCGCAGCGCGATCTACTCTCGGGTGGTGGTGACGGCGCGGGCCGCTCAGATTCGAGAGATCTTCCCTGCCGGGGAGATTCACGAGCTGTTCGCCGAACGGAACTGCCCGAGGGCCTGGACGCGCAGCTATCTCATCCGGGTACCGGAGGAGCTGATCGACTTCCCGCGGCGACCGGATTCCCCTGAGCCCTTGGGGTTCTGGGTGATCGACCCGTACGGCAGCTACACCGACACCGATCCCGAGCAGGCCACGCACCGCATCACCGCAGCCAACAAGCAACACCCTGGTCCGTACTGGGTGTGCTTCAGCAATTCCGACACCTCGATATCGGACGCGCAAGCCTGGTCCCTGGCCAGGGAGAGCCTGTTCCTGTTCCCCGACCCGCAGCTGGTGGCCGAGACCATCGCCGAATGGCCGGCGTACCCGAGCGCGGCGGCAGTCCGTGACGGCTGGTTCGACCAGGTAACGGACATTCAGGGCAGGCACGGCATCTACTTCGTCGGCGAAATTCTGTCGGGGCCCACCGCCGAGTGCATCAGCTCGTTCATCTGGGACGTGATTCCGCGGTGGTTCGGGCCGCTCGCCGACATCCAGTAGGACGCCTGACCGAATCTGCCGCTCCCGTAGACCCCGCATTTTCTTTGATACTTTGGTTGGCGAACTTTCAGTTACCGGAGATTTGCCAGCGTAAGGCGGTGGATCGGTGACCAACAGTCGAGCGATGGTGCGCGCCTGGTGGCGATACCGGGTCGATTACCGATGGCTGATCGACACGCTCGAATCCCACTCCGCGCTCGGGCCGTTGAAAACCATGCTCGGGTCCGGGGGCATCGTCTTGGGTCTGATCACGGTGCTGGCACTGATTTCGCATGCGGGTCAGACCGGGACCGTCGGCGATGTGCAGGCCATCGTCGTGGTCGGGCTCGCCGGGGTGTGGACGCTGCGCTGGTGGTTGTTGCCGTGGCCGAGCGAGGTGGAGTCGCTGCTGTGGGTCGCCGGGGTGGATCTCGCCATCACCGCCAACAATGTGATGATCCAGGATCGCCTGCTCGGCGCGATGGGCTGCGTGCTGCTGGTGACCACGGGCGGATACATCACGATCTTCCACGGTCCGCAGGTGCTGGCGCTGCATGTCGGCTGGTCCGTGGTCTCGATCGTGGTGTTGGCGGCGATGATGGTCCTCGGCATGCCACCGGGCACAGGGCACGGGAAAGGCGATGTCGCGCTCGGCCTGGTCGTCGTGCTCGTCGTGCTCGCGGTGACCGTCGTGGTGCTGCCGGTCGTGCACTTCTGTAGCTGGCTACTCCGGGTGGACGCGCTGTCGGATCCGCTGACCAGGCTGTTGAACCGGCGTGGTCTCGAATCGCACCTGCCCCGATTCTTCGGACCGCGCAGCCGCGGCGGCGTCTATGTGGTGACGCTGGACCTCGACCGGTTCAAAACCGTCAACGACACCTTCGGCCATTCGTTCGGCGACGAGGTGCTCATCCGGACGGCCGACTGTTTGCGGGCGGCGGCGCGACCCGACGCCATCGTCGTGCGCACCGGCGGTGAGGAGTTCATGGTCGTGGGCCACCTGCACGGTGAATGCATCGGTGCCGTCGCCGAGCGGCTGCGCCATGCGGTCGAGTCGATGCCCGACCTGCCGAGCCCCATTACCGCCAGTGTCGGGGCCGCGGAATTCGAGCCCGTCCGGACCTACGGACAGCATCCCGCAGCAATACACCGCATCGTCTTCCGCAGTTCGGACGCGGCCATGTATCGGGCGAAGCAATTGGGCGGCAACGCCGTGGTGATCGCCGACCGCAACGACGCGCTCGAATAATTCAGTCTGTGAGTGGCCGTGTTGGTTTGGTTCGGCGCTGGGACGGTGCTGGGACATTCGCTGGGCAGTGTTGTTGGTGTCGCGTAGAAAGTGCGGCTGACCAACGAATCAGGAGATGCACTATGCGGTCGAGCTACTCACGTCGGAATCGAATCATGACTGGTATCGCCGGCTCGGCGATTGCGGCGGGCGCGCTGCTGGGCGGGCTCGCTGCGGCAGGTTCTGCGAGCGCGGCCCCGGACTTCGATCCGAGTAACCTGCCGAGCTGTCTGGAGCTTGTTGATCCGGCGGGGAACGTCGACCAGGACCTCGAGAACTCCGAGCGGTTCAAGGACGGGTGCTTGGGGGTGGATATTTATGCTCCGGGCATGACGCTGGCGCAGCGGAAGGCGTTCGTGAACAGCGAGTCGCCGAACTACCACACGATCATTGCTGATCTGAACGCCAAGTTCGACGAGGCAGGCAACCCGAAGAGCGGTGGATACCCCGTTGAGCCCTGGGACAAGTGACCAACGCGCAGGCAATTGTTGATGTGACTGTCGCGACCGGGTGCCGGAAAAGTGTTCCATCCGGCACCCGGTCAGCTGCCCAGGGTCGGTCAGTGCTTTTCCGCAGCTACCGGCGTATCCAGCTGTTTCGCCAACCACGCCAGCGACATCGGATAGCGATAGTCGATGCCGCCGTGTTTGGCGTCGAACAGTTCGAAAGCGATGATGTCCGACGGCACCCCGTTGTCGAGCAGCGCCTGCCGGAAGGCCTCGGCGCCGATATCCAGGTACCACTCGTCCTGCGTGCCGCCGTCGATCCAGATCGCCCGCATCGACCGCATGGCCTCGGCGTACTTCGGGACCATGCGGACCGGGTCCCATTCCAGCCAGCGTTGCCAGACATCAGGTTTCAGCACGCCGGTGCGCGGATCGAAAGGTAGCTCCGGTCGTCCGTCCGTGCCCGGCGTGAAGCATGCCGTAACCCCGTACAGCAGTAGCAGATCCTCGTCTTCGGGCTTGGTGAAGGACACCCGCTGCTGAAACTCCGCCCACCACCGATGAATATCGCCGCCGTACGGGCGAAGCTGACGCACCGCGTCCGCGAAGCCCGGCAGGTAGCAGTACTCGTAGAGTGCGTCACCGGCGTGAGTTGCCAACGCGCCGAACAGATCCGGCCGCAGCATCGGCGTGATCATCGCACCGAATCCACCACTGCTCTTCCCCATGATGCCGCGATGACCACTATCGGCGACCGTGCGATAGTGCGCGTCGACCCACGGCACGATCTCCTCGCACAGATACGAGTGGTACGGCCCCGTGCCTACCGAGTCGACGAACTGACTACCCCCATAGGCGGTCCACGCATCGACATACACAACGATGGCAGGCGGCGCCTCCCCCGTCGCGAACACCTCATCGGCCGTTTCGGGGAACGGACGGCGATACGGCATCCGATTCCGCCACATCGAGATATGACCGGTGTAGCCCTGAATCACATAGATCGACGGATACCGCCGATCCCCCGCCTCCTCGTAACCCGGTGGCACATAAACCCACAACGGCCGCTCGTGCGGATCCCGCAACGCATTGTCCCGCAGCAACACACTGTCGAAAACATGTTCATCGAGACGTCCGGCGAGCTCAGCAGACCAAGGCAACATCCCTGCGACGCTAGTCCCGCGCCGCCCCATCCGCCTCCGTATTTCGGCGACGATGGCAGGTCCCGAACCGTTATATCAGATCTCATCCTGCGGACTGCCGGCGGACGCCGCCCGCAGCGAGTCGTTACTCGCCCACTACGGCACGGCACGACGCGCAACAGCCGACCCCTAAGTCCGAAACGATCCACCGCGCACCGCGTCCAGTCACCACCATGTCCCGTCGATCATGAAAGCGGGCCGCTGCCAGCGAAATCCGCACCCTCTCTCCGGATCCGCACCCACTAGGGACCCCCGCATTGGGTGCGGATCCCGAGAGCCAGTGCGGATCTTGCTGGCAACCACCGCACCCCGCCAGCCCTGGGCGATCTCGCAGCCCGTCGGCACTTTCCACCTCACGGGAAAACCTGGGTAGGTCGTCAGCTCACTGAACCGCTCACCTGAGGAGACCGTGCTGGCACCTATCGGGTAGCTGCATCTTGCAGGGATACTTACTCGGGTGCGGATAGAGATCAGTGTCGAGTCGATCGCTGGGGTGCGAGTTGCTGCGGGGGCGGATCGGATTGAGTTGTGTGCCGGGCTTTCTGATGGGGGGTTGACGCCGAGTGCAGCGCTGATCGAGCATGCGGTGGCCTCGGGAATCTCAGTGCACGTGCTTATTCGGCCGCGGCCGGGCGACTTTCACTACTCAGCCGAGGAAATTGCGGTGATGGTCGGTGATATTGCGGCGGCTCGGGCGGCTGGAGCCGCGGGGGTTGTGGTCGGGGCGCTGGATTCGTCGGGTGCGCTCGATCCGGCGTGTGCGGCGTTCGTGGATGCGGCGGAAGGTTTGGATGTCACGTTGCATCGTGCGATCGATGTCAGTGCTTCTTCGCAGCGGGCATTGGACGACGCGATCGGATTCGGCTTCACCCGGGTGCTGACTTCGGGGCGGCAGCGCTCCGTGCTGGATGGGGCACCGTTGATCAAAGAGCTGGTGCGGCAGGGGTTCGGGGCGATCGAGGTGATGGCGTGCGGTGGTGTGCGCGCGGCCAATGCCGTTCAGGTGATCGAGGCCACCGGTGTCGCGGACCTGCACGCTGCCGTCCGCATGCCGGTGCCCGGGGCTACGAGCGGTGCGGTGTCGTTCGCGGGAGTCGGTGTGCCCCAAGGCTTCGATCGGTTCGAGACCGACCCCGACGAGGTCGCCGCACTGTGCGCGGTCATCCGTGACCGGAACCAGTTGCCCACCAAGTAGTTCACGCACCGCGAGAAAACCGGTCCGGTGACCACACCGGACCGGTCTGAACTCACCTGCGGGTCGCCTCGATCAACCGCTGCCGCAACCAGGTCAGCGGCGTGGCTCCCCCGCCGATGGCGTAACCGGGGTAGCTCTGGTGGATACCGGACTTCAGGAAGTCGTCGACCTGCCGTTTGCGCTCTTCGTAGGCCGAATTGTTGAGCTGGTCCGCCAGCAGCCCGAGTCCGCCCGCAGCGAGTGCGTCGGCGATCAGTGCGTTCGCCTGCTGCTGGTAGATGTCGAACATGGCCGGGTTCGGGTTCGACATCTGCGCGAAGAGGCCGGCGAAGCGGGCGGCGAAATCGCCGTCGGGGGTGGCGCAGTACAAATCGCCTGGGGCACAGAAGGTGTAGGTCTGCGGGCTGAGCCAGCCGAAGCCGCCGAGACGCGGACCACCGGCGCCTGCACCCGCGACGGGCGGACCGATGAGCGTGTCGGTGGGCGAACGGCGCGGATCGGAGACGAGTCCGACCAGCTCGACGCGGTGGGGCGGCACGGCACCGAGCCCGGTGCCGATCTCCGCGGCGACGTCACCGGCGGCGTCCGCACCCTGGCTGTAGCCGAGCAGCGCGAATCGGGTGTTGTCACAACGCTGTGCCATCGCGCCGAGCAAGCCGCGCGCACCCTTGACGGCTTCCTGCTTGGACCGACCGTAGACGTCGCCCTCCCACGGGAACGCGGTCGCCGGGTACGCGACGTAATCGGTGCGGACATTGCCGGGCAGGTTGTCGGCGGCCGCGGCGAGGATTCCCTTGCCCGGCTCGGCATTCGAGGTCTCCCAGGTACCGGGGATCGCCACCACATACAGGTCAGGGCAGTCCTGCGGGGCGGCGTGCGCGGTCGACGCGACGCCGACCGGTAGTGCGGCCGTGACCATCGCTGCCGCGCATGCGGCGGTGTGCTTCCATCGCGAAACCATCGTGTACTCCGTGTTCACTGCCGGGTGGGTGCCCGGTCGGCGATGGCGCTCTGTGTCCGCTCGAGCGCCGATGACTGTCTTTCTTCAGGTGGCCATGTCGTCGGGAACGTCCCCGTACCTGGGAACAGTGTCCCCAGAAAGTCCGTCTGACGCCAGCGGTTCAAAGACTACGTTGCCCGTCGGCGAATCGGCCTGCCGTATTCAGATGCCGCAGCGCCTGCGCGTAGGAGTCGAGCAGACTGGTCTGGCAGTACGGCAAGCCGAGTTCGGCGCAGAATTCGACCACCATCGGCTGGGCCCGGCGCAGGTTGGGCCGGGGCATGGACGGGAAGAGGTGGTGTTCGATCTGGTAGTTCAGCCCGCCCAGCGCGGTATCGACGAAGGCGCTGCCGCGGACGTTGCGGGAGGTGAGCACCTGGCGGCGCAGGAAGTCGGTGGCATCGTCTTCGCTCAGCATCGCCATGCCTTTGTGGTTGGGTGCAAATGTGCAGCCCATGTAAAGACCGAACAGGCCTTGCTGCACCAGGATGAACGCCACCGCTTTGCCCGGCGACAGCACCAGGAACGCCGCGGCGAGGAATCCGGCGAAGTGCGCCGCGAGCAGCACGCCTTCCCACACGCGATGCGGGATCGGCCAGCGGAACACCGCCCGGACGCTCGAGTAGTGCAGGCTGCCGGCTTCCAGCAGGAGCAACGGGAAGAACAGCCAGGCCTGGTATCGGAAGATCAGGCGCCGGAGGCCTTTACCGGTGCGGGCGCGGTCACCGGAGTGCGCCAGGATCCCCATCACATCGGGGTCGGCGCCCTCGGTGTTGGGATGTGCGTGGTGCCGGTTGTGATTGCTGGTCCACCAGCCGATGCTCAACCCGGTGGCGAGATTGCCTGCGATCAGGCCGAACACATAGTTGCCCCGCCGTCCGGCGAAGATCTGCCGGTGCCCGGCATCATGGCCGAGAAAAGCGAGCTGTGCGAACACCGCCGCGAGGAACACCGCGACGGCCAGCTGCCACCACGAGTCGCCGAGGAGAAAGAACGCCGTCCACCCGGCGACGAACGCACCGGCCGTGATCGCACTCTTCCAGGCGTAGTACCGCACCCGCCGGTCGAGCAGTCCCGCCTGGCGAATCCGGCGCATCAGCACCGCGTACTCGCTGCCACGCACCGACGGCAGCGGCGAGACCTGCGTAGTCGACGGCGGCGCAGCCACGACGGCACTCGACGCGGCAGCGAATCCCGGCGCCGGGCCGGTAGAAGTTCCTGTGACCACGGGCGCCTACGCATCCTGCTAGCAGTGGTGTTCCTTGGGCACTAACTGTCGTCTACGAAGCAGCGGCCATCGACAGCGGGCCTCCGCAAACAGCTTGTCCGCCGCCACCACACGATCGTCCGGGCAGACCACCACCAGGTGAACGCTGGTGCGGATCGGCGACACATCTGCGTGACAACTCTGGACGCGTCCTGCGACGGGTCAGCGGCCGCCGCAGGGTTCCCCCGGACGGCTCCGCCTCACCTATCGGATTACCTGATGCCACCCGTCGCTGCGAAATGCGTTAAATCAGCGCCGAAACAAGCGACGGAGTCGACCGCGGATACCGGCGGGTTCCTGCGATGCCTCGGAGGCGGTCTCGGCTTCCTGCACCGCCGTCGCCTGCGCGAACCGCACATGCAGCTGCTCGCGAACCTGCTCCGGCGTGTAGGCCCGGCGCCGGCGCTCGGCGCGCACCACCACCACCCCGGTGGCGACCACACCGGCCGCACCCGCCAATCCCACTGCCTTCCACCACCTCATGCCACATAGGCTACGGCCATGACGGGTACGGCCATCACACTCGACCGCGCACTAGAGCTCACCAGAACCGGCGACATCTGGTTGTTCCGCGGACATTCCGCGGCTGACCGGGCGATCCGGATGACGACGAACAGTCCGGTGAATCATGTCGGCATGTCGGTCGTGCTCGACGATCTACCCGCGCTGATCTGGCATGCCGAGCTCGGCCGATCACTGCCGGACATGTGGTCGGGCAACGAGCACCGCGGCGTCCAGCTGCACAATCTGCGCGACGCGGTGCTGGTGTGGGCGAATCGCTATGGCCAGCAGGCATGGCTGCGCCAGTTGAATCAGCCGGCCACCCGCGAGATGGAAGACAGTGTGCTGCGCACCATCGCCCGGCTCGACGGCACGCCGTTTCCCTCCACCGCCGGTCTCGCCGGACGCTGGCTGCGTGGCCGGGTGAGCATTCCGCGTCGCAAGCGGCGTCAGGCGGTAGCCCGCGAGCTGGAGAACGCGTACTGCGCGGAGATCGTGGCGACGACGTACCAGGCGATGGAACTGCTGCCGTCGGATCGCAGCCCCAATTGGTATGACCCCGGCCGCTTTTGGAGCGGCGACCGACTGCGCCTGACGGGTGGCTATGAATTGGGTGACGAAATAGCCGTCCAGACCTGAAAACCCAGTCCACTGGCGGTTTCTGCACTTTTGCAGACGATGCCTGCGCAATTCCCCCTTGTCTGTGCAGAGGGTGCCATCAATACTGTCCAACCGAGCCTGTGTGCGGTGCGTCACAACCGTGCGAGGTGGCGTGTGGAAAGTAGAGGAACACCCGAATGACGTCCACGATCGAAGAAGAAGCCAGTTCCGAAAAGGGCGAAAAGGGCCTAGCGCGAGTCGCGCAATCGCTCGCCAAGTGGACGGAGAAGTGGTTCCCGGACGCCTATGTCTTCGCACTGTTAGGCGTCGTCGTCGTCGCCGTCGCCGCGCTGGCCAACGGATCGTCACCGAAGACAGTGGTGAACGCCTTCGGTGACGGCTTCTGGGACCTCACCGCTTTCACCTTGCAGATGGCCATGGTGGTGCTCACCGGCTACGTCGTCGCCACGTCGCCCCCGGTGGCCCGGCTGATCGAACGGCTCGCCACGGTGCCGCAGACCGCAAGCAGCGCAGTGGGTTTCGTGGCGTTCCTGGCCATGTCGGTGTCCCTGCTGAACTGGGGACTCAGTTTGGTGTTCGGTGGTCTGCTCGCCCGCGCCATCGCCCGCCGGACCGATCTGCGCGTCGACTATCGCGCTCTCGGCGCAGCGGCGTTCATGGGGTTGGGTGCCGTATGGGCACTGGGCCTGTCGTCCTCGGCTGCCCAACTCCAGGCCACCGCAACGTCGTTGCCGCCGGCCCTGTTGAAGATCACCGGCGTGCTCGACCTCGGAACCACGATCTTCACCTGGCAGTCCATGCTGATGTGCGTGATCATCATGGCGATGACCGTGGTGATCGCGCACGTGTCGGCGCCGAAGGGCGCGGCCATCAAGACCGCGGAGGAATTGGAAGTCGACCTCGACGACCAGCCCGCGGAAGCGACACCGCGCACCAGGCCCGGGGAATGGCTCGAGTACAGCCGCATCCTGCCGATCCTGCTCGGCGCGCTGACGTTGGGATGGCTGGTCTCCCAGTTCTTTTCCAAGCCGGCACTCACGGTGGTCAGCAGCCTGAACGGTTATCTGCTGGTCTTCCTCATGCTCGGCTTGGTGCTGCACGGGTCGCCGCGCAACTTCTTGCAGGCCGTGTCCCTCGCTGTGCCGGCAACGGCGGGCATTCTCGTCCAGTTCCCGCTGTACGCCGCGATGGCCGCCGTCCTCACCAAGGCGAAAGGCCGCGGCGGGCACACCGTCTCCGAGCACCTCGCGGAGTTCTTCACCAGCATCGGCGGCGGCGGCAGCTTCGCCATCGTGATCGCCGTCTACACCATCGCGCTAGGCTTCTTCGTCCCGTCCGGCGGCGGAAAATGGCTGGTCGAAGCGCCTTACGTGATGCAGTCGGCGACCGACGTGCAGATGAACCTCGGCTGGACGGTGCAGATCTACAACGTGGCCGAGGCGCTGCCCACCCTGATCAACCCGTTCTTCATGCTGCCGTTGCTGGCCGTCTTGAAGCTGCGGGCGCGCGACCTCGTCGGATTCACGTTCCTGCAGTTCATGTTCCACCTACCGGTGGTACTGCTGCTCGTGTGGTTGCTCGGGATGACGTTCGACTACGTCCCGCCGATCATCCCCGGTAAACCGTGAGTCAGTTGCGCACCAGCAGCACGGCACCGGCGGCCAGCAGCGCGAGGACGATCGCGGCCAGGCCGTAAACCAAACGGTGCGAGCGCACTACGGGCAGGAAGCGGTCGACGGCGTATCGACCGGGACCGGTGAGGGTCAGCGCGGCGGCGGCCGCGGCCAGGATCAGCTCGTACTCGATGCCCTTGGGGGCGAAGAAGGCTCCCGTGCCCTTCACCGCAAGGGCATTGAGCATGGTGCCGACGATGGCCGCGCCCGCGAGCGGGGTGAGCAGGCCGACCACCAGCGCCAGACCGCCGAAGGTCTCGGTCACGCCCGCGACCAAGGCCATCGTCTCACCGGCCGGATATCCCTTGCTGGCGAAGAACTTTCCGGTCCCGTCCAGGCCGCCACCGCCGAACATGCCGAACAGCTTCTGCGCGCCGTGCGCGGCCATGGTCAGCCCGACCGCGATGCGCAGCAGGAGCAGTCCGGCGTCGTAGGCGTGCGGAGTCGCGCCATAGCCCGACGATCTCTCGAGGTCAGCAGTCGAGGTGGACGGCGAAACTGTTGCGGTGGAAGTCATTCGAGGTGCCTTTCAGTCGGGGTACGGGGGTTCAGCCGAATTGGAGTGAACGTTTGGCCAGACCGCGCCAGAAGCCGTCGATGACGCTGCGCTGGGTGCCCAGCTCGGCGGACGCGGCGCCGAGCGAAACGAACAGCGGGGCAAAGTGCTCGGTGCGTGGATGCGCCAACTGCGCTGCGGGAGCCTTGTGTTCGAAGTCGAGCAGCTCGTCGAGATCCTCGGCGGCCAGCGCGCGCCTGCCCCATTCGTCGAACTCCGTCATCACCGGATGCACCGAGCCGTCCTGGCTCAGTGCGCGCAGGTTGTGTGTGAAGAAGCCGCTGCCGACGATCAGCACGCCCTGATCGCGCAGCGGGGCGAGTTTGCGGCCGATCGCCAGCAGGCCCGCCGGGTCCAGTGTCGGCATCGACATCTGCAGCACCGGCACGTCGGCTGCCGGGTACATCTCGACCAGGGGGACATAGGCACCGTGGTCGAGGCCTCGGTCCGGTGCGTCGTGCACGGACATGCCGGGTCCGCGCAGGAGTTTGCGCACGTCAGCGGCCAGTTCGGGCGCGCCGGGCGCCGGGTAGGTCACCTCGTAGTAGTGGCGTGGGAAGCCGCCGAAGTCATAGATCAACGGAACCGAGCTGGTCGCGCCGATGGTCAGCGGTGCGTTTTCCCAGTGTGCCGAGATCATCAGCACCGCTTCGGGTTTCGGCAGCTCCGCCGACCACGCGGCCAGCTGGCCCGGCCAGATCGGGTCGTCGGCCAGCGGCGGCGCACCGTGCGACAGGTAGAGCACCGGCATCCGCATCGTCTCGCCATCCTTCCAGGTAGTTCAAATTTGAACTTCCAGGCCGATGGTAGATTATTGTTCGAATTTGAACAACCATGAGAGGTGGGCGATGGCGGAGCCGCGCTGGCTCGACGACGAAGAAATGCGGGCTTGGACGGCGTTCCTCGCCGCCACGGCGCTGCTGAACCGACGGATCGAACAGCAACTCAAGGACGACGCGCACCTGTCGCACACCCAGTACGAGGTGCTCGTCCGACTGTCCCAGGCCCCCGGCCACCAGCTGCGAATGACCGAACTCTCCGCAGCCCTCTTCACCTCCAAGAGCGGCCTCACCTACCAGATCGACCAACTCGCCAAGGCAGGCTTCGTCCGCCGCACCCCCTCCCCCGACGACCCCCGCGGCATCGTCGCTACCCTCACCCCAGCCGGCCGCCGCAAACTCGAAGCCGCCGCCCCCGGCCACGTCGCACTGGTCCGCGAACTACTGATCGACGTCCTGACCCCCGCGCAGCGCAAAGCCCTCGCCGATGGACTCGGCGAGGTCGCCCGCAGGCTCAGCTGACGTCAGACGTCGCGTTGGAGCTGGGCGTGCATCAACCGGGCCAGGTGGATAGCGTGCTCTGCGCCGTACCAGCCCTTTCCGCGCAGGTGCTCCGCCCAATCGAGCTCATCCAGTCGGTCGTATTCGATTTCGTAGTCGGGAGACTGGGCGGGAATGAGAGCTTTCTCGGTGAGGTACCAGGCGTCTTCGTCGCCGACCCCCTCTTTCTGCACGATCCTGAGCATCGTGCGGCGATAACCGAGCAGTTCTTGCGATCGCAGCCGCGAGATGTCGATGAGCAATTCGCTGAGCCGCTCGACAGATTCGGTGGGATCGTTCAGTCCTACGCCCAAGTCTGCGCCAGCTGTGCGGACAGCCAGGACCAGTCCGCCATAGAACTGGCCGGGGGTTTCACCGGGTGTCCATACATGGGTCGAGACCAGTTCCCCGTCAGTCCTTTCGAGCCGAACGCCGAGGATGTCCGCTACGGCAGCCGATATGACGAACCGGAAATAGAGGTTTGTTTCCCAGACTCGTATCCGAATGCCTCGCCTGCTGATGAGCTGATCCTCGGTCGCCTGCTTCAGGGCATCGAGTAGGGCATCTCGGGATGGGTCGTTCGCGATCCGTCGATAGATATCCAGCTTCGCCTCATACGCACGTGTCTGCTCGGCCTGTATTTCGGCGCGAATGTCCGCGAGCGTCGCGTTATTCGCTACCGGAGGCGGCGAAACCGATTCGGGAATCTCGGTTCGGGTGTGATCGGGCGTTTCCTCGGAAGTCTCAGCGCTCGTCGTCGCTGCCGACACTGTCAGGCTGTTGGTGGCTTTGTCCCACAGCGCGTGTATGCCCGCGAGCGCCGCCGCCGCATCGGACTCCCCGACCCGTCGATGCACTACGAGTACGCGCACCAGCGATTCCAGGTTGCCCCACCGTGGAACGCTTCGGCCGTTGAGCACAGCGGCGACGGCTTCATGACTGAGCGTGCCGGGTAGGTCGTCGCGAGTTCGGATCCATTCGCTGATCAGCCGAAAGGAAGGCTTTCCCGCCGCCGAGTACAGCGCATGTACAGCAGCGACGAGGTCGCGATGCGGTCCTGGGGGCAGGCGCGTCTCATCGGGCATCGGTACACCGACCATCGGTTCTGCCAATCGCGTCAAGTTACGTCAAGTGCTGTCAGGTTTCATTGTCCGCCACGCGGGCCCGATGGCGAAATGTCAACTTGCGGAAGGGGATGACAGGGATCGATCAGCCACTTTTTGCAGCCCGCACAGTTGGTTGACGACACCGACGGGGTGGCAGGAAGGGAACACACGCTATGAGTAACGACAAAGAACAAAACACCGCGCGCACAGCACTGATTCGCGTCGCAGTGGGTGGCTTCTGCGCAGGCCTGGGGCGAACGGTCACAGCCTGGTTGATCGGTCTTTTCACAGACGGGCATTAGCGGGGAGAACTACAGCTCGGCAGTCCTCGTCTTGTCGGTCAGATCCGGTTGCGTGCGGGTCGGTCAGGTGTATCCAGTGCTTCGGTGTAGACCGCGAGAATGTCGGCGAGGTGGCGGGATTGGCGGGGTTCGTCGGCGTGGGGGGTGAGGGCCTGGCGCATTGTGTCCAGTTGGGTTCGGTCTCGGGCGAGGGATTGCAGGATGGTGGCGATTGCGGGTACCGAGGGGTCGGGGGCTCGGAGTCCGCCTGCGGCGGGGATGGTTTCGGAGAGTTCGGGGTCGCAGTAGATGATCGGCAGGCCCATTGCTACGGCCTCCAGCAGGACCATGCCCTGGGTGTCGCAGTCGGAGGTGAGTAGGAGCACGTCGTGGGTGCGCATCGCCGTGAGGCAATCGGCTTGATCGACTTCGCCGTGTAGGTGGACGCGGTGGTCGAGGTCGGCTGCGGTGATCGCGGTGCGGGCGCCGTCGGCGAGGGGGCCGCTGCCGTAGATGTCGAGGGTGCATTCGTCGACCCGGCGGACCACCTCGATTGCTTCGAGTGGGCGCTTCTCCATGGACAGGCGGCCGCACCACAGGGCACGCAGTGGTGCGTCCGGGTTCGGCGGCGGGGTGCCCACGCTGCGGATGCGGTCGAGCAGGGCGTCATCGATCCCGTTGGACACCACGTGAATCGGCCGGTCCACGCCGCGGGCGGCCAGGCGGCGGGCGAAGTGGTGGGTCGGCACGGTTACCCGGTCGGCCGCCTGGGCTTGCGCGATCAGTGGACGCCACGCGAGCCGGGCGATGCGGCCGTCTCCGGGATAGGCCGGTGGCTTGCGTGACCGCACGAAGGCTCCGTGCAGCCACCGCATCGTCAGCGCCGCCAGATACGGTGCGGGGGCATACTTTTCGATCACCGTGTCGTCACGGCTCTGCATGGTCTGCACGACCGGGATGCCGTGTCTGCGGGCGGCGCGTGCGCCCAGGATCCCGCAGCCGTAGGTGGTCAGCGCGTGCACCACATCGATCGGCCCGCGCTCGGCGAACGCGGCATCGATCGCGCGGCGGTTGGCGCGGGTCGGCAGCACCAGCGGCAACCCGTTCGACATCGAGAACGGCACGGCTTGAAGCACAACGGTGTCGGCCTCGGGCGGCACCGAACCCGGTGCGGGAGCGCAGAATACGGTCACGCGGTGACCGAGGCCGCGCAGTCCGTCGCACAGCGACCGCATGGCGGTCTGCACGCCGCCGAGCGTGGCCGGGTGGAAGTCGGTGAAGATCGCTACGTGCAGGGAATCGCCCACAGGTCAGGCCGATGTCGCGACGGCGAGTTTTTCCACCGCGTCCGCCGCGGCACGAATGCCGTTCTCGGCCGACACCACGCGGCCGAGTTCCGCAGCGCGTTCGGCCGCCTCGGGCGTCAACGTCCGAACCAGCGCGTCGTGCAACCGATCCTCGGTCAGCGACGGATACGGGAAGTCCGCCCCGATGCCGAGCGCCGAGATCCGCCAGCCGTAGAAGAACTGGTCGCTGTGCACGCCGATCACCACCGCGGGCAGCCCGGCGCGCAGCACGTCGTGGGTATTGCCGCTGCCACCGTGATGGACGACGGCACGGCAGCGCGGCAGGATGCGGTCGTAGTCGAACGAGTCCAGCACGAACAGCCTGCGGTCGTACCCGATGCCACGGGGGAAGCCGTCGCCCTTCACCGTCACCAGGGCCCGAACCCCCAGCCTGCGGCACACGGCGTCGATCAGGTCGCAGCTGCCGACGGGATCGAGGATCGGCATCCCGGTCATGCAGAAGTAGACGGGCGGCTCGCCCTCGTCGAGCCACTCGGTGAGCTCCGGATCGACCGCCGCCTCGCCCCAGGCGGCGCGCATGTGTGACGGCAGGATCGGCGCGCCGACGACGGTCGCGCGGTCCGGCCAGTCGCTCGGCTTCGGCAGCAGCACAGGACTCACCATGTGCACCAACGGAATACCCTCGGCACGGATGCGGCGGAACGGATTCTGCGGCTTGCCCGGCAACCCCATCAGTTCGCGCACCCGCCGATCCATCTTGCGATACGCCAGGCCGTACGCGAGTTCGAAGGCCGTGTAGCTGGCCAACCGCACGCGCCGCGAGCTCACCATGCGCTTGACCGTGAACGAAGACGGAAACTCCGCCGTGCGTTCCAGCGGATACGGCAGCCCGCCGATCACCATCTGCCCGGTCTTCTCCGCCCGCTCCATCGCCCACGGCAGCGTCGAGGCACACGACACGATCACCTCGGCCGATTCGCATGCGCCGCACAGCACCTCGTGCATCCGCTCACCGCGCTCCCCCGCCATGATCTTGACCGTGTCCCGCATGATCTGGAGGAACGGCAGCGGGTTACCGGAGGACAGTCCGCGTTTGGCGGCGGGTGACTCCAGTAGCTCCGCGGAGTTGAACGGGATGACATGCGGCTCGAAGCCGGAGCGCCGCACCACCTCCGCGTAGTTCTCGGTGGCGGTGATCTCCACCTGGTGTCCGCGCGAACGGAATTCGTCGGCCAGGGCGAGATACGGCTGATGGTCGCCCCGGGTTCCCGCGGTCAACAACGCGATACGCATACTCTCGACTTTCGTTCGTGATCTGGGCGTACATGGTCGGGATCGGCGGGAGTCGGCGCAGCCCGGCTGCGGTGCGGTGCCGATGTTAATGTCTGCGCATGACCGAAGACACGCGCCCCGGACTCCGGATCGGGATCCTCGGCGCGGCCGCCATCGCGCCTGCCGCCCTGATCGCACCGGCCGGGCGGAACCCGGAGGTCGTGGTGTCGGCGATCGCCGCGAGGGATCGGTCGCGGGCCGAGGAATTCGCGAGTAAGCACGGCATCGCACAGATCTACGACAGTTATCAGGCGCTCGTCGACGCGCCGGATCTCGATGCGGTCTACATCCCGCTGCCCAACGGGCTGCACGGACGCTGGACCCGCGCCGCGATAGCGGCCGGCAAACATGTGCTGTGCGAGAAGCCGTTCACCGCCAATGCCGCGGAGGCGCGCGAGATCGAGGCGCTGGCAAGCGATTCCGGCGTCGTGGTGATGGAGGCCTTCCACAACCGCTACCACCCGCTGATCACCGGCGCCGAAAAGATCATCGCCTCCGGCGAATTGGGCAAACTCGTGCGCGTGGAAGCGGCCTTCTCCTTCCCGTTGTCGAAGTCCTCGGACATCCGCTACGACTACCGCCTGGCGGGCGGCGCCCTGATGGACGCGGGCTGTTACCCGGTGCACCTGGCCCGCGTACTCGGCGGCGAGAACCCGGAAGTGGTTGCCGCGCAGGCGAAGGTGCGCGGACCCGACATCGATCGCGCGATGACCGCCGAGTTGCGCTTCCCGTCCGGCCACACCGGCCGGATCCGCTGCTCGATGTGGTCGGCGGACGTGCTCAGCGCCAGCGCCACCGTTGTCGGCGAACAAGGCCGGATGCGGTTGCTCAATCCGATCCTGCCGCAGCTCGGGCACGTGCTGTCGGTCCGCTCGGTGGACGGCAGGCGGCTGCGGCGCTTCGGGCGTCGGCCCTCCTACGATTATCAACTCGACGCCTTCGTCGCCGCGGTCCTGCGCGGCGAGCCGATCGCCACCGGACCCGGCGATGCCGTCGCGACCATGACCGTCATCGATGCCATCTATCAAGCCGCCGGCCTGCCACTACGCCAGCCGAGCTGACGTCTCGTCGAGGAAATCGACGATGTGCCCGAACACGTCCAGCGCCGCGCCACGGCCGATGAACGTGTCGAGGTGCCCGTAGGAGGGAATCTCGGTGTAGCGCACGTCGACTCCGGGATTGCGCGCCGAAAGTACCTCGTAGCACAGCTTGTTGGAGTCGAGCCAGGCTTCGTTGCGGCTGCCCGCCAGCAACAGCACCGGGCAGTCGATCCGATCGGCTCGATCGAGCGCGTTCTCCGGCAGCGCGGCGTAGCGCTCGTCATCAACGTTCCACCGAACTACCGCGTGCGCCAGCTCCATCTGCCGCAGATGCGGCAGCACCGACAGCGGTATCGGGCCGAACAGGTCGGCGATCCGGTCGTGCGTGCGCGCGTCGAGGTGGTCGTGCTCGAAGAGCTTGGCGCCCATCCCCCAGCCGTGGTGCACCATGCGGCAGGTCGGATCGGGGCAGTCGCCCTTGCGGGACAGCGCGGCATAGAGCAGGGTGCGCCGGTTCCACAGCCCGACCTTGCGGAAGTCGGATTCGATATGGCTGACGCGGGTGCCGAGCAGCTCGCTGCCGAGCAGCACCCGCACCCGCGCCGAGGTACTCACCTTCGGGGTCAGGAACACGCCTTGCGCGACCACGCCCGCCAAGCCGGGCAGCAGCCCGCCGGTCATGCTCAGCGACAAGGCCAGCGCGCCGATGCAGTGCGCGACGACGAACAGCGGGCGGTCGCCGATCTCCGCTCGGATCTGCGCGACCGTCGCCGGAAGGTCGTAGAGCGCGACATCGTCGAAGGTGTAGGGACGTCCGGAGGCGTTGTGCGGCAGGCGGCTGCTGCCGCGCCAATCCAGTAGCCACGACTGGTAGCCGGCGTCGGCCAGCACGTCGGTGACATTGCGGATCTCGGGCAGTGCGAACATCTCCGACGACACCCCGTGCCCGTGCACCAGCAGCACCGCGGGCCCGTCGGCGGGACCGACGCGGCGCAGTTCGAGGTCGACACCGTCGTCGGTGCGGAACGAGATGACCTCGCCGCCGACGAGTTCGGCTGATCGGGTCATCGGCGGTGCTCCTTACGCATGGCGCGGCGCAGATCCAGTAGATCGATGCCGACGCGGAGAACCGGCTCCAGCAGGCTCTTACCGAGCTGACTACCGAACCAGCTGAGCCACAACAGTTTCGCCAGTCGCTGCTGCCGTTCGGACAGTCGTGGATCGATCTCGATGCCGTCGATCTGATCGGGCAGGTAGGTGTGCATCGGGACGGCCACCTCACCGGTGTACGACGTGGGCTCCCCCGTGCGGCCGATCTCGATCACCTGGATACCGAGCTGGCGGACCAGGCGGCGGCGCGCCGCGGCGAACTTGTACCCCTCCAGCCACCAGGTGCCGCCGGACGAATCACGCAGTGTCAGTTGGTAATGCATGATCGGGTGCCGCACCTCGTGCCGCAGTGGAGTGCCGTCGTGTGGACGGACCTTCGCGGTGCCCTCGACCGTGAGCGGCTCCTCGTGCAGTTGAGCGCAGCTGAGCTCGCCGCTCACGTCCAGCGTTCGCGCACTGAACGCCTGGGCGCTGCTCGCCACGGACAACGTCAACCGGAGGTCGCAGGGTAGGTCGGCGGCGGCACCGACCGGACCGACTGCCCCGGTGAGTGTTTCGTGGAACCGCAGATAGGGATCCTCGCCCGGCTGCGGACCGAGGCCGGTCATGGCCGCGAGCATCTTCGCGCGGGCCGCCGGGCCGGGGACGACGGGCGCAGGCAGGCCGTTGGCCGCCACGAAAGCGTCGGTGCGGGCGGCCGATGCGGGCGGCGCGGTCACCATGGCCGCGAGCTGCGTGCGGGCCACCGGGCTTTGCAGCACCTGCGCCAGCGATGCCAGTTCCGGCACCGGGCCGTCCTCGATCGCCTGTACCACGTCCGTGCACCACTGCTCCCAGTGCTGCACGCGAATACCCAAGCCGCCCAGCGTGGTTTCGGCGACCACCTGTTCGAGCGAGGTGGGCGGTCCGGTGAGGTGATAGGTGTGGCCCCATGCGCTCGGCGTGCCGACAATCGCCGCGGCTACCCGGCTCACCCAATCCACCGGGGCGGCATTGAGGTATCGGAAGCCCGGCACGGTGCGAAAACGCATGAGGGCGGCGGTGATTCCGGAGTTGAGATCACGCGGGTTGTGCGCGCCCGTCTCCGGATGGCTGCCGATACCACCGGGGCGCAGGATCGTCACCACCAGCCCGTGTTCGCCCGCCCGGCGCAGCACGGCCTCGGCGGCCCACTTGGATCGGTCGTAGCCGATGGGCAACGCGGCGACATTGGCGGTCGGCTCGTCCTCGCTCAGCGTGGCCGCGTCGGCCCCGTTGAACACCGCCAGGGAGGAGATGTGGTGCAACGGTTTCGGGCGACCGGTGCAGGCCAGCTCGGCCAGGGTCAGCGGGCCGAGCACATTGGTCCGGCGCAGTGACGGGTAGCCGCGCAGGAAGTCCACCGCGGCGCCTGCGTTGACGATCGAATCGACTTCGGCGGCAAGGGTTTCCCACCGTTCATCAGACAGGCCGAGCCGGGGCCTGCGCAGGTCGCCCGCCAGCGGCGTCACGCGCCGGAGTACCTCCCGCGACCACGGCAGTGCGAACCGTCGCAGGGCGTGCTCCAACCGTTGCGCCGCGGCGGCATCGTCGTCGGCCCGGATCAGGCACACCACGTGTGCTTCGCTGTGCCGCAGTAGATCCAGCAGCAGGTGGCTGCCGAGAAACCCGGTGACCCCGGTCAGCAGGATGCGGCGCGGCGCGACCCGCTCCGGTGCCGCGACCAGCGGTAGCCGGTCGGCGCCCGCGAGGTCGGCGAAGAGTTGCGCGAGGTCGTCGGTGTCGGGCTGCTCGTCCGTGCGCGGACCGGCGGACTCGGGATGGTCGGCCAGCCAGCGGTTGGCCAGTCTGCGCGGACGCGCGTCGAAGAAGACGGTGTCGAGATCCGGGTAAATATCGAGCTCCCGGGCCAGTGCCGCAACGAGTTCCACCGCGGCGAGGGAGGTGCCGCCCGCGTCGAAGAAGTCGGTGTCGGCGTCGATCGGCATCTCGGTGTACCGATTCGCTACGGCGGTGATCGCCGCCGCAAGCGTCTCGGCATCCCACTGCCGCGCGCTGGTTATCGCCGACGGGCGTGGTGGCTCGACCACCGGTGCGGTGCCGGTACGAGCCAGCAGAGCGGCCACATCCATTGCGGCGGTGCCCCGTTCGAGCGATTCACCGCGACGGCGGCGGTCGACCGCCGAGTTGCGCACCGAAGTCCGCTCGTCCGGACCGGTCACCGGGTCACCTCCGCATCGTTGGTCGTCGCCCAGGACCGGAACTCGCGCAGGCGATCCGGCGTCACCGAAACGTCCAGTCGCTGTTCGTCGGCGCTACCGCCGAGCCGCCCGATCAAGCGCCGAGCCGGTTCGTTGCGCTCGGTGTGCTCGACCGAGATCTGCACCGTCGTGCAGCCGAGAGCTTCGGCCCGGTCCGCCGTCCAGCCGAGCAGTCGTTCCTCGACGCCGCGCCCGAGGGCACGGCAGCTGAGCTGCCACCCGCTGAGCACCAGGCGGTCCGCGTCCACCCGGAGGGCGAGCACCGAGATCAGGCCGTACTCGCCGAAGCGGTCCCGCGCCGTCGCCGTCCACACCTCGCCCTCAGCGCGCCACCGGTCCAGATCGTCGACGGTGACGGCGGACAGGGTGAACTGCGTGGTCCGTCGCACCAACTGGCGTGCGCGCTCTAGCGTGGCGTCGGTCAGCGGCTCGACCTCGACCTCGAGGTTCAATTGCGCGAGGAACTCCGCGAATTCCGCTGTGGCGCGGGCACTGTCGCGCTGCTGCTCCTGCCGATAGAAGTCGGCGCGGGTGCGGTCTTCCGCCGTCGCCGCGATCGGCACCATCGGCCACAGCCGGGCCAGGAAGTCGGAAACCTCGTCGGCGGGCGGGCAGGTTACCGAGAGCACCTCGGGCAACTGCGCACGCATCCGCGCCACCTCGACCGGGTTGTCGTCGAGGTAGCAGAAGCTGTCCAGGCCGAGCCCCAGCGTGCGCGCGACCTCCGCCAACCGCTCGGGCTTGCCGTCCCAGCCGGTGGAGACGGCCGCGAAATCCGCAGGGCGCAACGGACTGTCGGGCCGGTCCAGGATGGCCTGGACGACATCGTCGTCATTGTTGCTGACCAGCACCAGCAGCGTTCCTGCCGCGCGCCACTGCGCGAGCCGTCGGGCCAGCGCACGGCGCGGTGCCTCGAAAGCCACGGCAGCGGCGCCGATTTCGCCCGCCGTCCCGCTCCACAACGTGTCGTCGCCGTCCACCGCGATCACCTTCGGGGCCGGCTCGGTCACCGCGCCGACGGTCGCGACGAGGGTGAGCGCCACCGCCGCCTGGAACTCCGGCGTGAAGGGCAGATGGGCGAGGATCTCGGTCCGGTCGTCGAAGGGCTGGTCCACCGGATGGTGCCGTGTCCACGCGGTCGACTCCAGCACCGCGACGCCGGGAACATCACTCAGGCGTTCGGCGACGAGCCGCTCCCAGGCGAGTAAGCGTTCCGCCGGGCGCGCCGACGGCAGGAGGCCGACGATGAGCGGCCTGCGGGTGCCTTCGGCTACCTCGCGCACGGCCGCTGGATACTCGGCGGCGAGTTCGGTGAGCAGTTCGTCGGACACCGAGCCGAAGCGTTCCAGGTCCGTGGCCCGCAGCAGCACGATGCCGAGCGCCGTGGAGGGCTGCGCGAACACGCCCGACGGGTCGCGCAGACAGGACAGGACGTGGTGATAAGGCGCTTCCGCAACGGTGATCGCCGTGCTGTCCGACGACGCCGCCACCATCAGCTCGGGCAGTCTGCCCAGCGTGAAGGTTGCGGCCAGAGCCGCACGTACACCTGACTCCGATTGCTGCGCAACGGTTTCCGGCCGTGCGGGCGCGCCAGGGTCAGCGACTGCCGCTGCGACCGTCGCCAGGTATTCCGTCCCGAAGTCGGTGCAGGTGCGCGCGTCGATGATGTCGCTGTTGTAGGTGAACCACACCTGGCCGGTGTCCGGCAGCACCGCGACCATCAGGTCGAGATCGGAGTAGCCGGTACTGACCGGAACGACCTCGACCGGCGCGACCGCGGAATTCGCGCGCAGGTAGTTGAAGTACACCTCGATCAGCGGCGCGTTCTCCCGGTACAGGCCCTCGGTGGCGAGTGCGGCGAGCACGTCGGCGAAGCCCGCGCCGGGCGCGAGCAGCGTCCGCAGCCGCTCACCCGTACGGCGCAGCACATCGGTGACCAGGTCACCTGCCGAAACCGCCGCAGGGAACGGCACTGGCACACCGAAGTACCCGACGGCGTCGGTCGCGTCGGCGTGCATGCGGGTGTCCACCGGGACCGCGAGGGCGAACCGGTCGACCTGCTGCCGACGGGACAGCAGCATGGTCAGCGCGCCGAGGAAGACCGCTGCGGGCGTGATGCCGAGATCGCGGGCGCGGTCAGCGACCCGATCGTGCAGGCCGGCGGGCATGTCCAACGCGACCGATCCGGCACCGTAGCTGCGCTGGGCGGGCCGTGGCTGCGCCAAGGTCAACTCGAGCCTGCGCGCCCCGGCGAACGCCGTGCGCCACCGAGTGACCGCAGCGTCGTCGCCCGTACGCTTGCTCGGCTGAGCGGCGAGCAGCTGATGCATATCCCGGTTGGTCACCGTGTCGTCGAGTTCTGCACCGGACAGCTCCGCGGCCAGCTCCCCCGCGACGAGCAGCATCGACTGCACATCGCTCATGCTGTGGTGCGCGCCGAAAAGCACTACCTGATCGGCGGATTCGGCGTTGAGCAGCTCGAAGCGCCACAGCGGGCCGGTGGTCAGGTCGAACGGCCGCGCCATCAGCGCACGGAAATGCTCTTGGACCACTGCGTCATCGAGGCGATCGAGGTCGCGCCACCCGCCCAGGCCGCCGGGCTCGCGGCGGATCTCCAGCTGCCTTCCGTGCTCCTCGCTCGGCGCAATGGTGGTGCGCAGCGCGGCATGTCGGCGGGCCAGGCGGACGAGCGCCTGTTCCAGCTGTGCCCGGGTGACCCGGGCGGCCACCCGCACGGCGACACCGCCGGTCTGCGCGGCGCTCGGGATACCGAGCTGTTCGGTCCGCAGCAGCCGCATCATGTCCCTGGTCACCGGCAGCGTTTCGACGTCGGGCACCTCGACGGTCGCAGTGCCGGCACCGCCGGAAGCGTTCTGGCGCAACACTTCTCCGACGAGATACTCGGCCAGCTCGGTGAGATTCTGCTCCGCGAGCATCGCGCCGAGCGGCACCGTGACGCCGGTGTGCTCGCGCACCTTGTTGCGCAGTTCGACCGCCATCAGCGAGTCGAGACCCAGGCTCTGGAAGGACTCCTCGGCCGCGACCGTCTCGCTGCCGGAATGACCGAGCACCTGGCCCGTCCACTCCGCCATCGCGGCCATCGCCATGGTGACGGCCTCCGCCCGCGAGACGCCCCGAAGCTGTTCGGCGAAGCGCGTTCCCGCCGCTACGTCCACGGTCGCATGGTCGGCCACGGCGCGACGCGGCGCTCGTCGGACCAATCCGCGCAGCAGCGGTGGGATGGCCGGCCCGCGGCGCAGCACGTCGGTATCGAGCAGCAGCGGCACCAGCATCGGATCATCGAGGCGCAGTGCGGCGTCGAAGCACGCCATGCCCTCCGGCACCGAGAACGCACGGATGCCCGCGCGGGTGATCCGCCGGATGTCGGCCTGCGACATGTGGTCGTGCATATCGACTTCCCACGCGCCCCAGGCCAGCGACTGCGCGGGCAGCCCGAGTGCCCGGCGGCGCAGCGCCAGCGCGTCGAGGTAGGCGTTGGCGGCGGCGTAGTTGGCCTGTCCGGGTGTGCCGAACAGTCCGCCCGCCGCGGAGAACAGCACGAACAGCGACAGCTCCCGGTCCGCCGTCAGCTCGTGCAGATAATGTGCCGCATCGACTTTCGGGCGCAGTGCGGCGTCGAGCTGTGCCGGGGTCAACGCGGCGAAGGTGCTGTCGTCGAGGACGCAGGCCGCGTGGATCACGCCGGCCAGCGGCAGACCGTCGAGCAGCTCGGCCAGCGCCGCGCGGTCGGCGATGTCGCAACGGGCGAATCGCGCACGCACCCCGCGACTTTCCAGGTCGTCGCGCAACTCGGCGCCACCGGGTCCGTCGATGCCGCGGCGGCTGACGAGCACCAGGTCTCGCACGCCATACGTGTCGGCCAGGTGCCGGGCCAGCGCCGAACCGAGCCGCCCTGGCGCACCGGTGATGAGTACAGCACCGTCCCCGAGGAACACCCGGTCAGCCGCTCGGGCCGCGTTCTCGGGCAGCCGCGCCAGTCGCGGTACGAATGCCATGCCGCCGCGCACGGCCAATTGCTGTTCGCCAGTGGCGAGCAGGGCGGGGATGTCGACCTCGGGATCGGTCGAATCGATCAGCACGATCCGGCCCGGATTCTCCGACTGCGCCGAGCGCACCAGTCCCCACACGACCGCACCGGCCGGATTCGGGCTGTCCGCAGTGGACCGGGCCACCGCACCGCGCGTGCGCACGACCAGCGTTGCCTGCTCGAAACGGCTGTCGCCCAGGATCGTTTGCAGCGTCGCCAACGTCTGCTGAGCGATGTCGTGCACCTGACGCGGCGAATCCCCTTCGGGCACCGGCACAATGAGCGCGTCGACGGTTTCCGAAGCGGCCGAACCCCAGTCACCCACGGTGAGCGTCCGGTCCGGCACGGGCAGCGCGCGCTCCGACCACTCCATCCGGAACATGCGACGGAACGCGGGAGCGACCGACGCCGCGTCCCACTGCGCAGCGGCGACCGGCCGCAATAGCACCGAACCCACCGACACCACCGGCCGTCCGGTCCGGTCGGTCGCGACCATGGTGACGGTGTCGGGTGCCGAGCGCGTCAGCCGCACGCGCAACGCGGTGGCACCGGTGGCCCACAGCGCCACGTCGGTCCACACGAACGGCAGCATGGCGTGCGCGCCGTCGGCCGCGAACAGGGCGGTGGCGTGCAACGCGGCGTCCAGCAGGGCGGGATGGATACCGAACTTCGCGGCGTCGCCGTGCGCGGCTTCGGCCAGCTCGACCTCGACGAAGATCTCGTCGTCGCGCCGCCACGCCGCCCGCATGGCCCGGAACAGTGGACCGTATTGGTGGCCGCGCGCGAACAGCTCGGCATACAAGGCTTCGACGTCGACGCGCACCGCGTCCACGGGCGGCCACGCAGACGAATCCGCTTGGGGCGCAGCCCGTTCTGCGCCGAGGATGCCATCGGCGTGCAGCAGCCACTGCGCATCCGAATCGTTGTCGTCGCGCGCGTAGATGCGTACCGTGCGACGTTCCTCGGCATCGGCACCGCCGACCACCGTCTGGATCTGCACGGCGCCACGCTCGGGCACCAGCAGCGGCGCCCGCAGTACCAGCTCACGCAGCACCGGAGCGTCCGCCTCGTCGCCCGCACGGACGGCCAGTTCGACCAAAGCGGCACCGGGCAGCAGCACCGCGTTCGGCCCGGCGTGATCGGTCACCCACGGCTGCTGCTGCCGCGACAACCGGCCGGTCAGGCTGACGCCACCCGAATCAGGCTGGGGCACAACGGCACCAAGCACCGGGTGGGCGGCATCGGCGAGCCCGAGCGACGTGGTGTCGCGGTTGGCTCCCTCGGTCCAGAACCGCCGCTCATCGAAGGCGTAGGTGGGCAGCTCGACCCGGCCGTGCTCGGGAACCAGCCTGGTCCAGTCCAGTTCATGGCCCCCGACGTACAGCGCGGCCTGCGCCCTTGCCAGGCAGGTCGGCCCATCCTGGTCCCGGACCAGTGAGCCGACGGACACCACCTCGCGGGATATCTCCTCCGACACCGTCTGCACGGCCGCGGCCAGCGACGGGTGCACACCCAGTTCGACGAAGTAGCGGTACCCGTCGGCGATCATGCGCTCGATCGTTGCCGCGAATCGCACGGTCTCCCGTGCGTTCCGGTACCAGTAATCAGGTCCGATCGGCGAGCCCGTCACGGGCTCACCCGTCACTGTCGAATACCATTGCGTCGCTGGCACATCCGCCGTCATACCGGCCAACTCGGCGGCGAACGGATCGCGGATGGATTCGATCAACCGGCAGTGCCCAGCGAAGCCGGGGCCGGAGGCACCGAGTCGCGTGTAGGTTCCCGCCTGGTCGAACTCGGCGAGCAGCGCCTCGACCGCGGCCTGCTCACCCGCCACGATGGTCGAGCGCCGCACATTCACCGCCGCGATGGACACCCGGCCGTCGAAGGCCGCGAGCCGCGGGGCGACCTCGGCCTCAGGCAGGCCGATCATCGCCATCGCGCCGGGTTCGGCGATGGCCTGCATCAGGCGACTGCGCGTGAGGACAATCCGTGCGGCATCGCTCAGTTCGAGAACCCCGGCACAGTAGGCGGCGGCGATCTCGCCCTGACTGTGGCCGATCACCGCGTCCGGGGTCACCCCGACCGCGCGCCAGCTCGCCGCCAGCGCGGCCATGGTCGCGAACAGCAGCGGCTGCACGACCGGAAAATCGATGAGGTCCGCCGCGGTCATGGTGGTCAGCTTGTCGACCAGCGACCAGCCGGTGTACGCGCCGAACGCCTTGTCACACTGCTCGAATTCGGCCCGGAACGCCGCGGAGTCGGCCAGCAGGTCACGGGCCATGCCGACCCACTGTGCGCCCTGACCCGGGAAGATGAACGCGGTTTTCGCGTTGGTGAGCACCGCACCGGCGCCCAGGACGGCGTTCGCCGACGACCGCCCCGCCGCCAGATCGCGCAGCGCGCCGATCATCTCGTCCCGATCGGCGGCCACCGCCACCGCACGCCGCTCGAACTGGGTGCGCTGCAACGCGAGTGCGCGCGCGACCGGTCCCGGCTCCAGCCGCGGATCGGCGACGACAAGGTCCAGCAGCCGCTCGGCCTGGCCCTGCAACGAGGCCTGACTGCGCGCCGAGATCGGCAGCAACACAACACCACGACTGTCCGGCGCAGCGGCCGGCGCGGGCGCGACGGGAGCTTCCTCCAGGATCAGATGCGCGTTCGTACCGCTGAGCCCGAAGGCACTCACCCCGGCGCGACGCGGCCGGTCGCCTCGTCGCCACGGCATCGGTTCGGCCTGCACCGCCAACCCGCTATTCGCCCAATCCACCTGCGGTGAAGGCACACTCGCGTTCAATGTCGCGGGAATGCGTTCATGTTGTAGCGCGAGCACCAGTTTGATGATGCTGCCGACGCCGGCCGCCGCCTGCGTATGTCCCACATTGGATTTCAGCGATCCGAGCCCGAGCGGGCGCTCCGGATCACGACCCGGTCCGAACACCCGGGCCAGCGCCCGTGCCTCGATCGGATCACCGAGCGCGGTACCGGTCCCGTGCGCCTCGACATAGTCGATCTCGTGCGGCGCAAGACCCGACACCCGCAGCGCCGAGCGCAGCACCTGTTCCTGCGCAGCGCCGTTGGGCGCGCTGAGCCCTTGGCTGCGGCCGTCCTGATTGACGGCCGAACCACGAATGACCGCGAGTACCCGGTCGCCGTCGCGGCGTGCGTCACCGAGCCGCTTCAGCAGCAACAGACCTGCGCCCTCCGCCCACACTGTTCCGTCGGCGGCCGCGGAGAACGGTGCGCTGCGACCGGTCGGCGACAGCACGCCCAAGCGGCACAGTTCGATGTGGGCGGTCGGTGACATCAGCAGCGTCGCGCCACCGGCCAACGCGAGATCGCACTCGCCCGCGCGTAGCGCCTGCATCGCCAGGTGCGTTGCGACGATCGACGAGGAACACGCGGTGTCCAAAGTGACCGCGGGCCCGTGCAGTCCGAGGGTGTAGGAGATCCGGCCGGACGCGACACTCGGCGAAAGACCGGTGCCCACTTGACCGTTCAGCTGTTCCGGGGCGGGGTCGGCCAGATAGCCGGTGCTGTACACACCGAGGTAGACACCGGTCGCGCTGCCGTGCAAGCTGCGCGGATCGCGCCCGGACCGTTCGATCGCTTCCCAGCTGAGCTGCAACATCATCCGCTGCTGCGGATCCATCACGGTGGCCTCGCGCGGGCCGATCCCGAAGAAGGCTGCGTCGAAACGATCGATGCCGTCGACGTAACCGCCGCGGAAGGTGTACGCCTTGCCGGGCGCGGAGGTGTCCGGGTCGTACAGTCCGTCGATGTCCCAGCGGCCGGCGGGCATGTCGGTGATCGCATCGCCCTTACCGTCCAGCAGTCGCCACAACGCCTCCGGGGAATCCGCGCCGCCCGGGAACCGGCAGGACATCGACAGGATCGCGATCGCGTCGTCGTCGGCGTCGTCGGTGTCGTCTGCCGTGACGTCGACCGTGTCGGCAGCGGGTTCGGACGTACCGGGCTCGGTCGCCGTGATCGAGGCCAGTACCGTGGCCACCCCGTCGATGGTGGGGTGATCGAAGAACAGATTGGTGTCGAGAAAGCGCCCGACGAAATCGGACAGATCGACCACGAGCTCCACCAAATCGGCCGAGCCCAGACCGAATTCGACCAGCGGTCGATGGATGTCGATGCGTTCCGGATCCAGGTCCGCGTGCCGCGCGATCGCGGTCACCAGCCAGGCGCGCAGCGACTCGGCGGACGGCTGATCCTCGGCCACGGCGGCGGGCTCCTCGGCCACCGCCTCCGGGTCGTAGTCGTCCAGTTCGTCCTCGGGCGAGCGCACCGCACCTGCCAGCAGCGTGAGCAGCTCGCCGGACAGATACGCCGCCCGGCACGCCGATCGCTGGATCTTCCCGCTGCTCGTCTTGAAGATGGTGCCCGGCCGAATCAGCAGCACCGCCGCGAGATTGAGCCCGTGCTCGGTCGCCACCGCGGCGCGTACGGCGCCCTCGAGTTCGACCAGGTCCTCGCCGCGCACTTCAGCCACCACGACCGGCTGCTCACCGTCGAGCCCGAGATCTACCGAGAACGCGGCGACACAACCCGCACGCACCGCGTCATGCGCGGCCTCGACGGTCGCCTCGAGGTCCTGCGGATAGTGATTGCGGCCGTCGATGATCAGCAGATCCTTGCGCCGGCCGGTGACGAACAGTTCACCGTCGGAACGCAACCCGAGATCCCCCGTGCGTAGGTAGCGCCGATCGTCACCGGGCAGCGTCGCGCCGAACACTTCGGCGGTAGCCTGCTCGTCCCGGAAATACCCTGCGGCGACACTGTTTCCGGCAACCCAGATCTCGCCTTCGACCCCGTCGGCGCGCTCGACGCCGTGCTCGGGATCGACGATCGCGATCGACATGCCTGCAGCGGC
Source organism: Nocardia sp. XZ_19_369 (assembly GCF_015355715.1). Classification (NCBI taxonomy): domain Bacteria; kingdom Bacillati; phylum Actinomycetota; class Actinomycetes; order Mycobacteriales; family Nocardiaceae; genus Nocardia; species Nocardia sp. XZ_19_369. The sequence goes on along the minus strand of NZ_JACVED010000002.1, from coordinate 531,823 downwards.
GGGCCCGACGCCGACCAATTCGGTACCCCGGGCGCGATCGCCCGTCACCTCGTGGAACGTCGGTGGCGACGTGGTGGACGGCGCGGTCACCATCAGCGTGGCCTCGGCCAAACCGTAGACCGGCTGATGGGATTCGGCGCGGAATCCTGCCCGGCCGAAAGTTTCGGTGAACCGTCGCACCGTCACAGGGCGCACCGGCTCGGACCCGTTGAACGCTACCCGCCAGCTACTCAGATCGAGCCGCTCGATCTGCTCCGGCGCGATTCGGCGCACGCACAGTTCATAAGCGAAGTTCGGACCACCGCTGGTGTGCGCGCGATAGGTACTGATCGCTTGCAGCCACCGCTCGGGCCGCTGCAAGAAATGCAGCGGCGACATCAGCACGGAGTTGGCGCCGAGATACACCGTGTGCAGCAGCGGCGCGATGAGGCCCATGTCGTGGTACATCGGCAGCCAGCTGGCGAAAAGCGCGCCGTCCCAGCCGTCCGCCAGCACGCGATCGTGGCCCAGCCCCGCGACGAGCGCACGCTGGTTGTGCAGCAGGTTCTCGTGGGTGAGCAGGACGCCGCGCGGCGCGCTGGTCGAGCCGGAGGTGTACTGAATGAACGCGACCGACTCCGCGCCCAGTTCCGGCTCGCGCCACTGTGCTGCTTGATCATCGGCGATCTCATCGGTGGCCACCCACCGCACACCCGCCAGCTCGGGAATCTCCGCGCACAGCGCCGCTGCATCCGCGACGACCCGCCGCGGCGCGAGCACCACCTCGACCTCGGCGTGCGCGACCATCCGGCGCAGCCGCCGCAGCGAACGGTTCTCCCACTCCGGCAGCGGCGCGGGCACCGCGACCACACCCGCTGCGAGGCAGCCGAAGAACGCTTCGGCAAACTCCGGGCCAGCCGGGTACAGCAGCAATGCCCGCTGCGGTAGCCCCTCTTGCAGAGCGGCCGCGATCGCCCGAGCGCGCGTACCCAGGTCCGCGTACGAGATCTCGCGGACGACACCGTCGACGTCACCGCTGTCCAGGAACCGGTACACCACATCGGTCGGCCGCTTCTCGACCTGGGCGAACAGGGTGTCGACGAAAGTGTTGTGCACGAGCTACTTCCTCTAACGGTGGAGCCTGAATCCGGCCGGTCCTGGTCCCCTGATCTACGAGGAGTGGCACACGGTGCGTTGTGACTGTCAGTGCCACAATATAGCTGCCGGTACGCCGGTCTCCGACCTCCACAAGATCAACAACGCGCTGGTCGGAGCCCCGAAAAATAGGGGCAGCAACGTCACGGGCACCGTTGCCGCCGCGTCGATTTCGGGTTTGCGCGCAGCCGGACCACCGGTCAGGATGGCTCAGTGCCACAGACCTCCGTATCGCTGCGCGATCTGCCCCGCCTCCGCAATCGCCACCTCGGGCAGATCGGCGGACTGATGCGGCCAGGCACCCACGAGTCCCCGCTGCTGGAGCTCGGCGAGCGGTTCGTCATCTCGCCGCCCGGCTTTCCCACCATGCTGGTCACCTACGCCATGGACGACGTGCGCGACCTGTTCACCAACCACGACGACTTCTCGATCGGCCAGGTGCTGAGCCGGTTCTCCAGCCACGACCAGATGTTCGGCAAGCAGACCCTGATCTTCCTCGACGGCGACGAGCACCGCCGCGAACGCAAGCTGTTCGCGCCGCCGTTCCAGAGCAAGGCGCTGCGGTCCTACGAAGAACTCATGGTCGAGGTGGTCGAACGCGAGCTGCCCAAGTGGCCGGTCGGCGAGGAGTTCGAGTTCCTGACAGCGGGTTACGACCTGGCTATCGGAGTGCTGCTCGGAGTCGTCTTCGGTGATGTCGCGCCGGTCCGCCGAGGCCGGCTCGAGCGCGCGGTGAAGGCGTGGTTCGGCGAGATCGAAAGCCGTGGGTTCCTCGCGGTCACCCTGATCACCCCGCTGGTCGGCGGTTACACGCTGCCCTACCCGCCGCTGCGGCGCCGCCAGGCGGAGGTCGACGCCGTCATCATCGAGGAGATCGCGGCCCGGCGCGCCACGCCCGGCGACGCGAGCTCCCGAAAAGACGTGCTGTCCCGCTATGTCGGCACCGAACTGGACCAGCACGACGACGCCGCGCTGGCCCGCAACATGCGCGGTATCCTGCTCGGCGCCTACGAGACCACCGCGATCACCCTCGGCTGGATCGCCGCCATGCTGGCCGGCCACCCCGCAGCCATGGCCGAACTGGACGCCGCCATCGACGCGGGCGACAGCGCCCGCCTCGACGCCTACCTCGACGCCGTGGTCGCCGAAACGATGCGGCTGCGCCCGGTGTCGCCGTTCACCGGCCGACGGGCGTTGCGCGACACCGTGATCAACGGGGTGCACATCCCCAAGGGCGCCATCGTCATCGTCCCGATCCTGCTGATCCACGAATCACCGCGGCACTACCAGGATCCGATGGACTTCCGTCCCGAACGCTTCCTCGACGAGCGACCCAGCGGCCACACCTGGCTCACCTTCGGGGCGGGCCCGCACCGCTGCCTCGGCGCCCAGTTCGCCCTCGCCGAGGCGCGCATCCTCTTCCGCGTCGTCCTCGAGAACCGGCGCATCGCACCGGCTCCCGGCCCGATCGAACCGCCGCGCCGTTATCACACCGGCCTGAGCCCGGTGCACAACGCCCGAATCACGTTGCTGCCCCGCTGATCCTGGCCACTACAACAGAGTGTTCAGTATCCGGCCCACCACGCTCATCATTTCGGGGCGGTCGAAGTCGCCGTGCGCACAGTCCATCTCGATGACTTCGATGTGGCCGCCGATGTAGGAGCGCCAGGCTTCTTCGAGCTCGGTCTTGGCATCGATGGTGCGGTTGCCTTCTTGATCGAGGGTGGCGCCGAAGATCGTGATGTCGCCGTCGTAGAACGGCGAGGAGTAGCCTGCCAGCAGCCTGCCGTTGTTGATGAGCACCTTCGTTGCTTGCTCCACCAGTTTTTGGATATCAGGCGAATCGAGCTGCTCACCGAACCTCTCGGCCGCCCAAGCTCGGACCCCGGCCAAGGCCTCGTCTTCCGGAACATCGGGTTGCGAGGTCGCTGCCGCCAGCGGTTTGCTATCCAGGATTCCGAGAAATCCCACCTCCATTCCCCGCTGGGTGAGCTCGCACGCCAGCGAATGCGCGACCATTCCGCCGTACGACCAACCCAGCAAAAAGTAGGGGCCCTCGCCTTGCAGTGCGCGAATCTGACCGAGGTAGTCCTCGACCATCTCGTCGAAGGAGTCGGCGACCGGCCCTCCGTCCAGCCCGCGGGACTGAATGGCGAAGACGGGCCGATCCGGCAGGTGCGGTCCGAGCTGCTGGTAGAACCAACCGAGTCCGCCACCGGGATGAAGACACCACAGCGGTTGCTGCGATCCGGAACTCTTCAGCTTCAGCACAGGATCGAAATCCGTACCCGCAGCAGCACCTTCGTCGAGCCGGGTCACCAACTGAGCGACGGTCGGAGCGTCGAACAGGACACGAACGGGAACTTCGACGCCGAGCACAGCCCGGATCCTGCTGGTGAGGCGCGTCGCCAAAAGGGAGTGACCGCCCAACGCAAAGAAGTCGTCGTCGATACCGACCCGATCCAGTCCGAGAATTTCGGCGAACAACTCGGCCAGCACCCGCTCGTGCTCGGTGCGCGGAGGCCGGTATTCCCGCGCGGACGCGAACTGTGGATCTGGCAAGGCGCGGCGATCGAGTTTTCCGTTCGCGGTCAACGGCACCGAGTCGATGACCATGACCGTCGCGGGCACCATGAACTCGGGCAACCGGTCGGTCACCCATCGGCGCACAGCGGCAGCCAACACGGCGGCTTGCGGATTGTTGGCATACGCGCTGGGGTTCGCCATGGTGGCGGGCGCGGCGTACACGTCGGTCAGCGGCCGACCACCGGCGGCGGCGTTGTCCACAAAGATCGCAGTTATCCGATCCGGCTGATCGGACCAGGTGACCGCCACAATGTAGCCGAGTTGCTCGCCCAGCACGTACAGATCTTCAGGCAATAGACCTGCGGCAAGGCGCGTAGCACGGTCAGCGAGAATTCCTTCGAAACCCGCTGCGAGCGGGTCGGTTTGCGGCCCGGCCGGCACCGGGTGCCCGGTCCGGACACGCTGGGCCGCTTCGATCTGCCCGATCAGTCCGGCATGCGGGATACCGGTGACCCGAACACCGTCGGTCTGTCGAGTGCGCAAGAGCTCCCGCAGCCAATCATGGTCGCGGAACTCGACACTCGGCACATCGGCGACCGACAACGGCTCTGCCGGAGCCTTACGCAAGACCACGTCGTACCGATATCTGGTCAACTCATTGATCGAATACCCCCGTTTGAGCTCGATATCAACAGCCTCGAATCCCGTTGCCTCCCCGAAAGAGCCCGCGAAGTACTCCGGCGCGACCAGTAGTTCCTGCTCAGCGGCGATGTCACGGTGCACCCCATCCAGGACAGCCGCCGGGTCGCCGCCACCGTTGCGGGTGATCTGCACCGCGGTAGTGAACTGCTCGAGCAGCGCGAAATTGCGGACGTCACCGACGAATACCGCACCACCGGGGGCCAGCAGCCCCTGCACCTGCTCGAGCACGTTGTGCAGATAGTGCTGACTGGGAAAATACTGGACGACCGAGTTCAACACCACGGTGTCGAAATAGCCTTCCGGCAAGCCGTCGGTGTCGTCTGCGGCACGAACACTCAAGAAGACGCGATCGGACAATCCCTCGCCCAGCTCGTCCACCTGGCGTTGCAGGGTGGCGATCGTCGCGGCCGACAAGTCCGACGCCCAGTATTCTTCGCAATCCGGCGCCAACTGCGACAACAGCAATCCCGATCCGACACCGATTTCGAGTACACGAGCGGGCTTCAATCCGCTGATGCGCGCCACGGTCGCCGAGCGCCACTCACGCATTTGCTCCAGCGGGATCGACTCCCCCGTATAGCTGCTGTTCCAGCCGCCGAAGTCCGCGCCGAATTCCGCAGCGCCGGCCTCCCCGTTCCGGCTATCGTCGGTGCCCGCCGCGGAATACAACTCGTCATATACCCGACGCCACTGCCCGACCAGTTCGTCCTCACCGACAGTCGGACCGGAACGATCAGCGACCACATATCCGACAAGCTGCTTACCACCGGTCTCGGTGTCACGCGCCACCACTACCGCCTGCGACACCGAAGGATGTTGCGCCATTACCGTCTCCACCTCGCCGGGCTCGACCCGGAAGCCGCGGATCTTCACCTGATCATCGACCCGGCCCACGAACTCCAACTGCCCGTGGTGATTCCAGCGCACCACATCACCGGTGCGATACAACCGACCACCACCGGCCGGATCGAACGGGTCAGCCACGAACCGGGCCGCAGTCAGTCCGGCCCGGCCCCGATAGCCCCGCGCCAGCTGAGCCCCCGCCACGTACAGCTCGCCGGCCACCCCCACGGCAACCGGCGCCAACCACGAATCCAGCACGTACACCCGGGTATTGGCCACGGGGATCCCGATCGGAACCCCGCCCTCGACCGCACCCACCACGTCGTAATCGGTCACACATGCGGTGGTTTCGGTAGGCCCATAGCCATTCATGATCTGAACACCGGCGTACTTCGCCATCACCTTCTGAACCACAGCCGCCGTCAACTCCGCACCACCGACGATGACCCGCGTCAACGACTGCAAAGGCCCGTGCGGCAGCGACTCCACATGATCGATCAACGCCGACAACAGTGGTGGCGTCGCGAACATCTTTGTCACCGACCATGTTTCGATCAGCCGCGTGATCTCCACCAGATCCGAACGCCGCTCCCCCGCGACCACGAGGGTGGCGCCACCGCACAGTGCGGGCCAGATCTCGTAGGTGGAGGCATCGAAGGCGATCGAGGTGTGCACGAGCACCCGGTCCGCATGCCCCACCGACCACGCCTGGGCAACCAGGTTCATTACGTTACGGTGCGTGATACCAACACCTTTCGGCACGCCGGTCGAGCCGGAGGTGTAGATCACATACGCCAAATTCTGCGGATCCACCGACACGATCCGATCCGGACCGGCTTCGCCCTCGATCCGGTCGAGGTAAAGGCGAGGGGCGTCGGTCTCGGGCAGGAAATCGGCCGTAGCGGAGTCGGTCACGACGACAACCGGGGCCGCATCGGTGAGGATGAACGCCAACCGATCCGAGGAATACGCTGCGTCAATCGGCAAATACCCACCACCGGCCTGCACCACCGCCAGCAACGCCACTATCAGTTCGGCGGACCGCGGCAAGGCAACCGCCACAATGGCGTCGGGGCCCACTCCTCGCGCGATCAGGACCTGCGCCAACCGGCCGGCGCGCACATCCAGTTCGCGGTACGAGATTTCGATATCACCACACACGACGGCGATCGCGTCCGGGGTCGCGCGGACCTGTGCGCGGAACAACCCGATCAGGGTCGTGTCGGCGACCGCGGCGGCGCTGTCGTTCCACTCGCGCAACACGCATTCGCGTTCGTCGGCGTCGAGGACATCGATCGCTCCCACCGGTACGCCCGCGTCCGCAGCAACCTGCTCGAGCAACCGCACCAACCGCCCCGCCATCGCCTCGATCGTGGACCGATCGAACAACTCGGTCGCGTACTCGACGAATCCGCTCCACGGGTAACCGGCCGGTGCGTCGGCGATGTTGAAGAACAGGTCGAACCGCGACGTCGCGGTGGACGGCGGATACGGCTCGGGCCGCACCCCCGGCAACTCCAGGGTGGACAGGGCATTGTTCTGAAATGCCAAGGACACCTGGAACAATGGATGGTGCGCCGCCGAGCGAACCGGATTGAGCAGCTCGACCAGCAACTCGAACGGAACATCCTGATTCCCGTAGGCGGCCAGCGCCTTCTCCCTGACCAGACCGAGGATTTCGGTGAACGACGCCGACGGTGATACGGCGGTGCGCAAAACCCAGGTGTTGACGAAGAACCCGACGAGATCGGTCAACGCCTCATCGGTCCGGCCTGCGATCGGCGAGCCGATCGGAATATCCTCGCCCGCACCGAGTTTGAACAACAACACCGCCAAAGCCGACTGCAACACCATCGACACCGTCGCGCCCTCACGAGCCGCCAAACGCTCCACCGCGGTACGGATCTCGGTATCGACCCCGAACAACACGGTGTCGCCGCGATAACTCGCGACCCGCGGCCGCGGCCGATCGGTCGGCAACCGCAACTGCTCGGGCAAACTGTCGAGCTCGGCACGCCAATAGTCGAACTGCTGAGTCAGCAGACTGCCGGGATCATCCAATGAACCCAGCAGGTCCTGCTGCCACAGCGTGTAATCCACATACTGGACCGGCAGCGAATCCCAGTCCGGCGCCCGATTTTCCAGCCGTGCCGCGTACGCCGCCGACAGATCACGCAGCAACGGCGCCATGGACCAGCCGTCACCGGCGATATGGTGAATCAACAAGACCGCCACGCACTCGTCGGGACCCTGACGAACCACGGTGACTCGGACCGGGATCTCGGTCGACAGATCGAACCCATACCGCACCGCCGCATTCACCGCCGTGTCCACCTCGGTGGGGTCGACGTCCACGACGATTACCGGCGCCGGGAGAGTCCCGACATCGAGTACCTGCTGAGCGGGCATACCGTCGGCTTCGACGAAAACGGTACGCAGACTCTCGTGCCGAGAAACCACGTCGCCGATCGCGGCGGTCAACGCCGCCACATCCACTCCGCGCAACCGCACCGCCAACGGGATGTTGTAGGTCGCGGACGGTCCCTCCAGCCGATGAATGAACCACAATCGCCGCTGCGCGAACGACAACGGAACGACGTCCGGCCGCTGCCGGGCCAGCAGCCTCGGACGCACCTGCACACCGCTGTCCAGCCGAGTCACCAACTGCGCCACCGTCGGCGCGTCGAAGACCGACCGGATCGGCACCTCGATCCCCAGCAGCACCCGAAGCCGACTGATCAAGCGGGTGGCCAACAACGAGTGACCGCCCAACTCGAAGAAGCTGTCGTCCAGCCCCACCCGCTGGACGCCCAGAATATCGGCGAACACCTGCGCCAGCACCTGCTCCACATCCGTAACAGGTGCCCGATACGCTGCCGAGGCACTCAACTCCGGCTCCGGCAACGCCCGACGATCGAGCTTGCCGCTCGCCGTCAACGGCACCGAGTCGATCAGCACGACCACGGCAGGCACCATGAATTCCGGCAATCGCTCCGCGACGAACCGGCGAATCTGTGCCCCGTCGAGTCCGTCGCCACCACTCGAGCCGGTTCGATCCGGGACCACGTATCCGATGAGCCGCTTGCCGCCGGCGCCGGCGCCGCGAGCAACCACCACCGCCTGGGCGACCGAAGGATGTTGCGTCAGTGCGGCTTCGACTTCGCCCGGCTCGATCCGGAAGCCACGGACCTTGACCTGATCATCGACCCGGCCGACGAACTCCAACTGCCCGAACGGATTCCAGCGCACCACGTCACCGGTGCGATACAACCGGCCGCCTGCCGAATCGAAAGGATCAGCGACAAAGCGCGAAGCCGTCAACCCTGCGCGGCCGTAGTAGCCTCGCGCCAATTGAGCACCGGCCAAATACAGTTCACCGGCAACCCCTACCGGAACCGGCGCCAACCACGAATCCAATACCAGCGCACGCACATTCGCCAGCGCAGACCCGATCGGCACCGAGGCGCCATCGAAGTGTTCCCCGGCACGGAAGGGGCGGCAAGTCGCGAAGGTTGTTGTCTCGGTGGGACCGTACACGTGCACGACGCTTGTCTCGGGGCACACACGCAGCGCATGCCCGAACACCTCCGTCGGCATCTCCTCGCCGCCGGTCCACACCTGCCGCAGCCCGGCGAGCGCGTCGGGGCACTGTTCGACGAACAGCTCGAACAAACGAGTGGTCAGGAAGACCGCGGTGACCCCACCGGTAACCAGCAATCGACCGAGCGCCGCGATATCGGTGCGATCCGAGGGCGCGACAACTATCCGACCGCCCGCCAGCAACGGAACCCACATCTCATAGGTGGAGGCGTCGAACGCGATCGAGGAATGCAGCAGTACGGTGTTGTGCGCACCGTCGCGCCAGCTCGGTTTGGTAGCGAAGGCCACCACATTGCGGTGCGTGACAGCTACACCTTTCGGCACACCGGTGGAACCGGAGGTATAGGTGAGATACGCCAGGTTCTGCGGGCACACCTCGACCCGAACCGGGTCTGTTCCGGCTGCGCATTCGGTGGTATCGAGTGCATCGAGGTAGAGGTGCGGTGTCGTCGTCGGGGGCAACAGAGGTGCGGTAGCGGAGTCGGTCACGACGACCACCGGCCGCGCGTCGGCGAGGATGACCGCCAACCGATCCGACGGGTAGGCCGGATCGATCGGCAGATATGCACCACCGGCCTTCAGCACCGCCAGCAATCCCACGATCAGTTCCACGGATCTGGGCAGGGCGACCGCGACGATGGTGTCCGGACGCGCCCCGTGCGAGATAAGCACGCGCGCAACGCTGTTGGCGCGGGTGTCGAGCTCGCGATAGGACACCTCGACGTCCCCACAGACCACGGCGGTTTCCTCGGGGTTCGCCACGACCTGTGCCGCGAACAAGCCGACGATGGTGGCGTCCTGGATCTCGACCGTGGTGTCGTTCCATCGGCGCAGCACCAGCTCGCGTTCTTCGCGGCCGAGCACATCTATCGATCCCACCCGGACATCCGGATCCGACACCACCTGCCGCAAGATCCGAACCAGCCGGTCCGCCAACGTTTCGACCGCGGAATGGTCGAACAAGTCGCTGCGGTATTCGAGGTGCAGTGTCAGTCCGGGGGTGGCGTTGGCCAGAAGGGTCACCGGGTAGTGCGAGGGCGTTTCGGAACGCAGGTCCGTGATGGCGATATCGCCGGTCGTGACGGCCGAACTGATGCCGGTGGTGTCGACGGGGTAGGACTCGAACCCGATCAGAGTGTCGAACAAGACATCCAACCCGGTCGCCCGATGAATATCGACCAACCCCACATGATGATGATCGAGCAGAGCGACTTGGCGAGCCTGCAGATCGACCAACAAGTCGGCGACAGTGTCACGAGGACCGAACCGCACCCGCACCGGCACCGTATTGATGAACAAACCCACCATCGAATCCACGCCCGGCAACACCGGCGGACGACCCGACACCGTGGCACCGGCGATCACATCATGACGACCGGTCGACGCAGCCAGCAGAATTCCCCACCCACCCTGCACCACCGTATTCAACGTAACCCCGAGTTGCGTGGCCCGGGCACTCAATGCCGAGGCCGTCGCCATGGGCAGCGGCACCTCGACCCGTCTCACCCCTGCGATGGCACTGCCATCGGCGCCACCGGCGAGAAGCGTCGGCTCGGTAACACCGTCGAGTTCTCGGGCCCAGGCCTGAGTAGCGGCCTGGAAGTCCTGATGGTGCAACCACTTCAGGAACTGCTTGTACTCGGGCGGTTGCGGCAGTGCCGCCGCGGCTGAACCGTAAAGACGGAACAGGTCCTGGATCACCAGCGGCAGTGACCATCCGTCCAGCAACACATGGTGTGCAGTCAGCACCAACTCCGATCGCTGCTCCTCCAGCAACACCAGCGTCAACCGCAGCAACGGCGGCACCGCCGCATCGAAATGCTCGTCCTTGTCCTCGGCCAGCAACCGCGCCGACGCCACCCCACGCGCGTCCTCGGCCAGATCACGCAAATCGACTACCCGCCAGGGCAATTCGACACCCTCGACAACCACCTGAACCGGGTCACCACCCGGACCGGCCACAAACCCCACCCGCAGATTCGGATACCGATCCAGTAACCCTTGACCCGCCAGCCGCATCCGATTCGGATCAACACACCCGGCCAACGCGAACACCACCTGCATGTGATAAGCGTCGAAGCCCTCGTCTGCCAGCACTTGATGAAACAGCAGTCCCGACTGCATCGAGGTCAGCGGCCACACATCCACCAACCCCGGATACCGACTTTCCAACACCTCGATTTCGGTTTGACTCAACCGCACCAACGACACATCCGACGGTGTCGAACCACCCGCCCCCGCCGTCACCGCATGCCGAGCCAAACCCGCCACCGCGTCCCGCCAGTACTCAGCCAACTCCCGCACCTCGGACTCCGCCAACACCTTTGACGGCGCCGCGAACACCGCCTGCAACATCGGGCCCTCGCTGGTATCGACCACCATGGTGTTCACGTTCAGCACCGCCATCGCGGGCGCGGCGGCCAAGGCCGGGTCCAGTGGCGAAACCAGCTGTCCCGCATCGACCGCCGGTGTCCAGCCGCTGCCACTCAGACGTTGCGGCAGCAGGTCTGCGGAGGTGAGGCGCCCGAGGTAGTTGAAGCCGATCTGGCCGGTCGAAAACTCCTGCAGGACACCGGCGGTATCAGGATTGAGGTATCGCAACAACCCGTACCCGATGCCCTTGTCGGGCACCGCTCGCAGCTGCTCCTTCACCGACTTGAACAATGCGCCGGCGACCGGACCACCAGCGCAGAGCTGGCCCCAATCTGTCGCGTCCACTCGCAACCGCACCGGGAACATACTGGTGAACCAACCGACCGTACCGGACAGATCAGCACCAGGAACGGCGCCTTCTTCCCGGCCATGGCCTTCCAATCGAAGCAACACCGATCGCTCGGATACGCCTCTGCCGGCCCGCCACCGACCGACCGCTGCCGCCAGGGCCGCCAACAACCCGTCCTCCACGCCGCCGTGGAAGACCGCGGGCAACGTGGTCAGGAACGGCTCGGTCATCGGCACTGGAATCTGTACCGCAACGTGATCGACGGTCGACATGAGATCGACGACCGGATCCAGGGGCCGGGCTCCCAGTGTCGGGTCGGGCTGGTCGAGGACCGAACGCCACCACGACAGCTCCGCCGCTCGCTCCGGCCGGATCGCTGCTTCGAGCAACCCGTGTGCCCAGCGCCGCATCGATGTGCCCGCCCGCGCCAACACCGGTGTCGCCCCGGCCGACCCCTCGCGCCAGGCCGATGCCAAGTCCGGCAACAGAATTCGCCACGACACACCATCGACAACCAGATGATGGGCGACCACCGCCAGCCGACCGGCCTGTGAGCCGCCTGCGTCGAACCACACGAACTGCACCATCACGCCCGCAGCCGGAGCCAACCGCGTCACCGCCGCGCTCATCTGTGCGCCGATCACCTCGGCGCGGTCGCCGACCTGCTGCTCGAGGTCGACGCGGTGCAGCAGCGAATCGACATCCACCGTTCCTGCGGGCGGCACCTCGAGCCCTGGTCCACGCTCGTCATCGACCAACCGAGACCGCAACACATCATGGCGATCGACCACCGCCGTCAACGTCGCGACCAACCCGGCCCGGTCGATGCCGACCGGCAGATCCAGCACCATCGACTGCGTAAAGCCATCGAACCCCGCACCTAGGCCGAGCTCCCGGATGAACCGGGCCACCGGCACCAACGGCATCCAGCCGACGCCACCACCGGCCAACTCGCGCAACACCGGGCCTGTCACAGCACGCCCGAGAGCCACCGCAGCCAACGCCGCCGCGGTCTGGAACTCGAATACCTCCCGCGGACTGATCTCCACCCCCAGCTCACGTGCCCGCGACACCACCTGAATCGAGCGAATACTGTCCCCGCCCAACTCGAAGAAGCTGTCATCCACGCCTACTCGCGGCACGCCCAAAACCTCGGCGAACACCCCCGCCAATGTCTGCTCCTGGCCGGTACGCGGCGCCCGATACTCCACCGACGAGCTCAACTCCGGCTCCGGCAACCTGCGACGATCGAGCTTCCCGCTCGCCGTCAACGGCACCGAGTCGATCACCATCACCACCGCGGGCACCATGAAATCCGGCAACCGCTCGGCGGCGAATTCCCGGACCCGACCCCCATCCAGTCCACTCGCGCTCTCGAGTTCATCGGCTCGGACTACACCGTTTCCCTCGGCGACGACATAGCCGACCAGCTGCTTACCCGTGGTGGTATCGCGTGCTACCACTACCGCCTGTGCTACCGAAGGATGTTGCGCCAGGACAGTTTCCACCTCGCCCGGCTCGACCCGGAAACCCCGGATCTTCACCTGATCATCAGCTCGGCCCACGAACTCCAACTGCCCGTGGCGATTCCAGCGCACCACGTCACCGGTGCGATACAACCGACCACTACCGGCCGCGTCGAACGGGTCGGCCACAAACCGGGAAGCTGTCAGCCCCGCCTGACCGTGATAGCCGCGCGCCAATTGCGCACCCGCCACATACAATTCACCGGCAACTCCCACCGGAACCGGTGCCAACCACGAATCCAGCACGAACACATGTGTATTCGCCACCGGGCCGCCGATCGGCACCACCGCACCCACCTCGTCGGGCACGACGAACGAGGTCACGTCGACCGTCGCCTCGGTGGGACCGTAAAGGTTGTCGATCCGAAGATCCCGGCATTCGGTCCTCAGCGCCTGAACCAATCCCGACGGGAGGGTGTCCGCCCCGGTATTCACCTGAACAAGCGTTGCCAACGGACTGCCGGGCAACGACTCGACATGGTCGGCCAACGCCGACAACAACACCGGTGTCGCGAACATCAGCGTCACCGACCTGGTCTCGATCAGCCGCGTGATCTCCACCAGATCCGAACGCTGCTCACCGGCCATGACCAACGTCGCACCACCTGCCAGCGTCGGCCAGATCTCGTAGGTGGACGCGTCGAAGGCGATCGACGAATGGGCCAATACTCGATCGCCCGAACCGGTCGCCCACGCCTGGGTGACCAGGTTGACCAGGTTGCGATGCGTGATACCAACACCTTTCGGCACACCGGTGGAACCGGAGGTGTAGATCAGATACGCCAGGTTCTGCGCGCCCACCGCGGCCGGTCTGCGGCCGATTTCCGCCGGCACGGCTGTGGTGTCGGGTGCGTCGAGGCACAGGTGTGGTGTTCCGGTTCGGGGCAGCGCCTGTGCGGTGCGGTGATCGGTCAGGACGATGACCGGTGCGGCGTCGGCGAGGATGAACGCCAACCGATCCGACGAGTAGGCCGGATCGATCGGCAGATATCCACCACCGGCCTTCAGCACCGCCAGCAACGCCACGATCAACTCCACAGACCGCGGCAACGCGACCGCGACAACACTGTCCGGGCCCACTCCCCGCACGAGCAATGCGCGCGCCAATTGATCGGCGCGGGTGTCGAGTTCCCCGTACGACACCGCTGTGTCGCCGTACAGCACAGCGTCCGCCGTGGGCGTCCGGACGGCTTGCGCCTCGAACAATTCGACGATGGTGCACCCCGGCAGCGCAACGGCGGTGTCGTTCCATCGCCGCAGTACCAGCTCGCGTTCTTCGCTGCCGAGCACATCGACCGACCCCACCCGGCCATCCGGGTCCGACACCAGGTGCCGCAGTATCCGAACCAAGCGGTCCGCCATCACCTCGACCGTGGACCGATCGAACACATCGGTGCGGTATTCCAGTCGGAGAACCAGCGACGGGGTAGCGGCGGCGACGAGCGTGAGGGGGTAGTGCGTGGGTGCGTTGGGACGCAGATCAGCGATGCTGATGCCGCTGCTGGTGGCCGCCGCACCGAGTCCGGCGCTGTCGACGGGATAGGACTCGAACCCGATCAGAGTGTCGAACAAGACATCCAACCCGGTCGCCCGATGAATATCGACCAACCCCACATGATGATGATCGAGCAGAGCGACTTGGCGAGCCTGCAGATCGACCAACAAGTCGGCGACAGTGTCACGAGGACCGAACCGCACCCGCACCGGCACCGTATTGATGAACAAACCCACCATCGAATCCACGCCCGGCAACACCGGCGGACGACCCGACACCGTGGCACCGGCGATCACATCATGACGACCGGTCGACGCAGCCAGCAGAATTCCCCACCCGCCCTGCACCACCGTATTGACGGTAACGCCGAGTTCACCGGCACGCCTGGGCAACGCCGATGCCATCTCCACACTTACCGGTACTTCGACCTGCTCCACCCTGACATCGCCGGGGAAGCTCGTCTGACCGGCGAGCAGGGTCGGCTCATGGACGCCGTCGAGTTCGCGGGTCCAGGCCTGCAGACCGATCTGCGGGTCCTGCTCGCCCAGCCACGTCAGGAATTCCTTGTACTCGGGCGGTCGCGGCAGCTCAGCGGATGCGCCGCCGGAGCTGTAGAGGCGCAACAGATCCCGAACCAGCAGCGGCAGCGACCACCCGTCCAGCAGCACATGATGAGCGGTCAGCACCAACTCCGAGCGTTGCTCCGCCGTCCGCACCAGCGTCAACCGCAGCAGCGGCGGAACTGCCGCATCGAAATGCTCGTTCCGATCCTCGACCAGCAACCGCTCCAGCGCCGCGTCGCGTCCGGCGCCGTCCAGCTCGCTCAGATCGACTACCCGCCAGGGCAATTCGATGCCGTCGACAACCACCTGGACCGGATCACCGCCCGGCCCGGCAGCGAAACCCACCCGCAGATTCGGATACCGATCCAGCAGCCGCTGGCCCGCCACCCGCAGCCGCCCCGCATCCACCCGCCCGGCCAGCCCGAACACCACCTGCATGTGATAGGCGTCGAAACCCTGCTCTGCCAGCACTTGATGAAACAGCAGTCCCGACTGCATCGAGGTCAACGGCCACACATCCACCAACCCCGGATACCGGTCCTCCAACACCTCGATCTCGGTTTGCCGCAGCCGCACCAGCGGCAGATCCGACGGCGTCAAACCACCCGCCCCCGCCGTCGCCGCGTACCGGGCTATACCCGCGATGGCTTCCTGCCACAGATCGGCCAACTCCCGCACTTCGGTATCCGCCAACACTTCCGATGGCGCCGCGAAGTCCGCTTGAATTACCGGCCCTTCGCCGGTGTCGGTCACCATCGTGGTGACATCGAGTACCGCCATCGCCGGCATCGCCGGATCCGGGGCGGCAATGGATCCCGCAGTACTCTCGGCCGGAGTCCACCCATTTCCCTGCCATCGCTGCGGCAGCAGATCTGCCGAGCTGAACCGCCCCAGATAGTTGAACCCGATCTGACCGGTCGAAAACTCTTGCAGCACACCAGCGGTCTCCGAATTCAGGTACCGCAACAACCCGTACCCGATACCCTTGCCCGGCACCGCGCGCAGTTGTTCTTTGACCGACTTGACCAGCGCGCCCGCGGCCGGGCCGCCCGCGCGGAGCTGATCCCACTCTGCGGCGTTCGTGCGCAACCGAACTGGGAACATACTGGTGAACCAGCCGACCGTCCTGGACAAGTCAGCACCGGAAACCGTGCCTTCTTCGCGGCCGTGCCCTTCCAACCGAAGCAACACCGATTCCTCGGAGATGCCTCTGCTTGCACGCCACCGACCGACCGCTACCGCCAACGCCGCCAGCAACGCGTCCGCCACGCCGCCGTGGAACGCCGCGGGCACCGTTGTCAGTATCGTCTCGCTCACCGCCGCCGGGATCCGGACACGCACATGGTCCACGGTCGCCATGACGTCGACGTCGGGATCCAACGGTCGACTACCCAACATCGGGTCCGGCCCGTCCAAAACCGAACGCCACCACGGCAGCTGCTCCACCAGCTCCGGCTCGCCGGCTTGCTCCACCAAACCATGCGCCCAGCGCCGCATCGATGTGCCGATGCTCGCCAACGCGGGTGTCGCGCCCGTCGCTACGGCGTGCCATGCCGATGCCAAGTCCGGCAACAGGATTCGCCATGACACACCGTCGATCACCAGGTGGTGGGCCACGATCGACAAGCGGCCCGCTCTCGCCGGACCGGCATCGAACCAGACGAACTGCACCATCACTCCGGCCGACGGAGACAACCGGCCGGCTGCCGCGCTCACCTGTGCGGCGATCGTTGCCACGCTGTCGTCGGAAGACTGTTCGAGATTCGCCACCTCGACCCGGCGCACCAGCCGGTCCACCTCCCATGCACCGGCCGGCGCTACCTCCAGGCCCTGGCCACGCTCGTCGTCGACCAACCGCGACCGCAACACATCATGACGATCTATCACCGCCGACAACGTCGCGATCAACCCGGCTCGGTCGATACCGACCGGCAAGTCCAGCAGCATCGACTGGGTAAAGCTGTCGAACCCCGCACCCAGCTCCCGGAGGAACCGGGCCACCGGCAGTAGCGGCATCCAGCCCACACCACCACCGGGCAACTCCCCCAGCACCGGAGTGAGCGCACGCCCGGCGGCGACCGCGGCCAGCGCGCCCGCTGTCTGATGCTCGAACACCTCCCGCGGCGTGATCTGCAACCCCAGCTCTCGCGCCCGCGAGACCACCTGAATCGACCGGATACTGTCCCCGCCCAGCTCGAAGAATCTGTCGTCCACGCCCACCCGATCGAGCCCCAACAGCTCGGCGAATACCGTGGTCAGGATCTGCTCCTGGCTCGTGCTCGGCGCGCGATAGCGCGCCGACGAGGTGAACTCGGGATCCGGCAACGCGGCGTAATCCAGTTTGCCGTTCGGCGTCAGCGGCACCGAGTCGATCACCATGACCACCGCGGGCACCATGAATTCCGGCAAACGCTCGGACACGAACGCGCGGATATTCCTGCCGTCGAGTTCATCGTCCTGGGCCGACCCGACTACGTACCCGATCAGCTGCTTGGCGCCCGTGCCGGTGTCGCGGGCGACTACCACGGCTTGGGACACGGAAGGATGTTGTGCCAGTGCGGTTTCGACCTCACCCGGCTCGATCCGGAAGCCACGGATTTTCACCTGATCGTCGACTCGCCCGACGAACTCCAGCGTCCCGTCTGCGGACCATCGCACCACATCACCGGTGCGGTACAACCGGCCTCCGCTCCCAGCCGGGTCGAACGGATCGGCCACGAATCGTGCCGCGGTCAATCCCGCCTTACCGTGATAGCCCCGCCCCAACTGCGCACCGGCCACGTACAGCTCACCGGGAACCCCCACCGGAACCGGCTTCAACCACGAATCCAGGACGAACGCACGCACATTCGCCAACGGCCGGCCGATCGGCACCGACCCCGCAGAATCCGCACCAGCGGTGAATACCGTCGCGAACACTGTGGTCTCCGTCGGACCATAACCGTTGACCACGTCTACACCAGCAGCCACAGCGCGCACCCGGCCCACCAACGCCGACGACAGTTCAGCACCACCGACAACCAGCTGAACCAAACCCTGCAAAGCATTGCCCGGCCGCCCCTCCACCTGCTCCAGCAGCACCGACAACAACGCAGGCGTCACGAACATCCTCGTCACCGACCCAGCCGCCACCAACTCGAGCATTTCGCCTGGGTCGGAACGCAATTCACCCGCCAACACCAATCCCCCGCCGGCACACAACGCCGCCCACATTTCGTACGTCGAAGCATCGAAAGCCATCGACGAATGCACCAACACCCGCTCGTCCGAGCCCGTCAACCACTCCTGGGAAACGAGATTCACGACGTTACGATGCGTGACACCAACGCCTTTCGGCACACCGGTGGAGCCCGATGTGTAGATCACATACGCCAGATTCTGCGGCCCGGCCGGCGCAACGGACCAGTCCGCCGCGTCGATGGTGTCGACGGTCTCGAGGGTGTCGAGGTAGAGCAGCGGTGCCGAAGTTTCGGGCAGCAGAGCTGAGGTGGCGGTGTCCGTCACCACGATCAGCGGCGTCGCGTCCGTGAGGATGAACGCCAACCGATCCGAGGAATAGGCCGGATCGATCGGCAAATACGCCGCCCCCGACTTCAGCACGGCCAGCAACGCCACGATCAGCTCTGCCGACCGAGGCAACGCCACCGCGACAATCCCCTCGAGACCTACTCCGCGTGCGGCCATGACCCGCGCGAGCCGATCGGATCGCAGATCGAGATCCCGGTAGGTCAGTTCGGTGCCGCCGCAGGAGAGGGCGAACGTGTCCGGGCCCGCGGCCACCCGAGCCCGGAACAGGCCGATGATCGTGGTGTCGGAAACCGCTGCGGTGGTGTCGTTCCACCGATGCAATACCAGGTCGCGTTCGCCGCTGTCGAGCACATCGACCGAGCCCACCGGCGCGTCCGGAGCCGATACCACCTGTCGCAGTACCCGCACCAACCGTCCGGCCATCGCCTCGACCGTGGCGCGGTCGAACAGATCCGTCGCGTATTCGACCAATCCGTTCCATCCCTGGCCATCCGCGGCGTCGATGACGTTGAAGAACAAGTCGAACCGCGATACCGCCGTCGACGCGGGATACGGCTCGACCCGGCCGCCCGCCAACTCGAACGAAGGCAGGGCGTTGTTCTGAAATGCCAACGACACCTGGAACAACGGATGATGCGACGCCGACCGCACCGGATTGAGCAACTCCACCAGCAACTCGAACGGAATGTCTTGATTCTCGTACGCGCCCAGCGCTTTCGCCCTGACCTGCCCCAGGAGCTGGTTGAACGATTCCGCAGGCGACACCACCGTGCGCAAAACCCAGGTATTGACGAAGAACCCGACCAGATCGGCCAACGCCTCATCGGTCCGACCGGCGATCGGCGAGCCGATCGGAATATCCTCCCCCGCACCGAGTTCGAACAACAGCAACGCCAGCGCCGACTGCAGCACCATCGACACCGTCGCACCTTCGCGAGCGGCCAGCCGCTCGACCTCCGCGCGCAGCAACGAATCGATACCGAACAGCACCGTGTCGCCGCGGTAGCCGGCCACTCGTGGACGCGGCCGGTCGGTCGGCAACCGCAGCTGCTCCGGCAAGCCCGCGAGTTCACCGCGCCAGTAGTCGAACTGGCGGGACAACAGACTTTCCGGATCACTCGATGAGCCGAGCACTTCCCGCTGCCACAGCGTGTAATCCACGTACTGCACCGGCAACGGCCGCCATTGCGGCGCCCGATCCTCGCGGCGCGCCAGGTAAGCCGTGGCCAAGTCGCGCAGGAGCGGCGTCAGCGACCAGCCGTCGCCGGCGATATGGTGGATCAACAGCACCGCGACGCACTCGTCGTCAGCGCATCGGAAGACGTCGGCGCGGACCGGAATCTCCGTGGACAGGTCGAACTCGTACCGCGCCGCCGCGGTGACCGCCGCGTCGAGCCCAGCGGGGTTCGCCGCGCCGGTGCCCACCTCGGTCACCGCGACCGGCACCTCGACCTCGTCGGCGGCGAGTACCCGTTGCGACGGCATACCGTCGGCTTCGACGAAGACCGTCCGCAAGCTCTCGTGCCGAGCGACGACGTCGCCGATCGCGGCGGTCAACGCCGACACATCGACGCCGTACAGTCGCAGTGCCAACGGGATGTTGAAGGTGGCGGACGGTCCTTCCAGCCGGTGCAGAAACCACAACCGCCGCTGCGCGAACGACAACGGAACCATGTTCGGCCGCAGCCGCACCGCCAACACCGGCCGCCGCTGCACATCGGCATCGAGCCGGGTCGCCAACTGCGCCACCGTAGGGGCGTCGAATACGGTTCGGATCGGCACCTCGATGTCCAGCACCGCTCGAATCCGGCTGACGAGACGGGTAGCCGACAAAGAATGTCCACCCAGGGCGAAGAAGCTGTCGTCCACACCGAGCCGGTCGAGTCCGAGGATTTCCGCGAACAGCTCGACCAGCATTTGCTCCTGGAGAGTGCCCGGCGCCCGGTACGGCACCGACGACGCGAGCTCAGGGACCGGCAGCGCCGCGTGATCCAGTTTCCCGTTCGCGGTCAACGGCAGCGTGTCGATCACCATTACCACCGTCGGCACCATGAACTCCGGCAACCGTTCGGCGGCGAACGCACGCACAGCACCGCCCGCGAGGCCATCGCTTCCACCCGATGCCGAGTCGGCCCGCTCGGCGACCACATAGCCGATCAGCTGCTTGCCACCGGTATCGCTGTCACGTGCCACCACTGCCGCTCGAGACACCGAAGGGTGTTGCGCCAGTATGGCTTCCACTTCTCCCGGCTCGACCCGGAAGCCGCGGATCTTCACCTGGTCATCCACCCGGCCCGCAAACTCCAACTGCCCGGCGCGATTCCACCGCACGACGTCCCCAGTGCGATACAACCGACCCGCGCCGGCCGGATCGAACGGATCGGCCACGAACCTCGCCGCGGTCAACCCCGCCTTACCTCGGTAGCCCCGCGCCAACTGCGCACCGGCTACATACAATTCACCGACCACTCCCACCGGGACCGGCACCAACCACGCATCCAGCACGAACACCCGCGTATTGGCCACCGGCACACCGATCGGCACCACCGTCCCCACCGCTTCGTCGGGCACGCGACAGGACGTCACGTCAACCGTCGCTTCGGTCGGGCCGTAAAGATTATCGATCCGCAGATTCCGGCACATGGCGCGTAGCGCCGCTACCAGCCCCCAAGTCAGCGTGTCCGCCCCGGTATTCACCTGCTGCAAGCTCCGGAACGGTCTGCCGGGAAGCGCCTCCGCATAGTCGACCAAGGCCGACAACAACGGCGGCGTGGCAAACAGCTTCGTCACCGACCAGGTCTCGATCAGCCGCGCGATCTCCGCCGGATCCGAACGCTGCTCACCCGCCAGCACCAACGTCGCGCCGCCACACAGCGCCGGCCAGATCTCATAGGTCGAGGCATCGAAGGCGGCCGACGAGTGCACCAACACGCGATCCTCGACACCCACCGACCACGCCTGAGCAACCAGGTTGGTCACGTTACGATGCGTGATACCAACGCCTTTCGGCACGCCGGTGGAGCCGGAGGTGTAGATCACGTATGCCAAGTTCTGCACGCCACTCGCGACTACCCGATCGGTACCGGCCCGGCCCCGCCCGTCGACAGTGTCGAGCGTGTCGAGGCAGAGGCGCGGTGTGGTGTGGGGTGGCAGCAGATCTGCGGTCACCGAATCGGTCACCACGACAACCGGGGCGGCATCACCGAGGATGAACACCAACCGCTCCGAGGGATAAGCCGGATCGATCGGCAGATAAGCGCCGCCGGCCTTCAACACGCCCACCATCGCCACCACCGATTCCACCGACCGAGGCAACGCGACCGCGACAACGCCATCCGGACCCACCCCACGCGAAACCAGGTCATACGCGAGCCGATCAGCGCGAGCATCGAGCTCCGCGTACGTCAACTGCGTGTTCGCGCCGACGACCGCGGCCGCATCCGGCGCCCGAGCGACCTGCGCCTCGAACAGCCCGACAATGGTCGTGTCCGGGACTTCGGCGGCGGTCTCGTTCCACCGACTCACCACGAGCGCACGTTCGTTCCCGTCGATCACGTCGATCGATCCCACCGGGGAATCCGGGACAGACGCCACCTGATGCAGTAGCCGTACCAACCAGCCGACCATGGTCTCGACCGTGCTGCGGTCGAACAGATCTGTCGCGTACTCCACCAACCCGTTCCACGCCAGGCCGTCGGGGGCGTCAGCGATATCGAAGGACAGGTCGAATCGGGATACCGCGGTAGACGCCGGGTAGGGCTCGACCCGGCCCCCCGCCAACTCGAGCGAGGGCAGACTGTTGTTCTGAAATGCCAACGACACCTGGAACAACGGATGATGCGCCGCCGACCGCGCGGGATTGAGCAATTCCACCAGCAGCTCGAACGGAATGTCTTGATTCTCGTACGCGGCCAACGCTTTCGCTCTGACCTGGCCGAGTATCTCGGTGAACGATGCCGCGGGTGATACGGCCGTGCGCAGAACCCACGTGTTGACGAAGAAGCCGACCAGATCCGTCAGCGCCTCATCGGTCCGACCGGCGATCGGCGAGCCGATCGGAATATCCTCCCCCGCACCGAGTTTGAACAACAACACCGCCAACGCCGACTGCAACACCATCGACACCGTCGCGCCCTCACGAGCCGCAAGCCGTTCCAATCCCGATCTGGTCTCGGCATCGATCATGAACGGAACCATGTCCCCGCGGTGGCTCGCCACCCGCGGTCGCGGTCGGTCGGTAGGTAGCCGCAACTGCTCCGGCAAGCCGTCGAGTTCGCGGCGCCAGTAGTCGAACTGCCGGGACAACACGCTCTGCGGATCGGTCGACGACCCCAGCCATTCCTGTTGCCACAACGTGTAGTCCACGTACTGCACGGGCAACGGCGCCCACCGCGCGACCCGATTCTCGAGGCGAGCGGAGTAAGCCGTGGCCAGGTCTCGCCACAGCGGCGTCATCGACCAGCCGTCGCCGGCGATATGGTGGACCAACAGCACGGCGACACACTCGTCGTCAGCGCACCGGAAGACATCGGCGCGCAAGGGAATCTCCGACGACAGGTCGAACCCGTACCGTACCGCGGCGGTCACCGCCGCAGGCACCTCGGCCGGATCCGGTTCGCATACCGTCATCGGAATCTCGACGCTGTCGGCCTCCAGAACCCGTTGCGACGGCACGCCGTCGGCTTCGACGAACACCGTACGCAGGCTCTCGTGCCGGGCCACGACGTCACCGATCGCAGCGAACAACGCCGACAGATCCACCCCGCGCAACCGCATCACCAACGGGATGTTGAAGGTGGCCGAGGGCCCCTCCAGCCGGTGCACGAACCACAACCGCCGCTGCGCGAACGACAACGGAATCACGCGCGGCCGTGGCCGAGCCGACAATGCCGGACGCACCTGCACACCGGCATCGAGCCGGGTCACCAACTGCGCCACCGTCGGAGCCTCGAATATCGTCCGGATCGGAACTTCGACGCCCAGCGCCGCACGGATTCGGCCGGCCAGGCGAGTGGCCGACAGCGAGTGTCCGCCGAGCTCGAAGAAGCCATCGTCCATACCGACCTGATCGCGTCCGAGGACCTCGGCGAATATCGCCGTCAGGATCTGTTCCCGGCTCGTGCGCGGTGCGCGATACCGCGCCGCGGCGACGAACTCCGGCTCCGGCAGCGCAGCGTGGTCGAGTTTTCCATTCGCGGTCAACGGCAGCGCATCGATCACCATCACCACCACGGGCACCATGAACTCCGGCAACCGCTCGGAAACGAACCTGCGCACCTCCCCGCCGTCGAGTTCACCGCTGCCGATTCGATCGGCAACCGCATACCCGACCAATTGTTTACCGCTATCGGTATCACGGGCGACCACTACCGCCTGGGATACCGAAGGGTGTTGCGCCAGAATCGCTTCGACCTCACCGGGCTCGACCCGGAAACCGCGAATCTTTACCTGGTCGTCGGCCCGGCCGACGAACTCCAATTGCCCGGCGCGATTCCAGCGCACCAGATCGCCAGTGCGATACAACCGACCACCACCGGCCGGATCGAACGGATCAGCCACAAACCGAGAGGCAGTCAAACCCATCCGACCGTGATAACCGCGAGCCAACTGCGCGCCGGCCACGTACAACTCACCAGGCACCCCCACCGGAACCGGCATCAACCACGAATCCAGCACATACGCAGACGCATTCGCCAACGCTGACCCGATCGGCACCGACGCATCCCCATCGGACACCGCATCGGCGGCGAACACTGTAGCGAACACCGTCGTTTCCGTCGGGCCATAGCCATTGACCACCCGCACACCGGCAACGCTGGAGTGCAATCGACGCACCAACGCCGAACTGAGCTCGGCGCCACCGATGATCACCTCATCCAGCCCCCGGAAAGAATGATCCGCCACCGCGTCGACCCGGTCGAGCAACACCGACAGCAACGCCGGAGTCGAAAACATCTTCGTCACCGACCTGCTCGCGACGAGCTCGGTGATCTCCACCGGATCCGAACGCAGCTCACCGGCCAGCACTACAGCGCCACCACTGGTCAATGCGGGCCAGATCTCGTACGTCGAAGCATCGAAAGCGATCGAAGAATGCACCAGCACCCGCTCGCCGGAACCCGTATGCCAGTTCTGCGCAACCAAGTTCACTACATTGCGATGGGTAACACCGACGCCCTTCGGCGCACCAGTCGAACCGGAGGTATACATCACGTACGCCAGATTCTGTGGCCGCACCGGGACGACACGATCCATCCCGCTCGTTTCCTCGCCCGCAGTGGTGTCGGGCGTATCGAGGTACAGCCGCGGTATCGCGGTGTGCGGCAACGCGGCCGAGGTCGCGCGATCGGTGACAACGACGACCGGCGCGGCATCGCTCAGCACGAACGCCAACCGATCCGACGGATAGCCGGGATCGATCGGCAGATAGCCACCACCGGCCTTCACTACACCCAGCAATGCCACGATCAACTTCACCGACCGGGGCAACGCCACCGCGACAAGAGTGTCCGGGCGCACCCCGCGCGACACCAGCACGCGCGCCAGCCGCTCCGCACGGGCATCGAGCTCTCGATAGCTCAGCTCTACCGCACCACAGACCACCGCGGTCGCATGCGGCGTCTCGGTGACCTGTGCCGCGAACAATCCGCCCAGCGTGGCGTCCGGGTCCACGGCGACGGTGCTGTCGTTCCACCGGTGCAGCACCAGCTCGCGTTCCTCGGTGTCGAGCACCTCGACCGACCCCACTGGCCCGTGCGGGTCCGCCACCACGTGCCGCAGGATCCGGAGGAACCGCGCCGCCATCGCCTCGATCGTGGGCCGGTCGAACAGGTCGGTGGCGTACTCGACGTGCACGTCCCACCCGGCGGCACCGTTGCCCCGCCCACCGCTCGCGGCGTCGCCGACATTGAAGGTCAGGTCGAATCGCGAGGTCAGCGCGGGCAGGGCATACGGCTCGAACCCGACGCCGGACAACTCGAAGGTGGCTGCCGTGTTGTTCTGGAAGCTCAGCAGCACCTGGAACAAGGGGTGGTGGGCCGCCGAGCGGGCTGGATTGAGCAGCTCGACCAGCAGCTCGAACGGCAGATCCTGATTCTCGTAGGCCGCCAAGGCTTTCGCTTTGACCTGGCCCAGCACCTCGGCGAACGAGTCCGCCGGCCGCACGCCCGCACGCAACACCCAGGTGTTGACGAAGAACCCCACCAACTCGCTCAGCGCGTCATCGGTACGGCCCGCGATCGGCGAACCGATCGGAATATCCTCTCCGGCACCGAGTTTGAACAGCAACACGGCCAACGCCGACTGCAAGACCATGGCCACCGTCGCGCCGGAGCGACTCGCAAACTCCTCGACTTCCGCCCTGGTTCCCGCATCGATGTCGAAGACCAGCAGGTCCCCCCGGTAGCTGGCCACCCGCGGTCGCGGCCGGTCGGTCGGCAGCCGCAACTGCTCCGGCAAGCCATCGAGTTCCCTACGCCAGTACTCGAACTGCTGGGACAGCACACTGTCCGGATCGTCCGGTGAACCAAGCAGTTCCTGCTGCCACAGCGTGTAATCCACGTACTGGACCGGCAACGACTCCCAACCCGGCGCCCGCCCCTGCCGCCGAGCGGCGTACGCCATCGACAAGTCGCGCAACAACGGCGTCATCGACCAGCCGTCACCGGCGATGTGGTGAATCAACAACACCACGACACATTCGTCGACGCCATAGCGGAAAACGTCGGCGCGGATGGGAATCTCCGACGCCAGATCGAACTCGTAGCGCGCCGCCTCGGTCACCGCCGTATCCAACGCGGCCGGATCGACCTCGGTGATGATCACGGGTACCTCGACCTCGTCCTCGTCGAGTACCTGTTGGCCAGGCATACCGTCGGCTTCGACGAAGATCGTGCGCAGACTCTCGTGCCTGGCCACCACATCACCGATCGCCGCCGCGAAAGCGGGCGCGTCGAACACGCCGAGCAATCGAACCGTCAGCGGCATGTTGTAGGTGGCCGAGGGGCCCTCCAGCCGGTGGATGAACCACAACCGGCGTTGCGCGAACGACAACGGAATCATCACAGGCCCACCTTCCGATTCATCCTGCGCAGCGCCGGTCTGCGCGACGGCGCCAATTCGGGCCATCGGCGCGCGAGTTCAGCGACGGTCGCGGCGTCGAATATCACCCGGATCGGGACTTCGACGCCGAGCACTGCTCGAATCCGGCTGGCCAGGCGAGTCGCCAGCAACGAGTGACCACCCAGCGTGAAGAAGCTGTCGTCCACGCCGACCCGGTCGAGTCCGAGGATTTCGGCGAACAATTCGGCGAGCACTCGCTCCCGCTCGCTGCTCGGCGCCCGATACTCCGCCGCGGCGGAGAACTCCGGGTCCGGCAGTGCCGCGCGATCGAGTTTTCCGTTCGCGGTCAACGGCACATCGTCGATCACCATCACCACCGACGGCACCATGAATTCCGGCAATCGCTCGGCCGCCAACTCCCGCACGGCGGCGGGCAGGAGCGTGTCCTGTGGGTTGCTGGCGTACGGCGTCGGATCATCTACTTCCGCCGACGGCACATATACGCCGGTCAACGGTCGGCTCTGCACGGTCGCAGTGTCGATGAACACCGCCTCCATCCGATCCGGTTGTGCCGACCAGGTGACCGCCGTGGTGTAGCCCAGTCGGTCGCCCAGCACGTGCAGGTCTTCGGGCAGCAATCCGACATCCATTCGAGCGGCGGGATCGGCGAGTACTCCCTCGAATCCCGCTGCGCGCGGGTCGGTGCGCGGATCGGCTGGAACCGGCTCACCGGTTCGGATTCGGTTGACCGCCGCGATCTGGCCGGTCAGCCCGGCGTGCGGAATCCCGGTAACCCGGATGCCGTCCGGGTGTCGGAATTGCAGCAGTGTCCGCAACCAGTCGTGGTCGCGGAACTCGACTCTCGGCACCTCGGCGACGGACAGCGCCGTGGTGGGTGTCTTGTGCAGGACCACGTCGTATCGGTAGCGGGTCAACTCGTTGACCGAATAGCCGCGTTTGAGTTCGATATCGACGGTGTCGAAGTCGGTGGCGCGGCACAACGCGTGGAAGTATTCCGGCGCGACCAACATTTCTTGTTCGGCGAACACCGTGCGGCGCACGCGTTCCCGAATGGCCGCCGGGTCGTCACCGTCGTTGCGGGCGATCTGCACCGCCGTGGTGAATTCTTCCAGTAGGCCCAGATTTCGGACGTCACCGACGAATATCGCGCCGCCGGGAGCCAGCAAGCCGAGTATCTGCTCGAGCACTCGACGCAGATACCGTTCCCCGGGGAAGTACTGCACCACCGAGTTCACGATCACCGTGTCGAAATACTCCGCAGGCAATCCCGCGACGTCCTCGGCGGACCGGACGCTCAGCGAGACCCGCTCGGTCCACCGCAGATCGAGTTCGTCCAACTGTTGTTGCAGGGTGCTGACAGTCGCGGCGGAGAAGTCCGACGCCCAATACTCGTCGCAGTCCGGCGCCAACTGCGACAGCAACAGGCCCGATCCGACACCGATCTCGAGCACTCGCCGTGGGGCCAAGCCGCGAATCCGATCCACCGTGGCCGCGCGCCATTCGCGCATCTGCTCGAGCGGAATCGACGCTCCGGTATAGCTGCTGTTCCAGCCGCCGAAGTCCATACCGAATCCAGCTCGAGCCCGATCGCCGCCGCCATTCCCCTTCCCGGCGCTGTGGGCGGAACTGCCGGCCTGCTTGCCTGCCGCGCCATACAGGTCGTCGTACACCCGGCGCCACTGCCCGACCAGTTCCGCTGCACCGACGCCCGGCCCGGATCGGTCCGCGACCACGTACCCCACCAGCTGCTGCCCACCAGTGCTGGTGTCGCGCACGACCACCACCGCCTGAGAAACCGAGGAGTGTTGCTCCAGAACGCTTTCCACCTCGCCTGGTTCCACTCGGAAGCCGCGGACCTTGACCTGGTCGTCGGCCCGGCCGACGAACTGCAACTGTCCGGAGTTGTGCCAGCGCACCACATCTCCGGTGCGATACAGGCGACCACCACCGGCCGCGTCGAAGGGGTCGGCGACGAACCGGGCCGCGGTGAGCCCCGCACGTCCGTGGTAGCCCCGCGCCAACTGCGCGCCTGCCACGTACAGCTCCCCCGCGACGCCCACCGGCACCGGCGCCAGCCACGAATCCAACACGAACACCCGCACATTCACCGACGGGCGCCCGATCGGCACCGCACCGTCGACGTCGTTCCCGGCGTCGTAATCGGTCACGCACGCCGTGGTTTCTGTGGGCCCGTAGCCATTCATCACCTGCACGGCAACGTATTTCGCGTTCAGCTTGTCCACGACCGCCGCTGTCAGCTCGGCACCGCCGGCGATCACCCGCCGTAAACTACGCAGCGGTGCGCCGGGCAAGAGTTCCACGTGATCGACCAACGCCGACAACAACGGTGGCGTGGCGAACATCTTCGTCACCGAACGTGTCTCGATCAGGCCAGTGAGCTCCACCAGGTCCGAACGCGGCGATCCGGCCACCACCAGCGCCGCACCGCCGGCCAGCGCAGGCCAGATTTCATAGGTCGTGGCGTCGAAAGCGATCGAGGAATGCGTCAATACCCGATCATCGGGTTCGATCGACCAGGCCCGGGCAACCAGGTTCACCAAGTTGCGGTGGGTTATTCCCACACCTTTCGGAACACCGGTGGAACCGGAGGTGTAGGTCACGTAGGCCAAATGCTGCGGCCGCAGACCGATCGCACCGGCCCCGCCGATACCCGCCGAGTACATGGGTTCGCCGCCGTTGTTACCGGGCGCGTCGAGATGGTGGTGCGGGGCCGCCGTGTGGGGCAGGAAGGGGGCGGTAGTGGAGTCGGTCACGACAACGACCGGCGCGGCGTCGGAAAGGATGAACGACAACCGATCCGACGGATAGCCGGGATCGATCGGCAGATACCCGCCACCGGCCTTCAACACACCCAGCAACGCCACGATCAACTCCACCGACCGCGGCAGGGCCACTGCGACGAGGTGGTCCGGGCGTACGCCGCGCGCGACCAGTGCGCGCGCCAACCTGTCGGCTCGGATATCGAGTTCCCGATACGAGATCTCCGTGCCGCCGCCGATCACCGCGGTGGCCGCCGGTGTCCGGGCGACCTGAGCCTCGAACAGCCCGACCATGGTGGTGTCCGGGACCGCGACGGTGGTGTCGTTCCACCGCCGCAGCATCGACTCGCGTTCGTCGGTATCGAGGACGTCGATCGCGCCAACGGGGCTACCCGGGTCCGTCACGATCCGGTCCAGTATTCGTACGAACCGGGCGACCATCGCCTCGACCGTGCTCCGGTCGAACAGATCGGTCGAATACTCGACGAACCCGCCCCACGGGTCTCCGACGGGCGCGTCGGCGACGTTGAAGAACAGGTCGAAGCGTGCGGCCGCGATGGACGCGGGATAGGGCTCGAACCCGACCCCCGGCAGCCGCAGGCTGGGCAGCGTGTTGTTCTGGAAGGCCAGAGACACCTGGAACAAGGGATGATGCGCCGCCGAGCGGGCCGGGTTCAGCAGCTCGACCAGCAATTCGAACGGTACATCCTGATTCTCGTACGCGGCCAACGCCTTCGTCCGAACCTGGGCCATCACCTCGGCGAAAGATGTTCCCGGAGAAACAGTTGCCCGCAACACCCAGGTGTTGACGAAGAAGCCGACCAGCTCCGCCAGCGCCTCGTCGGTCCGACCCGCGATCGGCGAACCGAGCGGAATGTCTTGCCCGGCACCGAGTTTGAACAACAGCACCGCCAGCGCCGATTGCAGCACCATCGACACCGTCGCGCCCTCCCGGGCCGCCAACCGCTCCACCGCGGTACGGATGTCCGGGTCGATACCGAAGGCCACCATATCCCCGCGGTAACTGGCCACTCGCGGTCGCGGTCGATCGGTCGGCAACCGCAACTGCTCCGGCAATCCGTCGAGCTCACGACGCCAATACTCGTATTGCTGGGACAGCGCACTGTCGGGATCGTCCGGCGACCCGAGGAATTCTTGCTGCCACAGCGTGTAGTCCACGTACTGAACCGGCAACGGCGTCCACCGGGGCGCTCGATGCTCGAGGCGCGCGGCATACGCGGTAGCCAAATCCCGCAACAACGGTGCGGCCGACCAGCCGTCCCCCGCGATGTGATGGACCAGCAACACCAGCACGCACTCGTCGGCACCGGATCGGAATACGGTGGCGCGGACGGGGATCTCCGACGACAAGTCGAACCCGTACCGCACCGCGGCGTTCACCGCCGCGTCCAGCTCTGCGGGATCCACGGTCTCCACCTCGACGGTGACCGGTACCTCCACACTGTCGGCCGCGAGCACCTGCTGGGTCGGTACCCCCTCGGCCTCGACGAAGACCGTCCGCAGACTCTCGTGCCTGGCAACCACGTCACCGAGCGCTGCCGCGAAGGCCGACGCGTCGAATACACCGCGCAACCGGACCGGCAACGGCATGTTGTAGGTGGCCGACGGCCCCTCCAGCCGGTGGATGAACCACAACCGGCGCTGCGCGAACGACAACGGCACCACGTCCGGCCGTGGCCGGGGCAGCAGCGGCGGACGCACCTGCACATCGGCATCGAGCCGAGTCACCAACTGCGCCACCGTCGGCGCGTCGAAGATCGTGCGGATCGGGACCTCGACTCCCATCAGCGCACGGATCCGGCTGGCCAGGCGGGTCGCCAGCAACGAGTGACCACCCAGCGCGAAGAAGCTGTCGTCCACGCCGACCCGATCGAATCCGAGGATCTCGGCGAACAGTTCGGCAAGGAGCCGTTCTTGTTCGCTGCTCGGCGCGCGATACTCCGCCGACGAGGCGAACTCCGGATCCGGCAGGGCCCGGCGATCCAGTTTTCCGCTGGACGTCAAAGGCACCGACCCGATCACCATCACCGTCGCGGGCACCATGAACTCGGGCAAGCGATCGCTCGCCCACCGGCGCACGTCGGCGGCCAGTAGGCCCGCCTGCGGGTTGTTGGCGTACGCCACCGGATCATCCACCGGGCCGGCGGCGGTGTACACGTCGGCCAGTGGCCTGTCGCCGAGGGTCGCGGTGTCGACGAAGACCGCATCCATCCGATCGGGCTGCGCGGACCAGGTGACCGCGGTCGCGTAGCCGAGTCGACGGCCGAGCAGATGCAGGTCTTCCGGCACGACACCTGCCCGATCGGCGATCGTCTCGAGGATCCCCTCGAAGCCGACACCCAGTGCGTCGGTAGCGATACCGGCGTGGCCTGCCTTGATCCGGTGCGTCGCTTCGACTTCCCCGACCAGCCCGGCATGTCGGATGCCGGTGATCCGGATAGCGTCCGGATGCTGGTCGCGCAGCAGTGTCTGCAACGAATCATGATCGCGGAACGCGACTTTCGGTACCTCGGCGACCGAAAGCGGGTTCGCCGCAGCCGGATGTAGCACCACGTCGTACCGATAGCGCGTCAACTCGTTCATCGAGTACCCGCGTTTGAGTTCGATGTCGACGGCACCGATATCGAGCACCTCGCCGAGTGCGAGGAAGTACTCCGGCGCCAGCAGCAGTTCCTGTTCGGCGGAGATGTCACGGCGGACCCGGTCGGCGACCGCCACCGGATCGTCGGCGCCGTTGCGCGCGATCTGCGCGGCGGTGGTGAACTCCTCCAGCAGCGCCAGATTCCGGACGTCACCGACGAACACCGCGCCACCCGGAGCCAGCACGCGCAGCACCCGCTCGAGTACCCGGCGCAGATAGCTCTGACTGGGGAAGTACTGGATCACCGAGTTCAGCACGACCGTGTCGAAATAGTGTTCCGGCAACCCGTCGGTCTCGTCGGCGCCGCGCACGCTCAGCGAGACACGGTCGACCCACTGCTCGTTCAGTTCGCCCAGCTGTCGTTGCAGGGTGCTGATCGTGGCGGACGAGAAGTCCGTCGCCCAGTATTCGGCGCAGTCGGGCGCCAGCTGCGACATCAGCAAGCCCGACCCCACCCCGATCTCCAGCACGCGCTGCGGACGCAGCCCTCGAATACGCTCGACGGTGGTCGCACGCCATTCGCGCATCTGCTCCACCGGGATCGCGCCCCCGGTGTAGCTGCTGTTCCAGCCGCCGAAGCCGGTAACGAACCCGACCTCGTCACCGTCGACCGGACCGGTGTCCGGTGTGTTTCCGGCGCCGGCGTACAGGTCGTCGTAGACCCGCCGCCACTGCCCCACCAGTTCGCCTTCGCCGACGGTGGCCCCGGAGTGGTCGGCGACCACGTACCCCACCAACTGCTTTCCGGCATCGGAGTCGTGTGCCACGACCACCGCCTGCGCCACCGAAGGATGTTGGGCCAGTATGCTTTCGACTTCGCCGGGTTCGACCCGGAAGCCACGGATCTTGACCTGGTCATCGACCCGGCCCGCGAACTCCAGCACCCCCGCCGCGGTCCAGCGCACCACGTCACCAGTGCGATACAGCCTGCCGCCACCGGTTCGATCGAACGGGTCGGCCACGAACCTTGCCGCGGTCAGTCCGGCCCGGCCGTGATAGCCGCGCGCCAGCTGCGCACCCGCCACATACAACTCGCCCGGAACCCCCACCGGCACCGGCACCAGCCACGAATCCAGCACGAACACTCGCGAATTCGCCACCGGCACACCGATCGGCACCACCGCACCCGGTTCGTCCTCGGGCACGCGATACGCGGTCACATCGACGGTCGCCTCGGTCGGGCCGTAAAGGTTGTCGACCCGAAGGTCGCGGCAGGTGCCACGCAGCGCCCGCACCAACCCGGAGGTCAGCGTGTCGGCGCCGGTATTGACCTGCCGCAGGCTCCGGAACGGGTTGTCCGGCAACGCTTCCACATGATCGACCAACGCCGACAGCAACGGTGGCGTGGCGAACATCTTCGTCACCGACCAGGTCTCCACCAGCCGCGTGATCTCCCCCGGGTCCGAGCGCTGCTCACCGGCGACGACCAACGTCGCGCCACCGCACAGGGCCGGCCAGATCTCGTAGGTCGAGGCGTCGAAGGCGATCGACGAATGCACCAGCACCCGGTCCTCGACACCCGTCTGCCACGCCTGGTTGACCAGGTTGACGACGTTATGGTGCGTGATACCAACACCTTTCGGGACACCCGTGGAGCCCGAGGTGTAGATCACGCACGCCAGATTGTGCGCGCCCACCGCGACCGCCCGGTCCAGACCGGCCCGGTCACCGTCGAGCGCTTCCATGGCGTCCAGATACAGGTGTGGCGTCGCGGTCGGTGGCAGCGCGTGCGCGGTGGCCGAGTCGGTCACGACGACCACCGGCGCGGCGTCGGCGAGGACGAACGCCAGCCGATCCGAGGGGTACGCGGGATCGATCGGCAGATATCCGCCACCGGCTTTCAGCACACCCAGCAGGGTCACGATCAGGTTCGTGGACCGGGGCAACGCCACCGCCACCACACCATCCGGGCCGACGCCGCGCGAGCTCAACGCCCGCGCCAGCTGATCGGCGCGCCGGTCCAGATCGTGGTAGGTCAGCTTCGCGTCCGCGCAGACGACCGCGATCGCATCCGGGGTCGCGGCGACCTGCGCGGCGAACAGTTCGGTGAGGGTGGCGGTGGCCGGTACCTCGACCGTGGTGTCGTTCCACCGGCGCAGCACCAGTTCGCGCTCGTCGGTGTCGAGGACATCGACGGCGCCCACCGGGACTTCGGGATCCGACCCGACCTGCCGCAGCAGCCGGACCAGCCGGGCCGCCACCGCCTCGACCGTCGACCGGTCGAACAGTTCGGTCGCATACTCGACGAACCCGCTCCACGGGTCACCGGCGGGAGCTTCGGCGATGTTGAAGAACAGATCGAACCGCGCGGTCGCGGTGGCCGCGGGATAGGGCTCGATCCGCACGCCCGACAGCTCGAGCGCGGGCAGCGTGTTGTTCTGGAAGGCCAGCGTCACCTGGAACAACGGATGGTGCGCGGCCGAGCGGGCCGGGTTCAGCAACTCCACCAGCAGTTCGAACGGAACATCTTGATTCTCGTAGCCGGCCAACGCCTTTTCCCGCACCACACCCAAGATCTCGGTGAACGACGCGTCCGGGACGACGGCCGCCCGCAGCACCCAGGTATTCACGAAGAAGCCGACCAGCTCGGCCAGGGCCTCGTCGGTCCGGCCTGCGATCGGCGCGCCGATCGGAATGTCTTCTCCGGCACCGAGTTTGAACAGCAGTACGGCCAGCGCCGATTGCAGCACCATCGACACCGTCGCGCCCTCACGGGCCGCCAACCGCTCTACCGCGGCACGGATCTTCGGCTCGATGTGGAAGTGCACCATGTCGCCGCGATAACTGGCGACCCGCGGCCGCGGCCGATCGGTCGGCAACCGCAACTGCTCGGGCAGGCCCTCGAGTTCGCGGCGCCAATACTCGAACTGCTGCGACAACACGCTGTCCGGATCGGTCGACGAGCCGAGCAGCTCCCGCTGCCACAACGTGTAATCCGCGTACTGCACCGGCAACGGCCGCCACCGCGGTGCCTGATGTTCCTTTCGTGCGGCGTACGCCTCGGACAGGTCACGCAGCAGCGGCGTCAACGACCAGCCGTCACCCGCGATGTGATGGATCAGCAACACCAGCACGGCCGCATCGTCGGTACGGCGGAACACAGTGGCGCGCAACGGAATCTCCGATGAAAGGTCGAAGCCGTAGCGCACCGCCGAGGTCACCGCCGCGTCCGTCTCGGCGGGTTCGGCGGCCCGCATATCGGTCACCGTGACCGGTACCTCGACACTGTCCATGTCCAGAACCCGTTGGGAGGGCACACCGTCGGCGTCGACGAAGACCGTCCGCAGGCTCTCGTGCCGGGTGACCACATCGCCGATCGCGGCGGTCAACGCCGCCACGTCCACCCCGTGCAACCGCACCGCCAGCGCCATGTTGTAGGTGGCCGACGGCCCCTCCAGCCGATGGATGAACCACAGTCGCCGCTGGGCGAACGACAGCGGAACCACGTCCGGCCGTGGCCGGGCCAGCAGAGCCGGGCGCACCTGCACGCCCGCGTCGAGCCGGGTCGCCAACTGCGCCACCGTCGGCGCGTCGAACACCGTCCGGATCGGTACCTCGATGCCGAGCTCCACCCGGATCCGGCTGGCCAGGCGGGTCGCCAGCAGCGAGTGGCCGCCCAGCTCGAAGAAGCTGTCGTCCACGCCGACCCGGTCGCGTCCGAGGACCGCGCCGAACAGCTCGGCCAGCACCCGTTCGCGCGCACTGCCCGGCGCCCGGTATCGGACCGAGGACACCGACTCCGGCGCGGGCAGCGCCGCGCGGTCCAGCTTTCCGTTGGCGGTCAACGGCACCGCGTCGATCACCGTCACCACCGTCGGCACCATGAACTCCGGCAGCCGTGCGGCGGCGAAGTCGCGCACCTCCGCGCCGACGAGGTCGGTTCGATCACCCGTACGGTCGGCGACCACATAGCCGATCAACTGCTTGTCACCGGTGTCGCTGTCGCGGACCACCACCAGCGCCTGCGCCACCGACGGATGCTGTGCCAGAACCGATTCGACCTCACCGGGTTCGACCCGGAAGCCGCGGATCTTCACCTGATCATCGATGCGACCCAGGAACTCCACCTGCCCGCCGTGGTTCCGGCGCACCAGGTCACCGGTGCGGTACAGCCGGCCACCGTTCGGGTCGAAGGGATCGGCGACGAACCGTGCCGCGGTCAGATCGGCCCGGCCGTGGTATCCCCGGCCCAACTGCGCACCGGCGACATACAACTCACCCGCCACCCCTGCCGGGACGGGCGCCAACCACGAATCCAGCACGAACGCCCGAACATTGGCCAGCGGGGTTCCGATCGGCACCAAGGCGTCGTCGAAGCGCTCCCCGGCCCGGAACGGCCGGCGGATCGCGAATGTCGTTGTCTCGGTGGGCCCGTAGACATGCACGATGCGGGTCTCGGGGCACAGCCGCAGTGCACGCGCGAAGACCTCCGGCGGCATCTCCTCGCCGCCGACCCAGACCTCGCGAAGACCGGCGAGCGCGTCGGGGCAATGGTCGACGAACAACTCGAACAAGCGCGTGGTGAGGAATACCGCAGTCACCTTGTGCGCCACCAACTGCCGGCCGAGCACCGCGATATCGGTGCGGCCCGGCGGCGCGACGACTATCCGGCCGCCGCCCAGCAGCGGCACCCAGATCTCGTAGGTGGACGCATCGAACGCGACCGACGAATGCACCAGCACGCTCGCGTGCGCACCGTCGTGCCAACTGTGCTTGGTCGCGAAGGCCACCACGTTGCGGTGTGTGATGGCAACACCTTTCGGGACTCCGGTGGAGCCCGAGGTGTAGATCACGTAGGCCAGGTTCTGCGACGCCGCCGCGGCGGCTCTGTCCAGGGTGGCGCCCTCCACCACATCGGTCGTGTCCAGGTAGAGGTGCGGAGCCGCCGTCTCGGGCAGGAGATCGACAGTCGCGGAATCGGTCACGACGACCACCGGAGCCGCGTCGGCCAGGATGAACGCCAGCCGATCCGAGGGATAGGTCGGATCGATCGGCAGATACCCGCCACCCGACTTCAGCACCGCGAGCAATGCCACGATCAACTCCACCGACCGCGGCAACGCCACGGCGGCGATGGTGTCGGGGCCTACTCCGCGCGAGACCAGGACGCACGCCAATTCGGTTGCCCGCGTGTCGAGTTCCCGATACGAGATCTCGTGGTCACCGCAGACCACGGCCACCACGTCCGGCGTGCGCGCGACCTGCGCCGCGAACGAGGCGACCACGGTGGCGTCGCGGTCGACCGGGGCAGCGGTGTCGTTCCATCGGTACAAGACCAGGTCACGTTCGTCGCTGTCCAGCACATCGAC
Source organism: Nocardia sp. XZ_19_369 (assembly GCF_015355715.1). Lineage (NCBI taxonomy): Bacteria > Bacillati > Actinomycetota > Actinomycetes > Mycobacteriales > Nocardiaceae > Nocardia > Nocardia sp. XZ_19_369. Next base: position 494,351 of record NZ_JACVED010000002.1, on the reverse strand, counting down.
CGACCCCACCGCGGTGTCCGGATTCGACACCACCTGTCGCAGGATCCGCACCAGCCGACCCGCCATGGCTTCTACCGTGGACCGATCGAACAGATCGGTGGCGTATTCGATGTATCCGTCCCACCCGGTGCCGTTGTCGCGCGCACCGGCCGGGCCGTCGCCGATATTGAATGTCAAGTCGAAGCGCGAGGTGTTGGTGGCCGGCATGTGCGGCGTTACCCGTGCTCCCGGCAGCCGGAGGGTGGGCAGCGCGTTGTTCTGCAGTGTCAGCAGGACTTGGAACAGCGGATGGTATGCCGACGAGCGAGTCGGATTCAGCAGCTCGACCAGCAACTCGAACGGCGCGTCCTGATTGTCGTAGGCCGCCAGCGCTTTCGCGCGGACACCATCGAGGATCTCGGTGAATGACGCTGCGGGAGAGACCGTCGCGCGCAGCACCCAGGTGTTGACGAAGAAGCCCACCAGATCGGCCAGCGCGTCATCGGTACGGCCGGCGATCGGCGAACCGATCGGGATATCCTCGCCGGCACCGAGTTTCGCCAGCAGCACCGCCAGCGCCGACTGCCACACCATGGACACCGTCGCGCCCTCGCGGGCCGCCAACCGCTCCACCGCGGTACGCACCTCGGGTTCGATGTCGAACAGCACCACGTCGCCGCGGTAGCTGGCCACCCGCGGCCGCGGCCGATCGGTCGGCAACCGCAGCTGCTCCGGCAGACCGTCGAGTTCGGCGCGCCAGTAACCGAACTGCCGCGACAGCACACTGTCGGGATCGTCCGGCGAACCGAGCAGTTCCTGCTGCCACAGCGTGTAGTCGACGTACTGCACGGGCAGCGGCTCCCACTCCGGCGCCCGCCCTGCCCGGCGCGCCGCGTAGGCCGTCGACAGATCGTCCAGTAGCGACGCCGCGGACCAGCCGTCGCTGGCGATGTGGTGGATCAGCACCAGCACCGTCCACTCGTCGGCCCCGTACCGGAACGCACCGGCGCGGATCGGGATCTGTGTGGACAGCTCGAACGGATACCGCGCCGCCTCGGCGACCGCCGCGTCCACCGCATTGGGAGCTACGACGGCGATGGTCACCGCCACCTCGACGTCGTCCGCCTCGAGCACGAGTTGAGCTGGGACGCCGTCGGTTTCGACGAAGACCGTGCGCAGGCTCTCGTGCCGGGCCACCACGTCGCGCACCGCCGCCGTGAAGGCCGCCGCATCGAAGGCGCCTGTCACCCGGGCGGCAAGCGGCATGTTGTAGGTGGCCGACGGCCCCTCCAACCGGTGGATGAACCACAGTCGCCGCTGCGCGAACGACAGCGGAATCACCTCGGGTCGCGGCCGGGCGAGCAGCATCGGGCGCATGGCGACGCCGGCATCGAGCCGGGTCACCAACTGCGCCACCGTCGGCGCGTCGAACACCGTCCGGATGGGCACCTCGACCCCGAGCACCACCCGGATCCGACTGATCAGCCGGGTGGCGGACAACGAATGACCGCCCAGCTCGAAGAAGCTGTCGTCCGCACCGACCCGGTCGATCCCCAGCACCTCGCCGAACAACCCTGCCAGCACCCGTTCGCGCTCGGTGCCCGGCGCCCGATAGGCCCGCGAGGAGGCGAACTCCGGGGCGGGCAGGGCGGCCCGATCGAGCTTGCCGTTGGGGGTCAGTGGCACGCGGTCGATCACCATCACCACGGTCGGCACCAGGAACTCCGGCAGGCGCTCCGCGGCGAACCGGCGCACCAGTGCCCCATCGAGCGCGTTTGCGTTCGTGCCCCCGTTACCGTTGCTCCGATCGGCGACCACATAACCGATCAGCTGCTTGTCGTCCCCGGTTCCGGTGTCGCGGGCCAGCACCACGGCCTGCGACACCGCGGGATGTCGCACCAGCACCGATTCGACCTCGCCCGGCTCCACCCGAAAGCCGCGGATCTTGACCTGATCGTCGGCGCGGCCGACGAACTCCAGCACCCCGGCCGGAGTCCAGCGCACCACATCGCCGGTGCGATACAACCGGCCGCCGGTGCGATCGAACGGATCGGCGATGAACCGCGTTGCGGTCAACCCCGGCCGACCGCGATAGCCCCGCGCCAATTGCGCACCGGCCACATACAGTTCGCCGGCCGTCCCCACCGGAACCGGCGCCAGCCACGGGTCGAGCACGAACGCCCGCATGTTCCCCAGCGGCGTCCCGATTGGGCTCTCACCCCGGGCGCCGTGCTCGGCCAGCAGTTCCAGCTTCGTGACGTGCACCGTTGTTTCGGTGATCCCATACATGTTCACCAGGGCCGGACCGGCAGCGCCGACCGAATACCACGGTTGTACGTGGCTGTGGTGCAAAGCTTCCCCGCCGAAGATCACCAGGCGCAGCGCCGAATCGACGCGGCCGCTCACCGACCGGGCTTCGGCCAGTGCGTGGAAAGCCGAGGGGGTCTGATTGAGGATGGTCACGCCCTCGGCGACCACCAGATCCCACAGCTGCGCGGGCGTGCGCACCACATCCCATGGCACGACGACGACCCGGCCACCGTGCAGGAGTGCACCCCAGATCTCCCACACCGAAAAGTCGAAGGCCTGCGAATGGCACCAAGCCCACACATCATCGGCCCGGAATGCACACCACGGCGCGGTACTCAGGAACAGCGAGGCCACATTGCGATGGGTGACGGCCACGCCCTTCGGCGTGCCGGTGGAGCCGGAGGTGTAGATCAGATACGCGAGGTTGCCGGGCAGCGGCGCGGCGGGCCGCACCATGTCATAGCGTGCCGTCTCGGCCTCTTCGAGCAGGATGCGCGGAACTCCGTGCTGCGGCAGCAGTTTCGAGGTCGCGCGGTCGGTGAGGACCGCGATCGGTGCGGCATCGGCGAGGACGAAGGTCAACCGTTCCGCCGGATAACCCGGGTCGATCGGCAGGTACGCACCACCGGCCTTCGACACCGCCAGAATCGCGACGATCAGCTCCGCCGACCTCGGCAAGGCAACCGCCACAACGCTGTCCGGACGCACATCCGCGGCGAGCAGAGTCTGCGCGACGCGATCCGCCCGCGTGTCGAGTTCGCGATACGACAGCCGCTCCCCACCGGACACCACGGCCACCGCGTCCGGGGCCCGGCGCACCTGATCCTCGAACAACCCCAGCAGAGTCGCCGCCGGATCGACCGGCACTTCGGTGTCGTTCCATGCCTCGACGACCAGCGACCGATCGTCGCCGAGGATATCCACCGCCCCGATCGGCGCCGCCGGATCGGTGACCGCCTGCGACAGGTAACACGCGATCGAATCGAGGTAGCCGCGCAGATCGTCTTCGGTGTAGAGCTGCGCGTCACCTTCTATCCGCAGGTATCCCCCACGGGCCGACTGCCTTTCGTAGTGCAGGACGATCGACAGATCCCCGCTGTTGCCTGCCGAGTAGACCTGGAGATCGGCTGTCCCACCGGTCATCCGCAAGGCTCCGAAGAACGACATGACGTTGATGACCGGGCCGAACGGGTTCCCTTGTGCGGGCGGCATTTTCAAGTCGCGCCGGATCTCCGACATCCCGTACCGGAGATGGTCACGCGCACTCGCGATGCTGTCCTGCAGCCGTCGGGACAGTTGCCCCAGCGAGAGGTCACGGCCCGAATCCACCAGCAACGGAACGGTATCCGACAGCTGGCACGGCGTGCGCCGGGCGATGGCATTCTGATTGGAGACCGGCATCTGTACGCAGAATTCGTCGCGCAACGCATAGCGCTGCACCGCGGCCGCCGCGACCGACATCAACAGGTAGGGCAGCTTCACGCCGATCGCCTGCGCGGAATCGATCAACCTGCCGAGCTCCGCGCCGGAAAAGCCGTGCGTGCAACCGATCCGGCCGGGCTTGGCGCCTGGCGCGGCATTGCCCGGCAGGCGCAGCGGTTCGATCCCGGGCGGGATCTGCCCGCGCCAGTACTCGCGATCGATCGCCTGCTGGTGGCGACGGTACGCCCGATCACTCTCGATGATCTCGTCGACGGGCACGAAATCGGCGGGCTCGATGGGCATTCCGGCGCTCAGGGCGCCGTATACATCCAGCACCCGCTGCGCCCAGGTGGCGACACCGACCCCATCCATGATGATGTGGTGGAAGCACATCGACAGAAAGTATTGTCCGGCCTCGACTTTGAGCAGTGCGACGCGCAACAGCGCATCCAGCTCCAGATCGAAAGCCAGCTCGAGCTCACGGGACATGTAGTCGAAAGCGGCCGAGATGGGCTCGGGCTGTTCGCTGAGATCGAGGTAGGCGGGCATCCAATCGCGGCTGTTTCGGTCGATCTGCATCGGCCCGTCGGCGCCACCGACGAAATTGACCGTGAGCGCCTCCGATTCCGCGAACACGTGCCGCAAAGCGGTGACGAAGTAGCCGAGTTCCAGTTCGGCCTCGATGTCGATATATATCAGGCAATTATTGGGAATATCGGAAAGCTCGTGGGCCAGCCAAAGTTCTTTCTGAATCGATGTCAGACTGCGCAGCAGTGACTTGTTACCGGATTGCATGACAAACTCCCTCGCTTATCACCTTTGCCGGGCCGTACCGATCCGCTGCTGGCCGAACGGAATCGTTTTCGGCGATGCGGGCGCGCCGTGGATGCAGCCCCGTACTGCACCGCCGCGCGCCCAGCTCGCTGCGCTGGCAAAGGTGGGGACACTCGTTGTCCCCGGTCGACTGCCGCCGCCCCCGTCGACGAATCCGCACCGGGCCATTTGCTTGACCACCAGTGCGGCACCCACCCCGAATCACCGTGCGGGACAACCCTGTCCACAGCCTGCGTCAGCAGGGCGAAACGGCGATTCGACTGGTGCGGCGCGTGACAAAGCCCGGAATCGGACGCTTGCTCACAACTAGATGAGCTGTTGCTGCCCGGACAGCTCGTCGGCTGCCGATGAACTCGCCTCCCCCGAATCCCGCTGCCGCACACTCGATCAGGATGTCTCGAGCTGCGTAACTGCCGCTGTACTAGCGCGTAAATGACTGGTCAAAATGGTAACTATCCAGTGTTCCTCCCTCGGAGGAGTCCGGCGCCACCTATGCTCAGCGCTGGTAGCACATGGTTCAGGAGGGCTTGTCCATGGCGCACACGCAGATCAGATACGGGGTGCTCGGTTCGTTCACAGCAAGGCGCGACGACTGTGAAATCGAGCTGGGCCCAGCGAAACAGCAAGCGGTGCTTGCGGCACTGATGCTGGAGATGAACCGGCCGGTAACGGTGAACGCGATCATCGACGGGGTGTGGGGCGAACACCCTCCGGGTGACGCGCGCAACGGCGTACAGACCTACGTCAGTCGGCTGCGTCGCGCCTTGGCGCCGTGCCGCAAGGCCGCCGAACCCGCGCTGGTGTGGTCGGAGACCGGCTATGTGCTGCACGGCGACCCCACGCTGTCGGACCACGTCGCGTTCGACCGGCTCCTCGCTACCGCCGAGCGATGCCGGCGCGACAGCGACCTCGCCGCGGCCGCCACGCACACCGATGCCGCGTTGGCACTGTGGCGCGGCGAACCGTTCAGTGGCCTGGCTGGCCCCATCATCGAGGCCGAACGCCGCAGGTTGCAGGAGCGCTACCTGACCGCGCTCGAGCACCGCGCCGCGATCAAACTCGCCCGCGGCCAGCATGCCGAAGCGGTCGCCGAGCTCGCCCCGCTGGTCACCTCTTATCCGCTGCAGGAACGGTTTCGGACGCTGCTCATGCTCGGGCTCTACCACTGCGGGCGGCAAGCCGAGGCGCTGCTGGTCTTCCAGGACGCGCAGCGCCATCTCGCCGACGAGATCGGGATCGAGCCGGGACGCGAGCTGCGCGAGCTGCACCGCAGAATCCTGCGCGACGAGATCGAGCCACCACTGGGCGGCGTGTCCACACCGACCGGTCGGCATGAATCGCTCTACAGCCCAACCGATTTCGCAGGACTAGAGCAGGACGCGGCACGGCCCGCCGCCGAGGGCGCGTCCACACTGGGTGAGGTCGGCGGCGGGGACAAGACCGAGTTCCAGCCCGAGGTGTTGCCCAGCCGAAATCAGCTGCCCGGCGACATCGCGGACTTCACCGGCCGCACCGGCGAAATGGACCTGCTCCTCGCCGACATACCGCCGGAAGCGGCTCGTCCGACCGTGTTGATCGAGGCCATCGACGGCATGGCCGGTGTGGGTAAGACGACGCTGGCGATTCACGCGGCGCACCGGCTCAGCGGCCGCTTTCCCGACGCCCAGCTCTATATCGACCTGCACGGGCACGCCGCCGAGAGCGCGCCCGTCGAACCGATGGTCGCGCTGGACCGGCTGTTGCGGGCGGTGGGCGTGCCGAGTGAGTCGATACCGCCGGATCTGGATGCGCGAGCCGCTATGTGGCGCACCAGAATCGCCGCCCGTTCGGCGCTGCTGGTGCTGGACAACGTCGCCGACGTCGATCAGGTGCGGCCGCTGCTGCCCGGCACAGCGAGCTGCCTGGTGCTGATCACCAGCAGGCGCAGGCTCGTCGACCTGGAAGTCTCCAGAACCCTGTCATTGGACGTGTTTTCACGCGAAGACGCCACCGCGCTGTTCACCACCATCGTGCACGACGAGCGCGTCGCGGCGGAGCCCGAGGCGGTGCAGGAAACCGTCCGGTTGTGCGGTTATCTGCCGCTGGCCATTCGCATTGCGGCCGGACGGCTGCGTGCGCGGCCGGTCTGGCCGATCGACCGGTTGGCCGAGCGGCTCCGACATCCCAGCCGGCTGGAACACCTGTCCGCGGGATCCCGCAGCGTAGCGGCCGCCCTCACCGCCAGTTTCCAAGACCTGTCGCACGATCAGCAGCGGGCGTTCCGGCTGCTCGGCCTGCACCCCGGCCGCGACTTCGACACCTACGCCACCGCCGCCCTCGCCGATATCGGGATCGACGCCGCCGAGCAGATCCTGGAGGCGCTCGTCGATGTTCATCTGCTGGAGCAAGTTGTCTCCGAGCGCTATCGGTTCCACAGCTTGGTACGCGATTACGCAGCGACTCTGAGCGAGCCGTCCGATCTTGATGGCGACGAAGCGTTGACCCGACTGTTCGACTACTACCGGTATGCCGCGTGGGCGGTCGGCACCCGAATACTGCCCGACCGCACCTTCCGCGTCGCCGATCTGCCCAGGCCGACGACGCCTACGCCCGCGCTCGTCACTCATCACGAGTGCGTGACCTGGTTACACAGCGAACGGCTCAACTTGCTGGCGATCGCCCGCGAGGCGACCAAAGCCCGCTGGTCCGGCTACACCAGGCTGTTCTCCGAAATCCTCTGGTGGCCTTACGTGACGGGCCTGCGCTGCTCCGACGACGCGATCACCTTGCACTTCGACGCGGTCGAAGTGGCGCGTAGTAGCGGACAGCACGCGGAAGAGTGTCGGTTGCTGGTCAACCTGGGCTACACGCTCTGGCGGATGCGGCATTGCCAGCAGGCGCTGGTGGTGCTGAACGACGCCGTCGGGCTGGCGCACGGCATGCGCGACCAGGCCAACGCGGCGCGGGCCATGCATCACAGCGGGCTGGTCTACTTCCGGCTGGCGCGGTATCGGGATGCGCTGATGGGGTATCACCAAGCGCTGTCGTTGTCCCGGTCCAGCGGTAACAGATATATGGAAGGCTATGCGCTGCAAGGGCTCGGGCAGGTCCACGAGCGGATGGGGCATTGCGAGGACGCCGTCGACTATCTGCGGCAAGCCGTCGATATCGCCGACGAAACCGGCGACCCATACCTGCGCGCCAGTGCCCTCATGCGCATCAGCGATGCCGACATGCGGGTCGACAAATATGACGACGCGCTCGCACACCTGGAGGACGCGCGTAAAACGCTGACGCCGATGTCGCCGAATACCCTTTTCCACAACTATTTTTCGATCCGCATCGGCAATACCTATTGTCAGCTGAAGCAGTACGAGACAGCGGTGGAAAATTTCCGGGTGGCGCTGGCGCGAGCCGAGCGCAGCAATGATCTGATCCTCAAGTGTTGCGCGTATCTGGGTATCGGCGATATCCATCGCAGGCAGGGTCACTACCGGGAAGCGCTAGCCCACTACGAACGCGCACTGCATATCGCCTATGCATCCGGCTCGCCGTATGAGGAAATGCTGGCCTACGACGCCATCGCCACGGTCAGTTATTGCTCTGCGCACTTCTCGGTCGCGCGCAAGCACTGGAAGACCGCTCTGACGATCGCCGCGAGCCTGGGCCTACCGGAGACCCGGCGCATCGCCGATCATGTCGCCAGCATCGACTCGACGTTTCTCGCCGCCACGGCAACGCAAGCGGCCGAAGCGCATTCGGCCGAGTTCCGCAGGGCCGCGGCGTTGATCCGATGCGATCTGTCGCCGTCGAGTCGCGCGGTTGCGATGGCCGCGATGGTCGATCCGAAGGGTCCCTGACCGGCCGGCTACGCGGGATCGGCGCGCGACGCCCACCAGGGCCGGGAGAGCTGGGCCGCGAGGTAGGCACCGGTCGCGTTCAACAGCACGTCATCGATGGAGGAGTGACGGCCGATGGCCAGCGCGAACTGCACCGCCTCCACCGCGATCGACGCGCAGACGCCCACCAGCAGGACCCGGTACGAGCGAGTGAACCAGGCGAAGCGCACCGGCAGCAGGAACCCGAGCGCGGCGAAGACCAGCAGATTCCCACCGAACTGCTCGATCACCCTTCCGTCGGTCAGCTGATCGGCCAGATCACGCAGCGGCACCAGGTTCAACGAACGCCCAGATCCCTTGGGCGTGAGGATCATCCACAGCCACGGCGCGGTACCCACCACCATCCCGACCTCGCACAGCGCCACCCGCCACCCGCGCCGCCGAGCCAGCCACCACGCCACCACACCGGCCACCGGCAGCGCGGCGATCGCGGCGAGCACCACCCCGCCCCACGACTCCCAAGTCCCGTTCACCCCGTCAGTCTCACTCGAGTCGCTCGCGCCTCCGCCACTCGTCCACACAATCCACACGAGATCCGCCGATGAGGCCCTGATCAGATCCGCTACGGGCTACGGAAACTCGCGGCCAGTTCGCCCAGCAGTTTCCAAGTGCGCTGTTCGTCGTCCGGTGAACCGATCGCGGTCTGCGTGTAGATGAGTTCCGTTGCCCCCGCTTCGCGATACGCGGCGACCTGATCGGCCAGTACCTGCTCGTCACCGATCGCGACCAGGTCGGCCGGATGGTGCACGCCTTCGCGATCCAAGGCGGCGCGGTACGCCGGGATCGTCGCATAGGGCTGCATATTCTCTTCGGCCCGCGCGCGGGCTCCCGCCACGTCGGCGGTCACCACCCCGGAGACGATCACGGCGGTCCGCGGTGTCGGCCGACCGGCGGCGTCGGCATAGCGGGTGAGGGTGGGCACCGTGTAGTCGGCCAGAGTGCGTGGCCCGGAGAGAATCGGGATCACGCCGTCGGCGAGCTCCGCGCCGGCGCGCAGTGTCAGCTCGCCTGCCGCCGCGACCAGGACCGGCACGCGGGGCCGCACGCCGTGCAACGGTTCCGACCGGGGCGTTCGGGCGATCAGGGTGTCACCTTCCAGTTCCACTGCTCCGTCATCCAGCAAGGCGCGCAACGCTTTCAGGTAGTCGCGTAGATGCCGGATCCGGGGGTGCGGCGCTATTCCGTAGGTCTGTTCGACGAACGAGGCGATCGACATCCCGAGGCCGAGGGTGAGGCGGCCGTGGCTGGTGGCCTGCACGGTCCGGGCCTGCATCGCGAGCGTGATCGGGTGCCGAGGGTAGATCGGGACCACCGCGGTGCCGACCGCGATGTCCGGTACTTCGCGTGCGGCGAGCGCGGCGACGGTGAGGGCGTCGTGGTCGAACCGCTGAATGAACCAGGCGGCGTCCAGTCCGGCTGCGGCCAGCTCCGCGACCTGGCTGATCAGGGTCTGCACCGGGTCGGCTGTCGCGGATAGGCGAGTGTAGTTGGTGGGCAAGGCAATACCGATACGCATGAAGTCTCCCGAGCTGCGTTGTGACGAACCGATTCGTTAACCCAGTCAATATATACACACGCTGTCTATATTGCCTCGGTTGCACCTTTGGTACGCTCACGCCATGGGAGCAGAAGGCGGCCTGCGGGAGCGGAAGAAGCAGCAGACTCGGACAGCCATCGCCGATACGGCGATCGAGATGTTTCTGGAGTCCGGCTTCGATCAGGTGTCTTGCGCCGAGATCGCTACGCGCGCACAGGTTTCCAAGCCGACGCTGTTCAAATACTTCCCCACCAAAGAAGATCTGGTGCTGCACCGGATCATCGACCACGAGCAGGAGGCCGCCAGGGTGGTCCGCGAACGGCGGTCCGGCGAGGCTCCGTTGAACGCGCTGCGCCGGCACTTCCTGGCCGCGCTCGACGCGCACGATCCGATCACCGGGTTGAACGATGACCCGGAAGTGCTTGCGCTGCACCAGATGTTCGAGACCACGCCCAGCCTGTCGGCGCGAGTGCTCGGTTTCGTGGCCAAGGGCGCCGAGGAGCTCGCCGCAGCCCTGATCGACGCCGGAGCCGTCTCCGACGGTGTCACCGCGCGGGTGGCCGCGCACCAGGTGATCATTACGCTGCGGGTGCTCGCCGAGGAGAATCTGCGCGAGCTAGCCGGTGGTCGCGCACTCGACGAGGTGCACCCCGAAGCCGTCGCCGCCGCCCGGCGCGCCTTCGCCATGCTCCGCGCCGCCCTCGATGCCGCTTGACCGTGCGATCATCGCGGCGCGCGGCCCCAGGTCTGGACCATTCGGGGAGCGGCCAGCGCCATCGATGAATCATCTACTGCCGCACGGAGATCGGCGAGGATGGCGTCGAGTTCGGCGGTGCTGGTCAGTCCGGCGGTGAGCGCGGCGTCCGCGATGTTCTCGAGGGTGAGGACGTGGACGAGTTTGGTGGCGGGGTCCGGTTCGGCGGGTTGATTCACCTGGATGTGGATGTCGGTGAGGCCCGCGTTGTGCAGCAGCGCGGGCAGCCGGGGGCCGATCAGCGGATCGGCGCCCCGGTGACGACCGGTGCGAATGTACAGGTCGTGGTAGGCGCGGAATGCGGGTGAGTCGGGACAGCAGAGGGGTGCGCTGAAGTCGACGTCCGCGACGGCCAGGGTGCCGCCCGGCCGGAGTGTCCGGGCGATGGCGGCGACGGCCGCGGCGGGGTCGGTCAGGTGCGAGAGCAGGAAACGGGCGTGCGCGATGTCGAAGGTTTCCGCAGGCAGCTCCTCCGTGATGTCGGCGACTCGGTATTCCACCTGCGGATACGCGGCGGCTTCGGCTTCGGCCAGCGCCACTTTGGCGGGGTCGAGGTCGGTGCCGAGTACTCGACCGTCCCGGCCGACCATGTCCGCGATCATCAGTGTCACATCGCCGCCGCCGGAACCGACGTCCCAGCACCGATCACCCGGGCGGACAGGTAACTGCTCGAGCAATGCCCGGGTGCGCGGCGCCAGCACGCCGGCCAAGACGCGCAACCGTTCTCGGCCCTGGATACCGCCGCGAATGATGTACGAACCCGCTTCGCTCATGCCATTCCCTCTGCCGCGGAAGCGAATCGACCGAACGAGCCGTTAGACGGTCAGTTGGCCGATGCGGGCTTCGGCGTCAGCAGGACCAGCGGGATCTCGCGGGTCGTCTTCTTCTGGTAGCCGGCGTAGACCTTCTGTGCGGCGATCACGCGCGGCCACAGTGCGGCCCGCTCTTCGGCGTTCGCGATCCGGGCGGTCATCGGTTGCCGGGGTCCGCTGCGCACCGACACCTGGACATCCGGGTTGTCGCGCACATTGTGCAGCCAGGCCGGATGTTGCGGGTCGCCGCCGCGGGAGGCGACGACGACGTAGGTGTCGCCGTCGACGATCGGCGCGGTCAGCATCACCGCGTGCGGGCGACCGGATTTGCGGCCGATGGTCACGAGTTCGATCGACGGCATCCCGCTGAAGTCGTTGCCCAGCTTGCCGCAACTGACCTTCAAGAGCGCGCGATGGGCCGTGTTCATTGTCTTGAGAGCGAAATTCGAGGGCATGGGGGTCCTTAACCACGCTGCACGGGGAACGAGCTCTGATATGCCCACACTACCTCCCTGTAACAAACTGTCACAGGTAAAGACGTAGGTCTACCGGCCGAGCGGGCGCAGGCCGATCAACGTGCGTGCGGAAGCGTAAACGTAGTGGCCCTTGCCGCGGGCAGTCACTTGGCCGCCGTCGCTGAGAGCGTCCGGGACGTCGGTCACCGCCCGGAACGGGATGTCCCACACCGTGCCGCCGGATTTCGGGTCGATCGCCCACAGACCGGTGGAATCGGCGAAAACGACGACGTCGCCGTCCCAGGCGTTCGGGGTGCCGGAACGCTCGGTCGCGTGCTGCCACAGTCGGCGTCCCGTGCGCATATCAAGCCCGGTCGTGGTGCCTGCGGCGTCATCTCGGAGCAGTGCGACGTCGCCGAGCACTGCGATCGCGGAGCCGGAAGTGGCGTTCCCGTACTCGCTCTGGGTCGTACGCGGCTGCGTGACGAGATCGGGGCTGGTCCACATCAGCTGTCCGGTGCGGCGATCGCGGGCGCCGTCGGCGAGCAACACGGGGACGGTGTCGTCGGTCGGCAGGTCGATCGAGAGGCTATGGGCGGCTTCGTGATCGGTGGTGGCCAGCACCCGCCCGGTGTGGTCGAGGATGTCGGAGCCGGTGATCCGGTAGCCGGTGCAGTCGGTGTGGATTCGCACGACCAGCGCCGGGTTCGTTTGGGTTGTACGGGAACACCCGGTCAGTTCCGCAGTCCAGGTGGGTGCGCCGGTGCGCAGGTCGAATCCGGCGAGATCGGCACCGAGGGCGAACAGCCCTTGCCCATGCGCGACGTCCAGCGCGTCGGCGGGCAGGGATTCCCATGCGGTGCCCATGGTGAACGCGCGGGTCCAGTGGGCGTCGGGATCGGCGAGGGTGCCGGAATGCACGCGCACGTCGTCGGACTCGACATCGCCTTCCGCCAGGTACAGGCGATCCTCGGCGGTCGCGAGGGCGAAGACCGACCACTCGAGGGAGGTGCGGGTGACCTTTCCACTGCCGATGTCGTAACCGATGAGAGCGGGCGGCTCGGACGGTCCGGTGAAGCAGACGAGGTGATTGTCGAGCGGAGCGCGCGCACAACCACCGAGGTGGGCGGCGGGGGTACGCCAGCGCACCGCGCCGGAGGCGGCATCGATACCGATCATTGTCGGATTACGCAGCGACATATCGCCGTCCGAGGAGCCGACCACGGCGACGAGGGTGTCGCCCGCTTCGACGAAACCCGCACTGCCGATGTCGTATTCGGTGCCCGCGACCGGATCACGGAATTCGGGGGACGCGCCGTCGTAGGCCGCGGTGGCATCGACCGACCAGGCGAGGCCGGGAGCTGCGGCCGCGGTGCCGGTGATCTTGCGGGTGGCGTCGTCGGGTTGCACCAGGACGTAAACGGCTCCGGCACTGGTGATTACCGCGGCGGCAGCGGCAAGCAGCAGATTGCGCAAGCCCGGGATCGGCGCCATCACCGCACCTCGAGATCGGGGGTGGTGGCGATCGCTTCGAGCTGCGCGAAAGGGAAAGGTTCGATCGGTTCGGCGGCGGTGGACGACACGTGAATACGGGTGCCCGACGGACGGGTGACGGTGACCGTGCGCATAGTTTCCGGCACGGGTTGCGCCCCCGGCTTCTGCGACTGCACCGAAAACCGCGACTCCCGGGTCTCGACCACGGTCCCGTCCGGCAGTCGCCGGGTCGTCACGCGGTCACCGTCACGGTTGGGTGGCGCGTCCTCCGGAAGGCGCTGTTCCGTGGCGATCGCGACGCTCAACCGCGACTCCCGCCCCGGCGTGGTGATCCGAACCGCTTGGCACACCCCGCTCGCGCTGGGGCCCGCCGGTCGCAGCTGCCCGAGTGGCCGATCGAGAGTGAGACCGTCGAGCGGGATGCGCGCCAGCACCGCGTCCAACCGCCGGGTAACGCCCTCGTCGATCATCCCACCGGTTTCCGTCGCACCGGAACAGCTTTCGGGAACGTCCGGGGTGCCCGGCGGCACCGGCGTCGTGACGCGCAGGCCGGGGGCGGCGGCCAGGGCCGCGAGCTCGTCGACCGTCAACGGCACCGTGCCGGAATGACCGCTGCCGTCCGTGCGCTGATCGGTGGCGGCGGTGGTGACCGCAGTACCGTCCGGCAAGTACGCGCGGGCGGTGCGAGACAGCGTGCGAACCTTGTCGATCTCGTACCAGGTGTCGTGCACATCGACCGTCGTGCCATCGGCGAGCCGACGCCGCTCATCGAGATCACCTGCGACACAAGGCGGAACAGGTGCCGTGGACTGCCGCACCGTCACCATCAGCCCACCCTCGCCCGCACCCCGGCGCAGCGTGCCGCTCGCGGTGGTCCAGCCGCCGGCCCCCGGCGGTGAATCGGCATCCTCCGGATCATCGAGGATGGGCTGAAACAGCAGCGACTGCTCGTCGGACGCAAAGGCGACCTCGACATCGTCCGGCAACCCGTCCCGCAGCGCCCGCGACATCGCGACAGCCTTCGGACCGGAGAACCACGGATACGCCGGATTGTCGTAACCGAACGTGCCGTAGCTGGCCCACGCCATCAAGTTGCCCTCGGTAGGCGGCTCCACCACGGCACAACCCGGAATCTCCACCGGGAACACAACAGGTGGAGTGACATAGGAGCTCTCGACCGGCGGTCTGGACGGAGTAGCGGTAGCCGTAGGCACCGGCTTGGTCGTCAGCTCCGGCTCCGGCTCGTGCAGCAGCCCACCGACGATGACGCCACTCGCCACGATCGCCACACACACCAGCCCGACCGTCCACCCGCTTACCGCGCGCGACGGCTGAGCTTCCTCGCGAGCTTCCATCTCCGGCACCGCTCCTCCCCATAGCTGTCAGGTGATGTCTACCAAACGCCACCGACGAACTACGAGCGGCGGTCCGTTGACGTGGTGCGGGTGCGCTCGACGGTGAAGAGATGGTGGCTGCCGTGCAGGCCCTTGAGTTCGACCTGGCGTTCCGCGGTGACGGTGATGTCGGGGTGGTCGGCGATGGCGTCGTGGACCGGGGTGCTGATGAGGATTTCGCTGCCGTCGGCTTGGTCGGCTACCCGGGCGGCCATGGCTACGTTGCGGCCGAAGAGGTCGTCGCCGCGGCGGACGGACTTGCCCATGTGGACGCCGATCCGCACGCGAACCCGTTCGCGGCCAACGGATTTGCCGGAATTGTGCAGGGCGGCCTGCATGTCCAGGGCGCAGCAGACGGCTTGTTCGGGCTCGGCGAAGGCGATCATGAAGCCGTCGCCCTGACTTTTCACGATGTGCCCGCCGTGTTCGGCGACGCACTGGCGGGTCAGGCGGTCGTGCCGGTCGAGGAGTTTGACCCAGGCCTGGTCGCCGAGGCGTTCGTTGAGGGCGGTGGAGCCTTCGATGTCGGAGAACATGATCACCACGTGACCGTCGGGTGTCAGGCCCGCCAGATCCGGTCGTTCCACCTGCGCCCAGCCCGCCAGGTTCTCGATCGAGGTGAGGACCGCGCCACGGAACCCTTTCTTGCGCAACAGGTTCGCCGTATCCCACACGGTTTTCACCGCTTCCCGCCCGCCATTACGCAGCAGTTGCCGGGCATCGAACCTGCGCTGCAAGTCGTCGAGCCGGCGTTGCAGCTCCTCGGATTGGCGGCGGCTGCGCACCCACAGCACGAGCAGCACCACCAGTCCGATGGCCTCCAGTACGGCAACCGCCGCAAGTACGAGCTCGATCAGCATGGAATCCGCCGCAGGGTAGTGGTCGAGGAGAGCGAGTCGACCATAGCCGACCGCGGTGAATGCAGGCTGGTGGCGCGGGACAGGCGGCGGCTAGCGGAGGTCTGGGAGATCTCGGAGTTGACGGCGGGAGGTGATGCCCAACTTGCGAAAGATGTTGCGTAGGTGGGCATCTACGGTGCGCGGGCTCAAGAACAGTTTGGCGGCTACTTCTTTCGAGGTTGCGCCCTCGGCGACCAGGCGGGCGATGTGTACTTCCTGCACGGTGAGCGCGTCGGAGACGTCGGCGGATCGGCTGCGGGTGTGCTCGCCGGTGGCACGGAGTTCGCCTGCCGCGCGGGCCGCGAAGGCCTCGGCGCCGAGAGCCGCGAGCACCTCGTGGGCGTGCCGCAGTTCGGTTCTGGCGTCGCGGCGGCGACCTTGGCGGCGCAGCCATTCGCCGTAGACGAGGTGGGCACGGCCGGCCGCGATGGCGAAGGTGCTGGAATCGAGCAGCGACACGGCCTGGCGGTAGGAGTCCTCATCGTCGTCGACCAAAGCCTTTGCGTAAGTTTGCATTCCGAGCCCGAACGGATGTCCGCCCGCGCGTTCGGCGAGCATTGCGAGCGCGGCACGAGCGACGTCCGGTTCGTGGCAGCGCACCGCCGCCTCGACCAGTTCGGGGAGCGCCTGGCCCGCCAGCCCCAGATCGCCGGTGGCGACGGCGCGTTCGGCGGCCCGCATCGCCGCGGGGTAATCGGCGAGTCCGTTGTTGAGGACGGCGGTGGCGTACTGCACGCTGAGGGACATGTGCGGGCCGACACCGGCGAACAGCTTTTCGGCCTCGGCGCGCCGACCGCGCAAGGCGGCCAGGTGAATTCGCGGATAGACGAGCGGGGCCGCGCCGGTGGCCTCCGCGATCGCCTCCTCCTCGGAGATCATCGCCGTCGCGGCGCCGAAGTCGCCGGAGTACGCGGTGACCGTGGCGAGCATGGCCAGCCCGATCGGCAGCATGTGGAACGAGCCGACCTCGCGGCCGGACGCGGTGACCCTGGTGGCGATGCCGCGCATGGCGTCGATGTCCCACAGTTCGAGGGCGAGCAGGAAGCCGAGGGTCGGCCACCGCGCCCACGCCGCGTCGGCACTGTCGGCCACGACGGAGCGCAGCAGCTTCGCGGCCGCCTGATGTCCCTCGACGGTCAGCGCGATCATGCCGTCGAGGATGAGGTCGGCGCTGGTCGGTGGTTGCGGGTGGGGTGGCGCGGTGCGCGCGGCCGCGATCACGGCGTCGAATCCGCCGGTCAGCAGGCTCATCTCGATCGCGTCCACATAGCACTCGCGTGACCGGACCGGATCGTGGTCGGCCAGCCGGGTGGCGGCGCGGAGCAGATGGTCGGTCGGCTGGTCGCCGCCGCGGAAGCGGGCGAAGGAGATCCGGCCGCGCAGCAGGTCGACGCGCGGATCGTCGGAGTCCAGGGTCGAGAGCAGTTCGGCGGCGACGCCGAAATCCCCGACCGACAGCTTGGCCTCGACCGCAGCGAGGACCCGCTCGGTACGCAGGACGGGGTCGAGTGTCAAGGCGGCGGCGCGTTCCAGGAAGGCCGCCGCGGCGGCGACTCCGCCGCGCGCCTGCGCCCGATTCGCCGATCGCGTCAGCGCGGTCGCCACCTCCTCGTCCGGCCCCGCGCTGGCCAGCGCGCGATGCCAAGCCACCCGGTCGGGGTCGGTGACCGGGTCGCTCACCTGGGCGAGTGCGCCGTGCGCACGGCGCCGCTCCGCCGCGGTCGCGGCCTGGTACACCGCCGAGCGGGCCAGCGGGTGAATGAACCGAACGCGCGTGCCGAACTCGACCAGCGAAACGTCCTCGGCCGCAGCGCCTTCAACTCCCAAGAGCTTCGCCGCGGGCCACAGCAGGCCGGGATCGCCGACCGGCTCGGCCGCGGCCACGGTCAGTAGTAACCGTACCTCGGGCGACAACGTCGCCAGGCGGGCACGGAAGCTGCGTTCGGCGGCGCGCGGCGCGGGCAGGTCGAATCCGCCTGCCATGCCCGCCAATCCCGCGGTTCGCGGCAGTTCCAGCAGGGCGAGCGGGTTGCCGCGCGCCTCGGCCAGGATGCGGTCACGCACCCGCTCGTCCAGCGACGCGGGGACCTCGCGCACCAGCAACGCGCGCGCCTCGGATTCGCTCAATCGCTCCACGTCGACCTGGGGTAGCTGCGCCAGCCCGCCCACGTCTTCCCGCGCGGCGAATACCATCGCGACGCGTTCGGCGCCGATCCGGCGGGCCACGAACGCCAACGCGCGAGCCGAGGCATGGTCCAGCCACTGCGCGTCATCGATGAGGCACAGCAGCGGTCGATCGTTCTCGAGCAGCAGACCCAGCGCCGCCGCGCCGGCCAGGAACGGGTCCGGGGCGCCGGTGTCCAGGCCGAACGCGATCCGCAGTGCGGTGCGGTGGGGTGCGGGCAGTGCGTCGAGGTGGTCCAGCACCGGGGCGCACAGCTGGTGCAGCGCCGAGTACGGCAGTTCCGTCTCGAACTCCGCTCCGGACGCGCGCATGATCAGGAAGCCTGAGGATGCCTGAGCCAAGTGGTCCAGCAGCGCGCTCTTGCCGATACCCGGCTCCCCCAGCAGCAGCAATGCCCCGCCACGGGACTCCCGCGCCTCGTGCAGCAGCGCAAGCAACCGCGCGGTTTCCTCGGATCGCCCGACCAGGTAACTCACGACTCCGCCTCGCTAGCGCTCGGCTCCGTCGTGCGCTCCAGCACGCTGCGTCTTCGGTTCCCTCGCTGACACTCGCTCACAACTCCGCCTCGCCGGCACTCGGCTCCGTCGTGCGCTCCAGCACGCTGCGTCTTCGGTTCCCTCGCTGACGCTCGCTCACAACTCCGCCTCGCCGGCGCTCGGCTTCAGCGCGCGCTGCCACACGCTGTGCCATTGATTCACTGACGGGCGCTCGCTCACGAGCCGATCCTTCCGCGAATCGACCTCCCATGCCAAACGCAGGCATAGGTACCGCCCACCTCCGTATAGGCAGGAATCACCGACGCGAGGAGACCTCCCCCGCCACAAAACTGACAATCATGCAACCGCGACCGCTGCCCTACCTCACCGGCCACTTCGCACCGACCGCCGAGGAGCACACCTCGTTCGACCTGACCGTGCACGGCATCCTGCCGCCGGAGTTGAACGGGCGCTACTTCCGCAACGGCCACAACCCCAAACCCGGAGTCACACCGACGCATTGGTTCCGCGGCGCGGGCATGCTGCACGGTATCCGGCTGACCGGCGGCCGCGCCGAGTGGTACCGCAACCGCTGGGTGAAAACGCCGTACCTGGACGGTGTCCCGTTCACCGGCACCGAACTCGACGTCAGCGCCGCCGCGACCAGCATCATCTTCCACGGCGGGCGCTACCTCGCGTTGCAGGAGGCGAACCTGCCCTGGGAAGTTACCAGCGAGCTGGAGACGATCGGCGTGCACAACTTCGGTGGCAAGCTGACCACCTCCATGACCGCCCATCCGAAGGTGGACCCGGCGACCGGAGAACTACATTTCTTCTCCTACAGTCCCTTTCCGCCCTACCTGATCTACTACGTGGCCGATGCCCGCGGCGAGATCATCCGGTCCACGCCGATCGCCGGTGCGGGCTCGGCGCTGATGCACGATTTCGCGATCACCCGCGAGCACGCTGTCTTCCTCGGCTCCCCGGTCGTCTTCGACCACGCCGAACAGTCCGGCATCCCGTACCGCTGGCACGACCAGGTCCCGCTGCGCCTCGGCGTGCTGCCGCGGAACACACTAGGCGAGGTCGTCTGGTTCGACGTTGAAAGCGCGGGCGCGATCCTGCATGTCGCCAACTCCTACGTCGATGATCGCGGACGAATCATCTTGGAATGCCCGCGCTTCGACCGTGCGGCCTGGGAAACCTCCTGGAAGTGGTGGGTGGGCGCGCCGGGTTACCCCGACACCCCCGGCGTCGGCACGACCTTCCATCGCTGGATCCTCGACCCGGCCACCCGCAAGGTCACCGAGGAGGAGCTCGATGATCTGGTGATCGAGTTCCCCGCCATCAACGACGACCACACCGGAACGCACAACCGCTACAGCTACGCCGTCGCCTTCCCCGGCGCGGGACTCACCGGCTACCACACAGTCAAATTCGACACCCTCACCGGACAACGCCAGTTGTTCACACACGGACCGGACCGAATGCCGGGCGAAGCCGTCTTCGTGCCGGCCGAGGGCGCCACGCGGGAGGACGACGGATACCTGCTCACCATCGTCAGCGACCTCGCGGCCGACGCGTCGCGGCTCCTCGTGCTCGACGCTTCGGACCTCGCCAAGCCACCGGTCGCCACCGTCGACCTCCCGCAGCGGGTACCCGCAGGCATCCATGGGCACTGGATCCCGGACCAGGACTGATCTCGAAACCCATGCCGGGACCATACGAAAGGCATTGCCGTGGAACAGAACACCCGAACGACGACCATCGATGATCCGCCGACCTACCGGGACCTGCTGGCGGGATGGATGTCCCTCTGGAACGGGGATTACGCCCTCGCCCACCAGATCGTCGCCCCGGACTTCCGCTTGCACGCCGCACTACTGGGCGGCGGCGACGGCAGTGCGGTCCACGGACCGGAAAGCCTGGTCGATTGGATCGCGCAGACCCGAGCCGCCTTCACCGAACTCGTGTTCAGCGTCGAGGTCGGACCCATTGTCGAGCGCGACCACCTCGCGCTCCGCTGGGTCGCCGTCGGCACCTATCACGCCGGATTCCCCGGCGCGACCGCCCCTTCGGGCACCGCGGTCCGGTTCACCGGCACGGACATCCTGCGCCTCACCCAGGATCGCATCGCCGAGTACTGGGTGAACTCCGACATGCACGTCCTGCTGGCCACCCTCGGCGTTCGACCCTAGCCGCGACCGCTTGTCGGCCCATTCATCAAGGAGCAGACCATGTTCACCAGCACACCTCGACCCGACCTGGAAACGTATCCCGCCGCACGGCCCGTCCTCATCGCGGCGTGGGCCGTTCCCGTCCTCATCGTCGGTCAGTTCGCGATGGTGGCCATCGTTCCGGTCACCATCGTCCTCATCGGCACCCTGCGCGATGCCCGGCTCCGCTCGCTCCGCTGGTGGGCCGCCGCCCTCGCCGTGGCTTACGCTGTCACACTGGCTATTTGGGCCACCCGACCGGACCCGGCGCAGAGCCTGTCGAAGGACATCCACCCCCTGCTCGCCGCGCTGGTCGTCGTCGCGGGCAGCGCCGTCGCCATCAGACACCATCTGCTGCGCAGGCGTGCCCAGCGCACAGCCGGATAACCCGGACCGAATACGATGCGGCAGCCGAACGAGTTTCAGCACTGAAACTTGTTCGGCTGCGACTCTTTTGGCCCACTGGCGCATCGGTGCCATATCCCCCATCCCGAATTCCAGCTGCCTGGACAAAACGATCCCAGTGAAGTCGCAGCAACCAATGTCATTGCTGAACAATCGATTTCGGGTATCCAGATTGAGACTTCGGTGTAGCGTTTTCGGAATCGTCCTACGAGCTTCGGCAAAAGCTCGACCGACGATGAGGTGGCGGCTCGCCGATGTTTTAGAGTTGGGCAGGGAAATACGATGGCAGACAACGAAGTCGACCATTCAGCAGCAGCCCGGCAGTTGCCGGGAACCCGAATAACCGCCGATTCGCGACTGGCCTTGGACGGCGGAAATCCCATTCGCCAGACCCCATGGCCGACCTACGACCGCGGCGCGGTCTGCGTTCACCCCGATGACGAGGAAGCCGCACTGCGCGCGATCCGCAGTCACCTCTACTTCCGCTACGACTATCGCCCGCCGCACGAAACCGAATGCGGCAAGTTCGAAGCGGACCTGTGCCGCTACTTCGACTGCCGCCACGCCCTGGCGACCTCCAGCGGCACCACCGCGCTGGCCTTGGCCATCATGGCCGCGGGTATCGCCCCGGGCAGCCTGATCGCCTGTCCCGGTTTCACTTTCGCCGCCACCCCGAGCGCCATCATCCTGGCCGGCTGCACGCCCTTCCTGGTCGACGTCGACGAAAACCTGCACCTGGACGTGGCCGACCTGCGCAGCCGATGGACCCCGCAGGTCAAGGGCATCATGGTGGTGCACATGCGCGGCTTCGCCGGTGACATGGGCGCGCTGCTCCGCTTCGCCGACGACATGCACGTGCCGATCTTCGAGGACGCGGTCCCCGCCCTCGGCGCGGAACTCGACGGCCGCAAGCTCGGCACCTTCGGCCTGGCCGGCGCGTTCAGCACCCAGTCGGACAAGTCGCTCAACAGCGGCGAGGGCGGTTTCCTCGTCACCGACGACAGTGCCCTGTTCGCCCGTGCCACCGTGCTTTCCGGCGCCTACGAGGGACGGCTGCGGCGGCACTTCCCGGACGGCGAACCGCCGATCGCCACCGATCTGGACCTGCCGCTGCTCAGCTTCCGGATGGATGAGATCCGGGCCGCGCTGCTGCGGGCGGAGCTCGGCAGGCTGCCGGTGCGTTTGGCCGCGTTCCGGCGCAACTACGACTACGTGGCCTCGGCATTGGCCGATGTCGCCGGGATCCGGATCCGGCGCCCGGTCGCGCCCGGGGCCTATCTCGGTGAGGCGTTCATCTTTCAGGTGCCGAACGGCCGCGCGCAGTGGTTCGCGCAAGCGCTGCGCCACGAGGGCATCGAGGCGCGCAATCTCGGTTCGGACTCCGATCGCAATATCCGTGCGTTCTGGAACTGGCGGTTCATGTTCAGCGGGATGGAGACCGCGGCCATCAAAGAACTACTGCCGAACGCGACGCGGTATCTGCAACGGGCAGTGGACATTCCGTTGTCTTCGACGCTGTCGCTGGCGGACTGTGACCACCTGGTCGCGGCGGTGCGCAAGGTCGCGGATGCACTCGCGGTCACCGAAACCCTCGACGACGAAGAAGGTTCCAGTTCCACCTGGGCCGGTCGGCGATGACTTCGTCCGAAACCGGAGCGTTCCCCCGACTCGCACTGGCCGGAGTGTTCGGCGGGCTGTTCTGCGGCTACCTCGGCCTGGCCGCGGCGATTCCGGTGCTGCCCGCGCATGTCCGGGACGAGTTCGGCGCGGGTGATCTCGCGGTGGGTCTCGCTGTCACGTCCACCGCGCTCACCGCGCTGCTGACCCGTCCGATCTCCGGTGGGCTGGCTGACCGATATGGACACCGCAACGTCATGCAGTTCGGTGCGCTCGCCATCGCGGCGGGCGGCCTGCTGTACTTCCTGCCGCTCGGTCTGGCCGGGCTGATCATGGTGCGCCTGCTGCTGGGCGTCGGTGAGGCCGCGCTGTTCACCGCGGGTGCGGTCTGGACCGTCACGCTCGCGCCGCACCACCGTCGCGGGCAGGTGATCGGGCTCTACGGCGTGGCCATGTGGGGTGGTATCTCGCTGGGCACCGCGCTCGGCGCGGCCATCCGGCACTTCGGCATCACCGCGGTGTGGAGTTTCTGCTCCGTCGCACCGCTCATCGGTCTCGTCCTGATCAGCATTGTCGCGCCGCAACCGCACGTCACGCCGACCAGCGGGCGCGGGTTGCTGCTGCGGCCCGCCGTGCTGCCCGGTCTCGGTCTTGCCTTGGGGGCCGCAGGCTACGTCGGCCTGGCCGCGTTCGTCATCCACGGGCTGCAAGTGCGTGGAATCGACTCGGGCGTAGTGGTTTTGAGCACCTTCAGCGCGGTGTACGCGGGCACCCGCTTGTTCATCGGGCACCTACCGGACAAGTACGGACCGCGGCGGGTCGCTGCGTGGTGCGGGCTGGGCGAGGCGGCCGGGTTGCTGATCATCGCGTGGGCGCCGAGTCTGCCGGTGGCGGTGCTCGGGGCCGTAGTGATGGGCGTCGGATTCTCGCTGCTGCACCCGTCGTTGGCGTTGATGGTCATGAACAACACCGACAGCGCCAAACAGGGAGCCGCGCTCGGTGCGTACACCTCGTTCTGGGATCTGGGGTTGTTCGTGTGGGGGCCGGTGACCGGCGCGATCGCCACCGGGTTCGGCTACCCGGCCGTCTTCGTGGTCGGTGCAGGCTGCGCGCTGGCGGCTTCGGCGCTGGCCATGACGATCCGGCAAGCGGTGACCACGGAGAAGGCGGTCGACAGGTGACGAACACGGTGAAGGTCCTGTGCATTACCGGCTGGTGCCGCAACGGCAGCACCATCATCGGCAACATCCTCAATGAGATTCCGGGCTTCTTCCACGTCGGCGAGCTGCACTTCCTGTGGCGGAACGCGGCGGGGCGCGGGGTGAACGAGGAATGTGGCTGCGGACTAAAACTGGTCGACTGCCCGTTCTGGTCGACTATCCTGCCGATCGGCCAACCGGCGGGCACGACCCTGGTGGAGCACGCCGACGCGGTGATCCGGCGGCAACTCGGCAGCGTCCGGACCCGGCATACCTGGCGGGTGCTCGGTCGTGGACTGCACAACGAGCAGATCCGTGCGCACGCGGCGCTGATGACCCAGGTTTACCAAGCCATCGCGGAGCGCAGCGAGTCGCGGGTGATCGTGGATACCACGAAGATTCCCGGTGAAGCGGCGTTGCTGGCGCACCTCGACGGGATCACCCCGTATTACGTCCATCTGGTGCGTGACCCGCGTGCGGTGGCCCAATCCTGGAGCAGGCCAAAGGAATACGTGTACGCCATGGCACCGGGCAAGAGCACCGGGTACTGGACCGGCTTCAATCTCGCCACACATGCGATCACCCGGCGTTATCCGGAACGGTCCATGTTCCTGCGGTACGAAGACTTCATCGCGGATCCGGCGGGCACGATCGACCGGCTGTTGCGGCTGTGTGCGACCGATCCGGCGGCCAACCCGGTCACCGATCGAACGGTCGAATTGCATACCAATCACACGGTGACCGGGAACCCGGACCGATTCAAGATCGGCGAAACCGTGGTGCGGCCGACCGACGACTCCTGGCGGCGCGGGCTGTCGAAGTCGGACAGGCGAACCGTCGCGGCCTTGTCGTGGCCGCTGTCGCGCCGGTACGGCTATGAATTCGGCGCCGTGGACTCGACGGGAAAGGGCTAGCCACGTGGATCTGGGGTTGTCGAACAAGGTCGCGCTGGTGACGGGCGGATCCAGCGGGATCGGCTTGGCGATCGCGCGGGAATTGGCCGCCGAGGGGGCCCACGTAGCGATCGGCGCGCGCGACGCCGGGCGGCTCGCTGCGGCCGAGCGTGCCGTCAAAGAAGTGGCACGTGCTCGGGTGCATGCCACCAGCGTGGACATCACCGACAGCGCGGCGACCCGGCGTTGGATCGACGAGGTCGCCGCCGAATTCGGCGGACTGCACATCGTCGTCATCAGTGGTGGCACGCCGCCGACCGGCCACGCGGCAGCCTTCGAGACGGCGGACTATCGGGCGGCGGTTGATGCGGTGCTGATACCGGCGGTCGATGTGGCGCTGGGCGCGTTGCCACATCTCCGGGACGCGCGTTGGGGCCGAATGCTTTTCGTGGCCTCGGAGACGGCGAGTGTCCCCATCAGCGGCCTGGCCATGTCCGGCGTAACCCGCACGGCCCTGGTCCGATTCGCCCAGTCGCTGGCCGCCGAGGTGGGCCGGGACGGTGTCACGGTCAATGTGCTCGCGCCCAGCGCAACCCGCACTCCCCTGCTGGAACGTGTTGTGGCGCAACGCTCTACCGAAGGCCCGAGCGAGGCACAGTTCGAGGCGATGGGCAGGCACACGGCGGTGGGGCGGATCGCCCGGCCGGAGGAGATGGCCGCCGTGGCCACCTTTCTGGTGAGCGCGCGGGCCTCCTACCTCACCGGCACGGTACAGCTGGTCGACGGCGGTGCGAGCGTGCTCGGACCGTCCGCGGCTCATCTGCCCTGGCAGGCCAGCGCGAAACCGGAGTGACCAGCACTGCTCTCGGCACCGTTGCCGATGACACGGAAGGAATCACACATGCTGAAGACCGAAGGCGTCAAAGAGACGCTGGCGCAGGTGGTCGCGGACCGCAAGAAGGAGCCTTCGCCGGGGCGGATGTTCGTCGAGGCCTGCGCGAAAGACGGCCTCGACGCCGCCGTCGAGTACGACGTGACCATCACCGACTCGCTGACCAGCTCGCGCCGCAAACCGCGCTACCCGGCGCGCAATATGCTCAAAGCCGTTGATCTGTCGCGTGATCCACGCGATTTCTACTGGCACGAGAGTGCACCTAGCGCGGACGACGCCCCGATCGAAGGCGCCGACGTGCGCCGCGAACTGGCCAGCCGGTTCCACAAGTCGCCGATCCCCGAACTGCTCACCACCACGGCCTGGGTGCAGGTGCCGCCGCAGCTGTGGGAGGACCCGGAGACGTTCGAATCCTTCATCAACTACCGGCTGATCGTCCGGCTCTGCACCGCCGAGAACCACACGATCATCAGCGGCGAGGGCGGCCTGCTCAACATTCCCGGGATCGAACGGATGACCTCCCCTGGGCCGTTCGCTTCGACGATCCTGCGCGCCTGCAACGAGGTCGAGCAGATGGGTGGCACCGCCGACGGCATGATCATCAACCCGGTCGACTACTACCGCGCCATGGGCACCGGACGGCTGATGGACGATCTCGAGCAGAACGGCATGTTCATCGTC
The DNA here is from genome assembly GCF_015355715.1 of Nocardia sp. XZ_19_369. NCBI lineage: Bacteria > Bacillati > Actinomycetota > Actinomycetes > Mycobacteriales > Nocardiaceae > Nocardia > Nocardia sp. XZ_19_369. The sequence goes on along the minus strand of NZ_JACVED010000002.1, from coordinate 468,019 downwards.
CGCACCCGGCTGGTCGAGCCCGGCACCGCCCTGGTGGGCGACTTCGGCCACGGCGCACAGCTTTTCGACGCGGGACGGTCGGTGATCCGCTTCGCCGAGCCGCCGCCGGGCACCTTCAGCGAACCCGGCGCGGCGGTCATGGCGGAGATCTACGAGCGCGTCGTGGTGAACCTACCGACCAACTTCTTCGTCGTCACCGTGTAGGTCGGTTCGTGACGAGCGAGGGGGCGGCTCCCGTGCGCAGCGACCCGGATGTGGTGGTTGTCGGCGGCGGGGTCGCCGGTTTGTTCTGTGCTTATCACCTGCGGCGCAGTGGCGCTTCGGTGACCGTGCTGGAGCGCGGGGCGCTCGGTGGGCCGCAGTCGTGTTCGTACGGGAACACCGGTTTCGTCGGAACCCACGGTGCGGCACCGCTGGCCGAGCCCGGCATTCGATCGCTGCGCACGCTCGGGATGTTGAGTCCGGACGCCGCGTTCTATGTCAAGCCGCGGCTGGACGGCGAATTGCTGCGCTGGCTCGGGCATTTCGGGCGGGCCTGCTCGGCGACGGCTGCGGCGGCCGGTTTTCGGGTACTGGTCGGGATGAAGAAGCGCAGCCTCGAGATACTGCTCGGGCTGTGTGAATCACCCAGCATCGCTGCGACTTTCGAGTCGCCCGGTATTGTGCTGACCTATCGCACCGCAGAAGGGTTTGCGGCTGCCAGTCGATCGGTGGCACGGACCGTCGCGAGCGGGGTGCCGCTGCGGGTCCTCGGTCCTCGGGAGCTCGAAGAGCTCGAGCCGAAGACCCGGTTCGCTGTTCATGGGGCGCTGCACAACCCGGAGGGGGCCTATCTGCGTGTACCGGAGTTCGTGATCGAGTTCGGTCGGCTGCTGCGCGAGATGGGTGTCGAGATCTGCGAGCGCACCGATGTGCTCGGCTTCGAGGTCCAAGCTACGAAAGTCGTAGGGCTGCATACGAACCGTGGGGATCTCCGCCCCCGTGACGTGGTCGTCGCGGCAGGTGCGTGGTCGACCGATTGTGCTCGGCTAGCGGGGATCGGGCTGATGCTGCAACCGATCAAGGGTTACAGCGTCACCATCGATATGCCGCCGAGTGGTCCCAGCAGGCCGGTATTGCTGAGTGAGGGCCGGGTGGCGATGGTTCCGCTGGGTGATCGGCTGCGCATCGGCGGCAGGCTCGAGCTCACCGGGATGAACAACGACATCTCCGCCCGGCGTGTCCAAGGGATGCTGCGGACCGTCCACGAATACCTGCCGGAGTTGGAAGAAACACAGACCCGGGAGACCTGGAGCGGTTTGCGTCCGTGCACGCCCGACGGGGTGCCGCTGATCGGCCGCACCGGTCTGCGCAACCTGCTGGTCGCGGTCGGCTACGGCCATATCGGGATGGGGCTCGCGCCCGCCGGTGGCGAGCTGATCAGACACATCCTGGCGGGCGAACAACCGATCACCGAACCGGCCCCGCTGCGGCCGGATCGGTTCGGCAGCACCGAATCGACAAGGCGATAACAATGGCCGAAAATACCAAGGGCGAGCACGCAATCGGCGTCCTCTGCCTCGACACCGCATTCACCAAGATCCCGGGCCATATCCGCAATCCGACGACCTTCGACTTCCCGGTCGTCTACCAGGTGGTGCAGGGCGCGACGCCGCAGCGAATGGTGACCGAGGCCGATCCGACCCTGCTGGAGCCGTTCATCATCGCCGCCAAGGAGCTCGAAACCTGTGGCGTGGCGGCGATTACCAGCGGATGCGGTTTCCTCGTCATCTTCCAGCAGCAACTGGCCGACGCCGTGGGGATCCCGCTGTACAGCTCGAGTCTCATCCAGTTACCGATGGTGCACCGCATGCTCGCCGCGAATCGCAAAGTCGGCCTGCTGGTTGCCAAGAAGGAATCGCTCACCCGGCGTCACCTGGCGGCGATCGGCGGTGAGTCGGTACCGATCTGCGTCGCCGGAATGGACACCCAGCCGGAGTTCCGCGAGGTCATCCTGGAGGGACGCCGGACGACACTCGACGCCGAACGCCTCGGCAACGAGGTACTGACCGAGATCGAACAACTGGCCGCGGCCAACCCCGACATGGGCGCACTCATCATCGAATGCACCGACCTGGCCCCCTACAGCCACGCCATCCAAGATCGCCTCGGCCTCCCCGTCTTCGACATCGTCACTCTCACCGAGATGGTGCACCGCAGCCTGAGCCACCGGCCGTTTCCCCGGACATAGGCGTCGTCGCAGCCTGAGGCAGGTCGGTAATCTCCTTCCGGTGACCGACGCTACCGACCTGATGCGGATGTATCTGGTCGATCCAGACCAGCCCTTCCCGCCTGTCGAGTTAGCAGATCCATCCGGACTGGTCGCTTTCGGCGGGGATCTGTCGCCAGAGCGGCTGTTGAACGCCTATTCCGCGGGCATCTTCCCCTGGTACAACCCCGGCGAAACGATCCTCTGGTACTGCCCGGACCCGCGCAGCATTCTCGTGCCGACCGACCTGCGAGTGAGCAAGTCCTATCGCCGCGCGGTCACCAACACCGACTACGCGGTGACCATGGATCGCGCCTTCACCGAGGTGATGTCGAATTGCGCTGAACCGCGCGACAAGGAGACCGGAACCTGGATCGGCCCCGACATGCTGGCCGCCTACCAGCAGCTACACCAACTCGGTCACGCACACTCGGTCGAAGTATGGCGCAACGGCGACCTGGTCGGCGGCCTCTACGGCGTCGCCTGCGGCCACTCCTTCGCCGGCGAGTCCATGTTCTCCCGCGCCCGCGACACCTCCAGATCGCCCTGTATTGGCTCTGCACCCAACTAGCCGCCTGGAACTTCCCCCTCATCGACTGCCAGGTCACCTCCACCCACCTCACCTCCCTCGGCGCCACCGACCTCCCCCGCACCGACTACCTGCACCTCCACACCCAAGCCGCCGCCCACCCCACCCTCCCCGGCCCCTGGCAATTCCAAATCCCAGTCCCCAACTCCCCCAACCACCTACCGGCATGAACCATCACCGGCCTCGCCCGAATCAGCTGGCGGGCAAGGCTTCCCAACGCACGATACTGCCTGCGGGTTCAGCCTCCGATCAAACGAAGCGACGACCGGTTTACTGGGTCGAATGCCCATGTGCCTTACCTTGCGCACGATCCGTTCGGCCTAGTCGGATCTGCGGCGTTCAGTGCGGGATAGCCAGGTGCCTGACTCGCTCGGTCAGCGGAAAGCTTTGCGCCACAGCAGAACCGCAGCACCGACGGCGCTCAGGAGCAGGTAGCCGACCAGCCGAGCCCAGTCCGGGACGTCGACATAGTTCAGTACGAACCAACTTTTCGAGCCCCCGGCGAGGTTGTTGATCAGCCCGCCGACGCCCTGGACGAGCAGAAGCAACCCCAGTGTTTCGAGCATCATTCTCCCTTATCGATACGATCGTATTGATTTGATGTCGCCAGGCTAGCCTTGGCCTGGGCTAGAGTCAAACCAATACGATCGATATGGAAAGGAGGCGGCGGTGAGCGGCAAGGGCGCGCCGGTGCGCGGTGTGGGTGCCGCGCACGACGAGCGACGGCAGTCAATTCTGGAGGCGGTGTTCACGATCGTGGATACCGAAGGGGTTGAAAGGGTGAGCATCCGGAACGTCGCGCAGCAGGCCGACGTCTCCATCGGCCGAGTCCAGCATTACTTTCCCACCAAGGATGATCTGCTCGCGGCAGCGTTCACCAGCATCACCGAGACCGGCGGCAACCGAGTTCGAGAGCGAGTCGCGGCAGCGAGCACCGACGACCCGATCGCGGTGCTGCGCGCGATACTCGCCGAGACCATTCCGCGAACAGCCGCCGACCGCCGACTGTTCCGAATCATGCAGGCGTTCGAGACGCACGCGCTGCCGCGCCCGAGTCTCGCCGTCCAGGTGACCCAGGGTTACGGCGGGCTGATCGACCTGATCGCACTTCTTCTGGGCCGCACGGTCACAACCGGTCTCGACGTTGCGGCGGCCGCACGCGAACTCCTCGCGCTGTCCACGGGCCTTGCCGGACTGACCCTGACCGGCAACATCACTGCGGATCAAGCCGAACACATAGTTTTCGCTCGGCTGGACTCATTTGTGAACGGGTATCGAGGATCTGACTGAACCCGGGTCTCGCGGCGGAAAGTCGACTATCCGCTTATCAGCGAAGACGCTCGGAACCACGCCCGCCCGAGCCGACTTCAGCTGGGGCGAATGAGCATAAAGCCGCGTGGCACGCGTTCGCGAACGACCTATTCTGCCGACGAGCGTGCACTGCCCGCGGCATGCGTTCTGCGGCGTGGCAAGTCGAGTCGCGTCGGGGGTTGTTGTTGACTCGATCCATGACCCCCGTCGTTGCTCGCATGTTGTCACGCGCTCTGACTCTCACAACGACAGCCCTGGCAGTCGCTGTTCTGCCCCTGAGCGCGGCCGCCGCTACCGCTGCGCCGGCCACACCGTGCAATTGGGGACCAGCCGTCGTCGAGCAGGATTGCAGACCGCTGTATATGCCGTGTAAGAGCGCGGAATCCTGCGCTGTCAGTTGTGAAGTCAACGGTTTCGACAGCGGCCGATGCGTGGATACGAACTCAGTTCGTACTTACTGCCAATGCTGCAAGGAGCATCAATCCACTGAATAGGCGTTTTCGCCCGGAACCGCAGCGGCCGACGCACTGTCATGCCGCGAGCTGCGCGTTCGGACGACCCGCGAGTAGCGATCGGCCGGACCGCCCGGCGAACATCCGGAATTGCCGATGAGCGGTTCATTGATCTGGCCTGTCAGCCATCGACAGTGCGGTAGCCGGCGGTGCCGCCCGGTCGCCCAGTGGTCCAGGAACATATGCCAGGACTACGGCCAGGGTCAGGAGCGCTCCGCCGAGGATCAGGACGATCGGCTCGCCGTAATCCGGTGTCACCACGGCGGTTACATTGAGCATGGCGTGAAACAGAATCGCGGCCAGGACCCCCTGGCCGGTTCGGTTGTGCAGCCAGACGATCAGCACTCGCCCGGCTACGGTCCCGACGAACCATCCGGAGATCCACCAGAAGCCGTGCCCGACCTGGGCAAGCGGCACCAGATGCCAGACCGCCCAATAGATTCCGAGGGCAATGCCCGCCCACACCGGACCCCAGCGCCGTTGCAGCGGGTCGGTCGCGTAGCCGGTCCAGCCCAGTTCCTCGCAGGTCGCCGAGAACAACGTTGCGATCAGCACGAAAGGCAACGCCGCCAAAGCAATTGGGACACCCCCGCCGACCGCGCCCAACCCCCGGGCGATCCCGTAAGCAGCTATTCCGGCGACTACGGGCACCCCCGCCGCCACGAGGTACCAAACCTTGTGCGGTGCGGCCGAATAGTCGAACGCGCGCCGCAGCAGCGCCCAGACCGCCTTTTTGCCTTCGTCCCGGCGGATGAGGAACACCGCCGCGAGTACCGGTACCAGGAACATCGCCGCGCTGGCAGGCAATTCCAGCGCCCCCACCCGCACACTGTCGACGAACGCGCCCAAGACGAAGAAGGGCAACGACATCGTGGTGACCAACGTCAGGAACAGCAGCGGACGCCGGTCGGAAACCAGTTCAAATCCCATCGAACCAGCTTGCCGCATACGAAATCGCCGCCGAACCCCGGACGTTGCGGCAACATCCGCTCATGCCGAGCATCGCACACTGTGGGGTGGTGTCAGCGTAAGACGGTCAGTGGCTGGCCCATTCGGGGTGGAGGTGCCACAGTTCCTGGGCCACCGCGTCCGGTTCGTGTCGGGCGCCGGGGCTGATGGGCCCGACGACCGTGACTTGCGCGGCGTGCGCGCGCTGGTCGGCGGGCCCGTCGCGGAGCATGCGCCAGCTCCGCAGTGCTAGTGCCCCACTTGGTCGGTCAGGGAAAGTCCTTCCTTGGCCTTGATTCGACGATGCTCGAGGATGAGCCAGCCCGAACCGCCCAGCAGGCTGACTACGCACACGATCGCGCCGATCGTCGCCCACCCACGGAAGCCGGACCCGGCCGCGGTGAGCGTCGCACCAAGCGCAGCGATACCCACCACCCATAACAGGATGCCAGGAATGTTGTAACCGTCTTGTATTCCTTCCCCAGCGTGACCTCTCGAGGTCCGCGCCGCATCGGAAGAAAAGCCGCCGGATTCCGGGTCACGCGATGCCGTGTCGTACTCATATGCTGCGCCAGAGTTAGCCATCAGATTGCTCCTTCAGTATCTATCCCCCTGTCGCGCTTTCCCCAGCTCTGACCGAGCAAACCCGACCGCACATCGGCAGTGGAGAGATGCTGCTTACAGCGAGCCCGCCCTGCTACGCCAGATCAGAACGCTGGAGAGCACTGCCATGAGATTCAGAAGCCGAAGGTTTGCCTGTGTCCCACGTCGGCCAAATTGTCACGATTGAGCTCATACGCCGTGAAGAAAGCAGTAGCGGCCGGTTACGACGTCCTATATAGCCGCGCCCCGCCCGTTCGCGAACGTCCGCAACTGGCCGGATTACGTTGACGTTCTTCAACGTCGGGGATGCTCGGCGGTAGTGGCCGACACCACATAACCACTCTGCTTGCAGTACTGTGAATGAAGTGCTTTACTGGTCCAACTTCAACGAAGTGATAGCTCGGTGAACGTCCGGTTCGGACCGGACACTCACCATCCGATCAACGAAGGGCCTTTTTTGCGCAAGCTGGTGTACCTCATTGCCTCCACTCTCGACGGCTTCATCGCGGGCCCGGACGGATCGGATCCGAGCGGGCCCGGTGGCTTCTGGACTCCGTCGGAGGACTACCTGAAGCACCTCATCGAGGAATACCCCGAGACGCTGCCCGGGGCGGCGCGGGCCGCGTTCGGCATCACGGCCGAGAACGTTCGGTTCGATACCGTCGTAGAGGGCCGTAAGAGCTACGAGATCGGGCTGGCGGTCGGGGTGTCCGATGCCTACCCGCATCTGGAGCATGTGGTCTTCTCCCGGACCCTGACCGAAAGCCCGGACCCGCAGGTGAAGGTCGTGGCCGATGATCCGGCGGCGACGGTGCGCGAGCTGAAACGTCAAGGCGGCAAGGACATCTGGCTCGTGGGCGGCGGAGACCTGGCAGGCGCGCTCTATGGCGAGATCGATCAGGTTATCGTCAAGCTCAGCCCACTCACCCTCGGCGCCGGCATTCCGATGTTCGGGCGCTCGGCGAGCTTCGCCCCCGATGCATGGAACCTCGTCGACCACACGGTCCTCGGCAGCGGAGCGGCCTTCCTCACCTACGACCGGGTCGCCGGTACGGCGTCGTAGGAGCGCCGCTCGCACGGTGTCAGCGGAGATCTGAACACGAATCCATGTGCGGTTCAAAGTATCCGGAGTGCATGGCTCGCTAGTATGGGTCTCGATATCTCATCCCTGTACGGGGATGCGCCGATGAATTCGGACCGAGCGGCTACTCGCCTGGCGGGTGAGCCCACGGTCAGTTGATCCACTTTCGGATCTACCAATAAGAGGGCGGAGTCGGTGCCCCGGTTCTCGGACCGTCGGCGCCTTGGCTTGGATACAGCGCACCCCGGCTCCGGGGAAGGCTGGGGTGGCGGCTCGGGATCGGCGAGCTGCTCGTGTCCGCGCGCGTACCGCCCTTCGCTCGGGGGCCGCTGTGGGTTACTTCAACGACACCGACCTTCGCGAGTGGGCTCACGCGCTGCAAGCTTATCCATGGAAAAGCGATGCACGACTGCGGGTTTCCGCATCGTTGGGCGACCAAGAGACCGTCGACCTGGCCGCCTACATGGTGACGAACCGCGGCCAGCTTGCGGTCGCGGCACATCTTGCGACGGTCGACATCGATGACAACTCACCGACCGTCGGCACCGTGACCGAGGCCCGCATCCTGATCCCGACGAGCTATCAAGCCATCGGTACCTTCGCGCGCGACTTGGCCTCCGCGATCGCAGACAGAGGCGGCACAGCTCGCCTGAACGTTGACAGGCTCGAATAGCACGCCGACGCTCGCTCATGGCGCGGAGCCCGCTGACCCGAACCGGCCACTAGGTCCGGAGAATTGGTCTGAGTGCACGTGATTGGCGGCGCGATGGAATCGAACTCGAGCGGTGCGGTGGGATGAGCGTCGCCAGACAAAATACCGGCACCGCAGAACTTTCCGAGCAGATTGCCCTGCTGGCCGATGTCGAGCACACACGCATTGAGCGCTTCGCCGTCGTCCAACTGATCGGCACGTCGCGTGTCGGGTGACTCGGCAGCTACCGCGAGGCTGGGGGCAGTAGCCGGCCGCTGAGGACGGGGCGGTCGATGCGGGCATCTTCTTCAAGCACCCCGATGCCGAGGTTCGCTGCGAGCCTGTAGAACAGTCCGAGGGACCCCCGGGGGCCGTATTCGTGTTCTTCGGGTCGGGCGCCGAGGGCCTGGATCTCGGTGTCGAAGCGGTGCGGGTCACTGCCTGTCCGTTTGAAGAGGTCGGTGGTGTCGAGGCCGGTGATGAGGCGGCCGTTCTCGGCGTATCCGAACACCGCTCCCGGTTTCATGGAGGCATGCAGCTCCAGTGCCGCGGTTCCGATCGAGGCGCGCAGCACCAGTCCTCGGTCTTCCAACGATTTCCAGCTACCGCGCTCCTGGACCCACGCCCAGGTTCGGTAATGCCCTGCGGTGACCACATATCCGTCACGTTCGTAGAGAAGGCCGCCCAGCTCGTAATGGAAGTCGTCCATCCCGCGCACCGCCACCGTGTCTTGGTCGACGCCCATCCGCTCCAACAGCTCCCGGGCGCTGACCTGACGCGCGAAGGTGAAGCTGACCAGCGGCAGATCTCTGTCGTACAGCCACTCGAGGCCACCGGTCGCGGTGTTCACCACGCCCCCAGTTCGTTGATCGCGATCAAGGTAGGGAAACACCGTCCATGATCAGGCAACGAGGTGTCGTCATCAGCTGAAGCAATCACAGCGGCTGACACTGCCATGAGCCACCGACATCTGGCCCGGGACCATCGTCTAGTAGCAGCGGACAAGCCGGTTCCACGTGGCCGGCCGAGAGGGCTGTCGCGGCCTCTAGATCTCGAAGCGGGAAGTGCCCGTCGGGTTAATCGTCGGGGGACGCGCGGCGGTTTCGTTTGGTGATGCCGCGCCGCTTCTTGGCGGAGATGCGGCGTTCTTTTGCTCCGCGTGAGGGTTTGGTGGGGCGGCGGGCGGGGGGTGGGGCGGCGGCGGCTTCACGGAGTAGTGCGGCCAGGCGTTCGCGGGCGGCTGCGCGGTTCTGCAATTGTGCCCGGTGCTCTGATGCGGTAGTCGTGAGCACGCCGTCGACCAGGCGGGTGGACAGGCGGTCGAGCATGCGGGTGCGCAGCCACTCCGGCACCGAGGGTGAGTTGGCGAGGTCGAATGATAGTTCTACTCGGCTGTCGGTGGTGTTGACGTGCTGGCCGCCCGGGCCGGACGACCGGGAGAATCGCTCGTGTAGCTCGGATGCGGGTATCACCAGCAACCGAGTCACGATCAGGTCGTCTGCCATGGTCCGACGCCGCTCTTTCCGGTCGAGTCGTCTACACCGCGGCGGTTGCTCGATGTCGTTCGGGCACTGGTCATTTCACTGCTGGTAGCACTTCTAGGACTGCGGCGGTGACCTTTTCGAGGGTTGCCCGATCGCGGCCGTTGATTGTCACGGCGGGCACGCTCGCGTAATCGGAGTTGTCGGCGACGGGATCGAAGGTCTGGCCGACGCGAATCCGATAGCTGCCATTGGCTTGGTTGGATGTCCAGTATGCGTGCTGCCCAGCAACTTCCACGCGCTCGTAGTTCTTGAACTCACGGTCGGCCGAGTGCCCGTACCCGACATAGATCGCGTCGCCGTCGAGCCTGAACCAGCAGCGATCGACCCATTCGGAATCGCCGCGGATCGCATCCGGCAGCTTCGTCAGTACCGCGCACGGATCTTTGCCGGTGACCGTGGTGCGTACCGTGTCCGGCGAATCACCCACTCGCGGATGCCGTTTCCACTCGGTCAGCGCGACGGTGACGAGGGATTGCGCGGCCGGGCAGGGTTCGGTTCCCGGCGGGATCGTGACCATCAGGGACATGGAGCCGCCGGTCGGCAGTTGTGCGTACGCGGTGCAGGTGCGGGTCGACGCACTCGCGACCTCCTCGGGTGAGCGGACATCGTTGTCGCCGAGCAGGTTCACGGTCATGCCGTCGATGGTGACGGTGGCACCCTGGTCCGGCCCGGTTTGATCGACTGCGCGCACCAGCCAATCCACTTCGGTGCCAGTGCTGCGGTCGGTGCCGAATTTGGCTCTGCACCCGTACAACTGATCGGTGCCGACGGCCGTGACCGGGCCGAGTTTCGCCAGCTCCGCGCGCGGCACCAGTGCGCAGATGTCGGTGGTGCGCAACCGCGCCAACATCTCCGCGTCCGGCCCGGTCGCGACCGGGGGCTCCGGCGGGTTCGCTGCGTTCTGCTGGCAGGCGACCACGCTCACCATCAGTACCGCGATCAGTGCCAACCGTCGAAACATCGCAATCCCCCAAGTTCTATGCCGTGCCCACCCTGCGCGTGACAGCGTCGATAACTTATCTCGAGGTGGGCAGCGGGTGTGGTGCCCGTCGGTCTTGCTCGCCTTGTAGAGCTCGTAGCCGCCTTCGGTGTTCTGCGAGATGCGGCCCTGCTCGGAGGACATGATCGCGACGGTTCCGCCGGGGACGACCAGCTCGCGGAGGGTCTCGACGGCGCGCAACGGGCTCAGGGCGTTGGTGATCACCACCTCGGTGAACATGTCGGTCGGGACCTCGTGAATCGGGAAATCGCCTCGGTCGATGGCGGCGTTGACGAAGAGAAGATCGAGCCGGCGGTCGGCCAGGCGCTCGCGTAGAGCGGCCAGCTGGTCAGGGCTCGTCAATTTCCGACAATCAGCTGCCCGTTCGACGCATCAGCCTTCGCTGGCAGCTCCCCTCCGCCCTGTCGGGTGGTGGCGATGACCGACCACCCTGGTCAGGCCCCTCGTTTTCCGCGCGCTGACGGGCTCCCCTGTCCCCCAGGATCTGGTGGATACCCTCTTCGAGGACGTGCTCAGGCCGCGCGCCAACTGACCGGTGAAACCGCGCGAGCGGCACCCAGCATCACGCGCCCACTCAGCGCTCCGTGAGCAACCGTTGATCTCCCGGTCATTCCACGAATCATGTCGGCAATACCCGCTGCCTACCGTCGGAGACAACCGATTGTGGGAGGCCTGAGTTGAGCACGCTGACGCGTAACCGTGACATCGAGAACTGGGATGCCGAAGATGTGGTGGCCTGGGAAGCCGGCGGTAAGGACGTTGCCAAGCGGAACCTGATCTGGTCTGTTTTCGCCGAGCATGTCGGCTTCTCGGTGTGGTCGATCTGGTCGGTGATGGTGCTGTTCATGCCCACCGAGACCTACGGCATCGATCCGGCGGGCAAGTTCTTCCTGGTCGCGGTGCCGACCCTGGTCGGCGCGATCCTGCGGATTCCGTACACCGTGGCCACCGCGAAGTTCGGCGGCCGCAACTGGACCATCTTCAGCGCGTTCCTGCTGCTGATCCCGACGCTGCTCACGCTGTATTTCATCAATCAGCCGGGCACCTCGTACACGACATTCCTGGTCGTGGCCGCCTTCGCCGGCTTCGGCGGCGGCAACTTCGCCTCGTCGATGACCAATATCAATGCGTTCTACCCGCAGCGGCTGAAGGGCTGGGCGCTCGGGCTCAACGCGGGCGGCGGCAATATCGGCGTTCCGGCGATCCAGCTGCTCGGGCTGCTGATCATCGCCACCCTCGGCAACGGCTACGCCTCGCTGATCTGCGCGATCTACCTGGTCCTGGTGGCGCTCGCCGCGCTCGGCGCCGCCCTCTACATGGACAACCTGCGCAACCAGAAGGCCGACCTGGCGGACATGGTCGCGGCGCTGAAGGTGCCGCAGTCCTGGGCGATCGCGTTCCTCTACATCGGCACGTTCGGCTCGTTCATCGGCTACAGCTTCGCCTTCGGCCAGGTGCTGCAGATCAGTTTCAAGGCCGGTGGTGACACCGCCGCGCAGGCGGCGCTGCACGCCGCGCAGATCGCATTCATCGGACCGCTGCTCGGGTCGCTGGCCCGCCCGTACGGCGGTAAGTGGGCCGACCGGATCGGCGGCAGCAAGGTCACCATGTATGTCTTCGGCGCGATGATGGTGGCCGCGGTGGCCGTCGTGGTGGCCAGCACGCTGGGTGATCGCAACGGCGGCGTGCCGAGCGGCGCGGCGATGGTGACACTCATTGCCGGCTTCATCGCACTGTTCATTCTGTCCGGCATCGGCAACGGGTCCGTCACCAAGATAATCCCGTCGGTGTTCGACGCGAAGTCCAAGAGTCTCAACGTTTCTCGGGACGAGCAGGCGGCGTGGGCACGCAACACCTCCGGCGCGCTCATCGGTTTCGTAGGCGCGATCGGTGCGCTCGGCGGCGTCGGCATCAACCTGATGCTGCGCTCGTCCTACGCGTCCACCCAGTCGGCCACCACCGCGTTCTGGGTCTTCATGGGCTTCTATGTCGCCTGCGCCGTGGTGGTTTGGGCGGTCTTCCTGCGCCGCCCCAGCGACCGCACCGAGGCCGACGTGGTGGTCGAGGCGGAGACCTTCGTGCTGGAGGCCGAGGCCGCGGCGAGCAGCACCCGATGACCGCCGTCGAAACCCTCAGCAGCGCTGCATCTCTCAGCGCCGGGTGGACCCGAGCATGCGGCATCGACCGGTTGATCCCCGGCCGCGGCGTAGCGGTGCTGCTGGGCAACGGCGCGACTGCCGCCCAAGCAGCCTTGTTCCGCCTGTCGGACGACACCCTCGCCGCTGTCGGCAATATCGATCCCATCGGCCGCGCTGCCGTGATCTCCCGAGGGCTCGTCGGTGACCGCGACGGCACTCCTGTCGTCATCTCACCGCTACTGAAGCAGGCGTACTCGCTGATCGACGGGCATTGCCTCGACGACGACTCGGTCCACCTGCCGGTATACCAAGTCCGCGTAGACAACTCCGTCATCTCAGTCTCCAACCACCCCGCCTAGACCCGATCGCCACAGCGCACACACTTTCGTAACCTGGCTAGGGTGTGGGCCGTGATCGAACGCAAACGGGCTCGGCGGGCCGTTGTGGTCGGGGTTGTCGTCAGCTTGACGCTGGGGGCATACCTGGTGGTGAAGCCGCAGTCCTTGCGCGATGGGCTGTCGACGGAGGTGCCGGGATGCGTGGACCGGCCCTGCGACGGGGATGACCCCCGGACCGCAACCGGCATCCGCCGGGTGAATCCGCAGGTTCGAGTGTGGGCGCGCACGATCACCTTGACCACCACAGGCACTGGCGCCTGGGCGAACATCGTGAACGGGCAGCCCGGCGATTCGGTGTGGCTCGATCGCACTGGCCGTAGCAGCCGAGACGAAAGGTCGGCGGCAACCATTGCCGCGGCTGCCACCGCCGCGGATACGCGGTTCTACCGGTACGACGACGGGCTGTTGCGCGCTTGCGGGAAGGCCGGTGACCGGCCGGAGGTCCGCTGTACCCGATGGACCGAGCAAGCCGACCCACCACCGGACCGGCGGCTGCGGGCCGTCGACCGATTGCTGGACCGCTATGACCTCGGGACAGGGCTCTGGGAGAACGACGCCAGTACCTGGCAGAGCGCCAACGCGCTGACCGCTGTCATCGACTACGCGGCGCGCACCGATGACCTCCAGTACCTCGCCTATGTGGACGACATCTACCGGCACGGCGACGTTGCTCGAATAGGAGTTCCCAGACGGACCGGCTACAACGACGACGAATTATGGTGGGCGTTGGCGTGGTTGCGTGCCTTCGACCTCACCCACAATCCGCGCTACCTCACGGCGGCGCAGGTCGTTGTCGACGGCCTCGATGATCAGCGCGCGTCGTTCTGCGACGGCGGGATGGCGTGGGCACGCGTGGGTGTCGATCCGGATCAGCGCCCGTGGACCCAGGTGAATGCGATCACCAACGCGTTGTATCTCACGGCGACCGCCCAGCTGAGCACGCGGGTCGATCCCTCGCATCGCTCGTCGTATCTCGCTCGCGCGCAGACGATGTGGGATTGGTTCACCACACGGGCGGGTCGCGCGTTGATCGACCGATCCGGATTGATCAACGACCACCTCGACCTCGCCCCGGACGGTGACACTTGCGTGCTCGCCGACGAGAGCACGCGATGGACCTACGTTCAAGGCGCGGTGATCGGCGGATTGGTGGCGCTGGGCCAGGCCACCGGACAGAGCGATCTGTTCACCACGGCCGACACGATCGCCTCGGCGGTGACGCGCGCCGGGTCACCGTTCATCCGGGACGGTGTTCTGGAAGAACCCAGCGCCACGAATTGCCCCGGCCCCCGGTGCCGGGATGCGGAAACCTTCAAGGGGGTGTTCGTTCGCAACTACCGGCAGCTGCTGGACAGCGGCCACTCCCGTTCCGCCACAATGGAATTCCTCATCCGCCAAGCGGAGTCGCTGCCCGCCGACACCGATGAGTTCGGTTTCCGATGGCAAGGTCCGCGTCGATCTGACGACCTTCCCAACTTCGCCACCCAAGCCGCAGCCGTGGACGCCCTCAACGCGATATGAGGCGTGCCCGGATCGGGGAACTCGTTCCCGGCTAACCCCCGGAAAATCCACCTGCTCGGGGGGTGTACTGGGGGGTTCCTGGAACGCTAACCTTCCCGTCTAGGTGCAGTGAAGGGAAAACATGGCGTCGATGGATCAGGTTAGCGGGCAGGATCCGAACGTTCTCATCGTCGGTACGGGGTTGGCCGGTGTGGGAATGGCGATCAAGCTACTGGAGGCGGGCGAGCGGAATTTCGTCATTCTCGAGAAGGCCGATGGGGTCGGTGGCGTGTGGCGGGAGAATACTTATCCCGGTTGCGGTTGCGACATCATGTCGATGATGTATTCGTACTCGTTCGCGCCGAATACCGACTGGACCCGGATGTATGCCCCGCAGCCGGAGATACTCGATTACATCCGGCGGGTGGTCAAGGATTACGAGCTCGAACCGTATATCCGATTCCAATCCGAGGCCGTGTCTTACGAATTCGACGACACGAGCGACCGCTGGGTGGTGCGCACCGCCGATGGCGACGAGTATCGGCCGCGCGCGGTGGTCGCCGCGCACGGTGCGCTGCACGTCCCGAATATTCCGGAGTTCAAGGGGCGCGACGCCTTCAAGGGCCCGGTGTTCCATTCCGCGCAGTGGGACCATTCGGTGGATCTGACCGGTAAACGAGTAGCGGTCATCGGCACCGGCTCCAGCGGCGTCCAGCTGGTGCCCCAAATCGCCGATACCGCAGCGCATGTCGAGGTCTTCCAACGCACCCCGCACTGGGTGCTGCCGAAGATGGACCGCCCGGTCAGCACTGTGGAGCAGCGCCTGTTCAAGGCCTTCCCCGGTGCGATGAAGATCTACCGCAATGCCGCGTTCTGGTTGCACGAGGCGCCGGTGGCCGGCTACTTCCACCCCCGCTTGAACACACTGCTCAAATGGATGTCGTTGCACCAGCTGAAGAAGCAGGTGCCCGACCCTGAGTTGCGCGCGAAGCTCACCCCGACCTACACCTTCGGCTGCAAGCGCATCCTGTTCTCCAGTGACTTCTATCCGGCATTACAACGCCCGGACGTCAGCCTGGTCACCGAGGGCATCGAGGAATTCACCGAAGCCGGAATCCGCACGGCCGACGGCGAACTGCACGAGGCCGACGTGGTCGTGCTCGGCACCGGCTTCGCCACCGGCAACCGCTGCGCCGACGAGCACATCGTCGGCCGGGACGGGCTCACCATTCAGAACGCCTGGCGCGACGGCATGCAGGCCTACTACGGCATGACGGTGGCGGGTTTCCCGAACTTCTTCATGATCATGGGCCCCAATTCCGGTGGTGGCGCGCAATCCATTCTGTTCCTGATCGAATCCCAGGTGCGCTACATCGTGAAATGCCTGCGCATGATGGAGGACCGGGGTTCGACGCGGCTCGAGGTGCGCGACGAGGTGCAGCGCGAGTTCAACACCTGGCTGCACGGCAAACTCGACAAATCCGTGTGGGTGTCCGGCGGGTGCCACAGCTGGTTCCTCGATCACACCGGCCGCAACCGGCAGTCCTGGCCGGGCACCGGCACGAGCTACTGGCGCGCGACCCGGGAACCCGAAGCCGAGGCTTTCGAACTCTCCGGAGCCGGTCAGCGCTGATCGGCGAGTCCCTATGGCGCACAGGCTGATTCAGTCCTGCGTCATGGGACGTCGCGGGCGTCCTTCAGCCGCCCGTAGACGGCGAGCAGTGGCGTGAACGGCAGCAGGTCGCCGAACCGATACTCGCTGCCGTGCACCAGGCGGTCGGCCAGGTCCGGGCGCTGCTTCCGCAGATAGCGCCTGGCCTTCTCGGCATGGAACGGCAACGAGACGATCTTGATCCGCTCGACGTCCTCGAGATACGGAATCGCGAAAGCGATGTTCTCCCAAGTACTTCGGCTCGACTCCTCCAGGACGACCTCCCCGCGATACCCACCGGTGTCGGTGGCATAGCGCGCCATCAGCGCCGCCTCGGTATGCGGACCTGCACACGCCCCGCCACACAGCACCAGCCGAGTCCGAGCGGCGGCCGGATCGATCGACCGCAGCCCCGCCCGCACCCGCCACCGATTCATCAGGTTGGCGCGCGTGCCGGCGTCGCGATACCCGAGCACGACCACGGCCTCGGAGTCACCCGCGACGGACCCGACCACCCTGCGCGTCGCGCGCCAGTTCTCCCACTCACCCCACAGGATCGCCAGGACAAGACCGCCACCGATGCTGAGCCAGGTCCGTTTCCGCACGCGTCCACCCAAGCACATGCCCGCTCAACGCGATCGGCGGCCACCCTCCGGGGTGATTTCCGCACCCTGTGTCGGCCTGGCTACCTCCCAGGGTGGCTTACGGAGCGGCTCCGTGTGCCCGAACCTTAGTGGACAGGCCCTTCCACCAGAGAGATCAGCACTTGACACACTCCCTCAGCCGCGCAGCAGCAGGACTGTTCTTCGGCACACTGACCGTGGTCGGCCTCGTCGCTGTTCCCGCTACCGCGAACGCCGCACAGCCCGACGACATCGTCACGATCCAGCAGGTGTCCAGCGGCCGCTATCTCGACGCGTGGAACGACGACACCCACGACTACAACGTGGTCACCCGCCCGAAGCAGGGCGACACCAGCCAGCAGTGGCGGATCCGCTGGGACGACAGCGGCACCGGAACCGGCACGGTGCAGCAGGTGAGCAGCAACCGCTACCTCGACGCGCACGAGATCGAGTCTCTGGACTACCGCTTGGTCACCCGCCCGGCGCAGAGCAATCCCACGCAGGTGTGGCACATCCGGGCACTCGGCGGCGGGAAATACACGATGCAGCAGGCGTCCAACAATCGCTACGTGGACGCACACGAATACGCCGAGAAGGACTTCGGCGTGGTGAGCCGTCCGGCGCAGAACAATCCGACCCAGCAATTCGTGCTGGTCGTAGTCGGCCACTGAGACCGAGAACGCAGCTGTGGCAACGCATCTCCTCAGATGCGTTGCCACAGCGGCGTTTCAGGTGCGTCGCGGAACGTGGATCAACGCCAGTGTTCAGGAGTGACAGGCGCGTCCCAGGCGCGGGCGTAGCGACGAGTGTCAGGGGCGTTGGATTCCTTGCGGCGGTAAACGATGTAAGGGCGCGTGAGGTAACCGAGGGGCGCGCTGAACATGTGCACCAGGCGGGTGTAGGGCCAGATACCGATCAGGGTGAGCACGACCAAGCCATGCGCCTGGAAGGTCCACGGCGTACCGACCATCAGGCCGGGCTCCGGATTCAGCGTGAAAAGGCTACGGAACCAAGGGGATACGGTCTCACGGTAGTTGTAGGTACCCCAGAGCAGGTTGCTCCCCCAGGTATTGAGCAGGCCGGTGATCAACGCGGCAGCCAGCAGCGCGTACATCAGTTTGTCGTTGGCGGTGGTGGCCTTGCGGACCGCGGGCACGGTGAACCGGCGATAGAGCAGGATGCCGACACCGGCCAGCACCGCCGCACCCGCCACCGAACCCGCCGACACCGCGACCAGGTGGTAGGCATGCTCGGAGATGCCGACCGCGGCGGTCCACGACGCCGGTATCAACACGCCCATCACGTGGCCGCCGATCACCCCGAGCATGCCGAAGTGGAACAGCGGACTGCCCAGGCGCAACAGGCGACTCTCGTAGATCTGCGAAGAGCGCGTGGTCCAACCGAATTGGTCGTTCCGGTAACGCCACAGGTGACCGAGGACGAACGAGGTGAATGCCACATACGGCAGGGTCAACCACAGGGTGCTGGTCATCGGCGGCCTTCTCCTTGCGCGAACATGGTGGGATCCATGGCGAACGGTTCCAGTCCCACTTCTTCCTCGGGTGGTCCCTGCGCGGCCAGCTCGGCGATGCGCCGCCGGTCCGCCGTGGTCGGCGGAGGCAGCGTGGCGACCACCGCCGCCAGCACGGCGGCGTAGGGAGACCTGCTGTCGGACAACGAGAGCCGGAGCAGTTCGATGACCGGCACATGCTCGCCGAGCAACCGTTCACCGCCGATCGGATCGACCGTCGCGGCGAACTCCAGCAGCACCGACAGGTGATCGGGCAGCTCCTCGTCGCCGAGCTCGACACCCGCGTGCCGATAGGCGTGTTTGAACCGGAGCAGCGCCATCCCCCGCTTGCGGGTGTCGCCGTAGGCGTAGAAGGTCAGGTGCATGCTGGAGCGGCGGCGCATGTCGAAGGTCTCGACGTAGCGCGTCGCCAGGTCCAGCGGTGCGCTTGCGCGTAGGTGGGTGAGGAATTCGATCAGATGATCCCGCACTGGCTCCGGCAATTGCGTTGCGGCACTTACCAGATCGTCGGTCATCGCGAGGAGTTGCTCGCTCGGGTAGTCGAGCAGCAGCGCGGCGATCCGCCACACCACGCGCCGGTCCCGTTCGGCCATCGGCACCGCGGGCTCGGGCCTGCGGCGTACCTTCAGCAGCGACATGACGGACCCTCGCTCGAATTCGGGACGCGCGCGCTCATTGGGGTGCTCCGGTAGTCGTGGCTACGGGCGGCACACCGTCGGGTATGGCACCGTTGCCTCCATTCGCGGCCGAGCCGTTGCTGCCGTTCGCCGCCGAGCCGTTGCTGCCATTCGCGGCTACACCGTTGCCCGGAGCCTTGCCGTTAGCAGGCGACGGCAGCAACCCGTTGGTGCTCTGCCCATCCCAGTTGAGCAGATTGACCCGGTTCGACTTCTCCTCCGGCGCAGCACCATTGGTGTCGGTCAGGTGAAACTTCTCCACCATGGTGTCGAACGCCGTCATCCCCGGCCCGCCGTCGTTGTCCAGGCTGCACCCGGTCGCCAACGCGTCCAGCTGATGCGCTTCCGAACCAGCACCCGACGGAATCACGTACCGGTGTTCGTATTTCGCGATCGCCAGCAGCCGATACATCGCCTCGATCTCCTCCGGCTCCAGCCGCACCGAGGGGGCGATCGCCGGATCCGGTTCTTCGCCGAGGTTCACCGACCGCATGAACGCCCGCATCCCCGCCAACCGCTGCAACGCGGCGCGCACCGGGCCGACGTCACCCGCCGTGAACAGCTCCGCCAGATACTCCACCGGAATCCGCAGTGCGTCGATCGCGCCGAACAGGTTTCGTGCGTCCTCGCCGTCGTGGCCGGTCTCCGACAGCACGTCCACCACCGGCGACAGCGGCGGCACGTACCAGACCATCGGCATGGTGCGGTACTCCGGATGCAGCGGCAAGGCGATCTGGTAGTCGACGATCAGCTTGTAGATCGGCGAATCCTGCGCCGCCTGAATCCATTCCGGCGAGATACCGGCCCGCTCCGCCTCCGCGATCACCCGGGGGTCGTGCGGGTTGAGGAACACGCCCAACTGCGAGGGGTACAGGTCCTTGTCCTCGGTGACGGAGGCCGCTTCCAGGACCTTGTCGGCGTCGTAGAGCATCACGCCGATGTAGCGCAGCCGGCCGACGCAGGTCTCCGAGCAGACCGTGGGGATGCCGACCTCGACCCGCGGGTAGCAGAAGGTGCACTTCTCCGCCTTGCCCGTCTTGTGGTTGAAGTAGATCTTCTTGTACGGGCAGCCGGTGACGCACTGGCGCCAGCCGCGGCACTTGTCCTGGTCGACGAGCACGATGCCGTCCTCGGCGCGCTTGTAGATCGCACCGGACGGGCACGAGGCCGCGCACGAGGGGTTCAGGCAGTGCTCGCAGATCCGCGGCAGGTAGAACATGAAGGTCTGCTCGAACTCGAGCTTCACCTGATCGGACAGCCGGGACAGCAACGGGTCCTTGCCCACCTGTTCCGGGCCGGAGCCGAGGTCGTCGTCCCAGTTGGCGCCCCAGGTGATCTTGGTGTCCTCGCCGGTGATCAGCGATTTCGGGCGCGCGACCGGGGTGGTGTCCATCGCCGGGGACGACAGCAGGTTGTCGTAGTCGTAGCTCCACGGCTCGTAGTAGTCCGCCACCGTGGGCAGGTCCGGGTTGGCGAAGATGTTGAGCAGCCGCTTCATCCGCGAGCCGGATTTCAGGGTGAGCTTGCCGCGGCGGTTGAGCTGCCAGCCACCCTTCCACTTCTCCTGGTCCTGATACTGGCGCGGATACCCTTGTCCCGGACGGGTTTCCACATTGTTGAACCACATGTACTCGGTGCCGCCGCGGTTGGTCCATGCCTGCTTGCAGGTGACGCTGCAGGTGTGACAGCCGATGCATTTGTCCAGGTTCATCACCATGGCGAGCTGGGCCATGACGCGCATGTCAGTACTCCACTTCCTGCGAGCGACGGCGAATGGTCGTAACCTCGTCGCGCTGGTTTCCGGTGGGGCCGTGGTAGTTCAGCGCGAAGGACTGCTGCGCATAGCCGCCGATGAGGTGTGAGGGTTTGATCATGATCCGGGTCAGCGCGTTGTGGATGCCGCCGCGTTTGCCGCGGGCGTCGTTGACCTCCGGCCGATCCTCGATGCGCGGCACGTCCACCGCTCGGTCTTGCGCGTGATACATGAACACGGTGCCTTCCGGCATCCGGTGCGACACGATGGCCCGCGCGACGACCACACCGTTGCGGTTGACGGCCTCGATCCAATCGTTATCGGCGACACCGATTTTCGCGGCATCCTTCTCCGACATCCAGATCGACTGGCCGCCACGCGACAGCGTGAGCATGTGCAGGTTGTCCTGGTAGGCCGAGTGGATCGACCACTTCGAGTGCGGCGTCAGATACCGGACGGTCACGCCCTTTTCGGTCACCGCGCCCACATCGGGTTCGCTGAACAACGCGGTCATGTCCAGCGGCGGCCGGAAGATCGGCAGCTGCTCACCGAGTTCCACCATCCAGTCGTGGTCCAGGTAGAAGTGCTGGCGTCCGGTGAGGGTGTGCCACGGCTTCAACCGCTCGGTGTTGATGGTGAACGGTGAATACCGCCGCCCGCCGGTCTCACTGCCGGACCACTCCGGCGAGGTGATCACCGGGACGGGCCGAGCCTGGGTGTCGGCGAAGGTGATTCGCTTGCCCTCGTGTTCGGCGGCCAGGTCGGCCAGCTCGGTGCCGGTGCGCCGCTCCAGCGCCTCGAAGCCCTGTACCGCGAGCCTGCCGTTGGTGGTGCCGGACAGCGCGAGGATCGCCTCCGCGGCGTGGGTGTCCTTGGCCAGCGACGGACGCCCCTGTGCCACACCGGAAACCACGGTGCCGTTGGTCGCCGCGAGGTACTTCACTTCCTCGTCGGGGTAGGTGGTGACGCCCTTGGTGGTCAGGCCGAGGGTGTCGATCAGCGGGCCGAGGGCCGCCATCTTCTCCGCGATCTTCGGGTAGTCGCGCTCCACCATGACCAGTTTCGGCATGGTCTTGCCCGGAATCGGCTCGCACTCACCGGCTTTCCAGTCCAGAACCCGGCCGCCCGCCTGCGCCATGGCGTCGGGCGAATCGTGTTGCAGCGGCACCGCGACGATGTCTTTGCGGACACCCAGGTGCTTCTCCGCCATCCAGGAAAACCCGCGCGCGATCCGGTGGAACGCGTCGAAGTCGGTCTTGGCCTCCCACGGCGGCGAGATCGCCGGGGAGAAGGCGTGCACGAACGGGTGCATGTCGGTGGAGGAGAGGTCGTGCTTCTCGTACCAGGTCGCGGCGGGCAGCACTATATCGGAGAACAGCGTGGTGCTGGTCATCCGGAAATCCAGCGACAGCAGCAGATCGAGCTTTCCGGTCGGCGCCTGATCGCGCCAGACCAGCTCCTGCGGGCGCACACCGGTGACGTCGGTGGTTTGCAGATTCGAGTCCGCGCCGAGCAGGTGCTTGTGGAAGTACTCGTTGCCCTTGCCGGAGGAGCCGAGCAGGTTCGCCCGCCAGACCGTCAGACACCGCGGGAAGTTCTCCGGCGCGTCCGGGTCCTCGCAGGCGAAGCGCAGGTCGCCGGACTTCAGCTCGTCCACGATGTGCTCGGGCGCCGACTTGCCCGCCTGCTCGGCCTCGTCCGCCAGATCGAGCGGATTGCGGTCGAACGTCGGGTAGCTCGGCATCCAGCCGAGCCTGCTGGCCAGCGCGATATTGTCGGCGGCGGTGCGGCCGGCGAACCGGCCCTGGTTCAACGGCGAGGCGAAGGTCTCGGCGGTGAACGGGTCGTAGCGCCACTGGTCGTTGGTGAGATACCAGAAGACCGTGCCCTGCATCTGCCGCGGCGGCCGCTGCCAGTCCGAGGCGAAAGCCAGGGTGGACCAGCCGGTCACCGGACGGCACTTCTCCTGGCCGACGTAATGGGCCCAGCCGCCGCCGTTGACGCCCTGGCAGCCGGTGAGCAGGGTCAGCGTGAAGAACGCGCGATAGATCTGGTCGGAGTGGAACCAGTGGTTGGTGCCCGCGCCCATCAGGATCATCGAGCGGCCGCCGGAACGGTCCGCGTTGTCCGCGAATTCGCGGGCAATGCGTGTCGCCTGCACGGCGGGGACGCCGGTGATGGCCTCCTGCCAGGCCGGGGTGTACGGCTCGGACGCATCGTCGTAGCCGGTCGGCCAGTTGCCGGGCAGGCCGTCGCGGCCGACACCGTACTGCGCCAGCAACAGGTCGAACACCGTGGTAACCCGCTTGCCTGCAACAACTATCGTCGGCACACCGCGGGTGAGCACACCGGGCACATCGGTGTCGAAGCGGGGAAACCGCACGGCCGCAGCATCGTCGGTACGGCCGTGCAGCGTCAGCAGCGGATCGATGTTCGCCAGGTCCAGATTCCACCGTCCGGTACCCGAAGCGCCGAACCGGTCGCCAAGAGATCCGTTGGGCACCACCGGGTTCGCGTCCGCGTCCAGTAGCACGGTGCGGAAATCGTCACCCTCCGCCCCGGGAGTGCGTGGTTCGGTTGCCCCCTGCGCAACCGTACCGGCGGCCGCCAAATCGGCTGCGGTGAGGAACTTTCCGGGCACGTGCGCGCCGTCGCGCTCGTCGAGGGTGATCAGGAACGGCAGATCGGTGTAGCGCTTGACGTAGTCGGTGAAGCGGTCCGTCGTCTTGTCGACGAAGAACTCCTTGAGCATCACGTGTCCCATCGACATGGCAAGGGCCGCATCGGTTCCCGGCCGCGCCGCCACCCACTCGTCGGCGAACTTGGTGTTGTCGGCGTAGTCGGGCGAGACCACCACGACCTTCTGCCCGCGGTAGCGCGCCTCGGTCATGTAGTGCGCGTCGGGGGTCCGGGTCACCGGGACATTCGAGCCCCACATGATGAGGTAGCCCGCGTCGAACCAGTCCGCCGACTCCGGGACGTCGGTCTGGTCGCCGAACACCTGCGGTGAGGCCACCGGCAGGTCGGCGTACCAGTCGTAGAACGACAGCATCGAGCCGCCGAGCAGCGAGATGAACCGCGCGCCGACGGCATGGCTGACCATGGACATGGCGGGAATCGGCGAGAAGCCCGCCACCCGGTCCGGGCCGTACTGCTTGATCGTGTAGACGTGCGCCGCGGCCGCGATCTCGGCGGCTTCCCACCATTCGGCGCGCACGAAGCCGCCCTTGCCCCGAGATGACTTGTAGCGCTTGGCTTTCTCAGCGTCCTCGACGATCTCGCCCCACGCGAGGACCGGGTCCTTGAGCCGGGACTTGGCCTCGCGGTACATCTCCAGCAGCACACCGCGCACGTACGGATAGCGCACGCGGGCGGGCGAATAGGTGTACCAGGAGAACGAGGCGCCGCGCGGGCAACCTCTCGGCTCATACTCCGGTTTGTCCGCGCCGACCGAGGGATAGTCGGTTTGCTGCGATTCCCAGGTGATCACGCCGTCTTTGACGTAAATCTTCCAGGAGCACGATCCCGTGCAGTTCACACCATGGGTAGAACGCACCACTTTGTCGTGCGACCAGCGGTCGCGATAGAACTCGTCGGCGCCGCGGCCACCGGTTTTGTGCAGCGTGCGCTGGTCCGCCGAAATCTCACCGCGGTGAAAATACTTGCCCAATCGCAGAAGTGCGTCGCCGGCGTCGGCGGATGGTCGGTCGGTCCGTGCTGGTGCCACGACGCCCCCTTCGAGCTGTGAAAATCGGGCTGGTGCTCCGACTGTAAGGACGCCGGGACGTGCGTCCAAACAGTTTCCTCACACCCCGCTGCGGCGCATTGTGCGCTGTGAGGCGGCGGCAATGTCGTGGTCATCGGAGGCCGGGCGCACGTTATCTCCCGTAACAGCCCCACCTGCGTGAAAACCCGGAATGCAGCGGAAATACCGCACGGTACGGATGTTTCACCGCCGTTCCGGTGATCATTCGGAAACCGTGGGTTCTCCGGCGATTTACATTTGTTAACACGTCGAGAGCCGGTATCGAGGACGGTAACTCGGGCGGGTGATCACCGCCGCCGCGTGCGTCCTTCGAGCAATCGGGCGGCACCGGCGCAGAGATTCTCGATCGCCGCGCCGACCGGTTCGACCCGGGCGACCATCCCGACGGCCTCCCCGGCATCGACCGGCGCGATCCGTGGGTCGTCCGCGCTCATCGCGGCGGCGAGAGCCCGCTTGGCCTGCTCGTCGTCGGACAGGCGCTGTTCCCGGCCGGTCCACCGGTTCGCGAACTCGTTGCGCAGTACCCGGGCGGGAAACCTTGTCGGCCAAGGCCATTCCATGCCGACGTCGAAGACCCGCGTCAGCATCGTGTCGGTGCCCGCGGCGGCGACCATCGCCCGGCGCGCGCCATCGGCCAGCAACGACTCCGAACACGCGGCCAGACAGGTACCCACCCACGCGCCGTCGGCCCCTGCGGCGAGCACGCCCGCGAGGCTCGCCGGCGAGCCGATACCGCCTGCGGCCAGGACCGGAACCGAGACCGCGCCGACCACCGCGTCCAGCAACGGCAGCGTCGCCATCGCCGGTGCACCGTGGCCGCCGCCCTCAGCGCCGCGCGCTACCACGAGATCGATGCCCGCGTCCTCGGCCCGACGCGCGTCATCCACGGTGTATACCTGTGTGGCCGTGCGGATTCCGGCTTCCCGCACCCGCTGCACCCAGGACAGGTCCTGACCGAAACTCACCGAGATCAACGCAGGCGCGGCCGCCATGGCAACCTCGAGCAACTCCGGTTCCGCACCGACGACCCAATCCACCACCCCGATCCCGAACGGACCGCGCACGTCGCCCAGTTCGCGCAGCTCCCGCTGCAGCGCTTGCGCGGACCCGGCACTGCCCATGCCGATCATCCCCAACCCGCCCGCGGCCGTCACCGCCGCCGCGAATCGTCCGCCCGCCACTCCCCCCATCGGCGCGTTCACCAACGGCACCCGCAGCCCCATGCCCCGCGACCACTCCGTGGCCAACCCGTCGAACGCCCGCACACCATCCGCCGATGACGATTCCACTGCACCCGAGGTCATACCGACCATCGCAACACACCTGCCGAAGAGCGGCGGCACCGGACACACAGTTCGGCCACCGCCTGCTCGCCACGGGAGCAGAGGGTGGCCACCGTGTCACTGTTCCGCGACCGCCCGCATCGCGAGATCCACCCGGGGATAACAGGATATGCGGTCGTACGCGTCGGTCAGGCTGAGGGCGCGCTGCGTCGGGCGGGTCGATGCCACCACGGCGAACCGGCGTAGGCGGCTGTCGGCGCGTACGGCAGCACGGATGAGCACGTCGACACCGGCGAAACCCAGGAAGCCGACTGTGCTCAGGTCCGCGACGACGGCCCGCGCGTGTTGGCTGTCGCGCAGAGCCAGTTCCAGTAGCGGGGCGGTGGCCAGGTCGAGCTCGCCGACGATGGTGAGCAGGTGGATGCCCCGCGATGTGGTGTTGACACGGATTCGAAGCTGCCCCTGCGAGTATTCGCTGATGCTCGCCGGTGGATGGGAATGCGACAGCAGCCGTCGAGACATTCGAGGCTGGCGAGGGCTTAGCTGTTTCGTCATGCGCAACGCTCCGGGTCAGCGCCGAACGGATCTGCCACCCAGCGTGATTCGGTGGTAGCCCGCACCCGGCTGGGCCGCGTTGCCGCGAGCCGATCGAGGTGTGGGGCCACCATCGGCTCGTGTCTGAACCTCCTGCAAAACTACCCGCGTCCGCCTGCGGGCACAACAGCGAACGGCGAGCATCCCCCGGTCAGCGGTTGCCCGGCACCACGATTCCGGTTTCATAGGCCAGGACGACCAGTTGGGCGCGGTCGCGCACGGCCAGCTTGGTGAGCAGGCGTCCGACGTGAGTTTTGACGGTCGCGACGCTGAGATGGAGGGTGTTCGCGATTTCGGCGTTGGACAGGCCCGCCGCGACATGTTCGAAAACCTGGCGTTCGCGGTCGGTCAACGCGGCCAAGACCTCCGGCGGCGCGGCCGGTGCCACGGGTTGCCGGGCGAACGTACTGATCATCCGGCGGGTGACACTCGGCGTCAGCAAAGCGTCACCGTTGGCGACCACCCGGATCGCGTGCAGAAGTTCTTCGGGCGGTGAGTCTTTGAGCAGGAACCCGCTCGCGCCGCTGCGCAGCGCCTGGAAGACATGCTCGTCCTGATCGAAGGTGGTCACGATCAACACGTGCGGGCCCTGGGTCTCCCCTGCGGCGATATGCCGCATCGCCTCGAGACCGTCCATGATCGGCATGCGAATGTCCATCAGGACGACATCCGGGCGCAGCTGGCGAGTGAGCCGCACCGCCTCGCCGCCGTTGCTGGCCTCGCCGACGACGGTGAGATCCGTGGCGGAATCGACCAGCACCCGGAACCCCGCTCGGACGAGGGCTTCGTCGTCGGCGATCAGCACGCGGATCGCGCTTCGAGACTCGTCTTCAGACATGGTCGTCCGTATCGACGGGGAAGCGCGCGGTGACGGCGAACCCGCCCTCGGGTCGTGGCCCGGCGTCGAGGCGACCGCCGAACAGCGACACCCGCTCCTGCATCCCGACGAGTCCGAGACCACTGCCTTCGCTGTCCATCGGCTGTCCGGCTGAGTGCGTCACCGGTCCATCATCGGCGATGGACACGGTCAGCTCGCGCGGCGCATGCCGAATCTCGATCCGCGCGCGATCGGTCCGCGCGTGCTTGACGACGTTGGTCAGGCCCTCCTGCACGATGCGGTAGACGGTCGTCTCCAACAAGGCGGGATAGCGAACGGGCGCTCCGACTACCTGATACTCCACGGTCAGACCGTTGTGGCGCAGCCCCTCGACGAGAGTCGCGATCTCGGCGAGCCCGGGTTCCCCCGGCTCGTCCTGCGGCCCCGGCTCGCGGATCTGCGCCAGCACTCGCCGCAGCTCACGCAATGCCGAGCGGCTGGCCGTCTCGATGGTGCTCAGCGCCTCCCGCGCCTCGCCGGGTTGCTCGTCGATCAGCAGGCGCGCCACCCCGGAACGGACGGCGACCATGCTCAAGGTATGCGAGATGAGGTCGTGTACGTCGCGCGACACCCGCAACCGTTCCTCGGCCCGGATCCGGCGCTCCTCTTCCTCGGCCTGCCGAAGTTGTTGCACGGCAAGACTGTTCCGATAGTCGCGGCGGGTTCGCAGCATGTCACCGGCCAGCCAGGCGGGGATCGCGATGAACAGCTCGACGAAGTTCTGATCCTGGTCGGGGTGCAGTGGCGCGGCGACCATCGCGGTGATGTAGATAGCGACAAGTGCCCCGACGGTGGCGAGCACGGATTCGCGCCGCGGCCACCGGTCGGCCAGCGTGAGCACGGCGACGCCGAAGGCGGGACCGGCATTGCTCACCCACGGTGTGAATCGCACACCCAGTACCGCGGCGAGACACAGCACGACCGTCACGGCGACGAGCACCGCCAGCGGCCAGCGGCGACGGAGGATCAGCGGCGCAACCACGGCGGCACCGAGGGCGGCGATGGCGAGTGGCGACCCGTGCCCACTGGTCGCGCCGATCAGCACGGGCAGCGTGAACGCCGCGAAGCAGACGATGGCGATGCCGAGGTCGACCCCGTCGGGTCCGGGATCGCTGCGGTGCAGGCGTGCGGTGAGTCGCTGGTACCACGGCGCCGGTCGGGTGTCCGGGTGCGGCAGAGAAGTAATCGCCATAGCGCTGACGGTATCCGGCGGACGCGGCGGAAACATCGCTCCGAGGTCGCCGGTTCGGGTCATCCGCAAGTCGCAGCGGGTCGGCGGCATCCGCCGATGGTGGGTACCGAGTTCGCGGCCGGCGGCTGACGACAACGTGCAGGTCAGCGCGTCAGAGTTGGGGCATGAACACTTACGACACCGAGCGCGTCGCCGACGGCCTCCGAATGCAGTTCTCGCGTCCACTGGTCGCAATCGCCGCCGCCGCCCTGGCCGCGGGCATCGTGTTCGGCGGCACGATTTACCTCAACCGTTCCCCGGAGCTCGCGATGCCCGTCGACGGCACGTCCGCGTGGTTGCCACACCTCGTGCTGTTCGCGCTGGCCGCCGTCGTCGGCACCGTCATCCTGCGCCGGCGCGGCGTTGAGGCAACGATCCTGCTGCTGCTCGCTCCGCTCGGTACCACTGCGGCGCGACGGCTCGGGAACACGCTGCGTGCGATCCCGCGTCACCCGAGCGTTCTACTGCGCGTCCTGCTCGCCGTCCCGGCCATGGTCGTGCTGGTCTACTGCCCGTTCCGGATCGGTGTGCAGGTCCTCGCCGGCTTGGACCCGAATTTCACCGTCAACGCCTGGGGCGGGCCGACCTATCTGGGTGCGATGGCCTGCCACTACCTCGATGCCGCGTTACTGATCGCCGCTGCGGCCTATCTGCTGAACAAGCT
Source organism: Nocardia sp. XZ_19_369 (assembly GCF_015355715.1). Taxonomy (NCBI): domain Bacteria; kingdom Bacillati; phylum Actinomycetota; class Actinomycetes; order Mycobacteriales; family Nocardiaceae; genus Nocardia; species Nocardia sp. XZ_19_369. The sequence continues at coordinate 438,806 of NZ_JACVED010000002.1, read as the reverse complement.
GCTATTGCCCGCCACGCGGACCGGCACACATCGGTAGCTGAGCCGTACTCAACGAACCGCACCCGGCGCTGCTCAGGATCAACGTTCGACTGATGATCGGATCGCGTCGACGGAAATAGACTCGCGGTCAGTGCCTGCGGAAGGTTTCGTCAGTGAACAGAGCGGATTCCGGTAGGAACAACGACGGTTCGCCCGGGAAGTCACCATGAGCGCGCCGCGGGTGCTGATCGTCGGCGGCGGTATCGCGGGCCTCACCCTCGCGGCAGCGTTGCGGCGCAACGGGATCGAACCGACCGTCGTGGAACGGGTCGCCAGGTACGGCGACGTCGGATATGTGATCACGCTGTGGCCGATGGGCCGACTGGTCATGGACCATCTCGAATTGGGTCGGCAGTTCGACGAGCGCACCGTGCCGATCAACACCTACTCGACGCACATCGACGGCGGGCGCGCACTACGAACCTTCGACTTCCGCGGCCGTCTCGGCGACGGTGTCCCGCGCGCGCTCAAACGGTCCGAACTGATCGAGTTGCTCGGCACCTATGGCGGCGGCACCGACGTGCGGATGGCACGCACAGTGGCCGCCATCGAGCAGGACGACCACCACGTCGTCGTGACCTTCGATGACGGTGCGACCGCCGAATACGACGTGGTGGTCGGGGCCGACGGCATCGACTCGGGCGTGCGCAGGCTGGTCGCGGGCGATCTGCCCATGCACCGCACCGGGTTGCGGCTGTGGACCTGGTGGACGTCCGGCGCCGGTGTCGCCCCCGACGAGTCACACGAGTTCTGGGGCAAGGCACGATATTTCGGCTACAACCCGACCACCGGGCCGGTCGGCTGCGCGGCTGCGTTGCCGGCCTCGGGCGCCCCGGCGACCCCGCAGCAGCTCCGCGACCGCCTCGACGGCGTTGCGGGCTCGATGAATTGGATGATCGACGCACTCGATGACATCCATGAGATCGGCTCTTTCGACCTCGACGATCTGCGAATGCCGCACTGGCAGTTCGGCCGGGTGGTGTTGCTCGGCGACGCGGCCGCCGCCTTCCTACCGACAGCAGGCGTCGGGGCATCGATGGCGATGGAGTCGGCTCTCGTTCTCGCCGAGGAACTCTCGAAGATGGATGCGGCGGAGGCACCCGATGCATTGCGGCACTATGTGCAACGACGACGTACCCGGGTCGACGCGGTGCAGAACCGGTCACGGTGGCTCATCCCGGTGATGCTGCGCCGCACCCGATTCGGCACCGCGGTGCGCAACGCCTTGCTACGCGCGATGCCCGAAAACCTGGTGATATCGGAGATCACCCGCTGGAATCCGCAGCCGTGAGCTCACGGTCCGAGCTCCCCCGGATAGCCGAAATACCGTACGGTCGGCGCCGACTCGCCCCGTCCGATGGATTTCGCCAGCACCCGGCTCGGCCCGACCTCCACCAGCCGCGCGCACCCTAATCCAGCGAGCGTCTGGATAACGTCGGTCCAGCGCACCGGCGCGGTGAGTTGCCGCTCGGCCAGCTCGCGCCACCGCGCGGCGGTATACAGTCCCGCATCCACATTCGCGACCACCGCCGTGCCGGTCGCGCGGAATTCGACCTTGGCCAAGGCCGCACGCAGCTGCGGTGCCGCAGCTGCCATGAGCGGCGTATGAAACGCACCGTCGACGGCGATCCGCACGACCTTAAGCCGGGACTCCCGCGCCGCCCGCGCGACCGCCTCGACCCCATCGACCGTGCCGGACACCACCACCTGCCGCGGGCCGTTCACGTTGGCCACCCACACCTGCGCGCCTTCGGAACGCGCTGCGGCGGCGAACTCTTCGACGACCGCACCGCTCGCCCCGAGAATCGCCGCCATCGTCCCCGGCCGCTGCCCGGTGGCCGTCCGCATCGCCGCACCACGGGCTGCGACCAACCGCGCACCGGCGTACGCCGATATCGCCCCCGCCGCCACCAACGCCGTGTACTCACCGAGACTGTGCCCGGCGCACGCGTGCACCCGGCCGATCATGCGGTGCTCGATCAGATAGTCCATCGCCATCAACGACATCGTGAAGATCGACAACTGCGCCGAATCGGTGCTCTGCAACCGCTGTTCGCCCGTCCGCAATACCAGCTCGGCAATGTCGTAGCCGGTCCATTCGGATACCTCACCGACGATCCGCCACTGCGTGGTGTCGCGCCACCGCTCGCCCATGGCGGGCCGCTGCGCGCCCTGGCCGGGAAAGATCACCGCACAGTCGGCGGACCGGGTATCGAGCACAGTTCGAGCGTATCGACTACCGCGGCACCGGTATTCGGTCAGACGTTGAGATCGCTTCAGCGAACGCACGATGATCCGGGCAGGTCACGTCGATACGCTCGCGGTAGCTCGAAACGCGAAGCCCGGTGTGCGACACCGGCCGCGGCACGGACAGCGCCTCGACGAGAGGAAACCGTGGACGAAACAGCAGTGACCACCCGCCCCGCGCCGGACGACACCCGAGCTGCCTTGGCGGCGTTGAGCTTCGAGCAGACGGTGCCGCGTGCCCTGGTGCATCGCGCTGCGGTGAACGAGGTCTTCCTCACCGATGGTGTGGCCATCGGCAAACGCGAATGGGCCGTCGCGGCCATGCTCCCGCGCAGCCACATGCTGTTCAACGACGGCGGCAACCCCGATTACCTGGACACGATCGCGATCATGGAGGTCACCCGGCAGGTGACCGAGTACGTGGCACACCGGTTCGTCCATGTGCCGGACAACCAGTTCCTGGTCTTCCGCGACATGCGGATCGACATTTTCGCGCCCGAGCGGTTGCGGGCCGGGCCCGCGCCGGCGCGTGTGCTGACCATCGTCAATGCGCGCACCTCCGAGCGACTCGCGCAGCACCCGGTGAGCATCATCGTCGACGGCCACGAGTGCGGTCGGGCCGGTGGGCGGTGGCTGCCGTTGCCGCTGCACTATTACGAGTACATTCGCGAGCGGGCGCGGCAGAAGACCCTGGCCCGCAGCCCGGAACCGGCGCGTCCGGTCGATCCGTCGGCGATGCTCGCACCAGACCGAGTCGGCCGAGGCCAACCTCGAAATGTATTGCTGGCCAACGGCATCGTGTCCGAGTCCGACACCATGACATTCCTGCTCGTCGTTGACCAGACCCATCCGGTGTTCTTCGACCATCCGATGGACCACGTTCCCGGCATGTTGATGCTCGAGGCGGCCAGGCAGGCGAGCCTGGCGACGCTGTCCGAGCATCGGAGCGCCGATCCGCGCCGCTGCCTGATCGTCGGCTGCGAGGTCGACTTCGGCAATTTCTGTGAACCAGATCTGGCCACCGGCTGCCGTGCCGCGATCGTCGGCTCCGGCGATCCGGGCCCGAGTCGGCGGCATCGGGTGCGCGTCACCTTCGAACAGGCGGGAGAGTCGCTCGGCGACATCATCCTCGAGGTGCTCGACCTATCCGGCTCCGGCTGACGGGGGCACCAGGTGAGGACACCTGAACGAGTCGCGGTGGTGGGGGCCGGGGTCTCCGGTATCGCCGCTGCCCTGGCGCTGCACCGTGCGGGCCGCACCGTCGAGATCCTGGAACGCTCGGATCGCATCGGTGGCCGACTCGGCTTCGCCGACCTGGACGGCGGCGAGGTGCTGCTCGGCGGCAAGAACATCGGGCGCAACTACTCCCAATTCCGGGCCATGCTCGACGCGCTCGGTGGCACCGGCTACGAGCCCTTCGGCATCAATACCTCGCGGCTGGTCGCGGGCCGGCTCGTCAGCCTGGACAGCGACAACCGGGCCGAGACGCTGCACGGCATTCTGCGCATGTGTGATTGGCGGGATCTGAGCACCCTCGACAGCCTCGCCCGAAAGGTGCGGTCGGCGGACTCGGCCCGTTTCCTCGGCTCCGATCTCGCCAGAAAGCTCGGCCGCCACGACGACCTGCCGCTGTCCGCGCATTTCGGCAAGCGCACCACCGCCAACTTCTTGCGGCCGATCACGGTCCGGATGAACGGCGCGGAGCCGGACGAGGCGTATTACGGCAACTTTCCCACCAATATGGGGATGCTGCTCGACAAGTTCGAGCAGCCGACGATCGGGCTGTCCACCTTGCTCGCCCGCATCACCGAGTTCGTCGAAATCCATTATCGGACAACAGTTACCCGGATCACACAGTCCGATGATGGCGTGGTTCTCGACCTCGTCGACGCGGCGGGTCGGCCGAGACAGGCGCGGTACGACGCCGTCGTCGTCGGCACGCCTGCCCATGCCGCAGCGCCGCTTCTCGCACCGCTCGCCGACCTACTGCAGTCGGTGCGGTACTTCCCGGCCACCGTCGCGGTTGTGCGCTACGTCCACGACGTCTTCGCCGCCGACGTCCGCGCTATCGCGCTGGACGGCCAGCCGTGCAGCAACGCAGGGAGTTACGGCAAAGAAACGAGAAACATTGTCCGGTATACCTTCTCGGGCAGATACGGCCGGTTGACCGATCCCACCGACACCGAGGTCTTCGACCTGGTCACCGACGCAGAACAACAACTGCGCACCCACCTCGGCACCGCGCGACAGCCGAGAACAGCCGCGGTGGTGCGGCATTGGCCCCAGGCCTACTGTGGCTACCTGCCGCACTACAGCGACTTTCTGGACACGCTCACTGCAGCGTCCGCCGCACTCCCCCGTATCGCCCTGGCGGGCGACTATCTACTCGGCACCTCGCTCGAGGCCTGCTGCCGCTCCGGCGAAAGTGCTGCCGCAGCACTGCTTTCGGTGCCGCAGGGAGCCACCCGGTGCGAATTCTGATCGTCGGCGGCGGGATCGCCGGGCTCACCCTCGCGGCCCGGCTGCGCCAGCGCGGGCTGCGCCCCACCGTGATCGACACCATCAGCGATTACGGCCGCGCCGGAACGGCGATCACGCTGTGGCCGACCGGCAGTCGCGTGCTGCACGGGCTCGGCCTGTGGAACTCCTTCATCGACACCAGCGTGCCGCTGTGGCGCTATGTCGTGCACGATCGCCACGGCGAGGTCCTGCGCACCTTCGATCTGGAGCGGCTCGAGGCGCGCAACGGATTGCCGCGCGCCACCCCGCGCGCCGAGCTGCTTGCCGTGCTCGAGTCGGCCAACGGCGGCACCCCGGTCGATCTGGAGACCGAGGTGCAGCGGATGCGCCAGATCGGGTCCACCGTGCGGGTCCGGTTCGACGACGGCCGAGAACGCGATTTCGACCTGGTCGTCGGTGCGGATGGTCTCCGCTCGCGTACCAGGAAGCAGGCCGAGCTCGACACTGCCGAACATCGGTTCGGCTGGCGGCTCTGGTGGTGGTGGGCCCAACGTGGTGTCACCCCACCCGGCGAACTGCACGAAACGTGGGAGCTGCGGCGGATCATGTCCGCGTACCCGACCCAGGATCGGGTCGCCTGCTTCGTCGCGATCGCCGGCTCGTTCGACAGCGCGAGCCCCTCGGCAGGCACCGGGCAGTGGCCGCCGAGCGACCCGCGGCGCACCGACGAAGGCTGGATTCTGCGCACTCTGCCCGACGCCGATCGGGTCGACTGGCTGGACCTGGTGGAAGTCACTGTCCCCCAGTGGATCAGGGGCCGCATCGTGCTGCTCGGGGACGCCGCCGCCGGACTGGTGCCGACCACGGGGATCGGCGCGTCGCTCGCGATGGAGTCGGCGGCGGTGCTCGACGACGAACTGGTGCGCGTCGACACCGCGCACATCGACATCGCGCTGACCCGCTTCGCCCGGCGGCGCATGCCTCGAGTCGATGCCGAGCAGCACCGAGCCAGGGTGTTCGGCGAGTTCATGATGCTGCAATCGCCGATCGCCCGGCACTGCCGCGACCTGGGCCTGCGCTACTTCCCGACGCCGGTGATCTGCCGCGAGCTCGACCGCTGGAACAACATTCCGACCTGAAACGCACCAAGCCGAGGAGCACCCATGACAACGACGCAGCTGGACGATATCCCCGGACTCTTCCGGTGCGAGACCGTCTCGCGCACCGACGCCACCGCACAGTTGCTCGCGCTGACCAAACAGTTGCGCGGCCGCGCCGACGACGACGTGTACACGGTGCATCAGCACGTCGACTGCCCGCCCGAGATGCTCTACGACTACCTGCTCGACATCCGCAGCGTCGAGGAGTTCACCTACAGCATGCGCAATTTCCGGCCCGCCGGGACGGATGGTCGGTACGTGGGTGAGGACGCGACCGACCCGGCCACCGAGATCCATATGCGCATCCATGGCAACGCCGAGGTCGGGACCGTCGACTACGAGTCGGCGTTCGACCAGGGCGACGATCTGTGGATGGTGTTCTGCGGCCGCGTCCTGTCCGCCCGCCGGGTGCAGAACCGCAGCGGGGCGTTGGTGTCGTGGACGATCTGGCGCCACCCGTACTACGCCAAGAATCCGTACCCGCACCTGTCACCCCGGCGCGGCCGCGTCTGGCCCGGGTCGTTCTGGCCGCTCTTCCACGCCTGCGACGTGCTGGAACTGCGCAATATGCAACTGATTCTCGAACATCGCCTGCGGGTAGGTTCGGCACCGGTCGGCGGGCGGTGAGCCGGCTATGGCCGACAGCTACGGCACCGCGGCGGAGTTCTACGATATCGCCGGTCGCCCCTACTGGAAGCCGCGAACCAGCGCGTTGACGCAGGCGTTCGCCGCTGCGGCACAAACGAATTCGCCGATCGTGGATATCGGCGCCGGCACCGGACTCGTGGTCGAAATCGTCGGCGCCGCGCTCACCGAAGTCCCGATCCTCGCGATCGAACCCTCGCCCGCCATGCGCGCCGCACTCGCCAGTCGAGTCCTGGCGAATCCGGCACTCGCCCGGCGAGTGACCATCGAAGCGACCACCCTCGCGGACACGACCCTGCCCGACCGGCTCGGTGGCGTGGTCGCGTGCGGCGTGCTCGGGTACTTCACGCCGGACGAGCGGCGACGGCTCTGGCGGTTGCTCGCACACCGCCTCGCCCCCGACTGCTGCGCGGTGGTGGATGCCGCACCGTTTCCAGCCACTCGGGAGGTCCGGCCGATTCGAGTAGGTGTCGCGAGATTCGTTGCGCGACAGCATGAGATCTGGCTCGCCTCCCGCCCGGTCGACGTCCAGGGCCGGATCGAATTGACCACGACGTGCCGGGTACTGCGGGACGGGCAGACCGTCCGGGAGTCGGTGAGCACCCAGCAGTGGTGGGCCCTCGATATGCGGACGATCGCCGCCGAGGCCACCGAGGCGGGACTGCGCTGCCGCCGCGCCGGATGGGACCTCGCGACCCTGTCCACCGACCGGACAGCGCCTCTCGATGCTCAGCGGAGCGCCGCGGCGACCTCCATCAAGCGTTGAGACAGGAGTGACCATTCGGCCGAGGAAACAGGGCCGTACCCAAGGATATCGTCGTCTCAGACGGGATCGGTTCTGCCGGAGCATTTTCCATCCTGGTCAGCTTCCGCAGTGCCGACGCAAGGAGTGTCATGTCGAATCATAGTGCGTCGGAGCCCGATTCGACCTTCTGGCACGGATTCACCAATATGCGCGGCTTCCGCAGGCGCGGCATCAGTATCGCCTCGGCCGAGGGCGTATGGGTGGTGGACACCGAAGGCAACAGGTACCTCAACGCATTCGGCGGACTGTGCAATCTGAGCCTCGGCGGCGCGCACCCGGAGATCATCGAGGCGATCCGCGAGCAGGCGGGCAAGCTGTTGTACTTCCCGATCGAGCGCGCCACCCATCAGGCCGCCGACGAGTACGCCCGCCGGCTGGCCAGGGTGACCCCCGAGGGCATGAACACCGTCTTCTACGCGACCACCGGCTCCGAGGCCAACGAGACCATCATCAAGATGATGCGCCAGTATCAACGGCTGCGCTTCGGTGAGGACACCACGAAACTCGGCATCATCGCCTTGGACAGGGCCTATCACGGTGTCACCTACGGCGCACTGAGTGCCACCGGCTCCGCTTTCCTCCGGTTCCGGAGACAGTTCGAGCCACTGGTGCCGGGCTTCCACCACGCGCCGACGCCGTACGCGTATCGCTGCGAATCCGGTTGTGCCGGAACGTGCTCGCTGGCGTGCGCCGATGCCGTCGAGACGATGGTCGAGCGGCTGGGTGCCGCGAACATCGCCGGCGTGCTGGTCGAACCCGCGCTCGGCGTCGGCGGTGCCATCGTGCCGACCCGCGAGTACCACGAGCGGCTGCGCGAGATCTGCGACAGCAACGACATCCTGCTCGCCTACGACGAGGTGATCACCGGCTTCGGTAGGCTCGGCGAGTGGTTCGGCGCCGACTACTTCGGTGTGCGACCGGATTTCATGGCGCTGTCCAAGGGCATCAACAGCGGCTACCTGCCGTTCGGCGCCGTCGTCGTGCACGACGGTGTGTATCGCGAATTCCTCTCGGCGGTAGACGGTTTCATCGCCACCGGGAGCACGACGAACGGCAACCCGCTGTGTTGCGCGTCGGCACTGGCCACCCTCGACATCATGGAGCGCGACGGCATCGTCGATCAGGTGCGCCAGACCGGCAAGTACCTCTTCGACAAGTTCGAGAATCTGCGTGAGCACGCGATCGTCGGCGACATTCGCGGCGCGGGACTGTTGATGGGCATCGAGCTCGTCAAGGACAGGGCGACCAAAGAGCCTATCCCGCAACAGCAATGGCAGGTGATCGAGGATCGGCTCGCGCTGAGCGGACTGATCATCGGCAGTCAGGGCGCGGAGGGTCTCGGCGGCACCATCGGCATCGTCCCGCCACTCACCATCACCACCGAGGAGGTCGACGAGCTCTATCGACGCCTCGACGGCGTGCTCGCCCGCTATTCCCGCCTCACCGCCAAGGGCTGAACCCGTTACCGCACAGAGCAACCCACCATGTACACCGATCCGAGGAGGAACGCCGTGGGATCCATGCTGAGTTCGGAGGAACTCTCCGATATCGTCCGGAGCGCGGTCGCGCTGGCGCTCGCCGTCGAACCGGCCGACGTGACGTCGGACAAATTGCTGATCCCGGAGCTCGGCGCGGAGTCGATCGACTTCCTGGACATCACGTTCCGGCTCGAACAATTCCTGCCCATCTCCGTGCCGCGCGACGACCTCAACGAACAGGCCGAGGACGTGTTCGGCGCGGGCGCCGCCGTCGACACACTGCGCAGGCTGACGCCGTTGGGCGCCTATCTCGTCCGGGAACGTCTCCTCGGCGTCGACCTGAGCAAGGTCGAGCCCGGGATGCGGGTCGAGGACGTTGCCGCGCTGTGGACGGTGCGGACCTGGAGTGGGCTGTGTCAGCGGCTGCTCGATACCATCCCGGAAAGGTGCCAGGTCTGTGGTGGCAGCCGGACCTTCGTGCGCAATGCCGACGGTGAGTTCCATGCCGAATGCGACAGTTGCGCAACCGAACTCACCGCGATACCCGGCGACGAACTGAACCAGCAGTGGTTCGAGGAGATCCGGGAACTCGACGAGGTCGCGCGACTGGTCGAGCAGAGCCGCGCGCAAGCGGCGGAAGCGGAAGCCGCGACCGCCCAGGCGAGCGCACCCGCACCGGCCAGCGCTGTCGCGGAGTGACCGATGTTCGGCGAGGCGCAGACGCGACGGGTGGTCATCACGGCGGCGGAGATGGTGACGCCGCTCGGCTGGGATGCCGAGACGACCTTCCGCGGCTTCGTCGACGGTCGCTCCGGGGTTCGCACCATCGCCCGGTTCGACGCGTCCGGCCTCGGCTCCCAGGTCGGGGCCGAGGTCGGTGACGGATTTCTCGCCGCGGCGGAGTCGGCCGGCTATCTGGCGGGTGCCGAGGAGTTGTCGAGAACGGCGCCGCGTGCGGTACAGCTCGGGCTCGCCGCGGGGACGGCCACGAAACACCGGGCGGGGCTTACCGATACGCCCGCCGAGCGGTTCGGCGTGTGTGTCGGGACGTCCGGTCAGATGTACGACATCGACGCACTGGACGGCTTGCTGCGGAGCAGGGAATTCGCCGCCGGCACAGCGGGTCCCGGGCGGGAGTTCATCGGCCTGCTGGCCGCGCAACGCCACAGCATGCGCAAGAACGCCGCGGCCGCCACGCTGGCCAATGTCTGCGGCGCGGCCGGGCCGACCATGACGGTGTCGGCGACCTGCGCCTCGGGCACCCAGGCGATCGGCGAGGCCACGCTCTGGATCCGGGAGGGCGACGCCGACGCGGTGCTGGCGGGTGGCTGCGATTCGCTGCTCACCTTCCTCGGCATCTCGTCGTTCGACCTGCTCACCGCGCTGGCCACCCGGTTCAACGACCGGCCCGCCGCGGCAAGCCGGCCGTTCGACCGCAGGCGATGCGGCTTCGTGATGGGCGAGGGCGCCGCCTTCGTGATGCTGGAGGAGCTCGAGCACGCGCTACGGCGCGGTGCCCAGCCGCTGGCCGAGGTGGCGGGGTACGGCGCGTCCTGCGACGCCTACCGCATCACCGACAGCCCGCCGCACGGTGAGGGCGCCGTACTGGCGATGTCGGGCGCCCTCATCGACGGCCGGCTCCGCGCCGAGGACATCGACTACATCAGCGCGCACGGCACCTCGACGCTGATCAACGATCGCGCCGAGACCCGGGCCGTGCACAAGGTTTTCGGCGACCGGGCGACCTCGATTCCGATCAGCTCGCAGAAGTCGATGATCGGTCACTCGATCGCCGCGGCGGGCGCCATCGAATGCGTCACCTGCCTGCACGTGCTCCGCACCGGGCTGGTGCCGCCGACGATCAACTACGAATTCCCGGACCCGGACTGCGATCTGGACTATGTGCCGAATACCAGTCGCGCGCAGCAGGTTCGCGTCGCGATGAGCAACTCGTTCGGGTTCGGCGGACAGAACGCGAGCATCGTGCTGCGACAGTGGCCCGGTCGAGCGGACGGCAACGGCCATGGGTGAACGCGTGGTCGTCACCGGTGTCGGTGCGGTGTCGGCGCTCGGCAACGAGCCGCGTACTCAGTGGAACGCGCTGCTGCGCGGCGCATCCGGCGTCGGCGCGCTGCACGGTCTCGCCGAGGACATCAACCTGGGCGAGAGCGCCGACCGGCCGCTCGCCGCCGGGCGGGTGCACGGGATCGACCCGCGCGACTGGATCAGCGATCGCAAGGCCGCCCGCGCCATGCGCCTGCACACGCACATGGCCTTCGCCGCGACCGGGCAGGCCATGACATCGGCGAAGATCCACCGGAACAATGTGGACGCCGACGCGACCGGAATCACGCTCGGGGTCACCATGATCGACTACGACATCGCCGATCTGGAGCTCGCCGCACGGCGCTCCCTGCACGATCCGATCGGGTTCGACATCGAACGGTTCTGCCGGACCGGCTGGCGCGCCATCTCCCCCATGGTCTCGATCGTGATGCTGAACAATGCCACGCTCTGCCAGATCGCCATGCAGTACGGGCTGCACGGGCCGAACGCCTCGTTCAGCCCGTTCGGCGAGGCGGGCGGGCAGGCCATCGGTGCGGCGCTGCGCATGCTGCAGGAAGGCGACGCACAGGTGATGCTCGCGGGCGGGGTCAGTCCCCGGTTGAATCTCTCGGCGCTGCAACGCTTTCTCTACCTCGGCGTCGTCGCGGAGACGACCGATCCGGCCGCTGGATCGTGCAAGCCGTTCGATCGGGACCGCACCGGCACCGTGCCCGGCGAGGGCGCTGCGATGCTCGTGTTGGAGACGCTCACGCACGCCAGGGACCGAGGTGCGCACATCCTCGCCGAGGTGCTCGGCCACGGTGCGGCCGTGGGTGTTCCGCCAGTCGGGGAATCGCACCCACCCCACGAGGCGATCGACCAGTCGCTCGCCGCCGCCCTCGACGATGCCGAGTTGACGCCGGACCGGCTCGCCGCTGTGTACGCCGACGCGCCAGGACTGCCGTCCGGCGATGCGGTGGAGGCGGCCGCGATCAGTGCGGTACTCGGCAGGCACGCCGCCAACTGCCCCGTGACGTCCACCAAGGGAGCCACCGGTCATCTGCTGGCCGCCGCGCTGCCGCTGCACAGTGTCTTCGCGGTGCACAGCTTGGTCGAACGGTATCTGCCCGCGACCACCAATCTTCGTCATCCCGAACCGAATTCGGGCCTCGACCTGGTACGCGGCCGTCCGCGACGCATCAGCACCGGCGATGCCATCGCGTGTCTCGGCGCCGGGTTCCGCGGACAGAGCGAGTGCGTCGTCTTCGGCGCGTTCGAGGCGAGGGGGGCCTGATGCGATTCCTGCTCTACGACCGAGTGCTCGAAGCGACCAAGGGCGAATCCATGGTCGCGGTGAAGCATGTGTCACTCACCGAGGACCATTTGGGCGACGGCTACGCGGGCCGCAGGCTGCTCAGCGGTTCGCTGCTGCTCGAGTCGATGGCTCAGGTCGCGGGCTGGCTGGTGCACTTCAGCACCGACTTCACCGTGTCGGCCTTCCTGTGCCTCATCGATCGGGCGGAGATCGTCGGCGAGGTGCCGCCGGGGCGCGCGATGCGGGTCGAGGCCCGCATGCTCGGCCTGAGCAAACGCTGGGCGCAGCTCAGCTGCACCGCGTACGACGAGGGCGTGCTCGTGGCGCGGATCGCCCGGCTGAACTACGTGTTGCAGGACATCCACGACCCGGCCGAGGTCGCGGCGGAGGAAAACCGGTTCCGCTACTACTCCGGCTGGCCGCTGGACCGGATCCGGGCGGTACCGACCGAGACGGTGACCCGGTGAACCGGGTGGTGGTGACCGGGCTGGGTGCGGTGACCCCGGTCGGTCTCGGCTACCGCCGATTCTGGGACAACCTGGTCGCGGGCACCTCGGGTGAGGCACCGATAACGCTGTTCGATGCCTCCGCGCTGCCGACCCGGATCGCCGCCGAGGTCAGCGATTTCGAGGTCGACGACTACTGGGACGGCCCCTTCCCCGTCGAGCTCCGTGCCGACCGGCAGGCCCGCTTCGCTCTCGCGGCCTGCGCCATGGCCTGGGCCGACAGCGGCTTGGCCCAGGCAGGCCCGCCCATCGCGGCCGACCGGGTCGGCCTGGTGATCGGCGCGGGACTCGGCCTCGTCCGAATGGCCGACATCGCCGGGCATCTCGACGACGACGGCCGGTTCCGGCTGCCCACTCCCCTGGCCGACCACTCGACGATCGATCCGGTATCGCTGATCCGTGATCCCCAAGACCTGGTGATCGGACTGCTCGCCGAGCACCTCGGCATCACCGGGCCGACCACGGTGATCACCTCGGCCTGCGCGGCGGGCGCACACGCCATCGGTACCGCATTCCGGCTGCTCCGACGCGGCGGTCTCGATGTAGTGCTCTGCGGCGCAATGGATTCCATGATCAACCCGCTCGGCATGGCCGGGCTGGTCGCGCTCGGCGCACCGTCCACCGACAATCTCCCGGGCCGGACCGGTAGGCCCTTCGACGCCACCCGAACAGGTTTCGTGGTCGGCGAGGGGGCGGGCATGGTCGTGCTGGAGACCGAGGCGCACGCCTGCCGCCGGTCGGCGTCCTGGTACGCCGAGGTCGCCGGATTCGGCAGATCCCTCGACGCGCACCGGTTCACCGAACCGCATCCCGACGGCGCGGGCGCCGCACTGGCGATGCGCGCGGCCCTGGCCGACGCGCACGTACGCCCGGACCAGGTCGGGCTGGTCAACGCCCACGGCACCGCGACCGTCCTCAACGACCGGGTGGAAACCATCGCGATTAAACAGGTCTTCGGCAGCGCCGCAACACAACTCGCGGTGACCGCGAACAAATCGATGACCGGGCACCTCATTGCCGCATGCGGTGCCGTGGAGTTCATCAGCACCGTGCTGAGCGTGCGCACCGCCACCGTGCCGCCCACGGTGAACTATCGCCATCGCGATGCCGAATGCGATCTCGACTATGTGCCCGGCTCGGCGCGGCGACTGCCGGTGGAAGTGGCACTGACCAATTCGTTCGGCCTCGGCGGACAGAACGGCAGCCTGGTGGTGCGCCGGGCCGACGACGACTCGATGGCACCAGTCTGAGGATGGGATCGGCGCAGATGCACGTGCTGTTCGTGAACCCCGACGTCCGGGACAAGAGCGTGATCTACGGCAACCGCATGCTCAATCCGGTTCCGGTCAACCTCGGCTACCGCGCGGCCATGACCGCGGTCGAGCATCGGGTTACGGTGATCGACGAGAACTCCACGCCCATTACCGATTTCGCCGCGTTCGACGATGTCGACCTGGTGGCCGTCACGTCGAAGTTCTTCGGTGAACGCCGGACCGCTGAATTGGCGCACGGTTTCGGCGAACTGGGCACGCCCGTCGTCATCGATGGCTACTTCCCGAGCTATGCCCCCGAAGCCGAGCGGATCGGCGCGTCCGCGATCATCCGCGGCGAGGTCGAGCAGGTGTGGCCGCAGGTGCTCGCGGATGCGGTCAGCGGCCGGCTGCGGCCCTGCTATCTCGGCGGGCCGGTCGATCTGGCGACGCTGCCGCAGTACGGTCCCGAGCACCTGCCGCCGCACGACTACGTTTTCCCGGTCGAGGCCACCAGGGGGTGCCCGTTCTCGTGTAATTTCTGCATCGAGACCCGGTTCCATCACGAGGTGTTCCGCACCCGGCCGATCGATCAGGTGCTCGCCCAGATCGAGGCGCGCGCCGGCGATTTCGTGCAGTTCTCCGATATCAACATCGTCGGGAATCCGCACTATGCGCGCACTCTGTTCAGCGAGCTGGAACCGCTGCGAGTGCTGTGGGGCAGTCAGGCGACGATCACCATCGCGCAGCGCGAGTCCTTGGCGCAGGCGGCCGGGCGCGCGGGCTGCATGCTCGTGTTCATCGGCCTGGAATCGGTGCGGCCGGAGAATCTGATCTCGTCGGACAAGAGCTGGAGCAGGCCGACCGACTACCGCACGCTCATCGGTCGCCTGCACGATGCGGGGATCGGGGTGATCGGCTCGTTCGTATTCGGTTTCGCGGGTGACACACCGGATGTGTTCGAACGGACCCTGGAGTTCGTTGTCGAGAACGAAATAGAGATCTGCCATTTCAACCCGCTGGGCAGCGGGCCGGGAGTGCCGCTGTACCAGGAACATCTGCGCGACGGGCGCATGATCGACCCTGGCCCAGGCGGGCCCTCGCACCTACGCGCATCCGTCGCGCCGGTCGCGATGACCGTCGGACAACTCGTCGACGGCCTCGAATACCTCTACACCACTACCTATTCCCGTGCGGTGACCCGCCAACGGTTGCGTCGCTACGTCGGTGCCGACCCGCTGCCCGGCCCACAGTCCGCGGCGAAGAAGCGAGCCGTCATCGGGCTCAACCTGGCTTATCGGCAAGCCGTGGAGCGCCTTTATGGGTCGCCTGTCGGCGCGAGTAGGTCCGGCGCCGCACACGACATGGAGCGACGGCCATGACGACCGCCACGGAATCGGTTCTGCTGCCCGCGATCTCGGGCGCGACAGCGATGACAGTCGGCGTCGATATCGCTGCGGTCGCCAGGGTGCGCGCGCTGCTCGCCACGGGAAACACGTTCGCCGAGCGAGTGTTCCGGCCCGCGGAGATCGCCTACTGCGCCGCATTCCGGGACCCGGCACCGCATTTCGCCGCTCGGTTCAGTGCCAAGGAAGCGACGCTGAAGGCGTTGCACGTCGGCCTCGGCCTGCCGCCGGCGACCAGGCGGCTGCGCGATATCGAGGTCTGCCGGTCGACCGGCGCACCACGGTTGCTGCTGCACAACCGCCTGATGACGCGCGCACGGCGGCTCGGCATCACCGGTGCCGCACTGTCATTGAGTCACGACGGCGAGTATGCCGTCGCCTACGTGCTACTCGCGGGAACCGAAGGAGTGCGCACATGAACCGGCTAGGCGACTCCGTGGCCGTGGTGACCGGGGCGGCGGGTGTCTTCGGGACGGCCATCGCGATCCGGTACGCCGAGGAAGGCGCGATGCTCGTGCTCACCGATCTCGACGAAACCCGGTTGCGGGTGACAGTGAAGGCGGTCGAAGCCGTTGCCGCCGTGCCGGTTACCGCGTTCGCCGCCGACCTGACCGAACCCGCCGAGGTCGGCTCGCTGTTCGAGCATGCCGACAACGCGTACGGCCGCATCGACGTGCTGATCAACAACGCGGGCAGCGCACTGCGCTCACCGCTCGTCTTCCACACTGACGCCGACTGGCACCGAATGCTCCGGGTCAATCTCGACTCCGTCTTCTACTGCACCAGGCAGGCGGTGCGCCGGATGCTGCCGCGCCGTACCGGCCGGATCATCAATGTCTCTTCGGCCCTCGGATTGACCGGCGGCGCCGACGAAGTCGCGTACGCGACCGCCAAGGCGGCGGTGATCGGCTTCACCCGCAGCGTCGCGCAGGAGGTCGGCCGGCGCGGCATCTGCGTCAACGCGATCTGCCCGACCCTGGCCGAAAGCGGCGTCAGCCGGGACTACTTCGGCGGCTTCGAGGTCGATATCCGCGCGGTCGCCGGCTATCTCGCCCGGCGCGCGGCGATGCCGCGACCGATATCGCCGGACGATGTCGCCGATATGGCGGTCTTTCTCGGCGCACGAGAGAGTGCGTACCTCAATGGGCAGGCCATCCTGGTCGGCGGAGTGGGATAGGAGTATCCGTGCGGTTCCTCATGGTCGACGCGATCACCGAATTGGACGACGGACGCCGCGCCGTCGGCGTGAAGAACGCCGCGATGAGCGAGGACTACTTCGCCGATCACTTTCCCCAGCAACCGATTCTGCCCGGCGTGCTGGTGCTGGAGGCGATGACGCAGCTGGCGCGCTGGCTGGTGATCACCGACAGCGGCTTCCGCACCACCGTCGTGCTGAGCGCGGTGCAGCACAGCAAGTTCATCGACTTCGCCGTGCCGGGCGATCGGCTGACCATCGAAGTGGACTACGTCGACGGCGGTGGACCGGCCGTCCCGGCAAAGGAACTCGATTTTCGCGGTACCGCGCAGGCGCACGGGCGCAAGATCGCCACCGCGACCTTCCGATGCCGCAGCTACCCGCTCGCGGAGTTCGAGGATCCCGAAAGTACCCGTCGGCATTACCAAGTGCTGCGGTTGAACGGTTCGAAGGTGAGCGGGAAATGAAGCGCCGCGTCGTGGTGGTCGGTGCGGGGATACTCTCCTGCCTCGGCGCCGACTATCGCGCGCAGTGGCAGCGAATTCTGGCCGCCGAGACCGGATTACGGCGGCGCGACAGCGATAGTGCGGCGGAGCTAGGCTATTTCGGCGCTGTCGACGATGCCGTGCACCCCGTCGGGCCCGCCGACCGCAAGCATCTCAAGCGACTGACCAGAGCATCGCGGCTCGGCGTGTTCGCGGCCGACCTGGCGGTCGCCGACGCGGGCCCCGTCTTCCGCGCCGCGGCGGCACCACGGCGCGGAATCTACATCGGCTCCAACGAAAACGAGGACGAGCAGAACTATCTCGAGCGGTTCACCCCAGTGCTGGCCACCGCACGAAGAACCGACGGCACCCTCGACTACGCCCAACTCGGCCATGCGGCGCTGCGCCGTGCGAAGCCCGACTTCCTGCTGTCGGGACTGCCGAACGCGGCGCTGTGCCAGATCACCATCCGGCATGAGATCTGCGGCGCCAACAGCACATTGGTCGATGGCTCGGCCATGGGTCTGTGCGCAGTCGGCCGGGCCTTTCGCGCCGTGCGCGACGGGCGGGTGGACGTCGCGGTCTGCGGCGGAACCGATGCGGGCGCCGACGAATTCGCGCGCCTGGCGTTGCGCGAGTTCGGGTTGACCTCCGCCTGCGCGAACGGAGTGCGCTCGGTCCGGCCCTACGACCGGTTCCGCGACGGATACATCTGTGCCGAGGGGGCCGCCGCGCTCGTCCTGGCCGAACTCGAGCTGGCCCGGGCCAACGACGCGCACGTGCTGGCCGAGGTCGTCGGTTTCGGGGCGGCCACCGATCAAGGCAGGCCGCTGTCCCCCGATCCCGGCGGCAGCGGCGTCCGCGGCGCGATCGCGCGCGCCGTCACCGACGCAGACATCGATCCCGACCAGGTCGGCTACGTGTACGGACACGGCGACGCCACCGCCGACGGCGATCGCTCCGAACTACGCGGCATCGCGGAAACATTGGCGCGCCACCGCCGGGTCCGGCTCACCGGCACCAAGGCCGCCACCGGCCACATGGGCCCGGCCACCGATGTCGCCGAGGCGGCCTTCGCCTGTCTGAGCGTGCACGACGGCGTCATCCCGCCGACGCTCAACCTCGGCAAGGTCGACCCTGCCGCCCGCGAGGTCGACGTCGTCGCGGACCGGCCGTGCGCACTCGACGCGCGCTATGCGGTCACGCTCAGCCGGAACGTGGACGGACCTGAGGTCGCCGCGCTGGTGCTCGGCGCACCACGACAGGAAGAGAGGTGGGGTGCATGACAGCGGATCTGGCCGGACGCACCGTCCTGGTCACCGGCGGTTCCCGGGGCATCGGCCGGGCCATCGCGCTGGAGTTCGCCGACCGCGGCTCGGACGTGATCCTGACCTACTGGCGTCGGCGCTCCGCCGCGCGCGAGGTGGTCACGGAGATCGAACGCAAAGGCAGGCGCGCACTCGCGCTGCGGGTGGATGTAGGCGAAAGCGACCAGCTGAAGCGGCTTTTCGGCGAGGTGGCCGAGCAGTGGGGCGGGTTGGACTTCTACGTCAACAATGCCGCGTCGGCCATCATGAAGCCGTTGTTCGCGCTGGAGACCCCGCACTGGCGCTACACCCTCGACACGAACGTCACCGCGGCGTTGTTCGGCTGCCGGGCGGCCTATGAGCTGATGCCGGGCGGCCGCGGTGCGATCGTGCTGTTGTCGAGCATGGGCGGCCGTCGCTATCTACCCAGCTACGGCGGTCTCGGCGTGTGCAAGGCGGCGATCGAATCGATGGGCCGGTACCTGGCCGTGGAACTCGCGCCGGGGGTCAACGTCAACACCGTCTGCGGTGGGCTCATCGAGACCGAGTCGGTGCGCGCACTGGCGGGCGCGCAGGACTGGATGCAGCAGGTGGCCGAGACCGCGCCGATGCGGCGGATCGGGCGGCCCGAGGATCTCGCCAAGGTGGTCGCGTTCCTGTGCACCGATGACGCGAGCTGGATCCGCGGCCAGACCATCGTGGTCGACGGCGGCGCCTCGCTGACGTCCGGATAACGAACGAGTAGGAGACGCTCCCGTGCGCACCGTGATCGAGGAAACCCGGGAAATCTACGACCTGACGCATCGTCAGATCACGCTCACCGCGGCCGGTCAGGCCATGATGGCCTACCTGTGGCGGGACTGGGGCGGCTATCTCGGCCAGCTGAGCTGGACCACCGGAATTCAGCTGCGCGAGTTGGCCCGTGCCACCGCACTCACGCCAGGGCGGGCCGGGCTCGATCTGTGTTGCGGCACCGGCGGTATCGCCCGCTATGTGGCCGGGACCACCGGCTGCACGATGACCGGCATCGACTACTCCGCTCCTGCGATCGAGATCGCTCGGCGCGGCGCGGCCGACCTCGATCCGCCGATCCGATTCGAGCACGGTGACGCCCGCGACCTGCCTTATCCCGCCGCGACATTCGACGCGGTGGTGAGCGTGGACAGCCTCGTCATCGTGCCGGATCGGCATCGGGTCGTCGCCGAATGCGCGAGAGTGCTGAAACCCGGTGGCCGCCTAGTCTTCACCGACGAGGTATTGACCGGTCCGTTCCCGCGCGATGCGGATACGTTGCGCGCCTTGTCCGTCTACGGCCGCCTGTTCCCGCAGACGCCGTCCGGGTACCGGCGTCTACTGGCGCACGCGGGCTTCGTCGACATCGATATCGACGACAGCACAGCGATGTTCGTCGCGATCAACCGACGGTGGGCCGAGTCGTACCGACTCTTCGAGCCGCAGGGGCGAGAGGTGCTCGGCGACAAGCTCTTCGACGACGGACTGGCCTTCTTCGAGACGCTCGCGGACCAGGGGGCGGCGGGCAGACTCGGGCAGGTCCGGGCGTACGCGACCAAACGGCCCGGCTGAGCGATGGTCCACTCCGGCCGTGAGCGGCGCGCGACGACGATGCCGGTCGCGCCGACACTCGCTGTGCTGCGGGGCGTGTCGAAGACCTTCGGCAGCGGGGACACCGCCGTGCATGCGCTGGCCGAGTTCGACTTGACCCTCGCGGCCGGCGAACTGCTCGTGGTACTCGGCCCTTCGGGATCGGGCAAGACGACACTCTTGAACGTGCTCGGCGGCATCGAAGCGCCGACCACGGGACAGATCAGCATCGATGGGCGTTCGCTGGCCCGCCTCGACGCCAAAGGGATGTCGGCGCTGCGCCGGGAATCGCTCAGCTTCGTCTACCAGTTCTTCAACCTCGTGCCGACCCTCACCGCCTACGAAAACATTGCGGTCCTAGCCGAATTGACCGGTGGTTCGGTCCGGCGCCGGGTCGGTGAGGTACTCATCCAAGTCGGCTTGGCCGAGTGCGCGGACCGCTTCCCGGCCCAGCTTTCCGGTGGCCAGCAGCAGCGGGTGGCGATCGCGCGGGCGCTGGTGAATCGGCCGCGGCTGCTGCTGTGCGACGAGCCCACGGGCGCACTGGATCTGGACACCGGGCGCAGCGTCCTCACTCTCCTGCAAGATCTGTGCCACCGCGACCGGCATGCCGTCGTGCTCGTCACACACAACCAGGCCATCGCCGCCATCGCCGACCGGATACTGCGCATGCGCTCCGGTCATATCGTGGCCGCCGTGCGCCAGGACGCGCCGACGGCCGCGCGCGAGGTCTCCTGGTGAACCGGCATCCGACGCTGCGCTGTAAACTGTTGCGCGACATCCGTACCCAGTGGTCCCAGTTCGCCGCGCAGGTGACCATCATCGTGCTGGGGGTGGCGCTGTTCACCGCGTCCTATGGCGCGTACCGGAACCTGACGGCCTCCTATGACGGGACGTTCGAGGCGGAGCGATTCGCCCACGTCTGGATCACCGGCGGCGATTCGGCGGCCATCGCCGCCGGCGCACGCACGCTGCCTGGCATCGCGGACGTCGTCGTGCGCGGGCAAGCCGAGCTGCCGCTGCGGGTCGGCGCGGACAAGCTGCGCGGCCGGATCATCGGCCTGCCCGCGGATCGGCCGCCCACCGTCAACGCTCCGACGATCCTGTCCGGCCACTATCCGACGGTGAACGAAGTGCTGGTCGAACACCACATGGCCGGGCACTTCGGATTATCCACCGGCGCAACGCTGTCGATGCTCGGGCCGGATGGCTGGCGGGAGGTTTCGGTAGCGGGTGTGGCGTCCTCGGCGGAGTACCTCTGGCCCGCGCGCAGCCGCCAGGAGATGTTCCCCGTGCCCGACAACTTCGGGGTGATCTTCGCGACCGAACCGCTGCCCGCCAGCGGTGTGACCGAACAAGTCCTGATCCGCTTCGCCGGAACACCGAGCCCGGCCGCGCTCGACCGGGTCAGCAGCATGGCGAACACCCTCGGCGCCACGGAAGTGCTGAGCCGGGCCGAACAGCCGTCGAACTGGTTGCTGCGCATGGACATCGACGCCTTCGGTGAACTCGCCTATCTGTTTCCGCTGCTGTTCCTCAGTGTCGCCGGACTGGTGGCCTATGTCCTGTTGAACCGGCGGGTCCAGGCCGAGCGTCCGGTGATCGGCGTGCTGCTGGCAGGCGGGATGGACCGGCGAACGATCCTCTGGCATTACCTGCAATTCGGCATCGTGGCGGGGTCGACCGGGTCGCTCGGCGGAATCATGCTCGGGCTGGCCGGATCCGGTGCACTCAGCCGGGTCTATCTCCGGGCGATCGGCCTGCCTGAATCGGCGGCGGTCGTGGAAGTTCTGCCGATCACCATTCTCGGTGGGCTGGTCTTCGGCATCGCGGCGGGCGCCCTCGGCGCGCTGGCGCCCGCCGTGCTCGCCTTCCGTACGCCACCCGCCACCGCGATGCGCGGCTCTGCGCCACTCGGCCCGGGGCGAATCAGCCTGCCGGAGCGCATATTTCCCGCACTACGACGGCTGCCCGCGCGCTGGCTGCTGGTGCTGCGCAACATCGGCCGCAGTCCGCGGCGGACCTGGAGCACCGTGCTCGGCACTGCCCTGTCACTGCTGGTCGTCCTCACCTCGTGGACGATGCTCGACACCATGGCCGCGGCGTTGGACGTCTCGTTCCGCCAGGTGCAAACCGCCGATGCGCGAGTCGATTTCACCGGCCCGGTCGATCAGCGCAAGCTGACCGAGTTGACCAGCGCCGACGGTGTAGTAGCCGCCGAACCGATGGTGCAGCTGCCGATCATCCTCACCGCGGACGGTGATACGTACGCCACCGCCCTCATTGCGTTGCCCCGCGACACCACGATGCACGGGCTTCGGCCCGTCCCCGGCTCCCCGGCCACCCTGTCCGACGACGGCATCCTCATCGGCAAAGGGGTCAGGCACCTGCTGCGAGTCGGCCCCGGCGACACCGTCGCGGTGAAAGTGCCCGGCGTGCCGGATGTTCGGGTACCGATCGCCGGGGTGCTCGACGAGCCGATCGGCGCCTTCGCCTACCTGTCCATCGAACAGCTCGACGCGCTGGCAGGGGCACCGGTGCCGGTCAATTCGGCGCTGCTGCGACTGGCGCCCGGCGCCGATCCCGAGCAGATCCGGCGCGAGCTGTCCGGCCGCGCAGGTATCGCGGCGTATGAGGACCTGGACGCGCTGAACCGGCTGATCGATCGATACGCCAAATTCTTCTTCGTGTTCATCGGGGTGATGCTCGCGCTGGGCGGTGTGCTGGCCTTCGCGATCATCTTCACCACGATGTCGATCAATATCGTCGAGCGACGCCGCGAGGTCGGCGTGCTGCGGGCGGGCGGTATGCCACCGGGGATGCTGGCACGGCTGATCACCGGCGAGAACCTGCTGATGACGCTGCTCGGGATCGCGCCGGGTCTGGCGCTCGGCGTGCTCGGCGGCCACAGCTTCCTGTCCACCTACTCCAATGACCAGTTCCAGCTGGAGCTGGTCGTCCGGCCGAGCACGCTCGGCCTCGCCGCGCTCGTAATCCTGGCCGTCGCGACCGTGTCACTGCTGCCGGGGTTGCGTGCTGTTCATGGCCTCGACCTCGCCGCGATCATTCGCGAACGCTCCGATTGAGCCGCCAGGGAGGTGCGCTGATGAACCACTCCGCCTTCGTCACCGGCGGCAACCGCGGCATCGGACTCGCCATCGCCCGCGAGCTCGCACGCACCGGCAGACCGGTCGCCGTGACCGTGCGTTCGGGCGCGCCACCCGACGGATTGCTCGGTGTGCCTTGCGATGTCACCGATGCAGGGCAGGTCGACACGGCATTCGCCACCATCGAGCGGGAACTCGGGCCGGTCGACGTGCTCGTCGCGAACGCGGGCATCACCAGGGACGTGCTGCTGGCGGCGATGACGGAGGACGAGTTCGCGTCCGTGGTCGACACCAACCTGGTGGGCACGTTCCGGGTGATCAATCGGGCCGCCCGGACCATGATCCGGCAGCGCCGTGGCCGGATCATCCTGGTCTCCTCGGTGACGGCGCTGCTCGGTTCGGCGGGACAGACGAACTACGCCGCGTCCAAGGCGGGCATGATCGGCCTGGCGCGCTCGCTCGTGCGCGAACTCGGCGCCCGCAACATCACCGTCAATGTGGTCGCTCCCGGCTTCGTGGACACCGACATGACCGCCGCGCTGACACCGCAGTGGCGGGCCGAGGTCACCAGGAAGATCCCGCTCGGGCGGATCGCCGGTGCCGACGAGATCGCGCGGGTGGTGGCCTTTCTCGCCGGCGACGACGCTGGTTACATCACCGGCGCGGTGATCCCGGTGGACGGCGGGCTCGGGATGGGCCACTGACCGCTTCGGGATCGCCCGTTGACCTGCTGCGGGGCCGGTGCCCGGCCATTGCCGGCGCTGTCGTCCAGCAGCGCGATCAATCCGGTTTCGTAGGCCACCGCGACCGCCTGGCCCCGCGTCGCCACCGCCAATTTTTGCAGCACGTGATGCACGTGACTGCGCACGGTGGTCGCCGAAACCGACAGCTGGCGGGCGATTTCGGCGTTGGAGCGGCCGTGCGCGAGCAGGCCGAGCACCTCGGCCTCGCGCCGGGTCAGGCTCCCCGCCACCTGGATGTCGAGGTTGCGGGTGACGCTGGAGGCCACCACGTGATCGAGGCCACCGATGATCTGTGGCGGCACCACCAGCCGATTGCCCACCGCGACTACCCGGATGGCACAGAGCAATTCGAATGGCGAGCAGCCCGACGACAATAAAGCGCGCACGCCCGCCCTAACCAGTTTGACGGCGCGGGCCACGTCCTCCTCGGACATCACCATGATCACCTTCGAGGCGGCGACGATTTCCGCGAGGCGGTGTTTCCCTTCGACCGCGCCGACGAGCAATACGACATCGGGTGCGTGTGCTTTGATGGCGCCGAGCAGACTGTGCCCACCGGCCACGTCGTCCACGACGTCGATATCGGGCTCACGATCGAATTGGACGCACAGACCCGACCGCATCAGGGCACTGTCCGCACAGACCACCAGGCGAATTGTCACCGGCTTGTGCGCCGTCATGCCCGATCCACGACATTCGCTCACCGCACCGGAGAGCGGTGCGGTAACAGGTCCAGTGATCGTGCCGGGAAGTTGCTGTGCACGCCATTCCGCTGGTTTGGTTCCATTGCGTGACAAGACATCTCACGATCCCATCAATCCCAGCGAATGTCCACCAGGGTAGCACGTTATTGTTGGATTACCGCGTTGTTTCATCCGGGCCATCGCTGTGCAATTCAACAATTCTAGATGTGCACATTGCCGATTATCGAAGCCCCGATGATGCCATTCTCAATCGGACGTCCTGTCCTTTCGATCGCCGTAGGTCTCACGCACGCGCAGTACCGCGGCCGCAATTTCGCGGCCCGCCGTGCCGAGTAATGAGCCGAGTGTGGTGCGGTCCACCGTCCAGCGCGGCAACCGCTCCAGAAACGCACCGACCTCGGCCATGGCGGCGATCAGTTCCGGCGCACCGTCACCCGCCGTACTCGGCGCGAACCGCATCTGCAATGTAATTGCGCCGCAGCGCTTTCCGATCAACCGGGCGATGACCGCCTCGGCGTAGTTCTGCACCGACGGGCGCGGGCGCGCGCCGATCGCGCGTGGCGAGAGCACCAGCCTGCCGAGCAAGCCGACCCGCCGATAGCCCGCGAACAGCGGTGACCGCGCCGCTCGGCGCAGCATTGCCTCCATGGCCGCCGCGATATCGGCTGCCCCGGGCCGGTCGTGCTCGGCTGCTTCGAGCGCCGCGCGGGCGAGCCCGGCCGCCATGTCGTTGCGGTAGTGGTTGCGTAGCCAGTGCGCCATATCCGGTGCCGCGCTCGACATCTGCGCGAAAACCTCGGCCGAGGTGAGCACCGCGCCGATCGGGACGAGCCCGTCACTGAGCGCCTTGGACAGCGCCACCAGGTCCGGCCGGAAGCCGCGACCGGTACAGGTCAGGAAGTTGTCTAGGTCGCAGCGCCAGAAGCCGGTGAAGACCTCGTCGACCCCGACCAGGAATCCTGCTGTCGCGCGCCGGTGTTCGATCTCGTCGAGTACCTCGCGCGGTATCTCGACACAGTCGTAGCCTTGCACGAGTTCCAGCCAGACCAGGGCGATGTCATTGCGCCGCAGGGCCTGCCGCAGCCCGTCGATGTCCGCGAGATCGACCTCGATCACCTCGACCGGATATGGGCTGAAGGCGTGCTCATCGCGGTCCCGGAAGAACGAACTCGTCCTGCTCAACGCCAGCGACATCGGGCCCTTGCCGGAATAGTTGCCACGACAGGTGAGTACGGTCGCGCGCCCGGGCTTGCAGCACAGCGCGGCGAGGATCGCGTTGTCGACCGCGCTCTGCCCGCTCACCGCGGGCAGCATTATCGGCAAGCCGGTGAGGCGCGCCAACACGCTTTCCAGCCTTGATGTTTCGTCGCCCGCCGTGCCCGCTGTTCGGATCACCTCGGGCGACTGCCTGTTGTGCCCGCGGAACGCGGGGCCGGTGCCGGACGCGAGGTCGGTGTAGGTGCGCGTGCCGTGCCGGTACGTGACGCCCTCGGCGCGGTCGAAGGTCATATTGATGGCCGCCAGATCGATCGACCGGGTCTGCCAGGTGTTGCTGTGCATGCGCAGGCGGGCACTGCGGGTGAATCTGTTGTGCCGCATGCGGTGTATCGCCGCGCGTTCGTGCCGATCCGTCGGCCGCCAGCGCGTCAGTGTCTCGCACAGCAGGTGCATTGCGAGGCCGTTGCCGCCGAAGGTCGACACGTGCGCGATGCTGTCCATCGTATTGTTCCAGAGCGCGAACATCGCACGGGTGAACGACACAGTGCCGCAGGGCATCTCATTGCCGACGGCCACCTCACCCAGAAACACCAGGTCGGCGGCGGCCACCGAGCCGCGCAGAGTTTCCAGGGCGGGCGCGTCGCCGAGCAAGCCCCACGCCACCGCGGCACCGCGCGCACGCGCGACCTCGATCGCGCTACGCACCGGTACCAGCTCGTCCGGCGCAAGACCGTCGACGACCAGGACATATGCCGACCAGCCCGGGTCGACCCGGTGCAGAAACTCATCGACGGTGCCGACGATCGCCATGCCGTCGGCGACGAGCTCGGGCAGGCCCGGGACCGCGTGCCCGAATGCGTAGCGCGCGGTGCCGGTCGGATCCAGGACCAGAATGCGGCACGAGCCCGCGCTTCCCGCGCGATTGTGCCTGTTGCGCAAGTACTTCACGACCGTGCCGAGTGCCTCGACGCCGGAATTCACGAACACCGAATGCCATGCGACGCCGGTGTTATCGCCTCGGCTGAGCAGCCGATGCAGCAGATACGCCGCCGCGGCCCCGTCGGGGGGCACATAGGTGCTGGCCAGCACCATGTTCGGCGCCTCGGCCGCGACCCGCTCGGCCAATATCTCGCGCACCCGTTCGGGATTATCGGTAAAGGTGGCCGGAATTTTCTGCCGTGCGTCTTGCGAGTCCTCCGGAGCTACACCGGTCGACATCGGCACGCTCCTTGCTGAACTCGATATGAATATGCGGCTCACCGAGGGAGCCACCCGCCCACCGGGCATGATCAATTCAGGTCAGAATAACGCCGGAACGGCCGCCTCGGCGTCGGTCGAACGATGATATGAATATCAACGCTTGTCGGATAAGCACCCGGCGCGCTGCTCGGCAGGCAGCGGCGGACGCGCGCGTTCGACCCGATTGTTTAGCGCCCGCATACCCGGGGCATACCGGCCCTGTCGCGGCGTCGCCGACGATTGCTGCGCGCATTCCGAAGTTGGCTTGTTCGACAGGGAGGAATAGCGATGAAAGCGGTTTTGATCACGCCGATGGTGGTCGCTGCGGCGGTAGCAGCGGCGTCGTGCGGTAACGACTCAGGACAGGACTCGGCCGATCCCACCACCGCGGTGTCGGTGATCGGGACTTCGACGGCGTCCGGCGCGCCGGACTCGGCCCAGGTCGACCTGGCGCACCACTCGTTCCCGGTGAGCCCCACCGACGCCCTCAACGCCGGCAAGAAGAACTTCGACGGCACGCTGTCGAAACTCGAACTGGAGCGCGAGGGCGTCAACACCCGAAATACCTACGTGTACAAGGTGGAACTGCTCTCCGACACGGAGAAATACACCGTGCAGCTGGCCGCCGATTCCGGCGCGGTCATCTCCGAGCACAAGGAAAACCTCGACGCGGATGAACGCGGCATCGAACGGACCCGCAAGGCGGTCGACTACGACCGGGCGGTGCCGCTGAACGACGCGATGGCCACCGCCTCGAAGGCCCGCCCCGGCCCGATCGAGAAGTGGAAGATCGAGGGCAAGGACAACTCGGCGCAGTACGAGTTCGATGTCCAGCAGCCCGGTGCCACCGACGACGACTACGAGGTGCAGGTCGACGCGTACACCGGTCAGCTGAAGACCACCGGGTAAAGCGCCCGCTACCAGGGGTCGCCGACCGCGACGGCGGTGTACGGCGTGGTCGGCTCCGGTGGCGTGTCGAAGCGGGCGTTCGGCAGATAGAGGCGGTCGCCGAACGCGGCGACGGTGGCGGGCACGTCGAAGCGGGGATCCGTGAGTCGCCGTTGGACTGTGCCGCTCGTTCCGGCGGGGTCGAGGTCGATGACGGCGATCGCGTTCTGCCGGTTCTGTACGACGAGCAGACTGTTGCCGCGCAGCAGCATGCCGTCGCCGTGCGGTACCGACTCGGCGCCGAGATCCACGCGCCGGGTGACGCCGGTCGCCGGGTCGGCCCGGAACAGGTGGCCGGTCACCGACTGCACGATGATCAGGGCCGTGCCGTCCGGAGTACGCACAATGCCGTTGGCGTTGAATTCGCCTGGGACATATTCGATGTCGCCGGTCAGCGGGATGCGCACCACCGCATCCGGCGACGGCACGGCGCCGTCCGGGCCGATCGGCAGGTGGTAGAGCACCGGTGCGCGCGAGTCGGTGAACCACGCGCCCGCGGGCGTCAGCACCACGTCGTTGACGAAAGTATCCGGCGGCGTGCCGAATTGGTAACGTGCCAGCACCGCGCCGGTAGCGGCGTCCACTACGCGGGCGTCTCCCCCGGTGCCGCCCGCGACGAAAAGCCTGCCGCGGTCGTCGAGTTGGAGGCCGAGGGTCTGCGTACCGGTGCCGGGACTCAGCACAGCGCCCTGACCGGTCACCAGATCGGCGCGGTAGATGGCGCCGTCCGCCATCGATCCGAGATAGGCCACCGGCCACTTTCCGATCGCGATACCCTCCGGCCGAAACCCCGCCGGTAGGTCGATCGTGTTGGGAAACAACGGTTCTCGGGCGGCCGCCTGGTGCGCGGGGGCGAGCGCCCCGACGCAGGCCAGTGCCACCGCGATGCCGAGCATCCGCCTCATCTCAGAACCTCCTGCGCTGCTGCACTTTTCATACGCTCAGTCTGGCCCGGCGGCGATCCATGAGTCCAATGCATGTTTGTCATCCGATTGATCGCGGTCCAAGATTGATTCATGGAGCTCCAGCAGATGCGCTACGTCCTCGCCGTCGCCGAGACGAACAGCTTCACCCGGGCCGCCGAACGATGCCTGGTGGTGCAGTCGGCGCTCAGCCACCAAATCGCCCGGCTGGAAAAGGAACTCGGTGCGCGACTGTTCGAGCGAACCAGCCGCCGGGTGCGGCTGACCCCGGCCGGAGCGGCGTTCCTGCCCGCCGCCCGCCAATGCCTGGACGCCGCCGACCGGGCGGCCGCCGAGGTGGCCGCGGCCGTCGGCGAGATCCGCGGCCGTCTCGCGGTCGGTCTGATCCCTACCGTCGCCGCGGTCGATATTCCGGAGGCCCTGCGCGACTTCCGCGCGCGCTACCCACACGTGCGCATCAGTTTGCGGGTCGGTGCCAGCGACGACCTGATCGACCAGGTCGAGCACGGCGCGCTCGACCTGGCCTTCCTCGGACTGCCGAGCACCGCAGCCCCGCACGGTGTCGCTGTTCACGAACTCGCCCGCGACCGACTGGTGGCCGTCGTCGCACCCGACCATCCACTCGCCGCCGAACCCATCGCCGACCTGCGCAGACTCGCCACCGAAGTCTTCGTGGACCTGCCGGCAGGCACCGCGGGCCGCAGCCAATCCGACCAGGCCTTCGCCGCAGCGGGCCTCACCCGCGACGTCGCCTTCGAGGTCACTACCGCCGACTACATCACCCGGCTGGTCGCCCCCGGTCTGGCCATCGCCATGCTGCCCGCCGCCTACGCTCCCCGCCTCACCGACGTCGTGACGATCGACATCCCCGATGCGCCGACTCGCATCGAATACGTCATCTGGAACGCCGCCACCCTGGCCCCGGCCGCCACCGCCTTCCTAGGCATTCTCGACATCCCCACTACCCGCGAGTCCTGAAGCACCCCAGAACTTCCCGTTTCGCAGGTGCAACGCCGGACGACGGCTACCTGGCCGCGGCGATCTCGGCGATCTTTTCGCGTGCGTCGGCGGCGGCGTGCTTCTCGTTGGCATACAGCAGGCCGAAGGTGAAGCCGTTTTCGTCGGCCGCGGTGCCTGCCGTGGTCGCGATGCGCCAGAGGAAGGCGGCGGAGACGACGCTGTCGTTGTGATCGCCGAGCACGCCTTGGATTTGCTTGTAGCGCTTGATGTTCGATTTCGCCTTGGCGCCTTCGCGGACCGGTTCGCGCAGTTCGGCGGCGTAGCGGGCACGTTTGGCGGCCTTGCGGGCGCGGTGCAGGGATTCGTCGCGTTGATCCTGCAGGGCGGTCGCGAGGCGGCGATCGGCTTTGCGGGCGGCGCGGTCGGCACGCTGGACAAGTTTCCGGCCCTTGATCCGCGGACCGAGGGGCGGATTCGACTTCCATTCCCGCAGCGTCGCAAGGAGTTTCAGGTAGCGCGGAGAGTTCATCGCCTCGGCGAGCTCCTTGCGGCTGGTGAGCTGCTCGCTGAGCAGGGTGGTGTCGATGCGTGTGGCGACCGGGCCGAGCACGAGTTCGAGGGGTAGTTCGCTGATCTTGTCAGCGAGGCGACGGCGTTGCACCTGGCAGTCGCGTACCTCACCGAGCAGGCCAGCGTACCACTTCAGCTCGTCCTCGATGTCGGCGATCGCCGAGCTGTCCAGCAACTTGCCGAATACGCGCAGCGTGCTGCGCAGGCGCCGGGACGCGACTCGGGTGTCGTGGATCGGGTTCTCGCCGCGGCGCAGCGCGATGTCGCCGGCGAAGATCGTGTCGATCTGGGCGGTCACGTAGTCGTGGATCGCGCGTTCGGCATCGGTGGTTATCTCCCGGGCGGATCGCGCCGACAGCACGCGAGACAGCTTGGACGGATACGTCGACGGCCGTGCGCCCGCCTCGACCAGGCGATCCACCAACACCGTGGGGGCGGTGTCGGTTTGCGGGCCGAGTTCGATCTCGATCTCACGCCAGTCGAGGGGGTCCGCATCCTGCTCGGCGGGCGTCGTGTGCACCGTGTCGTCATCGACCTCGACGACCAGTTCGCCGTCCGCGCCGAAGACGCGGTGCCGGGTGCGCAGGGTTCGAATCGTGGTGACCGGGGCCAGTTCCTTACCCAGCGCGACGCCGGTGACCAGCTCGGCGAGTTCACGCGGCAGTTCGTCGGACAGCGCGGCGGTCAGTTCGACGCGGCCGTCCGCCTGCGGGACCTTCAGCTGCCAGCCGGACTCGTCGGCCCCCGTTCGGCGGCGCAAGGTGACGTTCTGGGCGAGCAGGTCGTGGTCCGTGGTGTCGAAGTACGTGCTCGTCAG
This sequence comes from Nocardia sp. XZ_19_369, assembly GCF_015355715.1. Taxonomy (NCBI): domain Bacteria; kingdom Bacillati; phylum Actinomycetota; class Actinomycetes; order Mycobacteriales; family Nocardiaceae; genus Nocardia; species Nocardia sp. XZ_19_369. The sequence continues at coordinate 407,631 of NZ_JACVED010000002.1, read as the reverse complement.
CTCGACCTGCGTTTTCTCGACCCGGCTGTCGGGGACGAGATCATCGAGCGTCGGCAGCGTGCAGGCCGGGTCGACGTCCCATTTACTTTCGCGTTCCAACGAGTCCTTCATCGGTACTGCGTTCCCTGTCCGGCACAGGTGAAACAGCGCCGACCGGTAACCGCGCCGGCCATGAACGGGATCAGGGCAGCACGGTCAGCGCGCCGTCTCGATACTGCTCGCGGACCGCGTAGCGACGAATCTTGCCGCTGGAGGTCAGCGGCACCGAGCCGGTCGTCACCAGCACCACGTCGTTGAGCCGCAACCCGTGATGCTCACCGACCGCTCGACGCACAGCGGCGACGATCTCGGACTTGGCGATGGCGTCGGGGTTCTCGCCTCGGTTCACCTCGGCGACCACGATCAGGGCGGGTTCGTCGCTGTCGAGCACCTGGAACGCCACGCAGCGGTCCGGGCGCAGCGCCGGGTGTGAGTACATCGCGGAGGCTTCGATATCGGACGGGTAGTGGTTGTACCCGTCCACGATGATGAGGTCCTTGCTGCGCCCGGTGACGTACAGCTGACCGTCGTGCACGAAGCCGAGGTCACCCGTGCGCAGGAAGTGCCCCGTGCGACCGGTGACGGTGGCGGCGAAGGTGGCGGCCACCGCCTCCGGTGCGTCCCAGTACCCCTTGCCGATGCTGTCGCCGCGCAGGCAGATCTCGCCGACCTGCCCTTCCGGCAGCGGCGTCAGCGTCTCGGTATCGGCGAGGACGAGTTCGTAGGCATCGTTGAGCTGACCACTGGCCACCAGCCGGCGGCCACCACTGGACACCGGCTCCACGCGCCCCTTGGCCAGCGCGGTCGGGTCCACCTCGACCGTGGTGAGCCCGCTGCCGGCCGGGCCGCCGGTCACCAGCAGTGTCGCCTCGGCGAGGCCGTAGCACGGGAACAGGCTGTGCGCGTCGAAGCCTGCCGCGCGGAAGTGGTCTGCGAAGGTGGCCATGGTGTCCGCGCGCACCGGTTCCGCGCCGCAGAGCGCCACCCGCAGCGGTGACAGATCGTAATTGCCCACCTGATCGGCAGGCACCCGCCGCACGGCGAGCCCGAAGGAGAAGTTCGGGGCGACGGTGTGGGTGGCCCCGAACCGGGACATCGCCGCTATCCAACGGGCGGGCCGCTGCACAAATGCCAAGGGCGACATACTGATAACGGTCGAGCCGCTGTACACCGGATAGGTGACCATGCTGAGCAGACCCATGTCGTGGAAGGTCGGCAGCCAGGCCACCCCGACACCGGCGCCGATCTCGTCGGTGACCAGCCGCAGGTTGGCGAGGACGTTGCGGTGCGTGAGCACGACACCCTTCGGCTCGCCGGTCGATCCGGACGAATACTGCAGGTGCGCAACACTGTCCGCCGTGACGCCCGGATCGCGGTACCCGTCCGCCTCGGCGAGATCGATGCGATCGGTGACCACCGTGCGCAGCCCCGCGAACCCTTCGGCCTCGGCCAGCACCGGGGTCAGCAGCGGCTCGATCTCGGCGCCGGTGAGCAGCAGTCGCGCACCGGAATTGGCGGTGATGGAGGCCAGTCGCGCCAGGCTGTCCGCCAGTTTGTTCGGCTGCGGCGGCGCCACCGGCACCGCGATGACACCGGCGTAGAGGCATCCGTAGTACGCGACAACGAATTCCAGGCCGGGAGCATAGAGCAGCAGCGCCCGCTCCCCCGGCTGCGTGATCCCCGCCAGATGCGCGGCGACGGCACGGGCGCTGCGGTCGAGCTCCGGCAAGGTCAGTGTCGCGGTGACCTCGTCACCGTCGCCCAGGTGCTGGAAACGCACCTCGTCCGGCGTGGCGGCGGCGCGCATGGTCAGCAGCTCGACGAGGGTGGCCGGTTCGACCGGGGAATTGGTTGTCATGCTTGCACTCCTGAGATCCGGCGACGGAGATTCGCTGCGACACAGACCGATTCGGCCGGGCGCAGCGTGAAACGAGGTTCGGGGTGGTCGCCGACGAAGGCACCGGCGTGCCACGAGTTCAGGGCGAAATGCTGGACGTACGCCGTCGGCAGCTCACCATCGACGGCCGCGATCACGGCGCGTCCGTGCTGATCGGCGCGCAACTCGATCGCGTCGGGCGACACCGTCAGTCCGCTACCCGACCATTTCAGGTAGCTCTCTTTAGCAACCCAGTGGTGCAGAAATCGCCGCCGATCGGTGCCTACCCTGGCGGCTTCGCACGCGGTGAGCACCCGTGGCGCCAGCCCGTCCAGGTCGAAATCGGTGTCCACCGACTCGACGTCGACGCCGATCGATCCCGACCCGGCAACGGCGACGACAGCGAGCCCGTGGGTGTGTGTGAGATTGAATGCCGTTGTACTGTCGGCCAATTCCGGCTTGCCGTGGCGACCGGTAGTGAAGGCGAGCTCCTCGGGAAGACTTCCCGTATAGGCCGAAAGCACCCGCCGCAGCGCGGCCCGGGTACGAATGAAGTCGGCCGTGAACTCGGCGGTGTCGAACCGGGTGCTGCGCACGAACTCCCCGGCGGACAACACCCGGCGATCCTCGGCGGAATATTCACCCGTCAGCCGCACCCACCAAAGTTCGACCTCGTCGGCCCCGATCGTCCGCCGCAGCACGGTGCCGCCGATCATGGCGACCCCACCACGCAGTCCCGGACGTGGCGCAGTGTGGCATCGCGGTGCGAGATCGGGAAGAAGTGCCCGCCGGGCACCATCCGAATATCGACGCCGGCCGAGCCGCACTCGTGCCACTGCTCGAGCTCGGTCGCGTTCACGTGCGGATCGGCGCTGCCGCTCAGCACGGTGATCGGGATATCGAGCGGCGGGTCCGACCGATACACATACGTCTGGTCGACTCCCAGATCAGCCCGCGTCAGCGTGAGGACCGACTGCCGCATCTGTTCGTCGGCGAGCACCTCCGCCGGGGTGCCGCCGAGCATCCGCACGATATCCAGTAGCATCTCGTCCGAGGCGAAGCGGATCCACGGCAACCGCGAAGGGTGTTGCGGCCCACGGCGTCCGGACACGATCAGCCGCGCCGGACGCGGCCCCTCGCCCGCGCAGAGCCGACGCGCCAGCTCGTAGGCGATGAGCGCGCCCAAGCTGTGCCCGAACAGCACGAACGGCGTCCGCCACGCACCCGCCATCGCCGCGAGCAGGTCGTCCAGCAGCGGGGTCAGGTGCTCGAAAGGCTCGTCCCGCGTGCGCATTTCGCGGCCCGGCGGCTGGAGCGGCACCACGTCGATGTCGGGGTGCAGTTGTTTGCGCCACGGCAGGTAGGTCGAGGCGCCCGCGCCGGCGTGCGGCAGGCAGTACAGAGTCGTCGCCGCGCCGCCGATCGGCGGGTACGGCATCCACTTGCGGGTATCGATGGTGGGAGCGTTCATAGTCGGGCCGCCGTGGTCGCCGTCTCTACCGTCAGATAGTCCGGCGGGGGCGGGGGCGGTGCCGTCGAAGCGCCCAGCAACGTGACGCCGTCCTCCGCGCCGAGCTCCTCGAAATTGGCGAATCGGTAAGTGATGTACATGATTCGGTTCCGGTCGGTGGGCACGAATTCGGCGACCAGCCGCGCACCCTCGGCCTGGGCCAGCCGCACCACATGGTTGAGCAGCACCGTCCCGACGCCGCGCGAGATCACCCGGCACGACATGAGCAGCAGCTTCAGCCGCCACTGTGTGGCACCACGCTCCACCAGTGCGAGGCCGATCTGCCCGTAGGTCCCGTACTTGTCTTCCAGTTCGGCCATCAACAGCAGGTGATCGTCGGATTCAGCAAGGGCGGCAAGCTCTTCCGCCGAATACATGGTTCCGGTCGAGTTCAGCTGATTGGTCCGGACGACGAGTTCCTCGGCCCGGCCGATGTCGGTGGCGCGGGCCGGACTGATCGCGAAGCGCATACCGAGGGTGGCCAGGAACTGCTCATTGGTGCCGGAGAACCGTTCCTCCGCGGTGGTGCGTTCGATGCTCGCCCGGTACATGTGGCGGCGCATGCGTGAGTCCGCGGTCACGTGCTTCGGCTGGAATTCCGGCCGGTCCAGCAGGGACATGGCGTCCACGGCGTCGATGCAGAGCACCTCGGGATGGGCGAACCGGACCTCATCGCGCTCGAGCTCTTGATCATCGACGAAGGCGAGCGTATCGATCCCGATATTGAGCCGCTCGGCGATCGCCGCGAGGGAGGCGGACTTGTTGTCCCACCCGATCTGCGGATACAGGAAATACTCGGCGATCCCCAGCTCGGTGAGCTTGCCCAGCGCGATCTCCGGATCGTTGCGGCTGGCGACCGAATGCAGGATCCCGCGTTCGTCCAGCGTGGCAATGGTTTCCCGGATCCCCGGCTTGAGATCGGTGACCGTGGCGTTCTCCAGCAGGACACCATCCCACAGGGTGTGGTCCAGATCCCAGACCACGCACTTGATCTGGCGGGGACGCTTACCGACATCGGAGTTCATCGAATTTCCTTAGCCTCTGCGCAGTTCCGGTCGTGCATCAGTCGATGGGGATGACGCGCGCCTGATTTCGGCACGCGTCGGCGGCGATGAGGATGTGTTGCATCTGCGTGCTGCCCTCGATGATTTCCATGACCTTGGCATCCCGCAAGTAGCGGCCGACCGGATACTCGTCGGTACAGCCACGCGCACCGTGCAATTGGACCGCGTCGTTGGCCGCGGCCGCCGCCGCGGTGGCGGCGAACTGTTTGGCGATGCAGGTCGCCATGATGGTGTCGGGGCTGCCGGTGTCCTTGAGCCGCGCGGCCTGCCAGACCAGCAGCCGGGCCGCCCGGGTGCTGGTGGCAATGGTGGCGATCATCTGCTGCACGAGCTGGTGTTCGCGCAGCAGCGCGCCGCCCTGATGGCGCGTATTGGCGTAACTCACGCAGGCATTCAGACACGCTTGCAGGATGCCGACGCACCCCGCGGCGACACTGAACCGCCCGATATCGAGCACACCAGTCGCGATGGCCAGCCCCATGCCCTCGGGGCCGATGAGCGCGTCGGCGCCGACTTCGCAGTTGTCGAAGACGATCTCGGCGACCTGGCTGCCGCGGGTTCCGGTGATGTCGCGCACCGGGATTCGGCTGATACCGGGGTTCGCCGCCTCCACCAGGAAGGCGGCCGGCCCCACCGCGGTGCGCGCGAAGACGAGCAGCACGTCGGCGAGCTGGCCGCCGGTGACCCAGAGCTTGTGGCCGTCGAGCACCCACCCGTCGTCGGTGCGCCGGGCCGAGGCCTGCAACGCGGCGAAGTCGCTACCGGCTTCCGGCTCGGTGAGGCAGAACGCGCCGAGCGCGTTACCGGCGACGAGGTCGGCCTTCCACCGCTGCTTGGCCGTCTCGGTCCCCCAGCGGTCCAGCGCGTACAGCGCCATCGAGTGCACGGTCAGCAGGCTGCGCATGGACGAACAGCCGCGGCCCACCTCCTCGTGCACCTCCGCGAGGGTGGTCATGCCCGCGCCGGTGCCGCCGTCGGCTTCCGACAGCACCGCACCCCACAGGCCTCGTCCGGCGAACTCGGCGATGATGCTCGGGTCGATCCGAGCCGTCTGATCGAACTCGGCGGCCCGGGGTGCGACCACCTTGTCCACGAACGCGGCGATCTCGGCCCGCGACCACGCGCCGACGCCGGACTCCGCCTGCACCGGCATCACGCCACCTCGGTGGCCGCGCCACCGCCGTTGAGCCTGCCGACCAGGTCGGTCATCACGTTCACCGTCCGGAAGTTGTCCAGCATCAGCTCGTCGTTGGGGATGCGGTCGCCGAGGTGCTGCTCGATGAACATGACCAGTTCCATCGCGAAAAGCGAGTTGACGAAGCCGCTTTCGAAGATGTCGTGATCGTCTTCGAGCCGGCCGTCGGGGAATCGCTTGGCGACGAATTCACGGATTTCGGAACGGGCATCGGAGAACATAACTGCGTCCTGTCGGTAACGGGGGCAAGGGTTCGGGCCTCTCTCACGAGTACGAGAAGAAGCCCTGACCGGTTTTCCGGCCGTGTAGTCCGGCGTCGACCATCTTGCGGAGCAGCGGGCACGGCCGATACTTGCTGTCTCCGTAGAACTCCTGGAGACCCTCGATGCTGTACAGGATGGTGTCGAGCCCGATGAGATCCGCGGTCTCCAGCGGACCCGACGCGTGCCCGAAGCAGGACCGGAAGATCTCGTCGACCTCGGCCGCCCCGGCCACACCGTCCTGCAGCAAGAAGATCGCCTCGTTGACCATCAGCATCAGCACCCGATTGGAGACGAAGCCCGGCATGTCGTTGACGACGATGCCGCGTTTCTCCAGGCCTTCGAGCAGTTCCATCGCGGTGGCGATGGTGGCCTCGGAGGTGTGCCAGCCGCGGATCACCTCGACGGTGGACTTCATCGGCACCGGGTTCATGAAGTGCATGCCGAGCACCCGATCGGGCCGCTGGGTGGCCCCGGCGATCTTGGTGATCGGAATGCAGGACGTGTTGGCCGCGAAAACCGTTTCGGGCGGGCAGATCTCGTCCAGTCGCGGATAGATCTCGGCCTTGAGCGACCAGTTCTCGGTGATGTTCTCGATGACGAACTCCGCGGCACCGAGGTCGCCGATCTCGGTCGTGTAGCTCACCCGCTGGGTCAGGTCGCCGTACTTCTCGGTGTCGTGGCCGAACAGGCGCCCGGTGCGGGCGTACCGGACGACCTCGTCCGCCGCCCGGTCCAGCTGGGTCTGGGCACGGTCCACCAGCACGACGGAATATCCATGTGCCGCAAGGGCTTGCGCGAGGCCCGAACCCATCACGCCTGCCCCGACGACTCCGACAAGTTTCATGTCCGTGACTTCCTTTCGGGCGCGGTCGCCGTGCGTAGGTAATCGGCCATATCGGCGATCGTCGGCGCCTCGAACAACGCCACGGTCGGGATGACCGCGCGAAACTGTTTCTTGATCGAGTTGATCAGTTGCAGACCGACCAGCGAATTGCCGCCGGACTCGAAGAAGTTCTCGTGCAGACCGACGTGGTCGACGCCCAGTGCTTCCTGCCAGAGTTCCGCGAGGCGGCGCTGGTAGTCCTCGATGGTTCGGCCGGGCGGTGCCGTGCGGGGCTGCACTGTGCCCGGTTCCGGCGGAGTGGCCGATTCGGCGAGCGGGTCGTTGCCGCCGACCCATGCCGTGATCCGTTCGTGCAGCTGCCCGGCGGAGACGACCGCGCGGCGCGGGCCGCCGGTGATGAGCCGATCCAGCACGGCGAGCGCGTCCGAGGCGGCGAACGAGTATTTGTCCAGTGAGTCTGCGAAACCGGGGTTTTCGCCGGAATGGACCGTGTCCTGCCAGGTGTCCCAGCACGCCGAACGCCACGCGGATCCGCCGGGCAGGCCGCGCATCGCGACGAACTGGTCCTGGAACGCGTTGGCGGCCGCGTAGGCGGTGAAACCGATGCCACCGAGGACCGCCGACATCGAGGACAGCAGCACCACGAAGTCGGGGCGCTCGCCGCGCAGTGCGTCGGCCAGTGCGATGGTGCCATCGACTTTGGCCCGGAAGTGCGCGGCGCTTATTTCCGGCGACGTGTCCTCGATGGTGGTGAACGCGTCCGGGGACAGCACGCCCGCGGCGTGGATCACTCCGTCGATCGCGCCGAATCGGTTGCGTACGTCGGCGATTGCGGCGGCGGTGGCGTCGCGGTCACCGATGTCGCAGGTCAGTACCTGTACCTCGGTACCGGCGTCAGACAGCGCACGGACCGCGGTCGCTCGAGCGCGCGACTTCTCGTCCGCCTGCCCGACGGATTCCGCATCGTCCAGGTCCGGCAGTGGCCTCCTGGCCAGCAGCACCAGTTTGACGCCGGAGGCTGCGGCGGCCAGGTGTGCCGCGGCCTGGAGGCCGATGCTTCCCGTACCACCGGTGATCACGTAGACGCCGCCGTCGCGCACGTACGGTGCGGGTGCGTCGAGGGTGAGCGGTCGGAAGCGTTTCACCAAGCGACGCCTGCCGCGCCTGGCGATCGCAAGATCGGTGCCATGCCACTGCATTTCGGTGAGCACAGCGGCGGTGAGCTCGTCCCACGAGTTCTCCGCGTCATCGACGGGAGTGACCACATCGAACGTGCGTACCGCCAAGCCCGGGTATTCCTGGCTCGTGGTCAACGCGGGGCCTGCCACCGTGGTCTTACCGGGATGCAGGTCGTCTTCGGAATCGACGAGCTGGGCGTGGTCGGTGACCACCAGGACGCGGCAGCCGTCGACGCAGCGGCGTCCCAGCTGTCCGGCCAGCGCCAGCAGACTGTCGTATCCGAGTCGGCGATGCGCGGCCACGCTGTCGGCGTTTCCCGGGTCGCCGCTCTTACCGTTCACGGACCACAGGTGCACTACGGTGCGCGGCAGCAGGTTTCGTTCCTCCAGCGCCGCGACCAGTTCGGCGTAGTCCGCCCGCTCACCGGGCCGGATGCGGTATTCGTCGGCGGTGGTCGCCTCGAATCCGGTTCCGGGCGTGACGGTTACCCAGTCGGCACCGTCGAGCGCCTTCGCCAGATACCCGGCCAGCTCTGCGCTGCATGTTTCGGGATCGGTGAAGACCAGATACGGACCGTGCCGGTCTGCGGCACCCGACGCGGGCACCGTGACCCACTGGGGTTCGAGGACCTCCGTGGCCGCCGTGTCGGTCGCCGCGACAGCCCGAGCAGGGACCGCACTCTTCTCGGAAGCGGGCCAAAACTGTTCGTGTTGAAACGAATACGTCGGCAACGACAGCGTGGTGCCAGCCGATCCGGCCCGGGTCCACTCCACGTCGACCCCGGCGGCCCACAGCCGGCCGAGCGTGCGGGCAACGATCATCTGGTCCGGCTCGCGCACCGAGGAGCCCCGCAGGGTGGGCAGCGCCGCGGTGCCACCGGCCTGCATCAGCGTTTGACTGGCCAGACTGGCGAGGTGACCGGCGCCGAGGTCGACCAGCACGCACGGGTCCGAGCCTGCCAGGGTGTCCACGCCGTCGGCGAACGAGACTGTCGCGCACATGTGCTCGGCCCAGTACTGCGGATCGCGTGCTTGGTCGTCGCTGATCCAATCGCCGGTCAGGTTGGACACGAACGGGATTCGCGGCGCGCGCAGCTCTACTCCGTCGAACAGCTCGATCAACCGCTCGCGCAAGGGGTTCAGCAGGTGCGAATGCATGGCTCGGGTGGTCGGCACCCGGCGCGCGGCGATCTCGGCGGCTTCGAGGCGTTGTTCGAGCTCAGCGATCGCGGCTTCGGTACCGGCGACGACGACCGTGGTGGGGCTGTTGACCGCGGCACAGGACAGGTCCGGGCCGAGGTACTCGGCGATGCGGTCTTGGGAGGTCGCCACGGTCAGCATGGCACCGGGCTCGGCGGCCGCGACGAGTTGGGCGCGCCGCACGACCAGTGGCAGCGCGGCCTCGACGTCGAAAACGCCTGCGAGACAGGCGGCGGAGTACTCGCCGAGGCTGTAGCCGAGCAGGCCGCTCGGTTCTATGCCGTAGCTCTGCCACAGTCGCGCTGCCGCGTAGTTCAACGCGAAGATGACCGCGTGGGCCAGGTCGATGCGGGTCACCAGCTCACCGGGGCCGGTGGTGGTGTCCCGTCGCAGGGCGGCGAAGGGGTCCGACGCCGCCGGTGCCGCGTCCGGGTACAGGGCGGTACGCAGGTCCATGCCCAGCGATTCGGCCGCTACCTCGGCACAGTGGTCGATCGCCTCGCGGAATACCGGATGCGTGCGGTACAGGTCGCGTCCCATGCCGGGGAACTGATCGCCGGTGCCCGGCAACACGAATCGCACGGTCGGCTGCCTGCCGGACGGCGCCGTCTGCACCGGTACCCGGCGCCCGACCTCGTCGAGTGCCTCGGCAGCGTCGAGAAGAGTCCGGAAGGCGATGGCCGTGCGGCACGGCATGGGGCTGCGCCCGGCCTGCAAGGTGGCGGCCACCGCCGCCGGAGCGAGTCGCGGGTTGCTGCGCAGGTATTCCGCTATCGCGTGCGCGGTGGCGGTCAGCGTCTCGGGCGAGCGCCCCGACAGCGGCAGGATATGCCAGCGCTGCTCGTCGGCGGGTTCCTGCTCGACCGCGGCGACCGGCGGGGCGGCCAGCACCACGTGGGCATTGGTACCCGACCAGCCGAACGAACTGATACCGGCGGTCGGTGGACGAATGTCCGCGTGCGGCCAGCGAATGTTCTCGTGCGGCAGGCGAACCGGGCTCGCGGCCCAGTCGATCGCCGGATTCGGCTGTCGCAGATGCAGATTCCGCGGAATCATGCGGCGGTTCAGCGCCAGCACCGTTTTGATCAATCCGGCTATCCCGGCCGCGCCGGTCAGATGTCCGATGTTGGTCTTCACCGCGCCCACATACAGCGGCTGGTCATCCGGCCGTACGGCACCGAAAACCTCGGTCAGCGCTCCGATCTCGATCGCGTCGCCGAGTTGCGTCCCGGAGCCGTGTGCCTCGACGTAGTCGATGCGGTCGGCGCTGATTCCGGCGCTCCGATGCGCCGCGCGGATGACAGCCACTTGGGCCGCACGGTTGGGCGCGGTCAGGCCGTTGCTCATGCCGTCCTGGTTGACCGCCGACCCGCGCACCACCGCGAGCACCTGATGGCCGCGGGCGCGGGCATCGGCGAGCCGTTCGACAACGACCGCGCCACACCCCTCGCCGAGCAGGAACCCGTCGGCCGCGGCGTCGAAGGTCTTGCAGCGCCCGTCGGCGGCGAGCATCCGCATCTTGCAGGCCTGCAGGAAGGTGTCGGGGTGCACGGTGGCGCTGACGCCCGCAACGACCGCGCGATCGCACTCGCCGTTGCGAATGCTGTTGACCGCCAAGTGCAATGCGACCAATGACGACGAACAGGCCGTGTCGACGACCAGGCTCGGCCCGTGCAGATCGAGCAGGTAGGACAGCCGACCGGCCATCACGCTCGACGCGCTACCCAGACCCAGATACGGGTCGTCGAGTTCCGCGCGGCCGCCGTGGTCGATCAGCACGTTGCCGTAGCGACTGTCCGCCATCATGCCGACGAATACGCCGGTGCGGGTACCCCGGAGCCGGTCGGCGGGGAGGGCGGCGTCCTCGAACGCCGCCCACACGGTCTCCAGCAGCATCCGCTGTTGCGGATCCATCCGCAGGGCCTCGCGGGGCGAGATGCCGAAGAACCGGGCGTCGAAGCCGGCGAGGTCGTCCACGAAGCCGCCGCGCGTCGTGTAAGCGGTTCCGGGACGGTAGGGATCGGGATCGAAGTAGCGCTGCGCGTCCCAGCGCTGCGGTGGCACGTCGGCGGCGGTGTCGATACCGTCTGCCAGGTTGCGCCAGAACAACTGTGGTGAGTTCGCGCCGCCGGGGAATCGGCACGCCATGCCCGCGATGCACATGGTGTCGTCGTCGGCAGCGGGCTTCTGGTCGGGCACGCCCGATTTGGCGTTTTCCGCGATGCCGCCGACCTCGGCGGTCTCGCCGACCAGCGCCGCGCTCAATGTTTCCAGCGTCGGATGCTCGTACAGCAGGGTCTCGGGGAGTTTGCACCCGAGCCATTCCTCCAGTTCACCGGAGAGGCCGACCGCGTCCGACGATGTCAACCCGTAGGCGGCGAAAGTGGTGGTCCGGTCGATCGCCTGCGGATCCGCTCCGATGATCTGGCTTATGTTCGCTGCCACCCATTCTTCGATCGCCGTTCGATCGAAGGCACCGGACCCGACCCGATTCGTCTCCACCAATACCGCCCTTCGGACATCGGGGTCATGGCTTGAATTGTTCTAATTCTTCGAGAGCTTTCACCGAATACCCGAAACAGGGAGAGCTCAGCCCCTGGTGGCCCCGAATCTAGCACCGACACAACCCCCTCGCAACGCTGTTTCCAGCATACTTCCACCACCGGACCCCGAGATGCGAGACCATTGCGGCACAGGCTGTTTCGCACCCGGCCAGGCTTCATTCTCGTCAACTGCGGAGAATCCGCAACCCCCCGAAAAGGGGGCTATCGGCAAATTCGAAACCCCCCGATCGGGGGGTTTACATATTGCCTGTTCAATGCCGATAAGATATCGAAGGTGCTTATTTGATGAGGGATCATGAAATGGTACAATGTGAGAAGCGTCACATGGGCATCAAATGGTTACCCAACGACCGGTCGACTATCTTGAAGTGCGGGGGCAGGCTACGGGTTGTCCGCCTTGTGAACGGTGGGGCTGTGCATTAGATCTAAGGCAAGGACGTCCATTGGAAACTCAGCAGATCAGCCGCTCGGCCGAAAATCATTCGGTCGCTTTCGCGGACCGGATGAGTACCCCATTCGCCAAAACGCTGGACGGCCTGCGCACCAATCCGGAATTGAAATTATTCTGGGACTGCATTTGGACGCCGCCGGAAACCCGCGACCAGTTTCTGGAGTACACCGGGCAGTTGCGCCGGTTCGCGACGCACAGCGGCGGCCTGCTCGGGCGCAGCCCCGACTTCCTGGCCGGCATCGTGTCCGCCTGGGCCGCCAACGCGGACCACTTCGGCGACGGCGCCGAACAGTTGCGCGAGTTCCACCGCCAGTGCCGGGCCGAGAATTCGATTCTCACGCATGCGATCTCCGACATCTCCGAACGCGGGCGGATCGCCGAGGACCGGCTGCTCGAGGTGGTGGCCCGCGACGCCGACGGTATCTACCTGAGTGGCTTCAAACAGCTGGCCACCCTGGCGCTGTACGCCGATGTGCTGCTGATCTACCCCTACCGCATGCTCACCGAGGCCGAGGACCGCACCGCGCTGTGCGTCGCGATCGCGCCGGACAGCGACGGCGTGACGGTGCACTCCCGGGCCGGCTTCCGTGCCGCACACGAGATTCCGGATGAATCGATCGACGCGCTCGACGAACAAGACGCGATCATCGAACTGGACCACGCCTTCGTGCCCAACTCCCATGTGTTCATCGATGGTTCGGTGGCGCAGTGCAATACGTTGCGCGCCCGCACCGGCATGACCCATCCCGCCTGGATCCAGGCGCTGGGGCGGATGGCGGCCAAGGCCGAGATGTATTACACGCTGGCCGAGCGGGTGCTCGACGGCGGACAGACCTCCGTCAAAGAACCCGGCGTGATCCTGGCGAAGCTTCGTCGTTTCGCCGCGAGCACTCAGCGTGATTTCACCGCCGCGATCGAGTCGGCGGCATTCGACGATCGCTACGGTTTCTGGGCCGCCGACCGCACCATGCTGCTGCAGGGCATCGGCAATTTCACCGAGCGCATCGAGGGCGCGTCGACCCTGCTCGCGCAGATCGCCGGACTCGATCTCATCTGCCCCAAACCCGGCAGAACCACCCAGCACGGCCTGATCCCCGCCGCGCCACAGCTGTCCGATTGGACGTTGTTCACGAACCTTTCGTCGGGAGCGTACGGCTATCGGCAGAACAAATACGAGCTTGCTTTCGTCGGCGACCCCGATCGGCTCGCCGCTGGCTGACAGGCGGAGAAAGTCCCGAAAGAGAGGTATGAACACCATGCTTACCCGGAACCGCCTGATCGAAGCGCTGGAGCCGTTCAGCGGATATGTGCAGTCGGCAGTGCTGTACAACTTGATCGAGCACGGCATCCTGGAACAAATTGTGGTCAATGGAATTTCGGCCCGCAAGGCGCTGGAATCGGTTATCACCACCCCCGAGCGCGTCGAGGCCCTGCACCTGTTCCTGCGCACGGCCGGCTACACCGACAATGATCGGGCCACCGACAAGCTCGTGCAGATCTGGGAAGCGCGCGGCTGGTACCAGATGATGATCGGCGGCTACGGCCGCACCTTCCTGGAGATCGGGCAGGGCTTCACCTCGCCCGCCGCGGTACCGCGCGACGGCCGCATGGTCGGCGTCGGCAGCTGCGCGATCAGTGTGCACGATGCCATTCCGCTGATGTACCGGGTACTCGACCAGCGCGGCAAGAGCTATCGCAGCGGCATCGATCTCGGGTGTGGCAGCGGCATCTTCTTGACCACCCTGGCCGACAAGTACGCGGAGATGCGGCTCACCGGCATCGAGCCGAGCCCCGAGGGCGCCGCGGCCGCGACAGAGTTCGTGTCCGGGTCCGCGCACGCCGACCGGATCGACATCGTCAACGCGGATGCGATCGGCCATCTCGAGCAGACCGAATCCCACTACGACTTCGGCATCATCAGCTTCGTCATCCACGAAATCCTGGGCCAGGACGGCGAAGCCGGGGTGCGGAAGTTCCTCCGGACGCTGTTCGACAACAACCCCGGCCTCGAACTCCTGGTCATCGACATCGATTACTGCTGGGACGATGCGGAAAAGATGAAGGACCCGCACCGCACCAACTACTACAACCACTACTTCCTGCTGCACCCGTTCACCGACCAGCGCCTGGCACCCAAGCAGTACTGGACCGACCTGTACGCCAGCGAGGGCCTCGAGGTGGTCGTGGAGGATGTCGACACTCCCGGCCTCGACGAAACGGGGATCGTGACCGCAATGCTGTTGCGGTCCAAGGAAACCGAAGCATGACCGATTACACCGACAGCCAGGCGGTCTGCCGGCTGAGTTCGGGGCCGCGGACCTTCTTCCGGCTCCCCTACCGGCCGGTGCGGGAGCTGACCGAGCAGGACGGAGTCGACGCCGTCATCCTCGGCGTGCCCATCGACGGCGCCACCGGCTACCGCAGCGGCGCGCGCTTCGGCCCCGAGGCCGTCCGCTCGGCGAGCACGCTCGCCCGGCTGGGCAGCCGGGAACGCGGGCTGGTCATCACCGATCTGCTCACCGTTGTCGACGGCGGCGACGTGCACATCGTGCCCGGCTACCACCTGCAAACGCTCGAGCTGATCGAGAAGAGCGTCGACGCCGTGCACGGTATCGGCGCGCTGCCGATCCTCGTCGGCGGCGACCACAGCCTGGCGATCGCCGAATTACGCGCGGCCGCAAAGAAACACGGGCCTCTGTCGCTCGTGCAGCTCGACGCACACCGGGACGTGCTCGACGACTACTTCGGGGTCAAGCACTTCCACGGCACGGTGTACCGCCGGGCGGCCGAAGAGGGTTTGATCGACCCGACGACCAGCATCCAGATCGGCATGCGCGGCAGCGTGCCCCGGGAAGACCTGGCCGACGACGGGCTCGGCTTCACCGTGATCCACAGCGACGAGGCGATCGAGCTCGGCTGCCGGGAACTCGGCCGGATCGTTCGCGACAAGGTCGGTACCAACCCGGTCGCGCTGACCTTCGATATCGACTTCGTCGATCCCTCGTGCGCGCCGGGTACCGGAACGCCGGAAGTCGGCGGCCCCTCCTCGGCTTTCGCGTTGCGGCTGCTCCGCGAACTCGACCTGCCGGACATTCGCACCGTGTCGCTGGTCGAGATCTCGCCGCCGTACGACACCGCCGACATCACTGCGCACCTGGGTGTCGCGGTGATCTTCGAAATCATGACCCTCGCCGCTGCCGCCCGGCGGACCACGATGCAACAGGATGGTCGTCTGCATGCCCGATAACATCACCGACCTGGAAGTCAGGGCGCTCGTCGACGGTGTCAACCTGTCCGACGGCCACCCGCGAATGTCGCTGTCCCCCAGTCAAACCGAGATCGTCGCGGGCTTCGCGGAGATCTTCGCGCAGACGCGCAAGCTGCCGGTGGACGTGGTGGAGAAGAGTTCGCGCAACGCGTTCCTGTCCTCGATCGGCCAGCACGGCGCGCTCGCCGACGACGTCGACTTCCGCAGCTGCTACTCCTCCTCGACCGCCATCGACATGATCGGCAAGGCGATCCGCCTCGCCGACCGGCCGGTGGTGATGGTCGAGCCGACCTTCGACAACCTGCACGACCTGCTGGCCGGCCACGGGCTCGACATTCGGTCGGTCGCCGAAGCCGAGTTGGCGACCGGGCCGTTGGAGCACCTTCCGCCCGCACACGGGGTGCTGTTCACCGTCTCGCCGAACAATCCGACCGGCACCGTGCTCGACGAGGACCGGTTGCACCGGATCGCCGCCGCCTGCGCCGACCGCGACACCGTGCTCGTGATCGACTCCTGTTTCCGGGCACAGGATCTGCGGGCGCAGTACGACATGTACGCCGTGCTCGCGCGCTACGACCTCGACTGGGTGATCATCGAGGACACCGGAAAGCTCTGGCCGCTACAGGAATTGAAGGCAGGGTTCCTGAACTGGAATGTCGGCAATCCGCTGCCCCTGGCCCGGATGTACTCCGATCACATGCTTTCGGCGTCGCCGTTCATCCTGCGGGTAATCGAATTGTTCGCCGACGACGGCGTGCACGGCGGCTACGACCTGCTGCGCAACGGCCTGCAGAGCAATCGGCGCCTGGCGCGCAACAACATCAAGCTGACACCGGCCTACCCGGACTCCCGGATCTCGGTCGATACCTTCCGGCTTCCGGAAGGCGTCACGGCCGGCGCGTTGTACGCTGAGCTGGGCGAGGTCGGCGTGCACGTGCTGCCCGGCGAGCTTTTCTACTGGGCGCAGCCGCACCTCGGCACCGATCTGATCCGTATATCGCTGGCGCGCGATCCGGACTCCGTCGTCACCGGTTGCCAGCGCGTCGACCAGCACCTCGAGGCTTGGAGGCGTGTTGTCATCAGGTGATCGCGCAACAGTGGTGCTGTTGCAGGCGAAGCAGTCGCTCGGCAGTGTCGGGTTGACCGAATTCGGTTCCGCCGTCACGGCGTCCGGCGCCGAACTGCGGATACTCCGGACCGGGGAGGTGCCCCTGGTCCGCGACGCCGATGTGGCGCTGGAGGGTCTCGGCGAGGAATACATCGCCGAGATCGACGAGTGGCGGTCGCTGATCCCCACCGGGACCACCGCCATCGTCACCAATGACGAATATCTGCTCGGTCTGGCCGCGCAGCTGTGTAGTGAGTTCGGCCTGAGCTCCCCTATTCCCGTCGACTCCCTGGAGAACTACCGGCACAAGGGAGTCATGCGCCGGACACTGGAGGCCGCGGGCATCGCGGTCCCGGAGACGTTGATCGTGACGGGCGGCAGCGTCGAAAAGGCGGGCGGCTGCACCGGTTTCGACGACGACGAACTGGTCATCGTCAAACCGGCCGCGGAGGCGAACCTGCGCGGGATCCGGATCGAACGGTTCGACAATGTCGACAACGCCGCCCTCGGCGACGGCACGGTCGAACGGCTGCTCGAAGGGCCGCAGTTCCACTCCGAGGTGCTCATCGCGAACGGCACTGTGACACACCTGTTTTCCGGGCTCTACATCCGTTCGCTGCTGGACCTCACCAAGGGCGGCCCCTCGGGTTCCGCGCGCGTCGCCCCGGCGACGGAGGCGCGGCTGGCCGAGCTCGCCGTGCGGACCTGCACGGCGCTGGGCCTCGACGGAATCTTCACCGCCCATGTCGAATATCTCTCCAGCGGTGACACTTTCGAAGATATCGTGGTCAGCGAGGTGTGCGCGCGAGCGTCCGGCGGTGAGGTCCCGTTCCAATCCAGGGTGATCACCGGCATCGATCTCGAGCTGCTCAACCTCCGGATCCAGGCCGGGCTCGACTGGTCCGAGCCGAAGGTGGATCCCGAGGTCTCGGGCGGGTGGCTGTGGCACGTCGGGCGCCCGGTCGCCGGGGCCGACCGCATCGAACACCTCGGCGTCGAGGCGACCTTCGATCGGATCACCCTGGGTGGACGGGCCCGGCTCACCGGCCGCACCGAAGCCGTGCTGGCCGCACTGGAACTGCTGGCGGTCGCGAACGAGGTGCAATGAGTGGCGAGTAAGCGACAGCCCATCGATCGGTCCCGGCGCTACGGGAAACCGCTGAGCGACTTCGCCTTTCAGGAGTGGAAGGTGCCGACGCTCCCGCCGCCGTGGGAGCTCACGCCGGTCACCCCGGCCACCACCGCCGAGATCGACCAGGTGGTGCACTGGATGGCGCAGCCACACGTGCAGTTCGCGATGCACAAGGACTGGGACCGCGACGGCTGGCAGGCCGAGATCGAATTCCAGTTCTCCGACAACAAGACTCGGCCCTTCCTCGTCGGACAGGACGGGCAGCGCGGCGGCTACGTCGAGCTGTACCGCGTCGCGCTCGACGCGGTCGCCGACTCCTACGACACGCCGGACCGCGATATGGGCATGCACGGCTGCATCGGCGAACCCGACTACTTCGGGTACGCCCTGCCGTTCTGGGTCGCGCTCATCGCCGGTGTCTTCGAGACCTACCCGGACTGCACCGGCGTGATCTCGGACCCGACCGCCTCCAATCAGCTGGTCCGCACGCTGGACCGGAATGTGTGCAAGATCGTGGACGGCCACGAACTCGGCGAGGTGGATCTACCGCACAAGCAAGCCGCGCTGTTCCGGTTCGAACGCGAAAACTTTTACGCCGCAATGAAACGCCAAGGGGGTGTCGACGTTGTCCTCCGTGAGCTCGGTGGTCACTGATCCGATTCGCTGGTTCCTGCTACACGGTCCGCTGCGGCTGCTGCCCGACTCGATGCTCGGCGACGAGAACGACGTCGGCAGGCTCTTTCTGCGGCCACCGGAGAAGGGTGATCCCTACCGGGCCATCCTCACCAAGATCGGCGCAGACGCCGGCGTGCACGACAGCGCCGCCGGGCTGGTGGTGACCGGTTACGAGGAGAGCGAAGAAATCCTGCGGAGCAACGACTGGTCCGCCGACCAGCCGGTGGCGCTGCCGCCGACCGCCGGGTTCTACCGGTGGCTGACCCAGCGTTCGGTGCCCATCGCCCTGGACGCCCCCGCCCTGGTCTTCATGGACCCGCCCGAACACACCCGGTTGCGGAAACTGGTCTTCCCGATGTTCACCCACCGGGCGGTGACCGGGTCGATCGACGTCATCACCAAGCACACCGAGACGGTGCTCGCCGAACTCGACGGCCGCGAGAACATCGACCTGGTCGCCGATTTCGCCCGCAAGATCCCCATCCGCGTCATCTCCGATTTCCTCGGCATTCCCGATCTGGGCGACGACATGCTCGACTCGCTCGGCGGGCACGGCGCCAAACTGCTCGACGTCGGCATCACCTTTCCGGAGTACCGGCGCGGCATGACCGAGGCGCGTAAGTTCACCGCCTTCGTCGCGGACTGCAAGCGAGATCCCGATCAGCTCCAGGACGGCTTCCTGAAGGACTGCGTGCGGATGCACCTCGCGGGCGAACTCACCTTCGGGGAGATGCTCACCCTGGTGGGCTTCGTCTTCGCGGCCGGCTTCGAAACCACGGTCAGCTTCATCGCGAATTCCATTGTCACCGTGCTGGAACACGGTCTGGGCACCGAGGTGCTCGCCGACGGCCGCCTGACCGACCCCTGGTTCGAAGAGCTGCTGCGCTACGACTCCCCCATTCAGCTGACGCACCGCACCGCGCGGGTGGAAACCAAGATCGGCGATCGGGTCGTCGCCCCCGGCACCGGGGCGCTGATCTGGGTCGGCGCGATCAACTACGACACCCGCGCCTATCCGAACCCGGGCAGGCTCGACGTGGCCAATGTCGCCACCCGGACGAGCATGAGCTTCTCCACCGGCGTGCACCGCTGTCTCGGTGCCTCCTTGGCGAAGGTTCAGGGGCAGGTGGCGGTCGGCAGCTTCCTGTCCGCCTACCCGAACGCCAGACTGCTACCGGGCCGCCAATGGCGGGATTCCATTGTCCTACACGGACATATCCGGGCTCCGCTGGCGTTGACCAGCTGATGCGCGCCGTCACCGTCGACCCGTCGACGCTCTATTGCTTGGGGACCTCGACCGATCCGGTCACCGTGGCCGGTGCGTTGCGGGCCCACCCGGTGCGGGTCGAGCCGGTGGCGCCGGGCACCCCGCTCGGCCACCGGATGGTCGCCCTCGCGGCGCACGACCTCACCGACGACGAGCTCGCCGAAACCTCGTCCATGACAAGAGGTTCCTGGGTGCACCTGGTGTCGTCCGGGCCGAACTATCCGCACATCCCCACGCTCGCACGCAACAACCTGGTGACCCGAAGTGCCAGGGCCTACGCTCCGTCGCTGTCGGAGTACGTCATCACCCAGCACGTCCTGCACTGCGCCACGGACCCGATCGACGACGCGCCCAAGCCTTTTCACCGGCGCAACGCCCTCGTGGTCGGCTACGGCGCATTCGGCCGCACCATCGCGGAAACCCTGGCCGGGCTCGGCGCCCGGGTGACCGTTGTCCGGCCGCGCTGCCGGACCGCGCATCCGTTCGGCAGTGTGGCGGCCACTCCGCTGGAGCATTTGCCGAACCGATTCGCGCATCTGATGGTCGTCGCGCTGCCCGGCATACCGGAGGTGGTGAACTTCGTCGACGACGCGCTGCTGCGCAGGCTGCGCCTCGACGGGCATCTGATCAACCCGGCGCGCTCGTCCCCGGTCGACTGTGACGCGCTGCTGCGCTGGCTGGCCGACGGCGCCGGTCGGCTCACCAGTGACGTCGAGACCGACGACCGGGCCGAGTTGCTGCGGCCCTGGATCGACAAGGGCCGCGTCACGCTGACACCGCACACCGCATGGCGGCCGTGGGATGGCGATCCGCTGTATCACCGGGACTGGGCGGCGATCTACGCCACCGGAACCTTCGATCGATCGACAATGAGGCAGCAGTCGCTGCGCATCGACCCGCAGCAGATCGCCGTGGACTACCTCATTCCCTGACCACTCGTCCCACTGGAGGCCCGATGCCGTTCTGGTTGATAGCGATCACCTTCGCCGTATTCGTCTTCTACACCGACGATTACATGATCGCGGGCGTGCTCCCCGAACTCGCCGCCGACCTCGGCGTCTCGGAATCCACGGCGGGACAGCTGGTTTCGGCCTACTCGCTGGTGCTGGTGATCGGCGCTCCGCTGATCGCGTTCGCATCGGCGCGGCGCACCAGGCTCAGCGTTTTCGTCATCGCCTCGGTCGTGTTCACCCTCGCGAATCTGCTGTCCGCCATGGTCGATACGTTCTGGGTGCTGATGGTGCTGCGGGTGCTGGCCGCCGCTGCCGCCGCCGCCTGCCTGCCCGCCATGTTCGCGCTCGCGCCGACGCTGGCGCCGCCGGAGAAGCGCAGCGCCTACATCGGCATCGTGTCCTCCGGCATCGTCGGCGCCCTCGCACTCGGGGTGCCCTTCGGCACGCTGATCGCCAGCGTCTTCGGGTGGCGCGGCAACTTCGTCGTCTTCGCCGGACTCAGCGTGCTATCGATGGCGCTGCTGTTCGGTGTCCGTAAGTATCTGCGCGCGCCGGGCGAAATAGTCTCGGCCCGAACGCATCTCACGGCCCTGTCCAGCAGGCCGGTGCTCACCGTCCTGCTGGGCAACACCATACTGCTCGGCGGCGCGCTGATGATGTTCACCTATTTCGGGCCGTTCGCGGCCGACTTCTCGAATACCTCACTGCGCCAACGCGGTCTGCTGTTCGCGGTGGCCGGCATCGCGGGCCTGATCGGCTCGGTGGTCGGCGGCATCTTCGTGGACAAGAAGGGCGCGTCGGCCGCGCTGCGCATCGGGTTCGGCCTGTTCCTGGGCACCATGGTCGTCTTCTCGATCCTGACGATGTTCGCGCCCATCCCGATGCCGGTGCTGGTGGCGCTGACGCTGGTGTGGTCGTTGGCGCTCTACTGGAACGCACCCGCCATGCAGACGATGTTGCTCGATGCCGCACCGGATTCGGCGACCCAGGTGCTGGCACTCAACTCCTCGTCGACCTATTTGGGCGTCACCCTCGGCAGCATCGCCGGTGGCGTGACGCTGTCCCTGTTCAGCCCCTTCGCACTCCCGATCGCCGCCGCGGCACTCAGCGCGGTCGCCTTCCTCGTCATCGAGGGCCTGGCGCGGCGCGCGACGGCGGCGGAGCGGCTCCAGCACGACTCGGCGGAAAGGACCACCCCATGACCGGCGCATACCCACCGGCCCCACGGTTACCGCGGCTACTACAGACCGTGCTGCACACCAAGCGGCACGCCCAGTTCCTCGGCGCCCAGGCGCGCCGCTTCGGTGACGTCTTCACGGTGCGGCTGCTGCCGCCGTATCCGGAGCGCATCGTGGTGTTCTCCCGGCCCGACCACATCAAGGAGATCTTCACCGCCGGTCCGGCGGATCTGCATGCGGGCGAGGCCTATCGGGAGCTCTCGATGATCATGGGCGAGCACTCGGTGCTGCTCACCGACGACAGCGAGCACGCCCGCGCCCGCAGGCTGCTGATGCCAGCCTTCGCCGGCGCGGCCCTCAACGGCTACCGCGCCCTGGTCGAGGACATCGCCAAGACCCAGGTGGAGCGGTGGACCGCCGGTTCGACCGAGCACATCCTCAGCCGGATGGAGGATCTGACGCTCGACGTGATCACCCAGGTGGTCTTCGGTGTGGCCGACGAGCAGCGCCGGGCCGAGCTGACCCCGCAGCTGCGCCGGATCACCGACATGAGCCCGGTCGTGCTGCTCGGCTGGAAGTGGCCGTTGCTGCGGCAGTTCGGGCCGTGGCGGCGGATGCGCGACGCGCTCACCGGGGTCGATGAGCTGCTCTATGCCGAAATAGCCCGTCGCCGAGCCCATCCGGAGATCGATCAGCACGCCGATGTGTTGTCCCGGCTGCTGGCGGTCGGCTCCGGCGACGATCCAGGCACGGCCCCGCTCAGCGATGCGGAACTGCGCGACCAACTCGTCACGCTGCTGCTGGCGGGCCATGAGACCACCGCGTCGGCGCTGTCCTGGGCGCTGCACGAATTGGCCGCCGCACCGGAGGTTCAGGATCGGGCCAGGCAGGCCGCCCGCGACGGGGACGACAAATACCTGGAGGCGGTGGTGAAAGAGGCGCTGCGCCACCGGATGGTGATCGGCCGGGTGCAGCGCCAGCTCACCAAGGACATGACGATCGGCGGCGTGCCGCTGCCGCGTGGCACCCGGGTGTCGACCTCGATCGTGCTCGCCCACCAGAATCCGGCCAATCATCCTGCACCGGAACGCTTCCGGCCCGAGCGCTTCCTGGAAGGCACGGTCGCGGCGAATACGTGGCTGCCGTTCGGCGGTGGGGTCCGCCGCTGCATCGGCGCGGGCTTCTCGCTGATGGAGGGTGCCGTGGTGCTGCGGGCGGTGCTGACGCGCTACCAGCTCGCGCTGCCCGGTGCGCCCGAGCGCGGGCGCGTCCGCAACATCACCAACGTGCCCGCACGCGGCGCGCGTCTCGTGGTCACCGCGTTGGACAACTGACAGCGGAACAGGTTTCGGCTCAGAACGGCAGCATGGGGACCGCGTCGAGCAGGGCTTGCGTGTAGGGGTGCTGGGGATTCTCCAGCACCGCCGCCGCGGTACCGCGCTCGACGATGGCCCCGTCCTTCATCACCAGCAGCTGGTCGCACAGTTGCTGCACGACGCCCACGTCGTGGGACACCAGGATCAGCGACAGCCCGAACCGCTGCACCAGATCGCGCAGCAGCTCGATGATCTGGGCGCGGGTCGGCGCGTCCAGCGCGGAGAACGGTTCGTCGCCGACGAGCACCTTCGGATTCGGCGCGAGCGCGCGGGCGATCGCGATGCGCTGGCGCTGTCCGCCGGAGAATTCGTGCGGATAGCGCGCTGTCGCATCGGGTTCCAGCCCGACCGCCACCAGCAGCTCGGCCACCCGGTAGTCGTGATTGCCCGGTATCCGCAGGCATTCCAGCGGTTCGGCGATCGAGTCGCCGACGATCATCCGCGGATCCAGCGAGCTCAGCGGATCCTGCAGCACCACTTGGACTTCCCTGCGGAACCAGGCCAGATCGCGACCGGTCACCGGCTTGCCCTGATAGCGGACCACGCCCTCATCGGGCCGGTCGAGAGCGAGCAGCAGACGCAGCAAAGTCGACTTGCCGGAACCGGATTCGCCGACGATGCCGAGATGGCTGCCCTCCGCGAGGGTCAGGTCGACGTCGCGCACCGCGTGCCGCTGTGGTGCGCGGTGCACCAGGCTGGTGCGCGGCAACCGGAACGACCGGCTCAATCCCTCGGCCTCCAGCAGGATCACGAGACCACCTCCGCCGAGTCGCTGTCGATACCCAGTCGGGTCGCGCCGGAGCCCCGGCGGAACGACGAGGCCCGAGCCAGCTCCAACAAGGTCTGCAAGTACGGATGGGTGGACCCGCGCAGGATCTCCCCCAGGTCGCCGTCCTCGAGCACACGCCCCTGCCCCAGCACCACCACGCGCTGCGTCATCTGCGCGAGCACCGCGAGATCGTGCGTGACGAACAGCAGCGCCGAGCCCTCCTCGGACACCAAATCCTGGAGCAGCGCGAGGATTTCGGCCTGCACCGTGACATCCAGCGCGGTCGTCGGCTCGTCTGCGATCAACAACGCGGGCCGGGCGGCCAGCGCCATCGCGATGCCGACCCGCTGCCGCTGCCCGCCGGAGAGCTGATGCGGAAAGGCGCGCACGGTATGCGCGGGATCCGGCAGTCCCACCCGGGCCGCCAGTTCGGTCGCCGCGGTCTGGGCCTGCCGCCGCCCCATCCCCTGGTGCAGCCGCAGCGGTTCCGCGATCTGCCTGCCGACCCGCATCAGCGGATTCAACGCCGACAGCGGTTCCTGGAACACCATGGCCATCCGGCTGCCGCGGACCTTCGACAGCTGCCGGTCACTGCGGCCGATCAGTTCGACACCGTCGAGGGTGATGCTGCCGCGTACCCGCGTCTCCTCCGGCAGCAGGCCCATGATCGCCAGTGCGAGCAGGGATTTCCCGGATCCGGAGACGCCGATCAGGCCGAGGCGCGCACCGGCGTCCATGGCCAGGTCGACCTGGTCGAGCAGGACCTGCTCGCCGATCTCGACCGTCAGGTCGGTCACCTTCAGTAGCGTCATCGCACCGGCACCCCCTTGCGCAGCCGCGGATCGGTGACGCTGCGCAGGGCGTCACCGAGCAGATTGAAGCCGAGCACGGTGAGCGCCACCGCCAAGCCCGGCCACACCACCAGCAGTGGCCGCACCTTGATGTAGTCCTGTTGCGCGCGCAGGATGCCGCCCCACGACGGTGCGGACGGTGAACTGCCGTAGCCGAGGTAGGTCAGGGCCGCCTCGGCGAGCACCGCCAAGGCCATCACCCAGGACAGCTGCACGATCAGGGTCGGTGCGATGGCAGGCAGCAGGTGCTTGCGCACGATTCGGGCGGTGGATGCGCCGGACGCCCGCGCGGCGAGCACGAAATCACTGGTCAGCACCCGGGCTACCTCGGCCCGCGCGACCCGGGCAACCGCGACGCCCGAACTGATGCCGATGGCGACCGCCACCGTCATCATCGAGCCGCCGTAGACCGCCGCCAGCACCATCGCCAGCAGCAGCGCCGGGAACGCGATCATGATGTCGATCAGCTGCACCACCACCGAGCCGACCAGGTGCGGGGTCAGCTGGCTGGCCAGCGCCAGGATCAGGCCGAGTACACCGGCGATCGCCGCGACCACCAAGGCCACCGCGAGGGTCTGCCACGCGCCGGCCAGCACCTGGCTGAACACATCGTGCCCGACCCGGTCGGTGCCGAGCAGATGGCCGTTGCTGAGCGGCAGCAACCAGGCCCGGCCGGGGTTGGTGGCTTGCGGATCGTAAGGGGTCCAGAACAGCGATACCAGGCTGGCGACCACCAGCGTGCCCACCATGATCAGCCCGAAAACCCCACTGGGCATTCGGATCAGCGCGGCGCCCATCACCTGCAGGGCGCGGCGCCTGCGCGCCCATTTGGGCCGGTTGACGGCATGGATCACAGCCTGGCCTCCAGCCGTGGGTCGATGAGCCGGTGCACGATATCGACGACGAAGCCGAGTACCAGCACCGCGGAGACGATCAACAGCACCTCGCCCTGGACTTTCACCAGATCCCGGTTCGCCACGTCGGACAGCAGCATGCTGCCCACACCCGGCAGCGTGAACACCCGCTCGATCACCACGGCCCCGACGATCAGCACCGCGAACTGCAACCCGAGGATCGAGACCACCGACGGCGCCGCATTGCGGAAACCGTGCCGTACCAACGCCTGCGTCCGGGTCATGCCCTTGGCGCGCGCGGTGCGCAGATACTCCGAATACAGCACCCCCAGGATGGCCGAGCGCGCGAAGCGGAACAGCACCGCGCCTTCGGACAGGCCGAGGGTCACACACGGCAGGATCAAACTGCGCACCGCGTCGTCGGGCTGCTCCCAGCGGTTGACCGGAAAGCCTTGTGCCGGAAGCACTTGCAGTTCCACCGCGAAGACCAGGATCAGCAGCATCGCCAGCCACAGACCGGGCACCGCGGTGCCGAGCTGGGACAGCGCGTTGGCCGCCTCACCGGTCTTGGTGCGATGCCGGACCGCGGCCCAGGTGCCGAGCGGCACCGCGAGACCAAGGGCGATCAGCAGCGATCCGATGATCAGCGGCGCGGTAACGGCGAGCTTCTCGCCCAGCTCGGCCCCCACCGAGGTGCCGTTCAGCTGGGAATGCCCGAAGTCACCGTGGAAGACACCGCCGATCCAGGACAGATACTGCTCGGGCAGCGACCGATTCAGGCCGAGGTCGGCGCGCAGGGCGGCGATCTGCTCCGGCGTGGCCTGGATGCCCGCGACGGTGGCCGCGACATCGCCGGGCAGCAAGCGCAGCATCGCGAAGATGAGCACGCTCGCCACCGCGAGCGACAGCAGGAGCAGCCCGGCTCGCCGGATCAGATACCAGAGCAAAACACCTCCGTCACTTGGCCACCGCGAGCTTGCTCAGCGGGAACCGGTTGTTGGTCTCGTGCTGCGGGACGCCGTAGATGCCCTTGCGCACCACCGTGTTCAGCTCGACGAGGAACAGCCAGTCACACGGCGCGTCCTCGGCGATCTGCCGAGTCATCTTGCGCAGCAGGTCGTTACGTGCGTCTTCGGTCTCCGCGGACAGTGCGTCGCGGTACCACTGCTGCACCTGCTTGTTGTCGTAATTGAAGTAGTAGCCCGCACGGGCGTAGTTACCGATGTCGCGGGCTTCCGCGTGGATCACCACGCTCAGCTCGTAATCGTGGTTCTTGTACACCTTCGACAGCCAGGTCTGGAACTCCACCACCCGGACGTTCAGTGTGATGCCGACATCCTTGAGGTTGGACACCAGGATGTCGCTGAGCGCGGGGATGTAGTGGTTCGGGTACTCCACGGTCAGTTGCAGGCCGTTGCCGTATCCGGCGGCGGCGAGCAGCTTGCGCGCGTTCTCCGGGTTGTACTGGTCCAGCGAGGTCAAGTCCTCGTACCAGGGATCCTGCGGCGGCACCGGGCCGCCGATGCGGATACCCGCGCCGAACGTCTTGATGATGGCGTCCTTGTCCAGCGCCTGCCGAATGGCATGGCGCACATCAGGATTCGCCAGCGCCGGATTGGCCTCGTTGAACGCGAGGGTGTACTCGTCGGTGCTGGTCCCGCGCAGCACGCTGAACTTGTCGTCCTGGCCGCGGAACGCTTGCAGCAGCGTGGGATCGGACGCGGTCAAGACATCGATCTGCCCGGTCAGTTCGGCGTTGTTCGCGGTGTTGGGCTCGATGATGTAGTGGAACACCACCTTTGCCACCTTCGGCGCGGGGCCGCGGTAGTCGTCCCACCGCGAGAGCGTGAGGGTGGAGCCGCGGTTCCACTGCGTCACCCGGAACGGCCCGGAACCGTTCTCCGCACCGTCGAGGGTGGCGAAGTCGGTACCGCTCTTGTAGACGATGCCGCCGCGATGAGCCAGGTTCCACAGCAGGGTCGTGTCGCGCTGCTTCAACCGGATCGTCACGGTGGCCGGGTCGGGCGCGGACACGTCGGCCACCGAGGTGAAGTCCTGCGCGCGCAACGACTTCGAGCCCGGCGCGATCACCTGCTGTAGCGACCACACGACGTCCGCCGACGTCAACGGCGAGCCGTCGTGGAACTTCGCGTTCTGCACCAACCGGAAGGTGTAGGTCAGGCCGTCGGGCGACTGCTCCCACGAGGTCGCCAGCGACGGCACGAGCTGATCCTTGGCGTTGGTGTCGACCGCGAGCAAGCCCTGGTAGACGTTGTCGAGCAACACCTGGTCGAGTGCGACACCGGCCGTGGTGAAGGTGTTCAGGCTCGCCGGCTCCAGCGCGAATCGGACGTTCACCGTGCCGTTCAGGTTCAGCTGATCGTCCGGTGGCGTCGCGGACTGGGTCGACTGGCTCCCGTCGGTCCCGTCGGGGCCGACCTCACCGCCGGTCCCGCAGGCACTCGACAGCGCGACCACCAGGGCCAGCGCAACAACAGTAATCGGACGTACGCGCCTCAAATTACGCTCCCCACGGTGCGAACAGCAATATTGCGAAACTGGAATCCAGTGGCGAGACTAGAATTTAGCACTACGGACCTCTTTCGGAAGCCGAACACGCAAGGCATACCACGCGTGTCGTCGTCGGTCAGCGAATCTGCTTCTGCGGCATACCTTCTCGGAACGCCGCATGCCCTCGCGGCGGGGTCGGCGCGTCGAACGGATTCAGCCAGACCCGCAGTAGTTCACGGTTGATCTCATCGGCATCGACGAATGCGGTACGGGCGTGCACCACGACATTGTTGTTCAAGAACTGGATATCGCCGGGGTTGATCCGCATGGTGATCTTGTTTTCCGGTCGGTCGGCGATCTCCTCGAAGGTTTTGAGCGCCAATCGTTCCACCGGGGACAGCTCCAGATCGAATCGCTCGTGCGCGGACTCGATGAAGTGCCGCACGTAATAGCGACAGGTGAGCCTGCCCTCGTGCCAGGCGTACACCGCATTGCGGTAGTACGGCACCTCGCCGTCGAGCTGTTCATCGCGCCGGTCGTAATAGAAACCGGCGTAGTACAGGCCGAGCAGTTCCCGGTGATTGCGCAGCAGCTCATTGTGAATGGTCATCGAGCTGGTGATGCTGCTCAATCCACCCTCGCCCGCGGATTGCAGGCACAGCAGGCCGACGATGTCGGAACTATCGGTGTGGAACGGTAGCGCCTCGTTGGTCTGGTATCCGCGGGTAGCCGCGTTCAACAGTCCACCGTTGCCATAGTTCTTGACCGGCACCATGATTTCGCCGCGCGCGTTCTGCGTCACCGCGGGCCCGAGGTGCGCACACAAACCCCAGTACATGAGCTCGACATCGGTGCGCGGGATGTCGGAGCTGATGGGGAAACCGCTCAGCACAGCCAGCCCACTCTGCGAAGTGAGTTCGTGCGAGACGGCTTTCAGCTTCTGCGCGAGGCCGTCCAGCGGAAAGTCTTCGCGGGTAATGCTACCGAGGTCTTTTCCCGTCTGCCGGGCGTGTTGCAGCGCCGTGAACAGTTCGCCGATATCGTCGGAGGTCAGCGGCGTCGTCCACTGGGCGGGATCGGTGAAGTCACTGCTCTTCCAGGCAGCAGGGCCGGTGATGAGGTCGGTGCAGAGGGGATACGAATCGGTATCCATGTCGATCATTCCCTTCACGAGCGGAGATACGTCACCAGTGGACGCCTATCGATGCCGACTCCGGCCGGGACGGTCACGTCCAATCCTCGGCCGTGCGTGCAGGTGACCAGAAGTTCCAGCGCGAGATCGCGTTGCACCATGCTGCCGCCCATACCCACCACGGCGGGCAGCACCGAAATCAAGCGTCGCACTGCTTGTTCCGGGTTCGATTGGCAGTAATAGAGGAAACTTTCGGCCACGCCGACCGCGGTGCGGCGGGTTCCGGTCAGGTGCGCCGCCATATCCGTGGCGTCCGCCCCTATTTCTTGGGCCAGCCGCATGGCCAGCTCGTGTCGATCGGCGCCGATGATCGCCAGCAGCACATGCAGATCGACGAAGGCCGAATTCGACGCACTGCGGATATCCAGTGCCTTGTCCGCGACCGCGGCGAAATCGTCCGGCCCGACAATGCCCGCGAGCCGCAATCGCCACAGCAGGGAGACCGCGTCGCAGAATTGCATGGCCGAGCACTCGGTGGCCAGCACCGCGGTGACATCGCCGGTGAGGCCGGTCAGCGCGTCGTGGTCGGACTCGGCCATCGAGTTCAACGCGTGATGCCAGCTGAGATGCGTACGCAGCAGGCAACTTTCCGAGTTCCACCGGCCGCGCGTGGCGGACAACAGCTCCGAGACGGCGCCGTGGTCTCGACTCTCGAACAGTGCGTGCGCACAGGCGTGCACCGCCCACGGGTTGTCCTGCGGGGCCAGCGACAGCGCGCGGCTACCCGCCTCGTAGGCCTTGGCGAACTCGTGGTTCTCGCCGTAGGCGAAGGCGAGCATCGCCAGCAGGTACGGGTAGGTCTCGGTCGCGCCCTCGGTCAACAGCGGACTGCTGGACAGGCGCGACAGCAGCGTCTCCGTCGCCCCGGTCAGGAAATCGACCTGATGCCCTGCGGCCAAGGCCAATTCGTCGGTCGGGAACTGGCGGGAAATATCGAGCAGGGTATCGCCTGCCGCGCCGTACGCGCCGTGCAGCAGATGCCGGATCGCGTCGAGGTGGGCGGCTTCCAGGGCGGACAACGTGCCGGCGTCGATCTTGCGCAGCGCATCGACCACCTCCACCGGCGGCCGGACGCCACCGAGCAGATAGAGATAGGCGCGCAGCATGACGACGATCGGCTGCTCGGCCTCGTCGTGCTCGAGGCCGTCCAGCGACGTCACCATGGACCGGTCGAATCTGAGCAGTCCGTTCAGCGAACCGGAGACGGCCGCCGCTACCCGGTCGCTGTAGGACGAGATGGCTACCCCCTTCATATCCACCTAACTCTCCGAGGCGGGCAGGCCGCCGAGATAGAGCTCGCGAATGCCGGGCCGAGCGGTGCGCGCCCACTCGATCGCGCTGGCCACCTTGTCCATGTCGATGTCGAAGTACGGCTGCGACATATCCGTCAGGCCGAACGACGGCGGGACGAAATCGACATCGGCGAACAGCGTGCCGAACTCCGTAACAGCCGCTTCGAGGCTGATGTCCTTGCGCCAGTAGGACTCCATGATCTGATCGGACTTCTGGTAGAACGCGTCGATGAAGCCGTCCAGCCCGGCGCCGGGTGCCGCAGCGGTCTTCGGCAGCGCGTCCTGCCCGGCGGCGCGGGCGGCGGCTTGATCGGCGACCTGGCGCAATCGGGCTTCGGTGCGCATGGTGCCCGTCACCTGATTGACCTGCCAGACCCGGAACCACGCGTTCCAGAGTCGGTAATCGGTGAAGGAACGGAAGGCGTTGCCGACGATGAAATCGTTCTCCTCGATCAGGCTGGCCTGCATCTGTTCGATGTCGTCGAACGTGCGCGGGGTGAAGCCGCCCTCGAATTGTTCGATGAGCCGCTCGGCCAGCCGATCCACCACGACCGCCGTGTTCTGCATGCCGCGGGAGAACAGCGGATCGATGAAGCCCGCGGCGTTGGAGGTGAGACACCACCGGTCGCCCACCGTTTGTGTCGACGAGTATTGCAGCCGGCCCGCGCTCACCCATTCGCGCTCGTTGCGCGCGTGCGCGAACTGCTTGCCGATCTCCGGATAGGTTTCCAGGAAATCGGCGAAGGCCTGCTCGGGATTCGGGTGCGGCTTCTCGTCGCCGTCATCGATGCGCCAGACGATGCCGACGCTGCACAGCGGATTGCATGATTTCTCGGTGTTGTCGAAGGGGATCACCCACATCCAGCCGCCGTCGAAGACGTGGTGCAGCGTGCCGGTGTGCCACTGCCGCGGGCCGTGCACTTCGGTGATGTCATCGAACGGGAGAACGCCGCTCATGTGCGTGAAGATGGACTTCGACCAGGAGCGCAGCCCCTCGGTGGTGCGCAGTCCCAGTTGCGCCGCCAGCGGTGAATTGCGGCCGCCCGCGTCGACGACGTACTCGGCGGTGATCTGTGTCCCGTCGTCGCCTTCGAAGTGCACACCCGCGTCGGTGATATCCAGCTTGCGGGTGCCGACCCCTTCCAGCAGCACGGCGCCATAATCGCGGGCGCGCAGCGCGAGCCAGTGGTCGACATCCTGCCGGAACAGGTGCGATTCGGTTTCCACGATCTCGGACAGCGGGAACTGATGCACTTTCTGCGCGATGGTGCCCGGCTCGTGATAAACGAAACCGAAGTTGTTCTTCATACCGCAGGTGCCGACCGACCCGATGAGATTGTCGAACGAGGAGAGCACGGCCAGCTCGGGCACACCATATTTGATGCTCATCAGTTTGTAGAGCTTCGAGGTGTTCGGAATGGTCGATTCACCGATGGCGAATTTGGGATGCGGTTTGGGATCGACCATGCAGGTGCTCAGACCCGAGGCTTGGAGACACAGTGCCAGCGAGCTTCCGGAAAGCGCCGAGCCCAATATCAGCACATCGAATTTGTGACTCACGACTGGGCTCCCTTGCCTGATTCCCTACGCAGCGGAGTTTGTTGGTGATACTGCATCAACCAGCGATTGTCGCGCTTGATATACACTGTAGAAATAGCCGCATAGATACCGTCGAGACCCACGCGTTTCTGATACATCTCATAGAAAACTATGTGCGCATCGGCGCCTAACGGGCGCTCGTGGAATTCGAGTATCTGGTACGTCTCGATCGCAGGCGCTCCGGCGACCGCGTTCAGCGCGATCTGCCGCGAGAGCGACGCATGCGGGGACGGCACCGCCAGCACGGCATCGTCGGCCAGGACGCTGTCGTAGAACTCGGCACCTTCGCCTGCGCTCAGTGCTCGCCATTGGAGGAATTCAATTTCGGCCGGACCGAGATCGGCGACATTGTCGTCCACCGATGCACCGACATTAGTATTGACTGGAGTGACCATGAGTACCCGCCTAATTCCCGCGAGGAGACAGCCGGGCCGCCTGGCCCTCCCCTGGGCCGCCGATAGTTTTTTGTTCCGTTTGCAAACACTAGCACGGTCCGCGCATGGGCTGCAACAGTTTTCGAGTTGTCCGGATGACCGAATGATGATTCATCAACAAACCAATCAGGGTGCGTTATACAGCTGCGTTGTCGGCACGGTTCGGGTACGGTCGAAGTGGTTCACCCATACCTCCGTCGCACCGACCGAGGGCGTTCGAAACAAACAGGAGGGGAGAATCGTTGGAGAGACCGCGCGTCAGCGATTACGCAGATGGCGCATTGACTGTTCATCATGATCCGATAACCATGTCCGAGGTATCTCGCGAGCTGCGCGCGAGTGGCCGAGATGTCGCTCTCGTGCCCACAATGGGAGCACTGCACGACGGCCATCTCGCTTTGGTCGAACAAGCGCAGGAAAGCAAATCCGAGGTCATTGTTTCAATCTTTGTCAACCCATTACAATTCGGGGCAAACGAGGATCTCGACCGCTATCCACGAACGCTGGAGGCCGATCTCGCACTGCTCCGCGAAGCCGGCGTGCCCTTGGTCTTCGCACCCTCCGCCGCGGACATGTATCCGGACGGCCGCCGGACCACCGTGCTGCCGGGCCCGCTCGGCGCCGAACTCTGCGGCGCCACCCGGCCCGCGCTCTTCGGCGGAATGTTGACCGTGGTGGCGAAGCTCCTGCAGATCGCCGGGCCGACCGTCGCGTACTTCGGCGAAAAGGACTACCAGCAGCTGATATTGATCCAGCAGATGGTCCGGGACCTGAACTTCGGCATCCGGATCGTCGGCGTCCCGACCGTGCGCGAGCCGGACGGGCTGGCACTGTCCTCCCGCAATCGGTATCTCGATCCGGCCGAGCGGCACGCCGCCATCGCGCTGCCGGAGGCATTGCGGGCGGGTGCGCGGGCGGGCGGTTCGGGAGCCGAGGCTGTGCTCGCCGCTGCCCGCACGATCCTCGACGCGCAGACCGGAGTCGAGGTCGAGTATCTCGAATTGCGCGATACCGAGCTCGGACCCGCGCCCACCTCGGGCCCCGCCCGGCTATTGGTCGCGGCGCACGTCGGCAGCACCAGGCTGATCGACAACATTTCGTTGACCCTGACATAACGAGACGTGAGACGGAAATACCATGAGCACCTGCCTGTTCCTCCTCGACAGCCGAAACGCGAGATTCGTCGCCATCGAGTCCCGTGACCAGTCGATACATCGCCCGCACGGTTACGAAGCGGCCCGCAAACTCGGGCTGGCACACCGCTTTTCGTACGGACCGCACTGGTTCGCGAATCCGAGTCTGCGCGATCGAGTATTCACGATCCGTGACGCGGGCACCCCGGTGCCGGCCGAGGTCGTCGGCGGTCTCGATATCGATGGCGGCTCGTGGCTCGCTTTCCATCGCGGCACCGGCGTCTATTGTCGAATTTTCGCCGATACCGCGACCGGGGACGAATTCGTCTCGGCCAGCGGGCTGCCACTGGATTGCGTGGCCGCCGATTCGGCGCAACACGCCGTTCAACTGTTGGAGACACGCTTGCTGCCCGCGCTGGACGGCGCCCGGCGGATGCCCGGATTCCACCTGCTGATAGCCGACTCGAACAATGCGTTCGTGGTCACGTTCGACGGTCGCGATACCGTGGCGACCACCTCGTTGGCCGCCGACCGCCCGCACGTGCTGACCGAAACCGGCGCCGCGGCCGATGACGAATTCGGCAAACATCTGCAAAGCCGCGCCGACGGCGTGGCGGCCCCGACGGAGAACCTGCCTTCGTGGGGTCCGTGGGTGTCCGTTTTCGCGGGCACCGACGCCGATGCCCCCGATTACTCGGACGAAAGTTGGCTCGCCGACCGCCATTCGGCCATTCGGCCGCCCTATCGCGACACCGACGACGCGGACCGATACAAAAATGTCGCACTTCGACCAGTGACCGATCCGAGCCAAGTGGCGTGGACCAAGAGCATCACGATATATTCTGCCGATAGAACCGGGGCGGAGTTGTTTGCATACAACGAGCGGCAATTGTTCGACTATCAGCCATTGCCGACCGATGTGCACAAAATGGGCTTCCCCACGACTACCGACGACTTCTTCGTCGTGATCGCGAACGAAAATTCTTGAGCCGAGGTGGGTATGACGATAGGCATTCCGGAGATCAAAGTCGGCCACTGGACCGATCCGCTCGGCGAAACCGGCTGCACTGTCGTCATCCTCCCGGAAGGCACGGTCGCGTCCTGCGAGGTGCGCGGCGGCGCGCCGGCCAGCCGGGAGTTGGACGTGCTCGCCCCGGACAAAACCGTGCCGTGTATCGACGCGGTCGTGCTGACGGGCGGTTCGGCCTTCGGCCTCGCCTCCGCCGACGGTGTCATGCGCTACCTCGAGGAAATCGGGCGTGGCGTACCGACTCCCGGCGGCAAGGTGCCGATCGTGCCCGCGCTCGCCCTGTTCGATCTGAGCGTGGGCGACCCGAAGGCGCGGCCGACGGCCGAACACGGATACACCGCGGCCTGTGCCAGCGCCGGCGAGCAGGTGCTCGCCGGTCGCATCGGCGCGGGTGCGGGCGCGTACACCGCACACTGGCGCGGGCCGGTCGACCGCAAGCCCGGCGGCCTCGCCTACACCGAACGACGCTGGAACGAGCTCGTGGTCGGCACATTGTGCGTGGTCAACGCGTTCGGCGACATCGACGACGGCGTCGCCGAGATCGCCTTGGACTCGGTCGCCCAACTCGGCGGCCTGGTCGACCCCGCGGCGCGGATGCATACGACGATCGGCGTGGTGGTCACCAACGCCCGGCTGGACAAGATCGGCTGTCACATCGTCGCGCAAGGCGCGCACGACGGATTGTCGCGCGCCCTCACGCCGCCGCACTGCCGCTTCGACGGCGACGGATTCGTCACCGCCGCAACGGGTTCCGTCGCCGCCGACGTCGACCTGGTGCGCCTGATGGCGCTGGCCGCGGTGGCCGACACCATCCGCTCGGTCGCGCAGGCGAGCCAGTAGCGATCGCACCGATCGGCTACCAGTCGCCATTGTCGAACTCCGCGCGGACGGCCGCCACCGCCGCCTCGATCCGGCTGGTCACCTCGAGCTTCGCGAGGATGCGGCTGACGTACTCCTTCACCGTTTCCGGGCTGATGAACAACCGGGACCCGACCTCCCGGTTGGACAGCCCGTCGACGACCAGCCGCAGAATCTCCCGCTCCCGCTTGGTCAGCGTGGAAAGACGCTGCCGCACTTCGTAATCCATCGAGACCCCGGCGTGCACCCGGCTCTGCTGCGGCGCCATCGCCAGCACCGTCCCCGAGATCAGCACCTCCAGCACCTTGAGCACCTCGTCCGCGCCGTGCTCCATCGCCACCACCGCGTCGACCAGGTCGACATCCGCCTTGGCGGCGCCGTGCTCCACCAGCAGCGTGATCATCGGCGAATGCGGCAGTTCGCGCAGCCGGGTCACCGTCGGGGCGAGCCCGGCCAGGCGCGACACCGAGGCATCGAGCAGCACCACGTCGGGGCGCCAGCGCGCGGTCCGGTCCACCACCTCGCGCCAGGCGCAGGTGCCCGCCAGCGCGAAACCGTCGTGCACCGCAACCGCGTCCTCGAAATCCGTTCGGGCGAACGGAAAGTCGGAGGCGACCAGCAGGGTCCGCTCCTGGACCACGGCAGGCGTGCGTATCCCGACCCGGCGGCGACGACCGTTGTGCAGCTGGTTTTCCTGATCCGATCTGAACCCGAGCGTCATGGCGGACCATCAGCCACTTGTGCGCGGGGAATGTCGATCGCTTTCGCGGGCTCTCGAGATTCTTCCGAGGGGGCCGGCTCTTCGCCGGTGGGTCCGAAGACGACACCTTCCTTCCAGCCGCTGCGTTCGAACATTCGCATCACCGGCGTGGCCACGAAGGTCGTGACCATCGTCATCAAGGCGAGAATCGTGTAGAGCTGACCGGTGATCAGGCCCGCGCCCAGACCGATGTTGAGCAGAATCAGCTCCATCAACCCGCGCGCGTTGGCGAGTGCACCCATCGCGCCCGCTTCCCGCCAACCCATCCCCTGCCAGCGCGCCACCAGGCCGATCGCGCCGAACTTGCCCGCGAAGGACACGATCATCACGATGACCGCGACCAGCAGCACCTTCGGCTCGAAGATCAGGCTGAGTTCGGTGTTGAGCCCCGAGTAGATGAAGAACGCAGGCAGCAGCAGGTAAGCGACGAGAGGTTCGAAACGCTCACGGATGGTGTCGAGCAACTGGCCACGCGGCATCACCGTGCCGGCCACGAATGCGCCGAAGACGGAGTAGATTCCGACGTAATCGGTGAACCAGCTCGCCAGCAGCACGACCAGCAGCACGACGGTGAGCGGACCGACGGCGAGACCACCGCTGTGTTCACGATCCCCCGAGCGCGGCACCCAGGTGTTCAGCCGCAACAGCAAGCGGCGGCCGACCACGATCATGAAGATCAAATAGGCCAGGCCGCCACCCAATGCGAGCGCGGCGCCCGACATGCTGTCCTTGGTAGTGGCGATCACCGTGGCCAGCAGCACCCAGGCACAGGCGTCGTCGACCGCCGCACACGACAGCGACATCGTGCCGAGCCGAGTGTTCAACAGACCCGAGTCGTAGATGATCCAGGCCAGCATCGGAAACGCCGTGATGGCCACCGCCGCCGCGACGAACAACCCGCCTTGCCAGGTGCCGACCTTGCTCGTGAAGTAGTCGCCCTGGCCCACCATCCACGCGCCGAGCACGCCGCCGAGCAGCAGCGGAACGCCGATGCCCGCGGCGGACGTAGCGCCCGCCTTGCCCAGATGCGACCGGAGAATGTCGAGCTTGAACGAGGCGCCGACCAGAAACATGTACAGCACGAGACCGAGCTGGCCGACGACGTAGATGGCGGTCAGGTTCGGATGAGTGATCGTCTCCGTACCCACCGCCAATGTCGTGGGGAAAAGCCATTCCTGCGCGGCCGGCCAGATCGCGCCCAAAACCGATGGCCCCAAGACGAAGCCGGCGGCCATGATCGCCACCACCTGGACCTGACCCAGCCGCCGGAACAGCGGCCAGAGCAGGCGGCAGGCCACGAGAATAACGGCGACCTGCAAAAAGAACTGCGTCGTGACTTCGAGTAGAGAGGGCATCGTAAAACCTCGCTGAGGGGGAAAGATGTGCCCACCTTCGCCAGCGAAGGTGGGCACTCGGCTACTGCTTCGGCATGGTTAGCACCTGCACGGTGGACACCGCCGTGGCCACCAGCTTGTTGTCCTTGTTATGCGCGTCCGCAACGAGATAGATGACCGATCGTCCCGGCTTCCGCACGGTGGCAGTCAGTTTCAGCCGTTCGCCGGTGACCACCGTGCGCATGAAGTGCGTGCCGAGCTCCAGCGACGTCGTCGGACCCCGCGCGGTCAGGTAGCTCAGCGGGCCGATGAGGTTGTCGAACATCGCGGAGATGAAGCCGCCCTGCAGGATTCCCACCGCATTCGCATACGACGAGGGCGCCACCACCGTCGCGGTCAGCGACTGACCGGGCACGTACTCCTCGAACTGCATGTCCATTTCCTTCGCCGAAGGCGGTGGCAGCTGGAGGGTGACGCCGGGCGGGGTGAAGCTGCGAAACAGCTCGATGGTGTGTTCCAGGACCTTGTCGTGTCCGTGGATCGTCGCCTCATCGCTCATTGGTGCCTCCTGCTCCATTGCCGCGGCTCTGTTCCGCGGCTGTCAGAAATGTTGCCAATATCGTGTTGAATCCGGGCGCATGTTGCACAGCATGTTCGGCGCCGGGCAACCGGACCCGTTGTGCGCCAAGGTGTGTGGCGAGGGCATCGCACAGCTGCTCGAGCGCGGGATTGTGCTCGCCCGAGCACACCAGCGTCGGGATGCCCGCGTCGGTGATCGCCTCGAACCGGGGCTTGACCTCCCAGGGGGAACGCAGCTTGCGCCCCAGCTCGATCGCCTGGCGCACGTCGTCGCTCACCCCGGCCAGCATTTCCTGGTTCACCCCGGCCAGCGCGAGGAACTCGTCCTCGGCCGCGACGTCGTCCGGACTGGCGGCGAAGCGGTCGGCCAGGTCCGCCAGCGTCCGCACGGCTTCGTCCTCCGGCGCCGCGTTCCACAGCGGCGCCTCGATCAGGGTCAGCGAGCGAACCAGGTGCGGCAGGCGCTCGGCCGCGAGGTACGCGCCGAGACCGCCGTAGGAGAA
Source organism: Nocardia sp. XZ_19_369 (assembly GCF_015355715.1). Lineage (NCBI taxonomy): Bacteria > Bacillati > Actinomycetota > Actinomycetes > Mycobacteriales > Nocardiaceae > Nocardia > Nocardia sp. XZ_19_369. The sequence continues at coordinate 368,791 of NZ_JACVED010000002.1, read as the reverse complement.
GCCGACCAGGTGCACGCCGCCGGGCACGTCGGTGATGAGTTCCACCAAATCGTCTGCGTCGGCGAGGAAATCCTGCGACGGCGCGGCAGGGCTGGGCATGAAGCCGCGCCGGTTCGGCACGATCAGCGACCAGGCGGCTTCGAGCTCCTGCTGCGCGGCCCAGGTCATCGGGGCGGGCATGCCGCCGTGCACCAGCACGACCGGCGGCCCGGTCCCCGACGTCCGGACGACGATGGGCTCGGCGGCAGGCGCGTCCGCCGAGTCGAAGGTTCCTTCTAATGTCATGGCACCTCGGTTCTTTCCTGGGTTGAAGCCCCCTGATGTCCCCTGACAAGTGCCTCGTAACGCTCCTGCGTGAGCTCCTCGTAGGCGCGGTCCCCCGCGTCGCGCACGTAGATGGTCTCCCCCTCGCTGGGCGCGAAACCCGCACGCTGCAAAGCGAGTTTGGCCAGCTTCATGGTCGCCGTCGTTTCCAGCGAGGCGCGCACCCGAAGGAAAATCGGCTGTGCGTAAGGAGGTAACGCCTCGTCTAGGTACGCGGCGAGTGCCGCGCCGTCGAACCGCGCTCCGTCGGCGAGCACGATCGCCGCCATCCCGGCCCGCCCCTCGCGGCCCGGTATCGGCACGCCGTACACGCTGGCGGCGGCGATGTCCCGGAAACGCACGAGTTGCTCCTGCACCTCGGTGGTCGACACGTTCTCGCCCTTGTAGCGGAAGGTGTCACCCAGCCGGTCGACGAAGAACAGGTTTTTCTCGGCGTCGATCCGGAACACGTCGCCGGTGTTGAACAACGCGTCGCCCTCGCGGAAGGCGTTCGTGACAATCTTTGCGCGAGTGGCTTTTTCGTCTCGATAGCCGCCGAACGGGGTGCGCTTGCGAATCGGCCCCAGCAGCACGCCGGTGTCGCCTGGCCCGCACTCGACCAGGCGCCCGTTGTCGCGAACGAAGTCGTCCTGCTCGAAGTCCCACTTCGCCAGCTTGCCGCCGAGGCGCAGCTTGCCGACCGACCCGACCGTGCCTGCCAGGTTGATGGTGGCGATATTGCCCTCGGTGGACGCGTACATCTCGACGATCCGCGGAATCTCGAACCGCTCCCGCATCGCGGTCCAGACATCGGACTGCAACCCTTGCCCGACCATCACCCGGACCCGATGGCCGCGGTCGCGGTCGTCGGGTGGGGTGTTGACCAGGTATCGGCACATCTCGCCGATGTAGTTGAAGCCCGTCGCTTCGAAACGGTGGATGTCGTGCCAGAACGTGCCTGCGGAGAACCGGCGGCCGAGCGCCAAGGTGGATCCGTGCGTGAGCACACTCGACAGGGCGATCACCAGGGCGTTGGTGTGGAACATCGGCAGGCAGTTGTAGACGATGTCGCCGGGTTCGAGCCGCCAGGACAGCGCGCCGGTGATCCGTCCGACAGTCGTCAACCTGGTGTAGCTCATGACCGCGGCCTTGGGCAGCCCGGTCGTGCCGCTGGTGAAGATGTACGCGCCGGTGTCGCCGAGGGTGTGCTGGGTCGTCTCCGCCGGATCGTCCGACGTCGCGCTCGGCTCGAATCGGGCCAGACCCGTTGTGTCGGAAGCGGGTACCTTCACGTCCTCGTCCACCCGGCAGTGGACGAGCAGCTCGTCGGGCACCCGGTCACGCACCGCCAGGAACGCGGGCAGGCACTCCGAACCGACGATCACGTGACTCGCCCCGCACACCGTGAGGGCGTGCACGAGCCCGTCTCCCCTGGCCCGCGTATTGACGAAAGCCACCACGACGCCGAGCTTTCCGGCCGCCAGGTAATGCCAGACGAACTCGGGGCGGTTCTCCATCAGCAGCGCGAGCACGTCGCCCTTGCGCAGGCCGTTGGCCCGATACGCGTGAGCGATCCGGTTGACGAGCCGATTGGCCTGCTCGTAATCGAACTGCTGGTCGCCGTAGAGCAGGAAGGGACGCGCCGCCTGACCCGACTGCCCGCTGCGGCGCTCGAGCTCGAGTGCCAGTGTTCGGTGCGAGCCTGCCCCTTCGAGCAGGCCTCGCGCGACGGTTCCGTAGGACCGGATTCGGTGGGTCAGCGACACAGTGACCTCGTGTTCGCGAAATGAGCAACTCGCACGCTACGCGCCCTCCAATGGTTTCGACACGCTCGGCGAACCGCTTGCCGCCATGGCGGCAAAGTTGTTCTCCGGGCCCAGCGCCTTGCCGATGCCGCGACTGCCACCGGTGACAATCGCGGCCCGATCCTCGAATTGCGTCAAAATTCCCGCCTCCGCGGTGTTGTCGGTCGGACGCGTTACTGGACGGAGGCCTGCAGGGCCGGCTCGGCCGGCTGCGCAGGCAGGTCCACCTTCGCGGCGATTTCCTGCTCGAACGAGTCCGCCCACGCTTCCAACCGGTCGACATTGCCGCGCATATCGCGGAAGGTCTGTTCGGGCGTCTTGTCGGTGAGCAGATCCAGGTGCAGCTGGGCGCAGATGGGTACCTTGCTGTACTCGACGAACAGATACTTGTCCGGCTGCGGGGCCTGTGCGGCGAACGCACGCAGGTTCGCCTGCATGCGCGTCTGGATGCCGAGGAACCGCTGGGCGATGGGGTGGAACTCCGCCGCCGCGTCGGTGCTGGTGAGCAAGTCACGGAACAACATCTGCGAAGGCAGCGCCCAGTAGAACGACGTATCCCACATGACCTTGGTGAACATCGCCGGTGCGTGCCCGAAGATCTGGTAGTTGTCGTGGTACATCTGCAGGTAGTTCGGCCACAGATCCTCGAGCAGCAGCTTGTTGTAGGCCTGCGCGACGTCGGGGGTCAGTGCACGTTTGCGGTCGAGTTCGACCATCCGGGTCGTGATGGTGTTGGTGTAGGCGATGTAATCCGAGCCCGGACTGTAGAACGCGTCCAGGAAGACCGCCGCCTCACCGACGCAGGCCCAGCGATTGTGCGAAAAAGCCTGCGTCGAGGCATAACTCGCGTTGCGCAGCACCAGGAAGTCGAGCAGCTCGGCGTTCTCGGTGAACTTCGCCAGCGTCGGCTCGTGCTCGGCGATCCATTGCTTCGCTTTGGTTTCCGTCGAGTACGTCTTGAACGGATGGATGCGCTCGTCGGTCACGATGCCGATGCTGGTATTGCCGGAGGCCAGCGGGATCATCCACACCCAGTAGCCGGTGCCCATCAAGTGATTGGTGGAGAACCACCGGCGCTCTTGGGTTTTCGGATACCAGTTCGGGTTCTTGGCGTCCGCCATCACCTCGACGTCGTATTCGCCGCGCAGGCGCCACCAGGCCGCGTTGATCTTGTGCGGACTCGGCGCGCTCAGGCCGAGCTTGCGCTGCAACAGCTTTCCGCGACCGGAGGCGTCGGCGACGAAGCGCGTACGCACCGAACGCTCCCCCTGGCCGGCCACCTCGTAGGTGACCACATGATCGTCCTCGCCCTCGGCCAGGTCGATCTCGGTCACCTTGGCATGCTCGATCAGATCGATGCCGAGATCCTTGGCGCCGCGCCGCAGATCCCGCTCGAAGATGCCGCGGTCGACCTGATAGGACGGCACCCGCGGGAACCGTCGCGCCCCGATCTCGGGCCGGTTCTCGAAGGGGCCGTGCTGATCGCCGAAGAACAGGCGCAGCCCGAGCTTGTGCAGGTGCTGCTTGTTGAAATACCCGGTGAGGCCGAGCTTTTCGGTGAAGTAGTGCGCGCCGCCTTCGACGGTCGCCTCACCGACTTTGTAGGCCCCGTCCGGGATGTCGCCCGTGGTCCGTTCCAGCACCAGCACCGTCAGGTCGGGCATGGTCCGCTTGAGCTGGCGCGACAGGGTCAATCCGGCCAGGCCGCCGCCGCATACCACCACGTCGTAACGTTCGATCGGTTTCATGGTTCTACTCCGTTCGAGCTGGTCAGCGCTCTTCGAAAAGGCTGGTGAAGGACGGGAAGGCGTCGTCGGCGGACAGTTCGTCGGCGATCGTCCGCATCACCTGGGCACTCGGGTTCTGGATGAACAGGTGGCCGCCGGGCACGGTCTTCAGCTCGAACCTGCCGCTGGTCAACTTCTCCCAGCCCTGCAGCTGGTCGGCCTCGAACAGGTGGTCCTCCGCACCGCGCAGCACCGTGATCGGCGCCCGCAGCGCGACGCCGTGTTCGAAGCGGTAGTCGCCCAGCATCTTCAGGTCCGCCCGCACCGCGGGCATCATCGGCTTCACCGAGGCCTCGTCCTCGACCGGGATGGTGAGCAGCTCGTTGTCGCGCAACACTTCGAGCACCCGGCTGTCGGATTCCCGATCCATGTCGAAGCCGTCGCGGATGTGCTTCAGGTTCCGCACGTAGCTTTCCACCAGGGCCGGTGAGGGCCAGCCGCCGATGATCAGCTTGAGCGGGACCTCGGCGTAGTTCTGCTCGAGATACTTGGTGAGCTCATAGGCCAGCAGGCTGCCCATGCTGTGCCCGTAGATCGCGAAGGTGCGATCCAGGTGCGGCAACATGGCGTCGGCCAGTTCCTCGATGAACTCGGGCATGGCGTCGATCGGGACCTCGTTGACCCGATCCTCGCGACCCGGGTACTGGATACCCACCACCTCGACGGTGTCCGGCAGGAAGTTCGGCCACGGCGTGAAGACCGAGGCACCACCACCGACGAACGGCAGGGCGAACACTCGCAGCGACGCGGTGCTGGACCGGCCCTTGACCGTGTGGATCCAGCGTTGCGGGCCAGCGTTTTCCGCCATGGCCGGCAGCACACCGGCCGCCTCACCGAACACCTGGGCGAGGACCTCGTTCGACAGCTCGATGAGCGTCGGTCCGCGCATCAAGCCCATGGTCGGGAAGTCGATGTCGAGGTGCTTGGCCAGCGCGTTGCGGATCTGACCCGCCATCAGCGAGTCCATCCCGAGGTCGGTCAGCGCGACGTCGTGCGCGAGACGGTCGATCGGCATGTCGAAGATCCGCGAGATCTGCTGCGACAGCGCCTCCACCAGCCGGGGCTGGCGCGCGGCCTCTTCCAGTTCGAGCAGTTCGGCGCGCAGGCCCTCGGTGCCGCCGGTGCTCGCGGTGCCGACGGAGTCGGCCATGGCCAGATGGGCCAGCCGCGGCGAGCTCCGGATGATCGGCATGACCTGGTTCATCTTCGCCCAGTTGACGCCGAAAACACTGGTGCTGGTGACACCTTGGGCCAGGCACCGGCCGACGAACTCGAGCGCGTGGTCCGGCAGGATCGGCGTCCAGCCGAGCCGGGCCAGCGTGTCGAGCTTGTTGCGTGCGACGAACCCGACCTCGGCGAGGGCGCCCCAGTTGACGGTCAGGGCGGGCAGCCCGAGCTCACGGCGATGCGTGGCAAGGGCTTCCAGGAACCCGTTGGCCGCCGCGTAGTTCGCCTGGCCTGGGGTGCCGACGTTCCAGCTCATCGACGAGTACATGACGAACGCGTCGAGCTCGAGGTCGCGGGTGTGGTTGTGCAGGTGCCACGCGCCGTCGACCTTGGGTTGCACGGTGCGCAGGAACTGCTCCTCGGTCATGCCCGCCAGCGGCCCGTCCGCGAGAACCATTGCGGCGTGGTAGATCCCACGCAGCGGCGGCAGCGGTGCGATCCGCTCGAGCAGGCCCTCGACCTCGGCCTCGATGGACACGTCGGCCCGTTCGAGCACCACGTTGACGCCCTGGGCCCGCATCGCCTCGATCGGCGCCGCGTTCTCCTCGTCGATCTGGCCGCGGCGGCCCACCAGCACTACGGTGCGGACGCCCTTCTCGACCAGCCACTCGGCGGTGCGCAGACCGAAACCGCTGTAGCCACCGGTGATCAGGTACGTGCCGTCGGCGTCGAAGGTCTCCGCGCCGTCGGACGTCGGATGCACCAGCAGTTCGGTGTCGGGCTTGTACTCGACGACGATCTTGCCGATCTGCTTGGCGGTGACCATGTACCGGAAGGCGGCGGCCACCTCGGTCGCGTCGAAATCGGTGTGCGGCAGCGCGGGCAGGGTGCCCGCATTGACCGCCTTGATCACCTTGGTCATCGCCTCACGGCACAGCGCCGGGTCCTCGCCGAGCAGCCGGTCGATGTCGATCGCCGAGTAGCTCAGGTTGTTGCCGAACGGCTTCAGGCCCAGCTTGTAGTTGTCGTAGATGTCCTTCTTGCCGATCTCGAGGAAGCGGCCGCGCGGGCGGAGCAGCTCGAGGCTCTTCGGAATCGTCTCGCCCTGCAGCGAATTGAGCACGATGTCGACACCGTCGTAGCGCTGCCGGATCTCCTGGGCGAAATCGAGCGACCGAGAGTCGAAGACATCCTCGATGCCCAAGGAGCGCAGGTAATCCCGCTTCTCCTCGCTGCCCGCGGTGGCGACGACCGTCGCGCCGAACGACTGCGCGATGTGCACCGCGGCCAGGCCGACGCCGCCGGCGGCCGCGTGCACCAGCACCCGGTCGCTCGCGCGCAGCCTGCCCACTTCCACCAGCGCGTACCAGGCGGTGAGATACGCCATCGGCAGCGTCGCGGCCTCGACATCCGACAGGCTCGCCGGTGCCGGGTACACCCGCCGGGCATCGGCGACCACCAGGTTGCCGAAGCAGCCGCGGGCGAAGGCGACCACGCGGTCGCCCACCGCCAGTCCGGTCACGTCGGGTCCGACCTCGGTGACGATGCCGGCGCACTCCACGCCCAGGTTGTTGTCGTAGAACCCGCCGTAGGTCGCACCCGCCGAGAGCAGGCCGAGCGTCAGCATGATGTCGCGGAAGTTCAGGCCGGTGGCCAGCGGCCGGATGGCGATCTCACCGCTGGAAAGGACGGGCAGCTCCTGCCTTTCGTAGCGCAGCTGCTCGACCCCCGGTTCGGCGGGCACCGCCAGCGCGAACGGGGTCTTGTCCGACACCTTCGCCGGGGTCGCGACCGAGGCCTCGAACTCGGCGAGCGAGACGTGCTCGAGGCGGTCGATGAACCGGGTCTCGCCGCGGAAGGCGATCTCCTCGTCCGCCGCATCCACGTGCAGCAGCTCGTCGAAGAGCTGGGTGGCCCGCTGCTCAGCGGACGCGGTGGGATCGAAGTCGAAGATCTTCGCACGCAGACTGCTGTGCTCGCTCAGCGTCACCCGCAGGATGCCCCAGCTCGGCACCTGGCTCAGCGCAACACGTTCCGTTCGATCGAGCACGTGGGCGCCCGAGGTGGCCACCCACAGCCGTGGGGCCTGCACCCAGTCCAGCTCCTCGACGGCCTGGGCCGCCGCGATCACGCTGTAGGCGCCGTCGCTCTCCACCGCGGACAGCAGTTCGGTGGTCAGCTCGGTCCCCGCGAAATCCAGGTTCCACAGGTGCAGCACGCCGGCCACGTCACCCGCGTCGGCCCGGACCTGCTCCAGCACGCGCTGCAAATCCGCGCTGCTGGTGGGGTCGGCCCGGAAGGTGCGGGCGTCGACCTGCTCGAATTCGGCACCGCGGGTGACGAGCACGCCGGACGAGCCTGCCTCGCCGAGCAGCGCGGTGTAGCGTTCGCCGACACCGTCCGCGTCCGCGAGCACCACCCAGGGCGCCTGATCGATGCGCGGCTGATGCGGCTCGAGGTCGATGCTCTGGGTGCGCGCCAGGATCACCGCGTTGCCGGTCTCCTCCGGTGTCGCCATATCGGAGAAGATCTGCACGCCCTCGAAGCCGATGCTGGGCAGGAACTCCCGCCACTTCGCCTCCCGCATCAGCGGGTAGTCCGGCCGCACGTCGTGGTCGCTGAACTTCCACCAGCCCTCGGTCATGCCGAAGGTCAGGTCGACCCAGTGCGGCGGCACCGTCGCCTCGACGACCAGCAGCAGACCCTGCGAGGTCAGCAGGCGCTGCACGTTTTCCAGGGTGGCGGTCAGGCTTTCGGTGGCGTGCACGACATTCGAGGCCACCACGATGTCGTAGTAGTGCGGGTCGAAACCCTGGCCCTCGATGTCGCGTTCGATGTCGAGGACCCGGTAGTCGATGAAGTCGTATTCGCTGAACCGATGCCGCGCTTTGCCGAGGAACAGCTGCGTGATGTCGGAGTACACGTATTCCGCACGCTCCGGCGGCAGCTCGGACAGGACATAGGGGGTGGTGCCACCCGTGCCCGCGCCGATCTCGAGCACCCGGATCGGCCGGTCGCTCGGCAGCGCGGCCACGCACCCGGCGACGACCTGGCTGACGATGCGGTTGGCCTTGCCGAACGAGAACGACGGACCGTAAAGGTCGGCGACCGACTGGAACTCGTCCTCGGGGAAGATCAGCTCGATCGGATTCACGTCATCGCGCAGCACCGCGGCCACGTCTTTGCCGCAACGACCGAGCACCGCGAGTTCGGGCTCGCACTCGGAATGCTGTTCCTTCAACCGGGCGAGCTCGGCCGCGGTGTCGAACCGCTCGGGCACGGCCAGCAGTCGCCAGGCGTCACCGTCTTTTTCGGTGATCCCGTGCTGGGACAGCAGTTCCAGCAGGCGGGCGAGGTAGCGGTGATGCTTGTCGTGCACGCTCATCTCGGCCGCGAGCTCGGTGACGGTGAAACGCCGGCCCACCGTGAGGTCCATGCCGAGCTCGTAGAACGCCTCGGTCACATACCCGATGCAGAGCCGGTCCATCACCGCTTCGGTCCTCGCGTGGTACTCACGGTTGACCGGCCAGTACCGCAGCTCGTCGACCAGCGGCTCGACAGCGGTGTCGAGCGCCTCGACCGAGGGCAGCGCGGCGGGCAGGCGGGTCTTGGTGCGCACCGGCGCCTGATGCCAGCGGAACTCGTAGAGCCACTGCAGCAGCGCGTCGCTGTCCTCGGTGGTCGTGGTGATCGACTTGCCGCGGAAGCCTTCGAGTTCCGCTACGAGCGTTCCGTCTTCGTTGACGATCCACAGATCACCGTGGCAGTACGCGGGGTCTTCGCTGACCTGCGCGCGCCCGTAGCAGTACACCCGGCCGCTGGCCTTGGCGTAGAAACTGAGCCGCTTCACCTCGACCGGCAGGTAGAGCGTCTTGTCCTCGTTGTTCGGGTCGTTGCCCATCGAGATGGACAGCGACTGGAAGCACGAGTCGAGCACCGCCGGATGGATCGCGTGCCGGGGCGCCTCGTCCTCGAGGGCCGCCGGGGTGTCGATCCGGCCGAGCGACTTGAGCTCGGCGTAGCCGAGTTTGGTGATCGCCTTGAACGTCGGGCCGAGCATCAGGCCGTTGTTGCGCAGCTTGGCGAAGACCTTCGCGGGTTCGATCTCGAGCGGGCACTCCGCCTCGAGCTCGGCGAACGGCACCGGCAGTTCGGTGGCGGGCGCGCCGCGGCGCAGCGTGCCGACCGAATGCAGGGTCCAGTCCTTGTCGCCGTCCTGACGGCTGTACACCGAGTAGTGCATCGACTGGGTCAGCACGACCTGGACGACGGGGGCCGGGCGGTCGTCGAAGACGAACAGCGCGCGGCGGAACTCGACGTCTTCGAGCGAGTACAGGCCGGGGCCGAACGCGTCTTCCGCGCAACCGAGGACCATGTCCAGGTAGGCGGCGCCGGGGAAGACGATGGGGCCCTGCACCCGGTGGTCGTCGAGCCAGGGGTACACGGCCGGGTCGAGCACCAGTTCCCACACGTGCTTGTCCGGCTCGTCCGCGGCCCGGCCCTGCGCTCCGACGAGCGGGTGGGCCAGCGACGGGAAGCGCCGCCCGCGGGCCGAAGGCGTTTCCACCCAATAGGTTTCGCGCTGCCACGGGTAGAACGGCACCGGTACGCGCTCGTCGGCCCCGTCGAACAGGGCGCCCCACGCCGGGTCGAACCCGGCGGCATACAACGAGGCCAGCGAGGACAGCAGGGTAACGCGATCGCTCTGCTTGCGATGCAGCGAGGCGACGGCGACGCCCTCGACGTTGCGCTGCGCGAGCAGCTCCGAGATGGCGGTCGCGTGGATCGGGTGCGGGCCCAACTCCACGAACGTCAGGTGCTCGTCCTCGATCAGGCGATCAATGGTCGGCGCGAACCGCACCGGCTCGCGCACGTTGTGCCACCAGTACTCGGCATCGAGTCCACCGGTCGGCACGATGTCCGCGGAGACCGTGGAGTACATCGGGATGGTCGCTGGGCCGGAGGTGAGGCCGGCCAGCGACGAGATCAGTTCGTCCTGCAGCGGATCCATGTGGTGGCTGTGGAAGGCCACGCTGACCTGGAGCATGCGGCAGAAGATCTTCTCGGCGCTCAGCTCGCGCTCGATCTCCTCCAGCGCGTCCGGATCACCGGCCAGCGCCACCGACTGCGGGCCGTTGAGCGCCGCGATGGCGACCCGCCCGCGATACCCGGCGACCCGCTCCGCCACCTCGCTGTGCGTCAGGCCGACCGCGAGCATCTTGCCCTTGCCGGAGGCCTGCTGCTGGACCCGGCTGCGGTGGAAGATGACTCGCACCGCGTCCTCGAACGACAACGCCCCGGACACGCAGGCGGCGGCGACTTCACCGATGCTGTGCCCGACCACGGCCGCCGGGACGATGCCCCAGCTCTGCCACACGGCAGCCAGGCCGAGCTGCACCGCGAAGACGGCCGGCTGGGCGATGAATGTTTCGCCGATGCGGCTGTCGGCCTCGTCGCGACCGAGCTCCTCGGTGACGGTCCAGTCGGCGTACTTGCTCAGCTCGGCGTCGATGCGCTCGACGGTCTGGCGGAACACCGCGTTGGTGGCGAGCAACTCACGCGCCATACCCCACCACTGCGGGCCCTGGCCGGAGAAGACGAAAGCGATATTCGATGTGGTCGGTGCCTTCACGCCGGTGCGCAGCACCTCCGGCGCCGCGCCGCGCGCTACCTCACGCAGTGCGTCGCGTAGCTCGTCGGTGGACGAACACACCATGGCGAGCCGGTGGTCGTAGTGCGCCCGCGTCTTCGCCTGGGTGGCCGCGATGGCGGACAGCTTCGTGGTGGGCTCGGCCAGGAAGTCGGCGTAGCTGTCGGCGTAGGCGCGCAGCGCGTCCTTGGTCTTCGCGCTGAGCGCGAACAGCACCGGCTCGGCCGCTTCGGTCGCCGAACGCTCGGTCATCGTGTCCGCGTTCGCGTTTGCCGCGTCCGTGTCCTCCTGCGCCACGCCTTCCGGCGGGCCTTCCAGGATCACGTGGGCATTCGATCCACCGAAGCCGAAGGAGTTCACCCCGGCCAGGCGCGGGCGCCCGTTCGGCCATGCCTGCCGGGACTGGGCCAGTTGCAGACCCAATTCCTCGAACGGGATCGAGGTGTTCGGTACCTCCGCGTGCAGGTTGGCGGGAATCTCGCCGTTGGACAGCACCAGGCACGCCTTGATGACACCGGCGATGCCGGCCGCTGACTCGAGGTGGCCGAGGTTCGACTTCACCGCGCCGACGATGCAGGGGCCGTGACCGTTACGGCCGGGCGCCAAGGCCTTACCGAGCGCGCGGGCCTCGATCGGGTCGCCGACCGAGGTGCCCGTGCCGTGCGCCTCGACATAGCTGATGTCGGCGGGCGCGACACCCGCGTCGCGGCAGGCGTCCTCGATCATCTGCGCCTGCGCGTCTTCGCTCGGCACCGAGATGCCGTTGGTGCGACCGTCCTGGTTCGTCGCGCTGCCGCGGATCACCGAGTAGATGCGGTCGCCGTCGGCGATGGCCGCGGACAGCGGCTTGAGCACGATCGTGCCCGAGCCCTCACTGCGCACGTAGCCGTCGGCGTTCTCGCTGAACGACTTGGACCGGCCCTCCGGCGACAGGAAGGTGCCCTGGCTGAACCCGATGGTCGCCTCGGGGATGAGCAGCGTGCTGACGCCGCCGACGATCGCCATCGTCGCCTCGCCGGTGCGAATGCTGCGGCAGGCCAGGTGGATTGCGATGAGCGAGGACGAGCATGCGGTATCCACCGTCATACTCGGGCCGCGCAGATCGAGCAGATAGGAGACGCGGTTGGCCACGATGCAGTTCGTGACACCGGTCATCGTGTGGCCACCGATGAGGTAGCGGTTCTCGGGGTTGAGCTGGATGATGCCGTAGTCGTGGCCGGAGACGCCCGCGTAGACAGCGGTTTTCGTGCCCGCCAGGTGCTCCGGCACGATGCCCGCGTCCTGCAGGGCTTCCCAGGTCGTTTCGAGGAAGAGGCGCTGCTGCGGGTCTATCCGGGCGGCCTCGTGTGGTGTGATGCCGAAGAATTGCGCGTCGAACGAACTGACGTCGTCGAGGTATCCACCCGATCGCGTGCGCAGATGACCGGGCCTGGCCGCATCGCGGTCGTAGAAGGCAGCGCCGGACCACCGGTCCTCCGGGACCTCTCGGACCGCATCCCGCTCGTCGAGCAGCAGTTGCCAGAAGTCGCTCACATCGGAAATTTGTCCTGGAAACCGGCAACCGATTCCCACGACGGCTATGCCCTCGTGCGCGGTCGACTCGGCCTCGATCGAGGAGCTGTGCACAGATTCCATCGCATTACCTTCGTTTTGTAACCACACAACTATCGACATCGCGGGCAACGCCATTTGTTGCCCGCGAGCCGATCAGGATTTATATCGACCACCCGCTGGGCAGTGGCGATGCACGCGATAGCGGCGTCGATCCCGTGTGCGAGGCGATATCGGACAGGCTTGATTGATCACCGGCGGTCATGTTCCCCCCTCGAAGAACATGACTGTTGCAACGAGATGGTCGCCATTCGAATGGCTTTCGGTCGCCGGCCGGGCGGTGTCGCATTCCCGGCCGTTGCCGAACCCCGTGCCGGCCATATCCCGTCGGCTGCGGCAAGCAGCGGCACCGACATCGTTGGCCGAACTCAATACAACAAAGTGAGCACGCGATCCACAATCGTGCGATGGTCGGCTCGAACTGATGAGACGCCGAGCATGCGACGCGTCGTGGTCGATGAGGCGGTTGGACTGGTCGGCGCAGGCAGGCATCAGGTCATCGGGAGTAGTTCTCGTCGCGCTGAACGTCCACATGATCGGTGCCCACCTCACGTCAAGTGCCCAGATCCGCACTCATGGACAGAATTTAACGACCACAACCACTCATGTCAATACATCCGTGTGCATCGATGTGCGTCGCAAGGCCGCGCATGCGCACCGTCGTGGACGGTATTCGGTGCCGGCACGGGCCGTAAGGGCACGGTCTTGGTATTGCGGCGCACCGAGACCGACCCGCGCGGCGGTAGGTGTGCATGATGACCAGCTCTGCGCAAACAAGTGGTACGATGCTTCCCATGGGCGACGAATTGGGCGCCAGCGAGACCGTGAAGCGTAATAAAGTCGAGTCGGCTGGACAGCGGTTCGGACGGCAGCTGAAAGCGTTCCGGCAGCGAAATCTTCCTGATGACCTGGTAACACACCAGCTCATCCATGACCTGGGAGGTCCTACGCGGAATGTCCAGTCCCGGATCGAAAGCGGGCAGGTCGACACGATAAGCGCCACCACGGAGGCGAAGTACAACCGAGCACTCGAAGCCCTGGGTTTGCCGGCCGGGAGTGCGACCGCGGCGCTGTATCACGGCGGCACGCTCGTGCCGCCCGCCGACGAGCCGCCCGCCGCTCCTGCGGTGGACGACGACGTCGAGAGCGGCGTCAGCGCACTCCAGAATCTGGCCCGCAAACATCGGTCGGTCGTCGATCTCGTCACCGAGCTCGACCGGCTCGGCATCGAATTGAAGCGCGCACGCAGCCACACCGAGGGGTATCAGCTGGTCTTCCCGAAGACCGCGATCGATCGGCTGCTCCAGGCGCTGCAAAATACCGCCGACCCCGGACATCCGGGGCACGAATCCGAGCGAGACGACACCCCGGAGACGTAACACCTGCGAAGAAGCCGGCCGCGGACGCACGCACCGCGGTGCCTATGCGTTGGATAAGCCCTGGCCAGGCCCCGCTGCCATCGATGCGGCGCGGGGTCCACCGAAACATGTTCGACAGCAGGATCTTTCGACGTGCGAACGGGTACTGTTCGCCCTTGTGATCATCCGGGCGTTGGCGCCGTCGCCGAAACTGCTGCGCGCGGGCGAGCGCAGCCGCGGGAAACCGAAATCCCGCCTCCCCCTATGTTCGATCTTGCACTGCCGTCCGCCGGTGTCCATGCAGGTCACATGCATAGTTTGCGAATCGTGTCCCAAAAACACCCCCTACCCAGGGCCGCAGCGCCAGGTAGGGTATAGGCGAGCCCGGCAAGCCGATGACGACGAGTCGACGTGTGTCGACATGCCGGCCCCTGAAGACAATTCGGAACAATGGATAACGTCGTGCCGCCGTTGAACCGATGGCTTCAACGAACCGTTGAACCGGATGACTTCGGCGAACGACACCGCGCCGGCGGCAATGATGCCGCTGTTCGCGCGGTGAGCAAGATCAGATCTCCACAGGTGCTCGGGGGGAGGAAGTCGTGATTGGATATGTTCTCGATTCCACCGGCCTCGACGCGGGCGTAACGGCTCGGACCAGCGGTTATGCCGACGAGCCGGACATCACCGACGCGCGCCGCCTCACTCGGACGAGGAGGCAGGTGCGATGTTGAAACTGATCCGGCGCAGAGTCGCCGCCCTCACCTGGAAACCTAGAGGGAAGATCTCCACCCGGGCCCGCCTGCAAGCGGTGGTCGACCGGCTCGAACTGCCTGCGGACTGGACCATCGAGGAGTTCATCGCGTGTGTCGAGCGCATGCGCGGACGGCGGATCGTGCGATTACTCCTGCCGACGACCGCGCCGGTCGGATTGTGCGGACTGTGGTTGGCGTGCAAGGACTACGACGTGATCTTTCTTCGGCAATCTGCGGACCCGGCGGTAGAACTGCACGTAACTTTGCATGAGGTCAGCCATATGTTGCTCGACCACGGACAGGACACGTCGATCTCCGCGGTGGAATGGTCGACACTGACGAGCGGGGTGGCGCTGAATCACGACATCGACCTCAGCACGGTCCGCGCAGCGCGCGGAGTATCGAGTTACGCCTCCATCGAAGAGTACGAAGCCGAACTGTTGGCGACCCTGATCGGCTTCCGTGCCAGGACCGTCGGACCACGTCGCGACCCGATGTTGAAGGAGTTGTGACGCATGTGGCCGCACGACCACCTACCCGCGGGGGTCACCGTCTCAGCGACGTTGTTCATCGTGGTCATCGCCCTGATCCGGCTCTCACTGACCCTGCACACCTCGGTGTTCGGCCGCATGATCAACATCCTGCTCGGCTTCGACGCGGCAGCGGCCATCCTGCGTGAGCCGCTCTTCGCGCGCCCGATCTCCAAGCTCGTCCCGGGCGGCCTGCCCACCGTGTTCGACACCTGGCATTGGCTGACCGTCACGGCGTGGGCCTGCGGACTCGGGATGGCGCTGCTGCACGAGAACGGGCCGGTGCGATACCGGATCCAGTTCAAGGTCGTGATCGGCACGTCGCTCGCGATCGGCCTGGCCTTCCTGCTGCTGAGCGCGCCCGCCCGGGCCAACGGGATGTCGTCCATCGCCGAGTACGGCGGTTGGCGCTACGGCGTCTACATCGGGCTGTATTCCGCTCTGCCCGTTATTGTTTCGACCTACTACTACGTGCTGAAAACCAGGGGCACGATGTGGCGGACGACCACGCTGCGGGAACGGCTCACGGTGGCCGCCCTGGTCATCTTCGGTATCGCCAGCTCGCTGCCCGCCTGCCTCATCGCGGTCTCGGTGGCGTTGGACGCCGCCGGAGCGGGCAGCGCGTTCACCGACAACGCGTACAACATGGTGGCCGAGGGATTCGCCACCGGCGAGCCGGGGTTGTTCTTCTTCAGCGCGCTGATCATGGTGTTTCTGCCATCCTCGGTGCAGGCCGTCGTGCAACTGCTGCGGCTGGATCGGGAATCGCGCGCCGCGCGCCGGGTGTATCCGCTCTGGCGGGACCTGACCGCGGCCGCGCCGCAGGTCGTCTTCCAGCTGAAATGGGCGGACAACTGGAACGTTTCGCCCCAGGAGCGGCTGCACCGCCGGCGGATGGAGATCCACGACGCGGCCGAGATCGTCGCCCGCTACGTGCTGCCGCTGCCGACCGCGGTCGACGAGCTGATCGAGACCAGCGTCATCGAGGACGACCAGGAGAACATTCGCATGGTCGCCGAGCTGGTGCTGGCGACCCAGCGGCTCACCGACAACAGCGGCGAACCGGCGGGCGAACCGACCGCGCGTGGGGCCGACGTCCCCGACGAACAGACCCTGCTGCGCTTCTGGCAGCCCGCGAAGTCCCTGTTGCACGCGACCGATCGCACCGCGGAACGCCGAACATCGGTCGGCGCACAGCGATTCGCGCCGGGCGCGTTCGAGAGCAGGCAGCCGGGTCAGGTCGTCGGGTAGTCGGCGCAGCGGGGTAACCCGCAGTCCGGCACCACTTTCGGGTGTCACTTGACGTGGCCGATCCGCTGATTCATCCAGTCGCCGAGCCACTGGACGGCGTTGCGACCGGCGCCGTCGACCACCAGGGATCCGTAGTTCACGTGCGCGCCGGACGCGACGAAGTTCGCGGCACTGAGGCCGTCGACGATGAGGTTCACCAGGTTGATGTCGTGAAAGGTCGTGATCCGGGTGAGCGGGCCGGTCAGGTCGTCGAGGTCCGGACCCGGCTCCGCGATGGTCTTGGCCGGGGTGTCGGCCCGCCTGCCCAGCACCACCGGCGGGGTCTGCTGCGCCTTGCCGGTGAGCAAATCGACTGTGGCGGCGGCCAAGTCGGCCCCGATCGGCAGTAGGCCGGACAGCGCGACGCCCGCGCCGGCCAAGTCGGGCGCCTGCCCCGGCGGCGGCACCAGCTTCGTCAGCACCGACCAGGCGACGTCCTGGATCCGGCCGATGATCTGCACCAGCCGGGTGATGTCGAAGTTGGACAGGATCGAGGTGACCTGCGCCGCGACCTCGGTGAAGCCCTGCGCGTCCGGGATCACCGACAGCACCTGCGAGATCCACTTCAGGTCAACGGTGCCAACGAGTTTCAGCAGGGGTTGCAGCTGGTCGTTCAGCTCGGCGGCGACCTGGTTGGCGCCCTCGGCGTCCATCGCGACGATCTTCTGCGGGAGCAGCATGAGGTTGTCGAGAATCCGGGGGAAGTCGAACGTGGTGACGTCGGCGGCGACATCGAGCGCCTGGTCGACCAGCACCGTAGGTTTGAGCAGCGAAAGGACTCTTGTTGCGGCGCCCAGGGTTTCGGGCGAGGCGGCGGCCAGCGGCGCGACCTCACGCCGGACGGACTTGGCCGCCGCACGCAGCGAACGGGCTTTGGGGGAATTCGGCCGCAGCGTGCCTACGCCGTTGTCCAGCAGTTCGGTCGCGGTGTCGGCGATCGTGGTCATGGCCGCGACGGCGCCCGACAGGTCCGACTGGTCGAGTTGAGTCAGCACCTCCCCCGCGTCGCGCTCGGCGGTACCGGTCGGCGCGGCGACCAGCTGGGCCGTGGCAGCGGGGTTGGCCGCGCCGGAATCGATCAGGTCCACCAGGGGGTTGAGGGTATCCAGCAACTTTTCCGCACTGCTGCGGACCTGGGCCAGATCGACCCCCGAGGGGGCGGCGAGGCCTGCGGTCAGACCGGCCACGGTGGTCGCCAGTCCTGGCAGGTCCGCTTTGGAGAAGTCCGAGGTCAGCGCGGCGCCGATCGGGAAATTCGCGTCCGGCGGCGGTGCACCACCGCTCAGCGCCTTGCTCAGGATCGAGCCCAGCGCGCCGAGCAGTGGATTGGCGCTCTTCTGGATCGAGCAGTACAGGTCTTTGGGGTCGCAGATCGAAGTGACCCGTCCTGAGAGTTTGCCCATGCCCTGCGGACGCGGGTCGGCGATGCCGGTGCCTGCGGTACCCGGACCGACGATCGTCTCGCCCGGCGTGCCGGCGCCGGGGTCGGCGAGCAGGCCGACGGCCAGGACGCGATCGGCAGGCACCGGGCCGCGATCGTTGCCGATGGCGGCGGCCAGATCGCCTGCGGCGTCGGCACCCTGACTGTAGCCATTGATGGTGAATCGTGCTGTGGGGCAGCGTGTTCCGTAGTCGCGCAGCGCGGCGGTGGCGTTCTCCAGCGCGGTGTTCTTGCTGTCGGCGTAGGTGTAGCCGTTGTCGAAGGCGCGAGCCATGTACGGCGTGAAGTAGATTTCGGACCTCGGGCCCTGCTGGCGCTGGATGGCCTCGGCGATCGGCGCGAGCATGCCGATGGGCCGCCCCGGGTCGGCGTCCTCGTCGGTCTCCCAGGTGCCGGGGATGAACAGGTTGAATGTTGCTGCGCACGTGCCTGGTTCGGCGTGTGCCACCGCGGTGGCACCGGACGAACCCACGGCAACGCCGACGGTCACCAGCGTGGTGACCACATAGCGCTTGGACGAACGCATCACTGACTCCTGCACACGGTCTTCGGCTGGGCGATCGCCGACCACGTTAAAACAAATTCTCGAATCATGAATTGTCCGCAGTGTCGTTCTTAATGTCGTTAAGAAGTTCTTCGAGAATTCCGCAACGGCAATGGTTGCGCGGACGAACATCGGGTAATTCCTTGGCACCACAGGAGGTTCACCATGATGGCTTATGCCGCCGCTGTCGCGTTCGGGCTCGCTTTGCTGTTCGATCTGACCGATGCCAGCCTCGGTGACGAGATCACCGCAGGCACCCTCACCACCCTCGGACTGCTGCTCGTCGCACTGCACCTAGCCGGCGTCGGCACCGGTGCTCGTTCGTGGAACTTGCGCCGTCGCCGCTGAGCCCTTCGGTTCGATACCGGCCGCGCGTAGGCGCTGCGCGAAAGTGTGGCAGCGCGCGGCCAGCTCCGGCGGGTCGAGTACCTCGAAGTCGTGTCCGAGCAGAAGCACGTGCATGAGCACGAAGTCGAGACTGGCGGCGCCGCTGATCAGCTCGCAGTGTTCATCGCCGCGTGGGTGCACCACGGCCGCCGACGCCGGAACCTGCACGCGCACAGTGTCGGCTGGGGCGTGCACCAGAAAGCGGGCCTGGTGTGGGTACACCCGGCTCGCCACGCCTTCCTGCACGTAGGTCGCCGCATCCGGTACGGCGCGCGGCCGAAAACGCCAGGTGCGGGCGGCCACGTCGGTCATCCGGTCGACGCGGAAGGTGCGCCAGTCGTCGCGGTCGAGGTCGTAAGCGAGCAGGTACCAGCGCCGATCGGAAGCGACCAGCCGATAGGGCTCGACTCGTCGCCGTCGCGTCCGATCTCCGGACTGGTAGTCGAAGCCCGCCTCGACCTCGTCGCGGCAGGCCCGGGCCAAAACCATCAGCGCCTCGGAATCGACTCGCGGATAACCGATATCGAACGACTCGACCGCCCCCGCCAGCGCGCGCACCTCGTGCCGCAGCCGGGTGGGCAGCACCCGATCGAGTTTGGTCAGCGCCCGCAGCGCGGCATCGCCCGCGCCGGTGACCGCGCCACCCGCACCGACGAGCAGCGAGACCGCGGTGGCGATCGCTTCCTCGTCGTCGAGCAGCAGTGGCGGCAGGTCCTGTCCAGGACCGAGTTGGTAACCGCCGCCGACACCCTGGCTGGCGTGCACGGGATAGCCGAGCGCGCGCAGCCGTTCGACATCGCGCCGGACGGTGCGCGGTGTGACGCCGAGCCGCTCGGCGAGTTCGGGGCCGGTCCACACGGGACGTTGCTGCAGCAGTCCGAGCAGCGTCAACACCCGCTCGGTCGTGCCCCGCTCGTCACCGCCTGCCATCTGCACTCCCCCAGCATGTCCGCAATAGCGGACCGATTCTGTCCGCTAAGGGTGTCAGGATAGTCGCGTGGAGGCAGACACCTTCGTCTGGAACCAGAACCGACCTACGAACGGAGCAGCCCGATGAGCCGCCAGATCCAGATCACCTTCGACGCGCACGACCCGCGGGCGCTGTCGACCTTCTGGCGCGACGCGCTCGGCTACGTCCATCCCGGCCCGCCCGGGGTCGAGCTGCCCGCCGACGCCGACCCGCTGGCCGCGTGGGACGAGTTCCTCGCACGGATCGGGGTGCCGCCGGAGCAGCGCAATACGCGATCGGCCATCGAGGATCCGGACGGGCAGGGCCCGCGGGTGTTCTTCCAGCAGGTGCCGGAGGACAAGATTGCCAAGAACCGCGTCCATCTCGACGTCCGCGCGGCACCCGGCTTGCAGGGCGAGGAGCGGATGGCGGCGCTGGAGTCCGCATGCGATCGGCTGGTCGCGCTGGGCGCGAAGCGAGTACAGCGGCACGACCCCGAGCCACCGCTAGGGGCGGGCCACATCGTGATGACCGACCCCGAAGGGAACGAATTCTGCCTGGACTGAGCGCCTCAGTACGGGATGGCGGCGGTGAGCGTGTAGTTGAGGACGAGGGCGCCGAGCACGATCAGCAACAGCAGCGTCAAGAGCACGCCGGACACACTGTCGATGAGAGCGGGTTCGTTCGGGCGGGTGCGCGACACTGCCATGAGCAAGGACCTCCGGTCGTCGGGCTGGTTGTGACTTCGCGATTCCCGCTTCCGCGAATATCAAACGGTGTTTACCTATTCAGCGGGGCGGGCGCAGGATCTTGAGCGCGGCCTTCAGGATCGGCCCCGGGACGTGATCGCGCATGTTCAGCGCCGAGGCCGCCGCTCTGCCGCGCACCTCGGTGCCGCGGCCGAACATCTTGTTCAGCGGCCCGCCCGAGGGCTCGAGGTCGACGTGCAGCGGCGGCCTGCCGTCGACCGCGCCGAGTGCGTGCGAGATGACGATGCGCTGGATCTCGCTGGTGCCTTCGAAGATGGTGTAGAGCTTGGCATCTCGGTACCATTTCTCCACCGGATGGTCGGTGATGTACCCCCAGCCGCCCATGGTCTGGATGGCGCGTTCAGTGGCTCGGACGGCGACCTCGCTGGCCGCCAGTTTCGCCATCGATCCTTCGCCGCGCTCGAAAGGCACTCCGTTGGCCGCCATCCAGGACGCCCGCCAGGTCAGCAACCGTGCGGCATCGATCTGGGTGGCCAGGTCCGCGATGGGGAACGAGACGCCTTGATTGTCGATGATCGGCGCGCCGAACGCTTCGCGCCGATTCGCGTAGGTGGTCATGTATTCCAAAGCGGCCCTGGCGATTCCGAGGGCCTGCGCGGCCACCATGGGGCGGGTCTGCTCGAAGGTACCCAGCGTCACCGAACCCGATCGGCCACCGTCGCGAGCCGCTTCGCGCCGCTTGGCCAGTGTGTGCTCGAGCTTGTCGAGGCCACCGAGCAAATTGTCGGCAGGCACGCGCACGTGGTCGAACTTCAATTCCGCGGTGTGCGAGGCGCGGCAACCCAGTTTGTCCAGCTTGCGAACCAGTTGCAAACCTGGTGTGCCGCCAGGCACTACGAAGAGCGCTTGCCCGCGGTGGCCCAGTTCCTCGTCCACCACCGCGTTCACCACGTGCACGTCGGCGATGCCGCCGTTGCCGATCCACATCTTGTGGCCGTCGATGATCCAGTCGTCCCCGTCGCGGACCGCCCTGGTGCGCAGGTTGCGCACATCGCTGCCGCCCTCCGGTTCGGAGATGGCGAGCGCGGCGAGTTTCAAATCACCTGGCGTGCCGAAACATTCGGGCGCCCACTGCAACATCTGCTCCGGTGTGGCGGCCTGGCCGATCGCCGACAGGGCCAGCGCGGGCATCACGATCGCCAACCCGATGCCCGCGCAGCCCCAGAACAGTTCCTCCATGAACATCGGCAGCGACAAGCCGGTCGGGTCGCCGATCAGGTCGCGATAGAACAACGGGCTGTAGAACCCGCGCTCGGCGGCCTCCTCGAGGATCGGCCACGGGAACTCCTGAGCCTGGTCATAATGCTGCGCCACCGGCCTGATGCAGTCCTGCGCGAACTCGTGCGCCCGTTTGGCCAGGTCGTGCTGGGCCGCCGTCGGGGTCAGATCGAAAGCCATGACTAGACCTCGGTTATCGACACCATCATGATCGACTCTCCTGGCCCTCACCGGCTGAGCGCTGCGCCTCCGCCAGTTCCGCACGGAGCCGATCGGCGGTCGCCTTGTCGTCGGCGTCTTCGGCCGTGGTGATGTCCTGCTTCAGCTGCGCGATAACGTCCTGGTGGGTCATGAACTCTCCCGTCTACGTGGCGATCGGATGCGCTGGTGCACCCGGATCGCGGGGTCGGTTGATTCGATCCGTGGATGAGCCGGACGCATCCGCCTCTACTGGGTGGTAACCGGCGTCGCCCTGCCCAAACACCCTGCCTCGGCGGGCCGGTGCGCCCGCCGCCGCTCTCACTGGCAACCTTCCAACGTCGCGGTCGCGAGTTCGGCTGTGACGTCGGTGATTTCGCCGCGGGTGCGCAGGGCGCGGAGCTGGCGGCGGGCACCGTTGCCGCGCTGCGACAACTCGGCCAGGGTGTCGGTGACGAACGGGTAGGCGCCGAATTCGTCGAGGGCGGATCGGGTGTGGTCGACCAACCCGGCGATCAAGGTGCGGACAGGTGCGACGCGACGGCTGAGCGGGTCCAAGCCCTCGCCGTCGAGGCCGGAACGGGCGGCGTTCCAGTAGGCGGCGCGGAGTACCTCCGCGGGTACGTCAGGAGCGGTGCGACCCTGCTCGATGTCGGCCAATGCCGTTATCACGGTGGCCCGGACCAGGGTTGCCAGCAACGCGGTTTCGGCAACCGTGGCGGGGACGTCGCTCACCCGAACCTCCACTGTCGGAAAGGATTCCGAAGGCCGGACGTCCCAGTAGACCATCTTCCGGTCCATGATGCTGCCGCTGGACAGCATCATGTCGACCATGCTCTCGTAGTCGTCGAGCGAGTCGAAGTACGGCGGCGGACCCGCGCTCGGCCACCGCCGCCACAGGATGCTGCGCCAGCTGGCATACCCGGTTTCCGAGCCGCGATAGATCGACGAATTCGCGGTCATGGCCAGATACACCGGCAACCAGGGCCGCAGGTGGTTGCTGACCTGCACGGCGACTTCACGATCCGGAACCGCCACGTGCACGTGGCAACCGGACAGGCCCTGTTCGCGGGCGATCATCCCGAATTCGCGCGCAATGCGCTGATAGCGGGGTGTTTCGGTGATCGGGTACTGCTCGGGAACGGTAGGCGGAACCGCCACGGCGAGCAGGCGCGCACCGTTGCGCTCGGCGCATGCCGCGACGTCACGCCGCAGTTGGCCGAGCTCCTTCAGCAGTGCCGCGGTATCGGAGTGCACCCCCGTGCTGGTCTCCACCTGACAACTGGTCAGTTCCAGCTGCAACTCCACGCCGACGTCCTCGGCGGTGCGGGCCACTTCGATGTTCTTGGGGACGGGGGCGCCGGTGTCCGGATCGGCCAACAAGAATTCCTCTTCGACACCGACCGTCGCTGGAGTTTCCATGCTCGGGAAGATGCCCGCCGAGCGACCCGGCAAACAGTGCGCCGCCGAGCAATACCGCCTGGGCCGACGAGCGCCCGAAAAAGACTGGCAGGCAGGCGAATTCGCCTGCCTGCCAGCCAAGTGTATGCGCGTGCCCGCTATTGACCGTCGTGCTGATGGCTCGCTTGCCGCGCCTCGTCCACTTTGGCCTCGGCGCGCGCCTTCTCCGCAGCCGCCTCCTTGGCCGCGGCTTCGCGCTCGGACTCGGCCTTGTCCTGTTGCGCCTGGCCCTCGCCCTTCAGGTTCTCATCTCCGGTGACGACGCCGGCCGCCTCCTTGGCCTTGCCCTTCACGTCCTCGACGACACCTTCGACACCCTCGCGGGGCCCGCTTCCCTGCTCCGTCACAGCAAATAACCTCCGACCGATCCGACGAACGACTGACATTCGGCGCGTACCCGCTATCGGCCGCCCCAATCCGCCTGTCCGCGATCGCGAAACAAATGCTTGACTCATTCCAGAAAAGGGACCAGACTCTCCGACGTGACGACGGCCACAGAGTTCCAGCAGATGTTGCGGGAAGTCTCGCTGCGCGTAACAGCTCCCCGCGTCGCGGTGCTGAGCGCGGTACACGAGCATCCGCACGCCGACACCGACTCGATCATCCGCGCGGTGCGGTCCCGGCTGGCGACGGTGTCGCACCAGGCGGTGTACGACTCGTTGCACACGCTCACCGCCGCGGGCCTGCTCCGCTGCATCCAACCGTCCCGCTCGGTGTCGCGGTACGAGACGCGGGTCGGCGACAACCACCACCACGTGGTGTGCCGCAACTGCGGGGCCATCGCCGATGTCGACTGCGCCGTCGGCGAGGCACCGTGTTTGACCGCGTCCGACGACCACGGCTACTCGATCGACGAGGCCGAGGTCATCTACTGGGGTCTGTGCCCCGACTGCTCGGCGTCACCGACCGCCCCAGCCCACCCCTGACCACAGCCCAGATAACTCGATCAGGAAGGAATTCTGTGTCATCCGAAAGCCGCCCGCCCACTCCGGACACCGAAACCCGAAGCGCAAGCGAGAGTGAGAATCCGGCGATCCCGTCGCCGACCGTCAAGGAGGGCCGCCCGCACACCAACCGGGACTGGTGGCCGGAGCAGATCGATGTGTCGGTGCTGCACGCCCACTCGTCCAAGTCCAACCCGCTGGGCGCGGACTTCGACTACCCCGCGGAGTTCGCGAAGCTCGACGTCGACGCGCTGAAGGCCGACGTCGCCGCGGTGATGACCAATTCGCAGGACTGGTGGCCGGCCGACTTCGGCCACTACGGCGGCCTGTTCATCCGGATGAGCTGGCACGCGGCCGGCACCTACCGCATCGCCGACGGCCGCGGCGGCGGTGGGCAGGGCGCCCAGCGCTTCGCGCCGCTCAACAGCTGGCCGGACAACGCGAACCTGGACAAGGCGCGTCGCCTGCTGTGGCCGGTCAAGCAGAAGTACGGCAACAAGATCTCCTGGGCCGACCTGCTGGTGTTCGCGGGCAACGTGGCCCTGGAGTCGATGGGGTTCCAGACCTTCGGCTTCGGCTTCGGCCGCCCCGACATCTGGGAGCCCGAAGAGGTGTTCTGGGGCTCGGAAGACACCTGGCTCGGCGACGAGCGCTACAGCGGTGAACGCGAGCTGTCGGGTCCGCTCGGCGCCGTGCAGATGGGCCTGATCTACGTGAACCCGGAGGGCCCCAACGGCCAGCCGGATCCGGTGGCCTCGGCGCGCGACATCCGAGAGACGTTCGGCCGCATGGCAATGAACGACGAGGAGACCGCCGCGCTGATCGTCGGCGGGCACAGCTTCGGCAAGACGCACGGCGCGGGCAACGCCGACCTGGTCGGCCCCGAGCCCGAGGCTGCCCCGCTCGAGCAGCAGGGCCTCGGCTGGAAGAGCGCGCACGGCAGCGGTAAGGCCGGCGACGCCATCACCAGCGGGCTGGAGGTCGTCTGGACCTCGACCCCGACCAGGTGGAGCAACGGCTTCCTGCAGAACCTGTACGGCCACGAGTGGGAGCTGACCAAGAGCCCCGCCGGTGCGTGGCAGTGGACGGCGAAGGACGCCGAGGCCAGCATCCCGGATCCGTTCGACGGACCCGCCCGCAAGCCCACCATGCTGACCTCGGACCTGGCCCTGCGCGAGGATCCGATCTACCGGGAGATCACCAGCCGCTGGCTGGACCACCCCGAGGAGCTGGCCGAGGCGTTCGCCAAGGCCTGGTACAAGCTGCTGCACCGCGACATGGGACCGGTCAGCCGCTACCTCGGACCGTGGGTGCCCGAGCCGCAGATCTGGCAGGACCCGGTGCCCGACGTCGATCATGCGCTGATCGATGAGCAGGACATCGCGGCGCTCAAGAACAAGGTCCTCGAGTCCGGGCTCTCGGTCGCGCAGCTGGTGAAGACCGCGTGGGCGTCGGCGGCGAGCTTCCGCAGCACCGACAAGCGCGGCGGCGCCAACGGTGCCCGGATCCGACTGGAGCCGCAGAAGAACTGGGAGGTCAACGAGCCTGCCGAGCTGGCCAAGGTGCTGCCGGTGCTCGAGCAGATCCAGCAGGACTTCAACGGTTCGGCGACCGGCGGCAAGAAGGTCTCGCTGGCCGACCTGATCGTGCTCGCCGGTTCCGCGGCGGTCGAGAAGGCCGCCAAGGACGCGGGTCACGACGTCACGGTGCCGTTCGCGCCGGGCCGGACGGACGCGTCGCAGGAGAGCACCGATGTGGAGTCGTTCGCGGTGCTCGAACCGCGCGCCGACGGTTTCCGCAACTACGTGCGGGCCGGCGAGAAGGCGCCACTGGAGCGTCTGCTGCTCGATCGCGCGTACATGCTCGACGTGACCGCACCGGAACTGACGGTGCTGATCGGCGGCCTGCGCGCGCTGGGTGCCAACTACGGCGGCACCGAGCACGGCGTGTTCACCGAGCGGCCGGGCGTGCTGACGACCGACTTCTTCGTCAACCTGCTCGACCAGAACACCGAGTGGAAGGCCGCCGATTCGGCGGAGAACGTCTACGTGGGCGTCGACCGGTCCTCCGGTCAGACCAAGTGGACCGCCACCGCCAATGACCTTGTCCTCGGGTCACATTCGGTGCTGCGCGCGGTCGCCGAGGTGTACGCCCAGCAGGACGCCGAGGCAAAGTTCGTGAACGACTTCGTCGCCGCGTGGGTCAAGGTGGTCGACAACGATCGCTTCGATCTCGCCTGATCTATCGACCTATCCAGGCCGGCCCTTCCGGGGGTCGGCCTGGATTTGTTTGCGCGCCTGAAGCATTGGTCGACCACCTCCGACGTAGCGGTTGCCGCGTGACCGGTGCCGTCGACATCGATCGGCGCGACGTGCCGGTCGGCAACCGATCAGCCGACCGGCACGGACCGACAGGGCATACCGGACAGTCGGCGACGGGTCACTGTCACCTGCCCGAATGCGCAGGCGCGCCCCGATATCGGGATATCAGGCACAACTTTGCGCCGCCCCTGGCAAATGTTGTGAAACATGTTTGTCCATCCGGTTGCACGGCGTAGAGTTCGGTGCTGTTTCCGAGTCCCGAAGAGTGGCTTACCCCCTTGTAACGCCGGACTTGGGAGCACTATGTCTTTGCTCGATTGTCGAGAGGCAGGCCGCCGACTCGCGCAGCAGCTGCGGCATTTACGCGGCCAGGATGCGGTACTGCTCGGCGTCGGCAGCGGCGGTGTCGTGGTCGCCCACGAGGTGGCCGACGCGCTGCGGACACGACTGGATATCGCGGTCGTGTGCGAACTGGCCGTCCCGTACCAGCCGTGGCTGGTGTTCGGCGCCCTCGGCGAACACGACGTGTGCGTGCTGGATGCGGACGTCATCGCCCGCGCGCTCGTTTCCCATCCCGAACAACTCGCGGTGCAACGTGAGGCGCGAGAACAGTTACGTCGCACCGTCACTCGCTACCGCGGCGAAGGTGGCGCCCTTGCTCTCGACGGTGCCACCACAGTCACTGTCACCGACGGTGTGACCTGTGCGGCCGCCGCCCGGGCAGGCGTCGAGATCGCGCGGGCCCGCGGTGCGCGGCGGGTAGTGGTGGCCACGCCGCTCGGTGCCCCGCGCGCGGTGCGTGCACTGCGCGGTGTCGCCGACGACGTCGTCTGCCTGGAAACGCCGCCGCTGTCCGGGTCGATCCGGCCGTGGTACCGCGAGTTGCCCGAGGTCGCCGATGCGGAGGTCATGGCCCTGCTGATTCAACGGCACGCGGGTTTCCTGCCTGTTCGCGCGGAAAACGGAAGTGCGCGTAGCGAATCCGTGTCCGCCGGGCTATCGCCGGCAGGCGGCGAGCCGACTACCTGATCCACACTCCGACGAGGTGAGGAGGTGAAGACATGCAGGCATTACTGCGGCCGGGACCCGACGGGGCGGCCGACAACGAGGAAACCCAGCACGACGCACCGTAAGTAGCTCATGAAAGCGGCGGGGGAACCGCCGATTTCGCGCACCGCGATCGGGACAGGACGTCGACGAAGGGGCCACGCCCCGCCGCTACCCAGGTAGCGTCGGGGCGTGGCAACAGTTCTCAGCGGGGATGCTGTGAGCCCGTCCGTTGCTCGCACTCAGTGCTCGCGCAGCAGCTGTCCCGCACCTTCGACGCGGTCGTCGAAGCCGTGCTCGCGCAGCGCGTGCCACAGGGTGGCGGCGTTGATGGCGATGACCGGCTTGCCCAGTTCACGCTCCAGCTGATCGGCCTGGGCGACGAAGGACAGGTTGGTGCCCACCTGAACGATGGCTTCCACGTCCGGTCCGTCGAGGGCCGCCACGGTCTCGGTCAGGCGATCCCGGCCGACGCGAGCGATGTCCGGTGCCGTGGGACAACGCAGGCCGGTGATCGCGGCGACGTCGAAACCGGCCTCGGTGAAGAACCGGCCGACCTCGATGTCGGCGATCGGCTGGTACGGCGAGAAGACCGCGATCCGATGGCAGCCCAGTGCATGGAGCGCGGCCCGGCACGAGCTCGCGCCGGTGGTCACGGGTAATCCGGTGCGGTCGCGCAGGCGCTGCTCGAACGCCGCGTTGCCCGCGACGCCACCCCAGAAGGTCTCGGCGGACATGCCCATGACCATTCGGTCCGGTTCGGCGGTGAGGACATCGCGTACCGCGGTATCGATGGAAGCGCGGATCTGTCCGAGCAGAGCTTGGAAGTCCTCGTCATTGCCCATCACCGGGTTCGGGATGTACATCGATCCGGCGCGGTAGGCGATGCCGGGTAGCGCGGCGCGCCAATAGTCGTGTTCGACAACGGTGTTCGTGCTCGGCACGATCACCCCGAAGACGGCGCGGGGGCCGACGGCATTGGTCATCTGCGTACTTCCTTGGCGTGCAGCGGATTTGTCAGCGAATCGGGTCGGCGATACGGGTCAGCACATCGTCGACGGCGCGGTGGGCGCGCTGCCGATCGGCGGTTCGATCCAGCAGTAGTGCGTCCACGAGCAGCGGCGAGACGATCGCCGTGGCCGCCTCCTCGATGTCGGCTGCGGCAGCGACGCCGAGCGCGCGGATCGACCGGTACACGGGGGCGAACAGGTCCAGCACATAGCGCTGGCGCAAAGGAACGCATTCCGGATCGGTGGACGAGGCGGTGACCAGCGCGCGCAGGAAGGCCGCAACGGGCTTGTCGCGCAGGCGATCACAGAGCAGATCCACTTCCGCGTGCAGGTCCGCCACCGGGTCGCCGGTCGGCTGCGCCGCCGGATGCGGGGCGACGGAGATGAGGGCGGCGAGGAAGTCCCTCGGGGTCGGCCAGTGCCGGTAGATCGTGGTGCGGGCCACGCCGGTGACGGCGTGCAGCCGCTGCGGCGTCAACGCGGTCCCGCCCTCGGTCAGCAGCAGATCCAAGGCGGCCGTCAGCACGATCTCTTCGGTGTCGGCGGCGGGGCCCGCAGGACGTCCTGGCTTGCTCACGCAATAAACGATACATCTTGTCTTGCTTATTTATAAGCAGTACATTCTGTAGCGGAATTACTGCTCGCCCCAGGAGGACCCATGCGTCCACATGTCGAACTCATCGACGACCGCGATCTGATCCCGCACATCGCCGAGTTCCAGCACGCCACCGGCAGCGCCGAACAGCGCAACCTCAGCTACGACGAGGAGGATGGTTCCGCCTCACTGAAAGTCCGTTTCCTCAGCGACTGGTCGCGTCCCGCCGGGGTGCACAGCGCCGATACCGAGTGGTTCGTCCTGTCCGGTCAGGTCACCATCGGCGAGACCGAGCTCGGGGCCGAAGGCTTCTGGTCGGCGCCCAAAGGTGTTCGGACGCCGCCACTGTCCGTCGCCGCGGGCACCGAGATCCTGCTGTTCCGCGAAGGCGGCGACTGGGGCTTCGAACCGGCCGACACCGATCGCGACTTCGTCCGCGCAGACCAGAAAGTGGTGGTGCTCGACACTGCGGCGATGCCGTGGATCGATGTAAAAGACGGCAGCCCAATGCGTTTCGATCTGGGCGGCACACCCGTCCCAGGGCTCTACATCAAGCTCCTGCACCGCGACGCGGAAACCGGCTTCTACACCCGCCTGATCAAGGCCAAGCCCGGCTGGCGCGAGGAACCCCTGGCCCATCACCCGTGCAGCGAAGAGGCCTACTGCCTCGCAGGCGGATTCGACTACAACTTCGGAAAGATGTGGCCCGGAACCTACTTCTGGCGCCCGCCCCTCATCCGCCACGGCGACTTCACCGCCGACGCAGAGCAAGGCTGCACCTGGGTCGTCCGCTCCGACGCCGACCTGGTCGACTGGTACACCGACAACGCCAAAATCGACATCACCGGCGACCCCACCAACTGGGGCCCAGACATCCCCCACACCCTCTCCCCCCGCCCCGTAGAACCCGTCCGCTCCCGCTCCATCGGCCAATGGCCCACCCCCACCTACCAGTAGCCCGACCGGTTTCAAGATCAACGGCGGCATGGACACAGCAAAGTGCGAGCACGTCCGCCCCTATGCCCCGTTGCGCACGAACGCCCCCGCCCACCCAACAGCCGCACTCTCTCTCGGAATCCGCACCCACTCGGGACCCCCGTAATCAGTGCGGATCCCGAGAGCCAGTGCGGATCTTGCTGGCAACCACCGCGCCCGCCAGCGTCGGAGCGATTTCGCATACCCTCTGGAGCTCCGTTCATGATCAACCGAACCCCAGTGGCACCAAAGCGCACGGCTCGCCGCCGCTATGTCCCGCTGGGTGAGCAACTGCACGCCGAGTGGGACATCACGGCGGACTCACTCGCGTTTTCCCACCCTTATGTCCCGATGGATGATCGGCTCGGCTTCGAGTGGGACGTCATGGCGGGCTTACTCGCGTTTTTCCGCCCTCCGTGCCCGTCAATCATGAAAGCGGGCCGCTGCCAGCGAAATCCGCACCCTCTCTCGGGATCCGCACCCACTAGGGACCCCCGTAGTGGGTGCAGATCCCGAGAGCCAGTGCGGATCTTGCTGGCAACCACCCCGCCGCGCCAGCATTGGGTAATCTCGCAGACCGTGTACACCCCTCGCAGGGCGCTGACCGTCTGCGAATGATGTGCACGACTTGGGAGTCTCCATACCCCTCAACGTGTTCCACCCATTCGGAGCTCTCGAAACGCAACCACAGCCAGATGACCACGCTGGAACCGAGCGCCGCGTGACCGACCGCGGAGGTAAGCCGGGTACGGCACACGACGCGCCCAGCACTACTCACGGGAAAACCTGGGATAGGTCTTCAGCTCACTGGATTGTTCACCCGGGAGTCCTTGATTGCTCCTATCGGGGAGGTGAACCTTGGCGGGGTGTCTTGGGGTGTACCCGTCCAGGACAGTGCGCTCAAAGACCTTCCGGGGTGAGCTGACCTCAGGGTTGATGACAGTCGATGGGATGCCCGGATAGTGCTGGGCGCGTCAGGTGGTGTTCCCGGCTTTCTCTTCCGCAACCTGGGATGGGCAAGGTGCAGGTTCCGGCGTGGGGACTGGCTGTGGTGCTGTTTTCGGGATCTTCGGGAGGGAGACGATCGGGTTATGCAGCAAGGGCACCCATTCTCGGGATCTGCACTCGCTCTGGAGCCCGTGGGGGCGGATCCGGAGAAGGGGTGTGGGCTTGCTGTGGTGGGTGGGGAAAGGGGCGCGGTGGAGGTAGAGACGGTTGTAACGCTGAGCTGCACACCTTTTTCCCAAGCCGCACACCCGGTATAGACGGTGTGCGGCTTACGAAAAGGGTGTGCGGCTTGGGAAAGGGTGTGCGGCTGCCAGGCGGGGTGGCGGGTGGCGGGGAATGCGTCGCCCACGCAACCCCCCGCACTCTCTCTCGGGATTTGCACCCATTAGGGGCGCCCGTAGTCAGTGCGGATCCCGAGAGAGGGTGCGGGGGTGGTGCGGTGGAGGTAGTGGCCCTGGGGGGTGTTTTGGACCTTGCCGTTGTGGACGATTTGGGTACCGCGGAGGAAGACGTCGGTGACCTTGGCGGTCATGGCGAAGCCTTCGAAGGGGGTGTATTCCTGGGCGGATTCGGAGTCTGCGGCGTGGACCGTCCAGTGGGCGGCGGGGTCGACCAGGACGATGTCGGCGTCGTAGCCTTCGGCGAGGGAGCCCTTGCGGGTCAGGCCGTAGCGGCGGGCGGGGTTGGTGGCGGTCAGTTCGGCGATGCGGTGTAAGGAGAGGCCGCGTTTTCGGCCTTCGCCGATCAAGCCGGGGAGGAGGTATTCGGCGCCGCCGAAGCCGGATTTGGCGAGGAAGACGTCGTCGCGGTCGGCGCCGAATTTGGCTTCGTCGCGGCAGCATGCGTGATCGCTGACTACCCAGTCGATTTCGCCGGCCAGGAGGTGCTGCCACAGTGCTTCGACGTCGGCGCGTTCGCGCAAGGGCGGGTTGACCTTGCCGCCGATGCCGTGGGCGGTGTCGACGTCGGCGAGCAGGTGGCCGATGGTGACCTCGCGGCGGAAGTTCACGTGCGGGAAAGCCTGCGCCATTGTCAGTGCGGCCTCGACCGCCTTCGCGGAGGACAGGTGTAGCAGGTTGATGTCGGCCAGGCCGGTTTCGTGCGCGAGGTAGGACGCCATGGTGATGGCCAGACCTTCGGAATGCGCAGGGCGCGAGGCGCTGTAGGCGCGGAGCCCGGTTTGGGTGCCGTCCTGCTCGACCAGCGCGGTGTACGCCGCCATGATCTCGGCGGTTTCGCAGTGCAGCGACAGGGAGAGTGGCTGGCCCGATTGCGCACGGGCCCGCTCGATACCGCGCATCACGAACTCGAAATGGGCGAGGTCGTAGCGTTCGTCCGGCGGGATCATCAGGAACGAGGACTGATCCGAGGACCGGCCGTGCAGGCCGTGGCCGCCGTAGAACATGAAGATCTTGAACGACGTGACGCCGAATTCTTCGACCAGGTATGGGATTTCGTCGATGTGCTCGGCGGTCATCGGCGCTAGGTGCAGGCCGTAGTCCACGTGGGATCGTCCGGCCATCCGGTCGAGGACCTCGGGCACGAACTCCCGATACGGCCCACCGCGGTTGAGGTAGTAGCGGCCGGTGCGCATGTAGGTGAGCGAGGTGGTCACCCCGCCCTGTGCGCAAGCGCGGCTTTCGCTCGCAGTGTCGTCGGCGAGATCGCGGTAGATGCCCCAGTGCTGATGCGCGTCGACCACACCGGGGAATGCGAGCAGCCCGCCCGCGTCGACGATGCGCGTCTGGTCGTCAACTGGCAGGCCGGGCCCGATCGCAACGATCCGGCCGTCCGAAATGGCGATGTCGGCGAGTGCGGGATCGTCCGACGCGGGCTCGTCGGGACGGACCACGCGGGCGTTGCGGATCAGCAGTTCGGTCGCGGGCACGGCAGCCCTCCAGTTTCTCTACGCGAAACGAAGTTACCATTTCGGCGATCATCGCAGTAGCATGCGCTGGTAGTCAATGCCGCGGTCCCGCCTCAGTGTTTCGCTGAGCGAAACATGTCGCGGCACTAAGGAGTTGGCGATGACGCAACCGCTGGCCGGAATCCGAGTGCTCGACGTGGCGACACTGTTCGCCGGCCCCCTGGCAGGCACGCTGCTCGCCGACTTCGGCGCCGACGTCATCAAAGTCGAGCATCCGAAGGGTGATCCGGTGCGCAGCCACGGCGCCCAGCGCGACGGCGTCGGCCTGTGGTGGAAGATGCTGGGGCGCGGCAAGAAGTCGGTGACGCTGTATCTCGGTGCGCCGCAAGGCCAAGAGATCTTCCGGCGGATGGTCGCCGAGGCGGACGTGGTGATCGAGAACTTCCGCCCGGGCACCCTGGAACGCTGGGGCCTCGGCTACCCCGAACTCCGTGCGCTCAACCCACGATTGGTGCTGGCCAGAGTCACCGGTTTCGGCCAGATCGGGCCGTACGCGCGGCGTCCCGGCTTCGGCACACTGGCCGAGGCGATGAGCGGATTCGCCGCCGTAACAGGCGAAGCGGACGGCCCGCCTACCCTGCCTCCCTTCGGACTCGCCGACGGAATAGCCGCACTGACAACGGCTTTCGCGATCATGACAGCGCTGCGCGCCAGAGATCGCGACGGCACCGGCCAAGAGGTCGACCTGGCGATCATCGAACCGATCCTCACGCTGCTCGGACCGCAGATCATCGCCTACGACCAGCTTGGCGAGTTGCAGCCGCGCATGGGCAACCGATCCTCGAACAACGCACCGCGCAACACCTATCGCACCGCCGACGGCGGCTGGGTCGCGGTCTCCACCAGCGCACAGTCGGTCGCCGAGCGGGTGCTGTGGCTGGTCGGCCGCCCCGATCTCATCGGTCGGCCGTGGTTCGCCTCCGGCACCGAACGAGCAAGGCACGCCGACGAACTCGATGCGGCGGTGGGCGGCTGGATTGGCCGGCACAGCACCGAGGAGGTGGTGCGCGCCTTCGAGAAGGCCGAGGCCGCGGTGGCCCCGATCTACACGGCCGCCGACGTGCTCGAGGATCCCCAGTACCGGGCGCTCGGCTCGATCATCGCACTACCGGACGCGGAGCTCGGCACCGTGCGCATGCAGAACATCCTGTTCCGACTTTCCGAGACACCCGGCGAAATACGGTGGACCGGACCACCTTTGGGCGCACACACCGACGAAGTGCTGGCGCGCTACGGCGTCGACGCGAACGAGCGGGCCGAACTCCGCACCGCCGGGGTGATCCGATGACGCACCCACGGGCCACCCACCGGCCGACAACCACCGATCCGCTGCTCGCGGCGGTGCGTGGCGGAATCCGCCTGATCGAATTGGGCCAGCCGTTCTTCACCGGCATGCCGTGCTCGCCGAACCACCCAGGCTTCCGGATGACGCTGGCGCGCAGGCACGGTGACCTGATGCGGCCGGACGGCGGCTCGGCCGCCAACGAGATCATCGTGACCGGTGGACATGTCGGCACACACATCGACGCGCTCAGCCACGTCAGCCAGCACGGCGCACTGCACGGCGGCGTCGACGCACACGAGGCCCAACGCGGCGGCCGGTTCACCGCCCACGGCGCGGAGCACCTCCCCGGATTGCTGTGCCGCGGCGTACTGCTGGACATCGCCGCCGCACGCGAAACCGACACGCTCCTTGGCGCTTACGAGATCACCGTGACCGACCTGGAGACAGCAGCCCGGCAAGCACGGATCGAGGTGGCGGCAGGTGACGTCGTGCTGATCCGCACCGGATGGTCGCTACTGTTCGGCGAACCCGACGCCTATCTGGGCAAGGAAACGGGCGTCCCAGGGGTCGGTGTCGCCGCGGCACGGTGGCTCGCCGCGCGCGGAATCGTGGCGACCGGCTCGGATACCACCGCGTACGAATGCATTCCGCCCGGCGCCGGGCACAGCGTGCTCCCCGTGCACCGGGTGCTGCTCGTCGAATCCGGCATCTACATCATGGAGCACCTCGCACTGGAAGACCTCGCGCTGACCGGGCTCGGCGAGTTCACTTTCCTGCTCGCACCCTTACGCATCGTGGGCGGCACCGGCTCCCCCATCCGCCCGCTCGCGGCGGTCGGCCGATGAACGAGGCAACCATCGTGCAGCGGCTGGCCGCCTTCGCCGTGTCCGCCCGCGACGACGGCGTCGGTCCCGCCTTGCGCGCGAACGCCGCCCAACGAGTGCTCGACGCGCTCGGCAACAGCCTCGCCGCACTCGAAGCGCCTGCCGTCCAGGCGGTACGCACCGTGGTCGAGGAATGGGGCGGCACGCCGCAAGCCACGGCCCCCGGGCTGCCGGGCCGGTGGCCTGCCGCCAGTGCGGCACTACTCGGCGGAACCCTCGCGCACGCTTTGGATTTCGACGACACCCACCTACCATCGGTCTTGCATCCCTCGGCGACGGTGGTCCCGGCCGCCCTCGCCGCCGCCGAAGCGCAGACCGCCGACGGTGCCGCGCTACTCGACGCCGTCGCGGTAGGGATCGAACTGTCGGTCCGCGTCGGCATGGCCGGTTACGATGCGGCGCTCGGCAATTCGGTCTTCTTCGAGCGTGGCCTACACGCGACCGCCATCTGTGGCGCCCTCGGTGGTGCCGCAGCCGCCGCCATGCTCACCGGAGCCGACGCCGACACCATCGCGCACGCCATCGCTATCGCGGCGAGCATGGGCTCGGGACTACTGGAAGCCAACCGCACCGGCGGCACCGTGAAGCGGGTGCACTGCGGCTGGGCCGCGCACGCCGCCGTCACCGCGGCCGGGCTCGCCCGCGCCGGACTGACCGGTCCGCCGACCGTCTTCGAGGGCAGATTCGGTCTACTCCAGGCGTTCTGCGGCGATCAATGCAATCCGGCCGCGATTCTCGACGGCCTGGGCGAGAACTGGGAGTTGCCGAAGGTGGTCTTCAAGCCCTATCCCTGCAACCATTTCACCCACGCCGGGATCGATGCGGCACTGCGGCTGCGCGCCGCGGGCATCACCGCCGCCGATATCGTTCGCCTCGAGCTCGGCGCACCAACGGCGGTGTTGCGCACCATCGGTGAACCGCACGCGCAGAAGATCCGCCCGCAGTCCGGCTACCACGCCGCCTTCTCCGGCCCCTACACCGTCGCCGCCGCACTGCTCGGCGGTGGCGGTCTCGGTGTCTTCCACGAAGACTTCACCGACACCGCGGCCGCCGACGCGGAAAGGCTCGCCCTCGCCGCCCGCGTCACCTGTGTCGCGGACGCACGCTGCGATGCCATCTTCCCGCACCAGTTTCCGGCCGTGCTCACCGCGTGGCTGCGAGACGGCAGCGTCCGTACCGAGCGGGTCGAGAGCAACCGGGGCGGCCCCGGCAATCCGCTGTCCGAGGACGAGCTCGCCACCAAGTTCCGCCTGAATACCGAGCACACCCTGTCGGCGGATAGCGCGGACCGAATCAGCAAAGTGGTGTTCGGCCTCGCCGAACAACGAGACCTTGGCGAGCTGATGTCACTGCTGCGGATGTGACGGCGCCGGGAACAGGCCGGCCCGGCCGAGCAAGGCAGGCACCGGCTTACCGAGCAATTCGCCGAGCCACGAGCCGGTTTCGATGACCGGCTCGATCCGCACGCCGGTCTCGATCCCCATCCGATCCAAGGTGTACAGCAGGTCCTCGGTGGCGATATTGCCGGTCGCGGCCGGCGCGAACGGGCATCCGCCGATGCCACCGGTGCTGGCATCCAGCACTCGGACACCCGCCTCCCACGCCGCGACGGCATTGGCGTAGCCGGTGTTTCGGGTGTTGTGGAAATGACAACGCAGGGCGACCTCCGGCGCGATCGCCGCCGCACCGGCCACCAGCGCACGTACCCGATCCGGCGTTCCCACACCAATGGTGTCGGCCAGCGCGATCTCATCCGGTCCCGCCTCGGCGACACGGCGAATCAGTTCCAGCACAATCGATTCCGGCAATTCACCCTCGAACGGGCAACCGAACGCGGCCGCGATGGTCACCGTGCGCAGCAACCCGGCCTCCCGCGCCCTGGCCGCCAACTTCGCCCACCGCTCGACACCCTCCACGGACGAACACCCTTGATTGCGCTGACTGAACGAATCCGTCGCCACGACAACAACATTGATCTCATCGACACCCGCCGCCAGCGCGCGATCCAGACCACGATCGTTGAATACCAGCCCGGCATAGGACACTCCGTCGACACGCGGCACCCCGGCCATGACCGCCTCCGCATCCGCCATCTGCGGCACCCGGCGCGGGTTCACGAAACTCACCGCCTCGATCCGCCGCACTCCCGCATCGACGCTGCGCCGAATCAGCTCGACCTTGTCGTCGACGGCGAGTATTTCCGGCTCGTTCTGCAGTCCGTCCCTCGGGGCGACCTCGACCAGCGTGACGTTCACAGATCCTCCAACTCGCCTTGCGGCCGCGTTCCACTGAGGGATACATTGTATCCAATTCGAACCTCCGGGGTGCAACAGGATGGAGACCCGCCACATGGCAGTCGAGGCGACGAAATCGACAGGGCCGCTTGCCGATCTGCGGGTGGTCGAGATGGGGCAACTGCTCGCCGGGCCGTTCTGTGGTCAGCTGCTCGGCGATCTCGGCGCCGAGGTGATCAAGCTCGAAGCGCCCGGCACCGGCGACCCGATGCGGCAGTGGGGCAGGGAACAGTCGCAGGGCAAATCACTGTGGTGGCCGGTGGTCGCCAGAAACAAGAAGTCGGTGACCTGCAACCTCCGCGACGAGGCCGGGCAACGGCTCGCGTGCCAGCTCATCGACCGTGCGGACATCGTCATCGAGAACTTCCGGCCCGGCACCATGGAGCGCTGGAACCTAGGGTTCGACCGGTTGCGCGAGAAGCATCCGGAGCTGATCATGACCCGGGTCACGGGGTACGGCCAGACCGGCCCCTACGCGCCGCGGGCCGGATACGGCTCGATCGGCGAGGCCATGGGCGGCATTCGTTATGTCACCGGCGATCCCGAGCACGCCCCAGCCAGAACCGGTATCTCCCTCGGTGACTCGCTCGCCGCAGTATTCGCCACCATCGGCACCCTCGCCGCGGTCCACCACCGCACGAAGACCGGGCGCGGCCAAATGGTCGATTCCGCCATCTACGAGGCGGTACTGGCGATGATGGAGTCCCTGCTGCCGGAGTGGGCGGTGACCGGCTATCAGCGCGAACGCACCGGTCCGGTGCTGCCGAATGTCGCCCCCAGCAACGTCTATCCCACCGCCGGCGGCGAGATGATCCTCGTCGCCGCCAACCAGGACACCGTTTTCGCCCGGCTGGCCAAGGCAATGGGCCGTCCCGAACTCGCTACCGACGAAAGGTATGCCACCCATACCGCCCGCGGCGCGCGGATGGCCGAACTGGACGAACTGATCGCCGGCTGGACCGCGACCATCGAGACCGGCGACCTGCTCGACCGGCTGCACACGGCGGGCGTCCCCGCGGGCCGTATCTTCACCGCGCGCGACATGTTCGCCGACCCGCACTTCGCCGCCCGCGAAGCCATTGTGCGACTGGCACATCCGGAGTTCGGTGAGCTGCCGATGCAGAACGTCTTCCCGAAGTTGAGCGAGACACCCGGCGCCGTACGCCATCCCGGCCCGGCGCTCGGCGAGCACAACCACGACGTCTACGGCGACCTGCTCGGCCTCGACCCGGACACGATCGGACAGCTCAGCGCCGATGGCATCATCTGAAAACCACCCGGTGACCGAGCAATCCGGCGAGTACCGCCGCTCCGGCTACAGCGCACGCCTCGGGGCGGGCGTCTCCCCCGCCGTGCTGGTGATCGATATCTGCGCCGCCTACGTCACCGAGGGCTCGCCGCTCTACGCGCCGGTCGCCGACGCGGTGCGTGCTGCCGCCGAAATCGTGGCTCAGGCAAGGCAATCCGGCCTGCCGGTGATCTTCACCTGGGTGCGCTTCGAACCCGGCGGTCCCGACGGTGGACTGTTCCGCCGAAAGGTGCCGGTGCTGCGGGTATTCGAGGCGGGCAATCCGCTCGGCGACTTTCTCGATGATCCCGCGCCAGTCCCCGGCGACTTGGTGATCACCAAGCAGTACGCCAGCGCGTTCCACGCCACCCCACTGGCCGCACTCCTGACCGCCCGCCGTATCGACACCCTCGTCATCGTCGGCCTCACCACCAGCGGGTGCGTGCGCGCCTCCGCGACCGACGCGCTCCAGCACGGTTTCCGGCCGCTGGTCGTCGCCGAGGCCTGCGGAGATCGCACCACCGCCTTACACGAGGCCAACCTGCTCGACCTGGACATCAAGTACGCCGACGTGCTGAGCCACACGGAGGCGCTGGCCGTCTTGCGCTCAGCGCCCGGTCACCAAGACCTTCCCGAGACCGCCGCCGACGCGGAACTCGCCTAGCGGACAAGAGGATTCCCATGGGCCCACACCCGCACGGCTGGTGGATCATGCTGCACTTGGTGTTGTTCGTCTGCTGGTTGGGCGGCGATCTCGGCGTCTTCTATTCCAGCCGGTTCGTCATCAACCCAGCACTCACCCCACCCGCGCGCGCGACCGCGTTAACCATCATGAGCGGCCTGGATCTCGCGCCGAAGATCTGTCTGGTGCTGTTTCTCCCCAGTGGCATCACACTGATGGCGCTGGAACCGCACGGCGCCAGCGCGTTCGGAATCGCCTTGTTCCCTTGGTGGTTCGTCGTGGCGGTGTGGATCTTCGCCGCCGTATGGTTGACGCTCACCGTGCTCGCGCACCGCACACACGGACAACTCGCCGCAGTCCGCCGAGCCGACCTTTTCCTGCGATTCGCGGTCATCACGGCGATGACCGGATCAGGCGTCTATGCCCTGCTCGCACACGAGCCGTTCGGTGTCACCACCAATCCACGCTGGCTGGGCGGCAAGATCCTCCTCTACACCCTCGCCATCGCGGCCGGGCTGGGCATCCGAATGACGTTGCGCCCCTTCGGTCCCGCCTTCGGCACACTGATGACCACGGGCTCCAGCGAGCCCGTCGAGCGCACCTTGCGGCGCAGTGTCGACGGTTGCCTGCCGTACGTGTGGCTGATCTGGGGCAGTGTGCTGGCCGCGGCGGCACTGGGCGTGTTCAAGCCCGGTGCCGCACTGTGAGCGGTGGTTACGGCGTGTAGCCGAGCTGAGCGGATACCGCGCCGGCCGCCTTCAGCAGCATCGGCACGTACTCGTCCATCCGCGGCTGGAACCGCGACAGCGGACCGCACACACTGATCGCGGCCACCACGCCACCGTCGTGGTCGAGGATCGGCGCGGCGAGGGACGCGGCCCCGATCTGGCGCTCCCCCATGGAAATCGCGTAGCCGCGCTTCTTGGTGGCGTTCAGTTCGGTGCGCAGCTTGCGGACCGAGGTGATCGTCGCGTCGGTGAAGGCGGTGAGCTCGTGCCTGCCCAGGTACTCGTCGATCTCCTCCTTGCGCAGCATCGCCAGGATCACCTTGGAGGAGCTGCCCGCGTAGAGCGGGTACGGCACCCCGAGCGCGACCTCCATGCGCAATTCCTGGTCCGGCACAACCTGATCCACGTACATCCGGGTGTCGCCGCGCCGGATCGACAGCGTCGCGGTCTCACCGGTCACCGACGCCAGCCTGCGCAGCTCCGGCGCGGCCATCACCCGAAGGTCGGTGCGCGCCAGGTAGGCCCGGCCGAGCGCGATAGAGGCGTGGCCGAGCGCGTAACGGCGCGTGGTGGGTTCGAGTGCGATGAGGTCGCGATTGCGCAGCGCGGTGAGGATGCGGTGCACCGCCGCCTTGGTGATGCCGAGCTCGGTGGCGATCTCGGTGACACCGAGGTCGGACCTGCCGCTGCGGCCGAACAGCAGCAGCACATCCATGGCGCGTTCGACCGCCGCGATCGACCGGCTCTGGTTGTCGGATTCGGTTTCGGACACGCCTCGAGTGTAGGCGGTGCATTTCCCGATGGGAAACACCATCCCCATCATGGCTTGCGTGCCGCCGAGGCGCGGCGTTACCGTGTGCGTAACAATGTTTCGACTATCGAAACAGCAATACAGACCGCTAGAGGATGGTCCGATGATCGGTGCACGACTCGTCGAAGATATGACCGACGCCGAACGCGAACGCGCACAACGGGTCGACGCCGTGCTGCCCGCGCTGCGTGCCGCCGCCGAGGAGGCCGACCGGCTCGGCGCCTTCCCACCCACCCACGTCGACCTGCTCCGCGACGCCGGATTGCTCGGACTGGTGGTGCCGGAGAAGTTCGGCGGGCTCGGCGGCACGCTGCGCGATCTGGCCGCGGCCACCTTCGCCATGGGCACCGCGTGTCCATCCACCGCGCTGGCCTACTTCTTCCATAACACCAGCGCCTCCCGCGGTCTGCTACCGCTCGAGGCGATCGACGCCGGACTGTTCGCCGACGACGAAATTCCCGTCGTGCGGGCCTTCGCCGAGAAGCTGCTCACCCGGATGGCAGACGGCTGCTGGCTGGCCAATTTCGCCTCCGAGGCGATCAAGACCGCCGCCGCGAACATCACCATCGCCACCACCGCCCGCAAGGTCGACGGTGGCTGGATCCTGCAGGGCGAGAAGTCTTTCGGCTGCGCGACCGGCGTGGCCGACTACTACCTCACCTCCGCCAAAATCGAGGGCTACGACACCGCCGAGGGACTCGCGACCTTCTTCGTCCCCCGCGACGCACCAGGCGTCCACGTGCGCGCCCCCTGGGACGGCCTCGGCATGCGCGCGACCGCCAACAACGGCATCCGGCTCGACGAGGTGTTCATTCCGCAGGACGAGGCCTTGGCCGTGCCCGGCGCGTTCACGAAGATGCTGAGCATGAGCAGAGGCAGTTTCGTCGGCAACCAGCTCGCCATCGCGGCGGTGTACACCGGCTGCGCGCAGAACGTCTACGACGAGATGCTCGCCACCGCGACCGCGAAGACCTTCGCCGACACCGGCGATCCGATCGCGTCCTCCCCGGTGCACCAGGTGCTCATCGGCGAGATGACCAGGCAGTTGCAGACCGCGTACCTCTGGTTGCGCTATCAGCTCGCGGTGGAGACCGCCGAGCCGCCGTTCAAACCGAAGCAGGAGGTGTTCACCCAGTGGCGCCTCGGCAAGGGCGCGGTGACCGAGGCCTGTTTCCAGGTGGCACTCGGCGCTTTCAAGGCGGGCGGCACATCGGCCGCTGCGATGAGCGGGGTGGCGGGGCGGGCGCTGCGCGATCTCGCGATGGGCTTGGTGATGACCTTCCCGGCCGAGCGCGGCATGCTCGAGGTGGCCCGCATTGTCACCGATGCCAAGGCGAACGAGTTGTTCGCCACCGCACCGGCTGGGGCGGACCGGTGAGCACCGAACTACCCGCCGTCACCGACCTGATCGACGGCGAATGGGGCACACCGTCGGTGGATCTCGGTGTCGCGCTGGAGGATCCGGCCACCGGAGCGCCGGTCGCCAGGGTCGTCGCCACCGCCACCGACCGGGTAGAGCGCGCGCTCGCGGTCGCCGAAACCTCTTCCGGCCGTATCGAACCCGCCGTGCTGGACGCCGTCGCCACCGACCTGGACGCACGGCTGCCCCGGATCGCCGAACTGGATGCCCGAGCGACCGGCGTCCCGATCGCCCAGACGACCCTGCTGGGACCGATCGTGTCGGGTTCGTTCCGGCTCGCGGCCGAGCAGATCCGGTCCGGAGCCTTGCGCCGGGAGCAGGACGGCGTCGAGGTGCTCCGGCTGCCGCTGGGACCGGCGCTGTGCCTGGTCCCGTGGAACGCGCCTGCCCCCATGGCCGCGCACAAGGTGGCCAACGCACTCGCCGCGGGCTGTCCGGTGATCCTGAAGGTCAGCGAGCTCGCCCCCTACAGCTCGGTGGTGCTGGCCGAGGTGATCGCCGAGCACGTGCCCGCGGGCATGTTCCAGCTCGTGCAGGGCGGCGCGAAAGTCGGTGCGCAACTCGTCGCCGCGTCCCGGATCAAGGCCGTCTCGTTCACCGGCGGGCTGGCCGGCGGGCGTTCGGTCGCCACCGCATCGGCCGCGATGTTCCGCCCGTGCCAGCTCGAGTTGGGCGGCAACAATCCGCTCGTGGTGTTGCCCGACGCCGATCCCGATGTCGCGACCCGGATGGCCGCCGAACTGCTGACCACGTTGAACGGCCAATGGTGCCGGGCGCTGGGCAGATTGATCCTCCCGGCGGACCGGGCCGACGAGCTGCTCGACGGCATCGGCAAACGGCTCGCAGCACTGCGGGTCGGGCCGCCGATGGATCCCCTGACCGAGTTCGGCCCGCTCGTGCACTCGAAACATGTTCAGCAGCTGCGCGCTTCGCTCGACGCACGCGGCTCGCAGAGCTTCGGTGTCATGCCCGATGACGGAAACTACTTCGCCCCAGCGCTTCTCGATGGCGACCTGAGCGACGAGGTGTTCGGACC
Organism: Nocardia sp. XZ_19_369; assembly: GCF_015355715.1. NCBI lineage: Bacteria > Bacillati > Actinomycetota > Actinomycetes > Mycobacteriales > Nocardiaceae > Nocardia > Nocardia sp. XZ_19_369. The sequence goes on along the minus strand of NZ_JACVED010000002.1, from coordinate 325,312 downwards.
GGTGGCCGGTGTCACCACCTACCGCCGGATCGAGGAGGCGGTAGCGCTGGCCAACGCTGTGCCCTACGGCCTGGAGGGCTACGTCTGCGGCGCCGACGAGCAACAGGCGCTCGGCGTCGCCCGGCAGATCCGGGCGGGTGAGGTGAAGGTGAACGGTTCCTCGATCATGAGCCTGCACCTGATGACACCGCGGCCCGCGTGGGGACTGTCCGGCCTCGGCGAGGAGGGCACGGCGGAGACGCTGCGCTTCTTCACCGGCGCGCGCGTCGTCGGCGTCGAAGGGCGCTTCGCCCTGCACACGTCATGAGCACGCCGTCGGTCGTCGTGGTCGGGGCCGGGCCGGTCGGTCTCACCGCCGCACTGACACTGGCCCGCCGCGGGATCCCGGTGACCGTGCTGGAGCAGGGTGCGGAGCTGGCCACCGAGTCGCGCGCGTCGACGTTTCATCCGCCGACCCTGGAGATGCTGCGCGACCTCGGTGTCCTGGATGCGCTGCTGCACCGGGGCATCGTCGCCTCGACCTTCCAGTACCGCGAGCGTGGCGGCGGCGAGATCGCCACCCTGGATCTCGCCGTGCTGGCCGAGGACACCCCGTTCCCATTCCGGGTGCAATGCGAGCAGAGCAAACTCACTCCGCTGCTGCTCGATGCCCTCGGGGCTGCCGACGTGCGGTTCGGCTACCGCGTGGACGGCTTGCTGAGCACCGACGACGCCGTGGTGCTGCGGACGGCCAAGGGGCCGGTGCGCGCGAACTGGGTGATCGGTGCCGATGGTGCGCATTCGGCCGTCCGCCATGGCCTCGGTGTCGAATTCGGCGGCAGCACCTATCCGGAACGCTTTCTGGTTGCCTCGGTCGAGGAAGATCTGGCGGACGTGCTGCCCGGCATCGCACCGATCAACTACGTCTTCGATCCCGACGAATGGCTGGTGCTGCTGCGCACGCCGGAGCATTGGCGAGTGCTGCTGCCGACACCCGCCGACAGCGACGACGAGGACGAATTGCGCAGGCTACCCGATCGTTTGGCGGCCGTCGCCGATCTCGGCAGGCCGTGGCGGATCGCACATGCCACGCTGTATCGGGTACATCAACGCGTCGCCGACCGGTTCCGGCACGGCCGGGTCCTGCTGATCGGCGACGCCGCCCACGTCAACAATCCGCTCGGCGGGCTGGGCATGAACAGCGGCATCCACGATGCCGTCCAACTCGCGTCCGCGCTGGCAGATGTCATCGAAGGCGGTCCCGACGCGCGGCTGGACGAGGTTGCGGCGCACCGTCATCGCGTCGCCGGGGACCACGTGCAACGCACCAGCCATGACAACTGGAACCGGCTCCGCGGCGATGATGCGAGCCACCGCGAGCAGTTGCGTGCACTGGCCGCCGACCCCGTCGCGGCCCGCACCTATCTGCGTCGGGCCTGTCTGCTCGACTCGCTGGAGATCCGGCCGTGAGGATCGAACGCGAGAACCCGGCGCGGCCGCAGGAGATCGTGGGAGCGGTGACCGCGACGCCACCCGATGCAGTCGACGCCGTTGTGCACCAGGTGCACTCCGCGTTTCGCGAATGGTCGCAACAACCGCTGGAAGCTCGCCTGGCTGCGGTCGGCCGCGCCGCCGACGCCCTCGATGCGCGCGCTACCGAGTTGGCGACCTTACTGGCGCGCGAGACCGGTAAACCCGTCACCGATTGCCGTGGTGAGATCGGTTTCGCCGCTACCTATTTGCGCTGGGTGCGGGCGCACGCGGCGGAAGTGCTCTGTGCCCGAACCACCGACGACGCGCTAGGTCGAGTCATGGTGTCGCCACGGGCTTTCGGCGTGGTCGCCGCGATCACGCCGTGGAACGCGCCGATCATTCTGTCGATGCTCAAGCTCGGTCCCGCCCTCGCCGCAGGCAATGCGGTCGTGCTCAAACCCTCGCCGCTGGCACCGCTCGCCATCACCGCTGTCGCCGAATTGCTGCCCGCTACCACGGTGATCCATGGCGGCCCGGATACGGTGCACGCGCTGATCGCCCATCCGCTGGTGCGCAAGGTCGCCTTCACCGGCGGTGCGCAGGCCGGTCGCGCGATCGCGGCGGCGGCAGGCGAGGCGATCAAGCCGGTGCTGCTGGAGCTCGGCGGCAATGATCCGGCCATATTTCTGGACGACTTCGCCTTGAGCCCAGTGGATTTCGAGCGTCTCGTCCTCGCCTCGTTCGCTACGGCCGGACAGGTGTGCATGGCCGCGAAGCGGCTGTACGTGCCCGAGACTCGGCTCGCCGAATTCGTCGAGTCGTATATCGCTGCCGCACAACGCATCCTGCTCGTCGGCGATCCCCTCGACGCAGCCGTCACCATGGGGCCGGTAGTTACCCGGGCAGCCGCCGAGCGGGTGCGCGGACTGGTCACCGGCGCCAGGGACCTGGGCGCGCTGATCGTCCCGCTCGCCTGCGCGCCGACCGGCGAGGGATATTTCCTCGATCCGATACTCGCGCTCCGGCTGCCCGACGACGCGGATCTGGTCCGTACGGAGCAGTTCGGCCCGGCAGTGCCGATTCTCACCTATCGCGACGAGGCCGAGGTCCTCGCGCGCGCCAACGATTCCGAGCTCGGCCTGGCCGCATCGGTCTGGTCGGCCGACGAGGACCGCGCCTTCGCCGTCGCCGCTCGCGTCGAAGCGGGCTTCACCTTCATCAACACGCACAACCGCACCGGCATGTCGCTGCGCGCACCGTTCGGCGGGACCAAGAACAGCGGCTTCGGCCGGGAATACGCGCAGGAAGGTCTGTGCGAGTACGTCCAGCCGACCGTCACGCACGCACCCAGCGCCTTCCGTGCGGGCGGCACCGGCCTACCCGCCGGTGCTTATCCGGGCGCGTACTCGGAGCCCCACCGATAACAGCTTTCCGCTAACCGGCCGGTGCCTTTCCCGGCGCATCAGCCCTGCCGATAACAGCTTTCGCGACAGACTGGCAGTGTCCAGTCGCCACTGTGCGCCGCGCATGCGCCCTTGGGCAAGCCCACGCCACTGGTCCCGGCCCGACCCGGATCCTGGATGTCGGTGGCGGCGACGCGGTCAACGCGATCGCGCTCGCACAGGCCCAATGATCGCAGCCGATGGCCCGGGACGACTTGCGGGTGCCCCGGGCCATCCGTGCGATCAGTTGCGACGGCGACGCGCCACGAGCACCACGGCGGCCGCGATGAGTACCGCTGCGGCGATACCGATGCCCGCCATGACGGGAGTGTTGCTGTCGGAGTCGTCGCTCTCGGCTGTATCACTCGCGGCAGCAGTGGCTTTGGGAGTCTCCGCGGGTGGTCCGAAGGTCAACGGCACCGAGGCGATGATTTCCGTAGCGTTGGTCAGGCTGGTGACACTGATCGTGCAGGCACCCGGTGCCGAAGTGCAGTCGGTGCCACCGACCGCACCGACGAGCGTGATGGCCCGTTTGTCCCCGGTGGGTTGCCAACTGCCCTGCCCATCAGCCGCACCCATCATCGAGCCGGTGAGATTGCAGTCCCCCGGCCCCGCGATCCGCGGTTTGCATTGCCCGACCGCGACCGCCGCCATATTCGCGGGCAGGCCGTCCAGAGTCACCGTGACCGTCTGCCCCACAGTGAGTCCCGTGGATTGGCTCACCTGGAGAGCGGGGGCGGCCAGCGCGGTCGGCATCCCGCCGAGCAGCCCGACCGTGGTGAACGCGGCCAGCGCCACAAGACGTGGTCTACCGTATAAGCCGTTTGTCCCGGGCCGGGTTCCGATGAGCTTCACATTTTCCTCCTGATGGATTTCACAGTCGCCGCCGATCGGCGAGGGCGAAACCGGCGACGAGCACGAGCAGGCCGGCGGTGGCCGCCCACAGCACGGTGGACGGCCCTTCGATGTCGGTGTCCGAGCGCGCGGCCGCGGCGGGGACGGATGTCGTGGCAGTCGGCGGCAGCGCGCCCGCGAAAGTTACCGGCACCGCAGCGGAATTCGCCGCGATGACGGCAGGCGGTTCGGTGCCGGGCAGCGGCGCGGCCGCGATCACGCATTGCTGCTGGGTGCAGTCGATCTCGCGGAATCGCGGGTGCGCGGTCAGTGTCAGCGGGCCGAAGGTGCCGTCCGCGCCGATATTGACGAACGTCGCGCCCCCGGACAAGTCGCAGTCCTTCAGTCCGTTGCTGAAGCCCGCTTTGCACATGCCCACGGCGACGGCGGCAAGTCCCGCCCGAAAGCCGCTGCCGCTCAGTGTGACCCGCTGTCCTTCGGTCAGCTCGGACGTGGCGTCGACCTGGATCGCCGCGGGTTCGTCCGCGAACGCCGTCGCCGGAGCACCGAGTAGGAAGCCACTGAGCGCCAGCGTCACCGCTACCCGAGCCGTCGTACCGAAACTCCTCATGGCGCACCTCTTTCGCTGGATGATCCGCGCGTGCCGGGGAGCAGGCGTCGGTCAGGTCGGCCGGACAGCCACGCCGCGATGAGTACGCCCATACCGAGGATGGTCAGCGCCGACCCCGTGCCGATGAGCCGACCCAGTAGGTCGACCAGACCCAGGCCCGCCAACCCCGCGGTCGCCACGACGAGTGCGCAAACACTGATGGCGTGCGGTGCGGTCTCCCAGACCAGCTCGTCGAGCGCGGTCATTGCGCGGGCAGCGGCTGCCAACGTCACCGCCAGGCCGATCGTCAATGGCACCAACCCCGGCGCGGTCACCACGAGCAGCGCCCCGCCCGCCGCCAGAATCAACAGCACGGGGACGGCGGCGGGTCGACGGCCCGGCAACGCGACGATGGCCGCAGCGGGTGCGGCCGCGACAGCGAGCCAGATGAGTTGCTCAGCGCCGAATTCGTTCCACCGGAACAGCAATAGGTGTAGCGCGGGCAGCACCGTACCGCCGGCAGCGAGTCCTATTGCGACATAACCGAATAGGGCCGGACGAGGAGGGATGGAGTTCTCGACGACCCGGTCAGCAGACGGCCCGTCCGCGCCACGAAGCCCGACCAGTCCGACGGCCACGCCGAGGGCGGTGGTCAGCGCGCCCGCGATGAGGAGGCCCGTACCTGGCTCCTCGTAGTAGTGACCACTCAGCCATGCGGCAACAGCCACTCCCCCTGCGGCCGCCGCATGCAGAAGGACAAAGTTTCCGCGACCGAACTCGGCCGCGAGAGCCCGGCCGGCGAGGAGCAGCGGACCCGTCGCCGCGCCCGCGACAAGCACCGCGATCGTGAACACCGCGACGGTATCGACGACACCCGCCACGACCACCGCGATGCCAGCGAGACACCCACTCGCGCTGACCATTCCGAGAGACAGCCGCAATCGCCACAGACACAGCGCCCCAGCGAGTAGACCGAGCGCCCCGGCGGTGAGCGCCAGATAACCGACCACCGCCCCGGGCACCCCGAGCACACCACCGAAAGGCTTGCCGAGCAACACCAACTGGCCACCCGCCACCGGCCCCGCCGCGACCGCGCAGAGCACTGCCGCGCTGACACTCGCGCCATCGCCAGGGTGGTGACCGATCGGAGTCCGTGACGGGCGCCCGCTGTCCGCATTACCTAGGGATGGGCGATGCCTCGTCATCCGTAACCTCCACTCGCGTTCCACTGAGAGAAACGCAGTTTCACGATTGCCATATCGTGCCCGCGACCTCGGGCAGTGTCAAGGCGAATGTCGCGCCACCCCTGGACAGATCCTTTGCCGGGGTACAGAATCGGAACGATATGGAAACCGCGTTTCGTCCTACGAAACGCTATGAACGAAAGGGTCCGAGTCCATGACCCGAGTCGCGGCCGCACAACTCGCTGCGGGCACCGACGTCGCGGTCAACCTCGACGCCTGCCTCCGCATGATCGACCAGGCCGCCGACGCGGCGGCGGAACTCGTTGTGCTGCCGGAATTCTGTAACCATCTATCTTGGTACGACGATCGGGCGCATGCGCGCCGAATGGCCTGCACGCTCGGCGACACGTTCCTCACCGCCGTCGCCGAGCGGGCGCGCAGGCACCGCTGCTACGTGAAGATCGGCGTCACGCTGGCCCGGGCCGACGGCCGCACCACCGGCACCGGCCTGCTGTTCGGGCCGGACGGTGCTCTGCTCGGCGAATCCGACAAGCAGATCCTGATGGGCGCCGAGAACGACTATCTCGACGCGGGCACGGCCGAATCACCGGTGATAGCTACGCCTTTGGGCCGCATCGGCATGTACGCCTGCATGGAGGGCGTCATCAACGAGGTCACCCGGTCGCTGGCGCTGCGCGGCGCACAGCTGTTGCTCAACAGCCTCAACTCGTTCGCCATCGACGAGGCGAGCCTGCACATACCGGTGCGCGCCGCCGAGAACAAGGTGTGGGTGGTGGCCGCGAACAAGGTCGGCCCACTGCTGCCCGCCGAGCAGCTGCCGCAGATCGCCGCCCGGCTCGGCGTGCCGCCGGATCGCCTGCACGGCGCGGGCGAAAGCCAGATCGTCGGCCCGGACGGCAGGCCGGTCGCGATGGCCCCGGTCACCGGCGAGGCGATCGTGGTCGCCGATATCGACGTGCCGCTGGCCGACGACAAGCGCAGGCCCGACGGCACCGACATCCTCGCCGCCCGCAGGCCAGAGCTCTACGCCCCGCTGACGAGCGCACCGCTCGGTCGACGTGCACCGGCCGGGTCGCCGACGCTGTCGGCCGCGCTCGCGATCGCCGACACCGGAGCAATCGCCGAGCTCGCGGCCGACGGCGTAGACCTCATCGTGCTACCCGAACTCGCGGCGGTGCCGGTCCCGGAAGTCGTACGGGCACTGCACGGTACTACCGCACACGCGGTCCTCAGCGTGCGAACCGGCGGCGCGCATCACGGCGTGCTGGTCGACGCCGACGGAGTGGTCGGCTGCCAGCCGCAGCTGCATCCGACCAACCGTCATCCCTGGCTGACCCGGCAGGGCAGTGCGCTGGCCGTTTTCCAATTGCCCTGGGGCCGACTGGCACTCGTGGTCGGTGACGACGCGCTGTTCCCGGAAAGCTTCCGACTGGCCGCGATTCAGGACGTGGACGTCGTCGCGGTGCCGCATTCCCCTGCCGAGCCATGGGAATTGCCCCTCGGACTGGCCGAGCGCGCCGCGGAGAACAGGATGAACATCGTCGCCGCGGGCAGCGACGAACACGGCGGGCTCGTCGGCGCGATCTACGCGCTGAGCCCCGATTTCACCTTGTGGACTGCGTGGAGCGGGCCGTTCACCGGCGTGATCAGCCACCCCATCGTGACCGAAGCCCCGCCCGGTGCGCCGAGCGTGCGCGCGACCGTGCGCCCCGCGCAGGCCGTGAACCGCGCCGTTTCGCGGGGCACCGACCTGGTGGACGGGCGTCCGCGGCACCCGATCGACGCCATGACGACAGAAGCACAGTGACGACAGAACCCGGAGCCACGATGAGTGAAACAGTCCGACATGTCGAGCAGTTGGTCGACGAGACGGCCAGGACGGACGTCACCGAGACCTTTCAGGAATGGCGAGACCTGTTGAGCGGGCTGAAGTCTCGGATCGCCGGACGGTTCGACCTCACCAGAGATCCGTCGACCGACGATCTGGAGAGCTACGGCGGCCCGGCGACCGGCCCGTCCGGCACCTTGGCCGCCTACACCGGACCGGAGATCGACTGGTTGGTGCATTCCTGGATCGGCGACCCCGCAACGGGTTTCGTCAACCTGCACCTCACCGTGTGGCTCGGTCCGCAGGTCAGGGTCCCGCATCTGGGCATCGCGTTGCTGCTGTGGCCGGAGGGCTGGTTCTATGTCGATGCGGTACCGCGTGGCGATCTGGTCGGCGACGGTGACTACTTCGACAGCTACTACGCCGACAACGACGCACCGTGGTTGGCGTTCAAGGAAGAGCACCCCGATTTCACCTGGTTCACCAGCCGTACGGGGTTCATCCGCGGCAGCCTGTCGCCTACCGCGTACTGCTACTCCTTCCCGCCTCATCGGGCCAATCGGGAAACGGTCGCCGCGCTGCTCGGCGCGCGGGTCGAGCAGTGGCTCGGCTGGGTCGACGCCGCCGCGCCGGTGCCCGCCGACGAGCAGGCGGCACTGGCGGACCGTGACCTGGCGGTGCGCCGCAATATCGCCGAGCGCGATCCCGCGAATGTGATGGGCGAGCGCATGTTCGGGGCCGAGCTCACCCAGCGCCTAGTGCGTGGCCTCTGGGGCGGCGACCGCGTACTCCCACGGCCGATGGGCGAAGCAGCGCTGAATGTCCGCGAGGCACGGTCATGAGCATCGTCCGTTCGCTCTGGTGGTCGGCCCGCACCGCGGGTGAGGCTCCCTTCGATACCGCGCATTTGAAGGTCTACTACCCCGCGATCACCACCGGCTCCGACCACGAGCGGCTGACCGGCGTCTTCGCGCCCGATCCGGCGGCCGCACCGTATCCGGTGGTGGTCTTCCTGTCCGGGGTCAATGTCGGTCAGGATTCCTATCGCCGCTTCGCCACGGCCCTCGCCGAAACCGGTTTCGTGGTGGTGACTTTCGATCGAGTCGCCGAATTGTTCGGCGGGCTGCGCGGATTGACGGTCGGCGTCGACCTGGACGCGGCCCGGCCCGACGCCTATGGCACCCGCCCGACCTGTCCGACCATCGGCGCCATCCTCGATGCGCTCACCGAGTTGAACAGCGACGGCCCGTTGGCCGGGGCACTGGATCTGGACTGCATCGCACTCGGCGGGCATTCCGCGGGCGGAACGGTCGTGCTCCAGTCGGCACGCTTCTTCCCGTCGGTCGGTGCGGTTTTCGCGTGGGGCGCGCACACGATGGTGGCGACCATGCTCGGCTGGCCCGCGGGCACCGTGCTGCCCGCACAGGTCAATTGCCCCGTGTTACTCGGCGTCGGCACCAACGACGGTGTCATCAACGGCAGCGCCGACCGGTACGGCGAGGACGGCGACAACCGGCCCGACCCGGTGGCCACAACGTTCGCCGAAGCACTGCCGCCGGGCGACCATCTGCTCGCGGTCATCCCGGAGGCCAACCACTTCGGGATCGCCGACGCCGATCCGACCGCGGCACGGGCCTTCCTCGACGGACCGGGCGACGTGGACGCGCTGGCACCGTTCGCCCGGCTCACGTCCGCCTTCCTGCACGCACACCTGCACGATTCGGCAACGGCCCGAACCGAACTCGCCGACTACGTCGCGGCGCAGGTGCTGCGGCCTCACCTAGCGGAGCACGAACAATGTTGAAAAACTTCTGGTACGCCCTGGAATTCGCCGACCAGGTCGGCCGGACACCGAAAAAGGTGACCTGCCTCGGCCAGGACTTCGTGCTGTATCGCACCACCGCGGGCACGGCGGTGTGCCTGTCGGATCTGTGCGTGCACCGCGGTGGCGCGCTGTCGATGGGCACCGTCACCGGCGACTGTATCGCCTGTCCGTACCACGGCTGGCAGTACGACGCCGAGGGCGCCTGCGTGCGGATACCGGCGAATGCGGCGGATCGGCTCATTCCGAAGAAGGCCAGGGTCGACGCCTACCCGACGCAAGAACGTTACGGCATGGTCTGGGCGTTCCTAGGCGATCTGCCCGAGCACGAGCGCCCGCCGATCCCGGACATCCCGGTGCACGACGATCCGGCTTTCCGGATGGTGCAGTTCGAGATGGAGATCGAGGCGAACTACGAGCGCACCTTCGAGAACGTCGTGGACGCCTCGCACACGCCGTTCGTGCACGGCACCAGGTTCGGCAATCCGGACAAGCCGGAGATCCCGAATTTCACTGTCCGCAAGGACGACTGGTCCGCGGAGGCCGACATCCAGCTCAGTCCCCCACCACCGAGCGGACTCTGGGGTCTGCTGTCCAGGAACAAGCCGCGCCCGGAGTTCGTCACGGTCACCAACGGCTGGTACCTGCCCAACCTGGTGAAGCTGCACATCCGGCTGCCCATCGGCGATCTGCTGCTCTACGACTTCAATATCCCGCTCTCGCAGGACCGGACGCTGATCAAGATCCTCGGCTACCGGAACTTCTTCACCGGCCGGTGGGCCGATGCCGACACCCGCAGAAGAATCAAAGACATTCTGCTGCAAGACAAACCGGTGGTCGAGTCGCAGCGCCCCGAACTGCTGCCGTTCGATCTCGCCGACGAATTGCATGTGCGCAGCGACGCCCTGCAAATCGCTTACCGGCGCAGACGGGCCCAGCTGATCAAGGACGGCTGGTGGCTCGGCGCCGACGACATCATCACCGGCGACGGCCCGCGCCGCACCGCCACCGTCATCGCCTCGCCTGCCCGGCGCGACAATCCCGAACTCGACCAGGCCTGGGTGCACAAGGCCCGCAACGGAGGAACCCCGCGATGAGCCTGCCCACCGAGCTCAGCGAACGCACGCTGCGGACGCTGAGCACCGCCCTCGATCTCACCATCGCCGACGACACCGCGTTGACCAGTTCCATGTCACCCGACCCGGTCGGCAGGCTGCGGGTGTTGCGCGGTGGCCCGATCGACAAGGTCGTCACCGTCGATCTGGTTGTCCCCGCCATCGGCCTGGACAGCCACATGATCTTCGCCTTCACCCCGGCGGAGTCGGCGATCCCGCACTTCACGCTGGACTCCGTGCGGTCCGCCCGTTACCACGCCATGCACCTCGATCTCATTCCCCGGGCCGACCTCGCGGTGCATCTCGCCTACCTCGATGCCGCCTACCTGCCGCTCACCCCGCTGCTGGAGGCGGCATGGCAGCTCGACGGGGTCTCGGCGGCGGCGATCGGGCCGCGGCAGCGAGCGATGATGTCGCCATGGATGGTGGTGTGCCGAGCCACCGAATCCGCTTTCCGCGCACTGGATGCCACCGTCGAGGGCTATCTCCAGCACTGGCTCACCTTGGTGGACAAGGGAGTTCCGGCGGTCACCGGCGATACCGCCGCCCGTGACCGCGCCAACCGCGCGAACCTGTTCAGCCCCGAGGTGGACCTGGTGTGGGCGCAGGTGGCCGGATTGCTCGGCGACGAGCAGGCCGAGCGGGTACGGGCGGAGTTGCTCGGATGACCGCCGCAGCAGCGCCGAGCCGGTGGCAGCAGCGCATTGCCGGTGAATGGGTCGGCAGGCCATCGCTGTTCGCCGCCGACGGGGTCTGGCGTGGTTTCGAGGACATCCGCCGCTCGTCGGTCTTCGCCGACGGCACAACGACTTACTACATGGACGGCGGGCTCACCGGCGGCGGCGAGCTCGCCGGGCGGTTCGCCCTCGGTGCGCCGTTCGCCTTCGGAGTGGTCGACTCCGACAACGATCGGCTCTACACCGGTCCCGACTTCTACGGTGCCGGCAGACCTTACGGCGGCTTCGTCGACGCGCACTACTACGGACCCGGCTGGCAGGTGGGTTTGAATACCTGGAACCAGACCCTCGGTGATACGCAGGTGTACTCCTCGGTGCTGTACCAGGGGCCGGCGATGATCGGCGTGTTCAATGGCGTCTACACCCGCGACCCCGCGCTGAAGGACGACCTCATCGAACACGAGACGCGGTGTGGGGCCACCCCTTTCGTCCTGCCCACCAAAGACGACTGCCGCTACGCCGGTGACTGCGAGCTGTGGGGCGCCGACCAGCAACCGCGCGGCACGGTGCGGATCGTCCTCGACGTGACGCCACTGAGCTTGCTCACCGCCGAGCACCGCGTCAGCTGGAGCGGCGCGCTCGACCGCACCTTCGAGGCGACGGTGCGCCGCGACGGCGTCCGCTCGTTCCACGAGGGGCCCGGTGCGTGGGGTAACGCGACCGCGTACGGCCGGGCCAACTATCCGGTGCTGCACCTGTCCGACGGCGGCAAACTCAACGGACGCGAATTCATGATGGATGCCGAACCGGGGATGGGCGCGGGCACCGAGCTCGCCGTGGTCTACGAGCTGTTCGAACACAACAGCCTGAGCGCTGTGCTGCACGGCGTGCTGGTGCGCTCATGAGTGCGACCGCGAGCAGGACCGTCGTGGTCACCGGCGGCACCCGTGGCCTCGGGCTCGGCATTGCCAGAGCACTGCTCGGCCGGGGGCATCGGGTCGCGTTGTGCGGCACCGATACCGAGCGGATCGATAAGGTGCAAGCCGAACTGTCGGATGCCGCACTGCTGCTGGCCGCCGACGTCACCGATCGCGCTCAGCTGCAAGCGCTCTGGGATGCCGCGGTCGCCCGCTTCGGCCGGGTCGATGTCTGGATCAACAACGCGGGTATCACGCATACCCGAACGCCGCTGTGGGAGCTGCCCGCCGAGGATGTCCGGAAAGTGGTCGACACCAACCTGATCGGCGCGCTCAACGGGTCCGCCGTCGCGATCGCGGGCATGGTGGCTGCGGGCGGCGGGCACTTGTGGAATATGGAAGGTCTCGGCAGCGATGGCCGCATAGTGCCGGGACTGTCGGTCTACGGTGCGAGCAAGCGAGCACTCACCTATCTGACCGAGGCGCTGGCCAAAGAGGTGCCCGCCGGTGTCTCCGTCGGGCTGCTGAGCCCGGGCATGGTCGTCACCGACCTGCTGACGCACGGCTACGCCGATCCCGACGAATTGGCCAAGGCACGCAAGATTTTCAACATTCTCGCCGACCGGGTCGAGACCGTGGCACCGTGGCTGGCCGAACGCGCTGTCGCGCACCCGCGCAACGGCGCGCATGTCCGCTGGCTCACCACACCGAAGGTGCTCGGCCGCTTCGCCGCCGCCCCGTTCCGGCAACGCGATCTGTTCGCCGAATGAGCACGAAGAATCGCAGCGATTGGGAGATGTTCTATGCCTGACGTTTTGGGCTGGCGGCGCAAGTTCGGAGTGCTCGCTCCGTCGACGAATACCGTGGTGGAGCCGGATTTCGCGCGCATGGGGGTGCCCGGGGTAACCGCGCATTTCGGCCGCATCCACATCCATGACCAGAACATGGGTGACGATGCGGGCATGGACCGGCTGCTCGAGCAGATCCGCGGCGAAATGGACGCGACCTGCGCGCGGGTGCTGACCTGCGAGCCGGATTACATGGTGATGGGCATGTCGGCCGAGACGTTCTGGGGCGGTGTGGAAGGCAATCAGCAGTTCGTGCGGCAGATCGAGGAGGCGACCGGGCTGCAGGTCGCCACCGGCGCCGAGGCGTGCAGGCGCGCGCTGACGCTGAACGGCGCGAAGCGGATCGGCGTGGTGACGCCCTATCAACCGATCGGTGACGCCAATGTAGTCCGGTTCTTCGGCGAGCTGGGCTTCGAGGTGGCCGCGATCAAGGGATTGCGTTGCCCCACCGCGGTATCCATCGCCCATGTGCCGGAGAGCGACCTGCGGGCCGCGCTGCTCGAAGTGGACAGCGACGATATCGACGCCCTCGTCCAGTGCGGCACCAATCTGTCCATGGTGCGCCTCGCCGACGAGGCCGAGCGCTGGCTGAGCAAACCGGTGATCGCCATCAATGCCGCGACCTGGTGGATGGCGCTGCGCGACAATGGTATTGAGGACCGGATCGAGGGTGCGGGATCGCTACTGCGAGACCATTGAGCGGTCCTGGTCGCGCCGCCGGAGCCAGTCGGCGGTGCCCAGCAGGCCCGCCGAGAGGATGAGCTCGCCTGCGTTGCCGAGCACCGGGATGACGGGTGCGGCGCCGGCGACCAGCGTCATGACCGCCGCCGTTACGAAGAGCAGGCGGTAGCGATGCCGGCGCCACAGGGCTATGCCGGCCGCGAGCACGACCAAGCCGGCGATGATCGCGGGCAGTGCCATTGCAGCGGAGCCGTCGACGTCCGTATAGCGCAGTGCGCCCGCCCACCACCGGGGGCGCAGGTCGAGCTGGAGGACGTGCAGACTTCCGATCGCGATGAGTGCGATGGTGAGCGCGACTGCGGTGGCCTGAACGCCACGACGCCGCGCCACCGGGATGCCCGCCCTATCCATCGCGGCGCGCGCCCAGAGCACGAGCAAAGGAGTAAGGATGGCGTGCAGTACGAAGCGCGGCACGCTCAGCAGCTCGAGTGGGCGCCCCTCACCCAGCGTGCTCCCCAAGGCGAGCACGGCGTTGTCGTAGCACAGCGTCGTACACAACACCGTGGGCAGCAAGAACATCCGGGAAGCACCGGCGCGGATCTGCGACACACCGACCGATGCGAGGGCGAGATGCCCGACCGCGAGCAGCAGAAAGAGGCCTGAAACGATCACACGGAATCCGTAGGCCGTGTGACGAAGTCGGGCCGGGTCCAGCCACCGGAGGCGCCGGATGGGACTTCGCGTGCATATGTCATGTACTTCACCCTTCCAGCAGGCGACGGGCCTGGCGAATCACGGCCAGATCCACCATTCTGCCCGCCTCGTCGAGCAGGACCCCGCCTGCCGCGGAGTCGAACCGATCCACCAGCGCTCGCGCACGGGCCAGCTCGTCCTCGGCAGGCGTGAATATCTCGTTGACCACCGGGACCTGCGCCGGATGGATGCAGGCGCGCCCACGGAAGCCCATGCGCGCCAACGCCCGCGTGGATTCGCGTAACCGCTGCGAGTCCCGGAAGTCGGTACTGACCGGTCCCAGCGGCGCCGCGATACCCGCTGCCGCACTGGCCAGTACGACCTGAGTGCGCACGGCCAGCAGCTCGCGGTCGTCGGCGCTCGGTTCGATACCGAGCTCCGCCCGCAGATCAGCCTCGCCGAGCTGGAGTCGCGCCACCCGTGGACCGGCGGCGATCGCGCGGGCGTCGAGTACGGCCGCCGCGCTCTCCAGCAGCGGGCAGATTCGGATCGCGCCCCGCTGCGGTTCGTACTCCTCCAGCACCTCGGCCGCGGCCCGGACCTGTTCCACCGATTCGGTTTTCGCCAGGCAGACCGCCGACACCGCGGGCAGCGCTATTGCCGCCAGATCATCCTGCCCGGCAGCACCAGAATTGACGCGGACCCAAATCTGTTGCCGAGCAACGGAAACGCCGTGCAACCAGTCGGACACCGCCGCTCGCGCCGCGTCCTTGCCGGCCAGCGGCACAGCGTCTTCCAGGTCGAGCAGGATAACGTCCGCCGGACCGGCCAGCGCCTTGTCGAACAGTTCGGACCGGTTGCCGGGCACGTACAACGCGGATCGCACCCGCGCGGCTCGGGTAGGCCGAACACCAGGACCGCGGCCAGAGTCGAGCACCGAATCACAGTAACCAGGCGGCGCTCATCAGGTCAATCGTTCGAAACATAGTTTCTCACAAGGAAACACAACGCAACGGACACCTACGCCTTCCAGCGTCGATCCCCTTCCACCCAAAGCCATTCCACCGCTTGACAGGCATCCCGATGTAGGTGCTAATGAACACCAACGGCCAAGAAACGCCATTCCATCAAGGGAAACACCCTGGGCATCGCCGTTGGAGTCGCCATGAATTTTCGAGGTCCGGCACTCGCCGCCGCTGCCGCCATCGTCACCTGCCTCGCCACCGCCACCCCGGCCACCGCGGCCGATCTGTCCAGGCTGCCCGGTGTGGTCGATATCCCGTGTGCCGCAACCACTTTGCATCAAGGCGTCGACTGGTATCTGCCGACCGGCGTGCCGAAGGGAATGGTCTGGATCCAGCACGGGTTCGCCCGCACGCACAGCAATGTCGCGCAGTTGGCCACCACCTTCGCCGCGGGCGGCTATCTCGTCTTCGCCCCCGCGCTTCCCTTCATCGATCTCGCCGGCTGCACATTGCAGAATCTCGGCGACAACACCCGATTCCTCGACAATGTCGCGAACCTGTTCGGCACCGCGGCAAACCCGGACGGTGCACTATCCCGCAGCCTCGCGGCCGCGGCCGCCGACGCGGGCCGACTACCTCCGCCACTGCCCCGCGACTTCGTCTTCGTCGGGCACTCCGCGGGCGCGGAAGCGGTCGAGTTCGTCGCGCACCGGCTGCACGTCGCCTACCCGGACACGTGGCATCGGCTGCGCGGGCTGGTGCTGCTCGATCCGGTGAAATCCTTCCTCGGCGACAACACCGACCGAGCGCTGGCCGACCTCGACCCCACCGATCTGCCGATCCTCACCATCGCCGCGCAACCGTCGCTGTGCAACAACCTCGGCAGCGGCACCGACGCCGTACAGCAACGCCTGAACCGCCCGTTCCTCGGCATCCGGCTCGGCAACGGTCTGCACACCGACGCCGAGGGCACCAGCTCGGATTCGATGGGGAACGTCCTGTGCGGCACCCCGGACGTGGCCAACACGTCGGTGCTGCAGGTGCTCGCCCGCGGCTGGTCCGACGACTTCATCGCAGGCACCAAAACGGCCGACTACTACCCGGCGACCACCGCCGAAGCCGTCACCGCCGCGCCTGCCGTCGCCGCGGCACCGGCCGCGACGATCCTGCCCGCCAACTGAGCGCCGCACCGCAGACCCATCCGACCAGGACTGTTTGCTTCGAGGACAGCTGGGCATAGCCGCTCGCGAGAGACCTTTGTGCCCGCTCGCCCCAGGAGGTGCGTCAATGCCCGGATCCAGCCGTCGTCCGAAGTCGAAAACGCCGCCAGTCGTGCCCGGAGCGCCGGCCGTCACCGCCCCCGCGGTGGCCGAGCCGACGCAGCCGCACGAACCGCTGCCGCCCAAACCGGACCAGGCGGCCCCCAGGCCGAGTACCCCGACCGGGGCGCCCGTGGCGGCACCCGTCGAGGCGATGGCGCAGCAGGGCGCCTACCTGACGACCGCGCAGGGCGCACGCTTGACCGACACCGACCACTCGCTGAAGGCGGGTCCGCGCGGGCCGGTGCTGCTGCAAGACCACCACCTCCGCGAGAAGATCACCCACTTCGATCACGAGCGCATCCCTGAGCGGGTCGTGCACGCCCGCGGCGCGGCCGCGCACGGGGTGTTCGCGGCCAACGGCGCGGCGGAGAAGATCTGCTGTGCGTCGCTGTTCGAAAAAGGCAAGGAGACGCCGGTTTTCGTGCGCTTCTCCACCGTGCTCGGTTCGCGCGGTTCGGCCGACACGGTGCGCGATACCCGCGGCTTCGCCACCAAGTTCTACACCGACCAGGGCGTGTTCGACCTCGTCGGCAACAACATCCCGGTGTTCTTCATCCAGGACGGCGTCAAATTCCCCGACATCATCCACGCGGCGAAGCCGCATCCGGACCGGGAGATCCCCCAGGCCCAGAGCGCGCACGACACCTTCTGGGATTTCGTCACGCTGCACACCGAGGCCACCGCACACACCCTGTGGAACATGTCCGACCGTGGCATCCCGCGCTCCTATCGGATGATGGAGGGCTTCGGAGTCCACACCTTCCGGCTGATCAACGCCCGGGGCAAGACGGTCCTGGTGAAGTTCCACTGGAAGCCGAAGCTCGGTGTGCACTCGCTGCTCTGGGAGGAAGCACAGATCGCCGCGGGTGTCGATCCGGACATGCACCGTCGCGATCTGGCCGACGCCATCGAAGCCGGCGCCTTCCCCCAGTGGGATCTCGGCGTCCAGGTGTTCCCCGACACCGAGGACCAGACCTTCGAAGGCATCGACCTGCTCGACCCCACCAAGCTCGTTCCGGAAGAGCTGGCACCGGTGCAGGTGATCGGCACGATGACGCTCAACGCCAACCCGACGAACTACTTCGCACAGACCGAGCAGGTGGCGTTCCACCCGGGTCATCTGGTGCGCGGCATCGATCACACCGACGACCCGCTGTTGCAGGGCCGCCTGTTCTCGTACCTCGACACCCAGATCTCGCGCCTCGGCGGCCCCAACTTCGCGCAGCTGCCGATCAACCGGCCGCACGTCGGCACCAACGACATGTTCCGCGACGGAATGCACCAGACCGCAGTACATTCCGGCGTCGCGCCCTACCGGCCGAACAGTCTCGACGGCGGGTGCCCCTTCCTGGCCGGGAACAAGGACGCCGCGCTGATCGAGTACCCGGAGGCGGTCGCCGGGCAGAAGGTGCGCGCGGCGCCGAAGAGTTTCGATGACCACTTCAGCTCGGCCCGGCTCTTCTACGCCAGCCTCTCGCCGGTCGAGCAGGCGCACGTCGCCAAGGCGTACACCTTCGAGCTGGGCAAGTGCTACGAGAAGGCGATCAAACAGCGCGCCGTGACGGTGCTGCGGCAGATCGACGAGCAGCTCGCCCAGACCGTCGCCGCGGGTCTCGGCTTGCCGCTGCCGGGCAAGGCGGGCAAGAAGGTCAAGATCGCGGTGTCGCCCGCGCTCTCCCAACTCGGCGGCAAGTGGCCCACCGACGGCCGGATCATCGGCATCTTCGCCGACGAGTCGACCGACCTGAAGGACCTGGCCACCACCATCGCCACCATCGCGGAGCAGTCGATGACCCCGCTGGTGATCGGACCGCACGGCGGCGAACTCGAAAGGGGCGGAACACAAGTGACGGTGTCACGCACCCTCGACACCGTCCGCTCCATCGAACTCGACGCACTCGTCATCGCGAGCACCGCGGACGACGTCCGACTCACCTTGCTCCTCCAGGAGGCGCATCGTCACCTCAAGGGGATCGCCTACACTCCCGACGGCGCGGATGCCCTTCGCGCCGCCGGTATCCCGGACAGCTCGGCCGGCGTCGCGGCGACCAAGACCGTCGCCGCGGCCTTCGATGCGATCGCCGCGCTGCTGCCGGAACACCGCGTGTGGGCCAGGGGTGCTGAGTACAGCAAGTAAGCCGAAAGGTATGCCGCGGAACGCATCACGGAGTGCCGCACCCAGGTTGAGCGGCACTCCGGCCGCACCGGTGTTGCCTTACTGAGACGGTCGCAGGTACCGGCACGTGCCGGCGCCTGCGACCGTGCCCAGAGCCAGCGCTAACCTTCGGCCAGCTGTTGCGCTTTGGCGTAAGCGAGGTGCAGGAAGTCGGCGCCGGCCAAGGCCGTCATCCCGTCGGCCACCAGGCGGGTCGCCCTGGGTGCGAAGACGTGCCCGATGGTGAAGGCGGTGACGGCCCAGACATCGAAACAGAAAGGGCAGTTGAGCAATTCACCGAAACTGTGCCGAATGCCCGCGTCCTCTTTCGGTTGTTCCATTACCTCACCGGGACCACCGGTATCGGTCTCCTCGGTGAACGGGGCGCGCACGGGTCTGGTGACGGCGGCCTTGGTCACCGTGCGGGAAAGTTTGTGTGCGGCAGCGGCGGTGGTGATCAGATCCCGCGCCGACATGCCGCGCGGGAGTTGCCGATCGGTCACCCTGCCCAACAGTGCGACCGCGGCGACGATGATCGTGTAGAGCGTCATCGTCGCCGCGTAACCGCCCAAGCGGCGCTGATTCTCGGTCATGGGCGGAAGACCGCCCGGATGCAACCTTCCCGCTTGTTCTTGAAGATGTCGTAGCCGCGTACCGCGTCCTCCAGCGGCATGTCGTGGGTGATGAGATAGGACGGATCGAGGTCGCCCTGCTGGATGTAGTCGAACATCCGCGGCACGTAGCGCTGCCCGTGCTGCTGCGAGGACCGGATCGTCAGACCCTTGTTGGTCACCACACCCATCGGGAACTTGTCGGTCACGCCGTAGACGCCGAGCACCGACACGACACCGCCCTTGCGGCAGGCGATGATCGCCTCGCGCAACGGGGTCGCCCGGTCGGTCTCCAGTCGTAGCAATTGCTTTGCGCGGTCGTAGATCTGCTGCAATCCGGTGCCGTGCGCTTCCATCCCGACGGCCTCGATGCAGGCGTCCGGGCCGCGGCCGCCGGTCATTTCCCGGATCGCCTCCGGCACACTGTCCACCGTGGTGTAGTCGATGGTCTCGGCGCCGAACTGCTTGCGCGCCAACGCCAGTCGTTCCGGATACCGATCGACGACGACGACCTGGCCCGCGCCGAGCAGGCGGGCGGTGTGCCCGGCCATCAGGCCGACCCCACCACTGCCCCACACGGCGACCGTGTCACCGGGCGCGATGTCGCAGAAATCCGCACCCATCAGTCCGGTCGGCACGGCGTCGGAGAGGAACAGCGCCTGCTCGTCGGTGATGCCTTCGGGGATGGTGAAGCAGTTGACGTCACCGAACGGCACACGCACGTACTGCGCGTGGGATCCCTGATAACCGCCGAACGGGTGGGTGTAGCCGTAGATCCCGCCGGTCGGGTACCCCAGAATCGGCTGTTGCAGTTCGGCATTCGGGTTCGTCGTGTCGCACGACGACCACAGTTCGTGCTCGCAGAACCAGCACGACCCGCAGCCGATGAACGACGGAACCACTACGCGGTCACCGACTTTGCGCGCGGTGACCTCGCTGCCCACTTCGACGATCTCGCCCATGAACTCGTGCCCGAACACGTCGCCTTCGCGCATGCCGGGCAGATAGCCGTCGATGAAATGCAGGTCCGAACCACAGGTCGTGGTCAGCACGACCCGCACGATGACGTCGTGTGGATTGAGTAATGACGGGTCGTCGACGGTTTCCACCGCCAGTTCGTTGACGCCGTTCCAACAGAGTGCACGCATTGTCGTCTCCCAGGTCAGTGCGCGGCCGCACGCGCGCTCGGATTGTGGGCAAGGGTGGGCAGCTCACCGGTCTGCATCAGTGCACGAGCCCGGTAGAGCGCCTTGAATGTTGCTGCGCCGGTGAGCAAGTCGGGTATCGGCGACTTCACCCGCAGGGTCACCTCGGTACCGAGATCGCGCGGCGCGTCCCGGAACGTCACCCGGATCTCCGCGGCCTCGGACGGGTCGCCGTTACCGGTGGTACGCACGAAACGCAGGCCGCCCTCCTCCGGTTCCAGCCTGGTATCCCAGGTGATCGACTCCTCGTCCGGGCGGTGCAGGATCCATTCGTAGCTCGTCGGTCCCGTCGCACGGACCTCGGCGAGGTCACCGAGGACCCGCGACAACTTGTCGGGATCGCGCCAGAACTGTTCGACCTCGGCCCGCGGACGGCTGATGGTGACCGTCTGCGTGCCGCCGCTGCTACTGCCGGAGTCGATGACCTTGCCCACCAGATCCGTCAGCTGTTCCTTGGCTTTATCGATGTAACTCATCTGGACTCCTTGTGGTCCGTCGGTGAATCAGGTTCGGCTGCTTGATATTCGCCGCGGCGCAGCGGCGGCAGGTGTTCGACGGCACCGGCCACCGTGGCGAGGGAGCGGCCGGCGCCACGACATCCGGCCGTCAGCGGCGACGGTGCGCGTCGTCGAACGCCTACCCGGCGGCCGAGACCGCAAACCACATCGGGCTATTCACGCGGCGTGTCCGCGTCGGGTGCGGTCTCCGGGCCCTGGTGCTGGGGATTCGCCCGGCCCGGGTCCGGTCGACGCGCGGTGGTGCCGTCGCATACCTGGGTCCTGAGCGGGCACCCGAGCCGCAAGAAGCTCGTCGATCAAGGAGAAGAACTATGAGATCTCTACACCGCGCGCTCCGAACCACCGCCGTGGCCGCAGTCCTCGGACTCGGTGCGGCGACAGTCGGATTCGGCACCGCCGGGGTCGGCTCCGCGCAACCCGCCGACCCGGTCGCGCTGCCTTATCAGGACAGCACCTACCTGGTGGTTTCGCATCAGTCACACATGTCGGAGATGATCTCCGGCAGCCGCGCCGTCCTGGCGGGCGAGTGTCCGGCGGTGCGCGCGCTCGGCGCCATGCTGGTCGCCGACCACACCCGCCTCGACGCCATGGGCGCGGCGGTCGCGCTACCCAACGGCGTGCCACTGCCCTTGACGCCGAACGCCGAACAGTCCCAGCAGATGTGGGATACCGGGATGCGGTTCGGACGTGACTTCGATCGGTCCTGGTTGCGCATGCAGGAGCGCTTCCATGTCCAGTCGTTGCAAGCCGGAGCTCGTCAGCTGGAGCTGGGCACCCACGAGCGGGTGACCAGGCTGGCTCGCGACGCCGCGCCGACCATTCAGCATCACCTCACGATGGTCCGCGACGCGATGACCGCCTGCTGATCCCGGCCACCGCGGCGGGATCGACGAAGCTTCCGCCGTCGCGGGCGGCCGCGCGGACCGAGATCGAGGTGATCCGCCTGAGCGCGCCGGACACGGCTTCCTCGGACCACAACAGTCCGGACGCGTGGGCATGAGCCGCCGACAGTTCGTCGGCGACATTTTCAGCGGAACCCTCGGTCATCAATGCACCTCGATTCCGGCGGCGGAGCCACTTCGCCCGCGATACGGTCCCCGCAACCCGCCCGCCCATCTGCAGCGGTCCGATCCTCCGACCCACCCCGAGCCTGCAAGCACTAGCGGAGTGCCCATCGCCGGGACGCCACAAACCACTCCTGACCGGCAGTGGCGCGGCTGTTCAACTGACCTCACGGTAGATATGTGACGAGGTCGATGTCGCGGGTGCGCGAAGTTGCGCGTCGAGTGCTGGATCAGGGGTATCTGGAGATCATGACTACCTCTCACCACACCGAGGTCGGCGCCTTGCCAGCGCCGCGCGGCGAGCTGTCCGCCGGGATCATCGATGTGCTCTCGGGCGCTCCCGGTGGCGCTGTCCCGACGTTGCCCGAGGTCGACCCGTACGGCGAGGACTTCCAGCTCGCCCTGCATACCTGCTACGAACTGCATTACTACGGTTACCAGGCGGTCGACGACGGCTGGGAGTGGGATCCGGGATTGCTCGCCCTGCGCGCGACGATGGAGCAACACTATCTGCGAGCGTTGCGGGCGGATGTGCCCGGCGGGACCGATCTGGATGCCGAACTCGAGCAGTTGCTGGTGACACCGGTGGAGGAGTCGGGGGTCAGCGCGTTTCTGCGGGACGAGGGTGAACCGTGGCAGTTGCGCGAGTACTTCGTGCACCGCTCGATCTACCACCACAAGGAAGCCGATCCGTACGCGTGGGTGATTCCGCGGCTGCGCGGCCAGGCCAAAGCGTCGCTGGTCGCGGTCGAGTTCGACGAGTTCGGCGGCGGGCGCGCCGAACGCGTGCACGCCAAGCTCTACGCCGACCTGCTGGCCGGTGCCGGATTGAATCCGGACTATCTGCACTACCTCGACATCGTGCCCGCGCCGATGCTCGCGCTGGTCGACATGATGTCGCTGTTCGGCCTGCATCGCGCCTGGCGTGGCGCGCTCGTCGGGCACTTCGCGACCGTGGAGATCACCTCCCCGCCCGGCTCGCACCGGATGGTGCAGGCGCTGGGGCGCTGGGATTCCGATCCGGCTTGCGCGCTGTTCTACAACGAACACGTCGAGGCCGACGCGGTACACGAGCAGGTGATGCGCGAGGTGATCACCGATTTGCTGGACCGCGAACCCGACTTGCTCGAGTCCGTGGTGCTGGGCATCCAGGTGACCAACATGCTGGAGGACCGATTCGCCGACCATGTGCTCGGGTGCTGGCGCGCGGACCGTACCTCGCTCCACGAACCCCTACCTGATCGTGATTGATCTCGTAGCGGGCGGGCATTGCCCGAAGGTGATGTTGATACGCACCCCGGGTGTCTACCGACCGCAGACAGATACATGGTTGCTGGCCGCCGCCCTGGCCGACGCCGCACTCCCCCGCGGCGGGCGCGTGGTCGATATTTGCAGCGGAACCGGCGCACTGGCCGTACACGCGGGCCTGGCGGGGGCCGCCTCGGTCACCGCGGTCGACATCTCCCGCAGGGCGAGCATGTCCACCTGGCTCAACTGCCGGATGCGCGGCATCGACGTCGAGGTGCTGCGCGGGGATTTCGAAGCGATGCTGCGGCACCGGCAATTCGATGTGTTACTCGCCAATCCCCCGTATGTGCCTGCTCGACAGGGACCGCCCCCGCGCGGCCGAGCGCGAGCCTGGAATGCCGGGCAGGACGGCCGGTCGTTCCTCGACCGACTCTGCGCGGCGGCCCCGAACCTGCTGGCCCCCAACGGCACCGCGTTGATCGTGCACTCCATGGTCGCCGACCCGGGCCTGACCATCACGCAGCTGCGGCGCGGCGGATTGAAAGCCGCGGCCGTCGCGCGCACTACGATCCCGTTCGGACCGGTGATGCGAGAGTGTAGCGATCACCTCGTCGACGAAGGACTGATCCAACCGGGGCAGCAGGACGAGGAATTGGTGGTGATCCGTGCCGACAGGACCCGAAAGTGACCGGCGGCGAGTAACTTTCACCGAGGACGGTCCGGCGCTGATCGAAGGGCCGGTGGAGATCGTCACCGCCGACGGCACTCGAATCGACTGTGACCGTTTCCAGGTGGCGTTGTGCCTCTGCAAGCGGTCGAAAAACTATCCGCTGTGCGATACCAGTCATCGCAAGCGCAGTCGTCGGGCGAGTTGAGCCATTCGCTCGCAGTCCCCCGCCCGTTACCCGGCCACGGCGCCTATCTCGGATCGCGCACTACCCGTATCGAATTCGGCGCCGTGGCCTAGGTGACCTAGCTGTCCTGACCTTGCAGCACCAGATCGCCCCGGCGCGCACGGGCCGCGTTGACGGCGGCGAGCAGTACGCCGACGCCGACCAGGATCAGACCGCGTATCCAGACCTCGCCCTCGATCCGGGTGAACAGGAACAGGCACGACGCCAGCGCCAGCCACGGGACGACGGTCGGAATTCGGAAATGATCCGCCTCGCCCTCGGTCTTCCGTAGCACCAGCACCGCCGCGTTGACCGCGGAGAAGACGATCAGGAGCAGCAGCACCAATGTCGCTGCCAGCGAGTCCACTTCACCGGTCAAGGCGAGGATCAGCGACACAGCGGTCGTCGCCAGAATCGCAACCCATGGGGTGCGGCGGCCTGCCAGGATCCGGCTCAGCACCGGCGGCAGCAATCCGTCACGCGCCATGCCGTAGGCCAACCGGGACGACATGATGCCGGTGAGCAGCGCACCATTGGCGACCGCGACCAGCGCGATCAGGCTGAACACCCGGTCCGGTATGTCACCGGCCGCTCGGACAACCTCCAGCAGCGGTCCGCTGGACTGCGTCAGTTGCTCCGTCGGCACACTCGCGCTGGTGACGATGCCGATCAATATGTACACCACGCCCGCGGTGAGCAACGCCGCGAATAGCGCTGTGGGATAAGACTTCCGCGGGTTCTGGACTTCTTCGGCCAGATTCACCGAGGTCTCGAATCCGACGAACGAGTAGAACGCCAGCACGGTGCCCGCCAGTACCGCCCCGACCGCGCCGTGGTCGGCGGTACCGACCTGGGTGAGCCGATCCAGATCGGCGTCACCGCGCGCGATGATCCAGGCACCGAGGCCGATGATCAGCACGAGCCCGCCGAGCTCGACCAGCGTGGCCGCCACGTTGGCGCGCAACGACTCCTTGATCCCGCGAATGTTGAGTGCGGCGAGCGCGGCCAGGAACACCACCACCACCGCCATCGACGGCAGCGAGATCAGCGCTTGCAGATAGTCCCCGGCGAACGCTCTGGCCAGCGCGCCCACCGAGACCAGCCCGGCGGCGAGCATGCAGAACCCGACGAACGATCCTGCGGCAGGCCCGAAAGCGGTGGTCACGTAGTGCGCCGAACCGCCCGCGCGCGGAAACTTGGTGACCAGCTCGGCGTAGGAACCGGCGGTGAGGGACGCGAGCACGAGCGCGGTGAGCAGCGGCAGCCAGATCGCACCGCCCGATTCGCCGGCCACCGCACCGACCAGCACGTAGACGCCGGCCCCGAGAATGTCGCCGAGAATGAAGAAATACAGCAGCGGTGTGCTCACCGCCCGTTTCAGTGCGAGGGCCATCTTCGTCCAATACCCAGATGATCTCTGTTGACGCGCGGGCCGTGCGCGGATCCGGTGTGTGGCCCGCCCGGCTGGAACTCGCGCTCCGGCCGGGCGGGCCACTTCCCCGTTCACCCAGGGACGCCGCCACGTCCGCATGGGCACGTCCACCCTAACCGCTCCGGACGCCCGCAGTGCGCCCGCCACTCGGATACCACCGAGGTTCCCCGTGGATCCCGCACCCTCTCTCGGGATTCGCACCGACTTCGGGGGCCCGCAACCAGTGCGGATCCCGAGAGAGGGTGCGGCGTTGGGGTTCAGTGGGTGTGGTCGACCGAGGGGGCGTCGGGGTGGGCGAGGAGCCAGTCCATTCGGTGCTTGCTCTCCTCGTCGGCCGGGGTCCAGACGGTGATGAGGGTTTCGGGGGTGGCGGTGAGGTCGAGGCGGGTCAGTGAGAAGGAGAGGTCGCCGATTGCGGCGTGCCGGTAGGTCATGATCGCGCTGGGTGGAGTGGCGACGTCGTGGGTGGCCCACAGGCGTGCGAACTCGGGGCTGGCTGCCGCGAGTCGGCGGATCAGTTCGGTCCATGACGGGTCTTCGAGGTGCTGGCCGAACGCGGCGCGGAACGAGGCCACCATGTGCGGCAAGCCGGTATCCCGGTTCACGAAGCGGCGGCAGCACTCCGGGGTGGTGAACAGCTCCCACAGGACGTTGCGGGAGCTGTCCGGCGCGGTCAGCCGCGGCCACAACGCCGCACACGGGGTGTTCCAGCCGAGCAGATCCCAGCGGCTGTTGAGCGCCGCGGCCGGGAACCCGGACATGCTGTCGAGAATCGCCTGCACGGTGGGCGTGATGCGGGCGGCGCTGGTCGCGACCGCGGCGATCGGCACGTCGGCCAGGTGGTACAGGTGGTCGCGCTCGGGGTCGCTGAGCTGGAGGGTGTCGGCGATGGCGTCGAGCACCCGGCCGCTGACGTTGATCGGCCTGCCCTGTTCCAGCCAGGTGTACCAGGTGACGCCGATCCCGGAGAGCAGCGCGACCTCTTCCCGCCGCAAACCCGGTGTCCGGCGCCGCAATCCGGGCGGCATGCCGACATCGGCGGGCGTGACGCGGTCCCTGCGGCTACGCAGGAAGGCCGCGAGCTCGGTACGGCGGGCGGAAGGGGCGGTCACAGGCACCGGCCCATGATCCATTATCGGTCGACCGGTTGCCAGGTGTTGCCAACACCAGTGTCGCGAGACTCTTGGTATCCCTGTCGTGGGCTGCACAGGGTTCTCACTCATGAAGTTGTTGAGTAGTCCGGTGGTCGGCGGCGCGCAGGCGGCGACGGAACGGACGGAGTTCGAGCGAGCCATCGCGGGCCGGACGATCTGCGACGCCCTCGCCGACACGGCACGCCACCATGCCGAGTTGCCCGCGTTCACCCAGCACGGTTCGACCATCACGTGGGGCGAGACGCGGCAGCGAGTGCTGGAGGTTGCCGCGGGGTTTGCCGAGTTGGGTATGGCACCCGATGATGTGGTGGTCCTGGCGATGGGCAACCGCACCGAGCACGTCCTCGCCGACCTCGGCGCGGTGCATGCGGGCGGGATCCCCAGCACCGTCCACGACGGTCTCGCCGCCGACCAGATCGCCTATGTCACAAAGGACTGCGGCGCGAAATATGCCGTCCTCGACGGTCAGGAGCAGCTCGACCGCTGGCTGCCGGTACTGGCCGGCCTGCCGCAACTGCGCAAGGTGATCGTGGTCGACGCGGCGGCCTGTCCACCGGGCGATCAATTCCTCAGCTGGACTGAGCTTTTGCGCATCGGGCAGCAGCGGCTGGCGGCCGCACCGATCGATAAGCGTTGGCAGGCATTGACTCCCGAAAGCACGCTCACCCTGCTCTACACCTCGGGCACCACCGGTAATCCGAAGGGCGTGATCATCACCCATCGGATGGCGCTCTACCAGGAAGCCGTCTCGTCGGCGGCCGCGTCCGCGGCGCGCAGCACCGAGGTGTCCCATATCCCGTTCACGGCCGTGTCCACCCGGATGTTCAACCTGTACATGCCGGTGGTGCGCGGTTCGCACACTCATTTCTGCGCCGACCTCGCCCAGTTGCCCGCCGTGTTGCGGTCGGCTCGCCCGCACATCTTCCGTGGCGTGCCCCGGGATTGGGAACAGATGATGGCCGTCGTCCAGGCGCGGCTCGCGCGGGAGGGCGAGACGGGGACCGTCGCCGAGGCGATGCGGGCCGGGCGCGCCTATGTGGAAAGCCGCCAGTACGGACGGTCGCCGACCACGGCGACGGCCGAGAAGTTCGCGGCGGCAGACGCTTCGGTGCTCGCGCAGCTACGCGAGCAGCTCGGGCTCGACCGGGTGCTGTACACGATGAGCGCCGGTGCTCCACTGCCGGTGGAGGTTTCGCGCTTCTTCGCGGGGCTGGGGCTGCTCATCCTCGACGTCTACGGCATGACAGAAATGACCGGCGCGGTCGCCGGCAACAACCCGGTCGCCTTCAAGCTGGGGACGGTCGGTCGCGCGTTGCCGGGGATCGAACTGCGCCTCGCCCCCGACGGCGAGATCCAGGTCCGCGGCGCGGCGCGCACCCCTGGCTACTTCGGATTACCCACGGAGACAGCCGAACTGGTGGACAGCGACGACTGGTTGCACACCGGCGACCTCGGCGTGCTGGACGCCGACGGCTTCCTGTCGCTGGTCGGCCGGAAGAAGGAAATCATCATCACCACCAACGGCAAGAACATCGCGCCCGCCGCGGTGGAGAACCTGCTCAAGGAGCACCCGCTCATCGGTCAGGCCTTGGTCTTCGGCGATCGGCGACCGCATCTGGTCGCCGTGCTCACCCTGGCCAGCGAAGTGGTCCAGGCGTGGGCGGCGGCGCGCGGCCTCGCCGGCGGCCCGGCCGAACTGGCCGAGCACCCGATGGTGCTGGCGGAGGTGCGGTCGGCGGTCGCGGCGGCCAACGCCCGGCTCGCCGCATTCCAGCAGGTCAAGGCGTGGCGGGTGCTGCCGACGCCGTGGACCGACCAGAGCGGAGAGCTGACGTCGACCGGCAAGGTCAAACGTCCGGTCGTGCACGCCGAGCAGGCCGAGCTCATCGCCGCCATGTACGCCGCTTGACCACAGCACCAGTCCCTACCCATCGCAATGCCGAGGAGGCACCCATGACCACCGAACCGTTCACCATCCGATTCGCTGTCCGCAGTTACGAACTCGACACTCAGCACCATGTCGCGCACACCGTTTACATGCAGTACGCGGATCAATCCCGCTTCGCCTGCGCGCAGGCGGCCGGGCTCTCCCCCGACAAGCTGCTCGCCGACGGGCTCGGCCCGATCAATCTCGAAACCACCCTGCGGTATCACCACGAACTGCGCGGCGACGACGAGGTCGACGTGTCGTGTGCGTTTGTCTGGGGCACGGGCAAGACGCACCGTGTCGAGCATGTCCTGCGCAAGCCGGACGGGACGCTCGTCGCCGAGATCAGCAGTGTCAGCGCGCTGCTCGACCTGCGCACCCGGCGCCTGGTCGACGACCCGGCCGCGAGCTTGCGCACTCGTGCCAGCAAGCCCGAACTGCTCGGTCTCAGCTGATCCGCTGGCCGGACCGAAACGATGCTTCCGCCGACGCCGGTATGCCACGGTGGCCCCGACTATTTCGGTTGGCGGTCGCCGGCTACCGGCGTTGGGGTGACAACCGTTGCGAACAATCAACGGCGATTAGTCGCCAGGAGGCAACGCCTTGTCCACGATGCAGGGAAACACCGCGGCCGACCAGCTGCGCGAAACGCTGTCCAAGCCGATCTTCAATACGGTCCTGAAGGCCTGGGTCGGCGATGGCACCACCGACTACGAGGTCTATCTCCGCACGCCCGAGTTGTTGTCGTTGCAGACGGCCGTCGACGAGCTCACCGATTCCGACGAGCTCATGTTCCAGATCGTGCACCAGGCCCAAGAGGTCTGGCTCAAGCTGTTGTCGCACGAGCTCGCCGGTGTCGTCGACGAGGTGGACCGGGACGCGCTGTGGGCGGCGGCCGCGCGGCTGGACCGAGCGAATCGAATCGCCGAATGCCTTGCGCGGGAGATACGGGTGCTCGAAACAATGACGCCCGATACCTATCAGGTCATCCGGCGCAGCCT
Organism: Nocardia sp. XZ_19_369; assembly: GCF_015355715.1. Classification (NCBI taxonomy): domain Bacteria; kingdom Bacillati; phylum Actinomycetota; class Actinomycetes; order Mycobacteriales; family Nocardiaceae; genus Nocardia; species Nocardia sp. XZ_19_369. Next base: position 295,693 of record NZ_JACVED010000002.1, on the reverse strand, counting down.
CGGTAAGGGCAGCGGCCAGGAGTCACCCGGTTACAACGCGGTGCTCACTGCAGCCGAACATGTTGCGGCAGTGTTGGATCGGCTGCTGGGTCGTCGCGGCGTCGAGCTCGCGGAGGTGTATGCCGCCGAGTCGCAGCCCGATCTCAAACGCCTCTGCGAGTTGCTGGTCGACTTCGATGAGCGTTTCCAGCTGTGGCTCGTCTCCCACTTCATGCTGGTGCGCCGGACGATCGGCGTCGGACAAGGGGTCAATGCCCTGGATGGCGTGCCGACCAGGGTGCTGACAGGCCGGATGACCAAACCGCTGTTCCGCGCGCTGTGGCAGGTCAGGGGTGAGCTGACCGAAAACTGGCGGCGCGAGGGTGGTTACGCGCCGGGCGCGGCGCGGAGGTCGACGGCCCGATGAACGAGGAATCGCGGATCGCCACGCTGCGTGCCGAGTTCCCGGTGCTCGAGACCTGCGTCTACCTGAACAGCAACTCGACCGGGGCGCAGCCACGCGGCGTGGAGCAGGTGCTCGGCCGCTACTGGGAGACGATGCGCACCTGGCGCGACGACGCATGGGGTGGCTGGCTGGACGAATTGGATGGCTATCTGCGCGCCCTGACCGAATTCCTCGGCGCCCCAACGGGAACAGTGGTCACCGACACGAACCTGACCACACTGCTCGGCAGGCTCGCCACCTGTTTCGACTTCCGCGGCGAACGCAACCGGGTGGTCACCACCGACCGGGAATTCCCCACCGTGCCGTTCCTGTGGCAGGGCTTCGCCCGGTACGGCGCCGAACGGGTGGTGGTCGATTTCGACACCGATGCGGTCGTGTCGGCGATCGACGAGCGGACTTTGCTGGTCTGTGTTGCGCACGGCAGCTACACCACCGGGGCTATCCTCGATCTCGAACGTGTTGTCGCGCAAGCACGTCGGATGGGCACGCTCGTCATCGCGGACATCTTTCAGACAGTGGGGGTGGTTCCGCTGAACCTGCGGGCGCTCGAGATAGATTTCGTCCTCGGTGGTGCGGGCAAATGGCTGTGCGGGGCGCACACGGCATTTCTCTACGCGCGAGAGGACCTGCTGCCGACACTGCGTCCGGCGGCCACCGGTTGGTTCGCCGGTCGCGATCCGCTGACCTTCCGGCCTGCCGAAGACTGGGCTCCGGACGCGCGGCGGCTCGCTGGCGGTACGCCGATCCCGTTGACCGCCATGATGTCTCGGGTCGGCCTCGATCTGCTGGCGGAGGTGGGTGTGTCGGCGATCCGCGCGCATTCGCTGCGGTGTACCGATCGCATCATGGCGCGGGCGGTGGACGCGGGTATCCCGGTGCGCACGCCCTACCCGACCGATCAGCGCGGTGGAGTTGTCTGCCTGCCCTTTCCCGGCGACGAGACGGTGAAGAAGCGGCTGGCCGAGCGCGGCATGGTGTGCAGCTGGCGCGAGGGCCTGCGGGTGGCACCGCACATCTACAACACCATCGACGAGGTGGACGCGTTCATGGATGCGCTCATCGCCGAACGAAAGGCCTTGCGCGGATGAGCGAGATCGCCTTCTCGCCCCGCGCGTTGATGAGTCTGCTGTTCAACGGCGACAAAGCCATCGATGCGGTGCGGACCGCGTGGGAAATGGGCATCCTCGACGCGCTGGACGCCGGGCCTGTCCGCTTGGGCGACCTGAGCGACCGATTCGGGTTGGTGCCGGTGCGCCTGTACAAATTGCTCGACTGTCTCGAATGCCTCGGCCTCGTCACGCGGATTTCGTCGGATGTACTGCGCGACACCGAGTATCGCGCCGTCGAAGGTGCACGCGACGCGGTATCCGATGTGCTCGGCCCGGACTCGCTCGAACAGGACCGGGACAGTTACCCGTGGCGCACGCTCTACGGCAAACTCCCCGACGTGCTCCGCGGTGAGCTCAGCGTGCCGCCGGACGCCTTCAGCTGGCCCCTCAGCAGCGCCGAGCAGATCGCGGGCTTCGAACACAGCATGGCGGCCGGGATCGGCCCCATCGCGGAGACATTTCGAATGCATGCCGAATTGTGGAGTGACGGAATGCGTTTGCTGGATGTCGGCGGCGGTGACGGCACACTGGCCGCGTGCCTGCTGCGGGACAACCCGACCCTGCGGGCAGATGTCTACAACCTACCTGCGCTGCGCACCCTGGTAGACCGGACGCGCGCGGAGTCGGACTGCGACGACCGTCTCGGGTTCGTCGGCGGCGACTTCCTCGCCGAACCGCTGCCCAGCGGATACGACATCCTGTCCTTCGTCCGGGTGCTACACGACTGGCAGCGACCGCAGGCGCGTGCACTCTTGGCGAAGGCGTATCAAACGCTCCCGCCGGGCGGGCGGGTGCTCATCTGCGAGGAATTCCGCGATGCCGAGCGGCTTGCCCGGCAGTTCTTCTGGTCCTACTTCCTGATCGGCGTGGACAGCTGCACCAGCATGCTGCGCGAGGTGGCCGACTACCGCAGCATGCTCGGCGAGATCGGTTTCCGCGACGTCGAGGTGCTGCCCGGACCGTTCGAGATCGTGGTCGCCACCAAGCCACCCGTCGGTACCGGAAAGTCCCGGTCCGTTCAGTGACAAGAGATATCGACGCCGCCGCGGTGGGCTGGTCGACTGACCGCATGCAGAATTTCGACCACATTTTCGTCGGCGGCGGCCACAACGCGCTGGTCGCGGCGGCCTATCTGAGCCGAGCCGGACACGAGGTCCTCGTCATCGATCGCAACGATCGGGTCGGTGGATTTGTTCGCAGCGCCGAATTGGCACCGGGCGTGATCTACGACCCGTTCTCGTCCGCGGTGCCCCTGTTCACGAGTGGTCCCGCGTGGCGCGACCTCGGCCCGGACTTGCAGAAGCAAGGTCTGGAGATCCTGCAACCCGAGTTTCCGACCGGGGTTTCGCTGGAGGACGGCACCACCGCGGTCTTCCCGCGCGATCCCGTGGCGCTGGCCGAGGAGGCCGACCGGCTGCACCCGGGCGACAGTTCGGCGGTCGCCGAAATCATCTCGGCCCTGGGACCGTCGACGGGTGCGGCATTCGGTCTGATGGGTCAGGATCTGACCTCCGACGCGGCCCGCGCCACGCTGGCCCAGTTGGTGAGCGACGGCAAAGGCTGGTCCGAGGTGGCCGAACTGGCGCTGGACAGTGCGCGCTCGGCGGTATCGGAGATCGAATCTCCTGCCATGCGCAGCCTTTTCGGCTCATGGCCCGCGCACGTGAGCCACGGTCCCGACGATGCGGGCGGCGCGTTCTGGACCACCATCTTCCCGCTCGGCTTCACCGGTGGCGGCATGCCGATTCCGCAGGGGGGCATCGGCAAACTGGCCGAGGCGCTCGCCGGCATCGTCAGCGAGCACGGCGGTGTCATCCAGACCGGCGCCACCGTCACCCGGATCCGGGTGGCCGACGGGCGCGCGGTGGGGGTCCAATTGTCCGACGGCAGCGCGTATCGGGCCAGGAACAGCGTCGTCGCCTCGGTGAACCCGGACCAGCTCTACGAATGGCTGCTGGCGGAAACCCAAGTGCCCGAGCACATTCTGGCGCAGGCCCGGCGATACCGGTACGGCACCGGCCTTTTCCAGCTGCACCTGGCAACCTCCGCGCCGATTCCCTGGGCGGACAAGCGTTTCGAGCGTATCGGGCAGCCGTTCCTCACCGATTCCCTCGACGGACTGTCGTTGCACGTCGCCCAGGCGCGGGCCGGGCTGCTGCCGGCGTGGCCGACGATGACCATCGACTCGCCGACCGCGCATGATGCGACGCGGGCGCCCGCGGGTACCAGCGTGCTGCGCATCCAGGTGACCGATGTGCCGACCCGTCCGCGCGGTGACGCGGCGGGGCTGATCACCACCGACGGCACTTGGAACGACGAGGTGGTGAACCGCTACGCCGACCGGGTGCTGGAGGTGGTCGAACGCCACATCCCGGGACTGACCGCAACGATCGTCACCCGGACGGTGGTCACCCCGGCCACCCTGGCCGCGTTCAACCCGAACAGCGGCCCCGGCGACCCCTACGGCGGTGCCCAGGATCTCGCGCAGAGCTTCGCCCTGCGGCCCATCGCGGCGGCGCCGGGCCATCGCACCTTCGTGCCCAATCTGTACGTGCTCGGCGCTGGGACCTGGCCCGGTGCGGGCGTTTCCGGAAACTCCGGTTACATCGTCGCCCAGTATCTGCTCGACTCCTGACGCCGGAGTCACGCCTGTTTCGAGGCGAGCTCCAAGACGGTGATATCGGAGGGTGCGCCCACCCGGACCGGCGGTCCCCACGCGCCCGCCCCACGGGTGACGTAGAGCTGCGTGTCGCCGTAGCGCTCCAGTCCGGCGACCGTCGGATTGGCCAGTTCCGCAAGGTAATTGCCCGGCCAGACCTGCCCGCCGTGGGTGTGGCCGGACAGTTGCAGATCGACGCCGAACTCGACGGCGTCGTGGATCTGCACCGGCTGATGCGCGAGCAGCACCGCGGTGCGCGCGAGATCGCGATTGCCCAGTGCCGCAGTGAAATCCGGGCCCTGCCCGATGCGCTTGCCCTGAATGTCGTTGACACCGGCGAGGTCGAAGTACGGCAGCTCGGTGCGACTGTTCGCCAAGAGATGCAGGCCGAGTTCCTGCACGTGCTCCATCCACTGCTCCGCGCCGGAGAAGTATTCGTGGTTCCCGGTGACGAAATAGGCGCCGTTCCGCGCACGTAACCGGGCCAGGGGTTCGACCGCAGAGCGCAGATGTTCGACGCTGCCGTCGACCAGATCACCCACGATGGCAATGAGATCCGACTGGGTGCCGTTGATCGTCTCGACCACCCGCTCCGCGAACCCGCGGCCGAGAATCGGTCCGAGGTGGATATCGCTGACCACCGCTATCCGGAAGCCGTGCGCGGCGCGGGGCAGATTCGCGAGCGGGATCGTCAGGCGTTTCACCTGCGGACCGGACAACACGCTGTGCGTGCCGTAACCGACCGTGCTCACCGCCGCCAACGCCGCCGCACCGCCCACTGCGCGAGAAACGAACAGCCGCCGCGAAACCGGCGCTTCCGGTTCATCGCGCGGTGCGGTGTCCGCTCCCCCGGCCGCGGGGATCAGCACATCCTCCGGCGCTTTGTCCGAGCGGGTGATCCAGCGCCGGACCAACGGCCGGGCCAGTTCACCCACCAGCAGCCATAACACGAGATAGATGAACAGCGCGCCCCACATGTACCCGGGCCAGGCGATGATCTGGATGAGCAGGAACGGAATCCCCGCCGATTCCGCCACGAACGCACCGATCAGCAGCACCGGCCCCGCGATGATCAGCCCGGTGCCCACCCGGCGTGCGATCGATCCGCGCACCGTCGTATCCCGCACGAGCCGCCGCCACAGATACCAGTGCAGCCCGCCGAAAACCCCCAGCACGACGACCACTCCCACAACAACAACCACCGCATTACTCTATGCGGAGCCCCCACCCCCACATCCCCGCACCTTCTCTCGGGATCCGCACCCATTACGGGCCACCGAAGTCGGTGCGGATCCCGAGAGAAGGTGCGGCAGTTGAGCGACGGCTAGACCTCGCTGACGGCGAGGCGGACGCCGAGGGCGACCAGCACGGTGCCGGTGATGCGCTCCAGCCACTGGCGCACTCGGGTTTCGGCGAAGAACGCGCGGGCGCGGCCCACGAACAGGGCGACCGTGATGAACCAGGTGGCGTCGATGACGAGGTGGAGCAGGCCGAGGAGCAGGGTTGTTGCGAGGATATTCGCCTCCGGCGCAACGAATTGCGGGTAGAACGCGAAGGCGAACACGGCCACCTTGGGGTTGGTCAGGTTGGTCACCATGCCGATTCCGGCGGCCCGCCAGGGTTTCGCCCCCACCGCATCCTCGTCGACCAGCGCCTCGCCGGACGGATTGCGCGCCGCCCGCCAAGCCTGCACACCGAGATAGATCAGCACGGCCGCACCGACGACCCGAATCACCACATACGCCACATCACTGGCGGCCACCAGCGTGGAAAGCCCGAACGCCGAAGCCGCGATCCACGCATACAACCCGACCTGCATGCCGCCGATGATCGGCACCGCAGCCCGCGCGCCACCCAGCGCGCTGCGCCGAATCACCAGCGCGGTAGTGGGACCGGGCACCATCGCTGCAAGTGCCACCGCAAGTACGAAACCACCGAGAACCGACCACGTCATGATCCGAGCATCGCACGAAACTCTTACGGACGTCCCACTTCTCACCGCCGCTACCGAGCGTTCAGCGAGGGCTACATCCGTCGTAGCTCGTCGCGGAGCAGCCTGGCGACGGCGGCCATCACCGCTTCTGCACCCGGTTGGGTGGTGGCGGGGACGGTGGACTCGGTGAGGGCGGCTACGGCGAAGGTTTGGCCGTCGGCGTGTTCGACGACGCCGATCTCGTGGCGGAGGTTGATCAAGGTGCCGGTCTTGGACGACCATCGGGACGCGTCGGAGCCGAAGTCGGGGGCCAGTCGGTTGCGCAGCATGTTCTCGCCCATCAGTCGGCGGATCTGTGCTGCGGCCTCGGGACGGATGCTGCTGGGGCGCCAGATCTTCTGTAGCAGTTCGACGAAGGCGCGGGCTGAGCCGGTGTTGGCTCGGCTGATGTCCAGTTGCGGGACCGGGTGTCCGTGGCCGGCCGTGGTGGCGGTGATCGCGAGGGTGTGGGCGAGGTGGGCGTGGGCGGGGTCGAGCATTTCGGTGGGCGTGCGGGTGAGTTCGTGCAGTAGGTGCCGCACGGAGATGCCCTCGATGCCGAGCCGATCCAGCTCGGCGGTCACGGCCTCGGGTGGCGTGAGACCGAACAGTGCGTCGGCGGCGGCGTTGTCGCTGATCGACAGGGTGAGGTAGAGCAGGTCTGCCAGTGCGATGGTGGCGGGATGCCAAAATTTGGTGATCCCGACCGGGCCGGGCGCCGTCACGCGGCCCGGCTGCACCACGATCGGCGTCGTCGGATCGAGTTCGCCGCGGGCGACGCGTTCGAGTGTGGCGACCGCGAGTGGCACTTTGACCAGGGATGCGGACGGGTACTCCGTGTCCGGGTCGATACCGAGTTCGTCGCCGGTGTCGAGGTCGCGCACCAAGAAGGAACCGCGTAACCCCGCGCTGTGCAAGTCGTCGCGCGCCGCCCGCAGAATCTCAGCCACTCCCACGTACACATCCTGTCTGTTGGATCAACAGCATCAGCCATCGGTGTCCGGTTGGCCGAGGCAGTGACCGATCTCGGCGGCGGGCAGCAACTGTGTTCGCTGCGTGTCCTCGCTCAGCCCGGTGACGAGCCGGTAGCCCCGAGCCAGCTGTGCCAGTTCGCCGATCGGCAGCCACTGCAGGCCCAGCTCACCGGCTTGACTCGCTGAGCAGAGCAGCAGATCTGCCGAAGCGAGCGCGTCCGCCGCCGCCGCGGCGAACGAGTTCGCCACCAGCACCTGCGCGGGCTGCAAGCCCACCGCGGCGCCGAGCCGGGTGAGCGGGTCACGAATGTGCGGTACATCGTCTTCGGGTTGCACCCAGATGCGGCGCCGGCGGGCGTCCCGGTCGGCGCGGCTCGGCCGCAGCGACTCCACATACAGTGCCCGGCTCTTTCGCGCGCCGCCACCGGCCAGTCCCAGCGGCACCCGCCAACTGCCCTCGCCGGGCGGGATCGCAACCAGGGCCGCCCGCACCTCCATCGTGCGCAGCAACTCCGCGCGTTCCCCGGGGTCGGCCGCGTGCAGGTCCAGGTTCAGCCCGTTGCGCCGCCCGGCGGCGATCAACCGGGCCAGCTGCAGCGGGCTGCAGATCGTGGGCACCGCTATTCGAAAGGGCCGTAGTTTGGCGCGTTCGGCGTTGTGGTCCAGGGTGTCGGCGAGTTCGACCAGGCGTTTGGCCGAGGGCAGCACCTCGCGACCGAACGAGGTCAAGGTGACCGCGCGGGTGGACCGGTTGAACAGTCGAGCGCCGAAACGCCGCTCCAAGGCCGCGACGCGTCTGCTGGCCACCGACTGCGGGATACGCGCCACGGCGGCGCCGTCGGTGAAACTGCCGTACTCGCCGACCGCCACGAACGCTCGGCAGGCTTCGACCATATCCACGACGAGCCAGTATGCCAGTTCAGCATCAATCAGCGTCTTCCAGCCTTGGACCGCATGAATGAGCGAGTGACATGCTCCGTCGCACCCCGCTTGTCAGCCATTTTCAGAGGAGAGCAGTCATGACAGCCAAGTCCAGAATCGGTGTTCTGACAGTCGCGATCACGGCAGTCGCGCTCGTCGGCGCATGCTCTGTGTCCGAGCCCAAGACCGAACCCACCCGGGTGCCCGACGCCGCCAAGGCAACCGCTCAGGTGCGGGATCTCGAATCCGCGCACCACGCCCGAGTCGGTGTCTTCGCCGTCGATACGAAGACAGGCGTCTTTCTGGGTTACCGGGAGAACGAGCGGTTTCCGATCGGCTCGACCTTCAAAACGCTGGCGGTGGCCGCGCTGCTCCGCGAGCATCCGCTGGCCGACGGCTATTTCGACACCGTCATCCATTTCAACGCCGGCGATGTGGTGAAGTACTCGCCGGTGACCGAGACGCGCGTCGACACCGGCATGACGGTGCGTGAGCTGGCCGCCGCTGCCATCGAGAAGAGCGACAACACCGCGGCCAACGAGCTGCTGAAACTACTCGGCGGGCCTACCTCGATCACGAAATTCGTTCGCACGCTGGGCGATACGGCCACCAGCCTCGACGACTGGGAGCCACTGAGCAACAGCGGCGACACCAACCCCGAGCACAACTCCACCACCCCCGCCGCACTCGCCGCGGACTACCGCGCGCTGGTCTCCGGCGACGCGCTGCCCGCACCGGAGCGCGCGCAGCTCACCGAATGGCTACTGCGCAGCACCACCGGCCTGAACCGGATCCGCGCCGGTCTGCCGCAGGACTGGAAGACCGGCGACAAAACCGGCGGCGGCGACTACGGCCTCACCAACGACGCCGCGGTGACCTGGCCGCCCAACAGTGACTCGCCGATCGTGATCACCGTACTGTCGATCAACACCGAGGAAAACGCCCCCGCCGACGACCCGCTCGTCGCGCAATCCGCCAAAGCCATCACCGAGGCCCTGCACCCGGCCGCCAACGGATGACCCGACGCGAAAGACACACTGCGATGCGAAGATAGCTCTCACCCGCAGCTGGATCCGTGCGAGTTCGGTTGTCGGGAGCGGCGGGCAAAATCAATCCCGGCGGTATGGAGCACGTCCGGCCGGGGGTTCGGGCTTCGAGACATTCGGTAGGTCCGGTATGCCCAGTTCCAGCGGTGTCTCGTCCAGCGTGTGCGGCTGGCCATGGTGACGGAAGGTGAAGGGGTCGCCGGAGAGTAGGGAGTAGGTCGCGGCGTCGCGGGTGATGTCGACCGATATTCGGCTGCCGCGCCACAGGATTCGGAAGGCGAGGCGGTCGAGGTTTTCGGGGAGGCGTGGGGCGAAACGCACTTCGCCATTGCATTCGCGCATGCCGCCGAAACCGGCGACGCAGCAACTCCACGTTCCGGCCAGCGAGGCGATATGCAATCCGGTCGCCACATTGTGGTGCAGATCGTGCAGATCGGTCAGCGCGGATTCGACGAAGTAGTCGAAGGCCAGCGACAGGTGACCGACTTCGGCCGCCATGATCGCCTGGGCGCAGGCCGACAGCGAGGAGTCGCGGACCGTCAGTGCCTCGTAATAGTCGAAGTTCCGCAGCTTCTGCTCCGGCGTGAACTCGTCGGGGCACAGGTACATCGCCAAGGTCAGGTCGGCCTGTTTGACCACCTGCTTACGGTTCAGGTCGAAGTACGGATAGTGCAGCAGCAGTGGATAACGCTCAGCGGGGGTATCCGCGAAATTCCAGCGCATGTAGCGGGTGAAATTCTCCGACTGCTCGTGCACCTCGAGTTCGTCGTTGTACGGCATGGCGACTTTCGCGGCACAGTCCCGCCAGCGGCCGATCTCGCTCTCGGTGACTCCCAGCCGCTGCGCCACCTCGGGCTGCCGCTCACACGCAGCGACCGCACCGCGCAGGTTCTTCTGCGCCATCAGATTCGTATAGATGTTGTTGTCGGCCAACGCGGAGTATTCGTCGGGCCCGGTGACACCGTCGATCCGGAAGTTCCCGGCCGAATCCCGATGCCCGAGGACCGCCCACAACCTGGCGGTCTCCACCAAAAGCTCTACCCCGCAGTCCCGTTCGAACTGTTCGTCCCCGGTGGCGGCCAGATAGCGGATGGTCGCGTCGGCGATATCGGCGTTGACGTGCACCGCCGCGGTGCCGGTCGGCCAATAGCCGGAGCCCTCTTCGCCATTGATCGATCGCCACGGGAACATCGCCCCCGACTGACCGAGTTCGCGGGCCCGCTGCCGCGCCAGTTCTAGGGTCGAATGCCGCCAGCGCAGCGCGTCGCCCGCGGCGGCGGGCACCGTATGGGTGAGCACGGGAAGCACGAACGTCTCTGTGTCCCAGAAGGAGTGGCCGTCGTAGCCGGGACCGGTCAACCCCTTCGCCGGTATCGCGCGCGTCTCCCCGCGAGCTCCCGCCTGCAGCACATGGAACAGCGCGAAGCGAACGGCCTGCTGCATTTCGGGATCGCCATCGATCTCGATATCCGCGCTCGCCCAAAAGTCATCGAGGTAAGCACGTTGACGGGCCAGCAGGTCGTCCCAGCCGGTCTCCAGCCCCGCCGCCAACGCCGCTTCGACCTGGGCGCGCAGCGCGGGCGTCGAACGCTGACTGGACCAGCCGTAGGCGAAATATTTGGTCACGCACACCGTTTCGCCCCGCGCGACATCGACCGCGATTGTCAGCCGGGCCAGATCGTCCTCGGTGTGCACCGAGCACCGTGGCGTGGCGTTCACTGCCAGCTCATGATCCATCCCCGCCGCCATCCGCAGCCCGGATTGCCTGGTGTGATGGGCGAGCACCGCATGGAAATCCCGCGCGGCCGCGAAGTCGGCCACCAGCGGGCGATCCAGCGCCGCCGCGAACCGGGGATCACCCTGGCGCGCCACGACCGGCTCGTTGGCGAGCAGATCCGATTGGATCACCAGATCCAGATCCTCGTCGAGCGGCTCGACCTCATAGCGGATGGCGGCCAGCGCCCGCTCGGTGAACGAGACGAGCCGCTCCGAACGGATCCGCACCGATTGACCGGTGGGCGAGGTCCATACGGTGCTGCGGCGCAAGGTGCCGGAGCGAAAATCCAGTACCCGCTCGTGCTCCCTGGCATGGCCGTAGCGCATGTCCATCGGCTCGTCCCCGACGAGCAGCCGGATGATCTTTCCGTCGGTGACGTTCACCACGGTCTGCCCCTGCTGCGGGTATCCGTAACCCACTTCGGCATAAGGCAATTGACGTTTCTCATAGAACCCGTTGAGGTAGGTGCCCGGTTCACCGACCGGCTCCCCCTCCTCGAGGGTGCCGCGTAACCCGAGGTGACCGTTCGACAAGGCGAAGATCGACTCGGTCCGCCGCAGCGCCTCCACATCCAGCCCGCACCACCGCAATTGCCATGGGTCCACCTCGAAACCGCGACAGTCCACAGCCATTTCGCTACTCCTTCAGCTCCGCCAGATCCTGGACGACGACATCGGCGCCCGCCGCCGTCAATTCCGGCCCGTGCCTGCCGTCGCCGACGCGATCGACCCCGACGACGAACCCGAAGCCGCCCGCGTGCCCTGCCGCTACCCCGGCGACCGCGTCCTCGAAAACCGCTGCCTGCTCGGGCTTTACGTTCAGCCGCGCGGCGGCTTCCAGGAATCCGTCGGGCGCGGGCTTACCGCGCAGTCCGAGCCTGGTGACGTCGTTGCCGTCGACCCGCTCGTCGACGCTGCGGGCGATGCCCGTAACCTCCAGCACCGCAACGGCATTGGCGGAGGCGGTCACCACGGCTACCTTCAGCCCGGCCTCCCGGACCGCGGTCACATAGTCGACCGAACTGGGGTAAACCTTGACACCTTCGTGCTCGATCAGCGAGAGCAGCACGCTGTTCTTACGATTGCCGAGCGCGTGCACCGTCGCATCCCCCGGTTCGTCCGCCGGGTCGCCCTCCGGCAGGGTGATCTCCCGGGACCGCAGGAACTCGCGGACGCCGTCGGCGCGCGGGCGGCCGTCGACATAGCGCAGATAGTCGTCCGCACTGAACGGCACGAAGTCCGGCCCGCAGCGCTGCCCGAGGTACTCGTCGAACACCGTGGTCCACGCCCGCCGGTGCACCGACGCGGTGTCGGTGAGGACCCCGTCGAGATCGAACAGCGCGACCGTGATCGTTTCCGGCAAACCCAGCCGAGCATTCCGGCCGTCGCGCGATGAGGTCATGCCCCGGATTTACCCCGTATGCCGACCGAGAAACTGTGCCGGAGGCGAGCGCGGGCCCATCCACCGAACCTGTTCTCTGCGAGCGCAACTCCGGCCTTGTTTACCGGGCTACCTGCGGGGTAGCTGCCCGTTATGGGCCTATCGACACGTCATCTACGACCTACCTGGTGGATCGAGGCGCCCGCGGCAGCGGTGACCGAAGCCGTGCGCCGTGGCGGGTTACTCGCCATCGGCGCGGCCACCCAGCTCGCCGCCGCGCCGTTGCAGGCCATCGAGACAGTGGCCGGGAAAGCGGCCGAGGCCGGGCAACTCCTCGATGTGCCCGAGCCTGGTCAGTTGCGCGACGACGTGGCGGCCTTGGTCGACCCGCACCTGAAGCGCACCCGGCGACGGGTCGCCATGCACGGCAGGCGCGCGACCATCGAGGTCCGCGGTTTGGCGGGCGGCAGCAGCGCCACCGTCGCCCGCGCACTGGAGCGGCGACTGGAAAGCCTCGGCGGTGTGCGCTGGTGGCAGGTGAACGCGGTGACCGGACGGGTGGTCGCCACCCTGGCCCGCGGCGCGGCGGATCTGCCGGAACTGCTCGCCACGGTGGACCGGATCGAGCACGATACCGAGGTCGACGAGCAGGACTGGGACTGCGATGTCGACTACCCGGGTGACCGAGAACCGGTGATAGCGGCGGCAATTCAGGTCGCCGGCGATCTGTGCGCCGTCGCGATCTCGCTGGCCGGGGTCGCGCCCCCGATGCGTCCGCCGCTGCGCGCGGCGCGGGCCCTCGCCTCGATCGCCGAGACACAGCCGCGGGTCCGCGACCAACTCGAGCAACGGCTGGGGCGAGCGCGCACCGACCTCGTGCTGACCCTGGTCTCCGCTCTCGGCACCGCGCTCGGCGAGAACGCGACCGACGGGATCCCCACGCTGCTGCTCGACGCGGCGCAACGGTCCATGCTGCTGACCGAGGCGGTCGCGCGCCGGGTCAGCTGGCGCGGTTGGGAACCGCAGCTCCTGCACCACGACAACCCCGACGTCGCGCAGCCGCTGCCGCGCTACACCCGCCCCGCCGAACTGCCGCCCGGACCGCTGGAGCGCGTCGCCGACGAGACGGGATCGGCAATGGTGGTGGGCGCCACCGCGATTGCCACCCTCGGCAACGCCGGTGACGCCGTCAACGCGCTCGCTCTCGGTGCCCCCAAGGCCGCACGCGCCTGCCGCGAGGCATACGCCGCGACCCTCACCACGCTGCTGGCCCGCGCGGGCGTGCTGACGCTGGACCCCACCGCGTGGCGGCGACTCGATCGCCTCACCGCACTCGTCGTGGACGGCGAAGCCTTGCTCACCTCGCGCCGGGTAGTGCTCGATGCCGAGTCCACCGATGCCGAATGGTCCACCGCCGACGTCTGGAGTGCGGCCCAGCGGCTGCTCTGGTCGCCCCCGGATTCCTCGGCTGAACCCGCCGCGTCCGAACGGAACGGCGCAGCGCGCAAGAACGAGCTGCGACTGGTGCACCCCGAGAGCGGAAATCCGGATCGGGGCGCCACGATCCGTCCGGCTGGGCGTGAATTGCGCGCCGGCGACCGCACGGTGGGCCGGGTCCTCATCGGCCGGGAACTCGACCCGCGTGCACACTCGTTGCTGACCACGGCACGCAAGGCAGGTCTGCGCGTGACTCTCGCCGCGAGCGCCGACGCCGGGGAATTGCGTTCCCGCGTAGACCAATTCGTCTCCTCCGCGACCTCGTTGAGCAAACTCGTGCACGACTTGCAGCGCGACGGCCACGTGGTCGCCACGGTGAGCGCCCACGCCTACAAGGCACTCGCCTGGTCCGATGTGGCCATCGGGCTGCTCGGCACCGGGCACAACCACAAACGGGCGCCGTGGACCGCGGACGCGCTGTGCCGCGAGCTGAGCCAAGTCGAACGAATACTGGCGGCGATCGAACCGGCCCGCCACGTCAGCGCACAAGGCCGGTCCCTCGCGCTCTCGGCAGCCGCGCTCGGCGGATTGCTGCTCGCGGTGTCGCCGTCGCGGCGGGCCCAGATATCACCGATGGCCGCAGCCCACCTCGCGGGCCTGCTGAACGGCTCGCTGGCCGGGCTGCGCACGATGCGCGCACCGGCGCTTCCCGCGCCGTCGGTGCTGCTGCCTTGGCACGCACTGCAACCCGAGGAGGTGCTCGCTCGACTACCGCAGCCGCCCGCCTCGACGGAGCGTGCCACGTCGGCCCCGTCCGAGCAGGACACCTGGTTCGGCGGATTGACGCGCACCACCTCGTTCCTGCGCCATCTACGCACCGAACTGGCCGATCCGCTGACCCCGATCCTGGGCGTCGGCGCCGCCGCGACCGCCATTCTCGGCTCCCCGTCCGATGCGATCCTGCTCTCCTCGGTCCTCACCGTGAACGCGGTGGTCTCGGCCAGGCAGCGCCAGCGCGCCGAGTCGGCCCTGCACACGCTGCTGGACCGGGAGAGCCTCACCGCGCAGGTCATCGACCGGGCCGACGTGGACAAGCCCGACGCCGGCGAAACAACCCTGCCGGCCAGCCTGCTCACGGTCGGCGATGTCATCGTCGTCCGTCCGGGTGAGGTGGTGCCCGCCGACGCACGGCTGGTCGACATCGACGATCTCGAGCTGGACGAATCCGGGCTGACCGGTGAATCGGTCACGGTGGAGAAGCAACTGTCGGCCACGCCCGGTGCCGGTCCGAGTGACCGCGCCTGCATGATCTACGAGGGCAGCACCGTCGTGAACGGCCGCGGGCGGGCCGTCGTGGTCGCGGTCGGCGCCGACACCCAGGTCGGGCGGGCCACCGCCGGTGCGGTGCCGCCCGAAAAGGGCGGCGTGCAAGCACAATTGCGCCAGCTGACCGACCGGGCGTTGCCACTGACGCTGACCGGCGGGGCGATCGTCAGCGTCCTGGGCGGCCTGCGCGGCCGGGAGTTGCGCGCCGCCATCGCCGACGGTGTGGCCGTCGCGGTCGCGGCGGTACCGGAGGGGCTGCCGCTGGTCGCCACGGTCGCGCAACTCGCGGCCACCCGGCGGTTGTCCCGCTACGGCGTGCTGGTCCGGGCAAGTCGCACGGTGGAGGCGCTCGGCCGGGTCGACACGCTGTGTTTCGACAAGACCGGCACCCTCACCGAAGGGCGGTTGCGGTTGACCAAACTCGCCGACCTGCACCAGCAGTGGGAGCCCGGCGCCGAGGCCGAGGAGGCGCGCAGGCTGCTGCGTGCGGCCGCGCGCGCCTGCCCCGACCCGAACGAGGGACCGGTCACCCATGCCACCGATCGCGCGGTGCTCGAGGCCGCCGAGATCCTCGACGACGGGCGCTGGCACCCGATCGAAGCGATCCCCTTCGACTCGAATCGCGGGTACGCCGCCGCGCTGGGCAACACCGCGCGCAGGCTGCGGTTGGTCGTCAAGGGCGCGCCCGAGATCGTGCTGCCGCGGTGCACCAAGGTCCGCAACGGCGACACCATCGCCCTGTCCGAGCAGTTGCGTGCGCGCGCCGAGACGACCGTGCGCGATCTGGCCGAGCAAGGCCTGCGCGTGCTGGCCGTGGCCCGCCGAGACCTCGCCACCGAGCCCGACGATGTGGCGGGCGCGGTCGGCGAACTCACGCTGCTCGGCTTCCTCGGCATCGCCGACACCCCGCGCCCGCAGACGCTGCCGCTGATCACCGCCCTGCAGGACAACGACATCAGTGTCCGGATGATCACCGGCGATCATCCGGTGACCGCCACCGCGGCGGCGCGCCAGCTGGGCATCGCCGTCGATACCGTGGTCACCGGCGCCGATCTGGATCGATGCGACGACCGCGAGCAAGCGGAGTTGATCGAGCGCAGCACGGTGTTCGCCCGGGTGAATCCGGAGCAGAAGGTGCGCATCGTCACCGCGTTGCGCCGCAACGGTCACGTCGTCGGCATGACCGGCGACGGCGGCAACGATGCCGCCGCGATCCGCAGCGCCGACATCGGAATCGGTTTGGCCGCACAGGGATCCACCGCCGCGCGCAACGCCGCCGACCTGGTGCTGACCGATCCGGACCCGATCGCGATCTTGCACGCGCTGGTCGAGGGTCGCGGCATGTGGCGGCGGATCACCGATGCCGTCGGCGTACTGGTCGGCGGTAACGCGGGCGAGGTCGCGTTCACGCTGTTCGGTACCGCCGTCGGCGGGCGCGGACCACTCGGCACCCGCCAGTTCCTCCTGGTGAACATGCTCACCGATATGTTCCCGGCGCTGGCCCTGGCGCTCTCGCCGGACGATCGCGGCATCGATCCGGCCGACAGCGCCGCGGCGGTCCGCGAGCGGTCGGCGCAACTCACCGAGATTCCGCGCGCCGAGCTCGGCACCGACCTGACCAGGACCATCGCCACCCGCGGCATCGCCACGGCCACCGGCGCCTCCGTCGCCTGGACGCTCGGCCGCTACACCGGCACCGAACGCCGGGCCGCGACCATCGGGCTGGTCGCGCTGATCGGCACCCAGCTGGGGCAGACCCTGGTGTCGGGGTATCGCAGTCCCCTGGTGTGGGTGACCACCGCCGCTAGCGCGGGCGTGCTCGGTGCCGTGGTCATGACACCCGGGCTGTGCACCTACTTCGGTTGCAGGCCGTTGGGGCCGTTCGGCTGGACGATCGCGACCGGGTCGGCCGTCGCGGCCACCGCGGGTGCGACGCTGCTGCCCGGTCTGTTGTCCGGCGAAACCCGCGCGCTCGAATCCGCCGAATAGTCGACTGGTAACCGGGTATTGCCCGATCATGGTCGCCACGATCGATCAATTGCTGCACTCGTTGACCCGAGCCGTCAATGCGCTGGCCGAGACGAACATCAAGTTCGCCGTGGCCGGCGGTTGCGCGGTGTACGCACGCGGTGGGCCCGCCTCGCAGCACGATGTCGATATCTTCGTCAAACCCGAGGACTGCGCGAAAGCGGTGCGCACACTGGCCGAGGCCGGGTTGCGGGTCTGCGATCCCCCCGAGGACTGGCTGCGCAAGGTCTACGACGGCGACGTGCTGATCGACGTGATCTACCGACCCAATTACCGGGACGTCACCGACGAATTGCTCGACCGCGCAACGCCGATGCGCATCGGGCCGACCTCCGCGCCGGTGGTCAGCGGCACCGACCTCATGGTGGACAAGCTGCTGGTCTTCGACGCGCACCGCCTCGACTTCGCGCCGCTGCTGCACATCGCGCGCGACCTGCGCGAACAGGTCGACTGGGCGGAAGCACGGCGTCAGACCGAGGAATCACCGTATGCGCGCGCGTTTCTCGGGCTGCTCGACGATCTCGGTATCACCGACACCGGAAAGGTGAAATAGATGGAGCAGCCGCAATACCTTGTCGCGCACCTGCGCCGCGCCCTGGCCGAGGATCCGCGCACCGCGGAACTCGGCATCGGGGTAACCATTCGCGGCGACGTGGTGGTCCTCGGCGGCGAGGTGAGCACCGAGGAACGCAAACACCAGCTGGAAACGATAGTGCGCGAACAGCTTCCGCAAGCGCGGATCCACAACGATGTGCACGTCACCCGTCCCGGCGCGCCGGCCGACAGCGAGGCGCTCGGTTCGACGGATACCGAAAGGAGTTGAGCCGCATGCGAATAGCCGCCGTAGGCGATGTACATCTCGGCGTCGACTCACACGGGCTGTGGCGACCCACGCTGCGCGAGCTGCCCGAGCACGCCGACATCCTGCTGCTGGCAGGCGATTTGACGCGCCACGGGACGGTGGAGGAGGCCGAGGTGGTCGCCGCCGAGTTCGCCGACCTCGGCGTGCCGGTGGTCGCGGTGCTCGGTAACCACGACTATCACAGCGAGGTCGAGGACGACATCACCAAGCTGCTGGTCGACCAGGGCATCACCGTGCTCGAAGGGACCGCCACCACCTTCACCATCTCCGGCCGGACACTCGGCATCGCCGGGACCAAGGGGTTCGGCGGCGGCTTCGCCGGCAAGTGCGCGAGCATCTTCGGCGAGCGCCAGATGCGTGACTTCTCCTGTCACACAGTCGCACTCGCGGATTCACTGGCCGAAGCCCTGGCCGGACTGTCCACCGACGTGACCATCGCGCTCACCCACTACTCCCCCGTCAGCGACACACTGCACGGCGAACCGAGGGAGATCTACCCGTTCCTCGGTTCCTACCTGCTCGGCGAAGCGATCGACAACAACGGCGCCGATCTCGCACTGCACGGCCACGCGCACGCGGGCTCCGAACGCGGGACCACACCGGGCGGCATCCGGGTGCGCAATGTCGCCCAGCCGGTACTGCGCGCCGCCTACGCCATCTACGAAATGGATCTGCCCAAGGTCGCGCCCGCAGTCACCCCGGCGTTCTGATCGGACGCCGCCGCTCGAGGAACACCCCGGTTTCGTTGCCTCCAGGTAGCGGCCGAGCATGAGCGACGTTTCGGAACGTCTCGGGCGGTAGACAGCGGCGAGCCGTCGTGGTAAACCGGAAGAGGTTGAACAGCCAGCCGTAGCGTCCCATGCGCGGGTCGCCTGCCGCGCGGCGGTGTGTTCATTCATCACCTGCCCACGCGTACGCCCGCAGTCGGGACGAGTCGTTAGTGCAAGCCTCGGACGCAAGGGGTTAGTGATGACAGAAACCATCGCCGAGCCGACAGCCGCCGCAGTAGTAGCCGACGAGATGCCGCTGCGCACCAGTACCACGAATCGGCGCCGCGCCAGAAAGTCCGATACCGCTGTGGTCACCGCACACGGAGATCTGGATGCGTCCCACATACCCGTGCTGCGCCAGCGGATTACCAGGGCGCTGGGTTCGCTCGACGAAGGCTGCGTGATCGTCGATTTACGGGATGTCGAGTTCCTCTCGCTCAGCGTCGCGTGCGCACTCGTCGAGATCAAACATCGCGCCGCACCCCGCGGCCTCGACCTGCGGCTGGTCTTTCACCATCCCGCCGTGCAGCGGGCACTCGACGTGACCGGTGCATTCCTGCTGTTCCCCACTTACCCATCGATCGAGGCGGCCGCCGAACGACGACTGCCACCCGCCTGACCTGCCCAGTCCGGGTGCGAAGCCCGGGCCCATGACAGCAGCCAGCCCCTGCTGAGCAGTGCTCAGCAGGGGCTGCCGGCTTATCAGGGCAGGAGCTGGGGGCCGATCAGCGGTTCGCGCCGCTGTGCTGGCCGCCCTTGGCCTTGGCCTCGGTCGGCTGCGCCTCGGCACCCTTCCTACCGGCGTAATGCTCTTTGCGGTAGGAGAAGAGGTCGTTGACCAGGGCAATATGCTCCAGGGCTGCCAACTCGGCGGTACCGGTGGCCGCGACTGCCGCTGGATCCAGACAGCAGCCCATGCCTGCTTCGATCAAAGTGAAGTAGAACCGCAAGGCGGTGTCTATTCGGTGGATCTCCAGAATTCGGGCCGGCGACGGCGCCTGCGGGTGCCCGCCACAGGCCTCCTCGTCAGCTACCGCGCGTCCGTACTCCAGCAGCTGCCGGGCGGCGCGCGCGGCCAGCGGCGGTGGCAGCGCCGCGGTTGTCCGCGACCACAGGTCGTCGAACGCGGCGTCGAAGCCGGTTCCGCTGCCCGGCGGATCCGCTCCGGCCATCCGCGCCGCGGCGTACGCCATGAAACTGGGGAGCACACCGTGCTGCCCGAAGGCGTCATCTATGACGAACAACGCGCTGGTCCAATCGACGATCAGCAGGTGCGTCACCGGGTCGACCAGGGGCGCGATGTAAGACCCCCAAAGGCCGGTCTGCCGTTGGATGTACCGGTCGAGCTCCGAGTCCGTGGGGTAAGCGGACCTCAGGAATTCGCGGCACCAATCGGCCCCCAGCTGCGCTCCGCGCGGCGCGTCCGGGTGCAGCAGTAACGGCAATCTGGCGGACAGCTCCGGCAGTTGGAATTCTTCCGACTTCGCAAAACTTCTGGACGACATCAGGCCCTCACAGATCCGCGGGTGACTCAGAGATTCGGTTCTGCCTGGAAACGACCGCGAGACGGCACCGCACCCTCTATTAGACCAGCACACGAGCGTATCCCGCACCGGCTCAGCCGAATTCGATGACGCGTAGGCGATACCGGCTCAGCAGGTGGGGGGCGGGGAATCGCCGGCGAGGCGGAACTCGAAGCGGATCGCGCCCGGGGGCGATGCGGGTAGGACGATGGCGGCGCCGTTGCCGGGGGTCCAGGTGCGGGGTACCAGGACGTAGTGGTCGCCGATGCGGTTGAGGGGAACCAGTCCGTCGTAGCGGAATCGATAGGCGGAACTGGCGGTCGGATCGGTATGACAGGAGGTCATGTGGACATCCGATCGGGAAAGGTGCAGGTCCTTTTCGCTGTAGACGACGACCTGGGGGCTGGTCGGTAATTGGGCGGCCCACTCACCGGCCCGGGTCTGGCCGACCGCTACCGAATAGTCGGCGGCGATCCAGAACAGACTGATACCGACCACGGTGAACAGGATGACCCATTCGGAGACCGCGGCCGCCGTCGACCGCGGCGGCGCGGACTCAGGCATCTGAGCACGTAACCGGTTGCGGCGCTGCACTATCAGAGTCCACAGCATCAACACGCCGATGATGATCGAGACCGGTGCGACGCAGAGCCCGTCATTGAGCGGAGTCACGACGAACACCCGCGACACCCCGTTGAGCAGCACCGCCAGCGTGAGCACCGTGACCACGGTGGTGACCCACCACGCGGGCCGATGTTCGCGCACAGAATTCGGCAGGGCGGCGTAACCCCACAGCACAGCCATGCTGAGGAGTCCTATCACGATCAGCGGCACGAAAAGTGTGTCGACCGTGCGCATCAGATATTCGCGGGTGCTCGGATTCAACGTGGTCGAATCGACACCGAAGTAGTGGAAGAACCAGTAGACGTGGGCCCAGCCGAAGTAGAACAGCAGGGCCGTCAGCAGCGTCGTCGGCGCAACCACCTGTCCGACGGACTTCGCAACCTGCGTGAATCCGTCGAACGCCGACCCGGTCGTCGACTGCTCAGCTGGTGGGTGTGACACGGGGCTTGCTGGTAGTAGGCGTAGTCCCGGTAGTCGGGTCGGGGTCGTCGGTCACCGACGTCTTCGGCAGGTATCCCTCTGTGCTGCAAGGAAGTTGCTGCGGGGCACTCGGACCGGTGATCAGCGTCAGGGTCGAGCCCCGAGTCAGGATCACCGACCCGTTCGGCGACTCTTCGTTCGGCGTCGGGTCCGCTTGCCCGCCCCGGAAGGAGACGTACTGGCACACGCTGTACTGAGTGGCGGTGCTGTCCACGGTGGTAGCGATGCGCACGCAGTCATCGCATTCTTCGGCGATCCGCGTCTCGGCCAAGTCACGGACCGTGACGAGCGGAAGTCCTTGGAGTTCGGTGAATGCCGGAATGCGAATGGGCGCGCCCGGCACTTTCCCGGCATCGGTCTTTTCCGGTCGTCCGGGCGCTCCGGGGACCGCGGGTCTCTCCGACGTCCGCTGTGTCGTCGTATTGCCCGGGTCCCGATCGGGTATCGAGGTGCTGCAGGCCGTCAATGCGACCGCCGCCGCGGCCAGAATTATGGTTCGCCGAATGTCCATGGCGCACTCCTTGCCTGCCGAAACGCTCGCCATCGGCGAGATTTCTCGGCAGCTTTCAGCATCCTCCGGTCCGCGGGCGCACACATGAGTAGTGCGCTACCTCAATAGCAGAGGTAGCGCACTACCGGTTCGCACCGTCGACGCGCCTGCGAGGGGGCAAGCGCGAGGAGCGGCCTACACCGACTCGGTGCGGGTTCTACGCCGCAGGACCATGGGAAGACCGTTGCGCGGCCGCAGCGTCAGTGTGTGCTCGGGGACGATCCGCGCACCTGCCGCGAGGTCGAAGGTGTAATTCTGGGTGAGCATGGCAAGGATGAGCTTGGCTTGGATGCGCGCGAAACCCAGTCCGATGCATTGGCGGTGGCCCGCACCGAACGGCAGGTACGCATAGCGGGAGCGGGGTTGCGGACTCCCGGCACCGGTGGCGGGATAGACGAACTGCTTGTTCTCCGGCAGGAACCGGCGCGGGTCGAAACCTTCCGGATTGGGCCAGGATTTCGGGTCGTGGTGCAGCAGGTAGGACGCCACGTACACGGTCGCCCCGGCGGGGATGGCGTAGCCGCCCAGCACATCGTCGGCGGCGGCCTGCCGTTCGATCAGCCAGGACGGCGGATACAGCCGCATCGCCTCTTCGATCACCGCCGAGGTCCACGGCAACTGGTCGAGGTCGGCCGGGGTGGGGCGGCGGTCGCCGAGCACGGTATCGACCTCGGCGATGAGCCGTTCGCGCGCCTCGGGATTGTTGGACAGCAGCATCAAGGTCCAGGCCAGCGAGTAGGCCGTGGTGTCGTGCCCGACCAGCAAGAAGGTCACCAGCTCGTCGCGGACCTGGCGCGGGCTCATCGCCGCCGCGCCCTTGTCGTCACGCGCGTCGAGCAGCAGCCCGAGCAGTTCGTGCCGGTCTTCCTGCGGGTTCGCCTGTCGCTCCCGGATGAGCCGGGCGACAACGTCGTCGAGCACGGCGACCGCAGCGTCCAGCTTGCGCCAGCGCGGGGCCTGCAACCGCAGCGCCATATCCGGGGTGACGCCGGGCAGCCGGGCGGGCAACCAGGTGAGCAGCGAGGTCATGGCTTTGCCGACGCAGCGCAGGATTTCGACGAGCGCCTCGTGCACGTGCGCGGCGTCCTCGGACAGGTCGCTACCGAAGAGCGCGGGTGCGGTCACGTCGAGCGTCAGGGCGTTCATCGCTACGGAGACATCGAGCTGATCCCCGTCGGGCCGAGTTTCCCACCGCTGCAACGAACGTTCCGCCGCGCTGATCATGTACTCGGCGAAGCGATCCAGCTGACGCCGGGCGAACAGCGGTTGCATGATCCGGCGCTGCCGGGTCCAGGAGTCGCCCTCATTGGTCAGCAGCCCGTTACCCAATGCCATTGCCGCCACTTTGGCATTGAGGGTTTTGACGTAGTTGCTCTGGCGCCCCACGAAGACGGTTTCGACGAGCTCGGGGTCGTTGACGATAAAGAATTGCCCGCCCGAGATGTCTATGCGGACGACATCGCCGTACTGCTCGACGAGGCTCTGGAAGGCCAGGCAGGGATCGTTGCGGATTTGCGCCATTGCCCGGAACGCGTCCAAGCCGGTGGGCCCGGGCGCGCGCATCGGGTCGGCGACGGTGCCGACACGGGTTGAAACTTCAGTCACGGTTTTCGCTTCCCATATTTCCCACACGAAATGGGTGAGGATTGGGGAGATCTGGATGCTATCTCGTTTTCTCCAAGATCAGGGGTGGCCGTCCGGATTTCAACCCCCCATCCGGGGCATGCCGGATCTCGGAGGGCTCTGCCAGACTGAGCCGATGCGCGACGATGCCGGTCGAAACCTGATGCTGGAACGGGTCGCGCACACGCGGGGGCCGCACGAGATGTCGACGCGGTGCAGTGGGGAAACGTTGCGCGCCAAGCTGGTTCCGGGTCGGCCAGTGCGACGGGTCGCTGCCCGCCGCGTGTCCGCCGGGGATGTGCCGGGGTCCCGGGCCGGGCCGATCCGACGGCCGAGGTCACCTGAGTCCACCCGTTTGTGAAGTGGTCAGGGGGGTCGCGCCGCCGGGGGGTGAGAGGATCGATATGGAAGCGGTAGAGCAATTCCTGAAAGAGCATTCGATCACGATGGTCGAGCTCGCCACGCCGGATATGACAGGCGCTATCCGCGGGAAAAGAATTCCCGTCGAAACGTTTTTGACCAGTGGGCTTTCGGGTGGGGTCGGTTTGTCCTCGGCGGTATTGGCCTGGGATTACCAGATGGAGGTCATCGAGACCGATGAATACAGCTGGTCCAATGGTTACCCCGATATCTTCCTGCGCCCCGATCTGGCGACGCTGCGACTCGTGCCATGGAAGCAGCGGACCGCCCTGGTCTTCTGTGACGTCGTCGACGGGTCCGGCAAGCTCGCCCCGGTAGCGCCGCGCGACGTACTGCGCCGGGCCGTCGCCGAACTCGAGCGGGCCGGTCTCTCGCCTTACATCGCGATGGAGAGCGAGTTCTACGCCCTGGACGCGGAGACGCTGCGCTCCCGTGGCGACCGGAACCCGGTCTACAGCTTGCACGACAATCATTACCTGGAGCCGTTTCTCGACGACGTCTGCCAGACGCTGCTCAGCGCCGATGTCGAGGTCGAGGCGTGCGGGGCCGAGTACGCGCCGGGTCAGGTCGAGATCAACCTCACGCCGTCCGACCCGCTCACCGCGGCGGACGGGCTGCTCTTCTTCCGCTATGCCGTGAAGCAACTCGCGCCCCGGCACGGATTCCGGGCGACATTCATGGCGAAGCCGTTCGGCGATCTCTCCGGCAGCGGCCTGCACATCCATCAGAGCATGTGGCGCAAGGAGAAAGACAATGCGTTCTGGGACGCGGGCACGCTGAGCAGCATCGGCCACAATTACGTGGCCGGGCTTTTGAAGTACGCCGCCGAGCTACAGCTCGTATCGGTCCCCACGCCCAACGGCTACAAACGCGTCGCCGACCATTCGTTCGCGCCGACGAACCTCTCCTGGGGCTTGGACAACAGGTGCGCCGCGGTGCGCGTCCTGGTCCGCGACGCCGGCGGCACCCGGGTGGAGACGCGCATCGCCGCGGCCGACGCCAACCCCTATCTGCTCGCCGCCGCCCAGCTCACCGCGGGCTTGGCCGGCGTCACCGAAGACCTGAAACCGCCACCGCCTGCCGCGAATTCCTATGTCTCGGAAGAGTATCCGCCGCTGCCGACGAACATCTGGGCGGCCGCGAACCTCTTCGGCGAGAGCGAGTTCGCCCGGCGCGCACTCGGCGCGTCGACGGTGGAGAACCTGTGCCGAGTGGCGCGCAGCGAGGCGGCGGCGGGGCAGCGAGAAGTGACCGACTGGGAGCGCGCCCGGTATCTGGATTCGGTGTAGTCGGCGATGCTCCGTAATTCTCGAGGAAATAGGAGATAGACCCGTGTGTGGTGTGGTCGGATTCATTGACAGCGGATTACGCAAAGACCAGCGACTGGATCTGGTGCGGCGGGGCATTCGGGCGATCGCCCATCGCGGCCCCGACGAAGTGGGCCTGTACGACAGTTCCTCCTTCACCCTCGGCACGGTCCGCCTCTCGGTGATCGACCCGAGGCTCGGCCAGCAGCCCATGGTGACCCCGGACAATCGCTACATCGCCGGCTTCAACGGCGAGGTGTTCAACTACATCGAGCTGCGCAGCGAACTGGAAAGCTACGGAGTGCGTTTCAAGACGAACTCCGATACCGAAGTGCTGCTGCATTCCCTGGCCTACTGGGGACAGGACGCATTGCTGCGCCTGAACGGCCAGTTCGGCTTCGTCTTCTACGACAAATGGGAACGGCAGCTGATCCTCGGCCGCGACCGCTTCGGCGAGCGCCCCATGTTCTACACCGAGCAGAACGGCACCTTCTACTTCGCCTCGGAGGTCAAAGGCCTCTTCGCCTTCCCCGAGGTGCCGCGTGAGCTCGCCGCGGACAAGGTGCGGCGCGCGATGCGGTACTGGAGCCCGGTCCCCGGCGAGACCTGTTTCACCGGCATCGACGCGATCCCGCCGGGACACATCTTGATCGTCCGCGACGGCCGGCCCGAGCTGACGAAGTACTACCACGGCATCGCCAAGCAGAATGCGGGACCGGCCCCGAAGTCCTTCGAAGAGGCGAAGATCGGGCTGCGGGAGGTCATTCAGGAGTCGATCCGGCTGCGCTTGCGCACGGACTACCCGCTGGGCACCTACATCAGCGGTGGCATCGACTCCGCGGTCGTCTCCTCCGTGATGAACGAACTGATCGATGAGCCGCTCACCACGTTCTCCATCGACGCCGCCGACAGTCCGGTGGACGAGTCGCCGTACCAGCAGGCGATGGTGGATCGGTTGGGCAGCAAGCACACTCGGATACCGGTGACGCGCGCGCAAGTCCGTGAGCGGTTCCCGCATGTCGTGCGCCAGTGTGAGCAGCCGCTGCACTTCACCGCTCCGGTGGCCTACGGCGTGATGGCCGAGCAGGTGGGGCTGGCCGGGGTGCGCGTCATCCTCGGCGGCGAAGGTTCCGACGAGCTCTTCGCCGGATACGACGTGGCCAAAGAGGCGATGATCCTCGAACGTTGCCTGCGCGGTGGGTCATTCGCGGGCGCGGCCGAGGAGCTGGAGCTGGCGCTGAACGACATGCGCTACAGCGACGCCACCAATGCCGCGGCGATCCTTCGGTTCTACGCGGACCGATCCGACCGCGACTTCACCCTCGGGGCGCACTTGCGGCGCTTCGAAACCGAACCCGTCGATCAGCTCATCGACGCGTCGGGCGACGTCTTCGACGACCACGCCGTGCTACTGGGCCGGCTGCGCGCCGACTTCCCCGACTTCGATCAGCGATCGGCCATCGACCGATCGATGCTGGTGGACATGCACACCTTCCTGATCGGCTACGGCATGACCTGCCTGGGCGACCGCGCCGGAACCGGGTTCGGCGTCGAAGGCCGGTACCCCTTCATGGATTCCAACGTCGTCGAGTACGCGGCGTCGTTGCCGATCGAGTGGAAGCTGAACGGCGCACGGGCCAAACACATTCTGCGCGAGGCCTATGCCGACCGGCTGCCGCACGGGATCGTCAACCGGCCGAAGTTCGGAATGCGGCTGCCCGGCGCCGAGGCGCTGCTGCCCGACGGCAACGACTGGGTCTCGGACATCCTGTCCCCCACCGCGATTCGCCGGGTCGGATTCCTGGTGCCCGAGGCGGTGGACCGGCTCGTCGATCAGGTGCGCACATCGGAGGCGCCGCGGGTGCCGTACCCGTTCGGCGACGCGTACGTGCACCTGCTCAGCGTGCTGCTGATGGAGGAGTTCCTGATCCACGACTTCCAGGTGCCCGAGGTCGATATCGACCGAATCATGATGCGCAACATCGACGGCGACCACGACCCGGTGGGTACGGCCGCGCGCTGATCGACGCGCGCTCGCCGACGTGGGCCGGGCGAGCTTCCAGAGTTAGTCCAGAGAGGATCCAACATGTCTCATGTCGATTTGGTCGACGATGTGCGAGAAGTAGGGACGGCGGTCCTCGAAACCCTTGCCGCCCATATCGAAACGGCCAGGACCGGAGCGGGCGAGGTCGTGTCCTCGGCCGATATCGATACGGTCGCCAAGCGGCTGGAGCTGCGCCGGTGGATCGAGGAAGGGGGGATGACGCTGCCCGAGTTGCTGTCGTTCGTCACCACCTACAGCGACATCTCGGCCGGCCACCACCACCCCGGGTACATGGCGCATCAGATCGCGCCGTCGGATACCCCCGGTGTGGTCGCCGATCTCCTCCAGGCGATGACCAACAACATTCCCCTGGTGTACGAGCTCGCCCCGGCCGCCGCGGCGGTGGACCGGGCGGTGTGCCGGTGGATGCTGGACAACGTCGGCTGGGGCGCGACCGGCCTCGGGGCGATGACCAACGGCGGCACGCTGGGCAACCTGACCGCCCTGCTCGCCGCCCGTTCGCACGCCGACGCCACCGCGTGGCGGGACGGAAACCCGGGCGATCTCGTCATTTTCGCCCCGGCGACCAGTCACTACTCCGTGCGCAAGGCAGCCGCCGTCATGGGGCTGGGCGAACGCGGGGTCTACCCGCTGCGCACCGACGTGCTGGGCCGCATCGATCCGGCGGAGCTCGAGCCCGCGCTCGCCGAGGTGCGCGCCCAGGGCAAGCGGCCGGTCGCCGTGGTGGCCAACGGCTGCGCCACCGGGACGGGCCTGTACGACCCGATCGCCGAGGTGGCGCAGTTCTGCGAGGCCAACGGCCTGTGGTTCCACGTGGACGGCGCGCACGGCGCCGCCGCGCTGATCTCGCCGCGCCACCGCGGCCTGCTGGCCGGTATCGAGCGTGCCGACTCGACGGTGTGGGACGGGCACAAGATGCTGCGGACCTCGGCGCTGTGCACCGGGGTGCTGTTCCGCGAAAAGCGTTATCTCGACACCATGTTCAAGCAGGACGCGAGTTATCTCTATCGACCCGAGGCCGAAGATGTCGACCCGGGGCAATACACCTTCGAAACCTCCAAGGCGCCACTCGGTCTCAAGATCTTGCTGACCCTGGCTTATCGCGGTGAAGCCTCCCTGCGCTCCTATGTCGAGCGGCAATACGGCCTCGCCACCGATTTGTGGGAGCTCATTCAGGAGCGGGCCGATTTCACCGCGCCGTACCAGCCGCAGAGCAATATCCTCTGCTTCCGGTATGAGCCGTGGGGCGACCGGCAGCTCGAATTGCGGTCCCGGCTCATCCAGGACGGTCGGTTCTATCTCTCGTCTTTCGCGCTCGGTGGCCGTCCCTATCTGCGCGCCGCGCTCATGTCGCCGACGACCGACCGGCAGACGTTGAACGACCTGCTGGAGGTGATCGTCAAGGTCGCCGAGGCGTGATTCTCGGCGCGGCTGGGTCCCTCCGTGCGTCGTTGCCTGCGCACCGATGCTGGTGCGTGCGCACGATGATTCAGGTCGACCGACGCACCGGCCGGGAACCGTTGCGCGTTGGGCGAGTTCACATCAAGGTCGACTCCGGGTGGGTGCGGCGCACAATGTAGCGGTAAATGGTGGGCAACACCGCCATCGCGTCCCATACTGGGGTCGATTGCAGGTTGCCGGTTCGCTGACGCATCGGCCGCACGGGTGACCGGCGAATCGAGGGGCACCCGCCGGCCCCGAGTTGTTCGAACCGGCCGACGAGAAGTGCGTGAGTTGGTAACCGACGTCATCGATGTGAGCGCCGACTTCGCGGTCGCCCGTAAAGCGCTGTGGGATCTGCTGCTCGAACCGCAGACCTACCCACGGTTGTTCGCGGGCATCGGCGCCTGCGAGCTGGTGGAGACCGGACCGGACAGCCGGATCGCGCAGGTGCGCATCGGCACCGCCGAGTCGGGTATCCGCACGCATCAGCTGCGGCTGACCGTGTGGCGCTGGTACGAGAGCTTCGAATTGCAGTGCCCGGGGACCGGCAGCTTCGTATCGGTCAAGCTGCAGGGTGACCAGGAGCGCACCAAGGTCGTCGTCACCGTGTTCGCGCCGGGCCGGTGGCATCCGCACATCGCCGAGCAGTCCAACGCCGCCGTGGTGGCATGGGTGAAGAGCGGGCTGCGGCGGGCGGTCGATGTCATCCGCGGCGCGCGGACCTCGACGGTGATCAATGCCGAGAATGCCCCGCTGCGCAGGCAGGTCAGCGTGGCCAAACAGATGGTCACCGTCGGCGTCGGGCGCACCACGAATCTCGCGATCGGCGTGAAACAGGCTCGCTCCCTGGCGAAATGGGGCTTCAACCTGGCCGGTGGCTACGCGGCGGCCGCGGCCTACGATCCGGATCGGATCGCGCTGATCGACGGATCCGGCACCCGCACCTTCGCCGAGATGCACGCTCGGACAAGCGCACTCGCCGGTGCGATGGCCCGGTTGGACCTCGGCTTCGGCGATACGGTGGGGCTGCTCTCGCGCAACCACGCCGGCATGGTCGAATGCATGGTCGCCGCAGGCAAACTCGGCGTCGACGTGGCGCTGTTGAATGTCGGGCTGTCCGGGCGGCAGATCGAGGACATCGTGCAGCGGCACCGGATCGCCGCGCTGTTCGTCGACGGCGACCTCGAGCAGCTGGTCTGCTACTTGCACACCGACCTGCCGCGCTTCAACATCGACGGCCACCCGCCGGTGCCGCACCGGACCACCATCGACGATCTGATCGCGCAGGGCGAGCGGGACTTTCATCGCCCGACCCGGCCGGGCCGGTTGATCGTGCTGACCTCCGGCACCAGCGGCACGCCGAAGGGCGCGCGCCGCCCCGAACCCAAGGGCTTCGGCACCATCGCCGCGCTGCTGTCGCGGATTCCGCTGCCCATGGAACAGCCGATGCTCATCCCCGCTCCGCTGTTCCACACCTGGGGGCTGGCCGGACTCCAGATCAGTACGCCACTGCGCGCGACAGTGGTGCTGCCGGAGCGTTTCGACGCCGAGGAATGCCTGCGGCTCGTCGCCGAACACCAGGTCGCCAGCATGATCGTCGTGCCGACCATGGTGAACCGCATCCTCGATCTGCCCACCGCGGTGCGGGCCCGCTACGACACGTCGAGCCTGCGCGCCGTCGTCAGCTGCGGTGCCCCGCTGGCCGGTGCGACGGTGCTGCGCTTCATGGATGTCTACGGTGAAATCCTGTACAACGTCTACGGTTCCACCGAAGTCTCCTGGGCCACCATCGCCACCCCCGACGACCTGCGGACCGCGCCGACCACCGCGGGCAAGCCGCCGCTGGGCACCAGAGTCGCCGTGCTCGGCCCCGATCGGCGCCCGGTCCCGATCGGTGTCACCGGAAACATCTACGTCGGCAACCATATGCTGTTCGACGGTTACGTCAGTTCGGCGCCTCCGGACGAATCCGACGGCATGCTGGACACCGGCGACCTCGGCTATCTCGACGTCGCCGGACGACTGTTCATCGCGGGCCGCGACGACGAGATGATCATCTCCGGCGGCGAGAACGTCTTCCCCCGCCCCGTCGAGGAGGCCCTCGCCCATCTCCCCCAGGTCAGCGAGGTCGCCGTGGTCGGCGTCCCCGACCAGGAATTCGGCCAGCGCCTCGCCGCCTTCGTCGTGAAACGCGAAGACTCGGGCCTGGATTCGGACATGATCCGCTCCTACATCCGCCACCGCCTCAGCCGCTTCTCCGTCCCCCGCGACGTCACCTTCCTCGCCTCCCTCCCCCGCGGCGAAACCGGCAAGATCATCAAACAACTCCTCACCGGCCCCCACTCCGGCGAAGCACCGCTACCGTCCCCACTCGGCGGCCCGCACGTAATCACCTGAGTCGCTTGGCGATCCGGCATTACGACTACAGCAGGTCGTGTTCGAGCTGGCGGAGTTTGAGGTAGGAGCGGTCGATCTCGGCGGGGTCTTGGTGGACGAGGAAGACGACGCCTGGGGAGGAGTTGAGGTCGACGGTGGGTCTGGTGGTGGCTTGGTCGGCTATACGGAAGCGGATGCTTTCGATGGCGGGGAGTTGTTCGAGTTCGGTGCGGAGGAGCTGGGCGGGGAGTGGGAGTTCGCGGTGGGCAATGAGATTGACGCAGCGGGCGTGTTCGTGGCGGGTGTAGAC
Organism: Nocardia sp. XZ_19_369; assembly: GCF_015355715.1. Lineage (NCBI taxonomy): Bacteria > Bacillati > Actinomycetota > Actinomycetes > Mycobacteriales > Nocardiaceae > Nocardia > Nocardia sp. XZ_19_369. The sequence goes on along the minus strand of NZ_JACVED010000002.1, from coordinate 264,266 downwards.
AGGGGGTTGGGCGGCCAAGGCTCGGCCTTCGCCGAGGTAGCAGTCCATGGTCAGGCCCACCTGGTTCACACCGGTGCAGCGGTCGAGGGCGGGGGGGTTGGCCAGGCCGGAGATGCGGGCGCCGGTCTCCAAGAGAACGGGACCTGCCGCGGTGTAGATGAGTTCGGTGTGGGCGGGGCCGTTCGCGATGCCCAGTGCGTCGAGGACGCCGGAGACGTAGTCGAGGATCTCGGTGCAGCGGGGGTCGGCCGGCGACAGGAGGTCTTCGTAGTCGTAGATCCTGCGGTTGTCGCGGACGGTCACCTTGTGGCTGATCCACGCGTCGGTGAACCAGTGCCTGCCGTCGCGGCTGACCGAGTTGACGATGTACTCGTCGCCGACGAGGTATTCCTGGGCCAGCACAGCGGCATTGGTGCGCAGCATCAGGTTGGTCTTGCCGATGATGGCGTGCACGGCGGCGTGGATCTCCGCCTCGGAGTCGCTGATGAACACATCGTCGGAGCCGGCGCTGTCGAGCGGTTTCACCACGGTCCGGCCGAGGCCGGCCTTGCGCCGCCAGTCCAGTAGCGCCACCGCGTCGGTGCCGCGCCGCTGCCGTGCGGTGCGCAGGCCCGCGGCAGCCACGGCTTCCACCATGTGGAACTTGTCGCGCCGCACATACGACAGCGCCGGATCGTTGCCGCGCAACGCCAATTTCGCCGCGATCTCGTCGGCCACCTCGACGCCGAACTCGCTGGCCGCGATCACCGCGACCGGTGCCAGTTCGGCCAGTCGGTGCAGCACGTCGTCGGCCTGGTCAGCGTAGGAGAGGTCCGCGTCGAACAACTCGGCGGGCAGACTCGCGGCGAAGGTCGCGGACAGGTTGGCGCGGGACCGGACGTGGATCAGCCGGTAGTGCTGCCGCGCCTGGCGGGCCAGCAGCGCTCCGGTGGAGAACGCGTCCACCAGCACAACGGTGGGCGAATCTGCTTCGGACATCGAAGATCCCCTCGGGGTAGTCACGGGACCAGCCTGCTGTCATAGCTGTTCGCGACATGGTCGAGCATCCCGTAGAGCTGGTCGGAGCCGAGCCGGGCGAGATCGTCGCGACCGGCGGTGGCGGGCAACGGAAGCCGGCCCAGCGACCCCCAGCGCAGCGCGCCCTGCTCGTCGATGACGCAGGTGGTGGCGCCGAGGTTATCGGTGTGCAGGCAGAACGGCACGTCGAGCAGGCCGGCGGCGAACGCCTTCAGCAACGCCTTCCCTACATCGGCGTCGAGGTCGAGCACCGTGTCGATGAGGAGCCGCGCCTCGTCGTGCACCTCGGCGAAATACTCCGCCTCGGCCGGGGACGCCGGGTCGAGCGGCCCGGCGGCCTCCTCCGCCGCGATACGCAGCGCCGCAACGTTTTCGGCGACGGAGGGGATCTGCCAGGCTTCGGACACCGTTTTCACGATCATCCGTTCGCAGCCGGTGGCCATGGCCAGGCGGGCGCTGTCGCGGATGAGCCGCGTCGCGCCGTCGGCGGTCCTCGGGAAAAGGCCCATGTACGTGTAGAAGACGACGTGCCAGGTCACGTCGCCGAGGTAGGCGTCGGCGAGGGTCCGTAAGGCGCGCAGCGCGCCGCGATCCTGTTCGGCCAGCGTGCCTTGCGCGTAACTGAGCGACATGTAGCGCAGGCCGTGCTGGCGAAAGAAACAGCCTTCCAGCACCGCCAGCGCCACCAGCAGGGACGGCGGGCACAGCTGGCCGAGCATGCACCCGCCGAAACTTTCGATATGCCCGAACTCGGTCTCCCCCGCGAGAAATCGCGTGCTCTCCGACCAGGCTTCGACTGCGTCGCGCAGCGGCAATCTGCTGTAGGGCAGGCAGTACGAGACCGGGCCGCCTTCGGTCGCGTCGAGACCGACCTCGACCAATCGCTGGAAGACGCGCAACGGCAGCGCGGTGCCGTGGCGCGCCTGCACCGGAAACGTCGGCCCGTACAAGCCGGCGAGCACCTTCTCGGTGTCCGCGACCGAATGGGAGACCAGCGGGTACCCGTTCAATTCCTCACCGACGGCGAGGCGTTCCAGCGGCGTCCGGTAATCGCCGACGCGGGTGTAACTGTCGAGCGTGATGGTGCCGATCACCGGAAAATCCAGGTGCGCGACTCGGGCGAGACCGGCCCGCATCGCCGAGAGGCTGCCGAAACCCATGCGGGGCTGGACGACCAACTGCCCCGCATCGGCTCGGTCCGCCACAAAACTGTCGAAAAACCCTGCCACGTCACCGACCCGAGATCAGTTCGAGCGTGGGTAGTCCCGACTGCGCGTCGACGGTGTGCACCTGAGATTTGTGCGGATCACCGGCGCGCACCCTGGCCATCACGGTGTCCCCGGCCGCGAAGTCGACCAGCGAGCTGCGATAGAGCGTGCGCAGATGGGTGATGGACAGCCCGGACACCTCCGCCAACCAGGCGGCGGCATGATCGCTGCCTTCCTCGGCGAGCAGCGCGGCGTGCAGGGCCGGGATCTCATCGCGCCGCTCGGGGTGGCAGCGTTCGATGAATTGCGGCAGCCGCGCGCCCTTGTCGGTGAACGGCGAGAACACCATCGCGACCAACGCGTCCTCGTTCAGCCCGAAGGCATTCTCGGCGTACGCACTTGCCACCGCGCGCCGTTCGGCGATCTTCTCGGGTGAGTTGTAGCGGGCCAGGGCCAGATCGATGAGCCGGTCCGGCATTTCCTTCCTGCGCATCATCGTCTCGGCGAACTCCAGGTACTCCGTGATGCCCGCCGCATAGCTGCGCCCCTCCACGTACTCGACGCGCAGTCCACGCAAATGTGCCATCAGTGTCGGATTGGCGCAGTCGGATTCGGTGAAGCTGAAGGCCAGGTCGTCGAAGCGGAAGCCCAGGAAATCGACGATCAGGTCCCAGTGGTCGTGCACCCGGTAGCTGACCAGGTCGTAGATGGAGACGAAGGTGGGCTGCACCGACCGGTCCCCCACCGCGACCTCGCGTTCGGCGGGCTCGTGCCGGTCGTCGCCGAACAATTCGCGGAAGTAGGCGTCGCCGACGCCGCGCAGCGCGGCGAGCAGATCCTGGAACGTCATGCCCTTGCGCTGCACGTCGATGCCGATGCCCTTGGCCAGCCGCAGAATCCACGCGGCGTAGAGGGCCTGTTCCCGGCGGGAGTCGCCGGTCATGATCGCGTCGACGCCGCCGCGCCACCACGCGGCGCGCCCGTAGAAATCAGCGACCGCAAGATTGCAGCTGTTGCAGAAAGTGGGGCGGCCGTCGCCTGCGGAGCGGTGCCCGTTCATCAGCACGTCGAGCCGGTTGATGGCCACCAGCTTCTCCGGCAGCGGCAGATCGACCCGGAAACGGCGAATCTCGGTGTGGTCGATGGTGAGCAGCTCGGCTCGCTCGTCGTCCAGCAGACCCAGTGCCGAATACACCCGATCGATGTTCTCCATCACCGCGCCGACCACACCGGCGTGCCGCATGTTCGCGACCCGCATCAGGAAGGTGCTGCCGTGCGCGAGCTGCAGACGTAATTGCACAGCACGCACGAATGCGACGACGTAGGTGCTGTCCTTGCCGCCGCCGTAGGCCACCATGACCTTGTAGTCGGCGAGTTTCTGGCGACCGCCCGCGGCTTCGATCAACTTGTCGCCGACGGCCGCCACCCCTAGTCGCTCCTCCTCGGTGAGGAAGCCGATCAGCTGCTCGTAGCGTGCCCGGTCGTCGTTGGCATCATGTGCACTGTTCACAGCGATTCCGCCTCGAAGTCGAAGTTCTCGATGATCTTTCGGATGCCGGCCTCGACGACGTGCTCATCCTCGTGCAGCAGAATGAAGCGCCCGCGGTGCAGCGCGTCGTACGCGCCGCCCGGCGCCAGCACCTGGCCGGGTTCGGGCAGCAACTCCCGCCAGACGATCGGCACCTGGTCGCGCATGGAGGCGACCCGCAGCACTCGCTCGGCCTGTGCGGCGGACTTGGGCATGATCAGCCAACCCCCGGAGGAGTCGATGAGGTCGGGCACCGGCGGGACCGGCCCACCGGACAGCACCCGCAGGAACATCTCGTACAGGTTGACGCCGAAGACCCGATAGATCAGGTGCGGAACTTCGGCGCCGCCCACTCGGCCGCCGATCTCCAGGAATACCGGATCACCGGCCGGGGTGATGAACACCTCCAGGTGAAAGGGCAAGCGGCGCAACCCGAGTGCCGTGACGATCTGCTGCGAGAACTCCTCGATCAGCGTCCGCCGTGGCGACGGGCTCATCAACACCGACCCGAGCGGCGCGCCATGGGTGAAGGACAGACAGTCGTTGATGTAGCGAGAGGTCGCCTGGAACGTGATGCGGGAGTCGTCATCGACGAAGCCGTCCACGTGGTAGATCTGCCCCGCGATGAACTCCTCGATCTCGTAGTCGCCGAGATCGAGGGTGGCCAGCGCGGCGTCCAACTCCGCGGCGTTGTCCACCCGGCGCACCCCGATGCTGGCGGCCGCGGCGACCGGCTTGAGGATCAGCGGATAGCCACAGGACGCCGCGAACGCGCGCACCTGCTCGGCGCTCACGCAGGAATCGAAGCGCGGCACCCGAATTCCCGCCTCGTCCAGCACCTGCTTCATCCGCACCTTGTCGCGGTATACGGCGACCTCCGTGCGGGTCGGTCCGGGAATGCCGAGGTCCTCACGGACCTTGGCCGCGATCTCCAGGGTGAACTCCGACAGGGCGATCAGCTCGTCCACCGGTCCGACCCGCTCGGTGATCTCCATGACGGCCGCGCCTAGGGCAGCCACGTCGTTGACGTCCTCGACGCGCACCTGGCAGGCGATCTTCGCCGGATCGGCGAGCACGCCCTCGGCCCCGGGACCGTCCACCACGTAGCTCACCTGGTTGGCGTCGTGGTCGATGAACTCCTCGTAGCGGGTGAGCTCGTTGTCCCAGCGGGTCCCGTCGAAGAAACGTGGCCACCGATTGACGATGACGATATGCATCAGGACACCTTTCGGGTCACGGAGTTCGCGCTGTCCCACGGCGTGATCAGCGCGGGGTCCGCGCGCCAGGCCGAAAACCCTTGGGCGAGACCGAAACGCAGGAAACCGCGGAAGCGCGCGATGGCGTCGTCGCCGAGGAATACGTCGGTGTAGCCCAGGTCGAGCAGTTCGCGGCGGACCCGGTCGTCGTCGGAGACCGCGGTGGTCAGTTTGCCGCCGATGGCGCACGGCACCTCGAGTCCGCGCTCGCGCAGACCGGACAGCAGCACCTGCGCGCCGTGGAAACCGTGGCCGTTGACGCTGGACACGACCAGCAGGTCGGGCCGGTCCGCGCGGATGGCGTCGGCCACGCTCTCGACCGGCGTACATGGGCCGAGGTTGTGCACCGAGGCACCGTTCTCCTCGAGCAACTTCTGCAGGTACACCAGATTCCAGAGATGGGAATCGGACTCCACGGTGCTCAGCACGCACCGGAAACGAACGTTCATGTCACGACCTCAACGTTAGCGTTCTCGCGGGCCAGCAAGGCTTTTCGGAAACTGGCCATCGTCAACGGCAGGAGAACCGCGCCGATCAGGCAGAGCATGATGCCCAGCCACAGCGCCAGCCGTTGCGGGCCGATGGAGGCACCCAGACCACCGATCAGCAGGCCCGCGATCGGATAGGACAACAGGTTGAGCAGATAGAACGGCCCCATCACCTTGCCGAGATGCTCGATCGGGATCACCTTCACCCGCTGGGTGCGGTTGTAGATGTTGTAGAGCGCGTCGCCGACGAGCATCGCGACAAAGGCTGGGGCGTAGACCCAATAGGACGGTGCGAGAGCGGCTATCAGGAACGCGGCGCACATCAGCCAGAATCCCGTCACCCCGATGGGCCCGACACCGACGCGACGGAGCAGCGCGGGCATCAGCAGGAGGTTCAGCAGCCCGGTGACCCCGACGGCCGCGTTGAGCAGACCGTAGGCCGAGTCGGGTGCTTTGAAAACGTCGGTGACCAGGGCTGCGTTCGAGACGATCAGCACGCCGACCACCAGGTTGATGGTGAAGTTGAGGATGCCGAGCAGCAGGACCGGGCGGATCTGCACCATGAGTCGCCATCCGGTGGCCAACTCCGCGAGCACTTCCCGGGCCACCCACCCGACGGCGGCCCGCACCTGGGGCCGTGGCAGTGGCAGCCAGGTCAACGCGCTGATGCCGAACGCGGCCGCGGCGACCAGCAGTAGCGGCAGCTTGCCGAGCAAGGCGGCGCCCACGATCGCGAGTGCGGGCCCGAGCGCCATGGCGAGCAACTCCATGTTCTGCACCAGCGACTGCACCGTGGCGATCTGGGAGTCGCGGGCCAGCTGCGGCACCATCCGCTCGATCGACATCCGGATGGGTGCGACACACACCGAAAGGCAAGCGCCACCGGTCATCAAGGCGGGCACCAGCCAGCCGGGCCGGAGGAAGCAGACCAGCACGACGGCGACCAGGATCAGCGCGCGCATCGTCGCGACGCGGGTGAACAGCCTGGCGCCGCCGTCCCGGTCGGCGAGCATGCCTGCGAACGGGTAGGCGATGAGGGCGGGCAGCCACTCGAGCGCGAACGCGAAGCCGAGGGCGGAGACCTGCTTGGTGTCGTGAAAGATCAACAGCGGCACCGCGAACAGCACCACTTGTTCAGCGACCAGTCCGAGCAGAACACCGGTGGCGAACAGCACGCTGAGCTTATTCAGGCCGTCGTCGCCGCCTTGCGCCTTCCCACTGGGCTCACCCACCCCGTCGGCTCCGCCTACTGCTTTCCGGCGGCGCTTACCCACCCCGTCGGCTCCGCCGCCTGCCATCCCCGAGCGCCGAGCCACCGCCCGCTGCTTCATCCCAGCCGTCTCTCGCGTTCACGGATGAGGGGCAGGACATGGGTGTAGAAGATGCGCATCTCGTCGCGGGTCGGCCAACCAGAGAAGATGAACTCGCTGATCCCGGCCGCCTTGTACTGGTAGAGGTAATCGGCCACCTCCTGATAGCTGCCGACCACGCACAGCGCGGGCCCGCCGCGGTACGGCACGAAACCGGAGTAGATCATCGGCGACAGCCAGTCGTCGGCGGCCTGTTCGGCAAGGCGGAAGGAGGTTTTCACGGCTTCGGAATCGGACGCGGCGACAATCTGCGCGACCCATTCGCGATGCTTTTCGTCGGGGTTCTCCTGCATGGCGGCGAGATCGGCGAGCGCCTGCGCGCGAGTTTCCCTGGCCAGCACGTGCATTCGGGTGCCGACGCGGGTGCCCTTGTCGAGGACCGGTCGCGCCGCCGCACCCATGCCCTCGGGCGTATCGCCGTAGCGCAGCCAGCAGTCGCCGTACATGGCGGCGGTCTCCTGCGCGATCCCCGACGCACCGCTCAGGTAGATCTCGGGCCGGCCACCGCTCTTGTAGCCCAGGCCGAGCGCGGCCTCTTTGATGACGTAGTGGTCGCCCTCGTAGGACAGCGGCTTCTCGCCGCCCCAGAACCGGTGGCAGATATCGAGGAATTCCTGGGTGCGGGCGTACCGGCCGTCATGGGCGACGAAATCGCCGTAGCCCGCCTGCTCCGCCGGCGAGATGCCCGCGACCAGGTTGAGCGCGATGCGCCCGTCCGACATCCAGGAGATCGTGTTGACGACCTGGGTGAACAAGGTCGGCGACAGCAGGCCGGGCCGGTAGGCCAGGATGAAGGTGACGTTCTCGGTCTCCCGGACCAGCGCGCCGATCATCGGCAACGGGTCGGGCATGTAGTCGGCGATGCCCATCAGCAGGGAGTCGACGCCGAGCGCGTCCGCCTCCTGACAGAAGTCCACCATCCCGTCGAAGTCGAGTTCGCCGACTCGATACTTCTCGGTGGCCTTCTGCTGGCCACTGTCCAGCGGCGCGCACCAGTGGAACCTCAGCTCGCCGGACTCGACTCGAGAATGAGACAGCGGGGCGAAGTTCGTACGGTCGTAGTTCATTTTCTCGGGATTCACTTCCAGTTATCGCGACGGAGACAGTAGAACATTCTCAGCATCAATGGAAAGTCGCACCCCGTCCAACTCCCCCTGCCCTGTTAAGGCAAAGTTACATCGACTTCCCGCCGCTGTCAAAGGGGTATAAGCTGCCTGCACCGCGCCGTTGACACCATTATTCGGCAACCCCCTATCGGGGGCCTCGAACAGGGCTGCTAAACGATCTTCACGACCGGAATACCCCCCATTCGGGGGGTGGACGACACCGCCGGAACGAGGGAGAATAGGGCCGCTACCAGTGCGTTAGCAGGACAGTTCGACAGGTTAGGGGGGTTCGACGAAGGCCGTCAAGCAATAGTTTCCCACCAGTTACCGCGTATTCGCGTCGATCACGCGAGAACAGTTAACGTGGATAGATACGTTAGTCGATAGTAGACCAATTGCATACGAGGAATCGTCGAATATCGGGCACCACAATCGGCTTGTCCAGGTATTTCCGATGGCGAATATCCGCGCCACGGAATTCGACCACCCTCGCACGACTATTGAACGGATCGAACTTTGCCTGAAGTGACTGAACCGACCGGATCCGCGCCCCCACTACCGCGTGCGCATCTCACGTCGAAACGAACCGTCGCGGCATTGACGGTGCAGGCACGATTCCTGTCCGCCGCGCGCGAATTTCTGACCGCAGAGGGATTCACCGAGCTGCTGCCGCCCATCATCGGTCCGGTGACCGACCCGGGCGCACGCGGCGCGAAACAGGTCGACATCGACTACTACGGCCACCGCTACAAGCTGATGACCAGCGGCATCCTCTACAAGCAGGCCTCGCTGCTCGCCTTCGACAAGATCTTCCACGTGGCGCCGAATGTGCGGCTCGAGCCGCTGGAGACCGCGGTGACGCATCGGCACCTCGCGGAGTTCCATCAGCTCGATGTGGAGATCGCGAACGGCTCGCGCGAAGACGCCATGGACGTGGCCGAGCGGCTGACGAAATACGCCGTGGACCACGTCCTGAGCAATGCCCAGCGCGAGCTGGAGGTCCTGGACCGCGACCTCGAACAGTTGAAGCAGGTCCTCGCTGGCCCTTACGACCGTCAACGGCACTCGGCGACGGTGGCGCAGTTGCGCGGCCTCGGGCACGACCAGCGCGAGCACACCGAAATCGACTGGCAGGGTGAGGAAATCATCTCCGCGGCCGCCACTCGCCCGTTCTTCATCACCGACTACCCGAAGGGTTCGCGCGGCTTCTACGACAGCGAGAACCCCGACGAGCCGGGCACGCTGCGCAACTTCGATCTGATCTTTCCCGGTGGATTCGGCGAGATGATGAGCGGCAGCGCCCGCGAATCGGACTACCGCACGCTGCTCACCCGCATGCGGGAAACCGGTGAGAATCCGGCCAAATACGAGTGGTACCTCACCCTGGCCCGCGACGGCCTTTCGCCCAGTGCGGGTTTCGGCCTGGGCGTCGAGCGGTTCACCCGGTTCCTCGGCGGCTTGGACGCGGTCTGGCAGGCCAGCGCCTACCCCAAGATTCCGGGGGAGCTCCGGCCATGAGTGTGCTGTCGGCTCCCGGATTCCCCGAGCGCGAGGTGCGGGCGCGAGCGCGGACGGCGGCGGGTTCGGTGTTCCCCGACAACGCGCAGTACGGCTCCACCCTGTTCGGGCAGGGGCAACCGACAGCCGCACCGGACTCCCTGGACGCGATCGACCACGCCAGGCTGGTTCCGCCCGTGTTCGTGCCGCTGCGCGCGGAGATGATGTTCGATCTGGGCAGGGAGCCGCTGGCCGGTGACGTCGATCTGACGACCACCATCGGCGGTCTGCGATCGACACTGCCGGTGTATGTTTCGGCGTTCGGGTCCACCGCCGTGGCCGACGGCGATCTCGGTGTCGCGGTGGCCGGGCAAGCCGGTGCCGCCGGCGTGCCGATGGTGATCGGCGAGAACATCGTGCCCGTGTCCGGCTACGGGCGGATGGCGGACGAGGAGCAGAGCTCGCTGCTGCGCAGGCTCACCGAATACACCAAAATGGCCGCCGAGGACACCGGCGGTGTGATCGTCCAGCAGAGCACCGAGGACGCCGACGCCGAGGTGTGGAACCTGGTGTACAGCGATCCGGCGAGCGAACAGCTGCTGACGAGCGGTCGCCTGGCCTTCGAATTGAAGGTGGGCCAAGGGGCCAAGCCTGGTCTCGGCGGCATGACCCTGCTCCCGCCGGATCGGGCCGCACACCTGTCGGCGCAGTACGACATGCTGGATATCTACGACGGCGCGGCGGCACCGATGCTGCGCTCGGCTACCCCGGGCACTTTCACCCCGGAGATCCTGCGCCAGCAGATTCGGTTGATGCGCAACAACTATCCGCGCTGCCGCATCTGGGTGAAACTGCCGCCGGCCCGGGATGTGGGCGACGCGGCCGAGGTCGCCTGGGCGGCGGGCGCCGATGCGGTGACCGTCGACGGCGCGGAGGCGGGCACCGGCTGGGCGCCGCACGGGTTTCTCGAGCACGTCGGCCTGCCCTTGGCCGAATGCTTACGCCGGGTCACCGACCGCGACCGGCAAGGGAGCAGCCTGCTCGTGTCCGGAAGGTGCTGGGAGGGAACGAGAGTCGTGAAGTGCCTGGCTCTCGGCGCCTCCGCCGTCGGACTCGGCCGGGCGGCGCTGGTGGCCGCCGACGAGAATGCCGATCATGGACTGACGAACCTGTTGGTCGCGTTCGAGCTGGAGCTGCGGCTCCTGATCAGCGCGCTCGGCAAGTACCGGATCGCGGATCTGGCCGCCGAGGACATCTGGTTCCCCGCTACCAACGAAAGGACGCGATGAATACAGGGCGACCGTGGCGTGTGGCAGTACTGGGCCCGGGCGGAGTCGGCGGGCTGGTGGGAGCGTTGCTGGCCCGGGCCGGGCATCAGGTGACGTTCCTCGGTGGCGAGGAGACTGTACGGACCGTGCGGGAGCACGGAATACAGGTGCGCAGTGGGATGTTCGGTGATTTCACCGTGCAGGCCGAGGCGGACACCGAGTTACGCGAGCCGGTCGACGTGTGCCTGGTGACGGTCAAACAGAACGTCCTCGGCGCGGCCCTCGACCGGGTGTCCCCCGGCGCGCTCGGGGACGGCCTGGTGGTTCCGCTGCTCAACGGGATCGAGCATCCGGCGGCGCTGCGCGCGCGGTATCGCCCGGAATTGGTGGTGCCCGGCGTGATTCGGGTGGCGTCGACGCGGGTCGCACCAGGGATCGTCGAGCACGGCAGTCCGTTCGTCGAGATCGATCTGGCAAGTGCGACCACGTCATCCGAGCGACTCGGCGAGCTGGTCGCGGTGCTCGACGGCGCGGGCGTGCGCGCGACGACACGCGACGACGAAGCCGCCATGCTGTGGGGAAAGCTGTTCTTCCTCGCGCCGTTCGCGCTGATGACGACGCATCACAAGTGTCCCGTCGGCGAGATGCGGACCGTGCATCGCGCGGAGCTGGTCGACCTGGTCGCGGAGGTCGCGGCACTCAGCCGCGCGGCCGGCGTGCCCGCCGATGTCGATGCGGCTCTGCGGTTCTACGACGCCTTTCCGCCGGAAGCCAAGTCGTCGATGCAACGCGATGCCGAGGCCGGACGGCCGCTCGAGCTCGACGCGATCGGCGGGGCGCTGTTGCGTATCGCCGAGCAGCACTCGGTGGCGATGCCGCTGACCGAGCGGCTGGTCGCCGACCTGGCTCGGCTGAGCCGGGGGTCGGCTCCGGCCTGACCGGGTGACCACATGGCTCAACCCCCGGACCGGTGCCGGGGGTTGGCGTTGTGGTGATCAGAGCAGGCCGCGACGGCGGAATTCGAGGACGGTGGCCACCGCGTAGCCGCCGCCACCGGCGACCGCGAGGATCCCGAAGAAGCCGGGGACGCTGAAAAACAGTGCGGCGGTGGAGATCAGCGCGAGCCAGCCGCCGAGGCCGTAGTGCAGCACGTTGCGGCGCGCGGCGCCCTCGCCCAGGTAGAGCAGGCCGACGACGAGGCCGGAACCGGCGGGCCAGAGGAAGGTTTGCAGTTCGGGTACGGCCAGTGTGGACGAGAGGCCGGTGATGGCCAGAATCAGCGCCCCGAAACCGACGCCCCAGGACAGGCCGAGCAGTTTTCCGCCGAGCACCTCGGCTTTGTCGGCGCCGCGCTGGGCGTGCAGAGCGGCGCGGGTGGCGCACACGGTGCCAGTCGCGAAACCCAGACCGAGCAGCGTCATCGGCAACCATCCGGGCAGGGCGACCAGAGGGCTGTCGCCGCGGGAGAGCGCGGCGGCGCCGTGGCCGAGGATGTAGGCGAGTCCGAAGCTGATGTAGGTGGCGCGGTTGTCGACGTCACCGCTGCGGGTGACGGCGGGGAGGGTGGGGATCGAGGTGGCGACATAGGTGGTCATGGCTGGAGCCTTCGAGGTATCGGTGCGGGTGCGCACGAAGTGGAAAAGTGGATTTCAGGAGTGGCGGGCGTCCGGCACGATGACGACCTTGCCCGCGACGGTGCGCGACTCCGCCAGCGCCAAGGCCGAACTCGCTTCGGAGAGTGGGAATTCCGCGGCGATCTGCGGGGTCAGCACGCCGTCTGCGAGCAGCCGCAGCACCTGGGTGAGGTCTTCGCGCAGCCGGCTACGGAAGGCGTCGCGGCGCCGCTGGCCCGCCCACAGGTTGTAGAAGCGCGCGCTCTTGCCGTTAGGCAGCAGGTTCCACATCAGCAACCGAGGGAACAACTTCAGCACCGGCAGCTGCGAATTGCCGTCCACGTCTTTTGTCGACGCGGTGCCGTAGGAGACCAGCGTGCCACCGCGGCGCAGCAGCCGCCACGACTCGACCACCCCGGCGCCGCCGACATGGTCGAACACCGCGTCGACGCCGTCGGGCGCGAGTTCCCTTATCCGGCGGTACATTTCGGGATCGCGGTAGTCGACCGGGCGCACGCCTTGCTCGAGCAGGGCCGCGTGATGCCGTGGCGCGGCCGTGCCGATCACCGTGATCCCGGCATGGCGAGCCAGTTGCACGAGGGTGGAGCCGACGCCACCGTTGGCACCGAGCACGACAATCGTCGCGCCGGAACGCACTTCGGCCGACCGGTGCAGCAGCTGCCAGGCCGTGAGGCCGTTGACCACCACGGTCTCGGCGGCGGCCGGGGTCACGCCGTCCGGCACCGCCACCAGATCCGCGGCGTCGACCAGCAGCGCGCTGGCCCAGGCGCCGACCTTGGTGACCGCGGCGAACCGGCGCCCGATCAGCGCGGTGTCCACGCCGGGGCCGGTCGCGGTGACGGTGCCGACCACGTCGTAACCGGGCACGAAGGGGAACGGCGGCTGGTCGAAGTATTTGCCGCGGCGCATCTGCTGCTCGGCGAACGAGACGCCCGTCGCCTCCATGCCGAGCACGACCTGGCCGGCGGCGGGTGCGGCGAGGCCGCGGCGGGTGACCTGCAAGCCGTCGGGCTCGACCTTGCCCGGCAGGACGACCGCGGTGACGGTAGTGGTGACGGTGCTGTTTTCCATGAGGTGGTCCATTCCGGATCGGTTGAGATAACGAGTGTAAGGCTACGGCTGTAAACCGACTTTGCGCAAGGGCTAACAGCTGTAAGTTTTGTGATGTAAGCTGACGGCATGGGAAAGAACGAGGTCGCGACCCCGGTCCGCACGCGCAACCCCCGCGGCGAGGGCGCTCGATTGCGCGACGAGATCGTGGCGGCCGCGGTCGCACTGCTCGACGAAACCGGTGAGGAAAGCGCGATCACCCTGCGTTCGGTCGCGCGTCGCGCGGGGATCGCGGCCCCCTCGATCTATCGCCACTTCGCCGATCAGCCGGCCATCATGCTGGCCGTGGTGCAGAACGCCTTCGCCGAGCTGGACGAGCGATTGCGCACTGCCCGGGATGCTGCGGGTACGACGCCGCGCGAGCGATTACTGGCCGTCTGTTACGGCTATCTGGAGTTCGCGCGCGACCGTCCGGGGCGCTACCGCACCATGTTCGGCGGACTGTGGGTGCCCGACCTGGACCAGTCCTCAGTGACCGCAGCCGACGTGGCCACCCTCGGGCAGACGAGCATGCAACTGCTCGCCGACAGCCTCGCGGAGTGCGTCACCGCGGGCGACGCCACCAGCGACGACCCCGCCGCGGACGCGGTAGCGCTCTGGCTGGGTCTGCACGGGCTCGCCCACCAGCACGCCGCCGCACCCTCTTTTCCGTGGCCTGCCGATATCGCGGAACGGGTCATCGACACGCTGGCGCACTTCACCGAGCGGTAGGTTCCCCGGGCCGGTAGTACGCGGCGAGCAGCCCGAGCCAGACGACCGTGAGGATGCTGGCGGGGTACAGGAACGGCCGGGGCAGGTAGTGACTGCCGAAGCTGTAGAGGGCGAGCCAGCTGCCGACGACCACTCCGGCGATCCGGACCGCCTTCGATTCGGCGAGCAGCGACGCCGCGATCATCCAGACGCCGGCGAGAACGTGCCCGCCCAGGCGGATCGGCCAGGTGATGTCCTCGGGTACCTCGTTGATCACCAGGACGCCGGTGACCACATCGATCACGATCCAGCCGTAACCCGCTGCCCTGGCCCATTCCGGGGCGTCCATCCGCGCGATGAGCACGAGAATCGCGAGATGGAACAGGATGCCGGGGTACTCGGCCCAGGCGGCTCCCGGCGCGACCGCGAAGCTGACGAGCGGCGGTAGGAAGAACACGATCGGCAGCATCGCCGAGGTGCGGAACGACACGAGTTCCGGGTCTGCGGTGAGCATTACGTCTCCAGGGGTGGTACGGCCATGCGGGCGGTGCGGTGGCGGGGCGGGAATCGGTCCGCCGGTCTCGGGCCAGGTTCGAGGGATTGGTGCCTGGCGAGCGATTACCGAGACCGGCGGACCTGTGCGGTGATCGGCCGTGCCACCCGACAGCGACAACGGAGGGCAGTCCGTGCGGCTGATCACCGGGCTCTGACGTTAAGTGGCGGTGCGTATTCGGACCTATCCCCCGACGAGCTGTTCTTTCCGGCCGATCGGCTGGGTCGCGCAGACTCATGACGGATCGCTCGTCGAGATGGGTACGTACTGTCGTCGCATGCAGCAATCGTCACGGGGACAGCGCAATGTTCGCGTCGGTAGTTTTCACCTAACCGGCGGACTGCCCAGCTGTCGCATGACGTTCGTACCGCAGTGGATTTCACCACCGCCCAGGTGCAGCGCCTCCCACTCGTCGACGTAGTGCACCGCGACTCCGGCCGATTGGTACGCCTCGGTCACCGCGGCTTCGAACACGTCCCGTCCGTCGACGATCGGGCCCCACTGCCGCGCCGAGATGTAGTTCGTCGCGTTCATCAGGACGCCGTTGACCGCGCCCGGATAGAAGCTCGTCAGCGCGTCCGGTGCTTCCGGTATGTCGCCGCCTTTGTAGAGACCCGGAATGCGCACGAACTCCTCGGGTTTCAGCCCGGCCTCCTGGTGCAGCCGCGCAACGTTCGCTTCGATCTTCTGCGACGCGCGTTCGTTGTCGGCGACGAATTTCTGGTCGGCCAAAATGTCGTCGATGGTTCGATCGGAGACGCCAGGGCGGGAGAACGCCGGCGCGCTGCCATGCCCGGCTCGCTGCTGGTCGCGCAGGACCTGGAGACCGCGCCGGGGATCGGTGACCGCGGGCCGCCACCCGCGACCGGAAGCCGTCGGCAAGAACTGAACGAATTCGTCGACGTGTCCGACGATCAGCCATGAGGCGTCCAGAATCACCGGCGGCTGAATCTGCTGGGCGTTGAAGAACTTTTGCAGTTCCACGCTTGTCGCGGCGGGGTTGTCCACGTTTCCGGTGCCGATGATTACCCGACCTGCCGGGAACTCGCGTCCCGCGTGCGTGTGCGGCGGTATCGTCTCGACATTGCCGAACCCGTCCACATGGTCGCTGCCGGCTCCGCCGAGTTGAATCGCTCCCACGCCGGGACCCCTGAGGTCGAAAACCGCACGGCCGCCTTCCCGTTCGGGTTGCGGGGAACGGATCGCGATGCGCATCGAAATACTCTTGCCGCCCCGGCCGGGCATCGACACATAGCCGAACTCCAGGAAGTCCTGACCCCAGGTATCGGTGGTATTCAGCCGAACCAGCGGCGCGTTCAACCCACTGGCGCGCGCCGCCGAAGCCAATTCGCCAACGAACCGGGCATGGCTTTCGTCGTCACCGCTCTCGGACACCAGCAGGGTCTCCACGCTCTGGTTGTGGTGATGCAGGACAACCGGCGCCACGCGAAGGGCGACCTCATCGGTGACCGTCCGGTCACCGCGCTGGACCGTGAAGCGGACGGTGACAGACCCATCCCACACCGCCCGATCACGCACGACATCCCGCGAATCGATCCCGAGGGTCGCGCCGTGCCGCAGTTCGGATTCGGTCAGCGCCGCGCCCGGACCCAGCAGAACCCACGCCTCCGCACGTTTCACAAATATCCGGATCTTGTCGGCTCCGACCCCCACCGCCGCCACCCGCCCGGTCGCTCCCTTCGCTGACCGCCCGAACGGCATGGTCACCATCGGTGCCAGATAATCAGGTGCGCGCGCCACATCATCGGCCGCGTCATGACAGGCCGCGAGCTCATCGTCGGATACCTGGCTACTACTCGACGGACACCGCCGCGCCACGTCACCGATATTCGGCAACAGAACAGCGCCGTATTCCGCTGTCCACTTATCCTTCTCGATCCGACCGCCGACATCGTTGCCGTCGACAACACCGTCCCGATTACTGTCGGCCCGAATATCCGCGGCAAAACTGTCCGCAGCCGACACCGCGCACCCACCCAGCACCAACGCGGAAACGCCCGCGAGCAGCCAAATCCTACGAACGCGCTTTCTCGAAAAGGCCATATTCACGCCGATTTACGCTACGCACGACCTCGACCCGCCACCTCCCCCCAAAGGTCCGGAATGCACTGCCGACAGCCTGCCGATCACCGCCGACCGGCTGGCCGTCGCGGACCGCCGTCGGCGCACGGTTCCAGGTCGCGGCACATAGCGCAAGGGCCGAATCGAGCATGCTACGTTGAGCCTCGCTCAACGATACGAGGGAACACGCATGCTGGAACGCCTCGAGCTGGAGGCCTTCCTCACGCTCGCCGACGAACTACATTTCGGCAGGACGGCAGAGCGCCTGCACGTGACGACCAGCCGGATCAGTCAGACGATTCGCAAGCTGGAACGTCGCATCGGCGCACCGCTGTTCGAACGCAACAGCCGCACAGTGACTCTCACGCCACTCGGCAAACAGCTGCGCGACGAGCTGCGCCCGGCCTACGACCAGATATCGGCCAGCGTCACCGCGGCGAGCAAGGGCAACAGCGCCCAACGGGCCATCACGGTCGGGTTCTCCGCGCCGTGGTGCGGGAACCTGATCGTGCAGGCGACGGAGATGTTCCGCATCCGCTACCCGGACACGGCGGTCGACATCGAGGAGATCCAGCTCACCGACCCGCTCGGCCGGATGCGTTCGGGCGCAGTCGATCTCCAGCTCACCGAGTTCCCGATCGCCGAGCCCGACATCAAGACCGGGCCGGTCATGTTCGCCGAACCGCGCGCGCTCATGGTCCCCGAGGATCATCCGTTCGCGACGCGGAAATCGGTATCGATGGAGGATCTCGCCGGCGCCACGCTGGTCACCCTCGCCGACGAACTCATCCCGAGCTACTGGATGGACCGTTACTTCCCGCGCCACACACCGTTGGGGCGCCCGATTCCGCAGGGACCGGCGACGAACTTCTGGCCCGAGGTGCTCGTGCACGTCAGCCAAGGGGTCGGTGTCAGTACCGTCGCGCTGCGCGCGGCCCAGTTCCATTCCCGGCCGGGCGTGGTCTTCGTTCCCTTCCACGACGCGGCGACGATCGACTACGGACTGATGTGGCCGGTCGCGGGCAAGAACCCACTCGTGCACCCCTTCCTGGAGACCATCGCCGAGGCGGCCGTGCTGGGGTGACCGGCCTGGTGCAACAGCGGAGCCGCGACCGAGGTATCGATCGCGGCTCGCTGGTGGGCGGTTATCGGGTGGTGTCGAGGAAAGTGCCGATCAGCGGCAGCAACAGATCGGCCCGGTACATGATGTCGTAATGCGTTGTGCCCGGCACGATTTCGAGCCGGGAAGCGGCCTTACCGGCATTGAGCCTGGCGACCATGTCGGTGGCGTGGTCGCGGTACAGGGCGTCGGACTCGGCGGTCAGGACGAGCGCGGGTGCTCGGACCTGTGCCAATTGCGCGGTCCAGTCGTATTCCTTGGTGAGCAGGTCCCTGGTCTTGGTGACCAGACCGTGCCAACCCGCCGGGTCCGGCGCGACACCGCTGTAGAGCTGGAACAACGGGGTTTCGCGCAGCGCATCCGGATTCATGGCGGCCATGCCCGCGCGGGTCTCCGGCACCCAGCCGTCGGAACGGAAGGGCGCCGAGGCGACTACCAACCGGTCGACCAGGTCCGGGGTGCGGGCAGCCACCTGGAGGGCGACGCCACCGCCGAGCGAGTAACCGAGCAGGTCCGCTTTACCTAGTTGCAAATGGTTGATGAGGGCCGCGACATCATCGGCCAGCGCCTCGTAGGACAACGGTCGCGCGAAGTCGGGGGTGTGGCCGTGCGCCTGCAGGTCCACCGCAATGACCCGGCGGTTCTTGGCCAGTTCGGGAATCATTGCGCCGAAGGTGGATTCGCCGGTGCCGAGGCCACCGTGCAACAGGATCAGCGGCTGGCCGGTGCCGTGGGTTTCGTAGTAGAGCCGGCCACCGTTGACCGCGGCGTAGTGGCCGTTGCCGTCGGCGGACGCCTGGTCGGTCGCGGGGCGGACCGCCGAGGTGGCGGCGCGGTCGGTGGCCTCGGCGCTGTCGCAGCCGGTGACCAGCATGGCCGACAAGGCCACGGCGGTCAGGGCAGCAAACGAGCGCGCGACGCCGTTGCGCGAAAAGATAAGTCCGGTGTTTTCGGTCATGACGAAGCTCCGTCGGAAATAGGTGTGGTGTGGAAAATGGGCCGGTGAGTCAGGCCACGAATCGGCTCGCGCCGACGAGGAATTCGCCCGAGACCGGGACCAGGAGTTCGACATTCGGGTTGTGGCTCAACTTCGCCACTTCCACGTGCCGCGCCTTCGGCAGCACTTCGGTAATGGCGCGCGCGGCGGTGCGCAACAACGCACCGCTCTTGCCGCCGGAAATAACCAACGTGGGCACGTCGACCCCGGCCCAATCCGCCGGACGCAACGCCTCGCCACGCATGAAGCGGCCCATGATCGCCCAGTCGTGCGCGGTGGCCGGAGCGGTGGCCAGCAGGTGCTTCCAGAACGGGGTGACGCGCATCATCGCAACGAGGAAGGCGGGCATGCCCATCCCCTTGGTCATGTAGTACCGCACCACCTCGGCCCGCCGGTCTTCGGCGATCAGCACGTGCAGCCGATCGGCGAGATCCGCTGGCGGCACGAAGTTTTCGTCGTTGGTCACGAAGGGCGGCTCGAAGGCGACCACCTTCGTGATGCCCGGTACGCGCCCCGAGGCCGCCGCCGCCAACGCCAAACCCGCCCCCGAGGACCAGCCGAACACCGCGGCTTCGCCGCCGACCGCCTCGATCAGCGCGGCCAGGTCGTCGATCTCGTTCGCCACGTCATAGACGCCGGGCGAATCGGTGCTGTCGCCCCGGCCGCGCCGGTCGTAATTCACCACCGTCAACCCGTAGCGTTCGGCCAATTTCTCGGCCAGCTCCACCATTTTTGGGAAGGTGCGGTAGCTGAATGCCCCGCCGATCAGAATGACCGTTCCGGCGTCGCCGCCGCCGACACGATCGAAGGCCAGCTCGATTCCCCCAGGCGTGGTGATCGTCTCCAAGGTCTTACCTTTCCTAGCAACTGGTTACCGCGGCGATGTCCTGCGCGCTCACCCATAAAGACAGCGCCGCGCAACAGAATTAACCGCACCCGACCCGTGACCTACATCACGGACGCCGAATGGCGCACCATGATCTTCACCGAGGCCGATCAGCGCAACAAGCGACAACTCAGCAACGCGGGGTGTAGTTCTGCTCAACGATCACGGCGGGCTCCCCCAGTGCAGGATCAGACCGAGCGGTACTCAGGCTCGGGCGCGCTCCCGGGCCAGCGAACGGTCGCGCTGCTCCTCGAATTTCGGGATCTGCACCGTCGCCAGGTCGTCGAGGTAGGCGGCGAGGCGCTCGCGGACCTGCTCGCCGCGGGCGGTGAAGTCGGTGCGGCCGAAGATGTTCCACTGCCGGAGCACCGGCGCGAGCACATCCTCGAGGTGCTGGCGCAGGTCGTAGACGCCGTGCTTGGCCATCAGCACGCCGTTGCGCCGGAAGTTCGGCATGCCCGCGCCGGGCATCTGGAAGTTCCGGACGATCGCGTCGATGGCCTCGATCGCCTGGTCCGGGACCAGGTCGAGGGCGGCGCCGCAGATGGTGCGGTAGAAGATCATGTGCAGGTTCTCGTCGGCGGCGATGCGCTGCAACATCCGGTCGGCGACCGGGTCGTGGCAGACCCGGCTGGTGTTGCGGTGGGTGACGCGGGTGGCCAGTTCCTGAAAGCTCACGTAGGCAACGGAATGCAGGAAGCCCGCGCCGCTGGCGACGTCGGCCGCGGTGGCGCCGGAGGCGAAACCGTTGGTCATGTGGATCATTCGGGCCTGCTCGAGCGCGACCGGGTCGACGCCGCGGGTCACCACCAGGTAGTCCCGGATCACGGTGCTGTGCCGCATCTCCTCCGCGGTCCAGCGGCCGACCCAGGTGCCCCAGGCGCCGTCGCGGGAGAAGTTCTCGGCGATCTCACGGTGGTAGGAGGGCAGGTTGTCCTCGGTGAGCAGGTTCGTCACCATCGCCGCCTTGGCGACCTCGCTGAGCCGCGATTGACCTGCCTCCCAATCGATCCCGCCCAACTCGGCGAAATTGCGGCCCTCGTCCCACGGCACGTAGTCGTGCGGCTGCCAGTCCTTGGTCATCGACAGGTGCCGGTGCACGCAGTCCTCGGCGATCGGTTCGAGGTCGGTCAGGATTTCGCGTTGTGTCAGATCGCGCGGCAACAGTGTTCCCTACCCTTCGCTTCGATGAATGCGGCGGAATGCCCTCGACTCGACCGGCTTCCGGCGGCTCCCATGTCACCACCGCGCGCGGCGGGCGGGCAGGGCCGAAGGTCCCGAGGCCGTAGGGTCCGATTGCCTCAGCGGGACCCTGCCGACCGCACCCGCCGGAACTGGGGCCAGAGGTCCCCGGATCAGCGGCGCAAAGGCCGTATCGGCGGCGCCAGGACCGGACGAAACTCGCGATATGACCGTCAAAGACCCCGAGGCGCCGGACCACCCGACGATGCTGGCGGCGATGCGGCTGGCTTGCCGCGCGCCGTCGGTGCACAACACGCAGCCGTGGCGCTGGGTGTTCGACGGAACCCGGCTGCACCTCTACACCGACACCGACCGCCAACTACTGGCCACCGATCCCCGTGGGCGCCAGCAGCTGGTCAGCTGCGGCGCCGGGCTGCATCATCTGCGCAGCGCCTTCGCCGCCTGTCACTGGCACACCGACACGGTGCGCCTGCCCGACCCCGCTCAACCGCAGCACCTGGCGACCATCGAGTTCCGGCCGTGGCCCGACCCACCCGACGGAATCCATGCCCGCACCGATGCGATCGACCGCCGCTACACCGATCGGCTGCCGCTGCTCGAGCCGCAACGCTGGGACGACATCGTGCACTCCTTGCGAAAGCTGGTGTCGCCGCACGCGATCGAGCTCGACGTGCTCGATGAGAGCGCGCGAGCACGGCTGTCGACCGCTTCCGAACAGTCCGCCGCGTTACGCCGCTACGACATGCAGTACCAGGCCGAATTGCACTGGTGGACCGGGCATCACGAGATGCCGGAGGGCATCCCACCGGCGTCCATGGTCTCCGATGCCGAGTTCGCGAGGGTCGGCGTCGGTCGGGCATTTCCGCCGGTGCCACATTCGATGCGCCGCGCTGAGATCGAGGACCGCGCACGACTCATCGTGCTCAGCTCGGCTGATGATTCCGCGATGCAGTGGCTGCACACCGGAGAAGCGCTGTCGGTGGTGCTGCTCGAGTGCACGACCGCCGGACTGAACACCTGCGCCCTCACCCACATCACCGAGCTGCCCGCCGGACGCCGACTGCTCGCCGGGCTCATCCCCCATGCGGGCCTGCCTCAAGTGGTCATCCGCATCGGCACGGCACCGGATGACCTCGAACCGCCCCCGACGCCGCGACGCCCACTGCCCGACGTGTTCACCGCGCGACGTGGATGAACGTCCTTCCCGCCTTCGGCGACCTTGGTCCGGTCGCCACGGGACCAAGGACCCTGACCCGCACGGACCGCTGACGGGCACGCTGATCGAGCGGGCCGCGGCAAGCCGCCCAGCCGCGGCCCGCTCGCACCGGCAGGTGCCGACGCCGATGCGAGAGCGTTCAACACACGGCGTAACCGGTCAGCCTCGTGCCTCCCGGTCGACAGCCTCGAGGTACCGCTGCAAGTAGTGCGGCCAGCCACCTTCGCCGTCGACACCGGCGCGCACGGCCTCCAATCCGTCGCCATGGCGTTCGATATGCCGGTGTTCGAGCTCGACGCGCGTGCGGTCCGCACCCTCGGCGGTGAACCGGATCTCCACCTCACTGGTCTTGTCCGGGTCGGTCTCGATTTCCCAGCGCCCGTTGATATCCCAGCTGAACACCACCCGGTTCGGCGGCTCGTAGGCCAGTACCCGCGCCCACCGGCACACGCTGCCGTCCTCGCCCCGGTCATAGATGTGCCCGCCGACTCGCGGCTCGAACACCGTCTCGGCGATCGGGACCGCCAGCAGATTGTGCTCGCGCGGCTTTATCGCGTCGAAGCGCTCGGTGAACAGCGCGAACGCACGCTCCAATGGTGCGTTGACGATGATCTGCTGCTGCACCGGTTCGACTTCGGTCTTGGTCATGACTTCTCCTGATCTTCTTCGACTACCTGTTGATACGTCGCGAGGGCTCGACTCCAGAACCGGTCGAGTTGCGCACGCAGCGCGCCCATCCCGTCCGGATTCAACTGGTAGATCCGGCGCGTACCGACCGCCCGATCCAGCACCAGCCCCGCATCTTTGAGCACCTTCAAATGCTGGGAAACCGCAGGGCGGCTGATCGGCAACTCGCGCGCGAGCTCACCGACCGCCTGTGGCTTCTCGGCCAGGCGCTCCAAGATCGTGCGTCGCATTCGATCTGCGAGCGCACCCCATTCATCTCCTGCTTGGTAAGTGTCTACGAACCGTAAGTCTTCGCTTACCGAAGAGAGTTGTCAAGGCTCCGACGGGACAACAAGGCGCGGGGCCGAGTGCTCTCGATCCCGCGCCCGACGGTGCGGTCAGCGTTCGCGCACGACGATCATCGGCACCTCGACCGAGTGCAGCAGTGCGTTGCTGGTCGAGCCCAGGACCATGCTGGCGAATCCCCCGCGTCCGTGGCTGCCGACGACAACCAGTTGGGCGTTGGACGATTCGTCGAGCAGGGATCGAACGGGCCTGTCGGCCACGACAATTCGGCGCACCGCGACATCGGGATAACGGTCGGCGTAACCCGCGAGACTCTCCGCGAGCACTGCCTCGGCGGACTGTTGCGCGGCATCCCAGCCCGCGACCGGCAGATCGAAACCGCTGGTGTCACTCCAGGCGTGCAACGCGGTGAGCCCGACCTTACGACGTGACGCCTCCTCGAACGCGAGCTCCACCGCGGGCACACTGTTGTCGGTGCCATCGACACCCACCAGGACCGGCTGGGTCGCCGACACGGCGTCGATCGCGGCACTGCCATGAATGACCGCGACCGGGCAGTGCGCATGATGAGTGGTCGCGGTACTGACCGAACCCAGCAGCCCACGCTGGAACGCACCGATCCCCCGGCTGCCGACCACCAACATGCGCGCCTGTGCCGAACGCTCGATCAACATCGGGATGACCAGCTCGAACGACACCTCGGTGGTGAGGTGCGGCGCCGCACCTGGTGCTGCCGTGCGAGCCACCCGGGCGGCCTCGGTGAGGATTCGCTCCCCGTCGACACGCAACCAGTCCAGATCCGTCTCACCCAACCCGAGGCCGGGTCCGAAGCCGGGCTGGATCGCCATCGACGTGAGCAGGTGCAGCCGGCAGTTGTGCAGCACGGCTTCGACCGCCGCCCACGCCGCCGCCTGATACGAGCTCGCGGAGCCGTCGACGGCGACCAGAATCGTCGGGTCTTGCATTGCGTTCGAGGGACTTTCGGCTGCCATGGTCGGTCCTTTCGGAGGGTCTGCCATCGACTTCGAGCATCGCGCTGTCAGCGGCGGAGAACAAGGTCACCCATCGGGCGACCGCTTCTCGCGGTCCGCCTCGTAGGCGGCCACCGCGGTGGGCAGGGTCGGATAGAGGTGGTGTTCCCCGATCGCGGCGGTCAACCCGAAGGCGTCCAGGTCGTCGCGCAGATCCCGCTTCACTCTGGCCATCGCGAAGACGATGGCCCGCGCGGCCAGGTCGGCCCGGAGCTGTTCGACGGCGTCGAGGGCGGTGAGGTCGACCTCCACGTTGGCTTCGACATTGAGGACGAACCAGCGCACCGGCTCGCCGCCGTGCTCGCTCGACCAGTCGACCGCCGCCAGCGCCCCGCGGTGCAGGTCCTCAGCGTTGGCGAAGCACAACGGGGCGTCGTAGCGGTAGATCACCAGTCCGGGAACGGGTTTCGCGCCGGGATAGTCGTCGATGTCGTGCATGCCCGCCAAGCCCGGCACGAAGCCGAGGACGGCATCGTGCGCGCGGGCGATGCGACGCAGCAGGTCGAGGGTCGACAGCGCGATCGCCACCAGCACGCCGTAGAGCACGCCGAGCGCCAGCACTGCTGCGACCGTGCCCAGGGCGAGAACCAGCTCGCTGCGCCGGAATCGGGCGATCCGCCGGAACTCGGCCACGTCGATCAGCCGCAATGCCGCGTAGATGACCAAGGCTCCCAAGGCCGCCGACGGGAACGCCGCAAGGATGTCGCGCGCACCGAGCAGCACCGCGAGCACACAGCCCAGCGCGACAACCGAATACAACTGCGTGCGCGCGCCCATCGCATCCGCGATCGTGGTCCGGCTGCCGCTGCAACTCACCGGGAACCCGTGCAGCACCCCGGCCGCCACATTGGTCGCGCCGAGCGCGGCCAGTTCGGTGTTCGCCTCGACGCGATAGCCGTTGCGTGCGGCGAAAGCCCTTGCGGTGAGTGCGTTGTCGGAGAAGCCGACGACCGCGATGCCGACAGCCGGCAGAATAAGCGCCGCCACATCGGCCATCGCGACCGCGGAAAGGCCGGGCACCGGGATGCCCGCGGGTATCGTCCCGACGACCCGAATGCCGTAGCGCTGCAACGAGAACACCGCCACCACCCCGGTGGCGAGCAGCACCGCCAGCAGCGGGCCGGGCACCCGCGGCGCACGCCAGGCCAGCACCAGCAGCCCGCTCAGCACCGCGGCCGCGAGCACGCTGGTCGGCCAGTGCCACTGATCCAGCTGGGTCACGAACGAACGCAGCTGCGCGACAATCGATTCCCCGGTCACCGCGACCCCGCTGACCCGCCCGAGCTGACTGGCGATCATCATCCCCGCGGTGCCCGCCAGATACCCGATCAGCACCGGCCTGGACAGCAGATCCGCCAGCACCCCCAACCGTGCGACCGCGGCGAGCAGACACACCCCGCCGACCAGCAACGCCAGCACCGCCGCGAGCGCGGCATATCGCTCGGGATCACCGAGGGCCAGCGGAGCCAGCGCGACCGCGGTGAGCAACGCGGTCGTCGACTCGGGCCCCACCGACAGCTGTCGCGAAGTAGCCAGCAGCGCATACACGGCCAGCGGCCCGAGCACCGCCCACAACCCCACCACCGGCGGCAACCCGGCCACAGTCGCGTACGCCATCACCTGCGGAACGAGGTACGCGGCCACGGTGATACCGGCGACCAGGTCGGACCTGAGCCACGCCCGCTGGTAGCCGTCGAATTGCCGGAGCCCCGGCAGAAAACGTGCCAGCACTGTCCCAGCATTGTGCCCTCCGCAGGACGCTGCGGGGACCAACTGCCGGAGGTCCCTCGCCCTGTGTCGCGTCGGCACCCGTACGCCTGCGAGCACGACGGCGGCCGACACCTCCTGAGTGTCCGCTCGGCCGCGCTGCCTGTCAGCACCACGCGGTGCCCCGCGTCGAGCAGCGCCGCGTAGTGGACCCGTCGGGCCCGGTGCCGACGACGGCGGGCCATGATCCTCCAGTGTGGAATCGGGCACATGCCGACGCCATACTGCTGTCCGGCACATTCAGCAGGGACCCGCGTGACTCCTGCGGCAGGCCCAGCTGCGCGCGTCCTCGAGAGTCGGCTCCGGCGATCCGATGCCGGTCGGTGCCCAGCCGATGCGGACGATGGCCTGGGGGTGGGCGGCGCCGTCGAGCACTCCGGTGCGGCGCAGTTCCGGGGTTTCGAGGGCCAGCAGGGCGGTGGCGAGGCCGATGTTGGTGGCGGTCAGCAGGACTGCGCTCAGTGCCTCGCCGGCACGCAGACGGGACGTTCGGTCGTCGGCGGTTGTTCCGATGACAAGTAGCTCGGCGAAGTCGGGA
Organism: Nocardia sp. XZ_19_369; assembly: GCF_015355715.1. Classification (NCBI taxonomy): domain Bacteria; kingdom Bacillati; phylum Actinomycetota; class Actinomycetes; order Mycobacteriales; family Nocardiaceae; genus Nocardia; species Nocardia sp. XZ_19_369. The sequence goes on along the minus strand of NZ_JACVED010000002.1, from coordinate 237,729 downwards.
TCAGGTGCTCGGTCGCTCGGGTCGAGCACAGGTGAACGGGCCGGATCGGTGGCTCGGCGCACGAGCGCACCCAGTGCGGTGGCGCGTTCGGTCACCAGGCCCAGGCAGCCGGGTGGGATCGGTAGGGAGGTGAAGTGCCGATGGTCGGTGTGTCGGCGCGAAATGGCGGCGCTGAGTGCGAGTTCCACCGGCGTCGATCGATGGCGTAGCAACCGCATCGACGCCAGATGGTGCGGCTGGGCCGGGTTCGGTAGTCGACGGACCACCGCGGACCAGCCGAGGGCCGCGAGGGCGACGCGCAAATGATGCAGGGACGCACCACAACTCAGCACCGGCCCGCGCTGATCGGGATCGGCCGCCCGTGCCGGATCGAGGTAGAGGTGTAGGGAGCGACTGCCGATCTGCCAGCGCCACGGCTGGGTGTCGGCGACCGACGGCGCTCGCGCCGCGAGTGCCAATGCTGTCTCGAGGGTGCTGCTGTCGGGCAATCCGTAATCCATGTCGCGAGCCTCCGTCTCCTGTCGACCCACCGTCGCACCGGCGTAGCGGCCCGGGTAAGGGGAAGACGGCCCTTGCCCGTAGGACTTCCGACGCCGATCGCCCCGGTCCACCTGCCTTCGGAGTCGCGGCCACCAGCCGTACCGAAAACGAGGTCGCGAATTTCGACTTCGACCGAACTCGATGAGTCAAGGGACTTAGGTCCTCAGAACAGGGTCCAACTCCGTCGCCCCGCGCCCGACTGCTCCGTAACCTGGAGGAATGCCGCAGTTGCCCACGATCAAGGTGTTCCTGGTCGACGACCACGAAATCGTCCGCCGCGGCGTCGGCGACCTCATCGCTCTCGAGCCCGACCTCGCGGTGATCGGCGAGGCAGGCACGTTCTCCCAAGCCCTGGCCCGCATTCCCGCGCTGCGCCCCGACGTGGTGGTGCTGGATGTGCGACTACCCGACGGCAACGGCATCGAACTGTGCCGCGAACTGCTCTCCGCGAACCCGGACCTGCGCTGCCTGATCCTCACCTCGTTCACCGACGAACAGGCCATGCTCAACGCCATTCTCGCCGGGGCGAGCGGCTACGTCGTCAAAGACATCAAGAGCCTCGAACTCATCGAAGCCATCCGCGAGGTCGGCGCCGGTAAATCCCTGCTCGACAACCGCGCCGCCGCCGCGTTGATGGCCAAACTCCGTTCCGAAGCCGAGGCCAAGACCGGCCCGCTGGCCGGCCTGACCGACCAGGAACGCGTACTGCTCGCCCTACTCGGCGAGGGCCTGACCAACCGGCAGATCGCGGGCCGGATGTTCCTGGCCGAGAAGACGGTGAAGAACTACGTCTCCCGTTTGCTGACCAAGCTCGGCGTCGAACGGCGCACCCAAGCCGCCGTCTTGGCCTCGAAACTGAACCAGCCGGACCTGGAGCGATAAGCCGCCTATCCCACCGGCGGGAGGAATTCGAAACGTCCGAGCGTGAAAGAATCCTGGGTATGGATCGCGAGCCGCCTGTCACAGCCGCCGGCGGCCGGACGCCGGTGACCGAAACGCTGTCGCAGCTACGGCTGCGCGAGCTGCTGGTCGAAGTCCAGGATCGCATCGCCCAGATCGTCGACGTCCGCGACCGCATGGACCGCCTCATCGAGGCCATGCTGGTGATCACCGCCGGACTCGACCTCGACAACACGCTGCGCTCGATCGTGCACACCGCCATCGAACTGGTCGACGCCGGCTACGGCGCGCTCGGCGTCCGCGAGACCGACAAGGCGAGCTTGCAGCTGTCGGAGTTCGTCTACGAGGGCATCGATGACCGGACCCGCGTGATGATCGGCGATCTGCCGCGCGGCCACGGCGTCCTCGGTGTGTTGATCGAACAGCCGAAACCCATTCGGCTGTCCAATCTTTCGGATCATCCGTCCTCGGTGGGGTTCCCCGCGCACCATCCGCCGATGAGCACCTTCCTCGGCGTACCGGTCCAGGTCCGCGACGAGGTCTTCGGCAACCTCTATCTCACCGAGAAGGCCGGTGGTCAAGAGTTCACCGAGGACGACGAGGTCGTCGTGCAGGCGCTCGCCGCGGCCGCGGGCATCGCCATCGAGAACGCCCGCCTCTACGAGCAGTCCAGGCAGCGCCAGCAGTGGCTCGAGGCGACCCGCGATGTGGCCACCGAACTGCTGGCGGGCGGCGAGCCGAACGAAGTCCTGACGCTGGTCGCCAACCGCGCGTTGACGCTCACCGAGTCGTCGTGCACCTTCCTCGCCCTGCCCGAGGACCCGGACATTCCGCAGGGCGAGGTGACCGAGTTGGTGGTGGTCGCCGCCGCGGGCACCGGCGCGGAAGCCTTGCTCGGACAACGAATCCCGGTCGAGGACTCACATTCCGGCGCCGCGTTCCGGGACGGGCATACCGTCGCGGTCGACAAGCTCGCCTACACCGACCTCTCCGACTCCACCGCCACTTTCGGTCCGGCCCTTGTCCTTCCGTTGCGCGCGGGCCAGTCGGTCATCGGCGTGCTCACCACCTTGCGGCCCACCGGTGCACCGCCACTGGACACCGCGGCCCAGTCGATGATGGCCGCCATCGCCGATCAGGCGGCCCTGGCCCTGCAACTGTCGGACAACCAGCGCCAGCGCCGCGAACTCGACGTGCTCTCCGACCGCGACCGCATCGCCCGTGGCCTGCACGACCACGTCATCCAACGCCTCTTCGCCGTCGGCCTGTCCCTGCAAGGCACCGCGCAGCGCGCACGAACACCCGAGGTCAAGTCCCGGCTCGTCGAAACCATCGACGACGTGCAAGCGATCGTGCAGGACATCCGCCACTCCATCTTCGACCTGCAGAGCAACACCGCCGCCGACTCCTCGAAATACCGAAAACACTTGCACGGCATCATCGTCGACATGACCGCCGACACCGGCCTGCGCACCACCGTTCGCCTGGCCGGCCCGGTCACCGTCCTCGCCCCACCCCTGTCCGACGACGTCGAAGCCGTCCTGCGCGAAGCGGTCAGCAACGTCGTCCGCCACGCCTCCGCCACCACCGTCGCGGTCGAACTCAAAATCCGCGACGACGTCACCATCGAGGTCGCCGACGACGGCACCGGCGTCCCCGCCGGCAACACCCGCCGCAGCGGCCTGGCCAACCTCGCCGCCCGCGCCGAACAGGCAGGCGGCACCTTCAGCATCGACACCAAACCCGGCGGCGGCACCGTGCTGCGCTGGTCCGCACCGCTGCCCTAAGACCTCTCGATTCGGGACCAACGCCAGCAGAGCCCGGACGTGCCGAATTCCTAATCTACGGGTACCGGAAAACAACGGTTCCGAAGGCAGAGAGGCGCCAATTCAGATGTCTAGCAACAGCATCAATCCCCCGGTCGTGGTCGGCACCGACGGCTCGGCCACCGCCACCGAGGCGGTGCGCTGGGCCGCGCTCGACGCGGCCCGCCACGGCGCCCCCTTGCACATCGTCTACGCCATCGGTGCGCCGATGGACTTCGGCCCCGGCCTCGCCTTCGATCAGTTCGACTACGACGCCTACCGCAACGCCGGGGCCGCCGCGGTCGCCGCCGCGACGGAAACCGCAAGGGCTGCAGCCGAACCCGTCCATCCCCTCGACATCACCACGGTCGTGGCCGAGGCGCCGCCGATCCCGGTGCTGTGCGACCGCTCCAAGGATGCGCGACTGCTCGTCGTCGGCACCCGCGGGCTCGGTGCCTTCCGCCGCGGGCTGCTGGGCTCGGTGAGCACCTCGGTGGCGCGGCACGCGCACTGCCCGGTCGCGGTCATCCCCGAGGAGCCCGCGCCGAGTTCCCGCCGTCCCGTGGTGGTCGGCGTGGACGGCTCACCCAGCAGCGAGCTCGCCCTCGATATCGCCTTCGACGAGGCCTCCCGCCGCCGGGTCACGCTGATCACCGTCCTCACCTGGTCCGAATTCAACCGCTACATTCCCCGCCACGACATGCAGAAAGAGGCCGAGGAACTGCTCGCCGAAAACGTCGCGGGCTATGGCGAGAAGTACCCCGACGTGCAGGTCCTCCGGATGGTCGCCGAGGCCCGACCCGCCCAGCGATTGCTCGAGGCCGCCGCACAGGCGCAGCTGATCGTCGTCGGCAGCCACGGTCGCGGTGGTTTCGCGGGCATGACCCTCGGGTCGGTCAGCCAGGCCGTCCTGCACGGCGCCGACTGCCCCGTCATCATCGCCCGATCCGCCGGCTGACCGAGCAACTACTCCGTCAGCGCAATGGCACCGGATGGGCAGAGGTCGACGGCCTCGCGGACCGCGGGGTCGTCGGCGGCGGCGGGGTCGAGTACTTCGACCAGGCCGTCGTCGTCACCCTGGTCGAAGATGGCGGGCGCGGTGAGTGCGCACAGGCCTGCGCCGACGCAGACGGTTCGGTCGGCGGTTATCCGCATGGGGTCTCCTTTCGAGCCTGCGCCGGTTACCAGGTGACCGGAAGGTCGTTGACGCCTTGGATTGTCGAGCCGGGCCGCAGGGTCAGTTGTTCCACGGGCACGGCCAGGCGCAACGTCGGAACGCGTTCGGACAGTGCCGCTAGGGCTACCTCGAGTTCCAGCCGGGCCAGGTTCTGGCCGAGGCACTGGTGCACGCCGTAGCCGAATGAGAGGTGGTGGCGGGCCGAGCGGTGCACGTCGAAGGTGTCCGGATCGGCGAAGACCGAACCGTCGCGGTTGGCGATGGCGTTGCTGACGAGCACGCCGTCGCCCGCCTTGATCAGGTGGCCGTCGATCTCGATGTCGGCCGTCGCGAATCGACCACCGCCGACGTCGGCGATGGCCAGGTAGCGCAGCAGTTCCTCGACCGCACCCGGAATGAGGCTGGGGTCGGCGCGCAGGGCGGCGTGCTGATCGGGATGGGCCAGCAGGGTGATCACCGACAGCGCGATCATCGATGCCGTCGTCTCGTGGCCTGCGACGAGCAGCAACATCGCGGTCGCGACGAGTTCACCCCGATCGATACCGCCGTGCGCCAGTTGATCGGCGGCCAGCGCGGACAGCAGCCCGGGACCTGGTTGGTTCTGCAACGTGGTGATCAGCCCGTCGAGGTATGCCTCGACTTCCGCCCGCGCACCGATCGCCTCCGCCGCGGTGGTCCCCTGCACGATCCGCCTGCTCGCGTCCTGGAACAGTTCGTGGTCCGCGTACGGCACCCCGAGCAGTCGGCAGATCACCAGCGACGGCACCGGCAGCGCGAACCGGCCGACCAGGTCGGCGGGCGGTCCCGCGGCGAGCAGGTCATCGAGGCAGCCGTGCACGATGCGTTCGATGTCGGCGCGCATCCCCTTGATCCGCTTCACGGTGAACTCGCTGATCAGCATCCGTCGCTTGGCGGTGTGTTCTGGCGGGTCGAGGGCGATGAACACCCGCGGGCCGTTCCGGAACATCCGGAAGCGGGGCGACACCGCGGGAAAGTTCGGATGCGACCGATCCGAGGACAGCCGCGGGTCGGCGAGCAGCGCGCGGGCGGTCTCGTGCTTGGTGACCACCCAGGCCGGGCGACCGTCGAACAGGGTCACCCGGCGCAGCGAGTCGTCGCCGTCCCGGAGTTGGGAATACGGCTCGGGTAGCTGATAGGGACAGGTCCGGTCGCTCGGATAGGCCGGAGCTTGATCGGTGCGGGGCGGCGCAACAGTGTCGGACATCGTTCCCCTCGAGCTCGTAAGATGCTCTTGCGTACTCTCTTTGAGAGTAGAACGACTTACCGGGCAACGCAGCTGAACGACCGCTCGTGCTACACCAAGTCGGCGAACCTGCGGTCGCAGTAGACGGCAGGCGGTAGTTCGCTCGGGGCGCAAAGCTGTTCCACCGCACCGACCATGATCAGGTGATCGCCGGCCGGTCGCCGGTCGTGCACGGTGCACTCCAGCGCCGCGACGCAGTCGGCGACCACCAGCCCGCCGCGCGCGGTCGGCACGAAACCGCCCGCACCGAACTTGTCTCCGTTCTTGCTCGCGAACCGGCTCGCGAGGGCACCCTGGCCGGTGGCCAGGATGCTCACCGCGAACCGGTCGGCGTGCGCGAAGACGGGATAGCAGTTCGCTTTCCGCGCCAGGCAGACGAGCACGAGCGGTGGCTGTGCGGAGACCGAACAGAACGAGCTGGCCGTGAAGCCGACCGGCCGGGGCCCGTCGGTCGTGGTGACGATCGTGACGCCACTCGGATAGCGCGCCATCACATCACGGAAGAGCACGGCCGTATCGGCGGTGGCAGGCATGAAGACGGCCGCCTACGCCGCATCCGAGGCGGCCTCGTTGACGAGTGCGATGAACTCACCCGGCGTGCGCAGGTCGATGAGCCGATCGTCGGGCACGCCGACACCGAACTCCCGCTCGATCCGGGCCGCCGACTCCATCAGCGCCAGCGATTCGTAGCCGAGGTCCTCGAACAGGGTGTCCGCGAATTCGGTGTCGGACACGGGCCGGTCCGGTTCGCCCGCGCTGGCGATCAGAATGCGTCGCAGGTCGTCGATGGTCATGATCTTGCGCATGATGTCTCCTCTGATTGTGCATGGTGTTCGGACACGGCGGGACGGGCGGGCCAGCCGCTCGCCCGCCGTACGACCACGGCCGAGTTGAAACCCCACAGGCCGCGGGCGAGTACTAGGGCGGTCGAGACCCGAGCCGGCCGCGGCACCTGCCGCACCAGATCGAGCTGGTAGTCGTCGGGCACGTCGTGCGAGCCCGCCGTATGCGGGAGCACGCCGTCCCGGATGGCGAGCAGCGCCGCGGCGACATCGAGCGGTCCACCGCCCGAATACAGCCGTCCGGTCAGCGTTTTCGGCGCGGTCACCGGTACCCCGCGTGGGCCGAAGATGTTGCCGATGGCCGTTGCCTCGGCACGGTCGGCGCCCGGTTCGGCCGCCGCGTCGGCGAAGACGACGTCCACTTCGGCGGGCGTGATCCCCGCGTCGGCGAGCGCCAGCTCGGCCGCGCGTTGCAGGCCGGGTGGCCGCGGCGAACCCGGCGGCGGATCGAAAGTCGATGCGTACCCGGCGATCTCGCCGTACGCGTGGTTCGCACCACGCGCCCTGGCCGCATCGGGATCCTCCAGCATCAGGATGGCACCGCCCTCCCCCGGCACGAAACCCTGTGCCGCGCAGTCGAATGGCAGGTACGCACGTGCTGGATCGGTCGCGTCGCTGAGGCGCCCGCCGGCGATCTGGGAAACCCAGCCCCAGGGATCGAGTGCGGAGTCGACGCCGCCGGTCACCACGCACGGCGTCCCGCGCCGGATGGTCCGCCGTGCGTGCCCGATCGCGTCGAGCCCGCCGGCCTGCTCCGCGACCAGGGCGCTGCTCGCGCCGCGCATCCCGTTGCGGATCGAGATCTGCCCGGTATTGACCGCGTAGAACCACGCGAACGACTCGTAGACGCTCACCGTCTGCGGACCCTGCGACCACAGCTTCTGGAACTCCCGATGGGTGAATTCGAAACCGCCGCAAGCGTTCGCGGTCACCACGCCCATGTCGTAGTCGACCAGTTCGCCGGACTTCAGCTCGGCGTCCGCGAGCGCCCAGTCGGCCGCGACGAGCGCCAGCCGGGTCGAGATGTCGGTCTGCGGCAGCAACCGATCGGGCAGGTGGTCCGCGGCGTCGAAGCCGGTGATCTCGCCCGCCAGTTGCACCGGATAGCGCGTCACGTCGAACCGGGTCAGCCGATCGATGCCGCTGACGCCATGCAGCGTCGCGTCCCAGAACTGTTCGAGCCCAAGGCCGTTCGGCGCGACCACGCCGATGCCCGTCACCACGGGATTGCCGGTGCTCATCGAGTCGTTCCTTCCGGACGGCGCAGCACCATCGCGCTCTGGAATCCGCCGAACCCGCTGCCCACCGTGAGCACGGTCCGCACGTCGAGTTCGCGCGCGACGCGCGGCACGTAGTCGAGGTCGCATTCGGGATCGGCCTCGTACAGGTTCGCCGTGGGCGGCACCACCCCGTACTCGAGGGCGAGCGCGGACGCGGCGATCTCCACCGAACCGATCGCACCGAGCGAATGCCCGACCATGGACTTGATCGAGCTGACCGGCGTCCGGTAGGCGTGCTCGCCCAGCGCACGTTTCACGGCCGCCGTCTCGTGCCGGTCGTTCTGCTTGGTGCCCGAGCCGTGCGCGTTGATGTAATCGATGGCGGTGCCGTCGATGTGCGCCTCGTCCAAGGCGGCGCGGATGGCCTCGGCCATCTCGCGACCGTCGGTCTTCAGGCCGGTCATGTGGTAGGCGTTGCACCGGCTGGCGTACCCGCTGATCTCGGCATAGATGTGCGCGCCGCGGCGCCGCGCATGCTCGTAACGCTCCAGCACGAACATCGCCGCCCCCTCCGCGAGCACGAAACCGTTGCGGGAGCGGTCGAATGGCCGCGAGGCGTGCTCGGGATCGTCGTTGTTGGTCGTCGTCGCCTTGATCGCGTCGAAGCACGCCACGACGATCGGCGTGATCGGGGTGTCCGTGGCGCCGGCGAGCATGACGTCGGCGCTGCCCTCGCGGATCAACTGGCAGGCATGACCCACCGAGTCCAGTCCGGAGGTGCATCCGTTGGAGACCAACGACACCGGCCCCTCGGCCCCGACCGTCCAGGCCACCTCCGCGGGCATGACGCTGGGCGCCAGGTAGTCGAACATGTGCGGGGACAGCCACTCGTAGTCGACCAGCCAGTTCCGGCCGGAGTCGGACAGCACGAGATACTCGCGCTCCAGGCTGGTCGCCGCGGCCACCGCGCTGCCGAGGGTGACGCCGACCCGATGCGGATCGATCGACTCGAAGTTCAGCCCGCTGGCCGCCACCGCGTCGCGCGCACACACCGTCGCGAACTGGGTGGCCCGGTCCATCCGGCGGATCTCGCGCTGGCTCAAGCCTTCCCACACCGGATCGAAATCCGCCTCGGCGGCGACCTGGGAGCGGTAGGGCGACGGATCGAAGAACGAAATTCGCCGGGTAGCCGTGCGGCCTTCGGTCAGCAGGTTCCAGAATTCCTTGATGCCGTTGCCGCCAGGGGCACGGACCCCTATTCCGGTAATCACCACGCGGGGCGTCATCGCACGGAACCAACGGGCTCGGTGATCATGGTCATCTTGCTCAACACGACCTCTCTCCAGGGTTGATGTCTGGAGTAATGCTGGGCCGCCCGGCTCGAGCCACGGTCGAGCACAGCTCGGTCGCGGCTCGGTGATACCGGCGACACCCGTGGCCGCGCGACGTATTCTCGGGCATATGGCAGGCGGGGCTTGGGGAAATTCGGCAAGGGCCTTGGCGTCGGCGAACGAATTGATGCGTTCGCCACTGAGCGGAATTCTGGCCACCCTGTCGACCATTCTCCTGGAGCTGATCGACCATCGCGCGCTGATCATGCTCACCGGCGACTGCCCGAAATCACCGCTGTGGGCGACGGGCGACGCCGAGCTCACCGAGTGCGTCAGCACGACCGAAATGTCGGCGCTGGCACGGGAAGTCGATGTCGGCACGCCGCGGTTCGGGCGCGCGGTGCTGGCCGGCGCGCCGCGCGACGTGCTCGCCTTCGCGGCGTCTCCGCCCAACTCCGCGGGCGCGCTGCTCGCGGTCGTCACCGACGGCGACACCGAGCCGCCCGCGGCGACCACCGAAACGGTGCAGCAGCTGTGGGACCTGACCACGGCACGCATCCGCGACTTGATCCAGACGGTCGCGCCCGTCGAGTCCTCGGGGCTCCTCGCCGGCGGCGATCGGGTCCGCGCGATCGCCGACCTCGCCGACGAGCACGCCGCCACCCTGTCCACGCTGCTGGCGGCCCTGCGGGCCCGCGATCTCGACGACGCGACGGCCCGCCGGACGGCCGTCGACATCGCGGTCTCCGCGATCATCCGGCACCGTTCGGTCGACGACGTTGACCGGGTCGCGGACATCCTCGGCGAGGAGCGGGCCGACCGCGCCTACACCCGGCTGTCGGACATGCTCGGCATGCTCTCGCACTACGGCGCCGTCACCCTCGAATACTCGGCCTTCGACGGCGGTCAGCGCCACATTCCGTCGCATGTCACCGAGATCGCGCGGACGGTCGCGCGCGGCTGCGTCCTGTCGATGCTCGCGCAGGACGGGATCAGCCGGATCCGGGTGTGCTGGGACCTGGCCGACACCGAATTGCTGATGACGATCCGCGACGACGGACCTGGCACGCTTACTGTCGAGTCGTTCACCCCGCACCGGGTCACCGATCGCGTGGCCGTGCTCGGTGGGTCGCTCGAACTCGACGCGGTACCCGGCTGGGGCGCCACCGTCACCATCCGGCTACCGCTGCTGGTCCGCGAGATACCGCGCTCCGACCTGCGCAGCACACTGAATCCGCGCGAGGTCGATGTGCTGCGCCACCTCGTGCTCGGGCACCGCAATCGCGCGATCGCCGACGACCTGCACATCAGCGAGCACACGGTGAAGTTCCATGTGGCGCGGATCTTGAAGAAGCTCAACGCGGGTTCACGCGGTGAGGCCGCGGCCATCGCCCGATCGCTGGGCTTCCCGACCGCGGCCTTACCTAGATCATGACGGCCAGTCCGACAGCATCTCCGCGATGCTCGAACCCTCCGGCACCCCCTGATGCACGTCCCATTTCTCGGCCAGCAGCCCGTCCTCGATGCGCCAGATGTCGACCACGATCGCGACGGGGCCGTCCGGTTCGAGCTGCACCAAGCCGTGCGTCCACACGTGGTCGTCCTCGGCCACCATCCGCCGAATCGTCAAGGTGAACTCCGGAAACGGATCACCGACCTCTTTGCGGAAGGTGTCCACGGTGCGCTGCCGCCCCACTCCCACGCCCGGATGATGGTTGACGAAATCCGGCCTGAGCAGTTCGGCGGCGCGGTCGAAGTTCTTCTCGTTGTAGAACAGCCGGATGAAATCGCTGACCAGCGTCTTCTGCGGCGCCAGCGCGTCTTCCCCCACCACGGTCGTGCTGTTCGATTGCATGGCCCTCCCTTGCCGACGTTCGAACCTGTTCGCCCTCCCATCTTCACACTTCCGCGCGGCCGGCAGAACTAGCCGGTCGAGTAGCCGAACCCGTACCTTCGAGCGATTGTCCGCCCGCCCGGCCTGGCGATAACCTCACCGCAAGGGGATGGATTTCTTTTCTGTGCCTTGGCGTCCGCGACCGATCGGCCGGACGCCGGATGTTTATGCGAGCATTACGGGAGGGTGCTGTGCAGGAAATCACGTCGACTGCAACGGAATTCGGGCCGGTGATCATCACGCCCGACAGTAAACGTTATCCACAAATGGTCGTCGGCTGGAACAGGCGATTCGTCGCCGCGCCGGAATCGGTCTGGCTGGTCGGTAACACCGAGCAGGTCGTGCGGGCCGTACAGGAGGCGGTCGACTCCGGCAAACGAATATCCATTCGCGGCGGCGGCCATTCGTACGGCGATCTCGTTTACCATGCCGACGCCGAGATCATTCTCGACATGTCGCAGATGAACGCCATCTATTACGACCGGGACCGCTGCGCATTCGCGATCGAGAGTGGCGCACTGCTCATGGAAATCTATGAAACGCTGTTTCGCGGTTGGGGTGTCACGCTGCCCGGCGGCGTATGCCCGTCGACCGGTATCGCCGGTCACGCGACCGGCGGCGGCCACGGGCTGCTGTCCCGCTTGCACGGCAATGTCAGCGATCTGATCGAGGCGGTCGAGATCGTCGTGGTCGACGCCGACGGCTGCGCCAGGGCGGTGGTCGCCTGCCGCGACGACACCGGCGCGCTGAACGATCTCTGGTGGGCGTGTTCGGGGGGCGGCGGTGGCAGCTTCGGCGTGATCACCCGGTTCTGGTTCCGGTCGCGCGATGCCTTCGGCGACGATCCGGAGATGCAACTCCCCCAACCACCTGCCGAAGTTCTCATCCACACGCAGTTCATTCCGTGGGCGGTACTGGACGAGGAGAAGTTCGCGAATCTGCTCCGCAATCACGGGCAATGGCATGTGGACAACAAGCATCCGGACTCCCCCGGCCGGGAGGTGGCGGGCATGATCTTCGTCGGGCATGTGTCCGGCGGCGGCATCGGGATGCTCACCCAGGTCGACGCGACCGTGCCCGGCGCGGAGAAGCTGCTCGACGACTACCTCGCCGCCGTCACCGCGGGCACCGGCATCACCGGCCCGTTCCCGCGCCGCAGGCTGGGGTGGTGGGCCTCCACCGAGACGGTGGACACGAGCAATCCGACGGTGATGACCAACGCGACATTGCGCAGCACGGTCAAAGCGGCCTATTTCCGGGAGAACTTCACCGACGAGCAGATCGCGGCGATCTACCGGAACATGACCCGCTCCGACTACCAGGCCCCGCCACCCGGCGCGGCGGTGCTGCAGCTCGGCGCGATCGCCGGCGGTAAGGTCAACTCGTTCAGTCCGACGGAAATGCCGGTGTTCCAACGGAATTCGGCCTTCTTCGCCTGGTTCCAGGCCTACTGGACCGAGGCCGCCGACGACGACATGCACATCAACTGGGTCCGGGATATCTACGGTCAGACGTTCGCGTCGACAGGCGGATATCCGGTGCCGGGCGATCGCTACGAAGGCTGCCAGATCAACTCGCCGGACCCGGACATCTTCGATGACCGGTACAACAAGTCCGGGGTCGCCTGGCCGACCTTCATGTTCGGTGACAACTACGACCGGTTGCAGCGAGCCAAGTGCACGTGGGACCCCAATGACGTGTTCCGGCATTCCTTTTCGATCCGCTTGCCCGACTAGGCCGCGTTCCGGCGGGTTGCGATCAGCAGAGATCGTAATCCGCCGGATTCACCCGCTTGGTGCGCGACCAGTATTCGCGGGCGGTGAACGGCCAGTTCACCGCCGAGCGGCCGTTCTCGTTGTACCAGCCGCCCACCGTCGTCCGCTGCCAGGCGCGGTTGCGGTTGCCGTTGTCGACCCTGGCGTTGTAGGCGTCGTGCACGTCCTTGCGGACCGTCAGCGCGCGTTTCCCGTTCGCCAGCAGCATCCGGATCGCGTCGAGGATGTAGGTCGCGCCGCATTCGGAGAAGTACACGATGCTGCCACCCTGCCCGACCAGATTCGTGTTCGGCCCGTACAGGCAGAACAGGTTCGGGAATTGCGGCACCGTGATACCGAGATACGCCCGCGACTGGCCGTTCCACATCTCGTGCAGATCGACCCCACTCTGGCCGGTGACCCGCATCGGCAGCAGAAACTCCGAGGCGCGAAAACCGGTGGCGTAGATGATGACGTCGGCGTCGAACTCGGTGCCGTTCGCGACCACGCCGGCGGGGCTGATCCGCTCGATCGGGTCGCACACGAGCCGCACATCGGGTCGCTTCAGTGTCGCCAGCCAGCGCCCGTTGTCGCGCAGCACTCTTTTGGCGCCGACCGGATACTTCGGGATCACCTTGTCCACGAGTTCCGGCGCATCATCGAGCTGAGCCTGCATCGCTTGCCACAACGATGCCCGCAACTCCTCGTTCCGCGCCGACACCGCGTGCTCACTCGGCGGATAGTCCTCGTCGACGATCCAGCCCTCCAGAATCCCCCGCAGACCCGGGGCGAACAGCCAGAAGCGATACCACTGCAGGTAATACGGCACCTGCGCGAAGAGCCACTGCGCGCCCTCGGACAGCGCGTCGTGATAGTGCGGGGTCGGCCGCAGCCACGGCGGATTGCGCTGGAACACAGTGATTTCCGCGGGCGTGCCGGCGAGCTCGGGCACGAGCTGATAGGCACTCGCCCCGGTGCCGATCACCGCGACCCGCGCGCCGGTGAGGTCCACCGAATGATCCCAGGACGCCGAATGAAAAGCGGGTCCGGCGAATTCGTCGCGGCCCGGGATGTCCGGCAGTCGCGGCCGGTTCAGCTGCCCGACGGCGCTGATCACCGCGTTGTGCCGGACGGTCTCCTCGCCGTCGGGGCCGTGGGTGGTCAGCTGCCAGACCAGTTCCCGGTCGTCCCAGGCCATTTCGCGAACCTCGGTCGCGAACTGGATGCGCTCGGTGAGGCCGTACTCCTGGGCGAAGTCGCGCAGGTAGTCCAGCACCACGTCCCGCGTGCAGAAGTGTTCGGGCCAATCAGGATTGGGCGCGAAGGAATAGTTGTACAGGTGGCTGGCCACATCGGTGCGGCAGCCGGGGTAGGAGTTCTCGAACCAGGTGCCGCCGACCTCGGGATTCTTCTCGTAGATCACGAAGTCGACACCGGCTTGGGCGAGCCGGTACGCGGCGAGCAATCCGCTGAAGCCCGCGCCGACGATCGCCACGCTGAACGGGGCCACCGAGCCGCTCGCGGTCCAGCGCGGCGCCTTCGGATCGTGCTCGGGTAGCGCGATCTCCTCGGTGAGCAGTCCGATGAGGTCCGAGGTGTCCGAGCCCATGGCCCAGGTGGTGATCGCCCGCAGCAGGGCCGGGTCGGGCGGTGCCGCGGGTGATCCCTTGTCGCGCAGCCGCCGTAACGCCGCGAAGGCGAGCTCGCGGGCCTGCGCCTGCTGGGCGTCGGTCAGGCCACCCTGCGGCGCGAACAGCCAGCCCGGTGCGCGCAGGTCATCGCGCAGCACTGACAGGTCGCCGGTGAGGTGGGCAACGGTCATCAGCATCGCTGGAAGTTCCGCATGGTCGAGAAACGCACGCAACTCGTCGTCGGCCGCGGTGATCGCCGGATTCATGACGCTCAGCGTCGCGGTGCCCGCTCGGATTCCGGTCGAATCCGGCTGGTGCCGGGTGCCCCAGCGGGCATCGAGCGGATCTCGACTCGCCGCTGCGACCGTGGTCTCCGAGGTGCCGGACGGCCGCGGTGCGAACCGGGACCGACGCCCACCGAATCACCCATGAGCCGAGGAGAATTCATGTCCGAGTCCGAGAACAGCCCGACCTTGTTGCAGTCGGCGGCGCACGACGTCGCGGCCGCCGCGGCCGCCGAAGCCACGACCGCCGAGGCGAATCGGCGCTTGGCTCCCGACGTGGTGAAATCCTTTGTCGTCGCGGGCTTTCCACGGCACTTCGTGCCCGCCGAGTGTGGCGGCACCATGGGCACCTTCGCCGACCTCGGCCGGGCGGTCGCCACGCTGGGTACCGGCTGCACCGCGACCGCATGGTGCGCCTCGCTGGCCGCACACACCTCGCGGATGGCGGCGCACCTGCCCACCGCGGGATACCGGGAGATCTGGGCCGACGGACCGGATGCCCTGCTGGTAGCGGCATTGTCTCCCTCTGGCACCGCCGAACCCGTCCCCGGCGGCTATCGGCTGTCGGGCACCTGGCCGTTCGTGAGCGCGATCGACTACGCCGACTGGGGCATGCTCACGGCCGTGGTGCCGCGCGACGGCGAGCCCGAGCCCAGGGTGCTCGCCGTGCCCCGCGCGTCGATGCGGACGGTGGACACCTGGCGCAACATGGGGATGGCGGCGACCGGCAGCAATATGGTAATCGTCGAGGACGTCTTCGTCCCCGAGGCGCGCACCATCGCGCGCGCCGAACTGTTCGCCGGACGCGCGAACGACTCTGCCGCGCCGTGTCATTCGGTCCCCATGCAGGCCACCACCATGATGTTCGCCGACCCCGTGCTCGGTGCGGCGAAGGGCGCGCTGCAGGGCTGGCTCGACCACATCACCCCGAAGATCCGCGCCGCGGCGAACCAGCCGAAGCCGGCCCTGCCCGGCATGCCGACGTTCAACCGCACCTCCCACGATGTCACGCTGGCCCGCGCCGCCACCGAGATCGAGGCAGCCGAACTGCTGCTCGGCCGCGCGGCAGCGACCGCCGACGCCCCACCGATCTCCACGTACGACACCATGCGGAACTGGCGCGACGTGGCGGTGGCGACCGACCTGCTCGTCGGCGTCGCCAACCGGCTGCTGCGCGCGGTCGGCACCAGCGGTCAGGCCGCGGGCCACCCGGTGCAGCGCTTCTGGCGCGACATCAACTCGGTGGCCGGACATCAGGCGCTGCAGGTCGAGTCGGCCGCGATCGCCTTCTCCCATCAGGTGATCGACAACCCTGAGGAAGCACGATGACCGAAACTGTCATGAACCCTGCTGTCGCGGAGCCTGATCCGGCGGCCGACGTCGAGTGGGTGCTGTGCCGTGCCTGCGCGACACCGATCTACGGCAGGCGGTTGCGCCGCAATCTCCATGTGTGCCCCGAGTGCGCCGCGCATCTGCCGGTCACCGCCCGCGAACGGCTGACGCAGCTCGCCGATGACGGCCGATTCACGTTGCTGCCGTTCGAGATGACCAATACCGATCCGCTCGGCTTCGTCGACACGGTGCCCTACTGGCAGCGGTTGTCCCGGGCCCAGGCGCAAACCGGAATGGCGGAGGCGGTGCTCTGCGCGCGCCTGACCATCGACGACCAACCGGTGATCGCGGCGGTGATGGACTTCCGGTTTCTCGGCGGCAGCCTCGGCACCGCCGTCGGTGAGTTGATCACCCTGGCGATCGAAACCGCACTGGCCGAACGTGTTCCGCTGCTGCTGGTCACCTCCTCGGGTGGCGCACGGATGCAGGAGGGCGCGCTGTCGCTGATGCAGATGGCCAAGACCAGTGCGGCCATGAGCGACCTCGATCGGGCGGGCGTGCTGTGCGTCTCGCTGATCGCGGATCCGACCTTCGGCGGTGTGGCGGCCTCGTTCGCGACCCTCGGGGACGTCATCATCGCCGAGCCCGGTGCCCGCCTCGGGTTCGCCGGGCGACGGGTCATCGAACAGACCATCCGGCAACAGCTTCCGGCGGACTTCCAGACCGCGGAGTTCCTGCTGGAGCGCGGCTTCATCGACATGATCGTGCCCAGGCCACAACTGTGCGCCGAGCTGGGAAACCTGTTGCGACTGAACGGCGCCGGTGACCGGCCCCGGATCCCCGCCCGGCGCGCCGACCGCTCGTCCACCATAGTCACCGACCCGGATCAGCTGCCGCACGCCTATCCGTGGGACCAGGTGCGCAAGGCACGCTCACTCGATCGGCCCACCGCGCTGGACTATCTCGGGTCCGCCTTCGAAGGCTTCCGCGAGCTGCACGGGGACCGGATCTCCGGCGAGTGCCCGGCCTTGATCGGCGGAACGGCACGCCTGGACGGGTTGCCGGTCATGGTGCTGGCCACTCAGAAAGGCCACACGCCAAGGGAATTGGCCGAGCGCAACTTCGGCATGGCCTCCCCGGCCGGCTATCGCAAGGCGGCACGGCTGATGCGCATGGCCGACAAGCTCGGCGTGCCGATCGTGACCCTCATCGATACCCCGGGCGCCTACCCCGGCGCCGACGCCGAGGAGCGCGGCCAGGCGGTGGCCATCGCGGAGAACCTGCGGCTGATGGCCACGCTGTCGGTGCCGGTGGTGGCCGTCATCATCGGCGAGGGCGGCAGCGGCGGTGCGCTGGCCTTGGCGGTCGCGAACCGCGTGCTGATGTTCTCCGACGCCGTGTACTCGGTGATCAGTCCCGAGGGTTGCGCGGCCATCGTGTGGAAGGACGACACGGCAGTCACCGCGGCGGCGCAGGCGTTGCGCCTCAACGCGCGAGAACTGTTGCGGCTCGGCGTGGTCGATGGTGTGTTGCCGGAGCCGGACGGCGGTGTCGGCGCGGATCCGGTCCGGGCCGCCGAGACCCTCCGTTCCGCGCTGACCGCCGCGCTGCACGAGTTGGGCGGGTTGGCACCGACACAGCTGCGGCTGGCACGACGGGCCCGCTTCCGCGGCTTCGGCGCCTCGGTCGCGGTCGAGACGGAGCTGGCCGACATCGAAGACTGGGCCAGGCGGAGATAGGAAATGTTCACCAAGGTACTGATCGCCAATCGTGGGGAGATCGCGGTGCGGGTCGCGCGGGCCTGCCGCGAGCTCGGCATCGCCACGGTCGCGGTGCATTCGACCGCGGATCGCGAATCATCGGTGGTCCGTCTCGCCGACGAGGCGGTCCAGATCGGGCCCGCTCCCCCGGGCCGCAGCTATCTCAATGCCGCCGCCGTGCTGCAGGCGGCCGAACAAACCGGCGCCGACGCGATCCATCCCGGCTACGGATTCCTGTCCGAGTCAGCGGATTTCGCCGAGGCCTGCGAGTCGCTCGGTATCACACTCATCGGCCCGCCCGCATCGGTGATGGACAAGCTCGGCGACAAGTCCTCCGCGCGGGCGCTGATGACGGACGTGGGAATTCCATTGCTGCCGGGCAGCATCGAGCCGCTGGACCACGCGTCAGCCCGGAAGTTGGCCGCACGCATCGGGTTTCCCGTCATCATCAAGGCGTCCGCCGGGGGCGGTGGGCGCGGCATGACCGTGGTGGAATACGGCGAGCACTTCGACGAGGCGTTCCATCGCACGCAGGCGGTCGCGCAGGCCTTGTTCGGGGACGGCCGCGTCTACGTCGAGCGGTATCTGCCGCAGACCCGGCACGTGGAGGTGCAGGTGCTCTGCGACAGCTACGGCAACGGCGTGTATCTCGGCGAGCGCGACTGCACCGTGCAGCGCAGACATCAGAAGCTCATCGAGGAAAGCCCGGCGCCCGAGCTGCCGACCGGGTTGGCGGAGCGGATGGGCCGCGCCGCGGTGGACGGGGCGCTGGCCGCGGGCTATGTCGGCGCGGGCACCTTCGAATTCCTGCTCGCGCCCGACGGTAACTACTACTTCATGGAGGTCAACTGCCGGATCCAGGTCGAGCATCCGGTGACCGAGATGGTGACCGGCATCGATCTGGTCGCCGCCCAGCTCGATATCGCCTCGGGCGGCGTGCTCGGTCTGTCCCAGGCCGATGTGGTGCCCACCGGCTGCGCCATCGAATGCCGGATCAACGCCGAGGATCCCGCGCACGGCTTCGCCCCGGCGCCGGGCGCCATCACCGAATTCGTACCGCCCGGTGGACCTTTCGTGCGCGTCGATACGCACGTCTATCCGGGGTACGTGGTGCCGGCCAGTTACGACTCGCTGCTCGCCAAGTTGATCGTGTGGGCGCCGCACCGCGAGGGCGCGATCGCCCGAATGCGTTGCGCGCTGGACGAATTCCGGATGTCGGGGCCACAGTTGCACACCACGGCGGCGTTCCTCGCCGAGGTGCTCGACCACGAGCGCTTCCGGTCGGCTACACACACCACCGCGCTGGTCGACGAGATCCTCATGACGTCGTCGTCGGTCGGCGGGTGAGCGGGATGCGCGCGGCGGACCTCGTCGGCACCTGGTGGCTGGAGGCCTATCGCAGTATCGGCGACGACGGCGGCGTGCACGAGGGGCCACTCGGCGCCGACCCGCGCGGCCTGCTCTTCTACGCCGCGGACGGTCACATGTCGGTGACCATGATGCGCTCGCCGGGCACCGGCTCCGGCTTCATGGGCTACGCGGGCACCTGGGAGCTGTCCGGCAGGCAGGTGATCCACCGGGTGTTGGTCAGCTCGCACGATTATCTGGTCGGGACCCGGCAACACCGTGACGCCGAGCTGGCCGGCGATCGGCTGACCCTGCATGCGGTGGCGCCCGCGGCATCCGGCCGGGCCGGGCGACGGTTGTTGCGGTGGCGACGAATGACGGGAGTGGGCCGGTGACTTACGATTTCGACCCTGAGCTGGCGCCGTTCGTGCCGCGGCTACGACCGCTCGACTATTCGGATCCGGTGGCCGCCCGCGCCGATCTGCGCGCGGTGATGGCTCGTCAGCCCGCCTACGAGGCCGCGTCCCGGGTGACGATCGTGGACCGGCCGATACCGGGCCCACCCGGCGCCGGGCCGGTCACCGTGCGGATCTATCGTCCGGTCGATCGGCCGGAACCCCTGCCTGCCTTGATTTTTCCGCACTGGGGTGGCTTCGTTACCGGGGATCTGGATACCGCGCAGACCTTCGCGTCCCGGATCGCCGATCAGGTCGGCGCGGTCGTGGTGTCCCCCGAGTATCGGCTCGCGCCGGAGCATCCGTTCCCGGCCGGCCTGCACGACTGTTACGCCGCCCTGGAATGGACGGCGGACCGGGCAGTGGAACTAGGGGTGGAACCACACCGGATCGGCGTCGGCGGCTTCAGCGCGGGCGGCGGGCTGGCCGCGGGGGTCGCGCTGCTCGCACGGGACCGGCACGGCCCCCGAATCACGTTCCTGTACCTGCTGTTTCCACAGCTCGACGACCGCCTCGCCACCGTCTCCGCGCGGTCCTTCACGGACACGCCGATGCTCGACCGCACCGCGCTCACCCAGTGCTGGCGGCACTACCTGAGCGATGGCCCGCCGTCGGCGTACGCGGCACCGGCGCGGGCCGTGGACCTTTCCGGGTTGCCGCCCGCGTTCGTCGGGGTCTGCGAGTACGACCCGCTGCGCGACGAGGGAATTTCCTTCGCGCACCGCTTGATTCAGGCCGGCGGGAAAACCGAGATCGTGCACTATCTCGGCACGTTCCACGCGTCGATCGGACTCGCGCATGCCGCCGTGTCGCAACGCATGGTACGCGACCAGATCGCCGCGCTGCGGCACGGTTTACGGTGACGAATCAGATAAACAGGGCATGACCCTTTCGGACGATAGGTATTGTGTAACCGAATCGAAATGTGAAACTCGGGCTATCGTTGAGCACCCGTAGGTGCCGACCACAGAAGTCTGGGCTTGGGGTACCCAGAATAGTCGGGATAGCATTCGAGCGACACGATTCGGGTCGAATCGAGCGATAATTCCTCAATCCGCCCGGTGTCAGTATTGGAGCCGTCGCGGCCGGGGCGCGGCGTACTCTTGGTTCGAACACATTCAACGGTCAGCTACGACCAGTGCGACGTTGACCGTCTTGACGCATGTCCGACACCCCGGGGGGGAATGGAAAATGAGGTTCAAGCTGCTCGGCCAGTTCGAAATCGTCGCCGACGAAGGGCCGATCCTGTTGACACAATCGAAAATAAGCCAACTACTCGGCTTGTTATTGATTCAGAACGGCGAGACGGTGAGCGTGGATTCCTTGATCGAGGAGCTCTGGGGCGAGGACATGCCCCGCAGCGCGCTCACCACCCTGCAAACCTACGTCTACCACGCCCGCAAGATGTTCGCGGCGCTGTCCGGCGGCAAGGACATCCTCGTCACCAGGCCGTCCGGGTACGCGATCGAGGTGGCCGACGAGTCGGTCGACGTGCGGGCGTACATCGCGCATGTCGACAAGGCCACCAAAGCGTACGCGCTCGGCGATGTGGAATCGGTGATCGATCATCTGGACGCGACCCGCAAATTGTGGCGCGGGCCGTTCTTGGTCGGCATTCCGAAGGGACAGATACTCGACGCCTACGTCACCTATCTGAAAGAAGTACGACTCACCGCGCTCGAACTCGATATCGAAATCAAGCAGCGCACGGGTAATTACCGAGGGCTTATTCCGCAGCTTCGGTTACTGGTGGCAGAGAATCCGCTCAACGAAAATCTGCACGCTCAATTGATAAAGGTGCTGCACAAATGCGGCCGCCGAGCGGAGGCGCTGGCCGCATATCGCGATCTGTGGCAGGTACTCGACGCGGAATTGGGTGTGCGGCCGACCTCGGAGCTCCAGTCGATCCAGCAGGAACTGCTGACCGAGGACCGGGTGGCTTACTAGCAGCGATCCCGCCGGGCCTTTATCGCCCGGCGGGATGCTCGGCCATTGCGGAGCGCACCGCATCACCGTGGCGGTGCGCCCACCCACCCAATGCGAAAATGGGAAGCAACAAATCTTTCCCCGCCTCGGTGAGCTGATATTCGACGCGCGGCGGGGCTTCCGGATAACGCCGGCGTTCGACCAGGGCCATGTCTTCCATCCGCCGCAACGTCTGGGTGAGCATCTTCTGACTGATGCCGCCGATGCTGCGGCGCAACTGACCCGTGCGCAGCGGCCCGTCGCGCAGCGCGTACGCGGTGACTGTCAGCCAGGAGTTGCCGAACAGGGGGGCCACCAGCCCCGGCGGGCAACGGCCCGCGACAGCGTCGTGGGACGAGGTGTACCGGGAATCGGCTGGCGTCGTCATGATTCTCAGCCTGCCAAGCCGTTAGGCACCTGTTGGTGCGTATCGGCGGGACTACCGTCGGCGTTCGGTGCGGCAGGACCGATGGCACCTCGACCGGCCGACCACCGCGGCGCTGCGTACGGAGCATTCCGTACGCAGCGCGTGAGGGGTTGTGGTGGTCGGCCGGCCGGGCCGGTGCCTGCCGCGCCGCCTCAACTCGCGTCCGAGTGAACCTCGAGCCCGCCCGCGCACGATCGAGCGTGACAGCACTCGACCAGCGGAGGCTCGCTTGATAATCCACACAATCATCTACCGTTTCGCGAATTCGGTCAGCGAACAGGACCGCGACCAGTTCTTCACCGGACTACGCGCGCTCGCCGAAAGTTCGGACCTGATCGAACAATTCGGCCACGGCCCACACATTCGGCTGCCCGTCGACGACGGCGCCCAGGGCGTCACCGCCGACGCCATCGCGCAGTTCTCCTGCCGGACCATCGCGGACCTGCGGACCTTCTCCGAACTGCCGCACGTCCACGGCTTCATCTCCCAGTGGCGCTCCAAGATCACCTACGACGCCGCCTACGCCAACCACGAGGATCTCCTCGCCCGCCGCACACCGACGAACGGAGCCACCATGCACCACACCGAGCACACAGTCACCGTCGAAGCACCGGTCGACGTCGTCTGGGGCGTCCTCGCCGATGTCGAGGGATACGCCAAGATCTTCCCGCCGACCCAGCAGGTCACCATCCTCGAGGAGTCGCCGACGCACCAGATCGCCCGGCTCGTCGTCGAGGTGAGCGGGGCGAACCAGTCGTGGGTCTCCCGGCGCGACCTCGACGCCGACCGGCACGTCATCGCCTACCAGCAGCTGGAGAAGGCGCCGCTGATGGGGCACATGGGCGGTGAGTGGCGGGCGCTGCCGCTGGACGACGACCGCACCCAACTGGTGCTGACCCACGACTTCGTGGCGCGCGAACCCGTCGACGGCAAGGTCGCCGGGAAGTACACCTACGCCGAGGCCGACGAGATGTTGCAGGCCGCGGTCGAGCGCAACAGCGTCGCCGATCTCGCCGCGGTCAAGATGGAGGCGGAGCGGATCACCGCGGAATTGGCCGGGACCGCAGCATGACTCGCCTGATCGATCTGAGTGTGGTGCTCCGGGACGCGCCGAGCGAGGCGACGCCGGTGAAGATCGATCTGCTCGATCATCGCAGCGGTGCGACCGTGCTCGGCCTTGCGCCCGAGGACTTTCCGGACGAAATGGCGATCTCCAATGAGACCGTCACGCTGACCACGCACACCGGAACCCACATGGACGCACCGCTGCACTACGGTCCGCTCTGCGCGGGGCAGCCTGCCCGCAGCATCGACCAGGTGCCGCTCGAGTGGTGCTACGGTCCCGGCGTTCGCCTGGACCTGCGGGCCGTGCCCGCGGGCGAGGCGATCACCCCGGCGGATCTGGCGGGTGCGCTCGACAGCATCGACCACCAGCTGACCCCCGGTGAGATCGTGCTGTTGTGGACCGGCGCCGACCGGCTCTGGGGTACGGCGGCCTACCTGGACCACTTTCCGGGCCTCAGCGGTGAAGGCACGCAATTCCTTGTGGAGCAAGGCATTCGGGTGATCGGCATCGACGCATGGGGTCTCGACCGGCCGATGCGGCAGATGATCGAGGAGTACCGCCGTAGCCGCGATCCCCGCGCGCTGTGGCCCGCCCACATCTACGGGCGGCAACGCGAATATCTGCAACTGGAGAAGCTGGCACATCTCGAAGAACTGCCCACCGCTACCGGGTTCACCATCGCGTGTTTCCCGATACCGGTGGGCGGGGCAGGCGCGGGCTGGACTCGCGTCGTCGCCATCGTGCCTGCCTGAGCTCCCCCGCGGCCACCGCCTGAACGAAGTGTTCAGGCGGTGGCCGCATCCGGTTCGACGGCGAACAACGGCTCGTCGAACTCGACCGGGCCACCCTCCGGGCCCAGCACCTCGGCCACCCGTCCGGCGACTCCGGCGTGCACCGGGATCATCAGCTTCATGACTTCCACGATCGCGACCTGAGTTGTCGGCTCGACATGGTCGCCGACGGCGACGAACGGCGCGGCACCAGGTTTCGGAGCCCGGTAGAACACGCCTACGGAAGGAGCGCGTACGAGATGGCGCGAGTCCACCACCACCGCTCCTTCGCTCTCAGTGGAGCTCGAAACATGCTGGTGCGTAGCGACACCCAGGTCAGGCGTGGTGGCTTGCGGCCACTCCGCCTCCACCGTGACCTCCCCCGCGCGGATGCGCAGCACGCTCGGCGGGACACCGAAGTCGGCTTGCAGGCGCAGCGCGTTGGCTCGGACATGATCGAGCAGGTCGTTCAGTTGCGCCACCTCGGCGGCGTCGGGTGGTCCGGCACGACCGTTGTCGGCCGCGGGCCTGACGTTGTCGGACACTGCTGTCATCGCTGTTATCCATTCCTCGTGGGTAGACCGTACGAGGTCAGGATCGGCGGTGCTGCTCGTGTCGCGGTCGAGTGAGCCTGGAAACCTCGGCGCCGGCCTGCGCGAAACGGCTCGGGTCCGGATCGGGCGCGGCTGCCTGCGCGCTTCGGCTCACCTCGGTGACGACAACGGTATTGCCGCCCAGTCGCTTTGCTCGATACATCGCCGCATCGGCAGCACGCAGGACGTGCTGATGCGGCGGCAGCTCGCCGGTCCGGGACGCCGTGAACAATGCGGCGCCGACGCTGGCAGTAATGGTGATCGGCAGGCCGGGCATCGTCGCGATCGCGGCACGCAGCCGCTCGGCGACCACGGCGGCCGGCACGTCACGCACCCAGCCGACCACCGCGAACTCCTCGCCGCCGGTGCGCGCGATGAGGGCATCGGAGTCGGCCGCCGACCGCAGCCGATCCGCGGTCCGCTGCAAGACCTCGTCCCCGAACGGATGGCCGAACGTATCGTTCACGGTTTTGAACCGGTCCAGGTCCAGCGCGATCGCGTAACCCGTTGGGCGCCCGGCCCATCCGGCGCGTTCCGACCAGTGCGAGTCGAGACCGCGCCGGTTCAGCAGTCTGGTGAGCGGATCGGACAGCGCGTCCATCCGCAGCAGCCAGTGCGAGAGCTGCACGGTCGGCAGCACCACACCGATCACGGCGAGATTGGCCACCACGACCGCGATGCCGAGCGCGATATCGCCGCGCCAGCGTCCGGTGCCGAGCACCATCGTCGCCGACAGCACCAGGATGGACAGCAGCGACCAGCCGAGGCTCAGGGCCAGGATCCGCGGACTGTGGAAGACCGCCACGTAGGTGCCCGTCGCGACCAGCATGAGGATCCCGAGGGCGCCCAGGACACGGTCCTGGACGAGCATGCTGTCGACGGTGGTGACGACGTCGATGACGGCGATCCAGACCAGCGATTCGGACTCGCGCGGCCACGGCAGCGCCCACCAGCGCACGGCCCACGAACCGCCGACAACGGCGGACAACATGGTTACCGCGGTACCGGCCCTCCCGTGCACACCGGCCGGCGAGACCGCCATCAGCATGGCGTTCACCAGCATCATGAGGCCACCCGCGCCGATCACGACCTTGATCCGGCCGAGCACGGAATGGTATTCGAGAAAATCGACCACCCAGTGGTAATCGACCCGGTATTGCCACCGGGACCGAAATGACAAGCGGTTGTTGGTCATCGCGATACCGCCCTTACATCGGCGGTGAGATCATGACCGGAATTCGACTACCGGGGCGATCGCCCGCGTGGCGCAAGCATGGCCAGCACAAGCTATCAGCTTTACATTCGGAAGAATCTGTACAGTTACCAACGTCACCGTTCCCGACACCCGGCACGCACAGCCGAGCGCCGACCCGGCCACAAGGGACCAGGTCGGCGCGCGGAATGGAATCAGTTGCCTGCGGGACTCTGCTGTGTCTGGTTATCGGCCGGACTCGGCTGTGTCTGCTTGTACGGTGCGCCCGCGGATTGCGCCGCGGTGGTGAACGCCCGCTTGATCTGCGGCCAGAAGGTGTCGTTCACGCAGGAGTAGCGGGGCATGAAGCCGCCACAGGACGACGAATTGTTCGGGCCGATTTCGATGGTGAGACTGGCCAGTCCCAATGCGCCGTGTGCCTGATCGTCGGTCGTTCCGGTGGTCGAGTATCCGACGGTTTCTTCGGAGGTGCCGACGGTGAACCCGGGAACGATCTTCCTGGCCAATGCGCGCAACTGGGTCGCGTTCGTCGGGGTGGCGGCGCTTGGAATGATCCCGTAATTGCCGTACGCGTGCAGATCGATCACGATTCCCTTGGCGGTATCCGGAACATCCCGGCTGCCCGCAGGGCGCTGATTGGTGAACAGGCTCGCGTAAAGTCGCTGTACCGCTTGGGTTTCCGGTTCGGAAGCGGCGCGCGGGCCCTGGAACGTCTGCGAACAGGCGTTCCGCGAGGCGCCACCCCAGCGGATGGTGAAGTTGCGGTTGAGATCAACGCCCGGACCGTTGCCTGACCCGTCGACGACCGAGCAGGACGAGGGTGTCTGGGTGTTGTTGACGTTCTTACGCTGCATCTTCGGCCGGTTGCCGCCGCTGGCCGTCACGTCGACCCCGTCCGGGTTGGTCACCGGGACCACCCAGATCTCGGTGTTGTCCAGGATCGAGGTGGCCGTGGCGTCGGTGCCGTAGCCGTTGGCGAGGTAGTCGATCCACTTCCAGGCCAGTTCGCCGGTCGCCAGCTCGCGGGCGTGAATCTGCGCGGTCAGCAGGAAACGCGGCTTGGTGGAGGCGGTGGGCGACATCGCGCAGCCGTTCGGGGCGAGCGTCGTCTTCGCCGTGGCCTTCTCCTGATCGGTGGCCTTCTTCGCGACTCCGGTCAGGCAGATGACTTTCATGGTGTGCCCGCCGGTGCCTCGTTCGGCCTTCCAGCTCTTGCCGATGTCGTGCACCTGGGCGATGCCCGGGTATTTGGCCGCCACATCCGAGGCGTGCTTGAGCAGGTCCGCGGCGGTGTGATAGCCGCCGTAATACGTAGCGTCCGGAGCTTTTCGCTCCTGCGGTAACGACTTGTATACCGGTGCGCCCTTTTTCGGTTGGAGTCCGCGTTCGCGCAGCGCCTTGGCGGTCGCCTCGTCCGTGGCGATGGTCACCTGCCCCGGACCCGCCGGAACCATTTCGATCCCGGCCTCCGCGATGATGTCCTTCTGCGCCTGGGTCGGCACCGGAACTTCCCAGTAGTAGGGCGAATCATCCTGGCCGTTCGCCGTCGCCGGATTCAGGGCCAGCGTCGAAAAACCGCACACCGTCACCGCGGTCAAAGATGCCAGAATATTGCGTACTCTGCTCATGGACTTCCCTTGTCTCTCGCGCAACCGCCCGCCACCGCATTACGCGGCGCGACGTTGTTCGCAGTCCCCGACGCGGACTTCGCCTGTCCCGATGCCCGCCGCGCCCGCACCCAGGACGCCGCCCGGCACGAGGCCCCGGGCACCTGAATCGAGTCGGCCGGAAGATACGGGACATATCGGCTCCTCCAAAGGGACGTATGAATTCCCGATGGGCGGAGATTAAGCCGCGGCATCGGCTGGGTGAAACCCCAGATGACGAGTGGGGAATACAGGTTCCCCAGAAAAAGTGTTGCCCGAAAGACGCTGCACCCCTCGGCGATGCACAGCCGCACCCGGCAACATTTCGCCCGCCCACCGGAGCTGGCCGTCCACGCCCGACGCGCCTAGTGTGGCTCTTCGGCCGACAACCCCTTGTTGTGAAAGGAACCGGAGTTGGAACTGGATCTCGGCGCGGTCCGGGCCTTCCTCGTCCTCGCCGATCACCAGCACTTCGGCGCGGCGGCAGATCATTTGGGACTGACCCAGCAGGCCGTCTCCAAGCGCATCGCGAAGCTGGAAGCCTCGTTGGGCACGGCACTGTTCCACCGCACCCGCCAGGGCAGCGACGTCACCGAGGCCGGGGCTGCCTTTCTCGTCCATGCCCGCGCTCTGATCGCACTGGCCGATCAGGCCGTCGCCTCGATACAGGGAAACGACCGCCCGCTGCGGGTGGACGTGCTCGGTACCCGCCTCGCGCCGACCGAGCTGATCAGGACGTTCCACGAGACCCATCGCGGGGTGGAGATCGACATCGTGACGTCCAGCGGGCTGCGCAGCGGCCGGCCCGCCCTCGTCGACGGCACCATCGACGTCGCCTTCGCGCGAGTGGTCGGCGCGCTGGACCCCGCTATCGACCACATGCCCGCGTACCTCGAACCCCTGCACATCCTGGTCGGCCACAAACACCACCTGGCCGATCGACGCCGGGTCACTCTTGCCGACCTCGCGGGTTCGATCGCCCGGATGCCCGGCAACGAGCCCGGCAGCGAATGGGCGCAGTTCTACGACGAGATCGCCGAATCCGCCGACGGCTACCTCTTCTCCGGCGAATTGCTGCGTGTGCCTTGGCATCCCGATATCCACCGGATCCCGCTCACCGAGCCGACACCCTGCTATCCGCACTCCATGCTCTGGCTCCGGAGCAATCGCCATCCCGTGCTGCCCCGCCTCCTGAGCCACATCACCACCTACCTCGACCCGTTCGACCCCGAACGCCACTGGCTCCCGCAGACCGAGATCCGCAGCGACAGCTGGGGCCGATCCGCTTGACGGACAACCGTTCACGGGCAAGGCAGTCGGCACCGACACTTTGGGGCTGCAAACGGAATCGGTTGGGGCACAAGGCCAGCCATGACAACCACTGGTTGTCGTGAGGTGCGTGTTGATTGTTTGACCCGCGATCGCTCGCTCGGCTCGAATAGGCCGATCCGAGTCCGAGTCGCGCCTGGAGGCCTCCGTTGTCCTCGTTCGTTCACCTGCATGTGCACACCGAGTACTCGATGCTGGACGGTGCGGCGAAGATCGAGCCGCTGTTCGAGGAGGCCGGGCGGCTCGGGATGACCGCGGTGGGGATGACCGATCACGGGAACATGTTCGGGGCGGACGAGTTCTATCAGGTCGCCACGAAGAGGGGCATCAAGCCGATCATCGGGATCGAGGCATATCTCGCTCCCGGCAGCCGATTTCACAAGAAGCCGGTGTTCTGGGGGCAGGCGAATCAGCGCGGGTCGAACGGGGAGGGCGTCGGCGGCGACGTGTCCGGTGGCGGTGCTTACACGCACATGACGATGCTCGCGCGCGACGCACGCGGGTTGCGCAACCTATTCAAGCTGTCCTCGCTGGCCAGCATCGAGGGCTACTACCGCAAGCCGCGGATGGACCGGGAACTGGTCGCCGGGCACGCCGAGGGCATCATCGCCACCACCGGCTGCCCGTCCGGCGAGGTGCAGACCCGGCTGCGGCTCGGTCAGCACGCCGAGGCGATCCAGGCGGCCGCCGACTACCGCGACATCTTCGGCAAGGAGAACTTCTTCGTCGAACTGATGGACCACGGTCTGCCCATCGAGCGGTCGGTCCGCGACGGGCTGCTCGAGATCAGCGCGAAGCTGGGCATTCCGCCGTTGGCCACCAACGACTCTCATTACGTCACCAAGGATCAGTCCGAGGCGCATGCCGCGCTGCTGTGTGTCCAGGCGGGAAAGACACTCAGCGATCCCGCGCGGTTCAAGTTCGACGGCGACGGTTACTACCTGCAGTCGGCGGACGAGATGCGAGCGTACTGGGATGCCCAGGTGCCCGGCGCGGCCGACAACACCCTGCTGATCGCCGAACGGGTCGAGTCCTACGCCGAGGTGTGGGAGCACACCGACCGGATGCCGATCTACGAAGCACCCGAGGGCTACGACGTGACCTCATGGTTCCGCACGGAGGTCATGCGCGGCCTCGCCTGGCGACTGCCCGGCGGCGTGCCCGAGGAGTATCTGCGCCGCGCCGAGTTCGAGATCGACATCATCGTGCAGAAGGGGTTTCCGGCCTACTTCCTGATCACCGCCGACCTGATGAATTACGCACGCCAGCAAGGCATTCGGGTCGGCCCCGGGCGTGGCTCCGCAGCCGGGTCACTGGTGTCTTATGCGATGGGCATCACGAACCTGGACCCCATCCACCACGGCCTGCTGTTCGAGCGATTCCTCAATCCCGAGCGCATGTCGATGCCCGATATCGATATGGACTTCGACGATCGCCGCCGCGGTGAGATGGTGCGCTACGCGACGGAGAAATACGGCAGTGACCGCATCGCCCAGGTGATCACCTTCGGCAAGATCAAAACGAAGGCGGCGATCAAGGATTCGGCGCGGGTCCACTTCGGCCAGCCGGGTTTCGCCATCGCCGACCGGATCTCCAAGGCGCTGCCGCCGCCGGTCGCCGCGAAGGATATCCCGCTGTCGGGCATCGTCGATCCCAAGCACGAGCGCTATGCCGAAGCGGCCGAGGTCCGTTCGCTGATCGAGACCGACAAAGACGTCGCCACCATCTTCGAGACGGCGCGTGGCCTGGAGGGCCTGATTCGCAACGCGGGCGTGCACGCCTGTGCGGTGATCATGTCCTCGGAGCCGCTGGCGAACGTCATCCCGCTGTGGCGGCGCGAGGACGGCTCGATGATCACCGGGTGGGACTACCCGTCCTGTGAGGCCATCGGCCTGCTCAAAATGGACTTCCTCGGCCTGCGCAACCTCACGGTGATCGGCGACGCGATCGAGAACATCGAGGCCAACCGCGGCGAGACAGTCGACCTCGACTCACTCGGCACCGACGACCCGAAGACCTACGAGCTGCTCGGTCGTGGCGACAGCCTCGGCGTCTTCCAGCTCGACGGCAACGCGATGCGCGAACTGCTCCGGCGGTTGGGGCCCAACGGGTTCGAGGACATCATCGCCGTCAACGCGCTGTATCGGCCGGGGCCGATGGCGATGAACACGCACAACAATTACGCCGACCGCAAGAACGCCAGGCAGGCGATCGAGCCGATCCATGCGGAACTGGCCGAGCCGCTGCGCGACATCCTCGCCGAGACCTACGGCCTGGTGGTGTACCAGGAACAGATCATGCAGATCGCCCAGCGGGTGGCGGGCTTCTCGATGGGCCGCGCCGACGTGCTGCGCCGCGCGATGGGCAAGAAGAAGCTCGAGGTCCTGGAGAAGGAGTTCGAGGGATTCCGCGCCGGCATGCGAGAGAACGGGTTTTCCGACGAAGCGGTGCAGGCCCTGTGGGACACCGTCCTGCCGTTCGCCGGATACGCGTTCAACAAGTCGCACGCGGCTGGGTACGCGCTGGTCGGCTACTGGACCGCCTACCTCAAGGCCAACTATCAGGCCGAATACATGGCGGCCCTGCTCACTTCGGTGGCCGACAACAAGGACAAGTCGGCGATCTACCTGGCCGAGTGCCGCCAGCTCGGCCTCGAGGTGCTGGCGCCGGATGTCAACGAGTCGTCGCTGCGGTTCTCCGCCGTGGGCACCGACATCAGGTTCGGGCTCGGCGGTATCCGCAACGTCGGGGCCAATGTGGTCGAGTCGATCATCAAGACCCGCACCACCAAGGGCAAGTACACCTCGTTCGCTGATTTCATCGAGAAGTCGGAGCTGGTCTGCTGCAACAAGCGCGTGCTGGAGTCGCTCATCAAGGCCGGTGCGTTCGACTCGTTCGATCATCCGCGCAAGGCGCTGATCGACGTGCACGAGGAAGCGGTGGACGCCGTCACCGGACTCAAGCGCCAAGAGGCGATGGGGCAGTTCGACTTGTTCGGGGTCGAGAGCGGCGCCGAGGAGACGTCCAGTCATTCCTCACCACTGAGCCATCTGAAATTCGACGGCGAAGAGTGGCCGCGCAAGATCTTGCTCGGGTTGGAGCGAGAAATGCTGGGACTCTACGTTTCCGGGCATCCACTCGACGGCACGAATCACATACTCCGCAAGGCCGCACCGAAGCCCATCGCCCATGTCCTGGCCAACGCGCCTCGGGAGGGAACGATCGTGATTTCGGGCATGATCTCCGCCCTGGAACGCCGGGTCAACAAAAAGGGTGAAAGCTGGGCGATCGCGGTCATCGAGGACTTGGACGCCTCGGTCGAAGTGCTGTTCTTCCCGAAGAGTTACAACTTGTTCACCACCGACCTCGTCGTGGACGCCGTTGTGGCAGTGGAAGGCCGAGTGAATTGGCGGGAGGACAGAATGGGTATCTTCGGCACCCACCTAGCTCCGCTCGATATCAGTTCCGTGGAACGTGGCGAGCACGCGCCTCCACTGATGCTGGAAATAAACGCGGAGTCCACCCGTCGCGACAGTGTTCTGGAATTGAAATCGGCGCTGCGGTCCCACCGCGGCGGCACCCCGGTGCGCCTCGTGCTGTGCTACCGAGACCGGCGCACCACGCTCGCGGTCGACAATTATCCGGTGACGGTCAGTTCGGCCCTGCTCGGTGAGCTGCGGGCCGTGCGCGGCGTCAAAGTACGG
This sequence comes from Nocardia sp. XZ_19_369, assembly GCF_015355715.1. Lineage (NCBI taxonomy): Bacteria > Bacillati > Actinomycetota > Actinomycetes > Mycobacteriales > Nocardiaceae > Nocardia > Nocardia sp. XZ_19_369. The sequence continues at coordinate 205,480 of NZ_JACVED010000002.1, read as the reverse complement.
ACATGACAGGCAGTTTCGGCACCGCCCGCGCCGACCGTCAGGTGCGGACGGTGCCGTCGGTCTGGAGCATCGCCAGCTGAGCATCGTCGATCCGCGCGGGCAGGACCTCGCGCAGCCAGTCCCCGAGCAGTGTCGCCGCCTCGGGCTCACTCGCCACCTCGCCACATCCCGCGAAATAGTCGATGAGCGCTCGGGCCGCCGGATTTTCTTTGTCGCAGCCGGCGCAAAGCCCTACCGTGCGAGTCCCGCTCACCTCGGTACCGTCGGCGCGCAAAAACGAATGTGGCGCCCGCACTGCGCAGAGCAAAGCGTCACCGCACCGATGGCATGGCATATCCCGCAATAGCAGCTCACAATCCAGACCCGACACGAGGTTGATTCGACTCGATTCGCGACCCGGTGTCCAACAAACAACACGCCCCAATCCCCAACCAGCAGTTGTGAACAGCACGCATCGAAAGAACGGATCCCTCGATGAGAACCACTCCCCCGGCGCTCGAACCCTCTCGAATCGCTTTCGCACAGGCGCAGATCGACGAAGTGCGGCGTCAGCTCCTCGATACCGCGGCCTTCGGCAAGAGCATTACGCCGGACCAACTCGAGCACCTCGCCGCGAAGCTCGGCGAAACGCTGCGGATTCTCGCCGAGGACGGTCGCTCTCCTGCCTACCTAGCCCCACCCGAATGGCCTCCTCGACAGGTGAATAGGTGCCGTCGGCCCGTTCCAGTTCCAGCGGGGCCGCGGGTTCCAGGGTGGGGGTCGCCATGAAGCGTGGCGTATCGCCGTGATGGGGCTGGGCGGCGTGGATCAGGAACGGGTGACACAGGTAGACATCGCCGGCGCTGCCGGTGGCGTACGCGACCGGCAGGTCGGCGGTGGCCTCGAGTACGCCGGTCTCGTCGATGCGGGTGGCGTCGATGCCCTCGTCTCCGTAGCGGCGCAGTCGGCCGGGTAAGGCCAGGTGGGAGCCGATACGAAGTCTGGTCGGTGCGTCGGACTCCGCGACATCGGTGAACAAGAACAGCATGAGCAGCGCGCAGCCACGGGAACGGTAGTTGGTGAACGAGTGCCCTTTCCAGCCCTCGGGGAGGTAACTGCCCTCGAAGTGCCAGTAGTCGTCGCCGGGGGACTCAGTGTGCGGGAAACGGACCGGGATGGGGCCGATACCGAACCTGCGCCGCCACCGACCAGGGCCCACCAGCTGGTCGAAAGCTTCTTCCAAGCTGGGCATCTGGATGGCGGTGCGGAATGGCTCGTCGATGTATTCGGGCAAGCGGACGAGTGGCTTTGTCCAGGTGGTCCGATCGTGCGGAGCACATCCGGTGCCCGGCCACATGATCTCGATACAGCGCTCGGCGGTTGCGCGAGAAAATGCTCCGGCTACGTGCACGAATCCGTTCTCGATGAACTTGGTGATGTGTTCTGCCTCGAGCATTGCGCGGAACCTCACTTTGTGTGGAGAAGGCCTATTTCTCACGGCATACCCGGTCAAGGCCCCGGGTCACCGACTGTCAAGCAGTGCATAGCCGTTCGATAACACTGCGACATGACGCGCGTGTTCGGCGCCGACCAGCGATTCGTGCGGCGGTATAACCGAGGGGATGGCGAATTCACGGTGTTGGATGGCACTCGTCAGCTTGCTGGTGACCGCGGTCGCGGTCACCGCCGTCTCGGCGCCCGCCACCGCGGCTCCCGACGAGGTCCGCGTGATCAGCGAAACGCCGATCACCCGGGCCGTCACCCGCCTCGACATCTACTCACCGTCGATGGATCAGGTTGTCAGCAATCATGTGATCCGGGCGGCAGAGGGCCCCGCGCCGACGCTGTACTTGCTCACCGGCATCGGTGGCGGCGAGGACGGCATCTCGTGGTGGCACAACACCGAGGTCCGGGACTTCTTCGCCGATAAGAACGTGAATGTGGTGCTGCCGATCGGCGGTGCGTTCAGCATGTACACCAACTGGCGTGCCGACGATCCGATCATCGGGCGCGCCCGCTGGCAGACCTACCTCACCCGCGAACTTCCCGCGATCGTCGATGCCTACCTGCACACGACCGGCCGGAACGCGATCGCCGGGGTGTCGATGAGCGGTGGCTCCGCGGTCGATCTCGCGATTCAGGCGCCGCACCTGTACCAAGCCGTTGCGGCGTACAGCGGATGCCCGTGGTCCGCAGACGTATTCGGGGTAGCGATGATCAGCGCACAGGTGCTGCGCGGCGGCGGCAATCCGGTGAACATGTGGGGTGCGCCGGGCTCGGACGGGTGGCGCACCCATGACGCGTTCGCGCGGGCGGGTGCGCTCGCCGGCAAAGCCATCTACCTCTCGGCCGCGTCCGGTATCCCCGGCGTGATCGACCGCAGCGGCCTCCCCATGCCACCGGTCGAGGCGATCGCGAGCAGGTGCACCGCCGCCTTCGCGGGCAGACTCGCCGCGCTCGGTGTGCCCGCCGTCCATGTCGACCGCCGGACGGGGTCGCACACCTGGGGTCTGTTCGAAACGGACCTGCGCAACTCGTGGCCGCAGCTGGCCCGTGCGCTCGGCACCCGGTAGCCGAAATCACTGCGCCGCAATCGAACTAACAAATCTTGCAACGCAGGCTTAACTGCTCCGTAGATATATCTTCACCAGCTAAGACCTCCCTTACATGCTGTGCTCATTCGCCGTTTCCTCGGTACAGTCGTCCGTGCCGATCACGAGCACATAACGCGCTCTTCATGATTCGCGGCTGATAATAGTTCCGGCATCAGCCGCTATTCGGGCTCGGCAGAAATCCCACCTTTAGCACTCATCGGAGGTCTCCGCGCTATGCCGCCCGCTGCCAACCGTCGCCACTACCGCGGAAAACATCGCGCCAAGAAGTCACCCACGAATGCCACACCCAGGCTATTCGCTGCACTGGTCGCAGGCACCCTGATCGGGCCGGCCGCGCTCACCCTGACCAGCACCGCCACCGCGGCAGCTCAGGCGCCCAGCTTCGGCTTCCGAGCGAAGATCCAGGGCTATGACTCCGACGGCAAGGCAATCATCCACTACAACAACAAGATCAAAGACGCCGGCATCGAGAACGCCGTCAAACACCTGAACTCGACGCCGGGCCTGAACTTCGTTTTGAAACCCGGAACGGGCAACGGCGCAATCGACATCAGCAACGAACAATTCCAGGGTGATGTGGCCGGTCTCGGCGGGTGGGACAACGGCCCGTTCGTGAAACTCGATCCGAAGACGCGCAATTACGATCCGGCCGACCGCACCGAGGTCGCCGCGCACGAACTGCTCCACTCCATCGGTCTCGATCACAATGACAGCGGCTGTAGCATCATGGCCAGCTCGGTCAATCGGTGCAACAATGGCCCGACACCGCTGAGCAAGAATGAGATCAATCAGCTGAACAGTATGTATAAGTCTGGGAAGCCCGGTAATTCGAGCGACCCGTCCAAGCCGAATAAGCCGAACGACCAGACAAAACCTGGCGACAGCAGCAAGCCGGGTAGTCCGAACAATCAGCGCCCGAAACCCTCGCCGAGTCAGCCGGGGCAAGACGGCGGGGATGATCAGTCGAGCCAGCCCGGTGACGGGTCCGATCCGTCCGGCGACGGCGACAACGCCACCGACGGTGGGAATCCGTTCGGCGACGACAGTAATCCCTACGGTGACGACAGCAACCCGTACGGCGATGACAGCGGCGACGGCAGCAACCCGTTCGGTGACGACAGCGGCAACCCGTTCGGCGACGACAGCGGCAACCCGTTCGGCGACGACAGCAGCAACCCGTTCGGTGACGACAGCAGCAACCCGTTCGGTGACGACAGCGGCGACGGCAGCAACCCGTTCGGTGACGACAGCGGCGACGGCGGCAACCCGTTCGGTGACGACAGCGGCGACGGCGGTGACCTGTTCGGCGACGGCGACGGTGGCGACGGATTCGACTGGTCCGACGACAGCTGGACCAATGATTCCTCCGACGGTGGCGATATGTTCAGCGACGGCGGCGACAGCGACATGTTCAGCAGCGATGGCAACGACATGTTCAGCACCGGCGGCGATAACGACATGTTCAGCACCGGCGGTGACAATGACATGTTCAGCAGCGACGGCGGCGATACGTTCAGCACCGGCGGCGATATGTTCAGCGATGTCGGCGACATGTTCAGCGGTGGCGACAGCGGCGACATGTTCAACACCGGCGACCTGTTCAGCAGCGGAGGCGACCTGTTCAGCACCGGCGGCGGTGACGACTTCGATTGGTTCGGCGGTGGTGGCCGGCGGAACCAGTCCGGCGGCGGAGATCTCTTCGGCGGCGGCGGATTCGGCGATCTCGCGAGCGTCGGCGGCGGATTCGACGGCGGCCTCTTCTAGCCGGTAGACATTTCGAGCACGCAGCAGGCCGGACTCCCTTGTACCGCAAGGGAGTCCGGTCTTACCACCACTCAGACCTCGACAGCGGGGTGCAGGCGGTTGATCGTCCAGACCCGCTGCCGACGCACCACGAGAGCGGTGCAGGCGAGGGATCCGAGCAAGAACGCAAGCAGGATCACGCAGTCCCGCAACAGATTACCGGTGAGCCCACCGGAAATCGTGACCCGCAGCCCATCGACCAGGTAGGTCATCGGCAGGAACGGATGGATGATCCGGAACGGCGCAGGCGTTGTTTCGATCGGATACAAACCGCCGCAAGAAGTCAGCTGCAAGATCAGCAGCACCAGCGACAGCGCCTCTCCGACAACACCGAACGCGACTCGAAGGAAGTGATCGATCGCAACGAAAGCCGCTGCCGCGAGGATCATCAACCCCGCCGTCTGTATCGGACGCACTGGGTCCAGCCGTAGCCCCACCTGAACCACCCCATAGAGGATGAGACCACCCGCAACAGCGATACCCGCCACCGGCAGCCACCCGGCGACCGCCACGGTCCACGGACTGATCCGGCTCGCCATCGCGCGCTGATTGAGTGGTTGGATGAACAGATAAGCCAGCAGCCCCAGCACCCACAGGGCGATCGCAAAGAAGAACGGCGTCAAGCCACGCCCGTACAACCCCGCCGGATTGAGATTGTGGCTGACGATACCCACCGGCGAGCCGAGTACATCCGCCGCGGCCGCGGTCTGCTCAGGACTGGTATCAGGAATCTTCACCAACGCCGAGTCGACGGTGTCGGCGACTTTGGTTGCCCCGGAATGCAATTGGTCCGCACCGGTCTGCAACGTCCGACTGCTCGCCTGCAAGGACGCAAGACTGTTGGTGATCTGGATGGCGCCACCGGACACGGTCGAGGCGCCCGCGGTCAGGGCGTGCAACGGTGCCGCGGCGGCGCGCAGATTCTGCCGCACGATATCGACGCTGCCCGCCAGCTGACCCGCCTGGTTGCTGGCCTGCGCCGCGGCATCATGGGCTTGCCGGGCGGTGTCGGCGACGTTGCCCGCGGTCGACCCGACGGCCTGCACGTGGTCGAGCGCCTGACGGAACGTCGGGTCGAGCAGTAGTTCGGGGTGCGCGACCGCCAGCTGGCGCAGGTCGGCGCTGCCCTGATCGGCTTGCTGACGCACCAGATCGGCACCGCCCCTGACGAGTTCGAGTGATTGCGCGGCGGCACCGGTCGCGTTGGACAGCGCCCCGGCGGCCGTCGGCAGGGTCGCCGTGCCGGTGTCGACGAGCTGGGTCACCGCGGTGTCGACCTCGTTGCTCGCCTGCGCGAGTCGCGCGACCCCGTCGGAGATCTGGGCCGTGCCGGCAGTCGACCCGTCCAGTCCCGCGGCCAGCGCCGCCGTGCCCTGCTGGGCGAGCACCGACGAGTCCACCAGCGCGTGTACGCCGGTTGCCGCGACCTCGAGTTGCTGCTTCACCAGCGTGAGGTCGCCGTAGATGGCTTTGGCGTAGGCCGCGTGGGCGGCGCTGTTCACTTGGTTCTGTAGCTCGGAGCGCGCCACATCGGCGACCACGCCGACGATGAAATTGTTGGCGTCGTTGAGTGTGATGCCGAGGGTGGCCCGTTCCGGGATCGGTTTTTCGGCGCTGATCAGTTTCCGGCTGAAGTCCGGCGGGACGGTGATGGTGAAGTAGAAGCGCCCGTGCACGAGGCCGTCCTCGGCGGCGTGCCGATCGACGAAGTGCCACTGGAACTTCGGGGTGGCACGCAACTGTTGCTCGAACTGTTTGCCCGCGTCGACCACCTGCCCGTTCGCCGTGACCGGCTGGTCTTCGATGACGACGGCGACCGGGATCTGATCGGTTTTACCGTAGGGATCCCAGTTCGACCACAGATACAGCGAGCCGTACAGCAGCGGTATCAGCGCGAGCCCGATCGGCACGAGCTTGCGCAGCAGCGGACCGCGGAACCGCCGGAACTCGAGCAGGGCCAGCCGTAGTGCCTTCACGCGTTCTCCTGGAGGTCGGCCCGCGCGTCGGCCGCGCGCGGTGGGGTCAGGGTGAGCACGGTGATGTCGTCGAACGGCGGCGGCGCGGTGGCTGCGGCGATGACGGTGCAGCCGTGAAAGGTCAACTCCCGCAGGCACTCCCAGACCCACCGCGTCTCGCTGCTGGTACAGCCCGCGCCGACATCGTCGACCACCACTGCGCCCGGCTGCTGAGCGGCCGCCAAGGCCACCGCGAGTACCAGCGCTTCGCCTGGCGCCAGCTCCCCCACCAGCCGCTGACCAGCGGGTGCGGCCGCCCCCATCGCGGCGAAGGTCGCCGCCAAGGCCGACTCGGTGAACCGTGGTCCGCCGATCAGCGCGCGCTCGGCGATCACCTCCTCGACCCGCAGCCACGGATCGAGCACACAGCCGGGATCGAGCCGCGCTATCGCTACCGAGTCCTGGATCGCGCCCGGCTGTTCGTCGTAGCGGCGGCCCCCGACGACGAGGCGACCGGTGACCAGCCGCATCCGCCCCGACAACGCCCACAGCAGCGACGTGCGGCCCGAACCGGCCGACCCGACGATCACCGCCAACTGGCCGGCCGCAACCGTCAGATCGACGTTCTCGAACGCACACCCCGACGACCCGCGTGCAGCGAGATTGTCGGCCACGACATCAACACCCACCCATGTCACTCGACTAATCATAGAGACCGTTCCGTATGCCGAGCGGCAACGCCGCACCCCTACGATTCATCCGCCAGCAATCTTGTACAGATGGGTTGGTGCGCTGGAGGTGACGGCTCGCCGAACACAATGTGAAACGGCAGCAACTGGGGAGCCACCGACCTTGGTACAGCGTTGTTTTCCGCTATCGTGATTTTCGTGACAGTGCGAGTCGAGGCACCACGCAGGCGTGGCATCGCCGTCGTGCTCGCGGCGGCCGCGCTGTTGCTGGCCCACGCGCTGTTCATGTGCGTGCTGGGGCTACCCGGCGTTTCCGGGACGGCCGAGCCGGTGCCCACCCTCGTCGCCGCGGAGAAGTCGCTCGGCGCGACCACCCATGCGGATCCGGCCGCCGAGGGCCACGAGCAGGGTTGTCTGGCCAGGACACCGCAGCGCGAGGCCGAGCCCGAGGTCGACACTACTTCGGCAGAACTCGATAGCGCTGACGCACAAACGGATACGAGCCGGCGGCCGCGATTCGCCGGCTGGGGGCCGTGGCGGATCGCCGCGCCGGACGGCCGTGGCATTTTGCGAAATCTCTGTATCGATCGGTGCTGACGGGCACCCGGTCGGCCGCCCGCTAACGGCGGGCCGACGCGCGGGTTCGTCCGATACTCACCCGGCATCTCGGATGCCGATTCGATGCTAGGAGTTCACGCATGTGCAGTGCCGTTGTCGATCGTGTCGTCTTGTCCGCCGATCATCTCCACGCTCAGGAACAGGCGCGCCGCCGCCCGGCGACGCTCGTCGGAGACACCCCGGTGCTCTGGATCGGGGAGCCGTTCGCCATGGCCGGCCGGGGGTTCTGGGCCAAACTCGAGGGTCACAATCCGGGCGGGATGAAGGACCGCCCCGCGCTGCACATGGTCGAACGCGCGGTGGCGCGCGGCACGCTGCAGCCGGGCGCACGAATTATCGAATCTACCAGTGGCACACTCGGTTTGGGGTTGGCGCTGGCCGGTATCGCGCATCGCCATCCGGTCACCCTGGTGACCGACCCTGGCATGGAGCCGATGCTGCGGCGGATGCTGACCGCCTACGGCGCGACCGTCGACCTGGTCACCGAGCCCTGCGCGATCGGCGGCTGGCAGCAGGCGCGTCGCGATCGGGTGGCGCAGTTGCTGGCCACCTATCCGGGTTCCTGGTGTCCGGACCAGTACAACAACCCGGACAATGTCGACGGCTATCAGTCGCTGGCGCTGGAGCTGCTCACCCAGCTCGGGCACATCGATGTGCTGGTGTGCTCGGTCGGCACCGGCGGCCATTCGGCCGGGGTGGCGCGGGTGCTGCGCCGCTTCCAGCCCGAGCTCCGGCTGGTCGGGGTGGACACGATCGGGTCGACCATCTTCGGGCAACCCGCGGCGTCCCGGCTGATGCGCGGGCTCGGCTCCAGCATTCATCCCGCGAACGTGGACTATCCGGCCTTCGCCGAGGTGCACTGGGTGGCTCCGCACGAAGCTGTCTGGGCGGCACGGACTTTGGCGTCCACGCACTATTGCAGTGGCGGGTGGAGCGTCGGCGCGGTGGCACTGGTCGCGGGGTGGCTGGCGCGCACCCAGCCGGTGGGCACCCGGATCGCCGCGGTGTTTCCCGATGGACCGCACCGCTACACCGACACCGTCTACAACGACGACTACTGCACCGAGCACGGATTCTTCGACCTGCCGGTGCCGGCCGAACCCGACGTGGTCGGCGACCCGAGCGAGCAGGTGGTACGGCGCTGGACCCGCTGCACCACGGTCGTCGCACCGACCGCGGCGGTGTCGCGATGAGCGGATTGTGGCGGCGCTGGGCCGTCTTCGACCGGCCGAGCCAGGTGCTGATGGTCAACCAGTTCGGCATCAATCTGGGCTTCTACATGCTGATGCCCTACCTAGCCTCGCACCTGTCCAGCGGGCTCGGAATGGCCGCCTGGACAGTCGGTCTCGTGCTCGGCGTGCGAAACTTCACCCAGCAGGGCATGTTTCTGGTGGGCGGCACACTGGCCGACCGATTCGGCTACAAGCCGCTCATCGTCGCCGGATGCGCTTTGCGCACAGCGAGTTTCGCGTTGCTTGCGCTCGCCGACACCTTGCCCGCCGTGCTGATCGCGGTAGCGGCAACCGGATTCGCGGGTGCCCTGTTCAATCCCGCCGTGCGCGCCTACCTGGCCGCCGACGCCGGCAACGAACGCCGGGTGGCGGCCTTCGCCATGTTCAACATCTTCTATCAGGCAGGCATCCTCGCGGGACCGCTGGTCGGATTGGCGTTGACGGCGTGGGATTTCCGCGCCACCGCCGGTGTCGCCGCCGTCGTGTTCGCCGTCCTCACGGTGGTGCAGCTGCGCTGGTTGCCGACCACCCGCGACACCGACCGCACCGGCGTGCGCGATTCGGTGCTCGCCAATTGGCGCTTGGTGGTGCGCAACCGGCCGTTCCTGTTGTTCTCGGTCGTCATGGTCGGCTGCTACGTGCTGTCCTTCCAGGTGTACCTCGCCCTGCCGCTGCAAGCCGGAATCGTCGTCGGCCCAGGCAGATCCGACACCGGACTGATCGCCGCGATCTTCGCGGTCAGCAGCATCGTCGCCATCGCCGGACAACTGCCGATGACCAGATGGCTAGCCCGCCGCGGCGGCTCCGGCCGCGGCCTGGTGCTCGGCATGGCCCTCATGTCGACCGCCTTCGTTCCCCTGCTCCTCACCCCGAACGCCACGATCCCCGGCGGCATCCCGGTCGCCACCACCGCCCTACTCACCTGCGCCGCACTCTTGGCCCTAGCCACCGCAGCCGTATTCCCCTGCGAGATGGACACCGTCGTCACCCTCGCCCGCAACCGCCTCGTCGCCACCCACTACGGCTTCTACAACACCATCGTCGGAATCGGCATCCTCCTAGGCAACCTCACCACCGGAGCCGTCTTCGACTACCTCACCGAATCCGGCTACCCGTCACTGATCTGGGCCGCCCTCACCCTCATCGGTGCCGCCTGCGCCACCGCCCTGTGGGGATTGAACCGCTCGGCTGTCAGCGGCGGAACTCCTCGATCGGACGGAACTCCGAGTGCCGATCCCCGACCTCGTGGCGGTACCACGCCTCGCGTCGTCGGCACTGGACCCGGTCGGTGAGGTTGTCGATCCCGGGGAGCGTGCGGCGCAGGGTTTCCCAGGCGAAGATGAGGGGGGCTTGGGCGATCGGGTGGAGGATCCATGGGAAGCGTTGGGGCATCGCGTGTTTGGCGTAGGTGGTGGGTGGTAGCCAGACTGCGGTGTAGCCGATTTGGATGCGGTAGTTGATTTCGTCGCGGAGGCGTTTGCGCCAGGAGGTGCCGGGTTTCGGGGCGAAGGCGGGGAGGTAGGACTCCACGAGTTCGGCGCCGTCGGTGCCCGCGGTGTTGGCGCGCTTGACCATCGCGGCGAACATCAGCTGGGCGCCCTCCTTGAAATCGGTGGGGTACCAGTCGGGTTGGACGCCGAGGAGGTGGCCGACGTAGCGCCAGAAGTGCATGGTCGCTTCGATCTCGCGAATGGTGGTCTGGTAGCCCAGGCTCCAGAGCGCCAGGCCGGGTACCACGCTGCCTGCCATCAGGGTGAGGGTTGCGTCGCCGACGCTGATCGGTACGCCCCACGCGTTGAGGTCCCATTCAGGACGCTGCATCAGTTTGCGCCGGATGAACACGTGCATGATCCGTACTCGCATCGCGGTCTGGCGTCCTCGGGCGCCGGGCGCCAGGCCGCCTGCGTCGGAGACATCGATCCAGAATCGGACGGTTTCGAGCTGTCGCTTGTGGGCGCGTTCGCCGGCGTAGCCGCCGGTGTAGGACAGCGGTTTGGCGATGGAGCTCTCCGAGTACATTTCGAGAGTGCTCGTCGTGGCGAAGCTGAATACCGATGTGCCCCAACGACGGAAGACTCGGGCGCCCAGGTCCACCAGGTCCTGATCCAACCAGGGTGGCGCGGTGTCGAACCCCTCGAACAGGCGGACCAGCGAACGCGGTGCGTCGGGCACCGCGTCGATGCCGTGGGTGAGGGCTTGATCGAGCATCGCCCGGCCTGCTTTGGGGCCGAGATCGCCCAGGTACACCTCGTCGACGAAGGCCTCGGCGACGGGGTCGGCCTGATAGTAGGCGGCGGCGAAATTCCGGACCAGCTCCTCGTCCGGTTGCGGATCGAATCGTGCGACGCGCCGGATCAGCCGGCGCATCCGCTGTACGCGCGGATCGGTGATGCGCGCCCAGTAGCGGAACTCGGCGGGGGCCCGTTCGGCGTCGATCGTCATGAATAGACTGTAAGTTGAGTAAATGCTCACCTTCTACTCCAGTTTGTGACGGCCGTGCGATGACGCCGAGTGACCGCACTGATCAGCGGAAACGTCCGCAGCAAGCGCGCTCCCGGGAAACCCGGGACCATATCGTGGCCAACGCCGCTCAGCTTTTTGCCGAACGCGGCATCGCCGAGACGTCGACCAATCACATCGCCGCCCGAGCGGGCATCAGCATCGGATCGCTCTACCGCTATTTCGCCGACAAGAACGCCATCATCGACGTGCTCCGCGCCGACCTGCTCACCGAATTGGAGGAGCGTTTCGCCGAAACCGTGGTGACCGGAGTGACCGTCACCCCGCGCGAGGCGGTGGCGAGCAGCCTCACCGCGGTGCTGGACGTGGTGTCCGAGCGCGAAGGCCTGGTCCGGGCCCTCGCCGCCGACACCACCGCGCACGGCGTCGGCCTGCCCGACCTAGAACGCCGCCTACTACTGCTCACGCGGGCCTACCTGCTGCACCAACTCGGCCCGACACCACAGCAAGAACTCGAGGTCAGAGCCTTCGTAATGGTCAACGCCGGCCTGGCGGCGTGCCTGCGATTCGCACTCGGCCCCACCCCGAACCTGAACCGCGATCTCCTGATCACCGAAACCGCCGACATGATCGGCGACTGGCTCGACGCCGTCGCGCGACGCCAGAACGGCTGATTCGGCCAACCCGCCGTCCAGTCCCCTAGCCAGCATCCGGCTCCACTGCGGCCCGCGATGCCGTTGTCCCTCAGCACGGTTCGAGCCTCCGACCAGCGACGCGCCGATCGGGAGCGACCCACGAGGAACAAGCCGGCGCCGAACCGAAATGGACAACAGACCAACTCCTTTCGGGCCACACCCTTGACGCAGTGGGGTTCGCGGCCCCAAATTTATCTTCCGAGATACGAAACACCGTTTCTCACAGTGAAACACAGGAGTCACGTTGGTCATCATCCAACGTCTGCTGGTCGCCATCGGCCTGATCGCCGCCGCCACCGCATTCACCATTCCCGCCACACACGCCCAATCGACGGCGACCAAGGTGGAGAACACCGTCGAAGTCCGTTGCGCGTTCACCATGCTGCGCCGGAGCAGCGACTGGTTCTTCCCCGCAGGCACCCCCAAGGCGCTGCTGTGGTTGCAGCACGGCTTCGCCAGTTCCAACGACGCGGTCGACGAGACCGCGAGAAAGTTTGCCGCGCAGGGCTTTCTGGTATTCGCCCCGACCCTGCCCACCGCCAACGCCTTCGGCTGCACTGTGGAAAACCTCGGCAACAACACCAATTTCCTGCACAACGTGGCCGATCTGTTCGGCAAGGCCGCCGACCCGGGCGACAAACTCGGCCGCAGCTTCGCCGACGCGAAGCAGAAGGCGGGGCGGCCCGATCTGGCGCTGCCGAAGGCCATGGTGTTCGCCGGGCATTCCGCCGCCGGCGAGGCCGTACCGTATGTCGCCCAGGTGCTGCGGTCGGATTATGCGGCCGCATTCGCCGCCGTCCGTGGGCTCATCCTGTTCGACCCCGCGAAGAGTTTCGTCGGCAACAACCTCAGCAGTTCGCTCAATCATCTGAGCAACACCGCGTTACCGATCCTGGCCATCTCCGCTCCCCCGTACAGCTGCAACCGCGACGGCACCGGCACCAAGGAACTGCTCGGGCAGATCTCCCGGCCTTTCCTGGGGGTCCGGCTCACCACCGGATCGCATATCGATGTGGAGGCGTCCAGCGCACCCGGACCGGACAAAACCGCCTGCGGCACACCGCAGACGAAGAACGTCTCGGCCCTGCAAACGCTTGCCACGGCATGGGCGGGCGACTTCGTCACCGGCGCGACAACCGCCGACTACTACCCCGGCGGCACCTACTACGAAGCCCAGCGTTCCGCCGGAACTATCCAAACCCTGCAATAGCCCACACAACTCGACCGGGGGTCGACGTAACCCGTTGGCCCCCAGACCGAGTCCGGCACCACGTGCTCGAAGAATCCTCGAGAATCGGAGCCCACGATGTTCTTGTCCACCCGCCGCCTGGTATTGCTCCTCACCGTCGGCATGATCGGCCTACTGAGCCCCGTTACCGCCGACGCGGCTCCCCCCGACCCGACGATGTTCGGCGACTTGTGTATTCGGACGCAGTCGCAGACGGCGAACCTGAATGTGGTCGCGTTTCGACGTGCGGGCGGATCTCTGGAAAAGACTGTGTATTCAGACCTCGCCTCTTTCGCCGCCGCCAAACCCCTGGTTCGACCACTGACCGTGGCCCGCTACACCAGCTACGAGGACGCGGCGGCGACGCAGCCGAAACAAGTGCGGTGCAAAGGGAAGTCCGCCGATCACCTCACCGCCGTCTACGGTGCCGATCTCGCGGGACCGGAGGGTACCTGCGCTGAGGCGAACCGCCAGACCGTTGCCGAGACAGCGAGAATGCTCACTCCTCCAGAACGTGACGCCCTGGTGCACCGACCGAACACCATTCTGATCGACTCCGACACCCAGGCAGTCAACGGCCCCGATTGGCTGGCCGAATTTCCCGCCGCCACACTGGATTCCGCAGGAACATTACACCTAGGATCCAAATCGCTCTATGTGCCGTTCACTACTCCCGGCATCCCGGAAGCCTTCAAAGGGCAGCACTATTGCACTCTCATCGCACACGCTTACCTGAAGCGACTCATGCTCGGTCTGACCCAGCCGTGAACGAATTCGGTTCGCCTGGCGGCACATCGGCGCGGCCGAGCTATGGCGAACGCCGCCGACCGTGCGACGCGCCCATCCGGGCAACCAATGCCGAACGCAGGTACCACACTCCGCTGGCTCGGGCGGGGTCGAAACCGGTGAGTTCGCCGATGCGGCGGAGGCGGTAGTCGACGGTGTTCGGGTGGATGCCGAGGCGTTCGGCCGACCGCAGCCTGCTCAGATCGGTGTCGATGTAGATCTGCAGGGTCTCGCGTAGTTCGGGGTGGTCGTCCAATGGGGCGAGGTGGTCGCCGAGCAGGTCACGGGCGGCACCGGGGCGGCTGAGTTGGTGTTGCAGCGCCAATTCGGCGAATCGGTGCACTCCGGGCTCCAGGCCCATCCGTTGCGCCGTATCGAGGAGTTCGTGGGCTTGGCGCGCCGCGGTGGACACCTCGTCGGGGCGGGCGGTGACCACGGTGGCGGTGATCGGCACGCACGCCGCCTCGGCCAAAGCCGGTACCAGGTCATCGAGTTCGGCGTCGGTCCGCGCGGTTGTCGGCACGAGCACCGTTCCCCCGTCGACGGACAGCAGCGACAGTGCCTCGCCGCCGAGCAGCGTCGCGAGCGCCGATTGCAGACGGCGCAATTTACGCCGGGCGACGACCTGACGATCGAGGCCGGGACGGCTTTCGTCGGGGTGCGCGGGCAGCGCGATGGCGAGCACGAAATACTCTGCGGCGAACCGCATTTCCGGCGGCATCGGCTGACCGCCGAGCAACACCGACGTCAAGTTGTGGGTGGCCGTGTGATGTTCGGCCGCGTCGGCTTTGTGTTCGCGCACATAGGCTTTGCACACCGTGGCGGTCACCAGCTTGGACAGGTCGACGACCCGGCCCATGCCGGTGACGACGCCGAGCATGTCCGCCGGACCGGACCGCGCGATCAGGTCGAGCCCCATCTTGCAGCCCACGTTGACGGCGTGCAGCACCGTATCGACGGGAACACCGGCCCGGGCACAGCCTGCCGCCGCGGCTTCGAGCCCGTCGGTCGCGGCGCGCACCGGGTGTCCGTTCAACCGGTGGATCAGCCAGCCGAGGCAGATCCGGACCACGACCTTGACCTCGCCGTGCAGCGCGGCCGCGGGCAACGGCCCGGACGCCGCGACGTGGTCGAGCACGGCGCGGGTCAGTTCATCGAGATCGCGCGCCGTCGAGGAAATCTGTCGCTCGAGCACACCGAGCTCGGGTCGGTCGAGACTTTCGATCGTCACCGGTGGCCTCCTTCTCTGCCGTGAACCGCAGCGACTGGGGGGCCGGCCGCAAGCAACTGAGCGTCTGCCACGGCCGAGAACTTCGCTGTTATCGGACTCTTGCTGTGTGGAAGCAACGGTAAACCGAGCTCCCGCTCACCTTCTACTCCTCTTTCAACGCTCGTCGCCGAAGGCATTCCGATCCGCTCACCAGGCGAAATACCGAATCAGTAGCAGGCCTGTGGCGCGGCGAGCTCGACAGTAGATAGCGAGGTGCTCACTTTTTGCCGTGTACCGCTCGGGTCTCCACGTCGACCCACGCCCCGATCATCCGCGCCGTCATCTGCAGCGCCTCCGCCCGCGCCGCGCTGTCCACCTCCAGCGCCGTCGCCCGCAGCACCGCCGCGAAGCCGGTGTTGATGATGACGAAGGTCATCACGTCGTACTCGTGATCGTCGCCCGGACCGAGCATTTGGATCACCATCACCTTCACCAGCAGCCGCAGCCGTGGTTCGAATTCCGGGATCCCGCTGCTGTAGAACTGCACGCCCGCGACCAGCGCCCGCACCAGCTGGGCGTTCTCCACCAGCTCGTCGGCGATGACCTCCAGGATCCCGGTGATCACCTCGACGCTCGGCTTCTCGCCGAGGCCGAATACCCGCTGGGAGAACCGTTGTTCGATGTTCTCCAGCAGGCGACGCAGCAGTTCTTCGACCATGACCGAGCGGTCGGCGAAATACCGGTAGACCGTGCCGATGCTGACCCCGGCC
Source organism: Nocardia sp. XZ_19_369 (assembly GCF_015355715.1). Classification (NCBI taxonomy): domain Bacteria; kingdom Bacillati; phylum Actinomycetota; class Actinomycetes; order Mycobacteriales; family Nocardiaceae; genus Nocardia; species Nocardia sp. XZ_19_369. The sequence goes on along the minus strand of NZ_JACVED010000002.1, from coordinate 189,440 downwards.
GCCGCCGCGATCTTGTTGGTCGAGGTATTGGCGATGCCGCGCTCGCCGAACAGCTGCGCGGCAGTGTCGAGGATGTGCTCGCGGGTCGCCTTGGCCCGTTCCTGCGTGGGACGGCGGCGCTGACCCACAGCTTTCGGCGGCATGGCGTACTCCTTACGAAATGAGCTTTGCTCAGTTTAGTCCGGGCGTCGAATGTGCGAGAGTGATGCCACCGCGACGAGCGGCCGGTGGGCCGATGGAGGTACGACAGTGGGCGATCGGGTGCCGAAGAGTCGTCTCGCGCGCGGAAGCAAGCTCGGCCGATTGGCGGCGGGCCAGGCGCTGCGCGGGATGGGCACGCGGTTGTCGATGATCGGCCGCACCGAACAGGCGCGGCAGGTGCTCGCCGAACGGTCGACTTTGCAAGCGGCGCAACAGCTGGTCACCGTGCTGGGCGGACTGAAGGGCGCGGCGATGAAGCTGGGCCAGATGCTGTCGGTGCTCGACGTGGACCTGCTGCCGGAAGCGCATCGGGAGATGTTCCGGGTCAAGCTCGCCGAGCTGCGCGACCAAGCACCGACCGTGGCGTTCCCCGCTATGCGGACGGTGATCGAGGGCGATCTCGGGCCGATGGCGCGCGTGTTCGCCGACTTCGACGAGACGCCGATCGCCGCGGCGTCGATCGGTCAGGTGTATCGGGCCCGGCTGCACGACGGGCGTGCGGTCGCGGTCAAGGTCAAATATCCGGGCGTGGACGACGCCGTCGAGGCGGACATGCGCAATCTGGCCACGTTCAGCAGGCTGTGGAAGTCCATGCTGCCGAGCGCGGCCGACACCGACGTGCTCGACGAGATCGCGCGCAACATCGGCAGCGAGCTCGACTATGTGCGCGAAGCGCGGACCCAGCACCGGGTCGCCGGGCGGTATCGGGGCCATCCGTTCGTCACGGTACCGGACAGCATCGAAGAATATTGCGGGCCACATGTTTTGGTGACGGAGTTTCTGGAAGGCGAACCGTACCAACGGATCAGGGCGCTGCCGAACGCGGAACGCAATCGGATCGGCGAGCTGATCTATCGCTTCTACATCAGTTCACTCTTCACGGACTTCGAGTTCTGCGGTGATCCGCATCCCGGCAATGTCCTGCTCGCGGCGGACGGCAAGCTCGGTTTCGTGGATTTCGGGCTCTACCACAGCATGGACCCGGTGCATGTCGAGCTGGAGCGGGCGTGCCTGCGAGCCGCGGGCGAGTACCGCGGCGACGATCTGTACGACATGTGGGTCCAGCGCGGCATCGTCGACCCCCAATCCGGTGTCACCGCACAGGAATGCCTCGAATACGTGTGGGCGGCGGCCGGCTGGCATCTCCTCGACGAGGAGATCACCATCACGCCCGAACTCGCCACCGGCGCTTTGATTCTCGCCGTCGACCCCAGGGCCGCGGAATTCCGCGGTATGCGACAGCAGCGACTACCCCCGGAGCATGTGTTCTCGCGCCGGTCCGACCTGTTCACCTTCGCCGCGCTCGGCCAATTGGAGATCACCAACAACTGGCACCGGATCGCCAGGGAGTGGCTCTACGACGAGCCGCCGGTCACCGAGATCGGGCGGGAGACGGCGCGCTGGCGCGCCGGTGCGCAGCCGTAATCCGCTGCGCGGGGCCGGATTTCAGTCCGACTACGCAACCGCTCGCCTACGCGGGCGGGATCAGGTTGATCAGGAATTCCTGGTCTCGGGCTCCGGAACATCTGCCCTGCACGATCTCCGCGCCGTCGACGGTATCCTGGTCGCGCAGCGCCAGGCAGTGGTTGGTGGCGGTGGTGCGGATGCGGAAGCGTGCCGCGGTCGTCGGGCCCGTCGCCTCTATCCGGAACTGCTGGGCGGGGTTGTCGTCGGCGCAGTCGTCCCGCGGCTCCAGCAAATTGTCGCCGGGCCCCTCGACCAGGACGGTGAGGCAGCCGATGCCGTATCTCGAGTGGTGCCACTGGATTTGCACCACGCCCTCGTCGATCGGGTCGAGGTAGACGCGCGGCGACGATTGCGAGCAGGGGCGCTGCGCCGCGATGGCGGTGGGATAGCGCTGGGTGCGATCGCGCCCCTCGGCCAGGCACAGTTCCGGTGTGCGGGCCGGTTGGATGCGTACCCAACTCCCCACATCGGCGAGCGCCAAGCCCGCCACCGGCTGACTCGCCGTGGGCACCGTGTCGTCGCGGGAGTGCAACACGAGGTCCTGCACACTGAGGGTGACCGCGACGCCGAGTACCGCGGCCACCACGAGGTTGACGAACTGCCACCAGCGCGAAAAACGGCGTCCCGGCGGGCCTTCCGATGTCTCGGCGACCGCCTCCGGCTCGTCGACGGGAACACTCTCGGCGGCGGCCCTGACCTGCTGCGACTGGTCTCGTACCGCGATCCGCCTGCGGGCATCGAGCCACTTCTTCACCTGGTCGTCGTCGAGTCCACACGCGTGGGTGAACGCGATGACGAATCGTTCCCGGGGCAAGGTGTCGCGCCCCAGCGTGGTCGCGATCGTGCTGGACGGAAGCACATCGCCGGACGCCGCGGCCTTGCCTTCCAGTTGCCGGTAAGCCAACCCGGACCATGCCTTCAACAGCCGCAGTGCGGTGATGAACTCCGTGGGAGAACCGACCCCTTCCGGCTCGGGTAGGCAGGTCGACGATAGGGCGGGTTCCCCCTCCTCACGCTCCATAGCCTCCAGCATGGCAGAAGTTTTTCGAATCGGTATACCCAACTTCACCCGTCTTTAACGTCCCGAACCGATTGGTGCGCAACGGATTGCGCTGAAGTGCCTAGTAGCAGGTACTTGCTGTTGCTCGAATTCACTGCACCACTTGTGTTTCCAAGACCCCCCATTCGGGGCTGACCACATAGCGTTGTCCGGCACCGTATTTCACACATACTTTGCGAGCACGAGCGGCCCGAGCCGGGCCGGACGTTCGTTCACGCCCGAATTCGGACAGGGGGCGCGCACCGCCGGAACCGCGGCTGCCGGAACCGCGCGTCGGTGCTGGTAGCCGGGGCGAGTCGAGGCGGCCTGCGGGCGTTCGAGCACGTTCACGAACATGTCCGATTTGTCCCGAACATGGCCTGAACAGCGCGAACGCTTGTCGGGCCGCTGAGCCGCCGCAAGACTGAAACGACCAAACACCGCTGCCATCCGCCCCGCCGGAGTTCGGATGTCGGAGGGATCTCGAACCCCCGACGGAACCGCGCCCGCTGGACCAGCGATATCCACCCCGGTCATCGGTTCACCCACGATGGGCCCGCCCGCGCACATTGCGGTTTGCGAGCGACAACCCATCCCCACTCGAGCAGAAGACGTGCGTCGTCACGGCGCTTACGGGCTATTCGGCGATGCCACCTACTGCCCCAGGGGAATTCACCTAAAGGAGGGTCCTGAATGAATGCCCAAAAAAGTATGCCACATGAATGGCAGGTCGTTGTTGTCGGGGCAGGTAATGCGGGTCTCTGTGCGGGAATAGCGGCGTTGCAGGCCGGCGTGCATTCTGTCGCCGTACTCGAGTCGGCACCGAAAGAACTGCGCGGCGGAAACAGCGCTTTGACGAAGAGCGTGCGTTTTCCTTGGCACGACCGCTCCTACATCGCCACCCTGCTCGGCGAGCCGGACGACCACCGCGTGGATGACCTGCTGGCCGGGCGGCGCGAATACACCGAGGACGACTATCTCGACGACTGGCTCCGCGTCTCCGGCAGCCAAGTCGACGCCGCGCTGATCGAGTCCATTATTCATCGCGCCAACAACGCCATTACCTGGCTGCACGGCCTCGGCCAGCGGTGGGTACCGAGGAAGAATCCGCTGCCCGGCGACGTACCCGTGGTTTTCGACGGCGGCGGACAGGGCCTGCAAGAACGCAACTTCGAGCAGTACGAACGCCTCGGCGGTGTCGTCCGCTACGACAGTCCGGTGACCGGCATCGAGCCGGTCGGCGGGAAGTACCGCCTGCACGGTTCCGGCCCGGCGTTTCCCGTCGTCTGCGATGCGCTGATCCTCGCCTCCGGCGGATTCGAGGGAAACGCGCAGATGCGCGGACACCACCTCGGTGATCCGTGGCGCGAGGTGAAACTGCGCGGCGTGCCGTTCAACGACGGACTTCCGCTGGCGGCGGCCATCGCGGTCGGCGCGGATACCGCGGGCAACTGGCGGAAATGTCACACGACGCCGCAAGGCATCGGGCTGCCGAGTTACCTGCTGCCAGGGCAGATGTCGAGGTCGCATGAACTGACGCGCTACGCCTTTCCGCACGGCATCGTCGTCAACCGATCCGGACGCCGATTCTTCGACGAGTGCGCCGAATACAGCAATCTGGCCTACGTCACGCTCGGGCAGAAGATCATGGACCAGCCGGGCAAGATCGCCTATCAAATATTCGACAGCAAGGTCATCAATGCCGGGCTGCTGCCGGACAGCTATTTCAGCGATCCCGCGTCCATCATCACCCCGACGCTCGAGGACGGCGCCCGGCAACTCGGCATCGAGGCCGGCCAGCTGCTCGACGAGGTGAAACGCCTGAACAGTGACCCGCAAGCGGTCACCCATCTCGACGCGCCGCCGTTCCTTTTCGTTCCGGTGGTCTCCGGATTGACCTTCACCTATGGCGGGCTCTCGGTGACGGAAAACGCCGAGGTGCGCGGCGGTGGCGAGCCGATCGACGGACTGTATGCGGCCGGCGTCATTGTCGGCGGACTGTACGACCAAGGCTATCCAGCGGGCACCGGACTGATGGCCGGTGCGGTGCTCGGCCGCGCGGCCGGAACGCACGCCGCCGAATACGCCCTTCGCACCAGGGCGATCTGACATGCGCATCGTTGTCATCGGCGCCGGGATGATCGGCGCACGGCACGCCGCGTACTTCGCGCAGGCGGGTCACCAGGTCAGCACCGTCGACCAGAAGGCCGCGGCGGACTTCGACCGATTGGCGCTGGTACCCGACCCGGCGGAGGTGGCGGCCTGGGTCGTCGCCACGCCGACCGCCACGCATCTCCCGGTGCTCGGCGAGGTGCTGAGTTACCAACGGGACGCACGCATTCTGCTCGAGAAGCCCGCGTGCTATCCGACCGAATTCGCCGATCTGACGCGCCTGGTCCGGCGGTATCCGCGCGCGCGAATCGTCGTCAACGACGTCTACGCCTACAGCGCGGCCGTGCGGCGCTTCACGGAGTCGGTGCGGCAGTTCCGCGCATCGGATCAGATCAGGAAGATCACGATCGAGTTCACCAAGAATCGGGAGCGCGACGTCGCGAACGGCAGGTTCGTCGATACGCAGTACGGCGAGCCCGGTTACGAGTTCTTCCACATGCTGAGCATTCTTCGTTCGGTCCTGCCGGTCGACCAATATCAGACCTACCTGCGCACGGTGCCGATATCGGTGACACCCGAGATGCGGGTATGCACGTCGATACCGGGCTTGCCCGAAGTCGAGATCTACGCCTCGTCCAAAGGCGTGATCGGGTTCGCGGACCTGGCCGGTTTCGCCTTCTCCGGAGATATCGCGAAGGACCACATTCATCGTGCCCTGATCCCCTACGGCGACGAGCTGCGCTACCGCTTCGCGGACGTGGAGTTCGCCTCCGGCAGGCACGTGACCCTGGTATTCGAACCGCATTACGGCGTGGCGGTCGACTACAAGAACGAACACGCCGTCCATATCCGCGATGCCGCGTCGCAGCATCGGTTCACGGTCTCCGGAAACCATTTCAAGGAGGCGCTGCTCATCCAGTTGGATCTATTGTGCCGCACTGCGGTATCCACTCCCCCGCTGCGGCTGCCGGAGCATCAGTTCATGGCAGACCTCGGCGGTCAATTCAGCAAAGTTTAGAAAAAGCGATAATTCGCACGATCGAAAGAGATCAACCATGCAAACCTTCGAGGAAGTTTCGACACTCTTGCGCGTGGCCCCCGACATGCTGCCCGAAGTCACGGATGTGGAGTCGGCCCGCACGCGGATCGCGACCGAAATCAAGGCCGAGGAGTCCGCATACGACTTGTTCGCGCAGGCTTGCCGATTCGAGCACCCCTACACCGTGAGCTGGGTGCACCGGCCCGGTGAACGGTCGGCGTATCTGTCGCTGGAACTGGCCGCGGAGTCGCTGGACGACGATCGGCACCGGGCCCTGCTGGCCGGCGTCGTGCTGTCGACCTCGATGTCCATCCCCTACGACTATCGAGCGCACGCCGCTGAGGAACTGGTTCGGCTCGGGCTCGGTAAGTTCGCCGGCGCATTCCAGGAGGTCGTGGACTCCTACGCACCGCTGCCGTCACGCAGTCTCGAGGCGAAGATCAATGTGCCGACCGACGGCATCGATCACCTGTTCACCATTCCGGACACCGCCGAGGCGCGGATCGACCTGTTGATCACCGCGAGCAAGGCGAAGACACTGGAGAGCCGGTACCTGCTCGCCGGGCGGGTCCTCGGGCACACCCAGGTGCCGGCCGCGACGACGGACGCGGAACGTCTCATCGTCGAGGATGCCGGCACGACCATGATCGCCCCGTCGGACTACCTGGTGCCCTGGGACCAGGAGTTTCCCGGTCCGGATGGCGCCGGGATCACGCTCGCGGAACTGATGCGAATCGTCCTGCTGTGCCCGGAGTTCAAGCTGCCCGACGCGAAGGTGCGACCGATCCTGGTGGACTTCTACAAGTCCGTCCTGCGGATCAGCGGCCGCTCGATCATCGGCCTCTCGGCCGGTGTCTTCCACGTCGAACACGGCACCCTCGCGACACCGTCCTACTACTACCAGGGTCGCGATTCCATTCTCGGCAAGGGTTTGGTGATCGACTGCGTCGGCGGTGCGATCCTGCAGAACGGCTCGTTCCTCGGCGGCGGGTTCATGCCCATCCTGATCCACACGCACAAGCACATTCGCAAGAGCGGTGGTTCCGGCGCCTCGGAACGCAAGACGATCCAGCCGTGCATCTTCGCCGCCGAGGCCGGTGCCCGATTCCCGATGGACGCGGTCGGTCTGTTCGAAACCGTCGACTATCTCGGAAAAGAGGCTCCGTTCAAGGGCATTCGAGCCATTCCGCTCTGAGCCCGGCCGTCCGTATTCCGCTTTACCCCTTAGTTCGTGAGATTTTCTCTGCCCGTAGGCCCCGCGTGTCACTCGTTCACTGCTCGGTGCTGGGAGGTGAGAAGTACAAGGAGATGAATGCTGTGTTCAATACAACTGTCGCCGTGGTCGGCGCCGGCTACGTCGGACTGACGACGGCGGTGTGCCTGGCTTCGCTGGGCCACCGAGTGATCTGCGCGGATGTCGATCCGGCGAAGGTGAAGACATTATCCGGCGGTGAATCCACCATCGCGGAACCGGGCATGTGCGAGCTCGTCGTGGACGGATTGGCCGCCGGGCGACTGAATTTCGTGCTCGGCGCCAGCGCGGCGGTCGCCGAGGCGGAGTTCGTCATCCTGTGCGTCCCGACACCGATGGGGCGCGATGGAGCAGCGAATCTGAGCACGCTCGAGTCCGTCGTGGCGGAGTTGCGGCACCAGCTGCTGCCCGGTTGTGTCGTGGTGAACAAGTCGACCGTGCCGGTGGGTACCGCGGTGCGGATCAACGATCTGATCGGCCGCGAGGATGTCACGGTCGTGTCCAACCCGGAGTTCCTGCGGGAAGGTTCCGCGATCTACGACTTCCTGAATCCCGATCGGATCGTGGTCGGCTCGGACGATCCGGACTCCGCCGAACGTGTTGCCGCACTGTACCGGCGGCTCGACGCGCCAGTTCTGCTGACCGGTTCGGCGAGCGCGGAGATGATCAAATACGCGGCCAACTGCTATCTGGCCACTCGCCTGTCCTATGTGAACGCCATCGCCGAGTTGTGCGAGTATCTCGGCGCGGACATCAGCGACGTGACCATGGGCATGGGGTACGACCAGCGGATCGGCAAGGAATTCCTGCGGCCCGGCCCGGGGTGGGGCGGGTCCTGCCTGCCCAAGGACACGGTGGCGCTGTTGCGATCGGCGCAGACCGTCGGTTGCGAATTCCCGCTGCTGCGGGCCGCCATCGACACCAATACCCGGCAGCACGAGCTGGTGGTGGACAAAGTTCGCCATGCGGTCGGCGGCCGATTGGCGGGGGTCCGAATCGGCATGCTTGGCTTGACGTTCAAGGCGGGCACCGACGATCTGCGCGACTCGCCGGCGTTGGCGATCGCGGAGCGGCTGGTCGCCGAGGGCGCGGACTTACGCGCTTACGACCCCAGCGTCCGGAAAGCGGTGCCGGGCAGCACCGATGGCGTGCGGGTCATGGAGACCGCGTACCACGCGGCACACGGTTCGGCCGCGATCATGGTGCTCACCGAATGGCCGGAGTTCCGCGACCTGGACTGGAAGCGGATGGCGGGCTTGCTCGTCGGCCGCTCGGTGATCGACGCCCGCAATCACCTGGACCCGCTGGTCCTGCACCTCGCGGGACTGTCCTGCGAACGTGTCGGTAGAGGGAGTCCGAAGCTGTCCGATCTGGATCTCGCAGGCTGACAGAGGATCTCGCGGGATGACGCGAAAGGCCCGGAACCGCCCTGGTTCCGGGCCTTTTCGCGCTATTGCGATCCTCTCAGCGCACTCTCTCGAGGAATCCAGCTGTGTCGGAGGCGATCTCGTCGGGATACTCGCCATTGATCGCGTGTGAGGCGTCCGGATAGACCCGCACGGTGGCGTCGGCGAGCACGGACTCGGCCCGCCGAGCCGCCGCCGCGCTGTCGTGCATCACCGACCGGCCCGCCAGCACGACCAGGATGGGCATCTTCAGGCTCTTCAGCTGATCATCGGAGAATTCCGTCGGCGCGGGCAGGTGCAGCGCATACGTCTGCATGCCGGCTTCGATCATGTCCGCGACGGGGACATCCTCGACCGGCGCGCCGCCCGCGGTCCAGCTGTTGAAGTCGTCGCGCCAGCTCTTCGGCAGCCAGCGCACGGAGGCCGGTATCGACCGGATGATCGTGCGAAACGGCATGCCCGCGAACGTCATCGCCGGATCGAGCAGGATGACGCCCGCGATCTTGTCCGGTTGCCGGATGGCGAGATTGGTGGCCGTCCAGCCACCGATCGAGACGCCGAGCAGGTACAGCTGTTTCTCGGGCAACTGCCGGAGCGCCTGGTGCAGCCAGCGCGCTTGGTCGTCGTCGTGCTCGATCGGGCGGGTCTGGATACTCGCGCCGGGCTCACCGAGCAGGTCGATGGCGTAGACGGTGCGCAGTTTGGTCAGCGTCGGCAGGTTGTCCGCCGACATCGGTGTCGCGGCGGCGCGTCCGGGCAGCAAAACCAGTGGGGGCGCGGCCGGGTCGGCGCCGTCGAAGCGATACACCCGGACCACGCCGTAGTCGGTCCGCAGATCGAGCGTCGCGTTCGGTGCGGGCAGCTCGCGCATCGCGCGGGTGTAAGCGTCGAAGAATCGGTCGTGACCCGCCGCGGAGGTGAAGTGCCCGACCGGGGAGGTGTCACGGACCGCGAGCCAGGCCACCAGGCCGAGCGTGACCACCCCCGCGGTGATCGTCAGCAGTCGCCGCTTACTCCAACGCGACCGAGTTGTGTTGGGCGCGAGGTCTTTTTCGTCATTCATCGAGCACCTTCCCTGGGGGGCCGTGGCAGTTCGGAGCACCTGATTGCGTCACCGGTGCCCGAGGCGAATCCAGAAGTCGATGTGGTGTCCGGCGTCGAAGTCGGTGGGTCCGATCCCGCCCGGCCCGGGGGCCAGCGACTGGACGAACGGCCGCTCCCCCGCGACCGGTGCCCACGCGGGCCGGTTCGGGACAGCGGGCACACCGTCGTGCGCGAACGCCGACCAGTAGTCGATCATCGCATCGGCGAGCTCGCGTTGCGCGTCATCGAGGCCGCGCGCCAGACCGGGCAGGTCGAACAGGTAGGCCAATTCGGAGCCGTGGTACGCGCCGTAAGGAAACGGTGCGGCGGGCAGGTCGGTGAACTGCGGCGGCGCCGGGTCGGCGAACTCGTAGGCGAAGACGGTCGCCGACCGGGCCAGGGCGTCGCGGGCGTTCCTGGTCGGGTACGCCCAGGTGCGATCGGTGTTGAGCTGGGCCAGCGTCTTCGCGTTATCGCCGGGCTGAGCGGGGTAGGCGGCGGCCACGGCGTCGGCGTGGGTGCCGAAGTCGGCGTCGAGCACTCGCCGGTATTCGGCCGCGGTCAACGGTGACGGCACCGTACCGACGATCGACACGCGTGCCTCGTCGCGGTTGTTGCCCAGGATGATCGGCATGCGCGCGAATCGGCCCTCGCGCAACGCGATTGCCGGGTGATCGGGTAGCAGCGCGTTGCCGTAGCTGGGGCCGAACAGTGGCTGGCCCGCCAGCAATCGGTCGGCCGGGGCACGCCGGAGGCAGGTGAGGTCGCTACCGTCCGGCGGGCAGCCGAGGCTCTCGGACACTGCGCGACCCTGTTGTTCGGCGTATGCCGGAGTATCGAACGCGGTGCTGCCGGTGCCGTCGGCGGCGTAGGGTGGCCACTCCGACATGCAGGTTCCGCTCTGCATGATGGCCTTGTGGAACAGACCGGTCGCGGCGGGCGAAGTGAGTTGCGCGCAGGTGCTCATCGCGCCAGCCGACTCGCCGAACAGGGTGATATTGCCGGGATCGCCGGCGAATGCCGCCGCGTTGGCCACGGCCCAGCGCAGGGCCAATTGCTGGTCCTGGAGTCCGAACGTGCCGCCGCCGGACATACCGGGTAGGCGCAGGAAGCCGAAGATGCCTAGGCGATAGTTGGCGGTCACCACGACCACGTCACCCTGGGTCGCCAGCCGGGCCGCGCCGTACTCGGCCGCGTTGCCCTGATAGAAACCGCCGCCGTACAGCCACACCATCACCGGTCGCGGACGAGTGGCTTTCGCTGCCGGTGTGGTGACGTTGAGGTAGAGGCAGTCCTCGGATTGCGGGCCCTCGGACGGATCGGCCGGATTCTGCATGCACAACGAGCCGGGTGTGGTCGCGTCCCGCTCGCCCGTCCAGGCCGGTGCGGGTCGCGGTGGCTGCCAACGCAGTTCGCCGACGGGTGGCTGCGCGAACGGAATCCCCTGGAAGACACGATGATCGGGGTACACCGTGCCGCGAACAGCGCCACCTGTCGTGTGCACCACCGCCGGGTCGGCTCGGTCCTGCGCACACGCGCTGAAAAGGACTGCGATCAGCGCCGCGGCGAGCGCGCAACTTCCGGCAGCGAGACGTGGCTTCATCGGACGGCCTTTCCTGATGTCCGGCTGATCTCGGCCGGCGGTCTGACGCCTGTCCAGTACAGGCAAACTCCAAAATAGGACATGCCTGTCTCATTAACAACCGCAGTCGTCCCATCGATTCCTTGGGGGTGCTAATGTTCGGCCATGGTCAGCCGCGGACACGTCGACGCGACGCCCACCCCGTCGAGCGGCCCCCGGAGCCGCACCCGGACCGCCATCATGACCGCCGCGCTCGCGGCGTGGACGCGCGACTTCTCCGCATCGCTCACCGACATCGCCGACCGCGCCGACGTCAGCCGCAGCACCCTGCACCGCTACTTCCCGGAGCGGCAAGATCTCGTCGATGCCGTCCTCATCGATTCGTTGCAAGTGGTCGATGCCGTGGCCACCGCGGCCAACAACGGGACCCGCGCCCCGCTCGACCATCTGATCTATCTGTTGCGGTCCCTCGTCGAAGTCAGCGACCGCGTGGTCTTCCTCTTCGCCGACCCCCGCCGCTTCGCGGGCAACCCGCACTGGGGCGATGCGAGCGATGCGAGCGTGCGGACGCTCATCGCCGCCGCGCAGGCCGAGGGCACGCTCGACCCCGAGTTACCGACGGAGTGGATCGACGGGGTCTACAACGCGCACATCTTCCTCGCCGCCGAAGCCGCCCAGCGCGGTACCGCGCCCTCACATGCGGTCGCGGACAACGCGATTCGCACTTTCCTCGGCGGTGTGGGCGTTCCGCGGTCGACCTAGCCGTAGGTACCCGGCTGAATCATCGGTCGATCGCGGCTTTTTCGACCTGCCCGCGCACCCATGCCAGGAACGTCTGCACGTCGGCGGTGGGTAGCGTCAGCGCTGCTGTGCGGGGGCGCTGGAAGCTGCGCAAGGCAGCGTCGATGAGGGCCCGGAAGTCCGCCTCGGATGCCATGATCAGCTGCGCGGCTTCGCTTTTGGCGAGCCACCGGCCGGTGCGGTGGAACGCCACCGAGCGGCAGCCGTTGAGTACCTGGTTGTCGCTCAGGTGTCCCTCCCCCGTGGCGTGCTCGCGGACCGAGGCGAGCAGCGCGGCGAAAAGGTCATGCGGTGCGGGTGGCGCGAGCACCTGCCGCACCGGGCTGCCGTACAGGAGACAGCCCGACTGATAGGCGATCGACCGATCGATGACATACCAGAACGCCGGTGACTGCGTCGGATCGAAGCCGGCGCGATTCGACAGCTGCGGACCGGTATTGAGATCCAGCAGGTACCCCGCCGCGGCGGAGGGCTGGGCGGCGAAAGTGGCGTCGTAGACGACCAATTCGAGCCCGGCCGCAGGACATGGCAGGGCAGGGTGCGCGAGCACTTCGGCCAGTTCGCGTATCGCGGATGCGGGCAGCGACGGTTCGACCACCAGGATCACGTCGATGTCGCTGCGCCCGTGGCGGTAATCCGCCAGCGCGATCGATCCGACCGCGATGGCGCTGCGCAGCTGCGGCCCGCAGGTCTTGTGCGCCCGCTGCACGAGCTCTGCGAGGTACTGACGCACCTCGGCGGGCACCGCGTGTGGATCGACGAGAGCCATGCGGCCAGTATCCATCAGCGCCCCTCCGCCCAGCCGTTGGGCGGAGGGGCGCGGCCGGGCTACCCGAGTTCGGCGTCGGCCAGTTCGACCGGCGAGGTGTCGATCGGGTCGTCGTAGCGGACGGCATGGCGGTAGCTGTAGTCGTCACGGTCGAAACGGACCGCCTTGCGGTAGGTCTTCAGCAACGACCACGGACGGATATACGGCGACTTGCCTTGGGAGTTGACGAAGTAGCTGTTCGACCCCTCGCAGCGAGTTTCCAAGTAGTACGACAGATTCCGGCCGCTACGCAGCATCTCCTGATGGAACCGCTCCTGCGCTTCGGGCCGCACCTCCACCGTGGTGGCGCCGCGCCGCCGGGTCTCGTCGATGACGGTGGCGATGTGGCGCATGGCGTTCTCCACGAAGTAGTGGAACGCGGTGCCGGTCCAGGAGTAGGGGCCGATCATGATGAAGCGGTTCGGGACGCCGGCGACGGAGGTGCTGTAGTAGGCCTTCAGTTCCTCGGTGTTGTAGAAGACGCCCAGGTCGAATCCGTCTCGGCCGATGACGGTTCCGGGTTTGTAGCTCTCGGGGTCGGAGAACACCTCGTAGCCGGTGGCCAGCACCAGCGCGTCGATCTCCCGCTCGACGCCGTCCGCGCTGCGGATGCCGTTCGGCTGGATCTCGGCGATGCCCGCGGTGATCAGCTCGACATTGTCGCGGTTGAGCGTCGGCAGATAGTCGCCGCCCGCACCGCCACGGATGCACGCGATGCCGAAGCCCGGTCGCAACACGCGCCGGATCTCCTTGTCCTGCACCTTGATTCGCAGCCACCCCGCGTACGCTGCGCGTCCGACGGCGTCGACCAGGCGGGCGCCCAATTTCCACAGCGGCGCGGGCGTGAAGACCGCGATGCGCAACAGCGAGTCGATGACCGTTTGGGCTATCCCGTTGACGGCGGCGGAACCGCCGGGCAAAGCGAGCAGCCGTTGCATCCAGGGGCGCAGGACGAAATCCGGCTTCGGCAGGTACACCTGCGGCGTGCGCTGATAGATGTCGAGCCGGTCGACCTGCGCGGCCAGCTTCGGCGCGATCTGCATGGTGCTGGCGCCGACGCCGATGATGGCCACCCGCTTGCCGGTGAAGTCGAAGTCGTGGTTCCAGTCGGCCGGGTGCATGGAAACCCCGGTGTAAGCGGCCAATCCGGGGATGTTCGGCTCGGTCTTCGGGTTGATGTAGGCGCCCACCGCACTGATCACGAACCGGGCGGTGATCACCTCGCCGGTATCGGTGTGCAGCCGCCACAGCGCGTGGTCGTCGTCCCATTCTTCGCGAACGATGGTGGTGTGGAAGCGCATTCGGCGCGGCAGGTCGTGCTCGGCGGCGACCTCCTGGAGATACTGCAAGATCTGGTCGCGTTTGGCGAAGAATCGGTCCCAGTCCGGTTTACGTGCGAAGGAGAATTGATAAGTTGTACTGGGGATGTCGCAGCCCGCGTCGGGGTAGCTGTGGCTGTACCAGGTGCCACCGAGCCCGCCGATCCGGTCCACGATCAGGAAGTTGTCGATCCCGATCTCCTGGAGCTTCACGCCGGCACAGATGCCGCCGATGCCCGCGCCGATCGCGACGACCTCATACTGGGGCGCCTGCACTGTGTCCACGAATTCCGCGGCGATACCGTTCGTTTCGGTCACTGGGCACCTTCCTCGGCACGCTGAGCACTCGGTTGAGCCGCAGTCCGGCCGTTGGTGGCGATGTCGCGCGGCGGCTGGCCGGTGCGCACTACTTCGGCGACGCGACGGCGAAAGAGCGGACCCAGTCCGGCGATTCGATAAGCCGCCCGCCAGAGCGGCGGGAACCAGGTCGCGAAGCGCAGCGGCAGGCGCGGGGTGACCGCGACTGTCCATGCCACCTTGGTCTGCTCGGCACCGACGTCGTCGAAGGTCATGTTCTCGGCGTACTGGCGGACGAGCAGATATTGCAGCCAGGTGGCGCTCACCACGCCGAAAGTGATGCGGCTGTTCGGTTCATAACGCCAGAATCGCTCGCGTTCCACCCACAGCACACGCAGCGGCGCGAAGACCGAACCCATCTCGCGGACCACGCCCACACCGCGAGCCGGCGAGTCGTAGCGCACGCCGGTGCGCGGGATCGGCAGCCACCGCCACGCGTGCTCGTCGTCCAGGGCGGTCCACACTGCCCATCGCGGCGCGTCGAAGACACCTTCGACGGTGAAAACCAATGCGGCGGTGTCGAAGACGGAATCGTCGACGGGCTGTACCGCGGGATACTGCTTGTGTAAGAACGAGGTGATACTCAAGGTCGTCTCCGATTCGGGGAAGAGTGCTCAGCGGGCGACGGCGTGCCGGGGCGCGGCGTCCGCGTCGACCGGCCGGGTAGTCGTGTACCGGTAGTGGTCCAGCGGGAAATGCCGGTTGCTCCAGTACATTCCGAGCTGTGTGGTGGCCCGGAAAGCCGGACCGTCGCCCTGGTAGTTGATGTAGTAGGTGCGTGACTCCGCGCAGCCCTGCTTGAACAGGTAGGTGTTCTTGTTGCGGGCATACATTCGGGTGAAGTACTCGTCGTGCGGTTCCCGGCGGATCTCCGCGCGGGTGGCGCCCCTGCGCAACGCCTCACCGATGACCCGTGCGCTGTGCGCCGCAGTGGCTTCGATGAGCGGGATCACCGAACCCGGTGCGTAACCGTAGGGCCCGAAGATGTGGAACATATTGGGGAACCCGGGCACGGACACGCCCTCATAGGCCTGATACCTGTTCGTGTCCCAGAACTCGCCCAATTCGGTTTCGGTGCAGCCATATACGGGATACGGCGGTGTCGCGCCCCGGTCCATCACCTGGAATCCGGTGGCCGTCACCACCAGATCGAACTCGCGATGCACCGCGTCCTCGGTGACGACGCCGCGCTCGGTGAACCGCTCGATCGCCGTGGTGACCAAATCGACGTGCGGCTCGGTATAGGTCTTGAAGTAGTTGTTGGAGATCGACGGTCGCTTGCAGCCGAGCCGATAGGTGGGCGTGAGCGCGCGCCGCAGCGTGCGATCGCGGACCTGGGTGAACAGATAGGCCTTCAACGCCACTTCGCCGGCGCCGAGCACCGCGGAGGTGAGGCGCGGATAGTCGGACAGCGCGAGCCCGACACCGAGGAAGGCGTTGACGGCGACATTCCCGATCAGCCGGACGGCCTGCTGGGCGGGCGGCAGGTCGAGCACCCGGTGGCTCAGTCTGCCCAGCGGGAAGTCCGGTTTGGGTGCCACCCAGATGGCGGTGCGCTGAAACACGGTCAGCTGCTCGGCCTGCGCGGCCAACTGCGGAATCACTTGCAGGGCAGTGGCTCCGGTGCCGATCACCGCGACGCGTTTGCCGCGATAATCGTAGGAGTGGTCCCAGCGCGCGGTGTGCATGAGGGTGCCCGCGTAGTCGGCTATACCCGGAATCGCCGGCGGTTTCGGCTGTTCGAGCGCGCCGACCGCGCTCACCAGGAAACGAGCCGTGATCTCATCGCCGTCGGTGGTGCGCACCCGCCACAGGTCGGCGATTTCGTCGAACCGTGCCTCGACCGCGCCACACCCGAGCCGGAGCTTGCCGCGCAAACCCTGCCGGTCCACCACTTCCTCGGCATAACGCTGGATCTCGTTGCCGGGGGCGAAGAATCGGGACCAGCGCGAGCGCTGCTGGAAAGAAAAGTTGTAGATCGGTGACGGAACATCGACGGCCACACCGGGATAGGTGTTGGCGTTCCAGGTACCGCCGACCCGATGCCACTTGTCGATGATCAGGAAGTTCTCGACACCCGCGCGGCGCAACGCCACCCCGGTGCCGATACCGCCGAATCCCGCGCCGATCACGAGCACGTCGTGCTCAGGAATGCTGGTGGAGCTCATGGAAACCTACCCGTGGTCGTGCGGCCGGTCATGCCGCGGTGGTCTGGTCGGTGGCCGGGCTCGCGGCCGACGCGTCGAGCACGCGGCGCAGGAACGCACCGATCTCGGCGATGGCCGCGCGCGCGTCCGGCAGCAGGTCCGCGCCCGCGTGGAAGACATGGATGGCGTTGTCCCAGATCTGCAAGGTGTGCGGCACACCGGCTTGGGCGCAACGGCGGGCGAGCGCCTCCGAATCCGGCAGCAGCACTTCGAGATTGCTCACCTGGATCAAGGTCGGTGGCAGACCGGCGAAGTCATGGTTCACCGGCGACCAAGCCGGATCGAGCACGCCCTCGCGGGCGAAGCCGATCAAGGCGGGCACCGCGAGGGCCCGCGCCGACAGCATCGCGTCGCGCCGATCGTTCGGGTGCTCCCGCCGAATGCCGGGGTCGAGATCGGCCCACGGCGCGATCGCCGCGATGGCCCCGGGCATGGGCAGCGCCATGGCCCGGGTGGCGAGCGCGGCGGCGAAGGCGATACCGCCACCTGCCGAATCACCGGCGAAGACAATGCGTTCGGCGGCGAACCCGCTGTTCAGCAGATGACGATAGGCGGTGATCGCGTCGTCGACGGTGTCGGTGATATGCCCCTTCGGCAGCTGCCGGTAGTCCACGTTCAGCAGCGCGACACCGGCCGAGCGGGCGATCCGAGCGGCCAGCCTGCGATGGCTGTGCAGGCCTCCGGCCAGGAACCCGCCACCGTGGAAGTACAGGATCGCCGCACCCTGCGCGGTGTCGTCGGGACCGAGATGGTCGCGGTGCCAGAGCCATTCGGCGCGGAAGTCCGGGAACAGGACGGCCCGGCGCCTGGTGCCACGGGCAGGTCGCAACGGGATCGCCAGCAGGTCGGCCACATTGGCTATCCGGAACGCCCGGCTGCCGCGCAGCGCAGCCGACTCAGCGAGAACGCAGAGGAGGTCGACGGCGGGCCGCAGCGTGCCACGCAGCAGCGCGTGCGCCAGGCGCAGCCGCAGACTGGCCTTGCTGGCGAACTCGACGTGCACGCCGTCGCGGGTCGTGGGCAGGGCGAGCGGTGCGGCGGTCATGCCGACGCTCCCGCCAGTGCGGGAACCTGATAGTGGTAGTCATCGAGCGGGAAACGACGGCTACCCCGGCGCGCCTCGAAGAACCCCGAGGGCCGGACATAGGTGCTGTCGCCCTGCGAGTTCCGGTAGTAGGTCGGGACATGACCGTTGAGGTCGGCCAGGTAGTAACGCAGCGACTCGCCCCTGCGGTGGATCTCGCGATGATAGGCGTCGGCCGCTTCCTTGCGCACCTCACACCACACCGCACCGCGACGGCGCGCCTCGCCGATGGCCCGCACCGCGTGGTCGGCGGTCATCTCCACGAAGGCGTGCCAGCCCGAGCCGGTCCACGAATACGGGCCGACCAGCGTCCACCGGTTCGGCAGACCGTGCACCGAGACGCTCTGGTACGCCTGCAAGCCTTCTTCGCTGTAGAACTTGGCCAGATCGAAACCGTTGCGGCCCAATACTGTTCCCGGTCGGTAGGTCTCCGGGTCGGAGAACACTTCGTAGCCGGTGGCCAGGATGAGCGCGTCGAACCGGTGCAGCGCCTTGTCGTCGGTGCGGACCCCGGTCGGCGTGATCTTCTCGATCGGCGTGGTCACCAGCGCGACATTGTCCCGGTTGTAGGCCCGCAGATAACTGTTCGACAGGGTCGGGCGCTTGGCCACCAGCCCGAAGTTCGGGGTGAGCGCCTCTCGCGTGGTCGGGTCGGTGATCACGCGCGCCAGGTAGCGCCGATACAGCGCCTGGCACACCGCGTCGAAGCGGTCCATCACCGGATGCACCACGCCGCCGGGCAGGCCGACGATGGCACGCAACGCCAGATCGACCACCACCAGCGCGCCGCCGTTCAGCATCGGCTGGATACCGGGCACACCCAGAACCCGTTGCAGCGCAACGGGAATCCGGAAGTCCGGCTTGGGCAGCGACCAGACCGGCGTGCGCTGGAAGACGGTCAGCTGCCCGACCTCGGGCGCGATGGACGGAATGATCTGCACCGCACTGGCACCCGTGCCGATGATGCCGACCGTCTTGCCGGACAGGTCGTAGTCGTGATCCCAATCGCTGGGGCGCAAGACTTTCCCCTTGAACGATCGGGTACCTGGGATGCCGACCTCGTCCTTGGGGCGGACGAAGGCGCCGACCGCGCTGATCACGAAGCGCGCCGTCACCACCGAGCCGTCGGTCAGGCGCAGCTTCCAGTACCCCGAGTCGTCGTCCCACTCTTCCCGATCGACCTCGGCGCCGAAGCGCACCCGCTCGCGCACGCCGAAGCGGTTCGCGACGTCGACGTGGTACTGCTTGACCTCCGGCCCCAGCGGAAACACCCGGCTCCAGTTCGCCTTGCGGGCGAAGGAGTACTGGTAGGCCAGCGCCGGAATGTCCACGCCCAGACCGGGATAGTGGTTCTCGTGCCAGCTGCCACCGACCTCGTCGGAGCGCTCCAGCACGATGAAGTCGTCGATGCCCGCGTGCCGCAGTTTCACCCCGGCCGCGATACCGCCCGGGCCCGCGCCGATCACGGCGACCTCGTATTGTGGCTCTGCTGTGTCGTTCATGGCTGTCTCACTTCGTGATTCGGTTCAGCAACGGCTGGATGCGGGGTAGCAGCTTGTCGGCCAGATCGAAGGACCCGATGCTGCCCACCGTGCGGATCAGGCCGGGCGACAGGCGGAACAGCCCGTACCCGAGCCAGGCCTCCGGATTCACCGGCACGATCGCCCGATTCCGGCGGATCGCACGTTCGATGGCGCGCGCGACCTTGTCCGGCCCGGCGAAGGACAGGCTCTGGACCCGGCCGATGTCCGCGCGCCAGGCCGCTTGCTGATCGGCGTCGAGCCCCGCGCGCTCACCGTGCGCGAGCAAGTCGGTCCGGATGGCACCGGGACAGATGGCCGTGACGCCGATGCCCTTGGGCCGCAACTCCACTCGCAACGCCTGGCTGGCCATCAGCACCGCGGCTTTGGCCGCCGCGTAGGCCGGGATGTACTTGGCGGGGAAGAACGCGGCCCCGGACGACACGTTGACGATGTGCCCGTCGATACCGGCATCGATCATCTGCCGGGCGAACACCCGCGACCCGTAGATCACGCTCATCAGATCGATGTCGACGGTGCGCTGCCACTGTGCCGCACTGGTTTCGTAGAACCCGCCGGTATCCATGACTCCCGCGTTGTTCACCAGGATGTGCGCAGGTCCGAACTCGCCGCGCACCCACTCGGCGCACGTGTCCCATTGCGCTTCGCTCGCCACATCCAGCCGATAGGGATGCCCGCGCCCGCCCGCGGCGACGATCTCGTCGGCCACCGACTGCGCGGTGTGCTCATCGATATCGGCCACTACCACTCGATATCCGGTGTCCGCGAGCAATAGTGCGGTCTCGCGCCCGATCCCCGCGCCACCACCGGTGACGATCGCTGTTCTCATCGCCGCCCACCCAGCACTCGATCGGAGAGCTGAACCGCTCGCTCCGCCAACGGCATCCGGGCCAGCCCGACGATGCCGCGCATGAGCCCCGGCGACAGGCGCGCCAGATACCAACCGGCCCAAGCTTCGAGACCTACCGGCACGGTGGCGAGGTTCCAGCGCACCGCGCGCTCGACCGCCGCGGCGACCCGGTCCGGGGATCGGCCGAAGATCCGCTGCCCGCGCGCGAGTTTCACGGCCCACTCGGCCCCGTGCTGCTCGTCCGTGCCCGCCCGGGTTCCGTTGGCGGACAGGTGCGTATCGATCAGCCCGGGGCACACCGCACTCACTCGGATACCGCGACCGGCGAATTCGGCTCGCAGCGCCTGCGTGCCCAGCCACGCACCGGCTTTCGCGGTCACGTACGACGGCGCGAGCGGTGTGGGCAGGAACGCGCCGACCGAGCAGATGTTGACGATGGCGCCGCGCTTGCCCGCCTCGACCATCTGCTGCACGAACAGCCTGGAACCCAGCAGCGGACCCATCATGTTGATGGCGATCATGCGCCGCCAGTCGTCGCCGGTCTGCTCGAGAAAGCCGCCCGAGATCAAGATGCCGGCGTTGTTGACCACCACATCCGGGACGCCGTGTGTCTGCGACACCTGCGCGGCGAACACCGCGAGGTCGGCCGCGTCGGCGACATCGAGCGGGTAGAACTCCCCCTGCCCGCCCGCCGCGCGGACCAGCCCAGCCGTTTCTTTTCCGCCGCGTTCGTCGATGTCGGCGACGATCACCGTCGCGCCGCGCTTCGCGAACCGCAGGGCGGTGGCCCGGCCGATCCCGCTACCGGCCCCGGTCACCACGGTCACGGTCATGATCGACAACCTGGTCGTGCACTGGCGAACAAGGGGAAATGAATCATGCCGCGACTCCTGTGTCGTCCTCTGCCGGAACAGCCGATCGAGCAGCGATCAATTAACCGACGCTGATGTCACTAAAAGTAAACTGTCTCAGACAGAAGCGCAAGAGACGGTCCGCCGCCAGGGCATACGATGTGCGGGATGACCGAAGCAGCCAAGCGCGGCCGCGGGCCGGGCAGGCCGCGCGACGAACAGAACACCGAGCGACGCAGGCGCGAGCTGATCGCCGCCGCCTACCAGGTGTTCACCACGAAGGGCTATGCCGCGGCGTCGACCGCGGACATCACCGCGGCGATCGGCATCGGCTACGGCACCTTCTACCGCTACTTCGACAGCAAGCGAGCGATTCTCGACGAGGTGGTCGACTACGGCCTCGATCGCATCCTCACCGAGATCGCGGACGACGTGTTCGAGCCCGCGTCGATCGAGTCCGAGATGACCGTCGATCGGCTGGTCCAGACCTGGTCCGGCGCGGTGGACCGGATGTGCCGGATCGCCGAATCCGACCCGGCCCTGATGCAGGCGATGCTGTTCGAACTGCCCGGCATCGACGACGAACTCAACACTCGGCTGATCGGCCTCGGCGGCATCCTCGCGGCCGCGGTCGAGCGCTTCCTGTCCCGCGCCGTCGACGCCGGCGTCCTGCGCGCCGACGTGAACACCACCGATGTCGCGTGGATGCTGATGGCGCTGACCATCCCCCCGGTGATGCGCACCTTGCAAGGTGGCGGCGAGCTCGACCGGCGCAGGTACACCGACACCGTGCTGGCCGTGCTCACCCCCGGCCTGCGCGGCCCCCAGCCAGCGGCGAATTAGTCGACGTAGTCGTCTGCTAATCTCGGCCGATCCCTGCGGAAGGGCGTTCGATGGCGGAGCAGATACCCACCTCACGAGTGCGGCGCGGCGCCGTGTTCGGCAAACTCGTTGCCGGACAGGCGGTTCGCGGTGCGGGGGTCAAGCTGTCGATGGTGGGCGACACCGACGCGGAGCGAATCGCACGCACCGAACGCGCACTCGCCGACGCGGCCGAGGACATCGTCACCGTGCTGGGCAGCATGAAGGGGCTGGCCATGAAGGCAGGCCAGTTGCTGTCGATGTTCGATCTGCTGGCCGCGTTCGGCATCGAGACCCTGCCCGCTGCCCAGCGCGAACGATTCCAGCGCAAGCTCGCCGCCCTCTACGACCAGGCACCGCAGCTACCGTTCGCGCGGATGCGCACGGTCATCGAGGCCGACTACGCCCGCCCGATCGGCGAGGTGTTCGCGGCGTTCGAGTCCGAGCCGATCGGCGCGGCCTCGATCGGCCAGGTCTACCGCGCGCGGCTCACCGACGGCCGCGCGGTGGCGGTCAAGGTGCAGTACCCCGGCATCGACGTCGCGGTCCGGGCCGATCTGAAGAACCTCAGCCTGGTCATGCGGATGCTGCGCACGGTCGCGCCCGCGGTCGCCGACCACGCGCTGTTCCGCGAGCTCACCACGCATTTCGCCGACGAGACCGACTATCGCGCCGAAGCCGAGCATCACCGGCTCGTCGCGGACAGCTACCGCGACCATCCGTTCATCCGCATCCCCGAGGTGGTGACCGAGCTGTGCACGGCCCGGGTGCTCGTCACCGAACTGGTCGAGGGTCTGAGTTTCGCCGAGATCGTCGCGCTGCCCGATCCGGAGCGTGACCGCGTCGGCGAGATCCTGCACCGCTTCTACCTGGGCGCCATGGCGCGGGAACGCTGCTTCTCCGGCGATCCGCACCCGGGCAACATCCTGCTCGCCGCCGACGGCAAGGTCGCCTTCCTCGACTTCGGCCTGTTCAAGCACATGGACGAGGCCGCAGTCGAATTCGAATTGCACTGTGTCCGAGCCGCCGCCGAGTACCGCGGCGCCGACCTGCGCGCGCTACTGGTGGAATACGGTGTGCTGGAGCAGGATTCGCTGGCCAGTGCGGACGATTGCCTGCGCCTGGTGCACGAGGTCTCCGGCTGGCTGCTCACCGACGCCGAGATCCGGGTCGCCGAGGACGCCGCGGCGCACGCCGTGCTCGCCTTCGTCGACCCACGCCGCGGCTACTTCGACCGCTGGCGGCGCGAATACGCGCCCGCCGAACATGCTTTCGCCCGTCGGGTGGAATACGGCACCCTCGCCCTGCTCGGCAAGCTCCGCGCCAGCGGCAACTGGCACCGCATCGCCCGCGAATGGTGCTACCACGAATTACCCCGCACCGAACTGGGCGTGCTCGAACATGATTGGCTGACCCAGCGGAACAGATCGGCGGCCGACGGTGCACTGCCGGTCGCGGGAAACGCTGATCTGTCCTAAGTACTGAAAGGAAGTCGCAGGATGCTGTTGCCATCGACCGAGCGGGCGTTGTTGCACCGGGTCGCCGTCGAGCAAGCGGAGTACCGGGTGCCCTCGCTCATCGCCGCCGTGGTGCGCGACGGCGAGCTGGTGTGGTCGGGGGCCAGGGGCCGGGTCGACGGCAGTCAGCCGACTATCGATACCCAGTACCGCATCGGCTCGATCACCAAGTCGATGGTGGCCACCATGGTGCTGCGGTTGCGCGACGAGGGCAAGCTCGACCTGGCCGACCCGCTGACCAAGCACGTGCCCGGCGCGCCGCTCGGGGATCGCACTGTCGCCCAACTGCTCTCGCACACCGCGGGCCTGCGTGCGGAGTCGCCCGGCGACTGGTGGGAGCGCACCGAGGGCGGGGATTGGGCCGATCTCGCCGACAGCATGAACGGCGACCCGGGCAGCAAAGCACTGTTGCATCGGGCGGGCCGCCGATTCCACTATTCCAATGTCGGTTTCGCCGCGCTCGGCGAGTTGGTCGCGCAGCTGCGCGGCCGGAGCTGGTTCGAGGCTTTGCGCGCCGAGGTGCTCGTCCCGCTGGGCATGGGCCGCACGACCGTGTCGCCCGCCGCGCCGCACGCCACCGGCTGGGCGGTGCATCCCTGGGCCGACGTCGTGCTGCCGGAGCCCGCACACGACCACGGGGCGATGGGCGCGGCGGGTCAGCTGTGGTCCACGGTGTCCGACCTGGCCCGCTGGGCGGCGTTCCTCGGCGGCGACACCGGCGACGTGCTCGCCGCAGACACCTTGGCGGAGATGCGCGAGCCCGCCATCGTCACGGACGGCGACCGGTGGGACGCCGGCTACGGGCTGGGCCTGCAGTTGCAGCGCCGCGACGGCCGCCGGCTGGCCGGACACACCGGGGCCATGCCCGGCTTCATCGCCGAGGTCTGGGCCGACCCGAAGGACCGCACCGGTGTGCTGTTCCTGTCCAACACCACCTACGGCGGCATCCGCGGCAAGCTGACCGGTGCGATGCTGGACATCCTGGCCGAGCACGAACCGAACCTGCCCGAAGAGTGGTTGCCCGCGCCCGAGGTCGACCCGAAACTGTTGGCGCTCACCGGAACCTGGTACTGGGGCACCGCCTCGATCGCGCTGCACCTGAGCGCCGATGGCCTGCTGTCACTCAAAGCCCTCGCGCACGGCGGGCGGGAGTCACGGTTCCGGCCCGACTCCGACGGCTCCTGGACCGGACTCGACGGGTACTACGCCGGTGAGCGCATGGAAGTAGTGCGTGGCCCCGACGGCGTGGCACAGCGGCTGGAGCTCGTGAGCTATGTGTTCACCCGCGCGCCTTACGAGCCGGTCGAGCCCATCCCCGGTGGTGTCGACCCGGCGGGCTGGCAAGGACGAGGCTAGGACGTCCCCGCGCTGATCATCGGTGGCCGCCCTGCACTCGGGACTGCACGAGTTGCAGCACCTGGATCAGGCTGCCGACGAAGTCCTGCGCATCCGGTAGCAATTGACCCTGGGGATCGGTCAGCACGCTGACGTCCAGCGCGGTCACGGTGAAGAAGATGCCGATACTCTTGCCGCGGACGGCCGTATCGAGCCTGAGGCGCAGCGTGTGCATGAGGTCGAGCATCGTACCGAGATCGTCACCGGCCGCAGCCAGCTCGCCCATCAACCGGCGGGTGTTGTCGAGCAGGTCGGCGAGGTGCCGACCGGTGGTATCGGCGTAATCGCCGAGCGCCGCGCTGGTCGCCGACACCTTCGTCAGCAAATCGCCGATGGCTCTGTTGTTTTCGGCGAGCGTGCCGAGCAGGTCGGGCAGCGCGCCCGCCACCCGGCCCAGTTCGCCGTGCCGGGCCTCGATACTGCCTGCGAGCGTGCTGAACTCGGTGAGCGCGGCGTCCACTCGGACACTGTTGACGTTCAAACTGTGGACCACACCGGTCATTTCGGTGATCAGGTGGGACAACTGGCCGCCTCGACCACCCACGATCGCGTCCAGCTCCGAGGTCAGCTCGGCGAGTGCGGCCACTCCACCGCCGTTGAACAGCAAGGAGATCGAGATCAGCAGCTGTTCGGCGGACGCGGCCGAGGACGTCCTGTCGAGACCGAGGGTGGCGCCGTCGCGGAGCATCGGCGCACCCGGTCCGGCGGGCGGCGTGGACACCGCGACGAATATCTCGCCGAGCGGGGTGTCCTGGCGCAGTTCGGCCGTGCTGCCCTCCGGCAGATCGACGTCCGTGCTGATGGTCAGGTCCACGATCGCCCGGAAGTCCTTGGTGCTGATCTTGGTGACCACACCGACATTCGAGCCGCCGATCCGCACCTTCGCCTGATCCGCCAAGCTCAGCGCGTCCTCGAATATCGCGTGCACCGTGTAGGTTTCACCGGACACACCCGGCATGGGCAACGGCAGCTTCTGCACCGTGAGACCGCACCCGGAGCCGACCGTCACCGCGACGATCGCCACCAACGCCATGATCGTCGTTCGGACGCGGCGGCGAACAAGGTTGGTCTGTGCGCTTTCCGGGTTCGCGTGCTCCAGCGCATCGACTTCGAGCTCTGCACTCATTCACGACTCCCCCCGACCGTAGCCTGAAACTACCAGTCGGAAGCACACTCCGTGCCCAAATCGTGGCTGCGAAAGTTCTTCTCCCACAGCAGAAGAGCGTTCGTACCTTAGATGGGCAGCGGCCCGATCGGCATGGTCGGGCGATGTTGCGCCGCTTCGTGATCGGAAGTCCGGGTCGCCAACAGGCCTGCGACGCCGAACTTTCGGATGAGCTCCGGATCGCTGATGACCTCGAGGAACTTCACGACCTGAGGCGACTTGTCTCGCGCGTGAACTGCCAATTCGCGCCGGACCGGACGAGACAACCGGATGACCGACAGCAGCCTGGCCGAACCGTGCAGTGCCATCCTCGGCACCAGTGCGATGCCGACGCCGTACTCCACCATGCTCAACGCGGTGGACACGTCGGGTGCGCGGACCGCGAATCGGATCGGCACCCCCGCGCGGGCTCCCTCGCGCAGCAACGTGTCGGTGAGATCGGAGTTCGCGCCGCAGCGGATCCACGGCGCCTCGACCAGTTGCTTCCACGAGCCGTCGAAGTTGCCGCGCTGGCTGGGGTGACACACCACGACGAGCTCTTCCTCGCCGAAGCAGTGCACGAGGCGCGAGCCTGCCTGCCCGAGCGGTCCGACGGCGAGATCGAGGCCGCCCTCTTCCAACGTCGCGTCGAGCTCACGGAGATCGGTGAACGCCCTGACCTCGACGCTGTCGAGATGGCGTTCGTGGCGCATCCGGTAGACCAGCGGCGGCAACAGCTTCTGCGCGATGGTCGGCGTGGTGCCGACGGTCATCACGCCGTCGCCGAACGACTCCCCCATGGCCATCGCCTGCCGGGCGGATTCGACGACTTTGGAGGCCTGGACGAAGAACGCCCTGCCGAAATCGGTGAGCCTGGATCGGCGCGACTGCGGATCGAACACGTTGCGGCCCAACGAGGTCTCCAGCACATCGATCTGCTGCGACATCGCGGACGGCGTGATGCCGAACCGCCGCGCCGCCGCGGACAGCGAACCCAGTTCCACCGCGTGCACGAAGTAGTCGAACTGTCGCAGCGTGATCGCGGTGGAACTGAGTACAGGGTTTTCAGACATCGGCAACCTTCGTGTCGAGCCATCGGCAATCCACAGCCACGGTCCATTCGAATTCTTTTGCGCGCCGTTCATCCTATGAATTCGAATAGCGAGTCCTCGACGGAGCCGCCGTCGAGTTGTTACTCCGGCTTGCGCAAGCAGTATCTACTGGAGATGACTGTTAGTCAAACCTCGAGTAACACTAAATTCGACTGTTGCCCGGATCACCGTTCGGCTCGGGGCCGAATCGTCGGATCTATTCATATCCCACCTTCCGGCTCGCCGATTTGTGAGGTCGGGTTTCAGCTGCTCTGCGCCCGGTTTCGTTGCCGCGCAAGGTAACCGGATGCCACTATTTTGCCAATTGCCGAATTGGTCAAGCGTCCACTACGGCGGCGTCATCCGATATGAAGTGGAGCTCAATGGCGGTAAGCCGACATTCTCATTACCGAGCGCGCATATGTGCAGAAACACAAAGGGGCGAACTTGCCTTCATGCACTTTTATCAAAGCCGCCTATCGATGGCTCCGAGAATGTGCTGGACAGGAATCGAGTCCCTCCCGATATTCGGACGACGCGGCTCAGCCGACGAGATAAACGGGCAGTCGTGCATGCCCATTCGAGATGAAGCTGCCCAACGGCGCCATCTCGGCAGGCTCGACGGCCAGCCGCAGCTCCGGAAAACGGGCAAACAAGGCAGGCAGCGCGATCTGCCCCTCCAACCTGGCCAGCGGCGCACCGAGGCAGTGGTGGGTGCCGTAGCCGAAAGCGAGGTGTTGATCCTTGGTGCCGCGGTGCACATCGAAATCGTCGGCGGTGGGCCCGTGCACCTCGGGGTCGCGACCGGCCGCGGCATAGGACGCGAGGATCGCCTCGCCCTTCGGGATTCGGACGCCACCGAGGTCGAGATCCTCGGTCGCGTACCGCAGCAACAGGTGCGCGATGGGCGCTTGGTGGCGCAACGTCTCCTCCACCACGTCGGCCCAGCTCGATCGTCCGGCCAGCACGTCGGCGCGCTGCCGCGGCTGGGTCAGCAGCGCGAAGATCGCGTGGTCGAGCAGGTTCACCGTGGTCTCATGGCCGGCGGTGATGATCAGCATGAGCGTGTCGACCAGTTCCTTCTCGGTCAGCCTGCTGCCGTCTTCGTCGTAGGTGACGGTCAGCAGGCTGGTGATGTCGTCACCGGGCCTGCCCCTGCGGTAGGAGACGAGCTCGCCGACCAGTCCGTACATCTCGAGATAGCCGGCAACCGCCTGTTCCGGGGTACGCGAGGTGTCGAAGAACCGGTCGACGCACGAGCGCATCGGGGCGATCAGTTCATCCGGGACTCCGATCATTTCGCTGATCACTCGGATCGGCACCGGATACGCGAACCGCTCCCGCAGGTCGACGACGGTCCCGGGCGGGAGCGCGGCCAACTGGTCCAGCAGATCGGCGGTGATCGCTTCGATCCGTGCGCGCATCGCCATCGACCTGCGGTGGGTGAACGCCGGGGACACCAGCTTCCGCAGCCGCCGATGCGCGGGGCCGTAGGCGGTGAACATGTTGTCGACGGCGACCCACGAGCGCAGCGGCCAATCCTCGGCGATCTGACCGTTGCTGAAGGTTGTCCAGTGCTGACGAGGATCCTTGGATACCCGGGAGTCGGTCAGCAGGGCGCGTAGCAGCGCGGTGTCGGTCACCGACCACACGGGCACGCCACCGGGCAGCACGACCGGGGTGATCGGGCCACGCCGGCGGATCCGCGCCGATTCGCCTTGGATATCGACGCCGGTGGCGTCCAGAACGATGGGCTGGTCTTCCATGGAAAGCTCCGAATTCTCTTGGCTCACACGCCTGCTCGGCATTTGCACAGGTGCTGCAAATTTTCGATCGGGCGATCGACGTAGCCTAGAAAGATCGGCCCGGCGCACGCTTGAACCGCGGCGCCAACCGAATAGAACATCCGCGCCGCGGCAAGGGTGGAACGATCCGGTCGTGGCGAAATCGCGGTTACGCGAGGACACTGAAGGCGAAGCGACGAATCCGTCTCGAGGAGCAATGTGATGGCACCTGACAGACCTTTTGGGATCGGTCCGGAAGACCTCGAACGCGCGTTGCGGGAGGCGGGGATCGAAATCCGGGATTTCCTCGGCAAGGTCGACCGCACCGGCGTGAATACCCTGGCGTCGCTGTTCGGCCAGTTCGTGCAGCCGGAGCGCGCGCAGCCGCCGAAGCCGGAGGACGAGACCACCGGCGAGACCGGCAGCGGGGTATGGGTCATCTACCGCGTCGACGACGCCGGCGAGGCCAGGGTCGAGCAGGTGTTCCCGAGCGAACTCGAGGCCTTGCGTGCGCATCGCGACAATACCGACGAGAACCGTCGCGTCCGGTTCCTGCCCTACGGTGTCCCCGCGACCGTGCTGGACGTGCCCTGATACCGGCTGACCGACGCAGCTTTTACCTCTGACGGGCCCCACCCGGCCCGCCTCCATCGACGCTCAGGTTTTGTTCCGCGACGCCGATCGCCAGCGGCGGCCGACGCGCGGGATCTACCATGCGAACACGGGGTCGAGCGAGGGCGGCCCGGATGGAGGAGCATGGTGCGCACGATGTCGGTTCCGCGATGACCACCGCGTTCGACGGACCGCCCCTCGAGATCGACACTCGCCCAGCGATTCTCAACCAGTACACGATCGATGAGACGGGCCGGGCCGGGCAACGCCCGCGCGGCGTCGTGTACCCGGCAGACGTCCACGAGGTGGCCGCGACGGTCCGGTGGGCGCGCGCCACGGGGACGCCGCTCATCTGCCGAGGCGCCGGAACCAGTCTGGAAGGTCACCTGCTCGCGCAAGGCAACGAGCTCATCGTCGACCTGTCGCAGTCGAATTCGATTCTGGACGTCTCCCCCACCGACTTCACCGCGACGGTCCAACCCGGGGTCACCCGCACCCAACTGAACGCCGCCACGGTGGCATCGGGTGTGCAGTTCACGGTGGATCCCGGCGCCGACGCGTCGCTGGGCGGCATGGCGGCGACCAATGCCAGCGGTACCACCACCGTCCGCTACGGCGGCATGCACGCGAATGTGCTTGCGTTGCAGGTGGTACTCGCCGACGGCACGGTGGCGCGGCTCGGTCGCGCGGTCCGCAAATCGTCGAGCGGCTACGACCTGAAAGATCTGCTTATCGGCTCGGCCGGGACGCTCGGTATCATCACCGAACTCACGGTTCGGCTGCATCCGATCCCGGAATGCCTACGCTCGCTGCGCGTTTCGTTCCCCACCGTGGCGGCGGCGGTCGACGCGGCCGTCGAGATGCTCGGTGCCGCACTGCCGGTCAGCAGACTCGAACTCGTCGATGCCCCGGGCATGGCCGCGCTCAACGCGTTTCGCGGCGCCGATCACTACGCCGAGACACCGGCACTGTTCATCGATATCGAGTCGTCGTCGGAACCGGCTGCCGTCGCCGAAGAGCAGGAGATCCAGCGGATCGTCACAGCGCACAACG
The DNA here is from genome assembly GCF_015355715.1 of Nocardia sp. XZ_19_369. Classification (NCBI taxonomy): domain Bacteria; kingdom Bacillati; phylum Actinomycetota; class Actinomycetes; order Mycobacteriales; family Nocardiaceae; genus Nocardia; species Nocardia sp. XZ_19_369. The sequence continues at coordinate 158,984 of NZ_JACVED010000002.1, read as the reverse complement.
CCCTCGACGTCACCGCCGCCCGCTCGCACACCGAACGGCACGCACTCTGGGAAGACCGGCACAACCTCTTCTTCGCACTCAAGGCGCGCCACCCCGGCAGCCGTTTCATGGTGACCGACACCGCCGTCCCCTACTCGCAGATCGCCGCGGCGGTCGACACCGCGACCCGGCTCGGCGACGAACTCGGCCTGACGGTCAGCGTCGCCGGACACATCGGCGACGGCAACGTGCACACCATCGTGCCCTATACCGACCTGAACTATGCTGCCGTACAACAGTTTTCCGACACGCTGGTCCGCCACACCCTGTCCGTAGGCGGCACCGCGACCGGCGAACACGGCATCGGCCTCACCAAGAAGAAGTACCTGCGCGAAGAACACGGTGCCGCCGTCGATCTCATGATCGCCATCAAACGCACCCTCGACCCCGACAACCTGCTGAACCCGGGCAAGGTACTCGACATATAACACCGAACCCGCCCGTCGCCTGCGACCACTTCGCCATCCTGCGCTCCTGACGCCGGGTTCACAGGTTTCCGCGCCGGTCCTGTTCGCGTTCGATCGCCTGGAACAGCGCGGCGAAATTGCCGACGCCGAAACCCTGCGAGCCGTGCCGTTCGATGAGTTCGAAGAACCCGGTCGGCCGGTCCAGTGGCGGTCGGGTGAGGATCTGCAGGAGGTGGCCGTGTTCGTCGCGGTCCACCAACGCGCCGCGCCGGGCGAGTTCGGCGACCGGTGTGGTGATCGGCCCCAAGCGGTCGAGCAGTTCCGGGTCGTCGTAGTAGGTGTCCGGTGTCGGCAGAAACTCCACACCGCCTGCGCGCATGCCATCGATGGCAGCCAGTATGTCGTCGGTGGCCAGCGCGACGTGTTGCACTCCGGGGCAACCGTAGAACTGAAGGAACTCATCGACCTGGCTGTTGCGGGCGGATTCCGCGGGCTCGACCACCGGAAATTTCACTTGCCGCCGCGGGTCGGCGACGACTCGGGAGCGCAGCGCCGAATATTTCGTGGAGATCTCCCCGTCTACGAACTCTGCCATCGTGGCGAAGCCGAGGACCCGCCGGTAGAAGTCCACCCATTCGTCCATGCGGCCTGCCTCCACGGCGGCCACGCAGTGATCGACCGCATGAAAATACGGAACCGCAGCACCGGACATCGCGAATGTCGCTGCCGCGTAGCCCGGCAGATGAACGCCTCGATAGCGGGACCGGTCGACGAAGGTATGCCGGACCTGCCCGTATGCCGCGATCGACGCGAGCAGCACAGTCCCCTCCGCATCGCCGATCTGGTGCGGCTCGACGAGCCCGCGCGCGCCCTGGGAAAGTGCGTGGTCGTAGGCGGCACCGACATCGGACACCTCCAGACCGACGTCGACCACCCCATCGCCATGCTGATGAACGAACTCGCCCAGTTCCGTGCCCGCTCGGGCCGCGCCGGTAACCACGAAACAGGCTGTGCCCGAACGCAGTACATACGAGCACTCATCCGGGCACCCCGTCTCCGGCCCTCGATACGCCACCGGTGACATCCCGAAGGCACTGGCGAAGAAATGTGCGGACTGGAACGCATTGCCCACCGCGAACACGATCGCGCCGAAGCCGAGTACGTCGAACGGCCCCTTCGTGGTCGCGGTGGCTACGGCAACCGGGGCGTTCAAGCGTTGGCAAGCAGGTCGGCCACCGGATCCTGCGCGGAACTGGAGTAGTACCTGCAGATCACCTCGACCCACTCCGTTGCGGGGATTTCGCCGATACCCGCAGTGTCGAGTTTCGCGAACATCGCGGCGGCTTTGTCGGCGTCGAACCCGACCACCCGCATGTAATCGGTGTACTCGGCCCGGTCGATCATGCCGTCGTCGTTGCGGTCACATATCGCGACGACCGCCTCCGCATACGGTCGAAGGTACGCCGTGTTCGCTGAAGGGTCGGTGACCGCGGCGAAGTACTCCTCGATGCTCACTACGCCATCGCCGTTGGTATCGGCGTGGGCCGACAAACCTTGCCAATACCCTTGATGCGAAGCCACCAATGCCCGCGCCTTCGCCGAGATGGGCGGTTCACCGAGACCGGTGATGATACGTTCGGCCAGCAGCTGGAAATCCTCCTCCTCCAGCACGCCGTTCCCGTTCGCATCCAGCAGGTCGAACCGCATACGGAGCCTGCTCGAAGCGGCATCACTCATTGCGTCATTGCTCATGATTCCGATCGCCTTCCACTAGGGAGCGAGACAGGTCACAGCGGAATCGAGCATAACGAGCCGACCAAATGTTTGCCGCCGGTTTCCCGAAGTATCAATAGCCGCCGCTGTTCGCGCTCCGGCGTACCGGTGCCGTCGACCGAACCCTGACGCTTGCGAGGTGGTCAGGAGGTCGGGCAGGCGTTGTCGAGCTTCAGCAAGGCCTGCATGAATTCGGAGTTCTTGTCCTGCGGAGTTTTGAGGAAAACCTCGTCGGATTCCGAACTGAGCCGATTCATCTGGTCGGCAGCCGTGCTGATGGTGTGCTTCAGTTCGCCGTCGTCCGCCTTGGCCGCCACGTCGGTGAAAGAGGCGCTCGTACCCTTGTAGACCGTTTTCAGTTTGGCGGTGTATTGCGGGTCGTCGCCGTTCAGGGCGTCGATGTCGCTGTTGAACTTTTTCGAGATCTGCACTATCTCGGCGCAGGATGCTGTGCGGTCTGCCGCGCTCGCGGCACCGGCTGCCACCAAGGTGTATCCGCTGATCAGGGTGGCGAAAGCGGCCGAGACGAGAATCGTTTTACGCATGGAGTTCTCCTTCGACTAGAGGTCAGGGGTGGGCAATTTCGAATTTGCTAACTATTTGCCGTACTCATGGTCGACTGACCATGATCGGGTTTCCAGATCAGCAAGCGCCACTATCCGATCAGATCGCGCCAATGGCGCGGCGCGTTGGGCTGCACCGCCGTTACCTGGCCATACGATGGCGAGATGCATGTCGTGGCGGCCGCGCTTCCGGATCGGGTGGAGGTGTTCGACCTGGTGCTCGCCCTCCAGGTTTTCGCGGTAGCTCGACGGGCCGACGGCACCAAACTCTACGAAGTCCGCGTCTGCGGAGACGGCGAAACGACCGCCATGGCTCGTGGCCAGCTGGGTTTCGGTCTGCGCCCGTCATGGCCGTCGTCGGCGCTCGACGAAGCGGATACGGTGCTGATTGCGAGCGGACAACCGCCGTACGACACCGAACAGTGGGAGCTCGATCGCGTGCGTCGAGCCGCCCAGCGCGGCGCGCGGATCGCCTCGTTGTGCACCGGCGCGTTCGCGCTGGCCGCCACCGGGCTGCTGGCCGGGCAGCGGGCGACCACCCATTGGCTGGCCTGCGCCGAACTCGCCGACCGTTATCCGGAGATCGAGGTCGACCCCACGGTGCTGTTCGTCGACAACGGCTCGGTGCTCACCTCCGCCGGGTCGGCCGCGGTAATGGATATGTGCCTGCACATGGTTCGCAACGACTACGGTGCCGAGATCGCCGCCGAGACCGCCCGATACCTGGTGATGCCCTTGCAGCGCGACGGCGGCCAAGCCCAGTTCATCCCGCGCACCCCGCCGCCCACCGATCGGTCGGCGCTGCAGCCGGTGCTGGCGTGGATCGAGCACAATCTCGAACGCCCCCTGGCGCAAACCGAGATCGCGCGCGCGGCCGGAATGTCGGTGCGCAGCTTGCAAAGACACTTCCACGACCAGCTCGGCACCACCGCTCAGCACTGGCTGCTGCACGCCCGCCTCGACCGGGCCCGTCGACTACTGGAAACCACCGAGTTGCCCATCGACCAGGTGGCCGAGGCCGCCGGTTTCGGCACCGCGATGACCTTGCGCCGCCACTTCACTCGCGAAATCGGCACCGCGCCACGCGCCTACCGCAACGCATTCCGCTGACGGTGCCCAACGAAGGACCGTATCCCGACGTGCGCCACTGCCTCGTCGAGATACGTTCCGGTGCAGGGCTGTTCGGGCTAGCGGATGTCGATCGTGCCGTCGAAGACCATCGGGGTGGGACCCGGGTTACAGGTTCGGAGCATGTTCGTCGGCATCGGCAGGCCGTAACCAATCATGTTCGGCTGACCGCCTTGACCTTTGGTGACGGTGATCTGGATGGCCATCGCGTCGGGCGCGAACACCATCACGGGTTGGGCCGTGCTGATCGGGTAGACCAGTGACACGGTGTTGCCGACGACCGTCAGGCACGTGACCGGGCCGGTGACCTTGACCGGCAATGGCATGTTCCCGAGTTGACCAACGGCCAAGTAGGTTCCGGTCGCGGGCCCGTCCCCCTGCCCCTGCGCCTCGATATGCAGGACGTTCATGCCGAGCACTTGCATGTTGCCATTGATCGACACGCTGGCGGGCGCTGCCGCCGCCTGCCCGGTCGCCGCAACCGCCGCCGCCCCGGCGATAGCCATGGATAAAGCGAAGCGAGTAAGCCGATTTGCCATTGAAAACACCTTTCTAGGGGTGGGGATATGCCCGGCGGATACCCGATGCCCGAAAACCCATGCGATGCAATCTCGGTGGATAATCAATTCGATTTTTCACATTCCGACCGGTCGGGATCTCGCTACTATCGACGGGGCCGTTCGAATCGTAGTGCGACCGGTACGAATTGGGCATCCAACCAGCACCGGAGGCGCGACCAGGCAGCGGTATCCTGCGGTCAACTCGTCGAATTGAGCGAGCAATAGGGGCAAGTGTTGGGCGTCAATGCGATTCGGAATTTTTCGTCCTATCGCGGTCAGTACCTGATCGGGGTATTCCTGGCGCGGGTCCGATGCCGAGTCGATATTTCCGGTTCCGCCGACGACCGCCGGCGGGCGCGCGATGCGCTAGTCGCGGGTGGCTGGTCGGCGGTGGCGCATGCGGACAGCGACACCTACGTACGGGATATTCGAGGTTCGTTGTCCAGCAGCACGATCGAGGAAGTGGTGCGCCACGTCCACACGCACATCGTCGATACGCATTCCCGGGCCGCCATCGACAAGGCCTCGCTGGAGCGCATCCGTTATGCGGGCCTACGTTTCACGCACCGGCCCGCACCGCTCGAGCACGATGGCAAGCGGGTCGACGCACTCGCCGAGATCTCGGCTGCACCAATCACTCCCCTCGTCCAGCAGCCACAGCCGCCACCTGTTCACCCGCCGAGCACCCTGCTGGCGCGACTGACTCGGATACCGACTTTCTGGTATGACTGTCTCGAAAAAGGCGCCAGAGTCATCGCCCGGATGTTTCGGCGATCAACGCCACAATGGTTCCGCCAGCAGGCTATTCGGGTCATCGCCGATGACTCCGCACGCTATATTTGGGTTCGATTCGGGCTGCTCACGGCCAGCGGCGGTCTCGGTGTGGCGGCCGGGGTGGCCGTTGCCGACCGGTTCCCCGACCGGCCGACCGGCCCGGAGCCCGCGCTGGGACTCATCGGCATTTCGACTGTGCTGCTGCTCGTTCTCGGCGCATTGAACCTGTTCACTCGAGTCGCCGTGCACCGAGCGGATGCCGCACTGCCCCAGGGCTATTCGCGTTGGCAAGCGGAGCGCTGGGCGAACGCCAACCGAACCGACGTGGCGCGTTTGATCGGCGCGGAACGCCACCATGCCATCCGAATATGCTGGACGGCAGGCACTCTCGTGCTGCGGATGATCGCGATGGCGGGCGCCGGGGCGCTGCTTTTCCTTTCGGTGCAGACGATCTGGTTCAACTCGCGGCTGATCGCCGCGACACTGCTGACCGTCGGCCTGCTGCTGGCCTGGATTCTGGTCATCGATGCGGTGCGTCCACGCCAACGTGCGGGCTCCCGGCTCATCGTACGGCGGACGGCCGCCTCGGTGCTGCTGGCGGGAGTCGGCGGGGCCATGGTGCGCTTGCCGTCCTACTTCTTCTACCAACCGCTCGGCTATCCGGCGTTCGCCTTCGAAATCGGCTGGCACGATGTCATTGTCAACGCGCGTGGCTTCATCATGGCCGCGCTCGGATCGGGAGCGTTGATCGCGATCTACTGGCTGTTCTCGCCGCGCATCACCCCGGTGTGGCGCTCGGCCTTTGCGCTGTTGTTACTCATGTGCGCGACCGTCGGGATGTTGAGCGCCATGGTCGAAGCGGGCAGACCGGCGGAGCTGATCGTGCAGCAGCAATCCGTCACCCCGGGCGGCACCCGGTACGCCGCCTGTCTCATCGACAACGGTCGCGAGCAACCGATCTGGATTATCGGCCAATCGGCGGGCCGCTTCCTCATCGGCGACAGAGAAACGCCGACCGGTGACCCGTCTCGGATCACCAATGTCCGAATGCGACCGAGCGGCATCGAGTATCGCATCGTGCCCGGCGCCACTCCGTGCCGGTAGCGCAATACGGTAGTTACGCCGTGCACTCCAGATTGGCGAATTCCTGATGGCTGTAACGAGTTTGGTCCTGATCGGTGTCTGGCTGACGGTGGTCGTCTGGCTGCGCGGCGCGCTGCAGTTCCGCCGGACCGGCGGGGCCGAGATCCGGTTCCGCGACCCGCCGGGCACCACGCAATGGTGGGCGAAGATCGCCAGCAGCGTCGGGTTCCTGACGCTGGTCGCCGCGCCGATCGCGGAATTGGCCGGGCTGCCACCATTGTCGATACTCGACCGGGCCGCGATCGGAGGTGCGGGCGTGGGGCTGGTGGTTCTCGGTGCGGCGCTCACCGCGGCGGCCCAGTTCGCGATGGGCACCGCGTGGCGCGCCGACGTCAATCCAGACGCACAGACCACGCTGGTCACCGACGGCCCGTTTCGCTGGGTACGCAATCCGGTGCTCACCGGTGTGGCGACCACCTTTATCGGCCTGGCACTCATGACGCCCAATCCGGTTGCCCTGGCGGCGCTAGCAATCATTCTGGGAGGCTTGCAGATTCAGGTTCGCCTCGTCGAAGAACCGTATCTACTGAGGGTCCTCGGCAAGGACTACGCCGCCTACGCAGCGCGCACCGGCCGGTTCCTACCCTGGCTGGGGCGTCTTCGCTGAAGACTGCGCGCTTCGGACTCGGCTAGCGGAAGTACGGATAGTCCTGCACCCAGCGGAATCCGCGGCTGCGCAAGGTGAAACTGTTCAGATCCATGCGCTCCAGGGTGATCACCACCGTCTGGTCCTGCAGCCTCCCGCGCAACAACAGCCGGTCCGGGGTGGGTCGCTCGCTGGTCAACGTCGCGAATGGTGGCTGCGGCTCTGCCTTTCCGTCGAGCGTGGCGAGTTCCAGCTGTCCGTTCGGGCGGAAGTCGGCATACGCCGGCACCAGTTCACCGTTCATCCGTTGATAAGTGGCCTGCTCCGGGTCGTCGAAAACAACACGCTGCCAACGCTTTTCGTCGGTCGTCAGCGGCGGCAACGGCTGCCCGTCGACGGTGAATTCTAGCACGTTCCATATTCCGTAGAGCTCGGACTTGGGGCTGGCGGCGCCGTACTGGTCCTGCCACACCACCCAGCGGTCATAGCCACCGCCCAGCGCGATCCAGATGCCGAGGGCTACCTGAATCCACCCGGCGATGCGGTTCTTCCGGTCGTCGGCGAACAGCGCGGGTTGCGCCAGCGGCTCGCACTGACGTTGCAGCACGAACACATCGACCAGTCGCCGCAGGTACGGGGCCAGCAAAACCAGGCTGATCAGCAGCAGATGCGCGGCGAGCAGCTTCTCCGGTATATCGAACGTCATGTTCAGCAGGAGGATCTGCGCCGTGCTCACCAGGCTCGTCACGGCGCCCAGCATCGCGGTCCGTGGCACGAACAGCAGCAGCCCGGCCACAACTTCCACTGCGCCGAGCGCCATTTCATATGGATAGGAGCTGCCGACCTGCAACCACAGCACCGAAGCCGGGCTCAGATCGCCGTACGGCTGCAACAGCTGCGCCAGCGTGGGAGCGGGCATCTGCGTGGGGATCAACTTGGCGAACCCGAACCCCACCATCTGTACGCCCAGACACACCCGGAGGAACAGCGTGAACCAAGCCAGCAGGCGCGGGTAGCAGGAACGACGGTCGAGGACCGTCCACACCGCGGTGGCCGCCACCGCGGCGACCAGAATGCAGAAGACCTGTACCCAGACGGCCGTCTGGTCGCCTGCTCCGGAGTCCTGGCGCAGCACCGCGTCGACTCCGAAGACGGTGGTGCCCACCCAACGGGTGACCGGGTTCATCAACGCGGTCACCCCCCACGGCCCGATGAATCCGTGCAGCGAGCGACTCAGGGGACCGAGCAGCGCGAACGGGACCATAGCGAGAAGCAGGCAGTACAGGCCGAAGTAGACGACACAGAATCGGAACGCGATCCGCGTCAGCGGCGGCCAGCCGGCCGAGGCGGTGTCGGTTCGGGCGGTGACGGTGCTGCTCACTGATGCATCCTCGGGTCCTGGGTGGGATCGGCATACCGGGCCGGACAGCCGCGCACGGAGGCTTCGGGGCGCAGCTCGTAATGCCAGGGCTCGTTGGTGTAGATCTGGCACAGCCCGTAGCCGGCGCCGTGCTTGGACAACCACGCCGCGGCCGCAGTGGGCCCGATGTCGACTGCCTCCCCCGACACGTGCGCGGACGTCTCGGGATCGGCCACCCACCGGGCGGCTTCCTTCTCCGAGCCGTACTTCGAAACCGCCTCGCGCAGTAGCCGTTCCTGGTACCCCGGGGAACGCCAGCCACTGTTGACGACGAACTCGATCCCGTCGTCCGCGGCATCCGTGGCGGCGCTGCGCAGGGCAGCGAGCAGGTCGGGGTCGAGGTTGGCCACGGACGGAATCTCGTCGTCGAATACCGTCAGGCCGCTCGGGACAGCGCCCTCCGCGACGGTGCCCCCGGGCTCGGGCTCGCCGTTCAGCCACGGTAAATGCGGGCGCGCCGCACCAGGTGGACCCTGGCGGTCACCGAACGGCAGGTCGAAAGACCATGCGGCAGAGGTCGATAGAGAGCTCAACGACTGGTAGACGAGGACACCGACAGGCGCCGCACTGACGACTACGAGACCGGCGAGGATGGTCGAGCGGACCCGGCGAGACGCCGTGCGTGCTGGTTTGCTGTTGCTCATGCCGTCAGTCAAGACAGCGCGGTGTTGCCGGCCCGTATGCGGTTTTCGATACGCCGGCGATATGGCCCGGCTGGGAGAATCGAGAACCTATGCGCGTATTGATCGTCGAGGACGAACCCCTGATGGCCGCAGCCATCCGCGATGGCCTGCGACTCGAAGCGATCGCCGCGGACATCGCCGGTGACGGCGACACCGCGCTGGAGCTGCTGGGCATCAACGCCTACGACATCGCTGTCCTCGACCGCGACATCCCCGGACCCTCCGGCGACGAGATCGCCGAACGCATCGTCGCGTCCGGCAGCGGCATGCCGATCCTGATGCTCACCGCGGCCGACCGGCTCGACGACAAGGCGACCGGGTTCGCGCTCGGCGCCGACGACTACCTCACCAAACCCTTCGATCTGCGCGAACTCGTGCTCCGGCTCAGAGCACTCGACCGCAGGCGCGCGCACAGCAGACCACCCGTGCGGGAGCTCGCGGGCCTGCGACTGGATCCGTTCCGCCGGGAGGTCTACCGCGACGACCGCTACGTCGCGCTGACCAGGAAACAATTCGCGGTGCTCGAAGTCCTCATCGCGGCCGAAGGCGGGGTCGTCAGCGCCGAGGAGCTACTGGAACGGGCGTGGGACGAGAACGCGGACCCGTTCACCAACGCCGTGCGCATCACGGTCTCGGCGCTGCGCAAACGCCTCGGCGAACCCTGGATCATCGCCACCGTGGCCGGCGTCGGATACCGCATCGACACCCAGCCGGACACCGGGCGGGCAGCGGGTGTCCGTGGATAGAGCACCGGGTTTGAGCGTCCGGCTCAAACTCACCCTCAGCTACGCCGGGTTCCTCATGCTCGCAGGTACCTTGGTGCTCGCGGCCGGGTTGGTCTTCTACCTCTACTTCATGCCCGACGGCTGGCTCGACACCACCGGTAACTCTGGATCAACCGCTCGGTTCTGGTGCGCGCCTTCGCTCCGTTCATGGCCTGGGTGCTGGCCTTCCTGCTGGTATTCGGCCTCCTGGGCGGGTGGCTGCTCGCCGGCCGGATGCTCGCCCCGCTGACCCGCATCACCGAGGCCACCCGCACGGCCGCGGATGGCACACTCTCCCACCGGATCCGGCTGCCGGGCCGCCGAGACGAGTTCCGCGAACTCGCCGACGTCTTCGACACCATGCTCGTGCGGCTCGAAGCACACGTCGCCGAACAGCAGCGATTCGCCGCCAACGCCTCGCACGAACTGCGCACCCCGCTGGCGATCATGCAGACCCTGCTCGACGTGGCCCGCAACGATCCGGATCGCGACACCGGCGAACTGCTGGCCCTGCTGCACGCGGTCAACACCCGAGCGATCAACCTCACCGAAGCCTTGCTCGTGCTCAGCCGCGCCGATCAACGGTCCTTCGCCCGCGAACCTGTCGATCTGTCCCTCCTCGCGGAAGAAGCGACCGAAACTCTGCTTCCCCTCGCGGAAAAGCACGGCGTCATCCTGGAGACGTCCGGCGACATGGCCAACGCCTTCGGCTCCCGCGCCCTCCTGTTGCAGCTGACGACGAACCTCGTGCACAACGCGATCGTGCACAATCTGCCCGAGCAGGGCATCGTGTGGGTCACCACCACCGCTCACCCCGAGTCCGCGGTGCTCACTGTCGAGAACACCGGCGAAAAGCTCACTCCCCACGCGGTTTCCACGCTGGTCGAGCCGTTTCAGCGCGGGAACCAACGCATCCGCACCGACCATGCGGGAGTCGGTCTCGGACTGGCAATCGTCAAAAGCATCACCCGAGCACACGCCGGAACCCTCACCCTCACGCCGCGACCGGCCGGCGGCCTCTGCGTCACGGTGCGACTACCCACGCAGTAGTGCGGTGTGGGTCAGTAGGAAACGACGGAGGTCGCGAAGGCCTCGAGCACAGCGGTGTTGTCCGCCAGGGTGATTCGATGCCCGTCGGCACCGACCTGTTCGAAGTCGGCTCCCCCGCCTACGTCGGGGACGACCACGGTGACCGGCTCGGCGGTCTTGTTGACCAGGAAGAGTTTGCGGCGGCCTGCGGCGGTGACGAAGGCTTGGGCGTGGATCCGGGGGTCCGGGAAGGCACCAGTTGTGGTGGCCGCCATGGCATCCCCCTTGTCGAAGTGCCGGAGTAGCAGTGCGAGCGCGTGGTAGCGGGCGTTCGGGGCGCCGGTTTCCCAGTCGAGCAGGCTGACGCCGGGGATCATGCCGGGGTAGTCCATGAACTCGGCGATGCCGACCAAGTCGATGCCGAATTCGACAAGCTTGCACCACAGGTACGACTGGACCGAGGCGCTCAATGCCCAGTAGGTGTCGGGGATTTCGGGTGCCGGATTCATCACGTCGGCCGGGTAGGTGCCCAACTCGTTGATGAATGTCGCGGTATCCGGCGCCAGGCGCCGACGGATGGAGTCGATGAAGCGGACCTGGTCGAGGAAGGCGTCGGCTTGGGCGTAGAAGATGTCGCGCCAGTGTTCGCTGGGCGCGTTTCCCTCTGGACCGAAGGGATTGACGATCTCGGGTTGGGCGTAGAAGTGATAGGAGAACGCGTCGATTCGGACGCCGTCGGCGTGGTTGGCCGAATCGAGGAAGTGCCAGAAGTATTCGGGCTGATGGTGGACGTGGCTGAGGGAGAGTCCGACGAATTTCATGTCCGGGTCCAGCGGGGCCAGGCGCGCGACGACGGCGTCGTAGAGCTTGGTGTAGGTCTCCGGCGAGAGCCGGTGGCCGATGTCGGGTTCGCAGAGCACCTCCCAGTAGGCGAAGCGGTAGCGGTGGCCCGACTCGTGCCATCGGCCCAGCTCGTCGGTGAAACCGCCTGCGATGTACCAGCTGGCGAGCCGGTAGAAGTAGTCGGCGACTTCAGCGCAGGTGGGGTCGCGCAACTCGGAGCCCTGCTCGTAGTGCCAGTGGATTTCGTCGGGATCCTCGGCAATTGCCACGGGCTCCGGCATGACGAACATCCAGGTCGGGATCGTGGCGAAATTCGCCACGATCGGCCTGCCCTCCGAGGCCGCGACGAAGTCCTCTACGAAGGGGTCGAGCAGCTCGAAGTTCCATGACGTCTCGGTGGCGGTCGGCGGGGTGAGCTCGGGCACCGCGACCCGCGGATGGCTGAACCAGGGCAGGAAGCGCGCGAAATCGACGCGCAGCTCGCGCAGGGCGTCGAATGCTTTGTCGTGGATCGGGGATTCGCGGCGCAGCGGTGGTGCCGTCCACAGGTGGGTCGTGAGTGTCGTCCGGGAGGTGCCGATCGTCTCTTCCCAATTCACCTGCACCGTGGCTGGCGGTGCCACGGGATTGATGGTGGTCATTCAGGGCTTCCTTCTTCTGACGTGCGCGCGAGGCCGAGGGCAGGCAGGATCGCCTGGTCGACGATCGCGGCAAGAGTGTGCGCATCGGGCAGATTCCCGGTGTCTATCTGGTGTTTGATCACGAGTGCTTCGCCGATGTCGACGACGATCGGGGTGACCAGCCGTGCGTCGATGTCACCGCGTTCGGCGTAGTGCTCGATCACGGTGCGGGTGAATCGGGTGCCGTGGGTGTCGAATACTCGGGTGTAGAGGGCTTCGACGAGTTCGGGTCGGCGCTGGCGCTCGGCGAGGATCGCCGCGACGGCCGAGGCGTTGGGTCCGGCGAGCCAGCCGACCAGCTGTTCGAGCGAGCGCAGCAGATCCGCGCGCAGACCACCGCCGTCGAGGTCGACCGTCTCGACGGGATGGGCGTGGTCGAGTGCGTCGAGCAGGAGTTCCTCGATCGACGGCCAATGCCGGTAGATCGAGGTCTTCGCCACCCCGGCTCGGCGGGAGATCCCTTCGATCGACAGCCGCCCCAGTCCCGTCTCGGCTACTTCGGCGATTACCGCTGTCCGGCAAGCATTCCGGACATCGGCGAGGGAGCGGCGGCGTCCGGGTTGCTCTTCGATCTCGGGCATGCCGCAGACTTTAGCTACGGATCCGTAGCTCCGCAACCGTAGCTATGTGGATGTAGCTAGCGAAGGAGCGCGTCGCCCGGTCCCCGTGCCATGATGGCGTGAAATGCCGAAAGCCGAAATCCCTGGCCTGCAAGGGATTTCGGCTTTCAGTGATTGGTTGCGGCAGTACCGCGGGTCAAGCGTGCCCGCCACCCAGTCCCGGCTTGTGCAGTTGGGGTTGAGTGCCGAAGGCGGGCCGTTCGGTGGTGTCCACCGGCTCCGGCCGCTCGACTATGGCGCCCCGAGTGTCGGTCCGAGCGGCGGTCTTGGCATCGACCTCGCGGCGCGCGAAGGCGATATCGCGTGCGCTCCGCACGGACAGCCGGCCCAGGGAAGTTGCGGCGAAGAACAGGATCAGCGCGCCGAGGCCGTAGAAGAAGGTCAGTTGCAGGACAGCGCGTTTCAGGTCGGACGTCGCGACCGGATCGCCGAGGGTGCCGATGTTCAGCAGGTCCGTCAGGAACGGTCCGATGATGAACCACAGGCCCGCCGCCGCGGCCAGCCAGCCACCGAAGCCGGCGACCAGACGGTTGCGACTTGCCAGCATCAGCAAACCGCCAACGATCGCGGTGATGCCGGGAAGCACCTCGAGCCAGCCGCGCGCCGAGGTCCACACCCAGGCGTCATCCGGCGTGAATGCGAAATCGAAGTACGGTCCGAGGAACGGAATCAGCGCACCCCAAACTCCCAGGAGTAAGACCGCGAGCCCGCCAAGGGCTCCCCGGCTACGCGGAATTCTGAGCGCCGGACCGCGGTCTGCGGAAACTTTCTCGTCGACGTTCATCAGAGCCTCCATTCGTCGAAGTAGCTGCTAGTACCGCCTACCCTCGACGCGCCGACATATGCGCAGGATGCATAAATGGTTCGGCCTTCGGCCGGTCAGGTGCGATCGTGCAGCGTGATCTGGTAGCCGTCGGGGTCGGCGAAGGTGAAGGTCCGGCCGAAGGGGCCGTCGATCGGCGCGGCGACGATGGGGTGACCGTCGGCGACGAGAGCATCGTGAATGGCCTGCACGTCGGTGGCGTGCAGCCAGATCGCGGCACCGATGCCAGGCTGGGCAACCGAATCGAGGTCTGTGCCGGGAAGGACGTCGCGAAGCGCGAAGGCGATCGGCTTGGTCTCGAAGACGACGGCGTGCGGCGGTCCGGCCGCCGAGCGGACGAGGCCGAGGTACTGCTCGTAGAACGCTTGCGAAGCGGCGAGGTCGCGCGCTTGCAGCGAGATGAAGTCGGGGCCGGTGGCGGGCATGGCGTTACTCCTTATTTGCGTGTCAGTCTTCTGACACGGATCAATGTATGTCAGAATACTGACATGAGTCAAGACGCCGTCGACCTGGACAAATCGCTGGGCTATCTGATGAAAGAGGCGTCGAGCGCGCTGCGCGCGGCCATGGAGGAGGCGCTGCGGCCGCTCGGGATGAGCGTGACCCACTACTCCTGCCTCGAACTGCTGGCGCAACGACCGGGCTTGTCGAACTCCGAGCTCGCGCGGGGCGCGTTCGTGACGCGGCAGTCGATGAACGTGCTGCTCCAGGCCCTGGAACGCGAGGGCCACGTGACCAGGCCTGCGCAGGCACCCGTCGGGAAAGTTCTTCCCACCCGGCTCACGCCGCGCGGCCGACGGAAACTCGAGAAAGCGAGCGCAGCGGTCCGGTCCGTCGAGCTCAGAATGCTGGCCGGGCTGTCCGAATCCGAGCAGTCCGCCGCGTTCCGGATCCTGCGCAGCATGATCCATTCCCTGCGCGATGGCGACGACGGTGCTTAGCTCCGCTCGAGGCACGGCAACCCACGTGTCCGGTCAGTCCCGGCGAAAACCCTTGGCGCGCAGCGACGATGCGGAAGTCCGTGACCAACGCTGCGACTCGATCAGCGGGGCGGACGCCATTCGATACGCCCACCCTGGAAATCCTGGGCGCGGCCGTCGTTGTAGTCGTATTCGTCGCTGATCGGGTAGCCGTAGCGCCCGTTCTCCCAGTTCTGGCTCGCCCAGATGTCTCTGATCGGCCCGGCTACCACGCGGGCGCCGGTGTCGATGGACCAGTAGATCGAACCGCCCTCGAAATGCTGTCCGGCGCCGTTGTTCTTGGCGCGGAACTCGTCGATCACCGGGAAGCCGAGTCTGCCGTCCTCCCAGGACAGGGTGGCCCACTTGTCGCGGATCGCTCCCCAGGTGTTGTGCGCACCGGTCGCCCGGGACCAGTGGATGGTGCCGCCCTCGAAGTGGCCGAAACGACCGGGTTTACGCGTCGGCAGCTCTCTGCTGGTGGGATAGCGCAACGCGCCGTTCTCCCAGCCGAGTTCGCCCCATTTGGCGCGGATCGCACCGCCGATCTGATTAGCGTGACCGCCGGAAACCAGCGGATGCCAATAGATCGAGCTGTCCTTCTCGAACGCTTGCCAACGGCCGCCGCGGGCGGCATCGGACTCCGGGTTGATCGCATTGCCGAAGAAGACGAAACCACCGGCCTCGTCGTATTCGACTCGGATCGCGCCGTAGATCGGGTACGGCTGCGCGACGGCCTGGGGTGCAGCCAGGATGCTCAGCGCCGCGAGAACGATGGCGGCTCGGACGACTCGGGCAGACCGGCGCCGCCCGTGCTGCTGATTTCGCGGATCGGGTGACATAGCCCCTCCTTGCGCGCCGTATATGGCAGCCATATTACTTGCGGCTGAGCGTCTTCGACAGTGCCGAAACCCCCACTCGACAGGTGGGTGCACTGCGAAAACCAACTCCGCCACCACATCGGTTCGATTCGCGCAGTGCGTAATTCGCACAGCAGCAATGCGATGAGGGTAGAAATGAACAGTTTTCGCGCGGGCAACGGCGGCGTTCGGCTTCCGCTGGGCTAACCCGCATTTCGGTGTGGCCGCCCACCCGCGGTCATGGTCACATGGGTGCGTCGTTGCTGCGGGTGTTGTAGGTACCCAGCCCGATCACCGCCGCGACGAGGATGGCGATGCTGCTGGCCAGCAAAGCACGACTGAATCCCGAGGCCAGCGCCTCCGGCGGAGCCGTACCGGTGGCCAGCAAACCGGTTGTGTACGAGGTCGCCACCGTGGTCAGCACCGCCAGACCGAACGCGCCACCGAGTTGCTGCGAGCTGTTCAACAACGACGCCGCCAACCCCGCCTTGTCCGCCGGCACACCAGCATTGGCCGCGTTGGTGACCGACACCATCACAGACCCCAAACCCACCGACATCACCATCATGCCCGGCAGCAGATCGGTCACATAGTCACCATCGACCGGCAAACCCGACAACAAGAACACCCCCACCGACGCGACCACCGACCCACCCACGATCAACGGCCGCGTCCCCACCAGCAGGATCAGCTTCGTCGCGACCAGGGCACCGACCCCGACTCCCATCGTGACCGGCAGATACACGATCCCGGTCCGCAACGCCGAATAGCCGAGCACGTTCTGCATATAGAGGCTCAGGAAAAAGAACATCGACATGAACCCCGCGATCGCGATCAACTGCGTCGCATCAGCCGCCGCGAGCCCACGAACCCGGAAAATCGACAACGGCATCAACGGATTCCGGCTGCGATGCTCGTTCACCACGAACGCCACCAACAGCCCCACCGCACCCGCGAAACGAGCGATCGTGCTCAACGAGTCCCATCCCGTATGCGGCGCTTCAACGATGGCATACACCAGCAGCAGCATGCCCCCGGTCCCCAGCGCCGCACCCGGCAAGTCGAAACTCGCCCGCGAGGCACTGCGCCGATCATCAGGCAGCAATCCATAGATCGCGACCAGCAGCAACACACAGATGATCGGATTGATCAAAAGCACCGAACGCCAACCGAAATACTCGGTCAGCACCCCACCGAGCAACACTCCGCTCGCCGAAGCCGCCCCGATCATGCCACCCCAGGCACCGAGAGCCCGATGCCGATCTGTTCCCTCTTTGAACGAGGTCGTCACCAGCGACAATGCCGCGGGCATCATCAACGCCGCACCCGCACCCTGAACAATGCGCGCACCGACCAGCAGTTCCGCGGTAGTAGCGAACCCACCGACCAGCGATGCGAGGGCGAACACCACCACCCCGGCAACGAGCACCCGCCTGCGCCCGACCAAATCCGCTGCGCGCCCACCCAGCAACATGAAACCGCCGTAGGTCAACAAATAACCCGTCGCCACCCACTGCAAGCCCTGCTCGGAGAATCCCAGCTGATGCTGCATCGACGGCAACGCAACATTCACGATCACCGCGTCCATGAAATCCAGGAAACCGATCGAACACAGCAGGGCCAGAACCAACTTGCCGCGCCTGGTCGACAGAACAGACGAATTTTCCACCGCGCGTGTCATCACAAGGTGCTCTTTCTCAGGTGAAAGTTCTTCGAATCAGGTGTCCCCAGTACCGTTTTCAGCCAGACACCACGACGGCCGGTCAGCTGATGCGGATCTCCTCTGCTCGAGGTTCATCCTTGCAGTTGATATAATCAACCATGATGGATGAAGTCAAGCACGAATCGAAGAGTCCCCGCTCCTACGGGCAGTTCTGCGCCCTCGCGCGCGCCCTCGACATCGTGGGCGAGCGCTGGACCTTGCTGATCGTGCGCGAGCTGCTTCCCGGCCCGATGCGCTACAACGAGCTGAAGAACTCGCTCGCGGGGATCGCGACCAATCTCCTGGCGGAGCGGCTGCGGACGTTGGAATCGAACGGCATCGTGCAGCGGCAGCTCGGCGATGCGGGAGTTCTTTACGCCCTGACGCCGTGGGGTGCGAGCCTCCGCGAGCCCATGGAGGCGCTCGGCAGATGGGGTGCGCCGCTGCTGATGACAGGGCGTAACGACGATTCGTTCCAGCCGCGCTGGCTGGCACTCGCTCTCCCCGCCCTGCTCCGCGGGATCACCGCGACGCCGCCGGTGGAGCTCGGCATCGACACGGACGGATTCCGCATGGTCCTGCGCATCGATGAAAACGGGCCCAGCGCGACCGCCGCACCCGATCAGCAGCCGGATACGGTCTTCACCGCCGCGCCCGAGGTCGTCGTCGGGCTCGCGGCGGGCGGGCTCACGATCGACCAGGCGCTCGCCGTGGGAAATCTGCACGGGGACAAGCGAATCCTCAGCAGGGCGTTTCCGCCGGGACGGGCGGTCGCCGCCACCGAGCTGTCGGCGACCGACGACTGACGGCTCACGCACTTCGCGAGAAATAAGCCGAGCAGCGTAGGCAGCGCTGTCACCTTGCATCGAAAACTTACAGGCGTTAGCTCTTGCCTCAGCTCGAATTACAGGCGTAGCCTTACGGGCGTTAGCTCAATTGAGTCGGACGGATAGAGGCAGGTCACGTGAGCAAGGTGTGGTTGATTACCGGGGCGTCGAGGGGACTCGGCCGGGAGTGGGCTTCGGCCGCGCTGGAACGAGGCGATCGGGTGGCCGGAACCGCTCGCGACATCGCCGCATTGGCCGATCTGGCCGCAGCATTCCCGGAAACGTTCCTGCCGTTGTCATTGGAAGTGACCGACCGGGCCGCTGATTTCGCCGCAGTCGAGCAGGCCGCGCGGCATTTCGGGCGGCTCGATGTGGTGCTGAATAATGCCGGGTTCATGCAGTTCGGCATGGTCGAAGAGCTCACCGAGCAGCAGATCAGGGCCGAGTTGGAGACGAATCTCCTTGGCACGCTGTGGGTTACGCAGGCGGCGCTGCCAATTCTGCGGGCGCAGGGCAGCGGCCACATCATCCAGGTTTCCAGCCTCTGGGGGATCGTGGCATCGCCGAATGTCGGAGCGTACAACGCGTCGAAGTGGGCGCTGGAAGGGTTGACACAGTCGCTGGCCGCGGAGGTCGCGGGTTTCGGCATACACGTCACCCTGCTCGAACCCGCCAGCTACGACACCGGATTCACGTTGACAACCTTCGCCACCGAGAATCCGGCGTACGACCAGGTTCGCGCCGATCCCGATTACGCAGCGCAACGCTTCGGCGTTCCCAGCGCGACCCGCGACGCCGTCCTTGCTCTGGTCGACGCCGATAAGCCCCCGCTGCGCCTGCTACTTGGAGACGAAGCGCTGCGGATCGTGACCGAGGAATACGAAACCCGGCTCGCCACGTGGACCGAATGGCAGACGGTTTCTATTGCAGCGCAGGGCAACTGACCCCGGCGGGTCGCTGCCTTTTCTCAGTATTGGAGATTCTTCTATGTCCGCAGTCATGTCACGGACCGTCCGCCGGCGCTGGTGGTGGTTCCTGTGGAGCCTGCTGGCCGTGCTGGCGATCTACATCGCGGTCTTCTTCGTAACGCCGTACCTGACCGGCGGTTCGACCGTGCCGATCGACACAACCATCCCTGGGTATTACGTGAGCCTGGTGGTGCATGCGGCCCCGGCCGGCTTGGCATTGCTCATCGGACCATGGCAGTTCTTGCCGCAGTTGCGAACTCGATTTCCGCAATGGCACCGGATGGCAGGCCGGGTGTATCTGGTGTCAGTCGTGGCGGCCGCAGCCGCAGCGTCGTACGCCGCAGCGGTAACGCCGAGCGGGTTCCCGTTGCAGGTCGCCTTTTACCTGCTGGTGGTCGCGTGGTTGTACTCGGCCGCGCAGGCCTATCGAACGATCCGGCGCCGCGAGGTGCAGTTGCACCGGATCTGGATGATCCGCAACTACGCACTCACCTTCGCCGCCGTGACGCTACGTCTCTACCTGCTCACCGGTACGCAGTTGGCGAAAATCATTCCGTCGCTGGAATACCGGGACATCTATACCGCCAGCGCCTGGGCATCACTCCTGGGCAACGTGCTTGTCGCCGAGTACTTCATCGTCCAGCGCACGCTGGCCCCGTTGATCCGCCGGAGCAACACAACGCTCACCGGGCTGCCGCAGCCGGTGAACCGCTGATCACTCGCCGCAGCGTATGCCGAACCGTTGCCAGCATCGAATCGAGCTGGGGCCAGTCCCGGCGTGTCGCCACGTAACATGTTGTTCCCCATCGCGATTCATCCCACAGGCGAGGGCAGGACTGTGGAATGGACATAAGTGGACTATCGCCGATGCGGCGCTTATGGCAACGATGGCAACTGACGCGAGCGTGGTGCACCAGGCTCACCTCGCAGCGACCACTGAATCTGTTGCGGCCGCTGATCGGTGCGGCGGCGGCGCTCGCACTGACCATCGGCGGAATCGTCATAGCGCTCGAGCACACCGGTTACAGCACCCCCGTCGAGCACACCCAGCCCACTGAATGCACCCAATTGTGGCTGGAGGGCAGCACGCTGCCGGAATGCCCGATCATGCTGCTGGTACGCGTAAGACCCCTGACCTGACCCGACCACTGACGTTTGATCACCTATAGATGCCTCAGATCAATCTGTTCGAACACGAGGGCCAGAACCCGCGAAACAAGCTCACCGACATCGAGAGCGCTGGTGTCCAGCAAAGCAACGTCGGATCCCGGACGCAGGAAATTGCTGCTCGCCCCATCAGCTGCATCGCGTTTCGCCGCTGGAAGCACCCCCTCGCCCGCGCCGACCCGCCGTGCTCGTGCCTTCTCGTCGGCGACCAGCAAGATCTTCACGTCGGCGTCCGGCACAACAACAGTAGTCGCGTCCCGGCCATCGATCACCACACCACCGAACTCGCGCTTGGCGTATCGCACGATCGCCCGCTGGCGCGCGGTCATCACTTCCCGAACTGTCAGATGACGGGCCACCTCTGGCACCGCCCTACTCACTTCACTGGTCTTCAGCTGGTCGAAAACGTCTGATCCACCCAAGGAGATCGCCGTGGTTCCGCTATCCAGTGACACATCAATTGGAAAGTTCCGTGCCGCACTCTCCACCTTGCCGTCAACGTTGTCCAAGGCAATCCGCTCACCGACACACCACAGTGCCAGCGCTCGATACAGCAAGCCCGCGTTGAAGTAGGGGACATGAAGTCGTTGTGCCACAGCGGTACACGCCGAAGACTTGCCGGTGGCGACACCCCCGTCGACCGCCACGACAAGGCGGCTCGGGGTGCGACATGGTTGAATTTCCACACAAGAAGTGTAGGTTCGCGGGGTCTTCTTGCCAGGAGAAGCGCGATCGTGGGGGCTGGGTGAGGAGTCGATATTCGCCTGCCCTGCCTTTGCTACGCTTCTGCCCTTTGCCGACACCACGACGGTAGGACGTCAGCCATGCCCAGTAGCGATCACGCGGTTACCGTGGATCCGATCGTGTCCCAACAGCTACTGCTGCCACTCGACTACCCGCATGAATCCGTACGGTCGGATTATTCGGTACGGCCCGATGACCCGTCAGTCCCGAACCCTTCCTGCCTGTTCTGCCGTCACGCAGACCCTGCGATAAATACTGTCGTTCGCCGCCGTGGCACCATGTATGCCCGATGGGACAATTTTCCAGCGAGTCCGGGACACGTTGAAATAGTGCCGTTCCGGCATGTTCTATCGTTCTTCGACATGAACGACAGGGAAACGCGAGATCTCCATATCCTCGCACAATCCATGCGTGACACATTGGACGCCATGTACCAACCCGACGGTTTCACCATTGGCGTCAATGACGGTTCAGCCGCTGGTCGCACCGTCCCGCACCTGCATCTCCATATAATCCCGCGCTGGCATGGAGATGTTCCGGATCCACGCGGTGGCATACGTCGGGTATTTTCCGACTGCGACCCGGACTCCTGGAGTTAACCCCGCGTCGGTTTGGTAGCGAGAGCCAGCAACCATTCATTCCGCGAGGGTCCGGTTATCGAAATTTGCTCGAAACCGGCCGCAGACAACCAATCCTGCAACTCCAGCTTACTGGTATACGTAAAGAGCCGTCCGTCGTCACGACGCTCGCTGCCCACCCCTTCCTTCATACTCACACCGATCGGAGCGCCTGGCCGCAATATCTCGAAGCATTGCAGCAGTACGGCGGGAATCTCGTCCTGACGTAGATGCAGCAAACTTCCACATGCCCATATGCCTCCGACCGAGGCCCGCGCCAAGGGCAAAGCGAGCAGATCGGCGTTGATACCCAAGATCTTCCGTGCCGGGCCGGCTGCCACGATACATCGCCTGAGCAGGGAGAGACTTGCATCTACCGCTATGACAACATGCCCCGATTCGGCGAGCAGCCGGGCATCCCTGCCCGCCCCGGAACCCAGATCAACCACCGTCACATCACGATGCAACAGGCCGGCGAACACCAGCAGATCCTGTTCGAGGCCGCCGAAGAACTCGAACGAGTCGGTACGCGCTATGTAGTGCTCAGCGTGCCTTTCATACCAGGACAGGGTGTCTCGGTCCATCTCACATCTCGTCGAATCCGTGCGCTTGCATCCGTAATGCCAACTCGTTCAGCAGCTCTGGTACCTCTGATGAGGCAATGGCGGCGAACTGATCTTTCGCATCCAGGCTCAAGCAGCCGCGAAAGTTGTGGTTGTCATCGCGGATGGGGGACGCGAACACCGCCCCGCGGTGGCAAATCTGGCTGAATTCATCCCACGCCAATCCCATCACCGCCTCCTCCCCCTTCGCCGCCCTGAGGGCGTCGAATTCGGCCTTGGTAGTTGCCCGTGCGGCCAACCCTGCAACGTCGAAGGAGGCCTCAGCGTTGCGCTTCCAGCACATGCCGACGACACCCTGCCCAAGCCTCGGCTCGAACTTGCGAAGTACGATTTTTCCTCCCAACCGATAGGTCGCGACCCGCCTGAGTCGCTTCTTCCGGAGGAACCATCCTGACCGCTTCACCTGCCAGGCGTGTAACCCGAGATCCTCGAATTGAAAATCTTGGATCACCCGGTCTGCCTCTCGGATCATTCTGCCGAACTGGACGAATACCTCGCGTTCGAGTTGGATGCGTCGAAGTACCAGGCTTCGCTGCGCCCGGGCGGCGAACGGACCCAGGGTGAAGACCGCGGCGATGATCAGCAACGCCGGTATCAATCCAGGAACCCGGTCCGTGGCGTCGTCCCATACCCGCTGGTCAGGGAACCCTTGACTCTTCGCTCCCAGTGCTGCGAGCGCCGCGGTCGCGATACCTTTGTCCCACGCACTAGCCGCCCTCGATCTCACCTTCGGTTACCTGCCGATTTCCCTAGCACCCGACACCTTCATCAACACGCGGGCGCGAATGCTACTCCTAGAGAGTGACCGGCGCCACAGAACGACCGGGCTGTTTGCTCCGAGAGGAGTTAACACGCTAGATGACTTGTCAATCCCTATCGCCCCCAACAGTTTTCGCCACCGCTGCCGGGAGTCGACTGTTACGCTCATCGGGTGGGGTCAACTGAAACATGTGATAGATCGGATCTGTGCGCGGAATTTTCTGGAGCAACAGATACCGAGTTCACCCGCACATACTTTCCGATGACCGGACGGTACCTAGCGCAGACCTCCGACAGCGTAGCAATCGTCGATCTATCCCCGCTGACCGTCGGTCACGTGCTGGTCTGTCCGCGCAGGCACTACTTCAGCGGTGCGCAAACGCTGGCAGACGCCGAATGTGACTTCCGAGTGTTTCTGGTCAAATTTCTCCAACGGTATGCAGGCATCTTCGGCGAGTTCACCATCCTCGAGCACGGATCGACGGCGACTATGCCGACCACGTGTATCAGCCACGCCCATCTACACATACTGCCGCTCGCTTTGGAACCCATAATCGGACGCATGTCAGGTGATGGACTGGAACTTTCCATACTGGACAGTTGGCAGCAAGTCGCCGATTTGTGCGCCGGAGAGTCGCCGTACTATCTTGCCGCAGACGGAAACCGATTCTTTGTCGCCCGACCCCAGCATCGCATGATCAACCAATATCTCAGGGTGGTAGCTGGAGCGAGCGTCGCGATGCCGCCCGAGGAATGCGACTGGGCGATTGTGGTACGACGCGAGTTCTTTCACCGGACTTTACAGTGCTGGGCGGTAGGCGCCGCCAATGAAGGAGTGATGCTGTGACCATGCACGCATTGAACACGGACACCCCGTTGGACGAACCATCCAAGATCGCCGAAATTATCGTACCAACGATGGGAGAGGAGGCACTGAGCGCTGTCCTGTCCAACGGTGCGACCGCAGAACTGCTGTTGGGCGCCAAAGCACAGGACGACTGTGCCGCGTTTCTCCTCGATGGCGCTCAAGTCCTCGTCACTGGAACGGATTATGTTCGCGGCCCGAAATTCAGCCTCTACGAGAAAGGCTTCATCAGAAACTACGACATCGGCTGGTATCTCGCCGGCGCGAATATCAGCGATGTCGCCGCTATGGGTGCGATCCCCCTCGGCCTGCTGTCGGTCGTCCGGTACCCGAAGAATCTTCCGGACAGCGACTTCACCGAGCTGATCGAGGGGATACGTGACGGTGCGCGAGCTGCGGGAGCGCTCAACGTCGGTGGCGACATCGGCAGCGCTGAGCGAATCATCTTGTCAGCCAGCGCGTTCGGCGTAGTAGAGCCTGCGAACCTACTCACTCGCACGGGTGCCAAGCCAGGCCAGATGCTCTGCGTTACCGGACCGACAGGGCTCGCGGGCAGCGCAATGAAGCTCGCCAACAGTGGCGAAGACATCTCTCGCAATGAATACTCCGCCTTGCTGTCGAAATGGATGCGAGTCAGCCCGCGGGTGGCACACGGCCGAATTTTTGCACGCAACCCGGCAGTGACGGGGTGCATTGATACTTCTGATGGACTTAAAGGCGCAATCGAAACACTTGCTCATGCCAGCGAGGTCTCCATTGTCGTCGAAGAGAAAAATTTGCCGATCGATGACTCGGTACGCGTAGCCGCTACTCGCTTGAACTGCGATGTACTCGACCTGGTTTTCGGCGACTCCGTCGATTTCGAACTGGTGGCGACTGTCGACGCGGACGCAGTGAAGTCACTGGCTGAGCAGTGCGCGGAGGCCGGACTGGATCTTCATGTCATCGGCCGACTCGACTCCGGTTCCGGCGCTGTCCTGCTGCGCGATCACGGCACAACCGAGATTCCAGGTGCCTCGTGGCGGCACACCTGAAGTTTTGCCGTCTGCTTGCCCTAACCCCGCAGCTTCAAGCGGGGTTAGGGCAATTGCCACGTTTGCTGCTCCGCAAGGCGATCGGCCCAGCAGTAGCAACCCTGCTTGGCTGATCGGACCACCACTGGCTGTCCGATGAGCTCACCGTCGGGGTTTCAATATCAGGAATGGAAGGATGGCGGTGGCGAGGAAGGTGCCGGTCGCGATGAGGAAGGCGGTTTCGTGGGCCGCTTGGGTCGGCCAGTGGGTGCCCAGTACCTGATCGCTGCTGAGCACGGCACCGGTGACGGCGCTGCCCGCGGCGGCGCCGATGGTGCGGAACACCACGTTCATTCCGTTGGCAGCGCCCAGCTGGTCCAGCGGCACCGCATCGTTGATGTAAGCGCGGATCGCGGTGAAGGCGAACCCGGTGCCGATACCGAACAGCGCACTGGCCAGGTAGAGGTCGAGTTCCGTGTTCTGCTTGATGACGAGGAGAGCCACTCCGGCCGCGCTGAGTATGCCGCCGAGCACCAGTGTCGGACGGGATCCGAACCTGTTGAGTAGCAGGCCACCGGTCATCCCCGCGAGCAGGTTTCCCGCGGCGCTCGGCAGCAGCATCAGGCCTGCACCCAATGCCGTTGTGGTGAAACCGGATTCCCTCGGCGTCTGCGCGAGGCTGCTGATGGCGATGAACGATCCGTACATGCCGAAAGCGCTCAGCGCCGCGGCGATATTGCCGAACGCGACCGGGCGCATCGTGAGCAGCGTCATGTCGATCACCGGGAATCGGACCCGCCGCTCCACCACGCACCACAGGATCACGAATACCATTGCGGCGCATAGCAAGCCGGGCACCACCCAGTCCGTCCAGCCCCACGTGTTGCCCTGGCTGATCGCGATGAGTAACGCCAGCAACCACAGAGCCAGCGTGAGCGCTCCCCACGGATCCGCGCCACGCTCGGTGCCGGGAACCCGGTCGGCGGGCAGTCCCCACACGACCGTAACCAGCGCGAGCAGGCTGAGAATCAGCAGCAGCCAGAACACCGACTGGTAATTCCACCGCACCATCAGCACCCCGCTGGCAAGAATGCCGAACGCGGCGCCGACTCCCGTGCTGACGCTGACCAGTGCGAGCCCGCTCGCCACCCGCTTCGGCGGCAACTCAGCCCGGATCACGCTGATCGCAGGCGGCAGCACGCCCGCTCCGGCACCCTGGAGCACCCTGGCCGCAATCAGCAGCCCGTAGAAATCGCTGAGCGCAGCCAGCAGCGCACCCACTGCCGCGATCGACAAACACAGGATCAGCACCAGCTTGCGGCCGCGCAGATCGCCCAACCTGCCGAACAACGGTGTCCCCACCGCCGCCGCCAACAGATTCGCGGTCATCACCCAACTGACCGCGGAGGCGGATACGCCGAATTCGCCTGCCAGAGCGGGCAGCATCGGCATGACGGCAGTCTGCGCCATCGGTGCCACGATCATCGCCAGCAGCAGCACAGCCAGCAGCAGGCGCGACCGTCGTACCGGCGCGACGACAGTTCCGGTCATCGGCGCTTTGCCGACGCCAGCACATGGGCGGTCGTCACGAGGTCGAGAAAGGAATGACCGTTCGAGCTGAAAATCGTTCGCTGCGCCCGCAAGTCATCCCCGGCGCCGAGCATGTCCTCCAGTTCCAGAGCGGCGCTGTGCAACTCGCCGGACTCGGTGACGGCGCTATCCCTGTCCTCTACGATCACCACGCTGCCGGCGAGTTGTTCGGTGCTGACTTCCCGCGACCGCGGCGTATGTGCGCCCATACAGTTGACGTGCACGGGCGCGCGGAGCTCGAACCCGCCCAGAATCGGCTCGCTCGACGTGGTGGCGGTACAGACGACATCCTGCCCCTCCACCGCCGCACGCAGGTCTCGCGCTACCCGCACCTCGGTCGTGCGCGGCAGCAACGCCCGCGCCCGGTCGGCGAAGGCCTCGGTGCGGCCGACGTCGCGCCCGTACACGGTGACGACTTCCAGCTCGCGCACCGTGGCGACACCGCGGATCTGTTGCAAGGCAAGAACTCCCGCACCCACCACACCGAGCCTGCGCGCGTCACCGATCGCACAGTGATCGGTCACCAGCGCCGTGACCGCCGCACACTTGATATCCGTCAGCGCCGCACCATCCAGCACCGCGCGCAGATCACCGGTGCCCGTGTCGAATGCGACGACGACAGCATTGATGGTCCTGGTGCCAGGCAACTTCACCAGTGCGGCGACCTTCGTGATGAACAGACCGTGCGCAGTGCTGATCGACGGCATAGCACCGAACACGCTGTACGGCTCCATGCGCTTGCTCACGAACTTGATCGGCGTCACCGCCTGATGTCGCTGCCCCGCCCGCAACGACTCCCCCAGCTCGGCCACCAGCGCGGGGAGATCGACGGCAGCAGCCACCTGCGCCTCGGTCATCGGCTGCATGCGGTCACCCACTGGCCCCGACGGGGCACTGGCCAACTCCTGTGACTCCACAGCCTTGTTCATCTACGCCCTCCCAAGCGTCCGTCCTGCGCGCAGCACACAGCGAAACCTCGTGCAGTGAGCGACGTTCCGGCTACGCACACCGATCCCACAGCACCTTGCCAACATTCACGTGGCCGCTGGGCACAGCACAGCAGCCACGCGAATCCCGAATAGTTCTCAGTACCCTGTCTTTTCGTCGATCCCGGTGGCCTGGGTCGGCACCAGGAAACTTCGTTCGAACGTGAGCACCACCTCGCCGGTCGACTTCACCCCCCTTGTGCGGCAGCTGACGATGCCGTCGCCAGGTCGACTCTTGGACAACCGTTTTCCGGTGATCTCACTATCGGCATACAACGTGTCGCCGGCGAACACCGGCTCGGTCAACCGGATGTTGTCCCAGCCGAGGTTGGCAATAGCTTGGCCGCTGGTACTGCGGGCTGCCATGCCACCCACGATGCTGAGCGTCACGAGGCTGGACACCAGCGGCCGACCCCATTGCGTGTGTTCACAATAGGCCGCGTCGATGTGCAGCGGTGAGGTGTTCATGCTGAGCATGCTCATCAGGACGTTGTCCATCTCGGTGACGGTGCGACCGGGCCGATGCTCGAACACATCCCCCACGGTGAACTGCTCGTAAAGGAAACCGAGTGTCTCCCGGTAACGCTGGGCACCGACCTGCCGGTATCCGCTGAATCCGAGTTTGTCCATGGTGACTCCAGGCTGCTGAGCCGTCACGGCGTTCCGGTCAATTCTTTGACGTGGCTGACGAAGTCGGCGATCTGCTCCCGGCTGATGTCCGCGCGGATCATCACCCGCAGGCCGGCCTCGCCCTTCGGGACGATCGGGAAGAACACCGCAGAACTGTAGTAGCCGCGCCGGTACAGCTCTTTCGACAGTTCGACCGCTCTGTCCGCCTCGCCGACCCGGACCACGCGGATCGGCAGCCCATTCCCCGCGAACGTGGTGGGCAGCAGTTCGTCGAAGTAGTCGATGTTGCTCTGCAGCGTGCGTTGCAGTTCACCGAGCTCGGGTGTGCGGTGCAGCGCGGCACTCGCCAGCGAGGCACCCACGATCGGTATCTCCATATTCTGCGACCAGCCCACGGGACCCGCGTGCCGCTGCAAGAACCCGAACCACTCGGGCCGGCCCAGCATCGCCACCCCGCCTGCCGTGCCGAACGCCTTGTGCAGCGTCGACACGATGAGCGTCAAGGGGTTCATCTCCAGGCGCGACCGGGCGAATCCCTCACCGCGTTCGCCGACGATGGACAGCGAGTGCGCGTCGTCCAGGTAGAGAAACAGCCCGTATTTGTCCTGGAGTTCGACCAGCCCTTCCAATGCGGCCGCCCCACCCATCGAGTAGGCGCCGTCGGCGATGTAGGCGACCCGCGGGTACTTGCGGCAGATGTCCTCCAAGTAGTCCAGGTCGTTGTGCGGGCTGGTCAGCACCAGACTCTCGTCGGCGCAGATCGGCTTCACATAGGCCATCGAGAAGTGGCTGTGGCGGTCGAACACCATCACCCGGGGGCCGTCCCCGGTCAAATGCCCGGATGCGAGCAACGGCAGAATGCCGAAAGACAGGACGCTGCACGAGACTCCGGTCAATATGTCGGCACCGAACAACTCGCCGAGGTCTGCTTCGAGCCGAGCCAGCAGGTTGTGCCGAATCCGCGCGTTCGACACCATCAACCCGGTGGCCTTGGCCTCCTCGAGCGAATCGATCGCTCCCTGAATAACTTTCGGGTGAAAGTTCAGGCCTAGGTACGCGCTCGAGCACATACTCACGAACTCGTGCCCGGTCTCCTGCACGACGAGCCGGTTGTTCGACTCGGCGTCGACATGCACACTGATCAGTCCGGCCTCGGCCGCCGCTCGCCACGCCGGATCGGACTGTTGCAGCATCTTCTCGCTGTTTCGATAACGCCGAGGACCCAGGACATTCGGCTCGACATGGATACCAGCGCTCATTTATCGCTCCTCGAAAGTTGCCGGCACCGCCGACTCATTGGCGTTTCCAAAATCCTCGACCAGGCGCCGCGACGCTTCGAAAAACGGCAGCCCCATCATCACGCCGTCGACGACGGCGATCCGACGATTGGTCGACAGGCCCGCGCTGACGATCCGCTTCGCTTTTTCCAACGTGCCTGCGTCAGGCGAGAAAACCTCATTGATAACCGGGATCTGCCGCGGATGTATCGCGATTTTGCCGCTGAATCCCAGGGCTTGGGCCCGCGCGCTCTCCTCGCGCAGACCACCGATGTCGTTGATATCGAACACCGGAGCGTCGACAACTTCGATCTCCGCTGCGCGGGCCGCGTTCACCACGCAACCGCGGGCGTGCACCAGGTAGTCCCAGGACAGGCGCGCGCCCACTTCGAACGAGTAGTCGGCGGCGCCGAAGATCAGCGCCCGTAGTCGGCGCGATCCGGCCGCGATCGAGGCGACGTTCTCGAGGCCGCGTGGCGTCTCCACCACGGCGAACAGTTCGAGGTCAGGGCATACCGGGCCGAGCACCTTCGCCACGATTTCGACATCACGGGCCGACTCGACCTTGGGGATGACCACCACGGCCGGCTTGACGACATACTCCTGAATGGCAAGCAGATCCCGCAGGCCGTCCGGTTCGGTCACCGCATTGATGCGCACCCCGCACCGCGTGGCCGACGCCGTAGGGGCGGCGAAGAACTTCTCCGCCTGGTATCGCGCCTGCTCTTTATCCCACGGCGGGACAGAGTCTTCCAGGTCGACGACGCACATATCGGCGCCCGCCTGATGCCCCGAAGAGTAGCGGCCCTCGGCCAACGCCGGCGTGGAGAGAAACGAACGACAATAGCGTGTGTACTTCATCGAGCGACCGCTCCGGGCATTTCCGACCGGGCCACCATGGACCGACCGGCTATCAGATCCCATCTTCGAATGGGTTTTGGTTGGACAGGCATGAGCCCCCCTGATCTGATGGGTAATTCGGCAGCGATCGAAACATCTGCCGCCATTGCGTGCCGGGTGCTATTCATCGCCGCACGAACGGGAAGATAATTAGTGTCCGCAGGGTCCCAGCACGATCAGTCCCCCATTGGCCACTGTCATTAATTCTCATCGACGAGCCGAGCGGTGGCAACAGAACGAACGTGTCGAGTTCAGCCCGCCGATGACCGTTCGTCGAGCAGGTGCGCCAACCGTTGCCACTCCCTGGAGCGTTGCCGGGCGAGCTCGGCGATGGTTCGGGTGCAGTGATTCGGCAGGCTGCCGACGACACTCTTCCAATCGACGCCGTCGTCGAACGGCGTCTCCAACCGGCGCAACAGCTTTCGCCCGGATTCGCTGAAGCGTATGGAGGGGTCTTTGCGCAGTCGCTGTAGCGCTTCAGCGGTGCTGACCGGCTGCGACGGGACCGCCCGAACGTTCCCGGCACGCACCGGCGTGGGAACGGGTGCGGGCACCGGCACGGGTGCGGCCGTCGCACCGGCAGAGGGAACGGGTGCGGGCACCGGCCCGGGTGCGGCCGTCGCACCGGCAGATTCGCAGGCCGACACCAATTGCGTCCCGTCCCGCAACCGTCTTCGAACGTCCTTGGCGGTCGTGACCGAGATGCCCGCTGCCGAGGCCACCTTCCGCGTCGATGCGGTCGGGTCGAGCGCGAACAGTTCGGCAGCTCGTTGGCGCCCCTGTCGCCCGGCCGACCGATGCAGCACGCCGTTACGCGCGATCCGGCCGGTCGACTGGGTAGATTTCCCAGTCGACCGGGTGCGGATCGCGCCGACGGTTTTGTGCGAGATCCCGGTGATGGCGCCGATCGACCGGTCGGACCAGTCCGGATACGACTGCAGGATGCGGAGCGCGGCGGCCTTCCGATCGGCCAGCGACAACGGCAAGCCGTGTGCCGCATTGAGTTTCACCGCCAGCACGAACGCTTCGGCGAGGCCGCCGTCGAAGAGCACCGCCGCGATGCTCGTGTCGCCGCGCAGCTCGGCCGCGCGCAGCCGATGCCAGCCGTCGACCACCTGCATCGTTGCCCGATGCACGACGATCGGCGGCAGCGCGGTCGCCGAGTCGGCAAGCATGCGTATGTGACCGGTGTTCAGGCCCGCTGTTCGCGGCGGCGCGTCCGCCGGTAACACCGCGGAGATCGGAAGGTCGACGATGTTCGAGCAGTGCGGCAGTCCCTGGATTGTGTCCAGCACCGAACGGGTTCTGTCTGTGGACGAACCAGCATTCATTTCGTTGCTCATTGAGAATCCCCCTGCGGATCCATAGTTGCGGCCACAGCAGCGGTCCCCTGAGCGATGACGATGCCGGGCGGGCCGTCGCGTGTGCTGCCGAGAGTTGCCTAAGCCGTGGTGCCGGTCATGGACCACCCGTAGCCGGAAGAGACGGCCGGTCGGGCACATTTATCACCCTAATCGTTTCCAAGTGAAAAAAGCTCGACCGCATCGCGCCGCCGAGACCACTTTCCAGCACGCGACGGGACAGCCATTTATCAGCCATGCCGACGTTATGATGTTCGGCGACGGCTGGATAAAGACGGAGACTTCCGAGTTCCACAGCTTGTCCTCCCCGAGCCGATGGTCGCTCAGGCGATACAAACGACCGGCGCTCGCCAAGTTGCCAGGCCCGGCGTCGCTTGTCAACCACTCTGCCTAACAAGGGTGTTAGCCCTGCGCAAGCCGCCTTGCACAGGGCCATCTGCATCGGCGCCGGGGTACTGACTACAACCCGCTTCCTTTGCTGGCCAACACCTTTGGGCTACAGCAGGACGGCTGTGAGTGGCAACCCCTACAGTAGGGTCACACGAGTGGTCGCAACGTCAACACCCGGGGCGCCCGAATCTGCTGCGGGTTTCACTGCGCCCCAACAGGATTCGTTCACACCCCAACTGCCCGCCGAGCACCTCGGTGCGCAATCCCCCACAACCTTGGGCATGACGACCCCTCCGGGGCGCCGCCATAATGTGACTGATGGCGACGACCCCAGGTATTTCGTCGTTTCCTTCCCCGATTCGCAATGACGCCGATCAGCAACAATTCTTCGTAGCCACCGACGTAATCCTCAGTCCGCTATATCGACTCAGCTATGCAACGTGGGCCGGTAAATAAGCTCTTGAGTGCGCCCATCGAGCGTTCGACTCTCGAGCAACTCGAGGTCGAAGTCGGCAGCGCCCTGGAAAATCGGGTCCGTTCCCGTCCGACCGGTGATCACCGGAAAGACCGTCACATGGACGCGGTCCACCAGACCAGCAGCCATCAGCGCCCGGTTCATCGACAAGCTGCCGTGCGAGCGCAACGGCACCGCGGATTCCTCCTTGAGCCGAGCGACAACGTCGACCGCATCACCACTGACCACCGTCGCGTCCGGCCGGTCGAGCGGTCCTTCCAGCGTGCGCGACACCACCGTGGCCGGCAGATTCCACATCCGCGTGACCCACGGGTCGAACACCTCGGAATCTGCCGCACTCGTGGCCACCATCTGCACGAATTGCCGATAGGTCGTGGCGCCGAACACCATTCGCTGCTCCGCGCCATACACCGCAAGGCGATGTTCGAGCAGCTCGGGCCCCTGCTTGCCCCAATAGCCGCCCCAGTCGCCGTCGTCGCGGCAAGAGCCGAAGCCGTCGAGACTGGTGAAAACGTCGAAGGTGTAGGTAGCGGCCATGTGCTTCTCCTCGAGTGCGATTGATCGGATGTACCCATACAGACCGGAAACCTCGGCGAAACTCATCGCTGCCGGACTCCTGGAATCGAGTCCACCCATTCCGCCTGGTGGATCCAACACCCCCACAACACATTCCAGTGCCCGAACCTATTCGAGCAGCCGCCGAATGACCGCCGCCGCCGCATCGATGTCGTCGGGTTCGCCGGTGATCAGTTCGCGGAAGTAGAAGGACTCCCCGATCCGCACGATGGCGTAGGCGAGGGTGTGGGCGTCGATGTCGTCGGGCTCGCCGACGTCCTCGCGGATGACTTGCGCGATGGAAGCCACGAACCGTCGCTGGATGACACCGTCGCGGGAAGTCAGGACCCGTAGTGCGGTGTCGGTGTGCTGCGCGACGAAGGTCCGCATGGCCGGGTAGCCGGCAGCCAAATGCAAGCTGCGCCGGACGATCTCGGCGACTCCGGCCGCACCCTGACCACCGCACTCCCGGCGGATGTCCTCGAATCCTGCGGTGGCGATGACCCAGATTACTTCGCCGAGTATGCGGGTGCGGTCGCCGTAGCGCCGATACAACGTCGACCGGCCGATACCGGCTGCGGCGGCCAGCGCCCTGGCGTCGATCCAGCCGTCTCGCAGGAACATTTCCACGGCGGCGCGCAGCACCGCATCGACCGAGGTCAACTGGGGAATTGGGGACTCTGGCGGTCGAGCGGTCATCGATCCTAGTGTGACATGGGACACCATTGAATGAGTGTCCCAGTCCGGCCGATCGCACGGGCCGACAACACTTCGCACTGAAATGCACAGGAGAATTTCGATGTACAAGCGACCGATTTTCACGGCCATCCTGACAACCCTCGTCGCGGGCACCGTTGCCGCGCCGGTCGTTTCGGCGGCGCCCCCGCCCGCATACCCGTCCTACGTCGCGCTCGGTGATTCCTACACCGCCGGCGCGTTCCTACCCGTGGTCGAGCCCCGCTGCGGCCGGGCCGACCGCAACTATCCCCGCCTGGTCGCCGCTGCGATCAAACCCGGATCCTTCACCGATGTCAGCTGCATCGGCGCGACCACCAAGGCCATGACCGACGCCCAATCGCCCACCGGCAATCCGCCGCAATTCGAGGCGCTGAAGCGGGACACCGCACTGGTCACCGTCGGCATCGGCGGCAACGATGTGCCTGCGTTCGAGGCCGTCTTCAACTGTGCGGTGCGGGGCGCATCGGTGCCGCACGGCTCCCCGTGCAAGGACTTCTACACCAGAAACGGCGTCGACACGCTGGCCGAGCAGGTCCGCGCGGTCGGCCCCAAAGTCGGCGCGGTGCTGGACGGTGTCCACCGGCGATCGCCGAAGGCCCAAGTGCTGTTGATCGGCTATCCGGTGCAGCTGCCCGAAACCGGAAACGGCTGCTGGCCGATCGTCCCGATCTCCGACGGCGACGTGCCGTTCCTGCGGGAGAAGACCAAACTGCTCAACCAAGTCCTTCGCGAGCAGGCAACCAGCCACGGCGCCACCTATGTGGACACCTACACCAGCAGCATCGGCCACGACATGTGCCAGGCGCCGGGCACGAAATGGCTCGAAGGACCCGTCCCCACCGACTTGGCCGCCCCTATTCATCCGAACGAGCTCGGTGCACAGGACCAGGCCCGGCAGGTCATCGCCACGCTGCGCCGGTAGTCCACCGGCGAGCGGTCGACGCCGCGCCGTGCCGGTAGTTCCGAGATAGCATCTAATTGCACGGTTTCCGGCTCAACTGCTCGTTGCTCAAAAGAGGGAGTCCGCGCGAATGGATCGCCGGAACACGGGGATCAGCCGACGCCGAGTGCTGATGGCGGCCGGGGCCTCGATCGCGCTCACCCCCATGGCGCAGCCGACGGCGGCAGTGACGATCACTCGGGCGACGTCCGCCGGGCCCGAGGACCCCGCGCAGCGGGCAGACCTGGCGGAACAGGCACTGGTGCAACGGCACGTGCGCGCAGTCTGGGGCCAGCCACAGGTGCGGCTCGGCGCACTGGTCTGGCCCTCGTCGCTGCTGGACGAGTCGTTCGTGAAGTGGTGCTACTGGTGGCAGGCCCACCTGGTCGACTGCGCGGTGGACGCCGCGTACCGCGCCCGCACCCCCGAACGCATCGCCCGGGTCGGCGCCATCGCCCGCGGTATTCGGGCGCGCAATATCACCGGCTGGACCAACCGGTATTACGACGATATGGCGTGGTTGGTGCTGGCGCTCGAACGCGCGGATCGATTGCTCGGTGTCCGGTTCGGCGACGCGGTCGGCGACTTGACCGCCGAGTTGATCGATGGCTGGAACCCGGACGTCGGTGCGGTGCCCTGGCGGTCCGGCGACAAGTACTACAACACCCCCGCGATCGGTCCGACCGGTCTCGCGATGGCCCGGTTGGGTGAGCTGCCGCGGGCCCGGCAACTGGCCTACTTCCTGCACACCCGGCTGCGCGACACCGACACCGGCCTGATCCTCGACGGTGTCCACGAGCCCGGCGGACGGGTAGAGCGCACGGTCCTTACCTACAACCAGGGTGTGGCCATCGGGCTGGAAACCGAACTGGCAGTGCGCACCCGGGCTTCGGAGCATCGCGAGCGCGCGGCAGCCCTGGTTGCCGCCGCCGAGAAAGGGCTCACCCACACTGGAGTCATCGCACCGGCCGGCGGGGACGACTCCGGGTTGTTCATGGGCATCCTCGCCAGGTTTCTCGCGGAAGCCGCACTGGCACTGGGCGATCGCACCGCCGCGAAGATCGTGCACACTTCCGCGCGGGCGGCCTGGGAACACCGCGCCGAGGTGGACGGGCTACCGCTGTTCGGTGTGGATTGGGGCCGCCCCGTCACGGTGCCCGAGCATTCGGGAGTCTTTCCCCAGCTGATGCATTCGTCCGCCGCTTCGTCGGCGAACTTCAGCCGTGACCTCTCGGTACAGCTGAGCGGGTGGATGCTGCTCGAAGCGGATTATCAGCTCACCGCTGCGGGGTACTGAGCCACGGCGAATACGGCCGCCTGCCGAGACAAGGAACGTCTCGGCGCCGCAGGGGATCAGTACCAGCAGTATCCGGTGGATCAACGCCGTCCAAATCAAGGTGGGATCACCGCCCGCGCTGAAATGCCACTTCGCAGCTACGGCGGCCCTTCCGCGAGGGACGAGTTGAATATTGCGCTGGCGCAGAGACATCCAGTCGATCCATCCCAGCTGACCATCACCGCCACCCCGGCCGATCAGCCGGACCCGTCAACCCCCAATTCGGACTCGACCGTCACGATCGTCCGCCGCAACTTCCGGTACACGATCGAGGACGGACGATGAAAAAGCCTGCGGCAGAGGGGTTTCGATGAGGCGGACATCCCGATCTCGGCGGCGCTGGAACTGCGAGACGCTATCGGACGACGTCGGCGATCACTCGATCCATTACTCGTTCCGCGATACCGGCGATCGTGAGTGACGGGTTGGCGGCTGCGCAGTTGCCCGGGATCAATGATCCGTCGATGACGTACAGGTTCGGGTAGCCGATTACGCGTCCGTCGATGTCCGTTGCGCGGCCGATCGGGACGCCGCCGAGGGGGTGGGCGGTGAGCGACATTCCGGGGACGAAAGGTGCTCCGCCTGCGCGGGACAGGGCGCTTGCGGTCGCGCCTACCCGATCGTGCACGCGGAGGGCGGCGGACAGGGAATCGCGCCAACTGTCCGGTGAGAACGACAGGGTCGGTTCGGAGCCTTGCATGGTCCAGGAGGCTCGGTTCTCCCAGTCCGCGGTGGTCGACAATTGGGCAAGGATCGGCGCTTCGCCGGGAGGTCCGGGGAGACCGATCGACTCGACGCGGATCGGCGGGTGGTCGGGTTCGTCGTCGACGAGGGCCGAGGTGACGATCGCGCTTGCTTGCGGGCCTGCGGCGGCCAGTTCATCGGCGACGCGCCAGGTCACTTGGTCGCCGTTGTCGCCGACCATTGTGCCGAGGTGCTCGTTGAGGTCGGGCAGGCCGCCACGTGCCCGCGACCGGAGCAGCAGACGAGTGGTTCCGATGGAGCCGGCAGCGACGAAAAGGTGGTTACAGGTGTAGGTTTCGCTGCCGCCGGCCTCATCGATCACCGCGACATCGATAACGAACTTGCCGTTCTCGCGAGCGATGTTCTGCACGTCCCGCAACGGCAACAAACTCCAGTTGGGGCGATCGGCGGCCCAGCAGAGATAGTTCCGGGTCACGGATTTCTTCGCGGAGTTCCTGTTCCAGGAGCACCCCGCTGCGTCGGCGGTACGCGGCCCACCCGGGCGATCGAATACCTGTCGCACGATGTCCCAGTCGAACGTGGACCGCACCAGCTCGGTCACCATTCCCGCACGCGTCAGCTGCGCGTCGGCCGACCGTACGTGCGCGAAGGGTGCGCTGCCGAGGAGGTCGGCCGGTGCGTGCGTCGCGTCCAGGCGCGCGAGAACCCTTGGCCAGTACACCGTTTCGAGTTCGTCGTAGCTCAGTGCCGACGGAAATATCTTCTCGAA
The DNA here is from genome assembly GCF_015355715.1 of Nocardia sp. XZ_19_369. NCBI lineage: Bacteria > Bacillati > Actinomycetota > Actinomycetes > Mycobacteriales > Nocardiaceae > Nocardia > Nocardia sp. XZ_19_369. The sequence continues at coordinate 121,393 of NZ_JACVED010000002.1, read as the reverse complement.
ATACCGGCGGACCGGCGGCACCGTCGCGCCCGCGTAGATGATGGACCCGCCGCCGACACATGCCGTGGTCGCGATCCCGACGGAGCCTGCGAGGTAGGGCTGCATCAGGCCTGATGTCCTGGTCAACTTCGGCTCCCACAACCACCGGGGGTCGCGGTAGTCCAGGGCGGAGTCGAAGACGATCGCGTCGTCGCTCTGGCACCAGGCGCGGCCGCGCTCGAGGGTGACGACATCGACGCCTGCCGTCGCCAGCCGATACGCCGCGATGGCCCCGCCGAAGCCGCTACCGATGACGATCGCGTCGTGGTGCGTCCGCGACTGCGCCCGCGCCCGTGCCGGAAGCAGTAGCGGAGCAGTCCACGTCGCGGCGGCGATCGCCGCCCCACGGGTCAGCAGGGTGCGGCGGGTCAACGATGATCGGTGCATCGAGATCGGAGCCTCTCCTGAGACGTCACTTGGGCATGACTGATCAGGCGGCGCACCGCTGCCGCCCGATCAGTCCTGCGGGATGTGCTAATTCATACCGGGCTTGTCGAAACCCAGATGATCGAAAGTGATATACCCACCCGGATATACACCGCTTGGCAGCAACGCACGCAGCTCGTCACTGCCTTCCGTTTTCACGGTGATCAGCGCGACTTGCACCGACCCCGACATCCCACCGAGACGCAGACTGCGCATCTTCTTCGTGCCGCACGCGGGCGATGGCTGTTCGAACGATATCTGCTCCGGCATCTGGATATAACCGAGGAATTCGGGGAGCGTCATATGGATATCGAAGAGCAGTGGCTTCGAGGACACCGACACCGACCAGCCTTCACCACTGGCGGTGAGCGTTTCCCCGATGCGCGGGGTCCCGACGAAGTCGGCCAGCGACTTCGGGAAACCCCAGTTGTTACGTCCGTTCTTCGCGGTCTCCGGGCTGTCCACCACCATGAATGGTGAGTGCGCGAACATGCCGGGGTTGCGCAGGCGCGCGTAGGACAGCATCCCGGTGATCTCGTTGTAGGGACCGACGGGTGTGTTCGAATACCTGGTGGCGAAGCCATATTTCGCCAGCGGCAGCGCGCCGTCGGCGACTTCCTTCGGCAGCAGCGACGGCCCGCCCAACCGGGGCGCCATCGCCCAGATGACGAACCCGTCGGTCGAGCTCAGATCCCACGATCCCCCGACATCGGGTCCCTTGCGGATCTGCTGCCGCATCGAATCGGTCAGCCGCGCCTCCGGAATGGTAGAGGTTATCGATTCCCAAGCGTTCGTTTCACAATGATTCGGCGCGGCGACCGCGGCCGGACTCGTTGTGTTCATCGCGAAGCCGGCCAGTAGGACTGCGGCAATGATGTTTCCGATCCGACGATTCCGGCGCGGCGCATACCGGCGGCCCTGTCCACGCACCGTAGTGTTGCGAGTCACCCACACTCCTTTCCTTGGGTAACGAACGTAACAGTTTCTACAGCGTCATGCAGTGCTGAATTCCAATCGAGGCGGGATAATTAGTTCGGCGATTGATGGAGTGAAGCTGAGCTTAAATTCCACCACATGCTGGAGCCATAATGACGATGCAGAAGAGTCTGCATCCATGAAAACCACAGCCGCACAGCGATAACTGCGTCCTCAACGGATCTGCCCGGAAGTGTGGACGGCTACTACGACCTCGAGCTCACACCCACGACAGGCCAGACTGAGGCAGCCGGTACCGACACGGCCGAAAGCATCGTCCCCCTCCCCTTCTATTTTATACACGATCCCAGGTCCTCATGAGCCGCCGATTTGTAGTCCATAATCGCTCGCGATATGCGAAACCACCAGGTGAGGAGTAGCGGGATGGCCTATGTGCTCGGCTTCGGGGAGATCGACCGGACACAGATCGCGATCGTCGGCGGCAAGGGTGCGAACCTCGGTGAGCTCTCCCGGATCGACGGCGTCGAGGTGCCCGACGGCTTCTGTGTATCTACAGACGCCTTCGCACGGACCGTCGCGGGCACGCCGTCGATCGCGGACCGGATCGATGAGCTGTCACGCCTCGAACCACACGATCAAGAAGCGATCCGCGTGCTGAGCGCGCAGATCCGATGCGCGATCGAAGAACTCACCATTCCGGAAGACATCGCCGCCGAGATCATCGGCGCGCACGCCCGGCTCGGCGCGGAGGACGCCTACGCGGTCCGTTCCAGCGCGACGGCCGAGGATCTGCCGACCGCGTCCTTCGCAGGCCAGCAGGACACCTATCTCAATATCGTGGGATCCGCAGCGATCCTCGAACACGTCAGCCGCTGCTGGGGCTCGCTGTTCACCGAGCGGGCCGTCACCTACCGCCTACGAAACAGATTCGGTGACAAAGCGATTCGCATGGCGGTGGTCGTGCAACGGATGGTGTTCCCGCGCGCCGCGGGCATCCTGGTCACCGCCGACCCGCTCACCTCCGACCGGACCGTCGTCTCCATCGATGCGGGCTTCGGCCTGGGCGAGGCCCTCGTGTCCGGCCTCGTGAACGCCGACGCCTACCAGGTTCGCGACAACACCATCATCAGCAGCACGATCGCCACCAAGAAACTCGCTGTACAGCCGGCACCGGCAGGCGGAACACAGGTGCGGGAGATCGCCGAGGAGCACCGCAACGAACCGGTGCTCTCCGACGCCGAGGTGCTGCGGCTCGCACAACTGGGCCGCCGTATCGAAGCACATTTCGGCAGCCCACAGGACATCGAATGGTGTCTGGACGGCGCGGATATCCGCATCGTGCAGAGCAGGCCGATCACCACACTGTTCCCAATTCCCATAGCCGCCGACGAGGAGAACCGCGTCTACGTATCGGTCGGCCACCAGCAGATGATGACCGATGCGATGAAGCCCCTGGGCATCTCGCTGTGGCAGCTCACCAGCCGGGCACCCATGCGGGACGCGGGCGGCCGATTGTTCGTAGATGTCACCACAGCACTGTCGTCGCCGGCAACCAGCTCCGGACTGGTCTCGGCACTCGGCAAGTCCGATCCCCTGATCGGGGACGCGCTGCAAGCCGTAATCGACCGCGACTTCGTTCGCCAAGTGCCGGAAGAAGATTCAGCCCAAGCACCGCCGCCCCCGGCCACACCCCCGGCCATCGAGACCGATCCCGACATCGTCACCGAGCTGATCGCGGACAGCGAGGCCTCCCTCACCGCCTTGAAACGCGACATCCGGACCGAGTCCGGACCGGCGCTGCTCGACTTCATCCAAGCCGATATCCAGGAGCTGCGCCGAGTCCTGTTCACACCGCGCGGTTTACAGGTGATCACCGCCGCGATGGACGCCTCCGAGTGGCTCAACGATCGGCTGCGGGAATGGCTGGGCGAGAAGAACGCCGCCGATGCGCTCACCCAATCGGTGCCGGGAAACGTGACATCGGAGATGGGCCTGGCACTGCTGGACGTCGCCGATGTCATCCGCCCGCATCCCGACGTGGTGGCCTACCTGCAGCACGCGAAAGACGACTTCCTGGACGAGCTGGCCGAATATCCCGGCGGCCACGAGGCACGAGCCGCGATCGAGGACTTCCTCGACAAGTACGGCATGCGTTGTGCCGGCGAGATCGACATCACCAGGCCACGCTGGAGCGAAAGCCCCAGCACCCTCGTGCCGACAATTCTCGGCAATATCAAGAACTTCGGGCCCGGCGCGGGCAGGCAGCGCTTCGAGGAGGGGTTGCGCGACGCCGAGCAGAAGAAAGAGCAACTCCTGAAACGCTTGCGCGCCTTGCCGGATGGCGCGCAGAAGGCGGAAGAGACCGAGCGGATGATCGACCGCGTACGGACGTTCTCCGGGTATCGGGAGTATCCGAAGTACGGGATGATCAGCCGCTACTTCGTCTACAAGCAGGCCCTGTTGCGTGAGGCCGAGCGCCTGGTGGCGGCCGGTGTTCTTCGTGCGCCCGACGACATCTTCTATCTGAGATTCGATGAGCTCCGCGAGGTGGTCAGCACCCAGCGCGCGAGTGCCGAGCTCATCGACGAGCACAGAGACGAGTTCCGCGCGTTTCAGGCACTCACCCCGCCGCGCGTGCTGACCTCCGACGGTGCGGCCCTCACTGGTACATATCGACGCGCGGACCTGCCATCGGGTGCGCTGCCCGGTATGCCGGTGTCCGCCGGGACGATCGAGGGCCGCGCCCGCGTCCTGTCCGACATCGCGCAGGCCGATCTCGCGGCGGGCGACATCCTGGTCACCGCCTACACCGATCCGAGTTGGACGCCGTTGTTCGTCGCGATCAAAGGTCTGGTGACCGAAGTCGGCGGCCTGATGACGCACGGCGCGGTGATCGCCCGCGAGTACGGTCTGCCCGCCGTTGTCGGCGTGGAGCACGCCACCGAGTTGATCCGCGACGGGCAGCGCATCCGCGTGAACGGCACGGACGGATACGTCGAGGTCCTGTCGTAACGGGACGTGCGCTCCCGACGCCCGTCCTGCGCGAGATACGCCGGGGTCACAGCTGATTCACGTACTCATCGACGTCGAACCCCAGCCGCACATCGTGGTCGACTCGGCTGCCGGTGATGGTCACGCGGCCGGTCACCAGCGGATAACCGCGAGTCAGCACGGTGTATTCGCCTTCAGGCAGGTCGGTCACCGCGTACCGGCCGTTCTCGTCGGTATGGGCGGTGCCGACAGCCGTACCGGACCAGTCGAGCACGGTGACCCGGGCGTCGCACACCGCCCGGTCACCGGCCCGCACCGTCCCCCACAGCATCGCCATCGGCGCCAGCTCGACGTCGAAACGCAACCGGCCGCTGTCCGGAACGGTCAATGTCGTTGCGGTGGGCCGCATCCGGGCGGCCACCGCCACCAGGGTGTAGGTCCCCGCCAGCACACCCTTGCAGGCGTAGGCGCCGTCGGCCTGCGTCACGGCGCAGCCGACCACCTCGCCGGCCAGATCGGTCACGGTGACCGTGGCATCCGACACCGGCTCGCGCGCGGCGGTGCGCACCACACCCGACAACTCGCCTGCCCCTTGCAGCGTGACGTCGACGTGCTGCGCAGCCCAGCCCGAGGCGGTGACGTTCACCGCGGCCGGTTGATGCCCGTTCGCCGAGACGATCAGGACGTAGCTGCCCGGCGTGGGCGGTTCGATGTGGTAATTGCCGTCGCTGTCACCAGTGCTGCGCGAAACTTGCTGTCCACGTTGGTCGATCAGCGTCAATGCCGCGTCCGGCACCGGGTGCCCATCGTCCCGGCGAATGCAGCCGCCGATGGTCCGGCGGCTTGTCGAGGCGACGGACTTTTCGGTCGCGACGCTCGACAGCCGTTGCGCCCCAATATTGTTCGTGGCTTCATGGGCAGCTGTGGCCGGCACCGGCTCCGGTTCGGCGATGGCCGGCGCGGCAGGCTCCCAGATCTCCTCCCCCACCCGCACCGACTCCAGCGGCTCGGAGTCCGCAGCGACAATCGGTCCGAACACCGACTCGCGCAAAGGTTCGGGTTCGGGCTCGGTGCGAGCGGAGCGCAGTTCGCGCAGCTTGGCCCCCTCCACATCGATGTCCGGCAGCATGCGGTCGAGCCACCGCGGTATCCACCAGGACGCCTTGCCCATGATCACCAGCAGCGCCGGGACCAGCACCATACGCACCACGAAGGCGTCGATGGCGACACCGCAGGCCAACGCGAAGCCCATGGACTTGGCGGTGGCGTCGGATTCCAGCAGGAACGAACCGAATACCGAGATCATGATGATCGCCGCCGAGGTGACCACCCGGGCACCGTGATGGTAGCCGGAGATCATGGCGTATCTCGGCGACTGGCCCTGCACGTATTCTTCACGCATGCGGGTCACCAGGAACACCTGATAGTCCATCGCGAGCCCGAATACCAAGCCGATCAACATGATCGGCAGGAAGCTGACGATCGGCTGCGGATCGGCGATCAGGCCGAAGGCACCCTCCTGAAAGATCAATACGGTCGCACCGAAGGTGGCCGCCATCGACAGCAGGAAACCGAGGGCGGCGGTGAGCGGAACCAGGATGGACCGGAACACCAGGATCAGCAGTACGAAGGCCGCACCCGCCACGATCGCCAGGTAGGGGACGATCTTGCCGAGCAGGACCTGGTCCATGTCGGCGTAAATAGCGGTGGTGCCGGTGATTCCGTACTCGATGCCGTACTGCTCGGTCAGTGCGCCTTCGGCGGCGCGGGCGTCGCGCACCAGATCCTTGGTGTCCTGATTGTTCGGACCCGATTTCGGGACACCGCTGAGCATTACGCCGAGCTTGTTCGCACTGAACTGCGGCGTGGTGACGTAGTCCATCGCCGGGAACTCGGCCAGCCGGTCGCGCAGCGCGGTGACCGCGGTTGCGCGCGCGCTGTCCGGCACGTTTTCCAGGTCGGCGGCCACGGTCAGGATGCCGTTGCTGCCTTCGCCGAAGCCCTGCGTCCGGATGTCGTAGGCCTGGCGGACGGTGGATTCGGGCGGGAAACTGTCCTCGCCCGGCAGACCCAATTGCAACCCGAGCGCCGGAATGGACAGTGCGGCGAGGGCGGCCACGGCGATGGTCAGTGCGATCCACGGCCGTCTACCGATGAGCCGGCCCACCCGCATGCCGTTGGTGACGGAGGTGTCGTCCTCCGGATCGTGCTGAGCGACCAGCGGGAGCTTCGGCTTGAACAGGAAGCGGCCGAAGGCGCCGAGCAGCGCGGGCATCAGGGTGATGGCGGTGAGCACGGCGAACAAGGCCGCGACGGCGCCACCCAGGCCCATGAAGGTCAGGAAGTTCACCCCGACGATGCTCAGCGCACCCAGGGCGACGATGACCGTGAGGCCGGCGAACACCACCGCGGACCCGGCGGTACCGACCGAAATGCCCGCCGCCTCTTCGGGATTGGCCGCGACCCGCAGTTCGTGCTTGTAGCGCGAGACGATGAACAGTGCGTAGTCGATGCTCAGCGCGATACCGATCATCGACGCCAGGAACGTCGTGAAGCTCGGCACCTCGATGATCGAAGTGCTCAGCGAGATCAGCAACATGGCGGCACCCAGGCCGACGACGGCGGTGATGATCGGCACGAACGCCGCCACGATGGCGCCGAAGGCGATCACCATGACGACCAGCGCCACACCCATGCCGATCATCTCGGCCTGGCCGCTGGGCTGTTCCTGCTGCTGCTCGATCGCTCCACCGAGTTCGACGATCAAACCCTGCTCGCGGGCCGGGTTCGCCACATCGTAAGCAGCGCTGCGCTCTTCGTCGCTGATGTCCATCGACGACGCGATGTCGAACTGCACCGACAGCACGGCGACGGTCGCCGGTGCGTCCGCGCTCAGCACATTGAGCGGGGCGCCGGCGCACACGGCCGGGTCGGCGTTTTTCAGGCAGCCCATCGCCTCGGTCGCGGCGACCGGGTTCTTCAGCGCCGCAGCGTCTTTCTCGGCGAGCAGCTTATGGTCCGCTACCGACAGCGCCTTCAAGTCGGCGATCAGCGCATCGATGGCGGCACTGTTCTTCTTGTCCGTCAGCTTGGTACCTTCGGGCGCCTTGATGACGTAGGTACCGCTGACCGCGTCGATGCTGAACTGATCGGACATGCCCGGAAACTGCTTGTCCAAGATCTGCGTGGCGCGTTCCGACGGCAGCGACGGCATGCTGAACTCGTCGCTCATCGCCGTACTCAGCACACCGCTCGCGGCGCCGAGCGCACCGAGCAGCACGAGCCACACCGGCAGAACGATCCACTTGCGGCGGAAGGCGAATTTGCCCCACCGATAGAGGTATACGGACACGAATGGGTTCTCCTAGAGGTACCGGGTAGTGCTGAGTTCAGGGCCCGTACAGCACCTTCGCGGCCCGCTGTGCATGCGAACGACTCCCCCGACGCCCGCTATCCACCTCGTGCAGACACAGCCGTAAACGGAGGAGCAACCTCAAGTTCCGAGAGCTTAACGCACGATCAATCAACACTGCCCGCGGCCGGACCAGACTCGCCGCCCGAGTCCACTACCGCACGACCCGCAACCATCGCACCGACACCGGCCGACCCGGCCGGACCCGTTTCCGGACCCAGCCAACCGCTGGCAGTCACCACGGCGATGTTGTACCAGATCCAGCGTCCCTGCGTTCGGCTTTTCGGTGGATTCATCCGAATTCCCCCACGACCCATGCACTCCCGCCGCGGCGCCGCACCAGCACACCGCCAGCCCGGCGGATCAACGCCTCCGTTTACCGATCCCGCCGAGTGGCGGTCGTCTCCAGCCGGACGGCGGGTTCGCCGCTCGGTCCGCAGTAGCTACCGTCGTGAACGCCCGAACGGGCGAAGCGCTGGGAGGCGAAAGATGTTGTCATTACAGGAGATTTCGGATCGACTCGAAATCGAGGACCTGATGGTGCGCTATTCGACCGTGGTCGATTCGCGGCAGTGGGAGTTGTTCGACGAGATCTTCACCCCGGAGGCGCGGATCGACTACACGGCGTTAGGTGGCGCCGCCGGCGGACTGTCCGAGATCAAACAGTTCCTCGCCACCGTGATGCCGGGCTTCGCCGCGTACCAACATTTGATGAGCAATCCGGTGATCAAGGTCGACGGGGACACCGCGACCGCACGGACTATGTGCCACAACCCCATGATGCCGACGGGCGAGCAAACTCTGATGCTCTGCGGTTTGTGGTATCTGGACGCCTTCGTCCGCGTAGACGACCGCTGGTGGATCCGGGAACGTGTTGTGGAGAAGGGTTACCAGACCGTGGTCGCGGCCGCCGCGCCGACCGAACCCGAGTGATCACGAAATAGGCCGCGCACCTTCATCTCTCAGTCCGTCCGCATCTGGGCGGCATGTTTGATAGCTTGCCGGATCCGGTAGTAAGTTCCGCAGCGGCAGACGTTTTCGATGGAATCTATGTCGTCGTCGGTGGGGTCGGGTATGCGTTTCAGCATTGCGACGGCATTCATGATTTGCCCGGGTTGGCAGTACCCGCATTGCGCTACGTCGAGATCGATCCAGGCCTGCTGCACCGGGTGGAGGGTGTCACCGTCGGCGAGCCCCTCGATGGTGGTCACTGTGCGTCCGGCTACCTGGTCCATCGGAAGTTGACAGGTTAGGCGGGTGTCGGAATCGAGTAGACAGGTGCACGCGTGGCAGACTTCGATGCCGCAGCCGTATTTGGGCCCGCGTACGCCGAGAATGTCTCGCAGAACCCACAGCAACCACTCGTCGCAGACGATACGGTCGAGCGCGGCGTCGACGATTCGCCAGTCGTGCCGGTCGGGTTCGGCGACTATCAGCCGGGCTACGTCGTGCTCGTCTTCGCCCTGCCACTGATCGAAGAAATGCCGCCACTGCTCCTCGATGATGTCGTCGACGAGGAGCCGACATCGACGGCAGTCGGGGGCACCGCCGTATTCGTATCCGCCGCACTCGTCGCATCGCAGCAGAGCGGCACCGACCGCGGGTCTCATAGTGGTCATCATGGTGCCCGCTCGATAATCGGCGCCACCGAATTGATCCAGCGGTCGCGCTTCTGACCGGAGGATCGCCGCAGGCACAGCAGACGCCGGTCCTGCGGTCGGCCCGAGACCACCTCGCCCGCGCTCAGCTCTCGACGGGCTGGACCCAGCGGCGCAGAGCATCGATCGTGGTTTCCGGAGAAGTGTTGAAGCACAACCGAATTCCAGGATCGATCTCAGTGATCACGTTCACCAGACGTTCGAACAGCAGGGTGTGCTCGGGTGCCATACGCACGCCCGCACCGATCATGGCGACCCGGAACAAGCTGCCCGCGGCGGACTCGCGCAGCTTCGCCTCGGCAGCGTCGGGGTCCGCGGGTACCTGGCAGGACACGAGGTCGAATCCCGCTGCGCGGAGCGCGTTTTCGCCCGCCTCGATGCGGGCGGTGAGTGTCGCTTCGTCGAGACCGGGGTAGCGACTGTAGTCGATGGCGCTGGGGGCCAAGCCGATCGACAGCACGGTGGCGTTGCTCGAATCCCGTACTTCCACTGGGTACTCCTCCAACTTGTTCGCGGACATGAACGGCGTTAGGCACGGGTTCGACGGAGCGAGGACGAGCGCTGCGGCCGCAGATGACAACTCCTCGCCATCGGTTACGGCCAGGCTCGGCGGGTGGGCCGCTAATCCCGCAGATCCATGACGCTCACCCGCTCGTCCCGTGCGTACAGAAGATCTTCGGCAGCGGGCAGCACCGTCGTCGCTGGAAAATAGTCGCGGTCGAGCTCGCAGGTGATTCGAGTGCCGAAGCGCACTGTCGGCTCTTGTTTGCGCGAGGGCTCGACGGGCGTTGTCCCCGCAAATTCCTGCAGCCAGTGTCGATCCGTGGTTCGGATCTCGATCCAGGTTCGGGCGCTGACCGCGAGCGACGCGCCGAGTGCCCATCGGTTCAATGGCAAGCCGTACTCGTCGAGCTTGCCCATCTCGTTGACACAGTTGTCCGTGATGGTGAACCGGTGGTCCGACTCGATCACCACGTCAACCTGGAGGGCCTCTTGATCCGGCACCGATAGCGTATCCGCCACCACCGCATCGACAACCGCACCGGCCAGCCCGGGATGCTCACGGTGGCAGCGGCCGAAGTACATTTCAGGCCGGGCTCGAATCATCTCCCCGAACGGACGCACAACAATCGGCACGGCCGAGTAGTCCGCCGGCTGCGCTCCCACCACCCCTATACCTTCCACTCGAAGACGCGCTCCTAGCGTCTGCGTGCTCCACTGGCACAGGCGATTTCCTAGCCCGTACAAGACTACTTCAGCTCGGTCCGCGTCGACGGTCCGAGAGCTGCCAACGGTGGCCAGGCGGCAGCACAGTGCTCCGCCGGTCGTCAGGTCGGCGCACTCGTCAGATAACAGCGCCTCCCTGTCGGATCAGGCGTCATACCGTCGCCGAAACATGCGAAATTCTGCTTCCGCGCGAAATGCGCGCGTCCGCAGACATAAACGAATGACTACACGCCTCATCACAGTCACTGAAACGTGCGCGAATCCTATAGCAGCCGAGCCGTTTCGGAATACTCCCCACTTCCATTGGGGAGCTTCGAACGCGCACCGGAGATTTACAGTGAGGTATGTCCCCGACCGGGCATATTCGCCCGAGTGCAGGGCTGACGTGACAACCGAACAAGCGGCTCGAATACGCGAATTGCAGGTCGGCACAACATCATTCCTACACCGAACGACGCACCCTCCAGAAAGCGTGCAAGACAATGGAATTCAACAACCGCAGATCCACCAGGCGGCTTACCCGCAGCATAATTCTGACACTGAGCATCGCGATGGCGATGTTCCTACCGCTGACCACCGCCCAGGTCACCGCCGCGCCACCGGGATTGGACGAAGCAGTCACCGCCACCGTGCTCGAGCAGAAGAAGTCCGATCGCTCGCGTACGCCGGCGCCGGTGATCGACCACATGCGCGAGCAGGGCAACTGGGCCTTCGGCGCTGCGACGATCCCTGTCGGCAACGCCGACGAGGCACCGACCTCCTCGCTGTATGTCGCCGAACGCAGCGGCGACAAATGGAAGGTAGCGCTGGAAGGGACCGCCGAGTTCGGCAGCATGGTCCAGCGCGCGCCCGAATCCGTCGTGAGCAGTGGCGAAAAGAGAGCTTTCACGGCGCCACAGACCCGCGGCATCAACATCGGAATGGCGTTGCCCTGGCGGCAGGGCGACAGCTGGTACATGGGCGGCGGACCGCACGGCTACAGCGGCAACAGCCGCCCCTTCAACTCGATCGACTTCAACGGCGGTGACGGGCGAGTACTGGCCCCGCGCGCAGGCCGGGTCTACAAGACCTGCGTGCGCGCCAACAGCGCGGAAGTCAAACTCGTGCACGACAACGGCTACACCACCACCTACTACCACATGACGAACCTGATCAACGCCCAGGACGGTACCCAAATCGCGGCAGGCACCTACCTCGGCAGGATCGGCACCCAGCTGCCGTGTGGCGGTAGCGCCAGCGGCGCGCATGTGCACATGTCGCTGTACAACACCAACGGTGGCGCGGTCGCCGTGAACGGCAAAACCCTTGGTGGCTGGACTTTCTACGAAGGCAGCAGGGCCTACGCCGGCTATGCCGAACGCAACGGCGTTCGGGTGAACACCGGCGGCCGGCTCACCAACTACGGCGCTCCCGCCGCAGGCTCCGTCCGCTGACCGAGCCGAGATGACTGAGGCGTGGCACCTCTTCGGCGCCACGCCTCAGCCTTCTGCGTCAACCACCGTCCTCGCGACCCGGATCGACGCGAGTCCACCCAGTAAGTGAATTGCCATTCCACTACCGCAGCGCTCCCACCTGCATCTTCACGCCAATCAGTGCGCCAAGTCGGGCCGACATGATTAACTCGACCGCCACTGGAAAAGGGGAGTTTCACATGGAGCCTACGGCCGCGCAGCGGGCAGCGCTGAGCATGATCTGCGATACCTTCGTTCCCGGCGACGGATTGACCTTGCCGCCGGCGAGCGAGCTCGGCGCGGTCGACACCGTCTTCCGGCTGTTGAGCCGCAGCCCGCGGGAGGCCGATCGCAAGCAGCTGGCAATGCTGTTGGGCTGGTGGGATTCTCGCCTCACCGGATTGCTCCTCGGCGCGGGCCCGCGCCGGTTCTCCACGCTGTCACTACAAGAGCGGGAGCGGGCACTGCTGCGCCTCGGCGATTCACGGTTGGCGCCCGTGCGCGCGATCTTCCAAGCGCTCAAACAGGCAGCGCTGTTGTCCTACAACGTGACTCCGGGCCCCACCGGCACCAACCCGCTCTGGAAAGAGATCGGCTATCCGGCACCGACCGGCCCGCTCAGCACCGCGCCACAGCCGACACTCGCACCGGTGCGGTATACCGAGAACACCACGCTCAATTGCGATGTCGTGATCGTCGGCTCCGGCGCGGGCGGCGGCACCGCGGCGGCCGTGCTGGCCGAGGCCGGTCTCGACGTGATCATGCTCGAACGCGGAAACTACTACGACGACAAGGATTTCGGCGCGGGTGAACTTGCCGCCCTGGAACAGCTCTACGCCCCCGGCGCCAGTTCGTCCGAGGGACAGATCACCCTGGTCGCCGGAACCTGCCTGGGCGGGGGCACGGTGGTCAACTGGAGCACCTCGTTGCCCACCCCCGATGACGTCCGCACGGAATGGGCCGAACTGGGTGCGGCGCAGTTCGCCGAGGCCGAGTTCAGCGCGGCCCTCGCGGCGGTGAGCCGCAGACTCGCCGTGACCGACACCCGCTCGCCGCTGTCGGCCCGCGACGCCGTCCTGGAACGCGGAGCGCGCGGACTCGGCTGGGAAGTAGACGCGTTGCCGCGCAACGTCTCCGAGGCCTGCGATGCCGGAACCGAATGCGGTAGCTGCGGTTACGGCTGCCGTCTCGGCGCCAAGCAGTCGGTCACCAAGACCTGGCTCGCGGATGCCGCCACGGCAGGCGCACGACTGGTCATCGACGCGAACGTCCGTCGCATCGAGGTGAAAAACGGTCGTGCCGAGAGCGTTTCGGCGATCACTCCGTCCGGAGCTCGGATAGAGGTGCGGGCCCGCGCCGTCGTGGTCGCGGCGGGTGCGGTGCAGACGCCGGCGCTGCTGCGCCGATCCGGTCTGCGCAACGAGAACATCGGCCGTCACCTGCGGCTGCATCCGGCCGCCGCGGTGTTCGGCGTCTTCGACGAGGAGCTGCGCGGCTGGGAGGGCGCGCTACAGGGTCGCATCTGCCGTCAGCACGCGGATCTCGACGGCAACGGCTACGGCGTCATCTACGAGACGGGCCCGGTCCATCCCGGCCTGGCCATCGGCTTCATGGGCTGGCGTGGCGCGGACGCGCACCGCAGCACGCTGCTCGACTTCGCCCGCACCACCCCGATCGGCGTCATCACCCGCGACCGCGACTCGGGCACCGTCACCGTCGACAAATCCGGCGAACCGATCGTCAACTACCGCCTCTCGGCCTACGACGCCGCCCACCTGCACACCGGAATCGAAGGCGCCGCAAGCATTCTGGAGGCAGCGGGCGCACGCCGCATCTTCTCCGGCCATCAGACCGGCGTGGCCTACGAACCGGGCCGCCGCGGCGCGCACGCCGAGTTCGCCGCCTCCTGCCGCGACGCGGGCTACGGACCCGGGCAGTGCGCGATGGGCGCCCTGCACATCATGGGCTCGGCCCGGATGGGCGGCTCTCCGCAACTCTCGGCCACCGATCCCGACGGCGCCACCTGGGAGGTCGCCAATATCGTCGTCGCCGACGGCTCCTGCTTCCCCACCGCCTCCGGCGTCAACCCGATGATCTCCATCGAGGCGATCGCCTACATGAACGCGAAGAGGCTGGCAGCCCGGTTGACCTGAGCGGAAACGGGGACGTCTGTGCCCCCAGTTCCATTGGCATCAGCCAATGCCCGAAAATTGCCAAAACCGGTCACCGGGTATTGCGTCCCAGCTCAGACCGGCTGCACCACGGAAACTGTGGACGCAATAGCAAACAACTGGCGTATCCGGTGCACTGGCGGGCATGCTTACACTTTGATGAGCTCGTTCAGCGGACAGTGACACAGGGAAGGTTCGGGGGATGTCCGATACCGACGGCCGGGATACTCTGCGCAGTGAAATCCACGCGTTCTATGCCGGTTTCGGTCAGCCTGATGCCTTGCAGGCCGCATTTCGCCAGGCGGCACTGTTCGTGCCGGTGACCGACGAGGAACGCGTCACTATTTCGCACTTGGGCGGCATCGATTGGCTGTGTGCATTCACCAGCATCGAGGAGTACGCCCGATTCATGATGACGCGCGGCTACCTGACCGAGGGCGGCATCGAGGCCGAGCGCGAGTATCGATATCACACGCTGTCCGGTTGGCGGCTCCTCGACTACGCCGAGTCGAGAGACCAGCCCACCGGCGTCGCGGTCGACATCATCGGGTCGACCCCCATGGCATTTCCGCCCGAAGTAACCGAGTAACAACCGAATCGAGGGGGCGTCGTGACGCAGCAGGTAAAGATCGACCCTGCGGTATTGCAGCAGGCCGCTAAAGGGATCCAAGCCACCATCGGTGAACTGTCGAGCATGGGCATCGGTGAAACCGGCAACATGGGGCGCGGGTTCTCGCTGCTGACGCTGTCGACGATGGAGGCGGGCAAGCACACGGTCCAGAAGACGTTCGAGGAGTTCACCGAGCGGTGGTCCTGGGGCGTGCGAGCACTGGTGCAAGCAGGCAACTCGATCGCCAAAACGCTGGGTTTGGCGGCCGGTCGGTATCACGAGATGGACGCCAAAGCCGAGGGCATGCTGAAGAAGATGTGGACGCACCTGGCGGGCAACCCGCACCTGACCGATGAGCAGATCACCAAACGGTCGTGGGGAGATACGTTCGCCGACAACTCGTTCAACCATATTCGCAATGCGGACTACAGCATGCAGTCGTTCGAGAAAGCGAACAAGACGATACAGACGAACTTCAAGGTGATCGAAGCGGTCGGCCCGCAGGCCTTCGCCAACATTTCCCCCGTCACCGGCAGTCTGCTCACCGGTCAGACACCGGGCTGGAACACCGGCGCGTCGGAGCAGGCGGCGAAAATCATGAAGGATGCAGAGGGCAAGTAGCTTTGGGACTCTGGGATGTCGTCAACGATATCGGCGATGCGATCGAGAAGGGCGTCGAAAAGGTTGTCGAAGGCGCCGGTCAGGTCATCGACGACGGTTTGGACGTCCTGTCCGACGGCGCGAAATATGTCGGCCTGGACGACCTCGCCGAAGGACTGGACGACCTCGGCGACAACATAGCCTCGGGCACCGGCGGCGCCGTCGACGAGGAACAACTCGGCGAGACCGAGGATCCCAAGGAACTCGTCCGCGGCGAGCCGACCGAAATCAGTTCCACCGCAGAGACATTGCAGAAGATGGCCACCGCCATCGACTCCACCGGCCAGGCGCTCAAACAGATCGACGCCGCCGACTGGTCCGGCCAAGGCGCGGACGCGTTCAACGCCGTCTACGACAAGCAGCCGAAACTGTGGTTCGACGCCGCCGACGCGTTCACCTCGGCGGCCAAGGCCATGGAGGCCTGGCACAACGAGGTGAAAACCGCGCAGGACAAGGCCGCCGACGCCATCGACAAATGGAAGGCCGCCGACGCGGAGGAACGCAGGCAGAAGAACTGGTGGAACTCGCTCACCGGGGAACAGCAGGCGCAGACCACGCTGGTCGATACCTGGACCAGCATGCGCAACGAGGCGCGAGAGATATTGCGCGGCGCACGAACTCAGCGCGACAACGGTGCCTCCATCGCGGTGAGCGCCTTCGCCGCCGCTACCGAGAAGGCGCCCAAGGAACCACCGTTCACCGACCGCTGGATCGCCAATATCTCGGATATGGGCGGGGTGCTCGAACACGGGGCGTTGAACTTCACCTCGGGCCTGCTCACCAGTCTCACCGGGCTCGTGCAGTTCGTGCGCCAGGTCAACCCGACCGACATCTACAACCTGACCCATCCGGCCGAGTACGCGACCGGTCTGTCCAATCTCGGCACGGGATTGGTTGTCGCAGTGGCGGATCCGGGCGCGACGGTCAACGCGATACTGTCCGACGCCAGAAAGAATCCGTTCGAATTCCTCGGGGCTTTGACCGGTGACGCGCTGCTCACCGCGGCCACCGGTGGTGGCGGTAGCGCCAAGGTCGCGCTCAGCGCGCTGCGGAAGGCGACGGATGCCAGTCGGCTCGCGCGCGGTGCCGACAATCTCGGTGACCTCGGGCGGCTGCCCAACACGCACACGCCGAACTCGACGTCCTCGCCTGATCCGGGAAGCCAGTTCGGGACGCCGTCGCATGCGTCGATGGACACCACCCAGCGGCCCGGCCCCGCTCAGGTCGACCCCGGGCACAGTCCCGAGAACAACCCGGTCCAGGCGAGCAGCCGACCCGAGTCCCCTGCCCCGCGGACGGAGAACACCGGGGGCAACAACTCGACCTCCGAACCGCCCAGCACGCAGCGCTCGGAGCCGTCCTCGTCCAGTCCGGAAAACAACTCCCCCGATCCGGCGCCCACCCGTCAGGCGGACCCGGCACCGACCCGTCAGGCAGACCCGGATCCGACGCCTGCCACGCACACCGACCCCACGCCGTCGCCGGCCTCGCATGCCGATCCCTCGCCCACCGCTCGCCCCGATCCCTCCCCGGAACCTGCACCCACCCAGCGACCGGACACGGACACCGCACCGCCGCCGCGTGCGGATCCCGAGCCGTCGCCTGCCGCCCGGCCGGGGCCGGACCCGGATCCCGGGCCGACGCGGATCGATCCTCGGCCCGAGGAGGTTCGCCCGGCTTCGACGGTGGACAACACTGCGCCGTCCCCGCGCACCGAGGTCGATTCGACGCCGAGCCCCCGCACCGAAGTCGACTCCACACCGAGCCCACGCACTGAAGTCGACTCCACACCAAACCCACGCACCGAAATCGATTCGACACCCAACCCACGCACCGAAGTCGACTCCACACCAAACCCACGCACCGAAATCGACTCCACACCAAACCCACGCACCGAAATCGACCCGACACCGTCTCCGCAAGCGAAGTCCGATGCGCCGTCGCCGGTTCGTACCGACGCAGACCACACGCCGGACACCCGACCCGACACGACGCCGACCACGTCCGCCGACCGACCACCCGCGGCACATGCTGATCCCGACGGGACATCACCGGTTCGCACAGACCCGACACCGGACGCCCGCCCAGCCGCAACGCCGAATTCGAGTGCCACACCAACCCCCGGCCCCGCATGGCATCCGGGCGCGACACCCCACGCCGATAGCCCGACACCGCAACCGCGCACACAATCGGACTCCCCCTCGGGAACGCGTCCGCAGCCCGATCCGGCACGTCCGCACAGCGACGCCCCGGCGCGTCCCGAACCCGGGCCCCGTCCGCAGCCCGATCGTTCGCCTGCACCACGCGCGAATCCGGACCCGACGCCTGCGACGCGCCCCCATCCGGAAGCGCCGGTCGCACGACCACATCGCGATCCGGTGCCGGCGGGCCGCGCCGACCCGCAGTCGTCACCTGCTGCCCGCTCGCAACCCAGTTCGCCGTTGCACGCGCGGCCGACTCCGGACCACACCCCGCAGCGCACCCACACCGATCCACCGATGCGAACCGACCCGGATGCACCGAGGCGGGATACGGATCCGCCTTCCGGCCGAGGACCGGACGGTGACACGAAACCGCGTACGCCACATCATGATCCGGACCGGTCACCCGATCGCAGCGACGGCAACGACCGTCCGCGCGGACCGGAGGACCCGCCGCGGGATCGTCACCCGGATCGCGATCGCGAACCGGATCGCGATCGTCAGCCGGACCGCGACCGTGACCGCGAACCTGACCGCAAGCCGGACCGCGACCGCCAGCCTGATCATGACCGCGAACCCGACCGCACGCCGGAGCATGACCGTGATCCCGACCGCCGGCCAGACCGCGACCGCGAACCCGACCACACGCCGGACCGTGACCGCGATCCCGACCGCGACCGCGAACCCGATCGCAAGCCGGATCATGACCGTGATCCCGACCGCGACCGCCAGCCTGACCGTGACCGCGAACCGGACCGCGACCGTCAACCGGACCGCGACCGTGAACCAGACAACGACCGTCAACCGGACCGCGATCCCGACCCTGACCACCCCACGGCGCAGGACCGAGCCGACGCCGACCGCAATGCCCACGAGCACGCTCGCGATTCCGGCCCGGAGTCCGACCGAACCCCGGAGCAGAAGACCTGCTCCACCGACCCGGTCGACATCAGCACCGGCGAATTCCTGCTCCCCGACACAGATCTCGACCTCCCCGGCGTCCTGCCGCTGACACTGCAGCGGGCACACCATTCGAACTACCGGTTCGGTCGCTGGTTCAGCCCATCATGGTCCAGCACCCTGGACGCCCGGATCGTCGTAGAGGAAGCAGGCGTCACCTTCATCGGCGAGAACGCGATGATGCTCGCCTACCCGCACGCTGAGGTCGGCGTACCCGTGCACCCGCTCAACGAGGGTCAGCAATGGTCGTTGACCCGCACCGATGCCGGCGGCTACCGCGTGAGAGATCAACGGCGAGAGGTGATCTGGCACTTCGCCCCCGAACTCGGACTGGACGGCATCGAAGCCAAGTTCGGCAACTACGCGGTCTCCGCCATCACCGACCGACACCACAACCGCATCCGTTTCCACTACGACGCCGACGGTGTACCGACCGAGGTCACGCACTCAGGCGGATATCGAGTCCGGATCCACTCGGATCGTGCGCGAATCACCGGCCTCTCCCTGATCACCGACGATCCGGACCTCGGCGAATTCGCCACCCCGGTAATGGAATTCATCTACACAGACGCGGATTTGGCCGCAGTAATCAACGCCGACGGAGCAGCAACCCGCTACACCTACGATGCCGAACACCGGATGACATCGTGGACCGACTCCAACGGCAACCAAATGGTCAACACCTACGACGAATCCGGCCGCGTCGTCTTCCAACGCGGCACCGCCGGAATCCTCAACTGCGACTACGACTACCTCCAACTCCCCGACGGCTCCGGCCGCCTCACCACCGTCACCGACTCCCTCGGCGCCACCACCGCCCACGGCTTCGACCGCGAACTACAATTACGCGACCTCATCGACCCGATCGGCGCCCGCACCCACATCGACTACAACGCCGACCGCAGGCCACTGACCATCACCGAGCCCGACGGTGCAATCACCCGCTACGTGTACAACGACGCGGGCGACCGAACGGAAGTCATTCGCCCCGACGGAAATTCGACCGAGATCGAATACGTCTGGCGGCACCGGGCCAGCAAGATAACTTTCCCCGACGGTTCCGTCTCGCGCCGCGAATGGACGACCGACGGCGACCTCGCCGCCGTCATCGACCCCGCCGAAAACCGTACCGAGTTCACCTACCACCCCAACGGCGCCCTGGCCACCATCGTCGAATCCAACGGTGCCCGCACCACCATGCAGGTGGACGCCGCTGGTCTCTTGATTCAAGTCACTCAGCCCGACGGCGCGATAACCCACATCCGACGCGACTCCGCAGGCCGACCGACCCACATCACCGACCCCCTCGGCTCAGTGACCCGCTACGACTGGTCCCCGACCGGAAATCTGCTCCGCAGAACCGATCCCGACGGCCACACCGAGTCGTGGACCTACGACGGCGAAGGCAACATCCGCACGCACACCGACCGCGCGGGTGGTGTCACCCAGCTGTCCTACGGCGATTTCGATCTCCTGCACTCCCGCATCGACCCCGACGGCTCGATCACCCGATACACCTGGGACTCCGAACGCCGCATCACCGCCGTGCACAATCCCATCGGGCAAAGCTGGACCTACGAATACGACAGTGCCGGACGGATTATCGCCGAGACCGACTACGCCGGGGCCACAACCCGATACACCTACGACCGAGCCGGACGAATCGGCGCGGTCACTCCGGCCACCGGCACAACTCGCCACCATCGCTACGACATACTCGGTCGAGTCACCGAGATCGCCGCCGATGACGAGTGGATCCGCTACACCTACGATCCTGCGGGGCGCGCTCTTTCCGCCGTCAACGGCATCGGAGCGGACCGCACGCACTCCCTCGAATTCGCCTACACCGCAGTCGGAGGCGTGGCGTCCGAACGGCTCGACGCCCGGCAGCCGATGCTGTTCGAGCACGATCAGCGCGGCCACCGGATCCGCCGGACGACGCCCTCCGGCGCCGTGGCAACCTGGCACCACGATGTCTCCGGCCGGTTGGACCATCTCAGCGCCGACGACCACGACATCACCTTCGACTACGACCCCCTCGGCCGGCTGACCAGCTGGCGGGTCGGCGAACTTGCGGTCACCCGCGGTATCACACCGATGGGCCAGGTGACCCACCAAGAGGTGACCGCCTTCCCCGCCCGAGCTCTGTCTCTCGGATCCGGCTTGTCCGCCCGGCCTGCCCCGCACCGAGTCCGTCGCGACGAATTCACTTATCGCGCAGACGGTTACCTCACCACGCACACCATCGACCGCACTCAGCAAGACCTCCTACAGCGCGACTACAGCCTCGACGCCGCCGGTCGTATCACCACCGTCGCCACCAACGGCGCCCCCACCGAGCGATACACCTACGACGCG
Source organism: Nocardia sp. XZ_19_369 (assembly GCF_015355715.1). Classification (NCBI taxonomy): domain Bacteria; kingdom Bacillati; phylum Actinomycetota; class Actinomycetes; order Mycobacteriales; family Nocardiaceae; genus Nocardia; species Nocardia sp. XZ_19_369. Next base: position 100,293 of record NZ_JACVED010000002.1, on the reverse strand, counting down.
CTCAGCAACATCACCAACTCCACCGTATCCAGCAACCCGCCGGCTCCGACACCCGCTGCCGCACCGCCGCACCCGGCCGACGACGGTCGCCGCGAATACCGCGACAATCTCCTCATTCGCGACGGTCGAACGCGCTACCACTACGACCCCGCCGGACGGCTGATTCGCAAAACCACTGTCCGCCTCTCGCGTAAACCCGACGTGTGGCACTACCGCTACAACGCCTTCGATGAACTCACCGACGTCTGGACCCCGGACAACCAGTGGTGGCACTACACCTACGACGCACTCGGTCGCCGCACCACCAAACAGCACCTCGCCCACGACGGCACCGTCCTCGAACGCATCGACTACCACTGGGACGGCATCCATCTCATCGAGCAGGCCACCAGCACCGGCACCATTCGCTGGCAGTACCAACCCGGCTCGCACACGCCGCTCACCCAGACCACCGACGATGCCACGATCGACCGCGAGTTCTACGCGATCATCACCGACCTCGTCGGCGCTCCTACCGAACTGATAGATCCCGGCACCGCCGAGCCCGCGGCCACCGCCAGCGCCGACCTCTGGGGGCGGACCAACTGGCGCGGGAAAACAAACTCGCCGCTACGGTTCCCGGGGCAAATCCATGACCCCGAAACCGGGCTGCACTACAACATGTTCCGGTACTACAACCCGGACACCGGTCAGTACCTCACGCCCGACCCCCTTGGCCTGACCCCCGCACCAAACCCCTACGCCTACACCACCAACCCGCTCAGGTTCATCGACCCGCTCGGCCTGACACCGAGAGCGTGCGAGCGGTTCGACAACTTCCATAGACAGGTCACTCCAGGAGAGCTCGAACGTGCGCCTGCCCCATATCCAGGGGGCGACGAAGGACACGCGTATTCGAAACACCGCGTCACCCCCCAGGTTCAGGCTTCCATCCTCAACAACCCCGATCGGATCTTCTCCGGGACCTACCATGGCGAGAATTACATCACCGGTCAGCCCTACACCCGCGAGGTCGACGTCTACTACCGGGAAGGTTCCCGAGACCCCAACAGGGGTTCCGTGGTAATCACCGAAGCGGGTAACAAGAACTCCGTCATCACGGCCTATGGTTTGATCGACAGGAGGATCCCGAAGCCGAAGGGGGTCAAAGTGGATAACTGGGCGGGCAACCCGCATTACGTAGAGATCCGCACCAATAACGGTGCCCACGAAGTGGTGTTTCCCAACCGGGAGAGCTGGGAAAGGAACGACTGGCAGTGACGGTAGACGATGGCGCCGAGGACAGCCCGGCAGTCCGGTGGCTGCCGGCGATCAACGCCCTCGCCGACAGTCTCGCCACTCATCTCGGCGAGCAGGTGAACGTGGTCGACGCGGGCGAAATGGAGGATGCATTCTCCTGTCTCCTGCGAGGTCCTGAGCCGTCCAGTCCATCCTTCCAGGTGACTTGGGAGGGAGTGCTCGGTATGCATTACACCGACGGACGGCCGCGCGTCAGCGTCTCGCTGTTCCTGTACAGCCGAGGTCGCCGCCTGCGGCTCGACGACCAGCCAGGCAGTTATCTGGAAATCGTCTACGAAGGTCCCATGGACGGCTCGGGGACCTGGCGCGATCTGGGTTGGCTACGAGACGATTTCGGCGAGTTCGAAGCGTACGACCATTACAGCGGCTGACCGCTGGCGCGACAATGCCCCGCCCGCAGAGCTGCTCGGTTCGCTGGCGGCAATCGGACTTCTTGCCTGCACCGGTGAAACAGCAAGCGTCCCTTCACCTCGACAGGCGATGCAGGCGGTGAACGGCTGGCAAGTGAAGCCGGAGGCAACAGTCCCCTACCGATCAGGCGAGGTGCCTGGCGATCTCGACACGCTGTGGCATGCCGAAGCCGACGCTGTGTCGCTCTACACGGACACCGGCGAGTTTCTCCTCGTACTTCCGGGACCGGGCAGCAGCCGCGGGGGCTGGCTCTGTGTCCGGGATACGGTGTGCGAAAGGCTGCCATCTCGGATCGCGACGATCACGAACCAGCCGGAGTTCATTGCGATGTCGCTCGACGGTAGGCAAATCTGTGCGACGTCACGGGAGGAAGACGAGTACTGGATCATCACCCACAGGTTTCCTGACGATTTCGAGACCGTAGATCGCAAGCAGAGCGTCGTCTACCCCGAGGTTGGCCGTCTCATCGAAAGCGGCACGACGTGGGACAATCTGTTGTCCTACTTGAAATCTACGGGTGAGTTCAACGGCCACAAGATCGAGCTGATGGGCATTCTTCGCGAGGGTGGCGGAATCCCGATTCCCGCAAGCCGGGAGCTGCTGTCCCTGCTCGACCAGCAATGCACGCCGATGGTGCCAGCAGAAGAACTGGAAGCGAAATGGCGACAACTCCTTTCGGATAGACGACCCGGCTGAACGCATTCCGCTGTTTCCCTTGCGCGAACCGGAAGCGCTGAGAAAGGAACGGCTGAGCACCCCATGGATCAGCCCCGCGCGGATTCCGGTATTCATGAGCAGCGAGGGTGCGGAAAATCAGCTCATGCAGAGAAGCGCGCATCCGAACGGACACGCGCTTCTCGACTTACAGACTTGCTGTGGGGCAGTATTCGGGATGGTCGCGCTGCTTAGCCGCGCGCCAGGAACGACTTTTCGAACTCCGCGAAACTGATCTGGCCGTCCTTGTTCTCGTCCAGCAGCCCGTGGTATCGAGTATTGGCTGCCTCGCTTACCTCGCGGGTGCGATCGAGGTAAGCCTTCAGTTCGGCGATCGCTGGGCGAATCAGGACCGCTGCGATCCTGATTCGCCCTGCCGGCCGCGCGTCACCACGGCCGCGCGTGTCGGCGGGTGGAACTCGGCATGCATTGCGACAGCGCCGCGAGAATCCCCAGGGCCAGGGGGCAGTTACGTGGCGATTGCCTCAGCGGGGCTCGTGGCTGCGCCGGCTCAGGACAACCGTGCCCGCGGGGCAAGAATGTCGGTCGCCGGTCCAGCAGGCTCCCCCGGCCGGGCGACCTCGAGCAGGACGACGCCGTGCGCGTCGGGGCTCCAGCTGTGCCCGCACACCACTGCGACGCCACCCCCGACGTGGGCGACCACCCGGCCCGGCGTGCCTCGGTAGGTGCGGGCGGGGAAGGTGGCGGTTTTGATATAGAGCTTGCCGCCGTCGAGTAGACACCACGCATTGACAAATGGATCGCTTTGCGCGCGAACGAGGTCAAGGATCCGGGTGGTGGGCTGGGTCCAGTCGATGCGGGTGTCGGCTTCGGTGATGCGGTGGTAGAACGACCCTCCGGCGCGCTGCGGGACGGGTGTGACACCGGCGGCGACGCGGTCCAAGGCGGTGAGCACGGCATGCGGATATTCCTTCAACAAGGCGGAATACACCACAGTCGCAGTGTCCTGGGATGCGATAGGCACGGTGACGGTATGCACGATGGGACCGGTATCGAGATCCCGTTCCATGACGTGCACGGTCAGGCCGATGGCGGTTTCGCCGTTGCGGATCGACCAGTTCACCGAGCCGAATCCGGCATAGTCGGGCAGCAGGGCATCGTGAATGTTGAGCGGACACAGCGAGGGTATGGCCAGCACGTCTTCGGGCACCCGGGTCCGCCAATTCGCCGAGACCAGCACCTCGGGTGCGAGCGTGCGCAGTGCTTGGACAACTTCCGGTGCGTCGGCCAGATCGTCGGCGATCAAGGTGCGCAGACCGAGCTGATGTGCGATCGCAGCCACGTGCCCGGCGCCCAAGCCGCCGAATTCGGGACGATGGGTGACCACGGCGGACACCTCGTGCCGGGCAGCCAACGGCCCCAGCACGGTCGCGCCGATTTCGCCGTAACCGAAGAACACTGCCTTCATGACGGTGCCCACAACGTGTCCATCGTTTCGTGGCTGAGGGTCTTGTCCAGATCGCGGTGGGCGGCGTAGGCCATATTGAGGATGAGCCTACGACCACTGCGCAGCGGATAGACCCGGTGCAGCGAAGTGTCGGTGCGCATCAGATAGAGATCGTCTGGCCGCAGCTCAGCGGAGATAATCGAGCGGCCGATGAATTGACTGTGCAGTCGTGGATTCTCCTTGTTCCACACCGTATTCGGCACATACTGCACGAAACCACCCTCCTCGACGGGCGGACAATCCAGGACCCACACCAGAGCGAAACTGTAGTCGTCCCAATGCCATCCGTGCGTGTCGCCTGAGGCAGTCAGCTCGGTGATGACGAACTGCTCGGGCTCGTAAGGACAGCGCAGTACTGGTTCTCCGGCAATCGCGGCCACTGCGTGGCGCAGTTCTTCGGACTCGTAGAGAGCGGGAATCACGGTGCCGTGCCGATGGATCTCGCTGCGCCGCGTGTTACGCATGCGCCGTGGCGTGTGCCCGGTTTCGGCGAGACGGAGTTCGCGTCGAATCCCATGTGCGGTAATCAGCGCTTCGGCCTCGGCGCGGACGGCTGCTTTCACCGTATCGGGTGCGAGGAAACCAATTGTGGTGAAGCCCGATTCACGGAACTCGCGGCTGGCGCGAACGAGCTCGGCTGTCTCGGCGAGTGCACTGAACCGCTCGGTCAGCGCTGCCAGCAGTGCCGTCGTGTTCATGGCACCGCCCGGTACCAGCGCTCGACCACATTCGGATGTGACCGCAGCCAGCCTGCCAGCGCCGATTCACCATAGGCACACTGCCGGTCGGCGGAGACCGGCTGCGCAAGTCCGGGCGGCAGGTGCATCGGCTCGACCACCGCGTCCAATCGAGGTGCGAGGAAGAACGCCGCACTGTAGCGGTCCCGACCGTCGGGCGGGCTGATCACGCGGTGCGGTGCGGCCCGCAGATAGCCGCCGGTGGCCCGCTCCAACATCTCACCGATGGTGACCACGAAGTCTCCTGGGCGCGGTGGCACATCCAGCCATCGTTCGTCGCGGGTGCGCACTTGGAGTCCACCGACATCATCGTGCTGCAACAACCCTAGGTATCCGTAGTCGCGGTGCACGCCGATGCCCTGCCGATCCCCGGTCTCGGCACGACCGGGATAGTGCAGCAGCTTCAGGTACACCGCTGCCTGGTCGTCGAACCACCGATCTACCCAACTCGGTTGCTGTCCGAGAATCGCGGCGAGGGTGCGAAGCACTTGCACCCCGACGGCTTGCAACGCGTCCTGCCACGCCAGCACCGTGGACCGCAGTTCCGGCAAGGCCGTCGGCCACTGATTCGGCCCGATCAATCGCAAATAGGGTGGATCGTCCGGCCCCAGATCCAGCGGCGGTCGTTCCGGGCCGACATCGAACTGCTCCCGCCAATCCGGCCGCCCGCGCGTATGTTCCCCGCCGACTCGCGAATACCCGCGGAACTGCGGCGATTTCACGTTCTCCACCTCGCGCAGGCGCTCCCTCGGCAGTGCGAAGAGTCGCCGAGTGATCGCCAGAATCTCCGCGGTGACCGAGCGAGGCACGGCATGGCCGGTCACCCGAAAACACCCGACATCGCGCGCCGCCGCCAGCAGATCCCTACGCGCCGCCGGATCGTTGCGAGACAGGTCCACCGTCGCGACATCCATACCCGAACACCTCCGAAGCTCCGAGGTGGGCGAGACACCCACCGCGCCAGCGGTTCTGGACGGCAATGTCCACCCGGCTCACGCGTAAGCCACCATTGTCGCCGCCAGAGCCTTCCGCTCACTGGAGATCACCGAAGTTCAGGGATACAGCCCCCGCGTCACGACAGATCGACTCGACGCGGCCTGCCGCCCTACGGCGGGCCGGGGAGAGTCGGCGCTCTCTTGCTGCTGCGGGTAGCGTTCGGCGCGTGGTGGGCAGATACTCGCACGTGTTGCGCAACCTGAATTTTCAGGCCGGTTCGTTCTCCGGAGGCAAAAACGACGAACAAGTATTGCGCACTTCGGGAATTGTGCTGATCCTGGCTTGCGCGTTCGTGCCGATGATGGACACCTTCATCGCGGGTGTGGCGTTACCCGGAATCCGGCGCGACTTCGGTATCGAGCAAGGGTCGGCGCTGCTGAGTCTGGTGCTGGTCGGATATATCGCGGCATTCGGTTCGCTGCTGATTGTCGGTGGACGGGTCGGTGACCGCTTCGGACGTCGCCGAGTGCTGTGGGTGTCGGTCGCGGGATTCCTGGTCACCTCGGCGCTCTGTGGGTGGGCACCGAGTTTCGAAGTGCTGGTGGGAAGCCGAATACTGCAGGGCGCCACGGCGGCGTTCGTGATGCCTCAGGTGCTGGGACTGGTGACCGCGCATGCCGACGCGCGCCGGGAACGGGCGATCAGCTGGTACTCGTCCATGAGCGGAATTTCCGCGCTGGTCGGTCTCATCGGAGGCAGTGCGCTGCTCGAGCTCGCGGGCGGCAGTGGTGCGTGGCGGTGGTTGTTCCTGATCAACATTCCCGTCGGGGTCATCGCGTTGCTGCTGTTGCCCCGCCTGGTTCCGGATACCGAACCGAATGTCGGCCAATATATCGATGGGCGCGGCGCGGCACTGTTGTCGCTGACGGTGCTCTCTTTCCTACTGACACTGTCGATGTCGACCATCCTCGGCGCGGGGACCATCGCCCTCGCGGTGGCCACGGTTGCCATCGGCTGGGCCTGGCTCGCCCATCAGCGTCGATGCGCCGCCGCGGGTAAGGCGGCCGTGGTGCCGGAGGGCATGTTCGGCAATCCCGACCTCCGATGGGCGCTGGCCCTGATGCTGCCGTTCTTCGCGGGAGCGGGCGGATTCCTTTATGCCCTGCCGCAAACATTGCAGGAGGGGCTGGGGCATTCGCTTGTCGTCGCCGGACTACTGACCGCGCCGATGGCGCTGGGATTCCTGGTTTCGTCGTTCGCGGTGCCGCGGATCCGTGGTCGGCTCGGTGTCCGGGCGATCGCGTTGGGGGCGACGGTACAAGGCGTCGGGTTGGCAGGCATGGCAGTCGGCGTGACCGCGGCGAACGCGCCGCTGATATGTGTGGCGATGCTGCTGATCGGGACCGGGCAGGGCATCACGCTCGGTTCGATGAACGCGCACATGTTGTCACTCGTGCCCGCGGAGCTGGCCGGGATGGGTGGCGGTGTGCTGCTCACCGCACAGCAGGTATCCATTGCTACGGGCGCAGCAGTTCTCGGAACGCTGTTCGGGGTGGTTGTTCAGGCGTCCGGGCACCAGACGGCGATGGTGACGGTGCTGGTGGTGCAGGTGCTGCTGGCTGCGGTGGTGATCATCGCAAGTCTTCGATCAGGTGCCGGGCGCGTCGACCGGTTGTAGCGACGAGATCTCGTGCAGGCTGTGGCCCATCTGCTCGTTCAGGAAGCGCACCATCGTCCACCACTTGCCACCTTCGGCGTCGAACTCGCCGAATCTGCTGCAGTACAGCGGGATCCAACGTAAGAACTGTTCGATCATGACCTCACGCGAGGGCTGCTGCCGACCGTAGTCACCGTAGGAGATCGACCGGTGATGGATGAAATAGCCGCCGGGGAGCCGGTTCTCGCACAGGTCGACGTATTCGCGGGTCTGCAGGATCAGGTAGTGCCACACCTCGTCGATCGCCTGTTCGACGGGCAGGAACAGACCGCTGAGCTCGTCGCGGTGCGCGGACACGAGAGTCAGGTAACGCACCGCCTCACGGACCTGAATGCGGGCGGTGGGCTCATCGACCCGATTGTGTTCTCGCACATAGCGAACCGTCTCCTCGTACAGGTCGCCGAGAATCTCTTGTTCGGTCATCGGCATGCTCCTTCAGCGGACCAGCCAGGCGTACTTGCCGGACTTACCGATCGGAATGTGGGTACGGTGCACGACCACTACCGTCGCGCCGGTCAATCCGCTTGCCGCAGTTGCCAGCTCGTCGGCGGACGCACGGTCGAGGGCCGTGCCGTCGAAGGTGGTGTAGGCCAGCTCCGCCTGCGAACCGTCGACTCGCAGCTGGTAAACGAACACCTGCGGGCCGATGTCGGCGATGACATCGTCGAGCTCCGCCTGCGAGGTGATGGCGGTGTCGGTGACCAGGAGTTCCTTCTCGCGGCCACAGAATCGCACGATCTGCCGCGGGTCGGCTGAACCGTCGCCGGTGTGCACACAGTCGCCGGTGTTGTACCGGAGCAACGGCATGAACGGGTTGCGGATACTCGACACGACCAGGCTGTGGATGCCACGGCTGCCGGGGATCGGCTGCAGTTCGACCTCCATGTCGATCAGGTGCGGGTGGTAGCGACCCTGCGTATCGCCGTAGTACAGATAACCGAGCTCGGTGCTTCCGAAAAGCTCGACGACCGGGCAGCCGAGCCGTTCGGCAAGAAAGCGGCGGACGTTGCGGGGTGTGAATTCATAACCGTGAATCGCGCTGACCGGGTGCGGGAACCGGTCGCCCGCCGCACGCAGCAGATACGCGGCGTGATATGACGAGCAGTCGAGATGGTAACGGCCGCCGCCCTTTTCGGAGCGAACCGCATCGATCTCTTCGACCATCCGATCGACGGCCTCCGACGACCAGCCGGCCGGATCCAGCTCCTGATTGACATACACGGTCCGGTCATCGAGCCACCGCCGCGCGATATCGGAGGGCTCGCCACCTTTGGCTTCGTTGACCCGCGCCACATGGTCGGTCGCCAGCCGCGTGGTGACAGAGACTCGGGGCACCCCGGCGGCAAACGTGTCGCCGATCTCCGGATGATCGCGCCAGACCGCGTAATAGGTCTTCAGCAAGAACAGCGGGGGACGAATGAGCGGCATCCGGGCGTGATTCGTACCGGTAGACCAGACATATTGCGCCGCACCGGTTTCCAGTGCGGAGCGGACCTGCGGAGTCATGAACGAATCCGGGAAGGTCTCGGCGAGATCGGATTTCGTGATGATCGGGAAGGAGTTCGCCGCCGCCCATTCCCGGTAGAACGGGATGTCGCGGGTCGCCTCGACGAACTCGTGCGGAAGCGGGCGCGTGATACGAGTGTCGGTCATAGTGTCCGGGCAGCCGGGGCCGAGCCGAGCAAGCAGCCCGGCCCGCGGCTTGCGACTAGGAGATGCAGCCCGCCTTGGAGATGCATCCGTCCTTGGCCCCGGACTCCGAGTTCACCTCGACCCACTTCTCCCAGTTGGCATCTTGAGCGAGGGTCTTGATCAGATCGTTCATGGCGCTTCCCTTCGATCGATGGAACCTGCTTGCAGCGCCCATGGTAAAGCATGAGTAAAGAGATTGCCTGGTGTATGTTTTCGCTCACCGAGCGGAGTTTCTATAGCCAAATCGCATGACAGTCTGCGCGATCCAGTCGTAAGGCTTCGTCACCTGCGGTGATGCCCGGAGATCGGGCCTTGCCGCTATCCCCTCCACCTCGACCGAGGAAGTGGATCCTCGCTGCCTGCACGGTCGAAAAAGTTCAGCAAACTCTACGATTCACCTACGGAGATCAGAGAGTGGGCAAGCATGCAGATCGAAGAACGCCGAACGAGTGTGCCCGCGCTGTGTGCGGTGGCCGTGTGGGGTTTGATCACCGCCGTCCTGACCGCTCCGCTTGCCGCGGCCCTGGTCGGGCTCGTCTACCGGTTCCCTGTCCCGTTCGGTGACGACGCGCGCGGCATCGCAGAGTTCGGCAATGCCGCAATGGCATCGGTGTACTACCTCGTCAAAGGCGAGGGACTCATACTGGCGGCACTCGGCGGCGGCGCAGGGTACTTCATCGCACGCGCCCTCGGGCCAGGGCTGATCCGCGCACTGGCGCTAGCCATCCTGACCGCTTTCGGCCTGGCGATGCTCGGCGCGGTAATCCTCGCCGCAAGTTGACACCCAGCCAACTGTCGCGGTCGGACGCGGCGACGGCGATCTGCCGCTTCACCAGACGCAGGCTATCGAAAGGCGCAACTGCTCAGGTAGTCGGCGGTAGGAAGTCTGCTACCGCGGTCGTCACTCGGATCAACTCGTCACAGAGCTCGGTTCGGGATCGTTGCGCGGTCAACGAGGCTTCGAAAATGAGCGTTTGGCCGCCGGCATCAGGAAGATTCGCTTCCCGAGGCACCTCGAATGCCAGGACACACCATCCCTCCGAATCATCCCAGTGCACTTGGACTGCGTGGCGATCGCCGATGGTTACCGGCATCGGTCGCACACAGGTGGATCGGTCATAGACCGACGAGCGGGATCGGGCCGTGAGATTTGCGTCCGGAAGCCAGGTCGTATTGGGAGAATTCGGCGTTCTCTCCGTAGTTGATGGTCGAGATCGTCTGCCCGCGTACGGATAGCGCGACCTTCCTGTGGGCCGTGCAACGTCCACTCCTTCGTCACCGTGGTCGACCCGACGAGTGGCACGGACAGCACATCACCGTCCCTGGCGACCCGGTAGAGCTTGTCGTCCAGCACCGCAAGCGAACTGCGATGCGTCTCCCAGGTGAAGCCGGGCATCGTCAGCGCTGTTTCCGTACGTGTGCCGTCCGCGGTCCGGAACTTCACCAGCGTGAGTCCCGTAGCGCCGCCGCCGGTAACGGCCTGCTCCGAGGCGTACAGCGCAACTATCTCGGATCCGTCGGCCGTGCACGGGGCGGTCGAGGTGACCGGGCGGAACTCCGGGTCGTAGCCATGCCTAGGAGTTCCTCGTCTTCTCGTTGAACACGTCAGGCGTGGGTCCAGTTGATCGATATCAGGACTCTCCCAGTAGTTCTCCGGTCGTCAACTGCTTCGGCGGCAGCAAGAGGTTTGGTTCGAGGCAGGAGCGGCGGGTGATGAGGGCGGCTGCGCCGCGGGTGACGGCGGTGCTGCCGAAGGCAGAGAGGGTGAGCTGGATGGGGCGGCGGGTGGCGGCGAGTACGCCGGTGCTGAGTTCGGTGCGGACGGCAGGGGCGAGGTGGTCGAACAAGGCTGCGTAGCTGCCGCCGAGGACTACGGTTGCGACGTCGCAGATGTTGATCAGGGAGGCGAGGGCGGCCCCGAGGGCCTCGCCTGCGGTCTCGACGGCGGTGAGGGCGCGGATGTCGCCGTGGTCCAGGGCGTGTAGGAGTGCGTCAAGGTTGCGCTTGGCTGCGGTGCGGAGGATGGCGTGGAGTCCGGCGTATTGCTCCACGCAGCCGTGGCTGCCGCAGGGGCACGGGCGGCCGGGGCGGGCGATGGTGACGTGGCCGAGTTCGCCGGCGAAACCGCTTCGGCCGCGAAACATGGCTCCGCCGATCACTATTCCGGCGCCGATGCCGACATCGCCGGAGACGTAGACGAAGTCGTCGCCGGACATTCGGTGTGGCCAAACGTGGGCGAGGGCGGCTAGATTGGCTTCGTTGTCCACCGCCACGTCCGTCGCCGGTCGTCCGAGATCAGCCGCAAGCTGGTCGCCTGGTCGAATTCCGTTGAGGCCAGGCACATTCGGGGTATACACGACGGTTCCGTCCTGGACGATGCCGGGTACGGCGAGACCGATTCCGAGTGGGTCCCGGCCGCATGCGGCGATCGCGGTGCGGATCAGGTCGGCGAGCCGGGGCACGATGTCGGCTGCGGCCGCGTGGCGGTTGTCCACCTCGATTCGCTGTTCGAATTCGGTCGAGCCGTCCAGCCGCTGCACCGTGACGGCGAGGTGCCGCACGTTGATTTCCGCGCCGATCGCGACGGGTCCTGCGGCGGCGAAGTGCAGTGGCCGGGACGGCCGGCCACGTCCAGTGTTCAGCACGGCGCCTTCGGCGAGAATCTGTTGCTGCAGTAGGGGTTCCACGAGGCTGGCGACGGTAGCTTTGGTGAGGCCCGTGCGCTGGGCGAGTTCGGCCCGCGACGCCGGGCCGTCCAACATTGCCACCAGCACCGCCTGGAAGTTCCCGGTCCGCACCTGTCGCAGGTGCACAGGGCTGGACAGCCGCGTCATCGCTCGCGGAACCGAGTGGCCCGGCACCACTGGCCCTCAGCGCTCACCGCGCGCCGATAAGGTGTTCGAGCGCAAGCTGATTCAGCCGGACGAAGCCGTATCCGCGCTCCCCCGCGCGGTCGGCGTCGAACTTCGCCAACTCCTCATCGATCAGCAGGTCGGCGTAGGTCTCCCCCACCGCCAGCGTCGGGGTACGCAGCTCATCGACACCTGCGGTCGCCAAGGCTTCTCGCACATCGGGATCCGCGCGGAAGGCACGGGCGCGCTCGCGCAACAGCAGATAGGTCCGCATGTTGGCAGCGGCCGACTCCCACACTCCTGCAAGGTCTTCGGTTCGTGACGGCTTGTAGTCGAAGTGCCGTGGCCCGTCGTAGGCGGGGGCACCGTCCGGCCCGCCGTTCTCCAGCAGGTCGACCAAGGCGAAGGCGTTCATCAAGTCACCGTGCCCGAAGACCAGGTCCTGGTCGTATTTGATGCCGCGCTGGCCGTTGAGGTCGATGTGGAACAGCTTGCCGTGCCACAGCGCTTGCGCGACGCCGTGCGCGAAGTTCAATCCAGCCATCTGCTCATGCCCCACTTCGGGATTGACCCCGACCAACTCGGAATGCGCGAGCGTGCTGATGAACGCCAGCGCGTGCCCGACGGTCGGCAACAGGATGTCGCCGCGTGGCTCGTTGGGCTTGGGCTCGATCGCGAACCGGAGGTCGTATCCGCGGTCGCGCACGAATCCGGTGAGCACATCGAGACTTTCGCGGTAGCGGTCCAGCGCCGCGCGCACATCCTTGGCGCTGTCGTACTCCGCGCCTTCGCGCCCGCCCCACAGCACGTAGGTCCGCGCGCCCAGCTCGGCCGCCAACTCCACATTTCGCAGGACCTTGCGCATCGCGAACCGGCGCACTTGCCGATCGTTGCTGGTGAACCCGCCGTCCTTGAACACCGGATGGGTGAACAGATTGGTGGTCACCATGGGCACCACGAGCCCGGTCTCCGCCAGCGCCGTCCGCAGTCGCGCGATGCGGCGGTCTCGTTCGGTGGCGGACGCGCCGAACGGGATCAGGTCATCGTCGTGGAAGCTGAGGCCGTAGGCGCCCAGCTCCGCGAGTCGATGCACCGCGTCGACCGCGTCCAGTTCCGGTCGGGTGGCGTCCCCGAACGGGTCCCTCCCTTGCCACCCCACCGTCCACAATCCGAAGGAGAACTTGTCGGCAGGAGTTGGCGCAACCATATCGATCCTAGAGTTAATTCAGATATTGAACTAAGTACGTTCGAGCGTACCGGCCGCCTCGCCCTCAGATGCTGGAATCGAAGTCATTTGTCTGTGCGACAGGCCATTTGGGGTCGGCACCGCGAGCTGCGTCGATCGCCGGATCGGTGGCGCATCTCCACCCACTATGTTGGTCGCATGAGTGCCGCCCCCTCACCACGAACCGACAGTGCCACCCTGACCGCGTTGTACGACGAGCTGGATCGTGCTGCGGGAGCGACGGATCGGGTCGGCGCGGCGGGACTGCCGACCATGATCGAGGCTTTGTGGAACTACCTCGAAGCGATGGCGGCCGAGGACCCGGCAATGACGCACCGGCACGCACGGCCCGCCGTGCTGACGTTGTCGAACGCGACCAGCTCATATTTCGGCGCGCGGCTACGGCACACCTCCGATACGGCGCGGTGCGAGCTACCGCTGCTACGCATGTCGGTGACCACGGGCCGCGACGAAGAGCTCGGCACACCCTCGGTGCACGAGTGGATCGAAGCCTTCGAACTGACGCTGATCTGCCGCAACGGTCCGCGTGACTTCTACCTGCGCAGCCAGTTCCACACTATGTACCACCCGAACCTGTGGACACCGACCGATGCCGCGGAACTGCGCGTGCCCTACGCCTACGCCGCCGCCCTGTCGGCGCTGCTGCAGCGGGCCCGCTGGCCACGCAACAAGGACGTCAAAGCCGCTGTCGCCCAATTGCTCCCGCCCGCACTGGAGCGGATCGCCGAGGCACCGGCAGATTCGGCGTGGCTGCCGCGGATCCGGATCATCGAGCGACTCGCCGCCAAGAAGGACATCAGCCAGGAGCTCGCCGACGCGGTGGGCAACCCGCCGCGGTCCCGTATCGCCTGGCCGCTGCTGGCACTCGCCGCGCTGGCACATGATCTGAAGCTCCCGGCAGCCGTCGAATCCGACTATCTACCAAGGCGATTCGTCGACTGGAAGTCATGACCGATCCGATCGAGTTCCCGAGCAAGCGCGGGCACTACCGGTTGCAGCGCCAAAAGGGCGGGATCGGCTACTTCGGCGAGGTGACGGTGGCGGTGCGCGGCGGAACGAAACCCGTTCGAAGCCAGACTTTTTGGGCCGTAGACCAAGCCGATACCAGCTCGATCCAACCGCGGTTCGACCCGGAACTCGTCGACGCGGCGCTGCGCGGGGCCGAGGACGGGCTCGGTCTGCTCTCCCGAATCGGAGTCGACGTATCGGACCTGGTTGTCCACGTCACCCATGTTCAGCTCAACCTCACCGACATCGAGGAGACCGCGGTCCGGACCGCCGCTGCACTCGCCGTCGCCGATAGTCACGCACCGTCGGGTCGATTCTCGGCCGAGTACGACGGCGGCTGGCGGGCCGTGGTGAACCCGCTCTGACCACACAGTGGCCACACCATGCGGCGGCATCGTGCCGTGCCGGTCGAGACCCGGCGAAGACGCCGGGTTTGGGAATCGCGCAGCGGGCCATTTCGGTCTTGTACGAGCCGCTTCCCGGCGATCGAGAACGGACAACAGCGATGAACGATAAGAGAAACCCGTCTGCTGAGTCACCCGAGACGGAACTGCTGCGGGCCGACCGCGACCTGACCCGCGAGGAATTGGGCCAGACCATCGCGGAACTGACCGACAAGCTCGATGTTCGCGGAAGGGTCGAGGGCAGACTGCGGGAAACCGCCGAAACCGCCCGCGCGAAAGCGACCGGGGTAACCTGCGTCGCCCAAGAAAGGGCAGTCCAGCTCGCGGCCGTGGCAAACAGCAGGCGAGTGCCACTTTCCGCCGCAATCGCGGTAGTTGTCGCGGCCTTGGTCGGATGGCTGATCCTGCGCGACCGCCGGAGCAGATGAGGTGGACGAGTAAGCCGATCGCGGCGCAGGCAAAGTTCGAGTTTCGCGCCGACGGTGGCTTTATAGTGCCCAGGTGACTGAGCGTGAGCGGGAGTTGTCGCCGTTGCGGGTCGAGCATCGGATGGTCGGCGAGGTTGCGGTGGTAGCGATACAAGGTGAGGTCGGCACCGACACGGCTGCGCAGTTGGCGACGGCGGTCCGGGCCGGGCTGGATCGCACCCGCGCCGCGTTCTGCGTGCTCGATCTGACCGATGTGCGATTCCTGGGTGGCGCGGGCTTGACGACCCTGGCCGCGACCAGCAGGGAAGCTGAGAACCGTCAGGAGCCGCTGCGGATCGTCGTCGACGCCAACCGTCCGGTCATCCGTCCCCTCGAAATCTCGGGTCTCGAGCGGTTCCTGGCTCTCTACCACAGCGTGGACGACGCCCTCGCCGCGTGACTCGGACGTCTATGAACCGGGTGCCGGATCGGGCGTTGGCGCCGGGGCCACGGGTGAAAGCCGGGGGCGATCGAGCGGAAGCTCAGCCCACACCGTCTTGAATCGCTGATGGTGCACGACTCCCCAGGCGAGGGCCAGGCGGTCGAGCAGAAGCATCCCGCGCCCGCCGGTGAGGTCTGGTTCGCGCACATAGGGATCCCCCGGTCCGCTGTCGTCGACCTCGATCCGCAGCCGACCCGAGCCCGCGAACACCGTGAGGCGGCATCGCCAGGGTGGGCGGGCATGCTCGCGAGCGTTGGCGACCATCTCATCGGTGACCAGGACCGCGTCCTCGACGACGACACTGTCGTCAGGTGCGAGCAGCGTCCGTACCGCATCCCGAATCCGCCAGTCCGGCGTGACGTCGAGATCGAACTCCAAGCCCTGCTCATCACCGCTCGGGATCGGCCACGCGGGCGTCCTCATTCCGGCTTCCTCCGCTCGCCGTTGGCCAAAGATAACGTCTGGCTACCCATGAAGCCTGCCAGGAAACCTAGCTCTCGCCCGGCGCGGGCGGCCCAACCGCCGCTTCTCCAAACGGCAAACTCGCTCCCAGCTGGACGATCGGTCAGCTGTGCAGGGTTCGGCTCGGGTGCTCGCCGTAGGTGCGCTTGTAGGCGACCGCGAAGCGTCCCGGATGCGTGAATCCCCAGTCGTACGCGACAGCGGTCACGGTGGTGCTGTTACCAGGACCGGCCGCACGGAGTTGCTGACGGGCCGCATCCAGGCGCAGCCGCCGCAGGTGCGCCAAGGGCGTGGTGTCGAGGTGTCTGCGGAATGCCAACTGCAGTGCCCGCACCGTGACGGACGAGGCCGTGGCGATATCGGCGACGGACAGGTCGTCGCGCAGGTGGGACTCGAGGTAGGCGAGGGCGCGGCGCACCGCGTCCGGGTGGGCGTCCCGCCGGTCGGCCGCGGTCGGTTCGATCGCAACCGTGGTCGGCATGGTGTCGAGCACGGTCGCGACCAGGTAGTCCGCCGAGGTCGCCGCGACGAGATCGCCCGCCGCCGGGTCCGCCGCGACCTGCCGCAGATGCTCGACCACTCGAGCCAGGCGGTGTCCCGCACCTGCGGTGAGCGGCCGACGCCCGGACAATTGAATGGGCAGTCCCGCCTCGGCGGGCGCGCCAACCCTGGCCAACAAGGCGCATCGAACATGGTGATGCTGTACCGGGCCGAGCGGATCAGCCCGCGGTGCGGCAGGTCCGGTGCGCTCAGCAACCCGATCTCCCCGGCGTTCAACACGTTCCGGCCCGATTCGCGGTAAGCCTGCTCGA
Organism: Nocardia sp. XZ_19_369; assembly: GCF_015355715.1. Lineage (NCBI taxonomy): Bacteria > Bacillati > Actinomycetota > Actinomycetes > Mycobacteriales > Nocardiaceae > Nocardia > Nocardia sp. XZ_19_369. Next base: position 83,626 of record NZ_JACVED010000002.1, on the reverse strand, counting down.
TCGTGCCGGTATGCACGGCACACAGACATACCTTCCCGAGCCGATCGGCGTCGTAACTCATGTCGAATCCGAGATCCAACTGATCCAAGATGACAGGGCCGAGCATGTCGCGTCGAATATGCGCCGACGCATCGCGCCGACCGCCGTTGCCGATGCTGGCCCTGGCCCCGGCCATCGAAACGCTGTGCCATCGGCTGTCCCGGATGCCGACCGCTATCGAGATCGCCATCGAACTCGACGTCGACCTGCTCGAGGCGACCCAGGCCATGCTCGCTGCCAACGCCTACACCAGCGACTCGCTCGACACCTCCGCCTACGACAGCGATGACGAGTACGCGCCCAGCGTGGCCAACACCCTGGGCGCAGAAGACTGCGGCTACCGGATCACCGAGGAGGCGCTCACGCTCGCTCCGCTGCTCGATGAACTTCCACCCCGCGAGCGGCTCGTGCTGCATCTACGGTTCTTCGGCGACCAAACCCAAGCACAGATCGCCGAGCGCCTGGGCGTTTCGCAGATGCAGGTCTCCCGCATCATCAGCAGAACGCTGGCTCAGCTCAGAGCACGCGCGCTGCCGCGAGAAGACTGACTTTCTGCAGTACCGCTGGACCGCTAACCAATCGGCAGCGCGCTGAAGATCGGGCCATAAAACCAGTCCAGCATGCGCTCGGCATCGTCCTTCGCGGCGACGGCGCCGTGGGTCGAGCTGTGCAAGACCACACCGATCAACGGTATTCCGGCGCGGACCGTCTGGAACAGCAGGCACGTTCCCGCAGCGTCGGTGTATCCGGTTTTGATGCCGACGGCCCCGGGATAGTCGCCCAGCAGCAGATTCGTGGTGCGCCAGTGGTGCTCGCGGTTGCCGGGGCCGGCGGGCAGGTGATAGCTGTGCGTCCCGACGATGTCGCGGAACACCGGTTGGCTCATCGCGCGCAGGCCCAGGGTCACCAAGTCCGCCGGTGTGGAGGAATTGGAGTCGTCGTTCGGGACGGGAAGACCACTGGGATCGGTGAAATGCGTTCCCGCCAGGCCCATTTGACGCGCGGTGTCGTTCATCTTGGTGATGAAACCGTGCTGGCCGGGACCGAACGCCTCAGCCAGCGCGTAGGTGGCGTCACAGCCCGACGGCAGCATCATCGCGTAGAGGAGCTGGCGTGCGGTGAGCACCTCACCGGGGGCAAGACCTGCGGTGCTTCCGTCGTGCCTGACGCAGTAGGCGATGCTCTCGTGCGGCACGGTGATCGTCCGTTCGAGGTCCCCGGCGTTGACCACCACCAGTGCCGTCATCACCTTGGTGATGCTGGCTATCGGAACGACCGTGTTCGGCTGCCGCGACCACAGCACCGTACCGGCGATCCCCTCCGCCAGCGCCGCCGCCGGCGCCTGCACGCCATCCGGCTCGGTACTCGTCCACGGCAATTGCGGCCAGGACACCTGGCCCTGCGGCAGCTGCGGCCAGAACACCTCGCTCTGCGCGGGGGTAGCCGCGACGCCCTGCCCGACTGCCACGAGCAGCACTCCGGCGACCAGGCTCTGCAACAATCGGGCAAATGTATGCATGGCCGACATTCTGCCGCCCTACTTCGCAGATCAGCGGGATTTGATCGCCCGAATCGACCCGCGTTTCCGCATCCGACGAGCGTCAATTCAGCGCTGTCGCCCCGGACACGTTCGATGGTCGCAGCAAATGCCGCCGTCGGGCCGACGCGAAGAGCATCTGTTCGCCATCACGCACCCTCCCTGCCGCGCGGACCGGACGGTATCGTCCACGGCGACAGCCGCAATCAAAGATCGCCTAGATCGCGGTCGGTAACGGTTCGAACACCCTCACCTCGGTTTCCAGCCCATCGGCGGCTATCGGTCCCGTCCAATCCCACAAAGCCAGAGCTCTATTCACGTCAATCGGCCGTCGCGCCCGACCTAAGCGTGAACCGGCCGTCAACAGTGGCAGTGCTCACATTCCGCGCCATTTGAAATGACGATCATGCAAGATAGCTACAAATTTGCTGGCGAGATTTCGGAAGGGGAGGGACTGATGGGGAGGACTGTGCGAACCGTGGCGTGCGCCGCCGCGAGCAGTACCGTGCTGCTGGCCGGGATGTGGGCTGCGGGTGTTGCCGGTGCGGACTCGGTGGCCGACAAGCATCGGGAAACTGTCACCGATGACGGGTGGACTCTCGCGGTCACCAAGACCGAGGAGAACCTGGATCGGTATCCGAATCTGGCCTCGACCATGTTCACCCGCGAGGGCTTTGTCAGCCTCAAGGCGATCGCTGAAATAACCGGCGCGGGAACTGCGCCGGTCTCGGCCGGTTCGCTGGCGTTGGGGTATCAGATCGGCTGCCAGGTCGATGTGTCCACGGGTCTCACCCTGGGCATGGGGTTCTCGGTCGGCCCGAACGCCTCACTGAACATCAGCTGGCCGCCTAGCGTCAGCCTCGGTGCGAGCGCGTCGGTGTCACCGAACATCTCCACGACCCTCAAACCCGGATCCATCGCCACCATCGACTTCGGCACCAAACCCCTGGCCGGCCCGCGCGCGTCGATCACCGCCGAACAAGTCCAGGTCAAAATCGACGCCTGCATGGGTCCGGTGAGTCTGCGCTCCTACGCCACCGCGCGGATCTCGACCCCTGCCGCGGACAACTCCGTCACCGTCTACGGCGACCCGGTGTACCTGTGAGCAGCGCAAAGACCTTGCCCGCCAACCGCATTCAGGAGCGCGGGCGTTCGATATACCAGGCGACCGTGAGCCGCCGGGGACGCTGGAGAACATGGCGGCGCACCGGTGCCACCCTCGCTACGACAGGGTCGCTGCTGGTGGGCTTGGCCGTACTCACCACTATTGATCCCGCCGCCCCGCCTGCGTCCGCAGGGCCCTACATTCCGTGTGAGCAGTGGCAGCAGATGCATCCGGGCTGGCCGTGCGTCGATGTCCCCGAACCCTCCCAACCTCCCGCCCCCTCACAACCGCCGCTGCCGACCTGGGCACCGAACCAGCCCGGCACCGGCGGCGGGTCTCGCGCGGGTGCACTCACGCCCCCACCGGTCGGTCCCGGCAACGGAATACCCATCGTCCCGGCGCCGGGCAGTAAGGATTTCCCGCCGGGCAATGACGCACCCCAACCACCGCTGCAGAGGCAACCCGGGACGACACTGCCGGACAACACCGCAAACCCCGGTGGCGCGCCCGGCACAGCACCCGAGCCTGACGCACCGTTGATTCCTTCACTGCCGCCTGCTCGGCCCGCAGTCCCATCGCCGGAGCACTCACCTCGGCCGATCCGTGATCAACTTCCCGTGCGCCCCGCTTCCCGCTGCGGAGAGGAGCGAGAATGGTCGTTCAGCGAGGGCTGCCACAATAGCTACACCTATAAAGTGACCGTGAAACAGTCCCAGCCGGGCTATACACCAACGGGCGCAACCCCGTACGACAACTGCTCGGCAGCCAGCGATGGCATCGTTTGCTCGGTCACCAAGACAACGACGACATCGCGGACGGTGACCAAGACCGGCCAGCTCGGAGTAGACGCGACGATCGGCGCGTTGAAAGCCAGCGGACAGGTATCACAGTCGGTGGCTGATACCGAGTCACTCACCATCGGAGAAACCGGCGGCAAGGCCCCCTCTATACCGATGAAGGCTGGGGAAACCCTCTCGGCATACCCGACCTATCAACGCGTCGTATACGAAGTCGAACGCTACGACGCCAAGACCGGGCAGTACATGTTCACCGAGCAAAAGGAGGCGCTGTTCCCCGACGGCAGCACCTACCGCATCGGGCCGACCGGCGCACCTAATGGCTTCCCGGCACCCCCACCGGAGATACTGCCGGTCGAACCCAATCCGATCACTCCGCACCCGATCGGAGGAAACTGAATGTCGCACGACTTCGCTGACACCGTTCCGGATCCTCATCCAGCACAGGAGTCGCTATGACCGACACGGATACCTCCCCGGCATCGACTGCCGAGCCGCGTGGTCGCCGACGGCGGTACATCCTGGCCGCGCTCGCGGTGATCGTGCTCGCCCTGGCCTGTTCACTGGGGTACTACTGGCTCAAACCGGCACCGCCGCCGCGGGTCAGCGTGGAATTGAACCAGGAGATCTTCTCTGTCACCAAGACCGACCTGCGTGGCCAGACATTGCAGAACGCGCTGACCAAGGTCGCCTATCCGCAATCGGTGTTCTCTGACCACGTTGGCGACGTCTGGGTCGTCGATGCGTCCGGCGGTCCGTCACGAACCATCATGGCCATGCCCGAAGACACCAGCGCATGGACCGTGGTCGCGGTGTGCTTCCGCAGTCAGACCTTGGACGAAATTGCCGCGAACGACAAACTCGCCGCTGGGCAGAAACCCGCCGTGAACTTCGTCGTCTTCGGCGTGCAGCGCTCCGACACCGTAGGGCCCGAACAACTCGCGGGCCTTGTTCAAGGCACCCTCGATGACACACTGCCAGGGTGCAGCTTCGGGGTCTCAGGGATGACCGCCCTCCGGCCGGGCACCGGCCCCACCATCCGGGTTCAGTAGACGTGCCCGGACCGAGGACACAGTTCGCTACTGCTGTGGTGTGTGGTCTTGTTCTCACCGGATGCAGTGGCGGCCAAACGAATTCGATGACCCCGTCCGCATCGGCCATACCGGGCCAGCAGTTGAACGAATCGCTCGCTCAAACCGCAATCCAGCGATACCTCACCGAGACCTTGAACGCATTGCCGCCGGGAGTCAGCCTGTCGGCTCCGCTCACCGAAGCGAACGGGCAGAAGGTCGAGTTCGACCTAGCGAACCTGCCGGCGGTCCCTTGCGACGGAAACCCCGACAGCACCACTGGTCCGAAGAAGGCACAGGTCTTCTACTTCATCACTGGCATCCCCAAAGGCAAAGCCGCGGAATACTTCAACTCGGTCGTGCGGATCTGGAGCGACCGACTGTGGCAGGTGTGGCCGATCAAACCGGACGAGCAATCGAACGCCGTGACCAACGATGGGTACCTACTCGCTGTCGCCCGCGCCCAAGCCGGCAATGGCAGCGGTCAGGACGGGCTCTCGCTTGCTGGAACCTCGCCCTGTTTCCCGAACACAGCAACCGGAACCGCGACTCCCCTGCCCACTGTCATCGAGCACCGATAGGTCAACTGCCGTCGGTGGGTAGTCGGGCGGTCAACAGCCTTACTGTCACCACCTGGGCCGCGGCAGCGCAAGACAAATGCTCGGCACTGAAGATCCGTGGCACGGCAACGGTTTATCCGCCAGCGGTCGCCATCTCGCCGGAACACTACACAGTGGGGTGCAGCTGATGCTCAACACCAAGGAAAAGGTGGCGAACCTGGTGCCGCTGATCTTCTGGGCTGCCATGACGCTGGCGGTTTCAGGAAGTTGGATAGCGGAGAACTTGGGCTCGGCCAGCATCCTCCGAACCGCACTGAACTACCTGATTTTCGCGCTGGTGTTCACGTTCTCGTGGTGGGGCATGTCGACCTACAGCAAACGAAAGCCGCGCGAGTTCTGGAACTCAGTGTTCGTCTATGGCGCAGCGCTGTACATTCTCGCGGGGGTTATAGCTTGGTCTGGCTGGGCGAGTGCCTGGATCTTCATTGTTCCGTGGATAACGCTTGTATTTTTCGTCGTCAACGAACGCTGGGGTACATACCTGGACTCGCTCGCCTCCCCGATACCCGCCGAGGCCAGCAGCTGATAACTCTCGCGAGCCCGGCGGCGATGGAGCCGTGCACCGCACTGGGCTCGGAACACTGCGATCGAACGCCGATAGGCCGACCGCGATCGGCGTGACCGGCGAGCGGGGCGAAGAGGCGACGCGGCTTTATGCCGGACGCGGCCGACGAGTGCGCCGGCGGCGAAATCATGGGCTTCGCCGGGGACAACGGCAGTAATAGCCGCGCCAGCTTCTTGATATCCATGGGGCGAGCGGCGGCCATTCCTATTAACGTGCCCATTGATGTACGACCCACCCATGCGAGGTGGACAAAGTTCCGGACGGAAGTGTGGTAAGAAACTATCGACAGCGGAGGTGGCGCGCCGATTACCGGCAATAACCTCCGCGACACGTCTCAAAATCCGTTGGTGGGCGAACGTCTCAGCCCGCCGAAACCTTCATTGTTTCCCGGTGCTGTGGATGCGCGTCGCTCGCGTATCCCTGATGAAAGGCGTGGTGCTGCGGTGCATTACACGGCGATTGTGGTGGGGGCGGGGTTCGGCGGGATCGGGATGGGGGTTGCGCTCAAGCGGGCCGGTATCGACGATTTCGTGATCCTGGAGAAGGAGGACGAGGTCGGCGGCGTCTGGCGGGACAATATCTATCCGGGCTGCAATTGCGATGTCCCGTCTCATTTATATTCGTTCTCCTTCGCTCCCTACCGCGATCGGCGCATTCGCTATCCGGGGCAGGAGCAGATCCTGAATTATCTGAGCCAGGTCGCCGCCGATCAGGGCCTGCTGCCGAATCTTCGGTTCGGTTGTCCGGTGAGCGAGGCCACCTATCTGGAAGATCAGGGCTATTGGGAGGTGATCACCGCGGCGGGGCTGCGCATGGTGGCTGATGTGGTGATCTTCGCGGTCGGGCAACTTCATCGCCCGCATCTGCCGGAGTTTCCCGGCAGAGCCGACTTCGCCGGCCCGGCGTTCCACACCGCGCGGTGGGATCACCGACATGATCTACGCGGTCTCGATGTCGCGGTGATCGGCACGGGATCGAGTGCGGCCCAGATTCTGCCCACCCTGGCCGCGACCGCTGCCCATGTTCGTGTTTTTCAACGAACCGCCCACTGGGTGCTGCCGAAACCGTCGAAGGATTTCGGACGTCTCGCCCGGGTGGTCTTGGCACTACCGGGTGGGCACCACTTGTACCGGCGCGCACTGCATTACGGTGCCGACACCGTGCTCGCCCCGGTGATGTGGCGCGGCTGGTCGGCGCGACCTGTCGAATGGCTTGCGCGCTGGTATCTGCGCCACGCGATCTCGGACCCGGCCCTGCGCGCGGCGCTGACACCGGACTATCGGATCGGCGGCAAACGCATCGTCCTCGACAGCGAGTACTACCCGACACTGGCATATCCGAATGTCGAGCTCGTCACCGCACCGATCGCCAAGATGACGAAGAATGGACTCGAAACCACCGATGGTGCGCAACACAGGGCCGACGCTGTCGTTTATGCCACCGGCTTCAAGGCTCCGGAATTTCTGGTGCCGATGCGGGTGCGCGGCCGTCGCGGGGTCGAGCTGGCAGAACAGTGGACCGAGGGCGCGAGCGCTTTCCTGGGTATCGCGATCCCGGGGTTCCCGAATCTGTTTCTGCTCGCCGGCCCGAACAGTTTCAACAGCGCAGGCAGCAATCCTGCGATGAAAGAGCTCCAGATGCAGTACATAGTGCACTGCCTGCGCTGGCGTGATCGGATCGACGCCGCCGCAATCGAGGTCACCGAGGCGGCAATGGAGAACTACCAGCGATGGTTGGAACAGGCGATCGCCACGACGGTATGGCCGCCCGCGTCCAGCTGGTATCGGCATCGCAGCGGGCGCGTCACAAACCCGTGGCCGGCGTCTGCCCGCACCTATAGGCGCATGCTGGACAGCTACGGCCCGGAATCGTGTTTCCGTGCCGCGAACAAGCGGCGGGACATCGACATGACCGAAGCCGCGGTGTCCTCGCCGCCGCGCGCTGCTTGTTGAACGACGCCGGTCAACCGATAGCCGACCCAGGAGCGAGAAGAGCCGAAACCCTTTCTCTGCAAAGGGTTTCGGCTTACCTCGAATGCACCCGTCTGCGACGCTCAGCCCAGGAACTTGCCGAGGTCGTCGAGCACCCGCATCGCGCCGATCGGACCGAGTCCGAGGAACCACACCTCGTCATCGACCGCGATGGCGTGCCCGGCCTTGACCGCGCTCATGTTCCGCCAGATCGGGCCCTCGGTCACGGCCTTCTGGTCCGGTGAGACATCCGCGCCGTAACTCGAGTAGAAGATCCAGTCGCCGGCGGCCTGGTCGATGTTCTCCTTCGAGACCTCCACCGCCAGCTCGTCGACGTTCTGATTCGCCGGTCTCGGCAGGCCGATATCGGCGAGGATGACGCCGATGAAGGACTTCTTGCCGTACAGGCGGATATTCCCGCTCATGAAGCGAACGAGCGAAATAGTCGGTGCGCCAGTCAGTTTGGATTTCACCTGATTGGCTTTGGTTTGATATTCGTTGAGCAGCTTGGTGGCCTGTTCCTCCGCGCCGAGTGCGGCGCCGACCAGCAGGAAGTTCTCTTTCCACGGGAAGCCCGGTCGGATGGAGAAGACGGTCGGCGCGATGGCCGACAGCTGCGGGTACAGGTCGTTGACGCGTAACTTGCTGCCCAGGATCAGATCTGGCTTCAATGACGCGATCTTCTCGAGGTCGAGCGTGTTGGTCGGTCCGACCGTCGCGATGTTCTGCACGCGGTCGGCCAGATACGACGGCACGCCTTGCTGTCCAGCGGTGGTGGCCATGCCGACCGGTGTCACGCCGAGTGCGAGGACGTCGTCCAACTCGCCGGAGTCGAGGACGATTACCCGCTCGGGCTTCTTCTCGATGCGCGTCTGTCCCATTGCCTGCGTGACCGTGCGCGGAAATACGCCGGGCCCGACGTCCGCTTTGAGTTTGGCGGTCTCGGTATCGGCGGTGGCGAACAGTGCCCCGCCGGTGGCGACATTCTTGTCACCGTGACCGGTATCGCCCGCGCTCGCGGGGGTGGTGGCGGGATCGGTGCCGCATGCGGCGAGCAGCGCGGCGGCGGCAACGGCGACCACCGCTTGTGTCCATCGGACCATTATGTGATTCCTTAAGTTCGTAGGTGCAGTTAGGTTGTGCTGCAACCCGGGTGGGTTGGGTGTGGCTCTTGTCGTGGTTTGTCCGGCTGCCTGTTGGTGCGGCTTGAAAGGATTGGCCGCCCAACCTGCCTGGACTTCCTCTGGCCGCTGATTGAGATCTGCGAATTTGTCGCTGCTTTAAGGAACTGACGGCGAGGGAGTCCGTGGGCGAGAACCGCAACGACGACGTGAGGACGGTGGCGTGCGAGATCGAGTGTGGGCGGGAATCGATGTCGGCAAGGAGCACCATTGGGTAGTGGCCGTGGACACGGACGGGCGAACCGTGTTGTCGCGCAGGGTGTTCAACGATGAATCCGCGATCGCCTCGGTGGTCGGCGAGGTGGTGAACCTGGCCGATGAGGTGTCGTGGACGGTTGATCTGACCACCGCCTACGCTGCCCTGCTGTTGTGTGTCTTGTGGCAGGCCGGGCACGCGGTGCACTACCTGACAGGCCGGTCGGTGCACCAGGCCTCGGCGATGTATCGAGGCGAAGGCAAAACCGATGCCCGTGATGCGAAGGTGATCGCCGACCAATCGCGGATGCGCCCGGACCTGCCCCAGCTGCGTCCTGGTGAGGACTTGATCGCTGAGCTGCGCATGCTCACCGGCCACCGCGCCGACCTGGTCGCCGACCGCACCCGCACGATCAACCGACTGCGCCAGCAACTCGGCGCGGTCTGCCCGGCACTGGAACGCACCGCGGAGATCACCCAACATCGCGGCTGGGCGATCTTGCTGGCCAGATATCAACGCCCCAAGGCGATCCGCCGCGCCGGGGTCGACCGACTGACGCGCATGCTGGCCGACGCCGGCGTCCGCAACGCTGCCGCCATCGCCCAGTCCGCTGTCGCTGCCGCCAAATCCCAGACTGTCCGCCTGCCCGGAGAGGATGTCGCCGCCGAGCTCGTGTCCGAGCTGGCGAAGGGGGTGATCGACCTCGACGCACGGATCAAGCTCGCTGATACCGCGATCGAGGAGCGGTTTCGCCGCCACCGACTGGCCGAGGTGATCACCAGCCTGCCGGGCATGGGGTTCCGGCTCGGAGCAGAATTCCTCGCCGCCGTGGGCGATCCCAGCCAGATCGAGTCCGCCGATCATCTCGCCGCCTGGGCAGGTTTGGCGCCGGTGCCCAAGGACTCGGGCAAACGCACCGGTCGGCTGCAAACCCCGATGCGCTACAACCGTGCCCTCAGACGGGTGTTCTACATGTCTGCCCTGACCAGCGTCCGCTGCCATCCAGAATCGCGAATCTATTACGACCGCAAGCGTTCCGAGGGAAAGCGTCCCATCCAAGCTGTCGTCTGCCTGGCCCGCCGCCGCACGAACGTGTTGTTCGCGCTCATGCGCGACAACCGAACCTGGACCAGCCAGGCACCGGTCACCACTGCGGCGGCTTGACAGCCTCATTGAGAATCCTTTCCTAGGACTGAGTGGCGGGCACGGCGGCCCTGCCGGAGCGATGTCGTCCGATGGGAACGACCATCGGGGTGCCGGACACGGGGTCCGGGATGATCTGCGACGGAATGCCGAAGACGTCCTCGACCAACTCCGCGGTGAGGATGTCGGAGGGTGCACCCTCACAGGCGATCTCGCCGGCTTTCATGGCGATGAGGTGATCGCCATAGCGGGCGGCCAGGTGGAGGTCGTGCATCACGATCACCACGGTGGTGCCGTCGGTGGTGTTGAGATCCGCGAGCAGGTCCAGCACCTCCACCTGATGGGAGATGTCGAGGAAGGTGGTCGGCTCGTCCAGGAGCATGATCGGGGTGCGCTGGGCCAGTGCCATGGCGATCCACACCCGCTGGCGCTGGCCGCCGGACAGTTCGTCGACCGAGCGCGAGGCCAGTTCGACGGTGTCGGTGACCTGCAGGGCGCGCGCGACCGCCGCGTCGTCCTCGGGCGACCAGCGGCGGAACATGCCCTGGTGCGGATAGCGTCCGCGACCGACCAGATCCGCAACGGTGATCCCCTCGGGCGCGACCGGGGATTGTGGCAGCAGCCCCAACTCCCGCGCGACATCCTTGCTGCGCAGCGAGGAGATCGGCTCACCGCCCAAATAGACCGCACCATGGGTGGGCGCGAGCAGCCGCGCCAAGCCGCGCAGCAACGTCGACTTTCCACACGCGTTGGTGCCGACGATCATCGTCACCAGGCCCTCGGGGATGCGCACGGTGAGGTCGTTAACGATCGTCACCGGTCCATAGCCGAGCCGCAGGTTCTCCGTGTGCAGAGTTGGTGTCACGACATCCCTTTCAAACACGCCCGGCCCCTTCAGACTCGCCCGGCCCGGTTGGCCGCGGCGAGCAGCCACAGCAGATACGGCGCGCCGACAGCGCCGGTGACCACCCCGACCGGCAGTGGGTTGCCGAGCAGATGCTGTGCGACGAAATCGGCGAGCAGCGTGACCAGCGCGCCGGTGAGCGCGGCCGGCACTAATGCCGTGCGACCACCGCCGGTCAGCCGGGTGGCGATCGGGTTCGCGACGAAGGCGACGAACGCAATGGGACCGGCGACCGCGGTTGCGAAAGCCACACTGGCGGTGGCGATCAGCAGCAACAGCAGCCGCGTGCGCTCGACCCGCAGGCCCAAACCTGCCGCGACGTCGTCACCGAGCTGCAATCCGTTGAGCGCGGGGGCGAGCAGCGCGGCGGCGGGCACCAGCACCACGAGCGCGATCGCCAGCGGCACGACCGCGTTCCAACTCCGGCCATTGAGATTGCCGATCATCCAGACCAGCGCCTGCTGGGCGAGCGCGACATCGGCCCACGTCATGAGGTACGACACGATGCTGGTCAGCACCGCGCCGACACCGACGCCGATCAGCACGAGACGAAAACCGTTCACTCCGCCGCGCCGCGCGAGACCGTAGATCACCGCGCCAGTGACGACCGCGCCGACGAAGGCGGCCAGCGACAACGCCGCGCCGGACAGTCCGAAGACGATCAGTCCGGCGACGGCCGCCGCGCTCGCACCCTGGGAAATCCCGATCACATCCGGACTGGCCAGCGGGTTTCGTAGCAAGCGCTGAAACAGCGTGCCGCCGATGCCGAAAGCGATACCAACCAGCGTGGCGGCGACCGCGCGCGGCAACCGCAGCTGCCTGACCACGAATGCGTCCTGCCCGCCGCCGCCACCGAGCAGAATGTTCGGAATCTCGCCCAGGGGAACCGAATACGAGCCGACGGTGAGTGACAGCGCGAAAACCACCACCAGCGCCAGGAACAATGCAAGCGCTACCAGCCGTGCGCGAGCGGTGCCGCTACGTCGAGCGTGGACGACGGCAGCCAGCGAGGCCGTATCGATGGTCACGCCTTCACCAGCTTCCGGCGGCGCACCAACATGACCAGCAACGGCCCCCCTAGGACGGCGGTCACGACACCGACCTGCACCTCGGCGGGTCGCGCGATGACGCGGCCGACCACATCCGCGACCAGCAGCAGGATCGCGGCGATCACCGCGGAGTACGGCAGCAGCCAACGGTGATCGGGGCCGGTGATCAGCCGGGCCGCGTGCGGGACCATCAGGCCGACGAAGGCGATGGGTCCGGCGAGGGCCGTCGCCGCGCCGCACAGCACCACCACCGCGAGCGCGGCGACACCGCGGGCGACCGGCACATTCTGGCCCAGCGCGCGGGCCACGTCGGTGCCGAGTGCCAGCGCGTTCAACATTCGCGCCGACATCGCCGCGAGCAGGATGCCGACCGCGAGAAACGGCACTGCCTGCCCAACGGTCGGCAGGTCGCGCTCGGCGAGGGAGCCCACCTGCCAGAAGCGGTATTGGTCGAAGGTGGTGGTGTCGGTAAGCAGCAACCCGCTGGTCACCGACTGCAACGCGGCGGTGACCGCAGCTCCGGCGAGCGCGAGTTTCATCGGCGTGGCGCCGTCGCGGCCGAGTGAACTGACGAGATACACGACCGCGCCCGCGACCGCGGCGCCCGCGAAGCCGAACCACACGTAGCCGGTCACCGAGGTCACGCCGAGCACACTGATCCCGAGCACGACGAACAAGGCTGCGCCTGCGTTGACACCCAGCAGCCCGGGATCGGCGAGCGGGTTGCGCGTCGCTCCCTGGATGATCGATCCGGCCAGTCCCAGCGCGATACCGACCAGCACGCCGACCGCGGTGCGCGGCAGCCGCAGATCGCGCACGACGGCGTGATCGACATCGACCGGGTTGTAGCGGAGCAACGCGTCCAGCACGGTCGTGAAGGTCAACGCGCGCGAGCCGACGCTGATGCTCAGCACCACTGCGAACGCGAGCACTGCCAGTAGCAGCACCAGCCCCATTGCGAGCGGGAGCGTCCTGGTGCGGGCGCGATCCATCTGTGTCGGTCACCTTCGGATTCGATCAATACGGTTTGCCTACCCTAATTGACCGGTGGGGGCTCTGAGCCATCGGCTGGCAACATTCGTTGGGTCCAGCACGGTGCCGCGATCGAACCCGCTGGGGTCCGGTCATGTCGACGTCGGCGGGCCCGGCCGCGGTTCGTCGACGTCGGCGGGCCCGGCGCGGTTCAGCGCCCGCTTGGGCATCGAACAGATCGGTCGCGCGAGGCTGACAACCCAGCCGCTCCGAGGTACCTCGGTGGATCACCCCACCGCGGCGGTCAACGAACCAGGAGGAGCTGCGCCGAGTGGGTCCTTTCACCCGATGCGTGTCCGGACTGGTTCCGTGCCAGACTCAACGACTGATTGTCAGCGAGACGGATGGCTCGAGCATCGGCTACAACGGTGGCGTGCAGCACTTTCGCGCGGCTGCGCGAGCTGAATCGAAGGAAACGATATGCCGATCGTCACGGGTGAGATGGCCGCGATGCTGAACGTTCTCGGATTTCGCAAGGGAGACAACCGGATTCTCGATGTGATCGTGCTCGTCGGTCCCTCAATGGAGGTCGAGCAGTTCAACTTTGGCGACGTGCAGTCGACGTACTACCTCTTCCGCCAGGCTGGGACGGAGCTGCTTTTCGAAGACGAGGTGCTCGTATCGGCGATGGTGCGGACCCAGCCGGACAGCGAAGACGAGACCTACGGGCTGTATCCGCGGCCGGACGAACTGTTAAACGGCCTGTCCCCCACCGCAACTCGAACCGAAGTGACAACTTTGCTGGGACAACCGGAGCGCACTGGACCGAACTTCGACAGGTACGAGGTGAACGACCACTACCTGCATTTCGAGTTCGACGCCGCCGGACGTCTCGCCAAACTATCGGCGTTGCTCGAGCCGGTTTAAGTGCGGACCCGTCGGTTCGCGAACGGCAAAGTCGTACCACCTGGCATGATCTCCGGCATGCGAACAGTATGGGGATCATTGGCAATCGGTGCCGCAACGATGCTCGTTCTCGGCGCGGCGGCCGGCAACGCAACCGCCGAAGGTGTGTTCATCGACCAATTCGAGACCAACGCGGAATGCGTGGCGGCCGGGGAACAGTACCGCAGCTCCGACACCTGGCCCGACTGCGTGTACGGGCAGCAGGGCAGCGGCTGGCAACTGTGGGTTCGCTCGGCCGGCGGATGATCCGGGACAAGTCGTAGGCTGACGGTCGAGGTCGCTCGAACTGAATCGTCAGTAGCGCAACGTGATTCACCCGTCACGAACTGGTGATTATCGTAGGTGAGGCAGTGGTGCGGAGCTTCAGCCACTGCTTCTCCACGCTCAGCTCGATGACCCGACCGTCAAACGGACGAGCTATTTCTTTTCGCCGCCGAGTCAACTGTTCTTCTTGATCATCGTGACCACGACAACCGAATCCGAACTCACGACCGTGCCCACACCGGGCTCCACCGATACCACAGTCCAATTGGCCGGCAGCACAACAAGACTGACGCCCGCAGTGGCCGAGGCATGCCTGACCTTGGTGAAACCGGCCTTCTCCAACACGTCGTCGGCGATCGCGCCGTTCTTTCCGACCACATCAGGAATCGCGATATCGGCAACTGGTGCCACCGTCGTCGCTGTTCTGGCCAACGGCGCGGCACTCACCTCCGCTGCCGCGACCGGTGCCGCAGCGGAGGTGGTAACACGCGCGGCACGGTCTCTGGAATTCCCGTCTGCCGCACTGCCGATCATCCCGACCACCAGCAGTCCGCCGACGATGGCGGCGATCCACACCCACGCCGACAACGGCTTCTTCCTCGGCGGCATCGGCGGGCGCGGCTGGGCCACCCACGCGGGATTTTGTTGCGAGCCATGAGGATACGGTTGCGGGCCGTGCGGATACTGCGGCGGCTGATTGGCCATAGAGCAAAATCCCCTTCGACATCGGTGGCACGGATCGGCCACCGCCAGGCAGCGCCCACCAACCCAGCCGTTGCCCGCAGATAGACCGGCCGACATCAGGAACCGGGCAGTGCTGTTCTCAACCGAAAGTTAAGTGCCGCCAGGCATCCCGGGTCGGTGTCGAGACATCGGCTGGGCGATCACCGAGGAATCTCGGTCGGCGTTGGCGCCACCCAGCATTACCGCCCAAGCCTGCCACGCCACGTCGCAGCGCCGGAAGTCATTCAAATGATCTAACCTGCCACGTTCTCAGCGGCGGAAGGGGCCGGTCACCTCGTAGGTGATGCCGCCGCTACTCGAACCTGTGGTGCCGCGCTGCGAGGAGAAATAGAGTCGGTCGCCTGCCGGGTTGAAGGCCGGGCCTGCGATCTCCGAACCGCTCGAGTTGGCGATTTGGAGGAACGGTGCGACGACATCGGCAGCGATGAGGCAGATCTGCATGTCGCCGCCGTCCTCGGCGATGAACAGGTCGTTGTTCGACGCCCCGGTCACATTGTCCACTCCGGACAGTGGTGCACCGTTTCCGGGCTCGTAGGTGATCGAAAGCTGGTTGCCTGCAGCGTTATATGCCCAGACTTTGTTGTCGCCCTTGGTGGTGAACCAGCACGTGCCGCCGGCGTAGTAACAGCCTTCGCCGCCGTTGAAGACCTTCGCTCCGCGCACCTGTTGCCGAGTCGGCCTGGATCGCGCCGACGGATCCGGGACCTGTTTCCAGCTGAGATTTCCCGAGGACTCGACGAGCACCTCGAGTTTGCCGCTCGACAAGTCACTCCAGGACGTCGGGACGAATCGATAGAAGCAGCCGTCGCGGCGGTCCTCGGTCAGATATATGACCTTGCGATCCGGGTCCGCAGCGCACGCCTCGTGTGTGAACAGTCCCATCGCCGGTCTACGGGTACCGGTGTTGCGACCCCACGGGTCAGTTTCGAAAACCGCACCCTTGTCCACCTCTTCGCAGGACAGCCATGTGTTCCACGGCGTGGCGCCACCAGCGCAGTTGCGGCTGGTACCCGACAGCGTGCGGTGCGCGCCGACGATAGTCCCATCCGCGCCGAAGACGATCGCGCCGACACCGCCGGTACGGTCAACCTCACTGTTGGATACGTAGATCCACCCCGTGCCGTCCGCGAAGCAGGCACCGCCGTCCGGGGCGGGATGCCAAGTGTAGTTCGATCCCGCCACCCGCTGTCCCGAGCGGGCAACGATCCGGCTGGTGAAGCCCGAGGGCAGGAACACCCCGTTGGCGTCGGGCGTCTTCGACAGCGGTCCATACGGCGACTCGCCGGAAACGGCACCCGCACTGAAGGCCTCCAGCCATGCCGCTCCACCGAGCGCCACGCCGCCCCCACCGATCACGCTCACCCGCAAGAAATTTCGTCGGTCCACGAAGCACCTCCAACACGGATTGAATCCAGCCCGGCAGAGCGCCAGTGCGGCCGGTAGTGCCGTCACCCCATCAATCGGTGTCGCAGTGTAGTCGTCTGCGGTAAGCCGAGGTTCGAACGGAGTGGAACACGGTACAGTCAGTTTACCGAATTCGGTTGGTGTGCATTTCGTTTCGAGAAGTCGATCAACGGAACAATGCTTGAACTGCGGTCCGCAGCTCTAGTCGATGAGCTCGCCGATGCCTTACCCGGCTGACAAATCTTCGCCGAACACCCACGGCGTCAGCACCACTAGCCACCCGTCCGGATCCTCGAACAGCACTGCGCCGCCCCGCGCCCAGTACGGATTGGTCGGCGCGACCGGCCGATGCCCGCGCGCGCTCAGCCGATCCACCGCAGCCCGCAGCGCCTGTTCGCCCCGCAAATACAGCACCAA
This sequence comes from Nocardia sp. XZ_19_369, assembly GCF_015355715.1. Lineage (NCBI taxonomy): Bacteria > Bacillati > Actinomycetota > Actinomycetes > Mycobacteriales > Nocardiaceae > Nocardia > Nocardia sp. XZ_19_369. Next base: position 66,683 of record NZ_JACVED010000002.1, on the reverse strand, counting down.
CTGATTCTCCGGATGCGGCGGCGGTATCGCCGGTGGCGACCCGTGCTGGGTGATCTCCAACTGCACCCCGGCATCGGGCAGCCCGAACACGATTCCGTCGTATCCGTCGTCATTACGCCACTGCGCCAGCACCGCCAGCCCGAGATCATCCCGATAGAACGCCACCACATCGTCGAACCGCGCCGTAGGGCGTGCGAACCGCACTGCCCCCACACTCAAATATTCCGGCCACACCTCCATCCCAACACCACAATCCAACCTATCCATCCCGACGAGTTGCGCGTGGCCCGCGCCGAGCCGCAGTTGCTCTCACTGCCGCCCGAGTTCGCAACCACCTGACTTGGTCGACGCGCGCATAGGGCTGCTCGAGATTCGGCGGCAGCGAATGTCTCGCATCGCAGCGGGTCTGGTCCGAAAGCTCGCACGTGTGTGGAAGCGGTTGATGCGCCTGTCAGATCGAGTTCTCATCTGCTTTACGCACATGTCGATGCCCATCACCCGGGAAGGTGGGTGGTGCGGCGGGGAGCAGGTTCTGCAAGGTGTATCCGCACTTGTTCGCCACTCGGCAGGAGGCATGGTTGTCCTTTGCGTGTAGCAGCTCCAACTGGTTCAGTCGGACCAATTCCTGTTCAGCCAGGGCCCACCGGGACACGGTCTCGACGGCACGGGCAGCGATACCGCGACCGCGGACTTGGGCTGCGGTCCAATACCCGACTTCGGCCACCCCGGCCGTGGTCATCTTCACCACTACATGGCCGACGGGCGAGTAATCGTCGGCGGCGGTGACCACGGCGAAACTGAACCGTGTGCCATCCATCCAGCCGTCGACTTGGGCGTCCAACCAATTCCGGGCAGCGGTTTCGTCGACCAGGTGGCCGGCCAGCCAGCGACGCAAACCCGGATCGCGATGTGCGGCAACCAAAGCCGGCACGTCGTCGAATCGCCATGGGCGTAGCCGCAACGCCGCCGCACTGCCGGTCCGCGGCACAGACAGGATGATCTTCACAAAGACCATCATCGGCTACTGACGCGTCTCATTCCGGACGGGTAGCTCCAGGCCGGGGACCGCGATCGCGGTTCGCCAATCGACGAAGTCTCCGAAGGTACTGACCGCGGAATCGGCGCTGAGCGGCCTCGCGTCGAACATAACTGGGATCCGCACAGACTTCGTAATAGGAGTTCTCTGCCTCATCACCCCCACCATCAGCGTCGATGACGCGCGCCAGTGAATCCTTCGATGGCGGATAACTCGGAAGGTCGACGATCCACGAGATCGTCGGTGCGCCTTCCTCTTTCATCGAATCAGTATGACGTGGCAGGCCCAGCGTGGGTCTGAGGAGGTCCGGCGTCCACGATCTCGAGCGACAACTCCAACGGGTCGTAATGGATGAGCGATTCCATCCACCAGGTCATTCCTGCTTGGGTAAGTCCGGCGAGGTCGACATTGGTCGGCTCGTTCCAGGCGGGACTGGCGTTGCCGGCAACAACAACGTCGAATCGGCGTTCGGTCGAGCGGCCGGCGCTGTCCACCGCTGCGACGATGCCGACGAGTTCGTCCGGAGTAAGTGTGTGACGTTCCGGGTGGGGAAAGATCCCGTCGTGGCGGGCGGCTCGGCGGATCACCTTGGGGTTGTTGGTCGAGTTCGCCACCCAGATCGGGATGTGGTGTGGTTCTGGTGTCGTTGCCTCGAGGCGGACCTCGTAATGCGGGCCGGTGTGCCGGTAGGTCTCTCCAGACCACATCGCGCGGACTATGTCGAGTCCTTCGTCGAACATGGCAGATCGGGTTCGCAGGTCGTCGGGTTCGCCGAACCGGCTGAAGTCGCCGGACTCGTCCGAGCCGAGGCCGGTGCCCAGGATGAATCGTCCATTGGACAGGTTGCTCAATGTGGCCGCGTGACGTGCGACGACCCAGGGGCGTCGCCGCGCGAGGGGTGTGACTGTGGTGCCGAGTCGAATCCGGTTGGTGACTTGGGCGATTGCGCCCAAGGTTGTCCAAGGGTCGACGATCGGCATGGTCTCACCCAGTAGGTGATCCCAGAGGAATACGCCGTCCCAACCGGCGGCTTCGGCACGGACCGCCAGGTCGACGAGACGGTGCGGATCGCCGAACGGGCCGAACGGCGGCAGGTAGACCCCGCAACGAAGGTGATTGCCAGTCAAGAGATTTCTCCGCACGTGGTCGGTCGCTGGACGGATCCGATGGTATGCCCTTGGTCCCGTGAAATTCGGCGAATGGGGAGGTCGACCCCCGGTCCCTTCAAGAGCAAGATTGCTTCGTGAGTGGTTTCGTACGGGTGTGGTGCCTGCGTCATGCTGAATCGGAAAATGTTGTCGCGGGTGTGTCGGGAGCTGTGCCGCTGTCGCCGTTGACATCCTGCGGTTTTCGCCAAGCCGAGGTGGCAGCCCGCGTTCAAACAGACGAGCCGATTACCGGGGTCTATTGCAGCACTGCGCTACGTACTCGACAGACCGCCGCCGCCCTGTGCAAGGGCCGCAGCATCGACACCGTGGCGTTGCCCGAGTTGGTCGAGGTCGGGATCGGCGCGGCGGAGGCAACGACCGATCCCGACGTTCGGCGGCAGACCGCAGAAGTGTTGCGGCGGTGGATAGTCGACCGGCAGCTCGAGCGGCGAGTAGCCGACGGTGAATCCGGAACACAGGTATTGGCTCGGATGACAACGGCTTTGGAGCAGATCAGGCGGGCACATGAGGGTGAGTCCGTTGTGCTCGTCGGTCATGTGGCAAGTCTGAGTGTGACATTGGCGCAGCTCTGCGGTCTCGGCGCTCGGGTGTGGGGCCACCCCCTGCCGCATGCCGCGCCGTTTCTTGTCGAGTGGGACGGCAGATCCTGGCAGTGTCGATCGTGGCCCGCGTTACCGACTTCGGGAGTTTCGATGCCGTGACCTCGCCTGGTGCCGGTCAGGTGGGTTCGACGCGGAAGATCGCGATGCGCTCAGCTGCGGCGGCCAGCGCCTCTGGGGTGGCTTCTTCGATCAGGCCGGTCTTGACGAACCATTCGTCTAGCTTTGCCGGGTTGTTCGCGACATGGTCGCGTAGCAGCGAACGGCGTTCTTCTACAGGGAGTTCCACCATTCGCACCGTTGAGGAGCGTCGGCCACGGGCCAGTGTGACCGTCGGTGAGGCGCGAACGTTGGCTACCCAGGCGGACTTTGGATATGCCTGGAAGACATACCGTGCTCGAGCGAGCTGGAGTACCGAGACCGGCACTTCACGCAACTCGCCGGTGCGTCGGCCGACGACTGTGAGGATGTGCATGTCCGAGAAGGCGACGCCCCGTTTTTGGAGCAGGGTTACAAACCTATTCAGTCGATTTATGTTGCGGCGCAGGCATTCCGGCTGTCGAGTCATGGTTCGTCCTTGGCGGTTTCAGGCATGCGACGATGGTCGCTGAGTGTTCTGGCGTCGCTCTTGCGCGGCACTGTCGTGGTAAGTCGACAGGGGAATAGGCGGAAACTACCGACGCGGGTAATCCGCGCGGCCAGCACAGTGGTGGCACACCCGAACGCACTGCCGCTTCATGATCGACCACCTGGTCACCTATCCATGGGGCGCCCAATAGCAGGAGGACACCATGACCACCGCGACCCATCCGGCGCGCACCGCCAGCCAAGCCTTGCATGCCGCGGTCCGGGCGGGCGACAAGGATGCCTGACTGGATCTGTTCGCCGTGGACGCCATCGTCGAAGACCCGGTCGGCCCTTCGCATTTCGATCCGGAAGGTGCGGGACACCGGGGGCGCGACGCCATCTCGGCGTTCTGGGACAAGGCTATTGCGCACAACGAGTCGATCGAGTTCCTGTTCGAGGACTCGTTCGCCTGCGGGAACGAAGTCGCCTACACCGGCAAGGTCCGCAGCCACGCCGGCGGTCAAGTGATCGACGCCGTGGGCGTGTTCATCTATAAAGTCGACGAGTCGGGCAAGATCCTCGCCGTGCGCGCCTTCTGGGAGAGCGAGCGCACCATGGCGACCATGAGACCTGCCCGATCTCACCGAAAACGCATCAGGGCTGTGCGATCCTTCGGTTCAGGGGGCCGTCCAGGAACGCAACTTCTCCGGGTTCCGGATCGCCCAGATGCGACTGATTCGGTCGTGGGTGATGTCGAAGGCGTAGACCGAGACGATGGTGTCGTCGAGTTGCGCCACTAGACCGGGCTGGCCGTTGACCGTTCGTTCCAGCAGGGTGACGGCGGGACCGTAGGTGGCGATTTCCATGAACGCGTGGGCGATCTGGTCGCCGCCGTTGATCGGGTCGCGGAAGGCGAGTGCCAGGCCGCCACCGTCGGCGGTGGCGATCGCCTGCGGGTCGAGCAGGCCGATCAGTGCCTCGATATCCTTTGTCTCCCAAGCTTTTTTGAAATCACGCACGACCTCGGCACGCTCGGTGCCCGATGGTCTTCGCGAGGTATCGATGCGGCGGCGGGCACTGAAGGCGAGCTGGCGGCAAGCCGCCGGGGAGCGCCCGACGATGGCGGCGACCTCGGCGAAGGAATAGCGGAAGACGTCGTGCAGCACGAACGACACTCGCTCGGCCGGCGTCATGGAGTCCAGCACGACGAGGAAGGCCATGCCGATCGACTCGTCGAGGGTGACCCGGTCGGCCGGATCGACGCAGGCGCCACCATTGCTCGATTCGGACCGGTCGGGTAGCGGCTCCGGAATCCATTCGCCCACATAGCTTTCCCGCCTGGCACGGGCCGAGCCGAGCAGGTCGAGGCAGATGCGGCTTGCGACTGTCGTCAACCACGCACCCGGCACCGTCACTTCGGCTCGCTGCCGCTCGGCGAGGGCGTACCAGCGCGCGTAGGTCTCCTGCACCACATCCTCGGCCTCGGCCAGCGAGCCGAGCAGCCGGTAGGCCACATTGATCAGCTGACGGCGCTCCTTGATCACCTCGGGCAGGTGCGGGTCGGTCATGTTCGGCTCCTTCGGTCTGTGCGCGCTCACCGAATCGACGAATCAGCGACCCGATTTGTGAGGCGGCCTGACATTCCGGGCGGCTGTGTCGTCGGAAGGTCATGACATTTTCAGCGAACCAGGAGTTCCGGCCATGAGCAGAATCGGCATCGTCCTCGGCAGTACCCGGCCCAACCGTAAGGGTGCGCAGGTCGCCCAGTGGGTCCTGAATACGGCAGCGCAGCGCGGCGACGCCGAGTTCGAACTGATTGATCTGCGCGACCACCCCCTCCCGCATCTGGACGAGCCCATGCCGCCGATGCATGGACCGTCGATTCATCCGCACACCCGCGAATGGGCGGAGCGGATCACCCCATTCGACGGCTTCGTGTTCGTGACCCCGGAGTACAACGGCGGCGCACCGGGAGTGCTGAAGAACGCGATCGACCACCTGTGCAGGGAATGGGCCGACAAGGCGGTCGGTTTCGTCTCCTACGGCGTGAGCGGCGGTGCTCGCGCCGTGGTGCAGCTGCGGATGGTGTGCAGCACGCTGGGGATGGCCGATGTGAGCCGCCCGGTGGAGATTTCGGTGCTCACCGATTTCGAGAACCACACCACCTTCACACCGCGCGACCACCACCGCGCTGCGCTGGGCACCATGCTCGATCAGGTCGTCTCCTGGAGCACCGCGCTGGCGCCGCTGCGCGAGGCCACCGAAACCACTCTCATCGATTCCTGAGGAGCGGACATGACTATTCCCAACACCTTTAAGTCCAACGCTGAGCTCGATGAAGTAGAGCTTCGCCGGCAAATCGACAAGCTGGTCGAAGCGCTGTGCGCCAAGGATCTCGAAGGCGTGAAACGGCAGTACACGACCGATGTCGTGTCCTTCGATGTCGAACCGCCGCTCCAGCATGTCGGAATCGCCGCCAAACTCGAGAACTGGGCGAGAGTATTTCTGCTCTTCGAGACAGTGGACTACGAGATCCGCGACCTCACGTTCACCGTAGGAGCTGACGTGGCGTTCGGTCACGCCTTCGCACGTTTGCACGGCACGCTGGCGAACGGGGCGACAACGACAGGAATGTGGGTCCGGGCCACGTTCGGCATGCGAAAAATCGACTCCACCTGGTTGATCGCGCACGACCAGGCCTCGGTTCCGTTCGAGATGCACAGTGGCAGAGGCGTGGTCGACCTCGAACCCTGAAACGCCACCAGGCCACCGGCGCCGGATCGTCAGACGGCGGGACGACGAACTCGTCGCCGTCGATCTCGACCAGTCCGCCGAGCTTTCAGCCGAGTACTCGGGCCCGCACCTGTGGGGACCATTGCACGTATTCGACTTCCGCTCCGTCGGCGTGGCGGAGGTATACGAATCGTCCGGTTTCGCTGTGGAGGGGACCGTCGACAATGGTGGCCGCGGAGGCGGTGAGTTCGGCGATCACCTGGTCGAGATCGTCGACGACCACCGGGCCGATCGTCGCGCGGTATCGGTCGGTGTGCTCGGGTGCGCCTGCGATGAGCAGGAAGTCACCGATCGCGGCGATTTCGGCTTGCTCGAAGACGAATCGGAGATCGGCGGACGTGCCGACGAGTTTCTCGTAGGTCGGTAGCGCCGCGTCGAGATCGGCTACGAACAGGCGGGCGTAGGTCTTCAATATCTGCACGAAGGCGAAGTTACGGTGGAGTTGGCGGAAGCGGCAGTACGCACTTGAAGGTGAGCGGTGGTTGTCGATGGGCGATGCGGAGCAACTCGGGCGAGACGTCGCGTGGCGGGTGTTCGTCGCGGTGTCGACGAAGTGGGGTTTGCGTGTCCTCGAGGAAATAGGTGCGGGCCGGTATCGCTTCCGCGAGCTGCACCGTGCCGTCGAGGGCATCAGCTACAAGATGCTCACCCAGACGCTGCGCGAACTCGAAAACCACGGTCTCGTAACTCGATACGACCACCACACCGCCAATCCGCGGGTCGATTACACCCTCACCGCGGCAGGGGAAGGACTCGTGCAGACCATCCACGGGTTGTGTAGATGGTCCGGTGCCCACCTGGACCAGCTACTCGCCGCCCCCGCACATCGGTCCGACGCACCGGCAGCCGGCTGACCTGTGCCTACCGCGCAGACACCTTGCCCCGCTCTGTAATCATGTCTAAAGCCCTGCATCGGCGATGTTCGAGTGTGGATCTGATCGACCCGCACGCGACTGTGCATAGCCGACTGCTCGAGTGACTGGCCGAACTGTAGGCCCGGTTGTGCCCGAGCTCGGCGGTGAGGCCGGCTAAGCACGACGACCCGAGGCCGGACCTTCATCGAGGACAACAACTCGGTCACCGAATTAAGCAACGGCGCGACGTGCCGCGCCGGACCACTGCCAAACGCCCGAACGGCTAACGTCACAATGATGGCTCAGCGTTTCAGGTACCCAGCTGGAGTCGCAATTAATCTGGTGGCCAAGTAATTTCAATGATGAGAAAGATCATCGTCATCTTGACAAACAGGACGACGCCCGAGAGGGTGGCAGGCAGTCGTCACCGTGGGGCGTGGCCAACTGCAGGAGGGGTTTCGATGTCATTACCAACCACAGCAGGGCATAGTCCCGCACTGTGGTCAGAAGGCTATGCGGTGATGTGAGGGCGGCCGGGGGATACTTCAATCACTACGACGATCCCGATGAGTACTGGGACGAAGAGCCACTTGTACCGACGAGGCCCAACGCCGCCAGGCCCGCTTCGGTGCCATCCCCGGTCGAGCTGAGACCAGCGCCGGCCGTCACCAGGCCGACGCCGCCACCGGCTGAGGACTCCTTCGCGGTGGCCGACTCATCCGCAACACCCACCCGTCCCGGGTCATCCTTCGCCTCGATGGAACTCGACCGAGGATGCCTCCCGATCCGCATTCTGATACGTCCACAGTGGAGCCGCTATGTCGCCCCGCAAGAGGTAGGCGACGAACTTATGGCGGCCTACAGAGCTGCCGTGGAGAGGCGCCTGGACCAGTTGTACGCATCTGGTCGTCGGCCGAGTCCGCAAGAGATTTCGGAGGCAGCGATCCCGGATCACCGGACAATGCTGATGGTATTGCTCGAGACGCGAACCTGGGATGAATACAGCATCGTGTCCAGCAGTATGATCAACAGCGGCCATTTCGAAGCGTCAGGTCAAGTCATATTTCACGGACAACATCCCGTCAGGATCACCGCTGACGTATCCCGACTGCTGTCGATCGAGGTGCAAAATGAGTGGGCAGCGACTGCGGAGCCTGATCGGATCGTAGACGAAATCATGTGGTGCGCCGATCAAATCCGTTCCATGCGACCGAAGTACATCGTACGGGGAGACCATTCGCGTTCTTCGGACGGTGATCTGGAATATCAGCTGGACCACCATCGGCTGCGGCTCCTAGAAGAACGGATGGGCAATGGCAGATAAGCTGACACTGAACCTGAGAGCGATGAGGTTGGCCGCCACGAGCTGGGGTGAAGCCGCCGTAAACCTCGAGGCCGGAGTTGAGACAACAAAAAGACTTGAAATCACCGCGTCAGAAGCAGGCACATTCGCAGAAGCCCTGTCGAAGTATCAACCAGCCCCCGGATACTTCCGAGACAGGCTGAATGAAGGTGTCACCGTTTTCGAGGACATCGGCAAGGTCCTGAAAACTGCAGCCGACACATATGAAGCGGAAGACCTCGCCAATAAAGGAAAGCTGGCGAAAATCGAGGGGGAATTATGACGGTCGCAGATGACAAGCGAAGCTTGCTCGAAAAGTCATCGTATCTGCGCGCAAAGGTAATCGAAGTGGGAGACCTGCCGGCAAAGGTCGACTCAGCCTGCGGACACCTTGTCAAGCTCGTTCGGGCGAACGGGTATGCCGGCGTCGTTGTCAATCCGGTGGGGGTATTGACCGGGGGCGTAGAAGATATGGTCGACGAGATTTGGGCCGAACGCGACAAGGCAAATGTTGCCATTCGAGAAACCTGGCAAAAACTCAAGGCGCTCGAACCAGATCTGGATGTTCCAGTGAAGTTCATCGACGTCGCGAACGATTGGCGCAACCTCAAGAATAATGTGATCGCCGCAGGAAGCGACTTCGCCGACACCAAACTCTCCGAGTGGTCGGGCGATGCGGCTACCAGGTACGAAGAAATGCGCACAACCAGACAACAGCCCGCGTTGGACAACTTACCCCTAGAATTTGAGAAGATCGCAACCAGCTTGGAATCTATTGCTGCGGCAGAACTGACTCTCTACGGTGAGATTGCCACGAAAGTGCAGGAGATGATCTCCAAGGTTGAGGACGGCTTTTTCAACAGCGTCAAGAGCCTTCTCTCCATATCGTTCTCAGGCGCGCTTTCCGTTGCGCAGGAGCTGGTAAAGATGGTTGAGGCTGCACGGACTCTCGTCATCGGCCTGGTAAAAAGCATGGGGGATTCCGCAAAGACAAATATCATCGAAGGTAACAAGATATCGCAGATCACGGCGATTCAAAAAGGCCTTCCTGACAACAAATGGCCCAGTGGTGTTAAATCTTCCTACGGGGCTGGAATCGAAGGAATTCGGGAAGCAATCGGCGACGCGTCTACGAAAGACGGCGACAAATCGGATTGGACGGTGCCTCAGTGAGGATTGGCTTGCTAGCCGTGGTCACCACTGTTGCGCTGGCCTTGGCCGCCGGGTGCTCCTCGTCGCAGCCCGTTGCCCCACCCACGTCGTCGCAGGCTCCACCGCCGATAACGCAGGGAGAACTGTGCGATGTTCTGAAAAAATTCTTCACAACCGAGCTGCACGCTGTCGACGCGCGAACCATCCCAAACATCTCTACAGACGCCCTCCTCAAGCACGGCGGAGTGTGCGAGCTCGCCCAGGGCCAGAACCCGATCGGAAGCTACTCAGTGCGAAACGCACCGGACGACGCGGACCCAACATGGGGTCGCCGCGGATTCGTTATGACGCCAGAGTTGGGCGAGGCGGTATGGGTGTACGACCTGCGAACAGATCAAGGGAACCCTTCGAACACGGTACGGTTTGCTACCCGGATCAACAAGTGGAACGCAGTTCTCGAAATCCGAGATACCGAAACCCAGACGGACAAGGGCGAACTCCACCTGACAGATGACGACAAGCGCAAATCCGTCAAATTCCTCACCGAGCTGACCACAAGGTTGGCAGTCGATAGGTAGACGATCCGGCGAGCACCCAGCGACGACACGGGGAGCTGTCTGCGGCTCGCAGCTGCGGAAACATTTCCGATGCCGCGTGCTACCGGACGGATCTGGACCCGGAACTTGCTATGCGGGCGCCGGATGCTTTCCCGAAGTTCGCCGCGCCGGATGCGCGTGGCGGGGAAGGGCCATTCGGACCGGTTTGCCGCAGCACTCGACGACGCCGACGTCTACACGCAGCTGGCCGCCTACCTGGGCCGCCGACCGGCAACTAGGTGCTGGTCTGGCGGCTGTCGTCGCGGTTCAGACGAGCTGGTCGAGAAGGGCCGCCAGTTCGCGAGCTTGGAGCACGACACCTATGTGTCCGGCCGGCAGGCTGTGGACGTCGAACGGATTATCCGGTGTGAGATGGTCGGCGTCGTCGATCATTTTCGCGGTCAGGGCTGCGGAGATGACGTTGTCCCGGGTGAGGCGGATATAGCTGCGGGGTATCCGTCCCCAGGTGTCGGCCTCGACGCGGGCGTCGGCGAAGCTGGTTTGTGCCCCGTCCTCGGGTTGCATACCGAAGTTGATCACCGTGAGCATCTGTTCCAGAGTCGCCGGGCATGTTGGTCAGCCGGAAATCCTCGAGGGCTTCGATGTCGGCAGACCGCAAATCGAAGCGGATGACGCCGCGGGAGACGGGCTCCATTCCCAGGAACAGCGAATGGTCCGAGTTCGGTGTCGGGACGTCCTTCATGGCTTCGGGCGTCTGGCTCAGCGCCATGGCGCTGGGAGCCTCCGGGGTGGACGGGCAGAACGCGGAGAGGTAGACGATGCGATGAATGGCCTCGGGTATGGCGTTGCCGACCAGGCCGATCGTAATGCCGCCGAGACTGTGGCCTACCAGGATGACTGGTCCATGCCGACGTACACGCCGCACCACGTCGATGACGTGGGCGACGTTGTCCTGCACTGTGATCGCGGCCATCGGTGACGGTCCGGCGGTGAATGCGCCAACATCCCGCGTCTGATATGACACGGGTATCGATGCGTCGAGCCCGTGTCCAGGCAGGTCCACCGGCAGACTGCGATGTCCGAGCAATGCCAGTTCGCGGACCACCGGCGCCCAGTAGAAGCTGTTGCTCGTCAGACCGTGCACGAACACGAATGTCGCAGCGGCAGTTGAAGTGTCAGGGCGTTGACGGACAGGCTCGAGCACGAATCCCCCCGGATGAGATGACGACAGATGCTGGGTTCTTACCCACACCGGACTGCCGCCAACCCTCCGAGGAGACCGCGGTGCCTGTGCTGCCGGCTGACTCAACGGCGCGGAGGGTCACCCGTCCGAGACAAGGGCTGCCTCTCCATCCGCAGTAGATGGTGGTTCCGAACAGCATCTCGGACCGGTCCTGTGGTGCGACGGTGCACCAGCCCAGCCGCTCCCACACGAACAGTGCTCAACGTGCTCCGAACATCTGGGTCCACCACGGCCCCGTGTCGAGCAAGGAACCTCCGCGCCCGGTGCCGGGCAGCGCACCGACACCGACCGACTTCCAGGAGCAGTTGAGCAGTTCCGCGCGGTGGCCCGAGCTACTCATCCAGCCCTGCATCGCCTCCTTGGGCGAACTCGCCCCCAGGGCAATGATTTCGGTGACCTCTGACTGATAACCCTGTGCCTTCGCGCGGTGCTCGGGGTAGCGGTGACCGGGGTCGGGGCTGATGTGGTCGAAATACCTGCGGTCTCGCATCTCCTGGTTGTGCAGGCGCGCGGCGCGGGTCAACTTTTCGTCCAGACGTAGTGGCTGACAACCCTTCTTGCTGCGCTCGGCATTGGTGAGGTCGAGGACCTGCTTCTCCCACGCGGTCGCGCCCTGCCCCTCGCCCGGGGACGGTTTTGTCGGCTCGTCCGGCCTGGTGGGCTCCTCCGGTTTCGTTGGCACGTCCGGTTTTGTTGGCACGTCCGGTTTTGTTGGCACGTCCGGTTTCTGCGGCTCGGGTTCGCCGCCCGCGCAGTCGGGTGCCGCGGGCTCGTCGGTTCCGGTGTCGACGAAGGCGTCGCTGATCCACCGACCGCTGTCGAGCCGGTCCCACACATCGGTCGCACCCCAAGCACCCTTCACCCGGTCGCCACGGGTCGTGCAGACGATCGTCACCCGCTCACCGTGCCGAACCCGGCCGACCTTCGAACTCCGCAGGCTCGGACCGGACCGCAAGTTCACCGGCCAACGCCAGTTCTGCGACTCGACGGTCCCCGTCGCCGGCTCGTCCGGTTCGGCGGTCGCGGGGCCTGCCATCGCACTCCCCGCGACGACAACCCCCACGCACACCGCACCGAGCACGGCCCGGGACCGCCGACCGGCGAGCTCGCGCAATCCATTCCACATCTTCGACCCTGCGTTCATCGACACTGCTTCTCCCACTGCGGATTTGGCGAATAGACGGAGGTGCTCACCATTCTCCGTACTCGTTCTGATCAGTGTTGAAGCCACCTTGATCCACCTACCGATCAGTACCGAAGGGTAGGGACAGGTAACGGAACGGTCGAGTTGCGTAAGGTCTCGTTAATTCGAGTCAAGGCCAGTCTGAAACCACCACGGAATCAGCGCGGCCGGATCATCGCGACAATTACCAATCGCGCGACAGGTTATTTGCCGGAACCCAGGATCGGAACTACTCCGGCACCGCCGATCGCGGCTGTGCCAGCACACTTTCCACCGCAACGGCGACGAACCCGTTACGGACCACCACGATTCGATCGGCCGCCTCGCTCCAGTACAGGGCCGAGTAGCTGGACCTGTCGTCGAACATCTCCGGCGGCAACGAAATGTAGGTGCCGTTTTCCGGGAAGTAGAGGACCCCGACATCACCCTCGTCGTTTTCACCGAACTTCAACAGCAGACCGCCGTCCGGTCCCGGACGCACGGCCATCACATTCGTCCACGCCGCGACATGCCGGATCGGGGTACCACCGCGATGGATTTCGTACAGGTCGCGATTGGACAGATAAAAGAATCCGTCGTCCCCCGCGGGCGCCGAGGTGAACTCGACGTGCGAGCGCTCGGCGCCCATCTCGAAGGCGCGGACGCAGCCGGTGCCCGTCGCATCGAGCTCGTAACCGTGCCCGTCCCAGATCAATACGGTGCTGCCATCCGTCAGCCGTGCGGCTCCGGTCATCGGCAGCGCGGCGTCGCCGAGCACACTCTTCACCACGGCGGCATCCGGAATGCCGGGAACCTGCTCCCACGCACCGGATTCCGCGAGCCACAGCGGACCAGGCAGTGGGTCACCGACATTCAGGCCGCCGAATCGCAGCAGGTGCCTCTTCACCTCGTGCAACACCACGGGACGTGCGCCGAGGAAGTAGCACTCGTGCGCGTTGAGATCGGCCTCGCCCGGCCCCTTGGCCGGCAAAACCTTTGGCGCATCCGCCGCCCCGTCCACCAGGATCGGCCCGAACACGCGCGGGCGCGCCTTCGTGTCGTGGGTCGACATCGCGAGCCATCCACCGGTGGGCGCCTGTGCTGCCGCTACCCAGAACTCGTTGCGCTGCAACGACAAACGCGGCGGCCACACCGCGAGATCCCACAACTCCACCCGCGGATTCTTGCCGTCGCTGTGCGACAGCAGGAATCCGTCGACGATGTCATCGAGCACGCTCGCGATCGGCGAAGGCGGCGCGGTCTCCACCGCGGCGGCTGGCGTTCCGTCGTTGCCCAAATACTGCGCCCACATCAGCTCCGGATCACCCGGGAACTCACCTGCCGCGGGCACCGCGAGATCGGTTGCCTCCCAATACCCCAGCTTGCGGTCGACCGCCGCCCGCAGCGTCGCCACGATCCCCCGGTACTTCCGCCGCTCGCCTTTCGACAATGGCACGAGCTGCTCTTGCACCCACTCCAGCACCTCCGCCACATGTTCGGCAGGCACATACAGACCCGTCGAATAGTTCCCGCTGAACCATCCCGACGAGAACTGCCCACCGAGTTGCGGATGCGCCGCAACAACTTCGGTGAACAGCCCGTCCGACGCGTACTCGCCCTTCGGCACGAACACCGCGTCCGGGAACACCCGCCCCGCCTCGAACGCCAAACTCAGCGCCAATCCTCGCTCGTACCGGTACGGCAGCATCGAAGCGCTGAACATCACCGCCGCAACGGACACGGCCTCCGCCGCCGCCCGCGCGTCCGCTCCCAGCAACAGCTCCCGCACCTGCCGCCAAAGGTCCTCGGCACCTGGATGCACTCGATCCAACGCCGTCGGCTCGGTGGAACTCCCGAGCAACCGGGGCACGAACTGCTCCCGAATCGCGTCCTCGTCAACCAGATGCAATGTGCAGTCGTATCCCATGATCCTCCACCTCGTCCTGCGCCCCCACATGCAACCATGGGCACGGTCGCCGCGCGACGCCGCTTCCCTCAGCGGGCGTTCGCTCCCCGCCCGCACCCCTCGACCTGAATGCGCGAACCGATCCGGGACTCAGGTGCCGGGTTCGACAGCGATGATTTCGTCGAACCCACACGGTCTCAATGCACATGAACCCAGACATCCCGCAGCGCACCCCACCGATCCGCCTCTACATGTCGATGTCGCTCGACGGCTTCATCGCAGGCCCGGACGATCGGGCGGGCCAGGAGCTCGGTCGCGATGGTGGGCGGCTGTTCAACTGGCTCGATGATCGGATGTCGGATGGCCCGAGCGGGCAGGTGTTCGGCGAGGCCATGGCGACCGGTGCGGTGATCTCCGGCCGGCGCACCTTCGAGCTGGCCGGGCGTTGGCAGGGTGACCATCACGACGGCGTGCCGATCTTCGTCCTGACCCACCGCATCGATGACGACGACGTGCCGCCAGGCAGCGCGCAGTTCGTCACCGACGTCGAAGACTGTGTCACCCGGGCCCGAGCCGCTTCGGGCGGTCGTCCTGTGCTGGTGCACGGCGCGGGTGCGGCACAAGCGCTGCTGCGGGCCGGGCTACTCGATGAAATGGAAATCCATCTCGTACAGGTCCTCCTCGGCGGAGGGCGTCGGTTGTTCGACGGTCTGGGCCCCGACCGCATCGAGCTCGACCTGATCCGGCGGCTGACCGCGCGCGATGTCACGCACCTCCGCTACCGAGTGCTCGGGAACCGGTCGGCCGAACTCAGTTGAGGGCCCGCGGAACCGGTTACGAGTCCTGTGCCCACGTCGGGAACTCCCCCGGCGCCAGTTCGACGAAATCCGGCAGACCACGAAGGGCGGCCTCGGCGCCGCCGGGGGTGTAGGTTGCCACCAATCGGAGTGGGCGCCATCCGGTGTTGTAAGTGGAGTGCAGGGTGCCGCGCGGGATCCATACCGCGTCGCCGGCCTTGATGGCGAATTCGTCGCTGTCACCGACGGTTTGGCGTCCCTCGCCGTCCACGACATAGAGGATTTCATCGGAGTCGGGATGGTCGTGGCGATCATGGCCTTTGTTCGGGTTGATCACCACCTCGCCGAGCGTCGACGACGCACCGTTGATGATGTCGGGCGTGACATGCCATTTGATCGAGCCCCAGTCGAAAACCATTGTCGCAACAGTGTTCGGATCGCGGTACATAAGACTCTCCTTCGTCGAGCTGCCCGGATATAGCGCGACTCACGGGTGGCTGGTGGGGATTTCCTTGAAGGCGCGAAGCTGGTCGGAGATGGCGCGCTCGGTGGGCAGCCGCTCCATCGATGACGCACCGAAGAATCCCGCGACACCGTGGGTGCGCTCGAGAACATAGCGCACGTCGCCGGGTTCGGCGATCGGGCCGCCGTGACACAACACGTGGATGCCAGGGTCGACCGCCGCGGCCGCGTCACGCATCTCCTGCACCCGCACCACCGCCTCGTCGAGGGTGATCGCCGTCGTCGCGCCGATGCTGCCCTTCGTCGTCAAGCCCATGTGCGGCACGATGATATCCGCACCCGCCTGCGCCATCGCCGTAGCTTGCTCCACATCGAATACATATGGCGCAGTGAGCAACTCGCGTTCGGCTGCCAACTGGATCAGCTCGATTTCGAGATCGAACCCCATACCGGTCTCCTCGAGATTCGCACGGAAGACTCCGTCGATCAGGCCGACGGTGGGAAAGTTCTGGACACCGGTGAACCCGATGGCGCGGATCTCATCGAGAAACCGCGGCATCTGCCGGAACGGATCGGTGCCGCAGACACCGGCGAGGACAGCGGTCTGCTTGACGATCGGGAGAACCTCGGCGGCCATCTCCATCACTATGGCGTTGGCATCGCCATAGGGCATCAGGCCGGCGAGGGAGCCACGACCGGCCATCCTGAACCGCCCCGAGTTGTAGATGATGATGAGGTCGGCTCCCCCCGTCTCCGCGGACTTGGCCGACAGTCCGGTGCCCGCGCCCGCACCGATCAGTGGCTGACCGGCATCGAGCTGGCTGCGGAATCCGGCGAGAGCTTGTTCACGATTCACGATGCGCTCCTGATGAGTCGGTGCAGATGCTCGGCGGCCGCCGTCGCGAACGCCGTGCTGTTGATGTCCTGGTCGCTGTCGATCACCTCGACGTCGGTTCCGGCCACCGCGTCGAGTACCGCGTCGATGCACGCCGCGTCCGCCGCAGGGTCCCAGAATGGCCCGCCGTCGACATCGACCGCAGACAGTCCACCGCGGGGGACGAACAACGCGGTGGGCCCGGTTGCCGTTGCCAGCTTCCGGCCGAGCACGGTACCGATCCGGGCCGCTTCGACGGCACTCGTACGCATCAACGTGACTGTCTCGTTGTGGACGAGCAAGTGTCGCTCGCGGAACCGCGCCGGCACGGTGTCCTTCGGCCCGAAGTTCACCATGTCCAACGCACCGAGGCTGACGACCTGCGGAATGCCCGCCTTTGCCGCCGCGGTGAGCCGATCAGGCCCGGCGGACAACACCCCGCCGACGACCTCGTCGGCGAGCTCCGTGGTGGTGAGGTCCAGGACACCGGCGAAGTGCCCGTCAGCGGCCAGATTCTCCATGGTGCGACCGCCGGAGCCGGTGGCGTGGAATACCAGCACCTCGTACCCCAGTTCCACCAACCGGCGTCGAGCGGTATCCACGGCGGGGGTGGTGACGCCGAACATGGTGGCGGCGACGAGCGGCTTGTCCTGTGCCCCAGCATGTTTCGATCGTCTACTCTCGTATGCGCCGGCCATCCCCGCGATCGCGGCCGCAGCGTTGCCCAGCACCTGACGCGAAATCGAATTGATCCCCGCCACGTCGACGACGCTGTACATCAGCGTCATGTCGGTCGTCCCGACATACGGCGAGACGTCCCTGCCGGCCATTGTCGAGACCAGCAGCTTCGGCAGGCCGACAGGTAACGCTTGCATGACCGTCGCGGCAATCGAGGAACCTCCGCTGCCACCGAGCGCGAGCACACCACTGAGCCGACCCTGCGCGTGCAAATGCTCGGCGATGGTAGCGGCGCCGGCCGCCATCACCTCCAGGGCGACCCCACGGTCCCGCCGATGCCTGAGCCCTGCCAGATCGGCGCCCGCCGCGGCAGCGACCGCTGACGAGTCCACGTCGGCGACGAGGGACGAGGTCCCCAAGACACCGGTGTCGACCAGCACGACCTCCCTGCCGCACTCGACTATCAAGTCACGAACGTACGCGTACTCCTCCCCCTTGGTGTCGAAGGTTCCCAACAACATGATGGCCATGCGCCGCTCCTCCGGGTGATCAGTCGACCAGGTCCAGGAACTCCCAGTGGGCTTCGGGTTGGGCACCGCTGAGCCACTTTCCGCAATTCTGCAGGACTATGGGGCCCGAGGTGATGTGCTGGGTGCCGGTGTTGAGATCGCGGAGAAACCGTTCGATCGGCCCGCGCCGGATCGCGGTTGTCGCTGCCCATCGGTGCACCGTCTGGCCGATGTCGTGCACGGTCCACGTCGTGTGGTTGAGTACCAGCCGGATCAGCGTCTCCTGCTCGGTACTCAGCAATTCACCTGCGGCAAGCGTGTCTTCATTTTCCTGCCAGGCTTGCCGCACCCACGCGCGGGCCGCGCGCAGCTCGGCTTCGGCGGTCGCATAGTCGGCGTGGAATTGCGCGGTGTCGACGGCGGCATGGAACGTACCCGACTTCTGCGCAGCGTAGAGCTTCAATTCGTCGAGTAGCCGACGGCCGACACCGAGTGCCCAGCCGGTGTGCACGATCGCGGACATGTTCACTATGCCGATGCGGTAGATCGCGCCGCCGTTGGCGGGGTCCATTGTGGTCGCGCGATACGTGTGCGTTTGCGGGACATACACATCGGTGCAGTGATAGTCGATGCTGCTGGTCGCCCGGAGGCCGAGCACGTCCCAGTTGTCGACGAGAGTCACCTGCGACTTGGGCATCGCCAGTATCCGGGCCTCACCGGTACCCTCGACCTGGATCGCACTGTGGATGTGTGTGGCCAGTGCCATACCGGAGGCGAACTGCCATTCCCCACTGACCAGGTAGCCGCCGTCCACCGGGACAGCGCGGCCGGGCCGGGTGCCATGGCCGGACAGCAAGGCGTGCTCACCGCTCGCGACATCGGGGAACAGATCGGCGGCCGCGACGGCACCGAGATAGGCCGCCGTGGTGCCGGTCATCATCTGCAGCGCCATCATCGTCCAGCCGGCCGAGGCGTCGTGGTAGCTGAGCCGCTCGATCGTGTGAATCAACTGACGCGGGGAGAATTCGTAACCGCCGAGGTTCTCCGGCAGACCCGCCCGGATGATCCCCGTGCCCAGCAACGACTTCGCGGTGTCCGCGGTGAGCCTGCCGAGTGTGTCGGCCGCCGCCGCGTTCGCTTCGATGGACTCGCCGAGCGCGTCGATCCGTTCCAGCATCGCCGGGAATTCATTGCTGATGTGTAGCCGAGCCGAGGCTGTCACACGCTTCCTCCTGGATTCGAAACCACAGTGCGGCGGCATCTTCGGCCACCCGGTCACTCTTGCGCGCCAACCACCACTCTCCGATGCGAACCCCTGCCGCGCAACGTGCATGGTCGGCTCAGCGGACCCGTATGTGACCGCGGAGGTTCGCGTTCGGCTCGGCGATCTCGATCAGCACGGCGTTCAGGCGCCGGCACCCGGGCAAGTCGAATCCGGAGTGAGCTCGGTTCTCCCTTGCTATTCTGATCCGCATCGCGACCTTCTGCGCTCGGCAGAGGTCCAATCCGTCGGCGCCGCAACCTATCTGGTTCACCAGGGCACCGCAGTGGCACGCGTGGACGAGCTGACAGACTCGTTGCAGCAGCACTGGCTCGCCGTCGGGACGGGAGACAGAATGAGAAGGCACCTCTCGGCACTCCCCTGGCTGATCGTCTATGTCGCGCTCTGCGGCATCGCGATATGGCTGCTGACGATCGGCTGGCTGCACGTCTACCCGTAGCGCGCATCAGGCGATAGCCCGTAGTTCCTCGGCGGTGATCTCCTCCAGCGAGCGCCGACGCGTCTCGACCAGGAAGGCGACACCCGCCGCGGCCGCGATGGTCATCGGGACGGCACTGATGAGCGCGGTCATCGAAATCGACGGTGCCGCAACGGCGAGCACCACGAGCGCGAGCACGATGATGCCGCCCGCCTTGCTCATGCCGGCCGCCAAACCGGTGCCACGGGAACGTATTCGCGTCGGATACACCTCGGCGCCATAGGCGACGAGTACCGCCACCACCGAGCTCGCTCCCCAGATCGGCGGGATGAGTAGCGCGTACAGCAGAATCTTGTTGTCGGCTATGCGATCTCCGAGCGCGACGAACCCGAACAGTGAAACCGCAAGCAGCGCACTGAGTATCACCATCGTCCATTTCGACGAGCGGTGATAGCAGTAGGCGACCAGGAAATTGAGGGGGAAGCCGATCAGCGCGGAGTCGCGCAGGATCTGATCGGCCGAGACGCCGCTGTAGCCGAGTTGGCGCAGGTTGGTCGGCAGCCAGAGCTGGAAGCCGTAGACGACCAGGCCGACGCCGAGACCGACCAGCACCAGCACAGTGGTGATCCCGCCGAACGGCACCTGCACGAGACGGCGGTATCCCCCCTTGACACCGGATTCGACTGTCAGTTCGGAGTTTTCGACCTCGGTGATGGATGCGTTGTAGACACGCAGCACCTGCTCGGCCTCCCGGCGGCGGCCGAGTGCCAGCAGGAAGCGCGGTGACTCGGGGATCCATCGGGTGAGCAGGATGGTCAGCAGGCCGGTCGGGAACCCGATCAGCCACATCACCCGCCAGCCGTAACTGTCGCCGACGGTGGCCGAGAGCCAACTGGTGATGATGTAGGCGCCCGCGATGTCACCGCCGATCAGCACCATCAGCCAGCCGCGATGCCGGGCCGGAATCGTCTCGGCGAGCAGGGTGAACGCGATCGGCAGCATGCCGCCCGCGCTCATGCCCATGATCAGGCACATCAGCAGATTGAGCTCGAAACTCGGCATCGCACCGCACACCGAAGTGGCCACGAAGAACACACCGGCCAGCAGGATGGCCGCCTTGCGGCCGATTTTGTCGCTGAGCCAACCCCAGAGGAACGAGCCGATCACCGTGCCGGTGATACCCGCGAGCGGCAGCAGTGCAGCCGGTAGGCCGCCGCCAGGATTGGTCGCGGTTTTCAGGCCGTATTCCTTGGCGACGCCGGGCACGACGAACGCAAGCGTGGTCGGCTTCATGACATCGATGGTGATCGCCGCGGCCATCACGAGCAGCAGAATCACGTGCACGCGATTGATCGGGGCGTCGTCGAGTGCGCGCACCCGCAGGTTTGCCACCTGATCACGCTGTGCCCCAACAGGAACGAGGCCGTAGGTGGTGACGACGAGGCCGACGACGATCAACACCATTCCTGCGATCATCGATGTATCCATGGGCATGTCGGCCATGTGATAACCCATGTGCCTGGACTCCCAGTACATCGGAAAGTGCAGCGCGGTGCCGAAAGTTGTTGCGGCGAGCCCGAACCAGAAGGCGCGGGTGCGCCGCCGAATAGGCGCCGGTCGAGGTCCGTCGTCGGGTTGCTCGATCGATGAGTCGAAATGTCTTTGGCTACACACACATATCTCCGTTCTTTACCGCACGGACAGCGGACGAAATGGAAGCGGAACCCGCGTACCAAAACAGCCGTGGCACGACGAGTAACAGCTGCGGGGTGGCGTGGCAGCGCACGGCCGAGGAACCGAAAGCGGCGCGATACGCCGGTGGTCATAGCCTGTCGGCATGGCTGCGCCGATCGAGGCGGTGCCGACCGGGCCGAACGGTCGCGAGCTCACGATCTTGCTGAAATCAAATCGGTAAAGTCCCGATATTCACAGCTGCGGCAGTGCCAGCAAAAAGGGCGCGGTCCGAATCGTACGCTCGGTCAAGGTGATACCGATTTCGAGCCTATCGTTTTTCCGTAGTCGGAACTCACAGATTCCGGTGCGGACATCTCGGGTTATTCGACGATTTCTGTCGTCGCGAACGGTCGAGACCGCGATCGCGCGAGCAATCCATTTTCCGGGCGGTACACAGCTCAAACTGAACGCGCCCTGGTTTGCGACAATCAGCAACGCGGCGGCCGATGTCAACGGGTTGGCTGCGGGGAAAATACTCATGTACCTTCGACTCACTGTCGACCCCTCCGGGTCGGACAGTTTGCCGCACAATAACGGCATGCTGGGTTCTCGGCCGCATTCATGCTGCTCGGACCATTTCAACGGAACCTGCTCGCCGCGGACGTACCGACGATACTGGGACGGACTGAGTCCGACCGCTTCGGTGAACCGCGACGTGAATGTGCCGTAGCTGAGGTACCCGACGGCGTACGAGATGTCGGACACTCGCATAGTCGTGGAGGCCAATAACTTCTTGCTTCGCGCCAGACGGATTGCGGCGAGGAAACGGGCGGGTGACCAGCCGGTTTCGGCGCGAAACCGTCTGATGAAGTAAAACTTACTGCATTGTGCGACGTCGGCGAGGTCATCCAAGGTAACCTGTTGCCCGCAGTTTTCCCACATGTACTTGATGCTGTCAGCAATATGGTCGGACACGAACTCTCCCAAACTCATAACAATCCAGGATGCCTGAGCCGGTGACAGCAGAAGTGAGCCTACCGCAGCCGTTCGACTGCGGGATGCTACGAAATAGCGCCTTTGCTAGTGCGAGGAAATATGGCCGCTGCCGCTGATGGTGGAACTGACCGGCCGCCTCTGGCACCGAGGTCGAACCATTCAGGTGTCGCCGCAAAGGCCGCGCGCCATTACGAAAATGCCGGTGGCCCCTCAACTGCGGGATGAACGCTCGGCAAGCGCAGCCGTCGAATCCGCAGTGGCGGTTGCATTACTTCCGAGTACCCCCTTAACCCGTAGCCCCGACGCAAGCCTCATGGCCCCGATGCAGCGAGGCAGGCGAACGGAGTGCCCGACGGTGGCTCAGTTCGCCACCATGATTCATGTTATGCAACTGGTCGGTAGAATACTTCCGTTTTATAGATTGAGCAACGAGGGAGAAGCCCCAGACGCGACCGGATGGGAACCTTGAGTACAGGTTCTGCGAAGGAGGGCTTCGGATGATCTTCGCTCTGGGTGGGCTCCGCCGGAAGATCTTGACGCCGGACGCGCGGCAGGCCTCGTTGCAGGTTCGCGGTTTCCCGGCCCGCAATCCACACGCCGCCGCTTGCCTGGAGAAACCCGGCGCGACGTTCATCGAAGGATTCGGTGTCGGCGCCGAGCGTGCCACAGCAGCCGAAACCGCGGCGCTGCTGTACGAAATAGAAAGCGACCGAAGGGGTTTCGCTTTCGAGGGCGCGGCGATGGCGATGGCGATTCGCGACGCGTTGCCCATCGGCAGCCGCCGTCACGTTGCCGACTTCATCACCGCAGCCGACGAGCATCTCTACATGATCTACGTCGGCGTGGGCTGGGCATTGGCCAGACTGCCGCGGCCACTGCACCGAGCGGCGCTGACCGGGGCGACCGATCCGGTGCTGATCTGGCTCGCCTTGGACGGCTACGGGTTTCACCAGGCCTATTTCCATACCGATCGCTACGTGAAACAACAGTATGTGGACCCGAACCCGCCCGTCGTGTCGGTCCTGCACCCGAACTACGTGCCGCACGCGATCGATCAGGGGATCGGGCGCGCGATGTGGTTCGTCGCCGGCGCCGATCCGGTGGCCGCATGCACGATGATCGACGCGTTCCCGGCGGATCGGCGGCCGGACTTGTTCGCCGGCCTCGGCCTGGCGGCGACCTACGCGGGCGGTGCCACCCCCGACGAACTCGCCACGTTGCGCGAGCAGGCCTCGGCCTATCGCGAAGAGATCGGCCAGGGCGCGACCTTTGCCGCCGAAGCCCGTGCCCGCGCCCACATCGTGCAGCCGAATACCGAGACCGCCGTAAGAGTTTTCACCGGCAGGCCCGTCGATGACGCCTCCAGGATCGCGATCGAGACCCGGCCCGCGGAGCCGACGATCGACGGCCTGGCCGGTTACGAGGTCTGGCGACAACGGATCCGACAACAGTGCCTGACCGACGAGCCTCCCGACCCGACCGCTTCCGCAGCCACGGAAACAACCGCAAAGGCCGAATCATGAACGCTCGTATAAGAGCCCTGGCGCCGGCGATCGCCGCGGTGGTGCTGCTGGCATCCGCCTTCCTGGTCGCGCAAGCACAGGTCGCCACCGACGACCCGGACACCGTGGCACAGGACTACAAACTCGAATCCATGGCGATCGCCATGCCGCCCGGATACGACCAGCTGACGATGAAATCCGTGCGCGAGGTGAACCCGGCATATCAGCGCATTCGCTCGTGGATCTCCTCGGTCGGTGCCTCGATTGCCGTCAACGACCTGGTCGGACAAGGTCGCTCCGACGGCATGTGCATCGTCGACACCCGAACCGACTCGGTGATCGTGACCTACACCCCGACCGCACCTCAGGCCGACCGCTTCACCCCATTCGTGCTCCGGCCGGACCCGATCACGATGGATTCGACGATGGCGCCGATGGGTTGCGCCCCCGGCGATTTCAACGGCGACGGCGGAATGGATCTGCTCGTCTACTACTGGGGACGAACACCGATCATGTTCCTGCACCAGGCCGATGCCGCCGATCCGGCGCCGAAATACCTACCGACCGAGGTGATCCCGTCGGGGACCACGCGCGATCAGTACCACGGCGAACAGTGGAACACCAATGCCGTGTCGATCGCCGACTTCGACGGTGACGGCCACCCGGACATCGTCTTCGGAAACTATTTCCCGAACTCCGGCGTCCTCGACCCGAACGGGCGCCCCGACGTCGTCATGAACGACTCGATGTCGAATGCGAAGAACGCCGCGGGCGAGCGAGTATTCCGGTGGAACGGCAACGACGCCGCCGGACGCCCGGAATACGTCGAGCAGAAGGGCGCGATCCCGTTCGGCGAGAGCACCGGCTGGACGCTGTCGCTCGGATCGGGTGACCTGACCGGCGATCTGCTGCCCGAGCTCTATGTCGGCAACGACTTCGGCCGCGATCATCTGCTGTACAACCAGTCGACGCCGGGCACTATCCGATTCAGCACGGCAACGGGCAACCGGACCTGGACCGACCCGAAATCGTTTGTGCTCGGCCACGACTCGTTCAAAGGTATGGGCGTCGATTTCGTCGATATGTACGATCGCGGAAAATTCGACATGCTGGTCAGCAATATCACCACCCCGTGGGGCATCCAGGAAAGCAACTTCGTCTGGCGCAACAACACGAGCACGCCCGACGACATGCGTCGCGAACTCGCTGCCGGACGCGCGCCGTTCTCGCAACAGGCCCAACAGCTCGGGCTCGCCTGGACGGGCTGGGGATGGGACATGAAAGCCGCCGATCTGCGCAACTCCGGAACCCTCGACGTGCTGCAGACCTCCGGGTTCGTTCAGGGCGACGGCGGTAACCGATGGGCTTGGCTACAGGAGCTTGCGACCACCAACGACGTCGTGCTGCACGACCCTGGAATGTGGCCGCGCGTCGCCCCCGGCGATGACATCGCGGGCGAGCACCCGATGGCGCTGTTCGCCAAGGGTGGCAACGGCAAGTACGTCGACATCACCGATCAGGTCGGCACCAACTCGCCGATACCGACGCGCGGGGTCGCCATCGGCGACACCACCGGCACCGGCACCCTCGATTTCGCGGTCGCTCGGCAGTGGGGGCCGCCCGCGTTCTTCGCGAATCAATCACCGGACCTTGGCAACTCGTTGACCTTGCGGCTGTATCGACCGGCGCAGCCGGCCACCGGTACGGCCGCGACCGTCGCCGGACAGCCTGCCTACAACGCGGTCGTCACGGTGCGCACCGCCGACGGCCGGACCACGCGCAGCCAACTCGACGGCGGCAGCGGTCACAGCGGCAAACGCAGCTTCGACGTGCACTTCGGGCTCGGCGCCGCCAGCACCCCGGTCGCGGCCGATATCGAATGGCTCGACACCGCCGGTGCCCGTCATCACCAGACACTCCAGCTCGCGCCCGGCACGCACGCACTGATGCTGACCGACACGGCCACCGAGATCGCCGAGGGGATCACGAAACCATGACTCTGCTCAACCGTAAACACAGCCTCCGCGATCAGCCGTCCACACCACCCGGCGGCAATGGTGCGACCACAATCGCACCGCCCACCACCAACGGTGCCCCTCCGACCACCGAACCGGCCAAAAAAGATGTGCGATACCTGGCCCTACGGAATTTCGCCCTCTCCCTCACCGTGCTCAATATCATCGGCTACACCATCCTCGGCTTCGAACAGCCACCCCTGTGGCCGATTCTGGCGCTCGTGTCGGCCTACGTGATCGACCTGGCTTTCGAGATGATCACCGCGTGGGCGCGCAACACGTCACCGCGTTTCCTGGGTCGCGGCGCCCGCGGTGTGTACGAGTTCCTCCTACCGGCCCACATCACCGCCTTGGCGGTGAACATGCTGCTCTACGCCAACAATCAATTCTGGCCGGTCCTGTTCGCCGTAGCGGTGGCGATCACCAGCAAGTACGTGTTCCAAGCCCCGTTCGCCGGGCGGATGCGCCATTTCATGAACCCGTCCAACTTCGGGATCACGGTGGCGCTGCTGTGCTTCAGCACCTGGATCAGCATCGCGCCGCCCTACGAGTTCGGCGAGAACATCAACACGATGTTCCGGATAGCGGTCCCGCTCGTCCTGCTCGTCGCGGGCTCGGTGATCAACGCAACCCTGGTCCGCCGGGTGCCGCTGATCGTCGGCTGGCTCGGTGGGTTTGTGATCCAGGCCATCGTCCGGCACGAACTGTTCGACGTCGCCCTGGTCGCCGCGCTCGGCACGATGACCGGTACCGCATTCATCCTGTTCACCAACTACATGATCACCGACCCCGGCACGACGCCGTTCCCGGCCCGAGCCCAATTCATGTTCGGCGCATCGGCCGCCACCGTGTACGGACTGCTGATGGTCTTCAACGTCGTCTACACCTTGTTCTTCGCCGTCACGATCGTCTGCGCGATCCGGGGCAGCTATGCCTGGGTTGCCCACTGGACGAAGACTGCCAAAGCCCGTGCCGCTGAACGCCGGAGCACCGAGCAGGTGCCCGTGCTGTCCCCCGGCCCCACTATTCAGCGAGCATGACCGATGGTTCGACTAGCGATCGTCGGTATGGCGTGCCGATTTCCCGACGCCGCGACTCCAGCCCAGCTGTGGGACAACGTCCTGGCCCGCAGGCGCGCGTTCCGGCCGATCCCCTCCGCCAGGCTGAACGCGGCCGACTACTACGCGAGTGATCCCGCGGCGGCGGACCGCCATTACGCGACCCATGCGGCGGTTATCGAAGGCTGGACCTTCAATCGGGCCAGACATCGCGTCGCCGCCAACACCTTTCGGTCCACCGACGTCGTGCACTGGCTCGCCTTGGACACCGCGGCGGCGGCGCTCGATGACGCCGGGTTTCCCGCAGGCGAAGGCCTGGACCGCAAGCGCACCGGCGTCATCCTCGGTAACACGCTGACCGGCGATATGACCCGCGCTTCGGGCATGCGCCTGCGGTGGCCCTATGTGCGTCGCACCCTGGCCGGCGCACTGCACCGCAAAGGCTGGCCCGCGGCGCAGATCGCCGTCTTTCTCGACGAGTACGAGGCGGACTACAAGGCGCCGTTCCCACCGATCACCGAGGACAGCCTGGCCGGCGGCCTGGCGAACACGATCGCCGGGCGCATCTGCAACCACTTCGATTTCGGCGGTGGCGGTTTCACCGTCGACGGCGCCTGCTCGTCGTCGCTCTTGTCGATCGCACAGGCCGGTGACGCCATGCTCGCCGGTCACCTCGACGCGGCGGTCGTCGGTGGTGTCGACATATCCATCGACCCGTTCGAACTGGTCGGCTTCGCGAAAACCGGCGCCCTGTCGACCTCGGAAATGCGTGTGTACGACCAGCGTTCGAACGGCTTCTGGCCGGGTGAGGGCTGCGGAATCCTCGTGCTGCTGCGCGAGGAGGACGCGATCGCCCGTGGCGCACGGATATACGCGACGATCGCAGGCTGGGGTATCTCTTCGGACGGTCGTGGTGGCATCACCCGGCCCGAACACAACGGCCACCTACGCGCCATCGAACGCGCGTACCGG
This sequence comes from Nocardia sp. XZ_19_369, assembly GCF_015355715.1. NCBI lineage: Bacteria > Bacillati > Actinomycetota > Actinomycetes > Mycobacteriales > Nocardiaceae > Nocardia > Nocardia sp. XZ_19_369. Next base: position 39,066 of record NZ_JACVED010000002.1, on the reverse strand, counting down.
ATGGCGGGGTTCGGGGTGGACACCGTCGACTATCTCGAAGGCCACGGCGCGGGCACCGTGGTCGGTGACCGAACCGAGCTCGAGGTGTTCAATACGGCGGTCGCGGCGCGGAGTGCGGGCAGGCCACCGGTGGCGATCGGATCGATCAAGGGCAACATCGGTCATACGAAGGCGGCGGCCGGCATTGCGGCGCTGATCAAGACCACCCTCGCCGTGCACCACGGCACCATTCCGCCGATCACCGGTACCGACCGGCCCCATCCGGTCCTCAGCGACGTCGAGAATCGACTTCGGCTGCCCGACAGCGCATTCGAATGGCCGGACACCGGCGAAGCGGCCATTGCCGCGCACGACCCGAACACCGTGGCTCCCCGGCGGGCCGGCGTCTCGTCGCTGGGTTTCGGCGGCAGCAACGCCCATGTCGTGCTGGAGAGCCGGCAGCCACCGCGCACGCTGTCACGGGCGACCAGTACCCGCCTGGCACGCAGCGCGCAGGATGCGGAACTGTTCGTATTGTCCGCGGCGACACCCCTCGAGCTGGCAGCCGAGCTGCGCACGGTCGCCGCACTCGCCGCGCGTTGTTCGTTCGCTGAGCTCGGCGATCTCGCCACCGAGCTGATCCGGATCGATGCCCGGCTACCGATCAAAGCCGCGGTGGTCGCCACCGGCCAGCGACAGGCCGCGGACCGGTTGACCGAACTGGCCGACGTCCTCGCCGCCGGTGAACGGCACCGGTTCGCTCCGGGCTCCGGCCAATTCCTCAGTGCGGGTATCGGATCCGCTCCGCGCATCGGACTGATGTTTCCCGGGCAGGGCGCACCCGGGCACGGCGACGGCGGCGCACCCGCTCGCCGCTTCGCCGTGATCGCCGACCTGTACCAGCAGGTGGGCGTGCACGCCGAAGGTGCGGCCACCGAGCAGGCGCAGCCGCGCATCGTGACGGCCTCGCTCGCCGGCTTGCGACTGCTCGATTCCGTCGGCATGAACGTCGTCGGCTGCGTCGGGCACAGCCTGGGAGAATTGACCGCGCTCTACTGGGCGGGTGTGTTCGACGAAACCGAGCTCGTGCGCACCGTGGCGTTCCGCGGCAGGGCTATGCAGACCGCTGCCGCGGCCGAGCCCGGCACCATGGCGACGATCTTCGCGGGCGCTGACCAGGTCGCGACCCTGCTGAACGGCAGCCCCGTGGTGATCGCCGGATACAACAGCCCGAAACACACAGTGGTCGCCGGGCCGACCAACGCCGTCGACGCGGTGCTGGTGAGCGCGCGTGCAGCCGAAATGCGCTGCCGGACACTGCCGGTTTCGCATGCGTTCCACTCGCCGCTGGTCGCGCCCGCCGCCCACGCGTTCCGCCGCTACCTCGATGAGATCGACCTCGGCAAGGTCAAACGGGCCGGTTTGTTCTCGACCGTCACCGCGGGCCCGCTGGAGCCCGGCTGTGCCGTAGCCGACCTGCTGGAGCGCCAGGTGCACGCACCGGTCCAGTTCGCCGCCGCGTTGTCGCAGCTCGCGCAGACCTGCGATCTGCTCGTCGAGGTCGGCCCGGGTTCGACGCTGTCGGCGCTGGCCGCTGATGTTTGCCCTGGAATTCCCACTGTCGCAATGGAAACCGACGGCGACTCCGTCACCGGGATCCTGCGCACCCTCGCCGCCTGCTACGTCCTCGGCGCCCGTCCCGACCTGGACGGATTCGCCGCGGAACGCTTCAATCGGACGATCTCGCTCGACAAGCAGTTCGTTTTCATCGAAAGCCCTTGCGAGCAAGCACCGAACGACTCGTTCCTCCCCCCGACGCAGTCCATCGCGCACGGGGTAGCTCAGCCGGCGGTGGCCGATCAACCCGACCCGGCCTGGGCGGACGACACCTCATCCTTGCCGACGTTGCAGCGACTGATCGCCGAGCGCGTCGAACTCCCCATCGAGGAAATCACCCCCGAGATCCACCCGCTCGACGATCTGCATCTGAGCAGCATCACCATCACCCAGCTGGTCGCGGATGCGCTCGCACTGCTGGGCGCCGAGATACCGGAACCGACCACCAACGTCGCCACCGCGACGATCGCGCAGCTCGCCGAGGCGATCGACGACCTCGCGCACACGGCGCGCAACGACGCACCGGCGAAGCCGGCCGACGAGCTGACCGGCGTCGATATCTGGGTGCGGCCGTTCACCATCGACCTTGTCGCCGCCTCCGTGCCGCAGGTCACCGACCGTGCCGAGCCGGGGCGGTGGCGGGTGTTCGCGCCGCAGGACGATCGGTTCACCGCGGCCATCCAGCACCGGCTCGACACCGCCCGCCTCGGCGACGGTGTGCTGCTGCGGCTCGGTGCGGCCGAATCGGCCGAAATCGCCATCGACCGTATGCTTTCCGCGGCTCGATCAGCGATCGACACCGGGTCTCGCTTGGTCGTCGTCGACGACGGCCGAGACGCGGCCGCGCTGGCCAAGACGGTGCATCTGGAGGCCCCCGCAGTCCGGACGACTGTCGTCCATCTAGCCGCTGGCCTGGCGCCCGAGCACGCCGCACGGCTGGCGTGCGCCGATATCGCCGCGACCACCACCTTCCGAGAAGTCCACTACGACAAGGCAGGCAACCGGACCGAACCGATACTTCGCGAGCTGCCGCTGGGCGAGGCCGATCTGCCGCTCGGCGCGAGTGATGTGGTCGCGGTCACCGGTGGGGTTCGTGGCATCACCATCGAATGCGCTGTCGCGCTGGCGAAGCAGACCGGATGCGCGCTTGCACTCATCGCCCGAAGCCCCGCCGACGATCCCGATATCGCCACGAACATGACCCGGCTCCGCGAATCCGGTATCGCCGCACACTATTTCACCGCCGACGTGACCGACCCACACCAGATCGCCGACACGATCGCCACCATCCGTCGCGACCTCGGTGCGATCACCGGCATCCTGCACGGCGCCGGCATCAACACCCCCGCGGCGATCGGATCATTGACCAGTGACCACGTGGCGCGAACCATCGCACCCAAGGTCGACGGCCTACGGAACCTACTCGGAGCGCTCCGGCCTGCCGAGCTGCGCCTGGTCGTCGGCTTCGGCAGCATCATCGGCCGGGCCGGGCTGCGCGGCGAAGCGCATTACGCCATCGCCAACGACTGGCTGCGCTCCGCCATCGACACCCTCGCCGGCGAACAGCCGACCTGCCGGTGCCTCACCATCGAATGGTCGGTCTGGGCCGGCACCGGGATGGGCGAACGGCTCGGCGTGCTGGATTCCCTTGTCCGCGACGGCATCGAGCCGATTCCCACCGACGTGGGTGTCGAGCTCATGCTGGACCTGCTCCGCACCCCGGCCTGCCCGACCAGTGTGGTCGCGATCGGTAGAACCGGCGGCTTGCCGACGATCCGATTCGACGAGGTCGAACTTCCGCTGCTGCGGTTTCTGGAGCGGCCGCGCCTGCATGTCCCCGGAATCGAATTGCTCGCCGACGCCGACATTTCGACGGCGACCGACCCCTATCTCGCCGATCACCAATTCTCCCGCGACGCATTGTTCCCCGCCGTGATGGGAATGGAGGCCATGGCGCAGGCCGCCACCGCGCTGTTCGGCGCACAGCGCCCGGTGCAGTTGCACGATCTCGAATTCCTCCGGCCGATCATCGCGGCGCCGGAGGGTGTCACGACGATCCGCGTCGCTGCCCTGAGAACGGGCGACACCGTCCGGGTGGCTATCCGGTCGAACACCACGGCATTTCAGGTCGACCATTTCCGCGGCGTCTGCCGACACGACGACATGGCGGCCGACGGCGCGGCTCCCGCCATATCGACGGCGACCGAACCACTCCGGCGACTGGCCGAATTCGCGCACACTGCCGCCACGACGACGTCCGGACTCGGCATGGCGGTCGACACCGACTTCTACGACCGAATCATGTTCCACGGACCGATTTTTCGGTCGGTCGAGGACTATCATCAGCTGGCCGCAAGACAATGCGTCGCCCGAATTCGCGTCGGCGACCAGCGCTGGTTCTCCCCGATGTTGCCGCAATCGCTGGTGCTGGACGACCCGGCGGCCCGCGACGCATTCATGCACGCCATCCAGGTCTGCGTGCCCGACTCGACACTGCTGCCGTCGAAAGTCGCACGCGTGCTGTCCCTGCCGATAGCGCCCGACGTCCGGACGGTCGTTTTGGCCGCGCGCGAACGGTCCCACGAGCAATCGACCTACATATACGACGTCATCGTGCGCGACGAGAACGGCGCGGTCGTCGCGATCTGGGAGGCACTCGAACTCTCCGCGGTCGCACCGATCGCGTCACCGTCCGGGTGGGTACCGGAGTTGCTCGGTCCATACCTACAACGGCGGCTCGATAGCCTGCTCCCTTCGCCGATTCAGTTGGCGATCGTGCGCGAACGGGCGCAGCTACCGGTCGCGGGCGACGACACCAACCCACGGATGTCGGGCCGCCGCGAAGCCACCCGACGCGCGCTGGCCGCCGCGCTCGGGCGCACGGTGGTGATCCGGCATCGACCCGACGGGCGGCCGGAGATACCGGACGGGCACGCGAGCTTCTCGCACGGTGCCGGTCTCACCGTCGCCGTGGTCGCCGCACGCCCGGTCGGCTGTGACATCGAACCGGTCCAGGAGCGCACGCAGGCGCAATGGACCGGCCTGCTGGGCAATTCGGGTGTCGCGCTCGCGCAGATGTGCTGCCGGGCCACCGGCGAGTCGTTCGCCACCGCCGCGACCCGGGTGTGGAGCGCACGCGAAGCGGTGACGAAACTCGGCGGCACGGTCACCAGGCCACGACTCATCCTGGACAACCGTGCCGCGGCCGACGGCTGGCTGGCCCTGCGGCACGGTACCGACATCGTCTGGTCCTTCAGCACCACCCTGGCATCACCGACACCGCAGCAGCCGGTGGTGTTCTCGGTGACCGAGAAAGGTTGATCCGTGCGCTCTTACGAGATTTCCCACATCGTCGGCTTCGAGGAAACCAACCTGGTCGGCAACGTCTACTTCGTGAACTACTTCCGCTGGCAGGGCCGCTGCCGGGAGATGTTCCTGGTGGAGCACGCGCCCGATGTGCTCGATGAAATCAACCGGGACCTCAAGCTTTTCACCATCAAATGCGAGTGTGAGTACTTCGCCGAACTGACGGCGTTCCAACGCCTCACCATCCGGATGACCCTGGTCGACCTCACCCAGACGCAGATCGAATTCGCCTTCGCCTACCTCGAGATCGACGACCGGACCGGGACCGAACACCTGGTGGCGCGGGGTCGGCAACGAGTTGCCTGTATGCGCGGCAACGGAACTCGGGTCGAGCCGACCCGGGTACCGGAGAGTCTGCGTCGCGCACTCGAGCCCTACGCCGAACCCGACCACCTGGGCAACGACGTGCGTGTGCTCGCCGGCCGCCGCGGCGACTGAATCATGGTCGAATCAGCTGACGTCGGCGTGCGCCTCGGAAGCGGCCTGCGCCGTCGAGTTGAGCTCGAGGTCGAGCAGTCGGAGGCAGCGCGACAACGAAGTCGAATCACCGCTGACCGTCAGGTTGCCCGACAGCATCGCGTCGAGGATGCCGAGCTGCTCGGTGCCGATCCGGATGAACGTCTCCGGGTCGGCGGTGACAACGAGCGCGGGGTCGTCCGGAGATCCGTCGACAACGCGAGCGGTGCGGTTCTCACACAGCACATGGAACACTTCGTCGCCGATCCGGAACTCGTACGACTCGTCGACGTCGGGCGGCGGCCCGACGGTGATCATCGCCTCGAGCGCCAAGCGCCCCCACTCGGAGCGGACGAGTCCGTCCTGCTCGTACGAGGAGATGTGCGACAAACCCCACGACGCCAACCCGATGATCACCGGTCGGAGCGCTTCACCGCTGGCCGTGAGCCGATATTGCACACCACGGCCGTCACCGGAGACGGACTCACGCTGGATTACTCCGTGTTCGGTAAGCATCTGCAGCCGCGCCGCGAGCAGGTTCGGTCCGATGCCGACCAGCGTCTCTTCGAGCAGCTGGTTGTACCGCTTCGGACCGGTCATCAGATCGCGGATGATCAGCAGGGTCCAGCGCTCACCGACGAGGTCGAGCGCAGCCGCGACTGCACACATCTGCGCGTAGCGCTTCGTTCCCATGTGAGCACCTCGGATGTTAGGTCACTACAACTTACTAGTGACATTGATACTACGGTAAATGTTCCCCTCCGGTAGCTGCGGCCAACCTACCCGGCAGTCAGTACCTTCCGAGCTAACGGCGCGGCACCGGTGACACAGGACCGGCCGCAGCCTGCTCCGCTGGAACTCATGCCATCCGGAAATAACGCTTCGGCGCTGGGGGCCGAGGGGAAAGCAGCCGACGCGGCCGGAGTCCATCCGAGCCGCTCGGCCCTAGCCGTGGACATGCCGGACGACCGTCGCCCGACAGCCCACAGCACATCTCCGCGGTAAGAATATCTTAATATATAGTAATCTGCGCTACGCCACGCAGCGGGCAACTACGCATCCGGCCCAGATCTCGAGCCAGAGCCTCACGTCGCGACTGCCGTACTCAACAACCGTTTCGCTGCCGCCAGGTGGTCGGGAGAGGTGCCGCAACACCCGCCGATGATGTCCAAGCCGTAGTCGGCGCGCCACCGGCCGACCAGCTCCGCGAACTCGTCGGGGGCAAGCCCGGACGGCACCGCACGATCGACATGTTCGTAGGCGGGCAAGCCGGCCCGGTCCTCGATATTCGGATAGGCACCGATCAACCCCGACCGGCCGCGGCACAGCGCTTTCAGCGCAACTTCCGTTCCGTGCGGCGAGGTGCAGTTGATGAGAACGGCCTCGGCACCGTCGCGGGACACCGCGTGCACCGCACCGGTCAGCGGCTCCCCGGACAGCAGCGTCGCGTCATCGGCACAGACGAACGACACCCAGGCCCGCCCGCCCGCGGCAAGCACCTGCGCCAGCGCGATCCTGGCTTCTCGAATGGTATTCATCGTCTCGATCAGGAACAGGTCCACCCCGGCCCGCGAAAGCTCGCGCACCAACCAGCCGTGCTCTTCGCGCAGTTCCGCGTCGGACGGCACCAGATCCGGTCGATAGCAGTCTTCGACAGGTCCGATCGAGCCGGCGATCCGCGCATCGAGCACGCCGGCCTGTTTCCGGGCGGCCTGGGCCACGCCCACGGCGGCGTGCACAATCCATGCCCGGCCCGCGTCATCGAGCTTGGTCCGGCTCAGGGCACGCAGGTTTGCCCGGAAGGTGTTCGCCGTGATGACCTGGGCGCCTGCGGCGAGATACGACTCGTGCACCGACTGCAGCACCCGCCGATTGGCGTCCGTGAGCAGGGCCGCGGAGGTCCACCACGGCGGGCGCACCGGCAAACCGGCGCGTTGTAGCTCACTCGCGTTGCCACCGTCGAGCAGCTGGAATCCTTGGGTAGCAGCAGAATTCGTCATGAGTCACCTTCCAGCGCAGTCGTCAGATCTTCGAGCAGATCGGCCGGATCCTCGATCCCGATCGAGAGCCGGATCAGGTCGTCGGTGATGCCGGCCGCGTGCCGGACCGCACGGGGTATCGGCCGGTGCGTCATCAAAGCCGGGCACTCGATCAGCGATCGCACGCCGCCGAGGCTCACCGCGCAGGCGAACAGCTGCGTTCGCGCCATCAGTTTCTCGGGATCGCTGCGGTAGCGGAAGCTGATGATCGAGCCCGGTCCCGACATCTGCCGGCCGGCCAGGCGATACTGGGGATGCGACGGCAGACCGGGATAGCAAACTTCGGTGACAGCAGGGTGTTCGCACAGCTCCTCGGCGATCGAGCGTGCGGTGACGGTCTGGCGAGTCACGCGCAAGGACAGCGTCTTCACGCCCCGATGCACCAGATAGCAGTCGAGACCGCCGGGTACGCCGCCGGTCACCGTCCGATGTTCGACGAATCCGGCATGCAACGCCTCGTCGTCGCACACCAGCGCGCCACCGAGCACGTCGGCGTGGCCCGCGATGAATTTGGTTGTGCTGTAAAGGCTTACATCGGCACCCAGCGCCAGAGGGCGTTGCAGGGCCGGACTCGCGAACGTGTTGTCGACGACCACCACCGCGCCCCGCGCATGGGCCAACCGGCTGATTTCAGCCACATCCGTGATCTTCAGCAACGGGTTGCTCGGCGTTTCCACCCACACCATCGCGGTGTCGGTCGCCAGCGCACGGCGCACCTCGGCCGGATCGGTCAGATCCGCATAGTCGACCTGGATCCCGAATCGACCCAAGGTCCCGAACAGCGCGTAGGTGCCGCCGTACACGTCATCGGAGGAGACCACTCGCTGGCCGGGCGTCAGGACGGACAGCATCGTGGTCGCGGCCGCCTGCCCCGAGGAGAAGACCGCGCAGCTGCGCGCGTCCTCCAGCGAAGCCAGGCATTCTTCCAATGCTTCTCTGGTCGGATTCTCGCCGCGCGAGTAGAAGTGACGCAGTGGCTCCTGCGCGAAGCGGTCGTAGGTGGTGGCGACATGAATGGGCGGCACGATGTCACCGGTGCCGGGCGACGGCCGCTGCCCGCTGTGCACGAGTCTGGTGTCGAAGCGCATGACGATCAGCCGATCGGCGCGACGGCCCGCAGCAGCAAGGCCTCGCTCGGCAGGGCGACCTTGCCGCCGGACGTGCGGTAGGGCTCGGCGGCCTTGCCCACTGCCGCCCAGGTCGCCGGATCGTCGGCACTGCCGAATCGCTCCCGCAGCAGCATTTTCAGGCCGGGCGGAATGACCACCTTGTTGAATTCGATGAAGCGCTCCGGGGATTCGAGCACGAACGGCACCCGGAACGCGGTCACCTCGACCTCGCGGAAACCGGCCTTCGTCAACTCGGCGCCGACCTCCGCCGGGTCGCCCATGCTGAACGGCCCGGGCGCACCCGGTGGCGGGGGTGGTAGTTCGAGCCGGCCTGCGATCACCTGGAAGCCGAGGGACATCATGGGCGCTGCCGACCCGGGAGCGGCCCATACGGCGGCGGCGAGCGTGCCGCCAGGCGCCAGCACCCGCGCCAGTGTCCGGAACATCTCGACGTGATCGACCGCGAACATCAAGCCCCACCGGCTGAGCACGACGTCGAACGACGCGGCGGGGAAATACAGCGATTCGACGTCACCGACGACGAATTCGATATTTTCCAGCCCGCGAGCCTTCTCCCGGGCCCGGCTGATCATGTCCGGGGCGAGGTCGATCCCGGTGACCGCTCCGGTCGCGCCGACGACGGCGGCGGCGGACAGCGCCGGTTCCCCGGTGCCGGTGCCGACGTCGAGCACCCGATGACCCGGCCGCACGCCGCCGAGTTCGAGCAACCGTGCGGTCACCGGTGCGCCACCTGTTTCGAAGTCGTCCGAGCAGGACAGCCAGCCTGCGCTGATCGCATTCCAGTTGGCGCGTTGCGTCCGTTTGAAGCTCACCGGATCGAATTCGGCAGTCGTCATGGCACACCTGTCCCGTCAATGCTGGTTCTGGGTGGCCGGATCGGTCGCCAGGAACCGTTCGGTGGGATGCTCCGCGGTCCAGAAACCGGGCTGCACGGTCGTCAGTGCGCGCCGGACCAGATCGATCTCGGCTTCGGTGTTGTACACCGCGAACGACAGGCGAACGGTGCCGACTTCGCCGAAGGTATCGATGAAGACGTTGGCACAGTGCACCCCGCTGCGCACCGCCACACCGTGCCGATCCAGGTGGCCGCCGACGTCGTAGGGGTGGATGCCGTCGACGACGAACGAGACGATCCCGCTCGGCTGGGCCGCCGGGTCACCGAGAATACGAACTCGCGGAATGCTGTGCAGCGCTTCGATAGCGGCGTACACCAGAAGGTCGTCGTGACGCTGGATTTCGTCCCACCCGAGCTGCTGCACATAATCGAACGCCGCGGCCAGTCCGATCGCTCCGGCGATGTGCGGCGTGCCCGCCTCGAGCCGGGCCGGCACCGGAACGTAGGCGACGGGCTCTTCGAGGGTCACGCCTTTCACGGTGCCGCCACCCACTTGGTAGGGCTCGAGCCGGGACAGCAACTCCCGCTTGCCGTACAGCACGCCGATGCCCATCGGACCGTAGATCTTGTGCCCGGAGAAGCAGTAGAAGTCGGCGTCGAGGTCGCGGACATCCACCGGCCGGTGCGGTACCGCTTGAGCACCGTCGACCAGCACCGGAATGCCGTGCCGATGCGCCTCGCCGATCATGTCCCGAACGGGGTTGACCGTGCCCAGCACGTTGGACACGTGCGCGACGGCGGCGAGCTTGACCCGAGGTCCGAGCGCTGCGGCGAACCGGTCGATCGCTACGCGCCCCTCGGTGCCGACCGGAACGACGACGAGTTCGGCGCCGGTGGTCTCGCACAGCCTCCGCCACGGCAGCATGTTGGAGTTGTGCTCCATACCGGTGACGACGATCTGGTCGCCGGCAGTCACGGTGGCTCGGCCGAAGGTATCGGCGAGGAGGTTGACGGCCGCGGTCGTGCCGGGGGTGAAAATCACTTCGTCGGCGTGCTCCGCGTTGATCGCGCGTCGAATGTTGTCGCGTGCCGCTTCATAGGCATCGGTGGCCGCCATGCTGAGCTGGTAGTAGCCCCGGCCGATATTGCTGTTGACGTCGCAGTAGTAATTCACGAGCGCGTCGAGCACGGCGCGCGGCTTCTGCGAGGTCGCCGCATTGTCCAGGTAGACCAACGGATTCGGGCCGAAGCGCCGCGCCAGGATGGGAAAGTCCTGCCGGACCGACTCCCCCAGTGTCGAAGTGCTGATCTTCCCATTACTCACCAGATCAGTCATAAGATCACCATATCTAAATGAAGCTACTTTTGCCTAGAGTTTGAACAGTTTCCGGAACTCGGCGAGATAGTGACCGGGGAACTCGAACACCTTCTGCGGCGGGTACCGGCGCTCGTGCGCGCGCGGGCCGAAGAAGAACCAGCAGATCTGGGCGATCTGCTCGGCGAACAGCACCGGATGAACGTCGGCGGAGTACATCCCCATGTGGCAGAAGGCGGCTTCGAACTCGCCGCGAGCGGAGAACCCGCGCCCGGACAGCACATGCCCGAAGACGTCGTGCACGACCCGGAACACGTCGTTGTGGCTGAGCGCTACGCCGTCGACCACGATGCCGGACGGTTCCAGCATCGGGTGAAACTCGTTGTCCAGCACCGGACCATGGCCGGAACTCGTCAGGTATATGTACAGCTCACCGGCTTTCCGCACGGACGCACGCAGCTCGGCCGAGCGCCGGTAGGGCTGGCCCGCAGCCAGCCACGGCCGCACCGTGATTCCCGCATCGACGACCACCTGGTACTGCTGAAGGTTCTCCCGCTTGAACCGGTCGTAGCGCTGAGCGAGGGATGCGTCGTAGGCCAGTCGGGGGGCCTGCTCGAAGTACGCAGCTACCCGACGGCAGTAGTCCTCGTCCCAGTCGAGCGTGTATGACGCCGGTGCGGGGATCCGGTATCCGTTCGCGGGCCGGTGGCGATCGACGTACGCCTGCGCAAGATCGGCCAGATCGGTTTCCATCAGCATCACCTCTAGTTCACAATATATTCTTGAAGTTAGATTGCCGCCAGGTCAGGAGAGGCCGAGATGACCTACTGCGAATCAGCACCCGTCGCCAGAACACTGCCCGCGCCCACCGCTTACCTGTGCGGGCTCACCTGGGACGGCTCGATGCTGTGGCATTCCGACCAGGACGCGGGGACGATCTTCGCCATCGACCCGGCCGACGGAACGGTCATTCGCTCCTGGGGCTGCGCCCGCGTCCGTGCCGACCTCGGCTACGACGGCACGCGGTTGGTCCAGGTCGGGGGCCGGCCCAAACGGCTCCTGCTCATCGACCCGAAAACCGGGGAATCCGCAGGCGAGAAGGCGGTGCTGCCCTCCAGTGGCAGGCTGACCGGGATCGAATTCGGCCCGGAGGGGCTGTGGATGTGCCTGCGCGGCCCGACCGTGGTACAGCTGCGCAACTACGCGACCATGGAGATCGAACGCGAATACCCGGTGGGCGGCGAGTCCCCCTCGGGCCTTACCTACGCCGATGGCATGGTGCTGCACGGCGACTTCGACGACTCGATGGTCCGAGCGCTGGACGCGCAGACCGGTGCCGCGGTCGGCTCGTTCCGCGTCCCCGGCCACCCGACCGGCATGACCTGGGACGGCCGTCACCTCTGGTACTGCGACTTCCCCGCCCGCGCATTTCGCGCCGTCGAGCTCGACTCGGTGCTGGTCAACCGAGCGTAGGACGCCCGCCGTCGGTACCGAACAGGCCGCGCATGAGCTGCGGCTTGGCCGCCTCCTGGAAATCCATGTTCGGATCGAGTTCCCGGATGGTCCCCTCGATCACCAACAGGGACAACAGCGGGAAGATCAGCTCGGGCGCGGCGTGAATCCCGAAGCGGCGCTGCAGGTCGAACATCTCCATGGCGAAGGCGATCAGGCTGAACTCGCTGGCGGGCTGGCCGTGGCTGCGCTCCACGAGATCCGCCATCCGCACCGTGAAGCCCTCGAGATCGGCGTCCTCAGCGACCCTGGCCGCGCTCCGGATGACGATCTCGGCGGCATGGTGCCCGCGTCCGATCGCCATGTTCATGAAGAACTCGGCGAACAGGCGCCGCAGCCGGTCGGTGAGCTGGACGCTGAAGCCCGCGTCCAGCACCACGACCTGGGCGCTGCGCGTGAAGTAGAGATTGCCGGGATGCATGTCGCAGTGCACGAATCCGTCTACGAACAGCATCTGATACATCGCCGCCATCCCGGACGCCGCGAAGCGCCGACGGGTGACCGGCGAACAACTATCGGCCGTGCCCACCGCCAGGTCCGGGATGAACTCCATCACGATGCACCGCGGCCGACACGCCTCCGGATAGACCTTCGGCACCCAGACCCGCGGCACCTCGGCGAGGTTCTTGCGCAGCCGCCGCAGATTGTCGGCCTCCCGCTCGAAGTCGAGCTGCCCGAGGATGGCGCCCGCCATATTCGCGACGACCTCCTCGACCGGCACGCCGCGAAAGACCGGCAGCCGCGCGACGAATCCCGCGCCGCCCCGGATCAGCGCGAGATCCTCGGACATGGTCCGTTCGATACCGGGCCTGCGCAGTTTGACCGCGACATCCTGCCCCGAGTGCAACCGCGCCCGATACACCGACGCCACACTGCCGGACGCGACCGGTCGCGGATCGACCGAGGCGAACACGTCATCCACCTCGGCGCCGTAGGCCTCGGCCAACGCCACCGCGGTCTGCGCCGCATTCAGGGGCGCGACCGAATCCTGCAACAGCGACAGCTCGTCACACAGCGCGGGCGGCAGCAGATCGCGGCGGGTACCGAGCACCTGTCCCGCCTTGACGAAGGTCGGCCCGAGCAGCATCAACAGCGCGACCAGCCGATGATAGACATGCCGCCGACCAGCAGCGGGGCCGTACCGCAACCGGCGCACCGAACCACCGACCAGCGCGGGGACGCCTACCGCGACGACGGTGCCGGTGACGCGTACCGCCCGCAGCGTGAGCGCGAATCGTGCTCGCATTGGCCTCATCTCCCTGTTCTCTGCGGTCGATCGAACCGCTCACGCGCCTGCGCGAGGTCACGGCGAATGTCCCTGGCCACGTGCGCCGGACAGAAGGCCGCGTCGACCCCCGCCGCCACCAGGTCGGCGAGCGCGGCAACCGAGAGGCCGAGCCGGTCGTGGCACAGCTGATACTCACGGGTCAGCGAGGTGCCGAACATCGCGGGATCGTCGGAGCCGAGCGTGACCGGGACGCCTGCGGCGAGTAAAGCGGGCAGCGGATGCTCGTCGAACGCGCGCACGGCACCGGTGCGGACATTCGACGATGGGCAGACCTCGAGGGTGATGTTGCGATCCGACAGGTAGGCGAGCAGACCGGGTTCGGTCACCGCACGGATACCGTGCCCGATCCGCACCGCGCCCAGATCACGGGCGGCAGACCAGATTTCACCGGCGTCGGAGGTCTCCCCCGCATGCGGAACAGCGTGCAGCCCATTGGCCCTTGCCTTCTCGAACGCGGGGCGGAACAGCCGGCGCGGCGCACCGAGTTCCGGGCCGCCGAGCCCGAACCCCACCGTTCCGTCGGGCTCATAGCGCAGCAGCCAGTCCAGCGTGGCGAAGGCGCCGGCGATACCGTCGTCCGCCGACACATCGAATATCCAATTCAGGTGGATGCGATGACGTTCGGCAACGAGACGGCGACCGATCGACAGCGCCTCGGCGAGTTCGGCGGCGGCGATACCCATGCGCAGATGCGACAGCGGAGTAACGGTCACCTCGGCATATCGCACGTTGTCCAGCGCCAGCTGGTCGCCTAGGCCGGTCACCAGCCGCACCATCGCAGGACCGCTGGTGACCAACCTGTTGACCGCGGTGTAGACCTCGATGAAATGCGCGAAGTCGGTGAATCGGTAGTACCGGCGTAGTTCGGCCGGGTCGGCGGGCACCCCGAGATCCGGTCGAGCTCCGGCCAATTCGGCAACCGTGTCCACCGCCGCCGAACCCAGCAGGTGCACATGCAACTCCACCTTCGGCAGCGCCGCGAGGAAGGCCGACACACCCTCGTCGCCGCTCATCGCGGCACCACTGGGCCGGCGCTCGGCTCCGTCAGGCATCGAGCTGACGGTGCGCCACGAGGCCGACTCCGGCTTCGAAAGCCCTCCACGAGATCAACCATAGCTTTTTGAAGCGATCTAGGCGAGGTCGAACGCGGAGTCGCAGCCGACTGAGTGCAAACGGAGCCCCCAGCGCCGCGAGTGGCTTCCAGAGGCCAGGGCCAGCAAAAGCCAAGAGCAGCATAATCTGGAGAAAACTTATGTAACATATAGCTAGTTGAACGTCGGGCACGCGCGGAGGCGATGGCCAGCCGAAGGTCGGCCGACCGGGCGGACCGGCGACGGAGGTGAACGGCTCAACCTGGTCGAGCCCATCGTGGAAGAGGTTCCCATGAACGGCGCCGTCGATCCCATCCCAGGGCACCGAGCAGCGACGATGATCGCCGAGCGATCGCCGAACCTGCGCACCGCGGAGTGGTCCGAGATCCGTGGGCTGTTCGCGCTGGATCCCGGCGCCATCCACCTCAACTCCGGCACCGTCGGCGCGATGCCACACGCCGTGCTCGAGACGGTGGACCGGGTGACCCGGCAGTGGGCAGGCGGTCTCGGCGATGTCTATCCGCCGGGCATGTACTCGGACCACCGCGCCACCATCGCCAAGGCCTACGGGGTCGATCCGGACGAGATGGTGATCACCCACAATGCGACCGAGGGCGTCGCGCGGGTCATCCACGGTCTGGATCTGCACGCCGGCGACGAGGTCCTCACCACCACGCACGAGTGCTACTCCGTGCTGTCCAATTTCAACCTGCTGCGCAACCGTTTCGGCATCAAGCTCACCACGATCACCCTGCCGACCGGATACGACGTGCACGCCGAGCAGATCATCGAACTGTTCGAGGCGGCGATCACCCCGCGCACGAAAGTGCTTGCCTTCGCGGGGATCACACTGTTCACCGGCACCAAGCTGCCGATGCGCGCACTGTGCGAACTCGCGCACCGGCACGGCCTGATCACGGTGATCGACGGCGCACTGCTACCCGGCATGCTCGATCTCGACATGCGGGCGATCGGCGCGGATTTCATCTCCTGCTCCGGGTCCAAGTTCCAGTGCGGCCCGCTGGGTACCGGATTGCTCTACATGCGCAATAAGGTTCATCCGCAACACAATCCGCTGCCGCTGCCCACGTTCTGGCCGATCATCTCCACCTGGTATCCGATGAAGGGCAGCCCGCCACCCCGGACGCGCACCTCCATCGAGAGCGACAACATCGCCGACTACGTGCAGAGCGCGGGCAGTGCCAGCATCGCCCGCGGGGCCGCGCTCGCCACGGCGTGCGAAATGTGGGACGAGATCGGCCGGGCTCGGATCGAGCGACGGATCATGCTGCTCGCCGACTACGCGCGCGACCTCATCGCCGAACGTTTCGGACGGGACGCGATGTACTCCCCCGCCGCGGATCCCACGCTGCAGTCGCCGTTGATCGCCTTTCATCCGTTCCAGCGACCGGAAGACGCCTGGAACGTGAAGAAGGTGCACGAGTACACCATGCGGCTACAGCGCGAGTACCGGCTCTTCACCAGGTGGACCGAGTTCGACGTCGCCGGATCGGCACACCAGCACTACGCGTCGCGCATCACGACACACATCTTCAACGACCACGACGAGATCGCGCGGGCCGTCGACATCATGGCCCGGCTGGCCGCGGAGATGTCATGACCGATCCGACGATCCTGCGCCTGTACGGTCCCGGCGCGCTGGACCAGTTGGATCCGGTGTGCTGCCCGAGATTTCCGATCGACCGGGTCGTGCGGTTGTTCGCCCGGCAGCTGTTCACCTATCGAACGCAGACCGACCTGCGCAATTGGCAGACCGTGGCACCGACGCCCGATCTGGCGACCGCGGTTCCCTCCATGTACAACGCCGGAACGGGCGCGAGCCATACGAGCTACGTGGTCCATCTGCGGCCCGGCGCGTACTGGGACAGCAACCCTGAGCGTCCGGTCACCACCCAGGACGTGGTGCGCGGCTTCAAGCGGATGGGTAATCCACTGCGCCGCAGTGCGTTGCTGTCCTGTTTCACCGACACCATCAGGGGAATGGCGCAGTTCTGTGACGACTATGCCGCCGCGTTCGCCGGTGCCGTGCCGACCGGGCCCGAATTGGCCGAATACCAGAACTCCCATGACATTCCGGGTCTGCTGGTGCTCGACGATGAGACCATCGTCTTCGAATTGATCAGGCCCGCATTGGATTTCATCGACATGCTGGCGATGCCCTGCGCCTCGCCCGCGCCGGTCGAGTATGACCTGTTCGTGCCGGGCAGCGCCGAGCTGTGCCGCAATATACGGTCGAACGGCCCGTACCGGCCCATCGATTTCACCCCCGGCCGGGAACTACGGCTGACCCGAAACCCGGTGTGGCGCGCGGAGTCCGACCCCGTGCGGCGTCAGCAAGTCGAAGCCGTCGAAGTCATCTCCGAACCGGTCACCGCCGGCGAGGTGGCGCACCGGATCCGAACGGACCGTGCGGATCTGGCGTGGGGCGCCCGAATCGCCGATCCCGCAACGCCTGTCGAACACCATCTCGGTTTCGCGCTGGACCCCTACCTGGTGTTCAACACCCGCAGCCTCAACGCCGCGGGCGCATTGCGAAAAGTACAGGTGCGCCAGGCGATCGCCCACGCGATCGACAAGTCCGCCATCGCGGTGGAGATCGCCGCACTGGGCGACGATCCGATCATCCGCATCGCGGGCTCGGTCGTCCCGCCGAACAACGACGGCCACCAGGACCTGCACGCCTACTCGACGCCGGACTATCGCGGCGACCCCGCCACCTGCGCGGCAATGCTGGCCGCCGCGGGCCATCCGGGCGAGCTGCGGATCACCGCGATCCATCCGGCAACCGAGCGCGCCCGCCTGGTCGCCCACCGATACGCCGCCGACCTGGCCGAGGCCGGAATCACCGTCGAGTCAGTCGAACTGGCCGAATCGCAGTGTCTGGATCTGCTTGCCGACCCGGCACGGGCGGAGTCCGGCGCATGGGATATCGCGCTCGCCTCGTGGTCGCCGGCCTGGCTGCACAGCAACGGTCGCGTCTTCCTGCAACCGCTGCTGCAATCCGGCTCCCCCGCCAACTTCGGCCGCTACCACAATCCCGAGGTGGACGCGCTGATCGAACGAGCACTCGCCGCCGAGGACCGCGAATCGGCCGATGCCGCGTGGCGCAAGGCCGAGCGCGTCGCGCTGGCCGATGCCCCGATCGTGCCGCTGCTGTTCCAGGTCCCCACCACCCGCGAATCGGTGGGCCGCCGCGTGCGCGCCGCCGCCATGTTGCCCACGCACGGTCTCACGGTCGACCTGACCACCGTCAGGCTCGACCCACCCTCGACGGAACCAACCGTCCCACCGGCCGGTTGAGCGGACGCGGTCGAAAAGTGGATGTGAAGGACAGCAGAAGTGGATGAGCACGACGCGCGTCTCCTGACCGTGATGGCGGCCAACCCCTCGGTATCCATGTGGGCGGCGGCGGGTCCGGAAGCCAACTACGCCATCCGGCTGTGGACTCGTGGCGCCGAGCGTCTGTACGGCTATTCAAGTGACGAAGCCATCGGCGAGAGCTATGTCAACCTGTTGACGAACAAGCTCGAACGCGACCAGGCGATAGCAGATCACGATAATATCGTACGAACCGGCACCGTGATTCGGAACTTGGTTGACGACGTCGTGCTCTCCGGCTCACAGCGATTGCTGCTCACGATTCGTTTTCCACTCTTCGACAAGTCCACGAATTCACATCTGCTCGCCGAGACCGGCATCGAGGTAACCGACGTTTCCCTCGAGGACGCGGTGTGGCTCACCAGGACACGCGAAGAAGCGATCCATATCAGCGAAAGCGCAGCGCGAGAGGATCTCTCGGAGCAACTGCGCCGGCTGGTGGGCGCACTGACGTTGTCGGGCACCGGCGAGGACGAGCGCGCTGCTCTCGCACTGGGCGTGGAACTCGTTCGGCAAGCGATCAATGCGCAGGCCGAATCGAGTGTGTGGCTCGCGGGCCGGGGCGAGCAGTTCAGCGAAGTATTTCGCAGCACCGGCTGGCGAGTTCCGCCCGGCTTGGACATCGGCCGCGCCCTCGAATGGTTCAGATCGAACACCAAGCCGATCCTCCACGATTCCAGGTCCCGTCCACACCGACTGCTCAAGCAGCTCTTCGACACACACCAAGGGCCGCTGGACACGGTGGGCATGATTCCGCTGCATGCCGAAGGGGTGTTCCTCGGACTGCATTTGATCCGGGTGCCTGCCCCGCATACGTTCACCCAGCTCGAGCGCGATGCGCTTCCCGTCTTGTCGTCGGCCGTGCTGGCGAGCGCACGACTCGCAGCCGAAGTCCGCAGGCGGCGGGAGGAGGCTGCCGAATCGAGGGCGGAGGCTACGCGACTACGACTCAACGGCGACTTCGCCCATCGAATACGCAAAGCGGTGGATCCGATTCTGCGTGACGTGCATGCGATACGCGAGGAACTAGAGCTGCGCGGCGTGAAACTGGATGGCGAACTCGAGCAGTGGATCGACGACATCACCGAAGGCTGCACCGAGCTTGCCCGCGCGCCTGCCGAACTTCATCGCGCCCAGAAGGTCGCCCGCATCAGCGTGCGCGGCGTGCTGACCGCACTGCGAAATCGGCTCGGTCTGGAGTTTCCGGACAGCATCATCGAACTCGATCTCGATGACATAGCCGGCGTGCTCGTCCGTGGCGTCAAGGGCGATGTCACGGCACTGTTCGAGAATTTGCTCTACAACGCCATCGAGGCAATGGACTGCAAGGGGCGCGTACAGGTGAGCGCGACGGTGTCCGGCAGGTCCGTCTCCATCGCCGTGTCGGACGAAGGCCCCGGAATCAAGCCCGAGGATGTCGCAGGTGTTTTCCAACTAGGGTTTTCGAAGAAAGGCGAAGGTCGTGGGCTCGGCTTGGCCCGAGCACGAGAAATTGTTACAGACCTGGGCGGCCAGATCACCGTTGACGTCGAACGCGCGCCCGGCGCAACGCTTCTGGTTGTTCTGCCTATCTGCAGGAGGGCGTAGATGGCGATCGTATTGTTACTCGAGGACAATCTCAAATTTGCTCGGGCGGTACAGCGCGTACTTCGCGGCCACGAGGTACGGCACGTGACCAGGGTCGATGCCGCGATCGATGAACTGCAACATCCCGAGGTGGACTGCGCACTGATCGATCTCAACCTCACCGACGAGGACGACTATTCCGGTTACGAAGTCTTGTCCTACATCCTTCGTAACAGGCCCGACTTGCCCCGCGCCGTGGTGACGGGCTCTCGCTTGAAAGGCGCGATCGCCAAGAATATCCTGCTCCGGTACGGCGTCGGCGACATTGTCATCAAAGGCGACGTCGACCGGGAGGGCTACGGGACCACCGATCTGATCGACACGGTGAGTGACCTGCTCGCCGGCTCGGATCGGCAACGACGGGAAATGGCCCGAAACGAGGTCACTTCCATTTCGCTCGCCGCGCAGACCGAATTACGGCGGCGCATCAATGGACTACAGCAACTTTCGGAACAACTACGCAGCGGTAGCGGCACCAAGCGCCGCGACCCGACGGCCAACAGCCGCACCGCATTGACCCGGCGAGCCGAAAAACTGATCGAACTGGAGGCGGCCGCGAAGGCCAGGTGCGACGTGGTGACGCTGGGCGAGCTGGCGCATGAAGTGGAATTGTTCGAGGCGGAATCGGCGAGGGTGCTGGATGATTCGTAAGATCAGCGCCAGCCTCGGCTCGGTCCACCCGGGCGCCTTCTACCTGGCCAGTGCCGTGGTGCTGTCGTTGGCGGCGAATGCGTTCACCGAGGCCTACGGATCGGTTCCCGCTCCGCCGAATCAGCGATCGCTGGCGCTGTGCGCGCTCGCGGCATTCGTGTCGGCGGTGGCGTTGTCGACGTTGGGCTGGCGAATCGAATCCATCAGATCGTTGGCCATCGAGCGCGCCGCGGACGTAGGTCTACCGGCGCGACTTCTCATCGGCGAAGCAACGAAAGCATTCTTCGTCGAAGTATTCGTGAAACTGACGATCGGAGTGGTGACGGCAGTGCTTTCGGTCGTTTTCATGCTCGCTCGATGGTAGGAAGACTCTCGCAAACACCCAGCATTTATTCACCTCTCGCAGCAGCGGCCGGCCGCGCGTCCACGTACCGACTTGCCGGTGCAGGTCTCCGACGCGGGCTCTGCCGCAGCCTCGTGCCGCGCATGCACGGAGTACACCTGCCTCCGCGCACCCTGACGGCCACCGCCGACGGCCGCGGTCATTCCCTCGCGGTGTTCGGACATGCTCGCGCTTCACTTTCGATGCCGCCAGCCGACCGAACTAACTTCACTAAACTATAATTACCTCTTGAAGAGCCGCCGACCCGGCAGTAAAGTAGGGATAGTAGAGGTCCGCACACTGGCAGACTGGATGAGATAGGGAATCCCATGGTCACGAAAGCCCAGCAGCAGAAATTCGCGAAGCACTTCGAGCGTTACGACGCCGACAGAGACGGCAAGATCGATCAGTCGGATATCGACGCTTTGATCAACCGATGGTGCGACGCATTCCACATTCCACCCGGCTCCGACAAATGGCGGAGCACCATCAAGCGAGCCAACCGACTGTGGCAGGACCTGCAGGGCCACGCGGATGCCAACGGCGACAAGGTAATCAACACCGAGGAATGGATCGCGGCACACGAAGATCCCCGTTTCGTCGACGAGGTCGCGATTCCACTGGCTCAGCTCACCTTCGAACTCGGCGATGTCGACGGTGACGGCAACGTGTCATTGAGCGAGTGGATGACCTTGCAGTCGATCTCCGGTGTCAGCCAGGTCGACGCCTTGAAGATGTTTCAAGCGCTCGACGGCGACGGCGACGGGTACATCACTACCGACGAGCACGACGCGGCGCTTCGTGAATTCTTCGGCAGCGATAATCTCCAAGCCGCAGGGGCTCAATTGGCAGGCCATCTGTAAGAGGTCGCACCGGCCACGAGATCCGAGACCCGCACGGGGGTTGTCGTCCCGTCATGACGTCGGCCCCCGCGCAGCATGCTCTCTCCGTCGACATCACGAGGATACGAACAACCTTCTCGGTTCTCGCCCGTGCGGGGTCGGTCGGCATCGCAAAAGCCCTCCGACGCTGGAACATTGAGCACAGATCTGCCGTCGAGACCGATTCGACATCGGCAGAGCACCGAACGCGCTACCTTAGGACTGCACTCCATCGCCACAGCGAACATCCTGCCGCACACAGTATTGCCGCCCGGAGAGGAGATTCCCGATGATCACAGCCGACAAGATCGAGCACGAGGTGGACATCAACGCATCCGTCGCACGGGTGTGGGAGCTGGTGACCGATCCGGGCTGGTGGGTCGGCGACGGTGACAGATCCGGGCAAAGTCGTAGGCGGGAGGGCGATTTCGAGGTGATCGAGGATCCGAAGTACGGCCGGTTCCCCGTCCGCGTCGAGACGGTACAGCCGCAGGACTACGTCTCCTATCGGTGGGCGTCCGCCTTCCCCGGCGCGATGCCCGGCGACGGCAACTCCACACTGGTGGAGTTCCGGCTCGCCGAGCGCGACGGCGGTACCCGCGTGCGGGTGATCGAGAGCGGCTTTGCCGCACTGCCCCTGCCCGACGATGAGCGGGCGAAGCGGGCCGAGGAAAACAAGGGCGGCTGGAAAATGCAGTTGGACGTCCTCAAAGCCAACGCGGAGTAGCTCCGGGCCGACCAGCGCCACGAGACTCGCAGGCCACCTGCCTGTTTCCCCGCAGGCCGTGGCCGAGCATCCGACGGGTCCTCGAGAGTACAGGCCCGCCCCCGGTCGCCATGTAGAGCGTTGCGCTACCGGATCACCCAGTGCCCCTATCGAATTCGCCAACCGCGTTGCAGCAATCCACTGCGATAGATCACGACTTACTATAGGTTACGGTAGTATTCAATCCGTAGGCACCACACGGCGGGCTGGGCCTCCTTCGCGGAAGTCGACCGAACCCTGCGGCCTCAATCGAACAGCGGTCCGGCAAGAGACGCGGAGATCATCATGGCCGAGAAACCAGTCGACACAACCGATGAGGTCGGCGAGTACTACGACGGGGTCGGCGAACTGGTGCAGGTCGTCGGGGGCAACCTGCACCTCGGCTACTGGGACGACGACCAGGACGCCACGCCATTCCTCGAAGCCATGACCCGCCTCACCCGGATGATCGCCGAACGACTACCCCTGCACCCCGGCCAGCATCTCCTCGATGTGGGTTGCGGTGTGGCCGAACCGGCCATTCATCTGGCCGGGCGACTCGGCATATCGGTCACCGGTATCACGGTGAGTGGCTGGGAAGTCCAGGAGGCGACCGACAACGTCGCGCGCGCAGGCCTGTCCGACAAAATCGCCGTCACCTGGGCCGACGCCGCCGCACTCCCCTTTCCGAGCGACGAGTTCGACGCCGCCATCGCCTTCGATTCGGTGCCCAACTCGCCGGACAAGCACAAATGGCTCGGCGAGATATTCCGAGTGCTCCGGCCGGGCAGCCGATTCATCTACTCGGAATATCCCCTGATCGCGGACGTGACGGCGGCCCAACGGGAAGTACTCCGGGCGAACACCGTGCCGGACCCACCCACCACCATGGCTGCGGCCGTGGCGCCGGCCGTCGCGGCCGGATTCGAGGTGATCGAGGAACTCGATTGCAGCGATAACGCGCGCCCGTTCTATGACGCGTTCTTGAAGCGATTCGCGGAACAACGGACCGATCTGATCGCGGCCTACGGGAAAGATCGGATCCATAACTTCGAATCCGGAATAACGACAATGTTCGAACTCTGTCGCGAAAAGATCGGTTACTACCTCATCGTGTGCCGTAAGCCTGAGGTCGTCGGCACAACTATATGAAAAGGAGTGTGATCGAGCGTGTCCGAGATCCGACGGCGGCTGCTCAAAACGACAACGCAGGAAGATCACACCACCGCCGAACCCCGCACCTCCAAACGCCTACCGATCGGCGTGTACGTCCTCGGCGCCAGCGTATTCGCGCTGGGCACTTCGGAATTCATCGTGTCCGGGCTGGTCGATCAGATCGCCGGCTCACTCGGGGTCTCCGTGCCCCAGGTCGGTCAGCTGATCACGGCCTTCGCGATCGGCATGCTGATCGGCGCCCCCCTGATGGCCGTGCTGACCCTCGGACGGGACCGCAAGACCGTGCTCCTGGTCGCCGTGACCGTCTTCTGCGTCGCTGATCTACTGACGGTGATCCCGGTCTTCGGTCTCATGTTCGCGATGCGGTTGATCGCGGCCATGGCCTGCGCGACCGCGCTGACCGTCGCGCAGGTGATGGCCGTCGCCCTCGCCGGGCCCGGGCGGATGCCGCAGGCGATCGCGGTGATCCTCGGCGGCATGACGCTGGCGAATGTGGCGGGCGTACCGCTCGGCAGCCTGGTCGGCGCGCTGTTCAGCTGGCAGGTCATCTTCGTGCTGATCGGCGTGATGAGCGCCATCGGCGCCGTACTCGTCGCATTGTTCGTGCCCAGGTTGCCGCGCGACCACGGCCCCGCGGTCGGGCTGGGCACGCTGGTCGCCCGCGAACTGCGGTCGCTGGTCCAGGTTCGGGTCTTCGTCGCCCTCACCACCATCGTGCTGTTCGAGACGGCCCTGTTCACCGTGTACGCCTACGTCCAGCCGCTACTCATCGACGCCAGCGGTATCAGCGTGCATCAGGTGCCGATCGTGCTGTTCCTGTTCGGTATCGGCTTGTTCGTCGGCAATACGCTCGGTGGCCGGCTGGCGCAGTTGAACGCCATGAAGAACGTCATCGGCAGTCTGGTGGCGATGATCGTCATGCTGCTGGTGCTGCGGGCCGTCGTGCACCATGGGATCGCGGCGGCCGCCGCGATCACCATCCTCGGCGTGTGCGCGTTCTCGATGACCGCCGCGCTCAGCTCGCGCGTGATCGGTTTCGCGGTGGCGGCGCCGACCCTGGCCGTCGCAATTGTCATGTCCGCCTTCAATATCGGCAACGCGATCGGCCCGGCGATCGGCGGCGTTGTTATTTCTCGCGCGGACATCGCCGATGTCATCTGGGTCGGCGTGATCATCGCGCTACTCGCGCTGGCCACCGCATTCGTTTCCGTCGTTATCGAGCGTCGGCGGGCGTTCGCACCGGCTCCATGAGGACAGCTCAGCGCCGGTGGCCGAAGCCGCCGGCGCTGAGCCTGTTAACCGCTGAGCCTGTTAACCGCTGGGTCTGCTAACCGCGGGGCTGCTACCTCGAGCTGGAAGCCGCTCGCCGGGCTTCGACGGCGCCGCGCAATTCCTCCGAGATCAGATCATCGATCATCGCGACCGCGACCTCGGCACCCATCGCCGCGGCTCCGATCAGCTGTTTGGCCGGATCGGCGACGTTTCCCGCGGCCCAGACGCCCGGCACCTCGGTGCGGCCAGCGGCGTCGGTGGCGATGTAGTCGCCGATCCCGCTCGGGTGTGCCGTCGGGGTCAGCCCGAGCGGAGCGAGCAGGTCGCCACGCGCGGAGAATCGCGGCCCACACACGAGCGCCTGCAACTCGACGACCTCACCGGTACTCAACCGAACACCGGTCAAGCGATCATTAGCGACCTGCAAGGCCGCCACCTCGCCGGGGATGATCGCGATATCGCGAGCGGTGAGCTCCTCGACCTCGGTATCGCTCAACGCCGGCCCGGTGTGCGGCAGGAAGCGAAGCTGCGCCGACCACTGCCGGAACAGCATGGCCTGGTGCATGGACATCGGGGTGGTGGACAGCACGCCGATGATCTGATCGCGTACCTCCCAGCCGTGGCAGAAGGGGCAGTTCAGCACGTCCCGTCCCCAACGCTCGGCGAGTCCGGGGAGCTCGGGCAGATCATCGGTGAGACCGGTCGCGACGAGCAGCCGGCGTCCGTGCACGGTGCCGGCATCGTCGACCTCCACCTTGACACCCTTGTCCGACGCCGATACCGCCGTCGCCACGCCGGTGACGAATTCGACGCCGTACTGGCGTACCTCGGCGCGACCCGCTACCAGTAAGTCCGCCGGCGGCATGCCGTCCCGAGTCAGGAACCCGTGCATGTGCGTGGCGGTGGCGTTGCGCGGCTCGCCGCTGTCGACGACAACTACCGTGTAGCGCGCACGGGCGAGCATCAGAGCGGCGCTCAAGCCCGCCGCGCCACCGCCGACGATCACTACATCGCAGTGATATCCGGACTCTGGGATCGTCACTCCAGCCTCCTGTAGTCAGATAGATATATAAGATGATAGCATTTGGTAGCTGATCGAGTATCGGCAGCACTCCAGCATCCGGTTCGAATACACGGAGATAACGCGATGACCAGTGCACTGAGAATAAGTAAACTCCGAAAGTTGTTCGGCGCATACGATGTCGACCAGGACGGCGTCATGGACGAACTGGATGTCACCGCGCTGGCCCAGATGTGGTGCGACACATACGATCTCCCGCCGCGATCGGCGGAGTGGAACAGAATTCATCGACAAGCCCACCGAATGTTCCGGGATATGCCCGGGTCGGTGGATGCCGACGGGATAAAGAAAGTAACCGTCGACGAATGGCTGGCGTGGGGCGACCATCCGGAATTCCGGCAATTCGTCGAATCGTCGGCGATACCGTTCAGCATGGCGGTGTTCGCGGCCGCGGACAAGGATCAGGACGGGCGAATTTCCATGCCGGAAATGATGGCGGCTCAGCTCAAAGGCGGAATGTCCGAGCAGGAGACGAGCAAGGTATTCGCGCTATTGGACGCCGACGGCGACGGTTACGTCACCACGGATGAATACGTCGCGGCTTCCCGAGAATTCTATTTGAGTGACGACCCCGCCGCGCGGGGAAATCATATTGCCGGCGAGCTGTAGCCGCTAGGTTTTACGGAGAAGTCCGGCCGGATGAGCATTCCGGCCGGACTTCTCCGTTAGATCTAGCCGACGCCCCTGCGGTGCACCGTCATCGGCAGTGCGTCCACCGGCATCGTGACGGCCGGTTTCGGCTTGGGCTGATGGCCCGGCACGGATACCAGCCGCCAGCGCGCAGCGATCGTCGCGAGCACGATAATCAACTCGGCCCAGGAGAACGACTCTCCGATACAGCCGTGGACGCCGGCCCCGAACGGCATGAACGCGTTGCGCTGGGCGCCGGTCACTCGCTCGGGCAACCAGCGGTCCGGATCGAATACCTTCGGCCCGGCAAAGATTTCGGGATTGTGGTTGAGCGCGTAGAAGCTGTAGAGCACCACCTCGTCGGCCGGTATGCGGTAGCCGCCGAGTTCGGTGTCCCGCGTCGTCGTCCTGGTCTGGAAGAAGCCTTGGGTGCGCAGGCGCAGCGTTTCGGTGAGCACCCGGCGGGTGTATTCCAGCTGAGCGACATCGTCGTATTCGGCGGCCCGACCGGCGAGCACCCGGTCCACTTCCTCGTGCAGTCGCTGCTCGACCTCCGGATGAGTGGCGATCTCGTGGAAGGCCCAGGCCAGGGTATTGCTGATGGTGTTGCTGCCCGCGATGAAGAAGGTCAGCACCTCGTCGTGTATCTGCTGATCGCTCATGCTCGGCGTGCCGTCGTCGTCGCGGGCGAGCAGCATCATCGACAAGAGATCGCCGCGGTCGACGCCGTCGGCCCGGCCCGCCCGGATCGTCTCGTGAATGGTCCGCCGCAGATACGCCTCCGACTCCCGATATCGGCGATTCGCCGCGGTCGGCAGCTTCGTCAGCAGGCCGGTGGTGTCGGTCATCTTCCGGAAGAGTCCGCCGAGCACGGCTCCGGTGGCGTCCATGAATCGACGCTGGTCCAGCGCGGTACCCGGCGCGAAGATCACCTGGGTCACATTCGCCAGGGCGAGTTCGTCCATCTCCCGCTCGACCCGAAGGGTTTCGCCCTCGGACCAGGCCTCCATCGTCGCCACCGTCAATCCGCTGATCAGCGACGAGTAATGGACGATCCGCTTACGGTGGAAGGCCGGCTGCAGCAGGCGGCGCTGGCGCCGATGGAAATCGCCGTCCGAGATCCCGAGGCCGTTACCGAACATCACGCGGAACCGTTCGGTGATCGGGCCGCCCCTGGTGAATATCTCCGGTGCGCGCATGACCTGCCGCATCAGGTCGGCGTCGTTGATCACGTACATCGGCCTGCGGCCGAGCCGGATCATGGTCACCGGATCGCCGGACTGCAAGGAGAGCAGCAATTCGCCTGGACGTCGCTTCATCTCGAGCCCGTGGCCGAGTAGCGGCATACCGCCGGGAGTAATCGCCGGCTGTCGAGCAATAGTGGTCATCGGTTCGCCACTTTCTGAATCGGGCCGCGCGAGCTATTCGTCGCCGCGCGCGGTATGGGCGGCCGACGGCACGGTGGCGAGAACCGTTCCGGTTTCCAGCAGAGCCTTGAGATTGTTCATCAGCCCTGGCCAGCCACCGCTGCCTTCGAGTTGGCCGCTGATCGCCCGATACATGACGCTGCCGGGCTCGAAGCCGTCGTGGGTCACCGTCAACCGGACCTTGCCGTCACCGTCGGGTTCGAGTTCGAAGGTGACCCTGGTGCGCGGTTCCTTGGCGTACTTCGCGAATTCCTCGTCCGTCCAGCCGAAGAGTTGGGCGTGCGCCGGCTGCAGAAGGTGCCAACTATAGGAAAGCAGCCGAGGCGGGTCCGCTGCCAGCACGACCTGACCCAGATCCTGGAACTCCTCCTCCGGCATGTTCTGCCATTTCACCGGCGACCCCACTCGCCAATCGGATTGCATTCCGACGCCGAACCAATATCGGCGGGTGAATTCCGGTTCGGTCAATGCTGCCCAGAGCTGCGCGGGTGTCGTCGCAATGCGTGTCGTGTAGGTGAATTCCATGGTGCTCATCCTTCTGCACATCAATGCTGCTTTATAGCTGATCGTGGTCGGCTGCCCGGCCCCGAGTTGATATGGCCCCGGCACCATGGCCGCGACCGCATCACGACGTCACCCGCTACCCGTACTACCTCACCTGCGAATTACCGCCGCAGGTTCGGTGGATTCTCGTCCAGCACCAGCCGGAGGGTGACGTCGTGTTCGAGGGCCGCTTTCAAACTGGCTACCAGGTAGGCGAATCCGGCCGTCGAATCCCGGACGCCGTCGATCTGGGCTTGCAGATCGCCGCCGTACCCGCTCTCGGTGATATGCAGATACGTGGAGTCGTTCTCATACGGTGTGAACGAGAACTCGACGGTGGTCGGCTGGTCGGGATTGTAATTGTCCCAAGTGAATTGGATACTGCTGTCGGGATCGAACTTCTGAACCCGAATCGTGCGCGCCACGCCGTACATCTCCCATTCCCAGGTGAGTTCGGCACCCTCTGCCATCCGGCCACTGCTCTTCGTGTACCAGAATTTGGACGTGATCGAGGGGTCGGCCAGGGCCTCGAAGACGTCGTGCGGCGAACGGCGGATGAGCATGCCGAGGTCAACGGACGGGGGTTGGATCGGCTGCGGCGCAACCATGGTGTCTCCTGTTCGGTGAAGGGATTCGATAACTCTTTCGGTAGTGGTTCGGATTCACCGTAACGGTGGATGGGTGTCGTCGTGGGTCATTCGAGCATGTGAGGGGTCACTTTCCGTCGAGCCACAGGTTGGTCAGATCGCCGTTGAGCACCGGATAAGGCAGCCAGTTCCGCACGGTCGTTGCGTGGAACCAGTACTGGTGCGCGAAGAGAATGGGCACCACAGCGGCGTCGTTCAGCACCTCGGCCTCCATCCGGCGGAACAGTTCGCCGGATCGTGCTTCGTCGGCCGAAGTGAGTGCGGCGCCGAGCAACTCGTTGACCTTCGCATTGCGATAGCGGCCGAAGTTCGAACCCCAGTCACCGTGCTCGACCACGCCCCGGCTGTCGAACAGCGGTTGCAGATAGGTTCTGGCGTTGTTGCCGTACCAGTCCGGCTCCCAGCCGGTAAGGGCGATATCCCAACTCTTTTGGGTGACCGAGGTGGCGAAGTAGTCCGTGAAGAGTTCGTTGATCGAGACGCCGACCAGCTCGACGCGGATACCGGCCCGGGCCAGCGCCGCCTTGACCACCTCGGCCGTCTCGGGGTGGATGTCGCGGTCGCGGAAGACCAACCGCAGCGTGAGCCCGTCCGGGTGGCCGACGTCGGCGAGCAGTTTCTCGGCCAGCTCCGGATCGCCGCGGCCGCCTTCGGTTCCGTACGGACGATATTCCCGGTGCGCGGTGCAGAGCGGGGGCAGGATCTGGTCGGCGATGTCGTTGAGCCTCGGACCACCCCATACTCGCGACACCGCGGCCTTGTCCACTGCGTACTGCAGCGCGACTCGAACCTCCCGACGGGCCATGACGGGGCTGGCGAAGTTGATCACCAGATAGGGACTGAACAATCCGGCGGGGTACACCTCCAGACGTGGGTCATGGCTGTGCAGGAGCGGCGGGAGCTCCTCGGTGAGCGGTTGGATGTCCCACAGCATGTCGGCCGCGCCGGTGGCAACCAGATCGTGGGCCGCACGCTCGGACATCCCCTCGCGAACGACGATGGAGTCCACATAGGCGGCCCGCAGGCGATCGGACTTCGGTTCCCATGCGGGGTTGCGCTCGAGCACGATCCGTTCTCCCGGAACGTAATTCACCACCCGGTAAGGACCGTTCGAGGCAAGGACGCGGTTGAACTCGTGGCTGCCGGGGACGAAATCCAGATACTCGACCGGTGCGGGCGTGGCGAACGGCAAGGCGAGCATGTTCAAGAAGTCGGAGGTGGGATACCGAGTGGTGAACCAGATCTCCCGGTCCCCGCGCACGCGCACACCGCGAATCTCGGTGTGCTCCATGGTTTCCGCGAGGGTGTCACGCGGCGCGTCCGCCACCGCGTCCCGGAACTCGGTCATGCCGTCGATCGTGCTCAGGTAGTAGGCCAGGCCGGGACTGCTCGCGAGCGGATGGGCCAGTCGCTTGATCCCGCGGACGACATCGCCGGCGACCAGCGGGCGGATGCCCCACGGGGTGTTCCAGCGCAGGCCGTCGGCGAGGGTGAACCGGTACCGCGTGCCGTCCGCGCTGATCCGGCCGTTCGCCACGGTCGGCACCTCGGTCGCCAGGTCCGCGACGATCTTTCCGGCCGCCGCGCGGTTGCGGCTCGCGACATAGCCGACCAGCTGCCGCGTGTAACCACGGACGATGCCGCGGGTCGCCGTGTGATACGCCAGCGCGGGGTCGAGATAGTCGACGTCGCCGGCCCCGACCATGGTGAGCGTGCCGCCGCGCCGGGGCGCTTGCTGCTCGGTCGAGCCAGCAGTTCGAGTCGTTGTTTCCCGCACTGCCACACCGCCTTTCCGATCCGCCCCAAAGTATACTTCTATTACATATAGTGATCTAGAGGATCTTTCGGCACGGTCCGAACGAGGAGGTCAGCAATGAGCGGTGATCAGCCACGGTACGGCGGCACCTTGCGCCTGTACGGACCGGGAAGCATGGACCATGTCGACCCGGCGAGCTCCTATTACATGCTGTCCGGGCAGATCATCAGACTGTTCACCCGCCAGCTGTTCACCTACCGTCCGGTGGCGCACCTGCGCGACTGGAACCAGGTGACGCCGGTACCCGATGTCGCACTGGAGATCCCGACGATCGACAACGGCGGTCTCAGTCGCGACCACCTGACCTATACCGTCCGCCTGCGCCCAGGGGTCCTTTGGGACACCACCCCGCCGCGCGAGGTGACCGCAGCGGACTTCGTCCGTGGGTTCAAGCGCATGTGCAACCCCGTGCTCCGAGCCGGTGCGATCCACTACTACACCAGCACCATCAAGGGCGTAGCCGAATACTGCGATGACTACGCCGCCGCTGTGCCGCAACGGAATCCGACGCCGGCCGAGCTGGCGCGGTTCCAGAACTCCCGCGATATCCCGGGGATCACCGCGGTCGACGATCGGACCCTGGTGTTCGAGTTGGTCCGGCCCGCACTCGACTTCATCCACATCATCTCGATGATGTTCGCGTCACCGGCTCCCGCGGAATACGACGACTTCGTCCCCGACAGTCCCGAGTTCCGTCGAAACGTCCGGTCGCTGGGCCCTTACCGACTGACCCACTACCGCCACGGCGCGGAACTGCGCATGGCACGAAATCCGGTGTGGCGCCAGGACACCGACCCGGTGCGGCATCAGTATCTGGACGGTATCGAGGTCATCATGGAGAAGGCGACACCGGAGCAGGTCGGGCAGCGGATCAGAGCCGGACACGCGGATCTGTCCTGGGCGTCCCCGGTCACCGAAGCCTACGACGAAAATCCCACCGACCCGGGTAACAACCTCGGCTACGCGCTGAACCCGTACGTCGTGTTCAACACGGTCAGCCCGAACGCCGACGGAGCCATGGGCAAAGCCGAAGTGCGCCAGGCGATCTCCTACGCGATCGATAAAACGACGATGGTCGACATCTTCGACAAGTTGAGCGTCGGCACGGTGATGTGGCCCGCCCACTCCGCCATTCCGCCGGGCAATTACGGCTACGATGACTTCGATCTCTATGCGACACCGGGTGATCGAGGTGATCCGGCGAAGGCGCGCGAACTCCTCACCGCCGCAGGCTATCCGGATGGCCTGACGTTGACGGTCGCGCATCGCGATGTGGACGCGAACCCCGAGGTCGCCGACGCACTGGCCACCGACCTCGCGAAGATCGGCATCACACTGCGTTTGATCGCGCTGGGCCACGCCGACTTCTACCCCTTCCTCCGGGATCCGGCCAATGCGCGGGCAGGCGCCTGGGACATGTCGACCCCGGCGTGGACCCCGGATTGGTTCGGCAACAACGGGCGCGCCTTCCTGCAACCGATGTTGCAGACCAACGAGGTTCGCGGCACCGGCAACTACGGGTGCTACAGCAACCCCGAGGTCGATCGCATGATCGAGCAGGCGCTCTCGGCGACCGATCCGGCCGACGCGCACGCGGCGTGGCATGCGGTGGATCTGCAGGTGATGCGGGACGCGGCCATCGTGCCGATCCTGGTGCACGCACCGACCATCCCGCACATCCGCGGCGCCCGGGTGCGTAATGCGATCGCCATGCCCACTATCGATCGCTGGTTCGACCTGTCCAACCTCTGGCTCGATACCGGCGAATGAACGTCCCCGATCCCGACCAGCCGCCCTACGAGCCGGTGGTCCGCGAGTATCTGCTGTTGGGGCTGCGCCTGGGCAAACTGATCGACGGTTTCGTGGACTGCTGGTTCGGCGATCCCCGGCTCTCGGCTCGCGTCGACGAGGAACCGCCGGCTAGTCCCACCGAGTTGGCTCGGCACGCGGCCGGGCTGCGAGCCGAACTCGCCGACTCGGGTCTGCCCGACGCGCGGCAGCGGTATCTGTCCGCGCAACTCACGGCGCTGGAATGTGTGGCAAAGCGACTGTCCGGCAAGGACATACCCTTCCTGGACGAGATTCGTCAGTACTTCGACGTCGACATCACCATCGGCGATCCCGAGTGCTATGCGAACGCGCACAAGGCGATCGCCGAGTTGTTACCAGGCAGCGGCGGCTTGCAGGAGCGGCTCGACGCCTACTACGAGCGCAATCGCATTCCACCGGACCGCTTGCAGCGAGCCGTGCAAGCTGTCTCCGACGAATTGCGCGTGCTCGCACAACCGCTGTTCGGCTTACCGGCCGGCGAGCGCGTCGATTACGAGGTGGTGCACGGCAAGCCCTGGAACGCCTTCAACCGGTATCTGGGCGGCTTTCGCTCGGAGGTCGCGCTCAACGACGAGGCCGGGCGGGCGATCGCGGCCCTGCCGATACTCGTGACCCACGAGTCGTATCCGGGCCACCACACCGATCATTGCCTCAAGGAGGCCGGGCTCGTGCGTGAGCAGGGGCACGCCGAACAGCTCATCTCGCTGGTGAACACTCCGCAGTGCCTCATCTCGGAGGGTACGGCTGAACTCGCGCACGTGGCCGTTCTCGGCACGGGGTGGGGCGAATGGACGGCGAGAATCCTTGCCGCAGAGGGGATAACCAGTGACGGCGCGCTCGTCGAGCGAGTGCGGACACTGGTTCAGCGGCTGTTGCCCGCTCGCCAGGACGCGGCGATCATGCTGCACGACCGCGGCGCCGATGTCGACGGCGTCACCGACTATCTCCAGCGGTGGCTGCTGCTCCCGCGCGACCGAGCCCAGCACATGGTGAGCTTCCTGACCGACCCGCTGTGGCGGGCCTACACGGTCACCTACATCGAGGGAGCACGGCTGGTCGGCGCGTGGCTGGACGCGAAACCGGCGAATCAGCCTGTCGCCGAACGCTATCTGAACCTGCTCCGGAACCCGTTGCTGCCCTCCGACCTTCAACGCGAGCTGGACGCGACGAAAGTGTCACCGGCTATTGGGCACTGATGCCGGGCACCATGATCGCGCGCAGTTGCAAGGTGGTGTGGTCGCAGTACCAGATCCGGCTGCCGTCCCAGGTCAGTCCGGTCGGGTTGCCGGCGACGTTGTACGAAGCGACCTCGCGACGCGTCTCGAGGTCGACGAGATTGATCATGGCGCCGTGGTAGTCGGCGTAGGCGAGGTAGTCGTCGGAGACGGTGACGCCGGCGGGTGGTGCGTGCACGGGAATGGTGTCGACCAGCTTGAGCCCGTCGGTTGTGCGCAGGTCGATCGACTTTCGATTCTCGTAGCCGAGCCACACCCCGTGCTGGGCCGCCTCGAGTCCGGACAACGCTTCGCCCGGACGGGGATTGGGCAACTCGGTGACCGTATCGCCTGTCGCCGGGTCGATTACGCGCAATACACGGTCGTCACCGACGACCTGGATCAAATGGCCACCCATCGTGGTGAGGTCCGAACGGACTGCCGCGCAGGGGATTCGGTGTTGGACGGCGCCCGTCGCCGGGTCGATCGCGATGATCTGATTGAGCACACCTTCGGAGAACCAGAGCAGATCCCCCGACCAGGTCAGGCCGCACAGCTTCAGCGCCCGCACCGGGATGTCACGCACCGTTCCGACAGAAATCGGCATTACCCCTCCCCTCCCCGAGCGATGGTGCAGTCCAGCCGCCAGTCGGTGACCACCCGGGATTGCGCGGAGCCGGACGGTCTGTGCACCGTCGCCCGGACGGCGTCGCCGTCGGTCACCGGGGTGTGCCGCAGCGGCCAGATCCACACTGCCCAGTTACATCCAAGGTAGGAAGGAAAATTCGACAGGGAGATGCCATCGACGAAGTCGGCGGTGAAGAACCCCATGATGGCGTGCAAGTTTCCGGGCCGGGCGATGGGCAGGGTCACGCGGTCCGAGATCGGCACGGCATCGCTGAGCAGTCGCGGTTCCCGCTGGAAGAAGTGCAATTGGGCGTGTGGCCGGGCGAATTCCTGCACGGCGTCCAGCCGGAAGCCGTGAAAATCCTGCCCCCACATCCCCCAGCCTTCGTCATCGAATTCGATCGCTGCGAGCGTGGTGGTCAGCTCGCGCGGGATGATCCGGCCGTCCGGCTTCAGGTTTTTGCGAGCGACACTGTCCAGCACCCGCATCATGTTCTCTTCCGGGCCGAGATTGCCCATCATCTCCGAGACGATGACGTCGGCCTTGCGCGGTAACCGGACCGCGCGCGCGTCACCCTGGATGAGGGTGAGCTGATCCTTCAGGTCGTTTATCGCGATGATTCGTTCGGCCACCGCCGCCACATCCGGGTCCGCCTCGATCGCGTACACATGTTCGGCACCGTGTTTCAGCGCCAGTAGCGACAGCGCCAAAGTTCCGGCGCCCACGTCGATCACGATCGAGCCGGGCTCGACGGCCTGCTCCAGCGCCTGATCGTAAGCGTTCATCCTCGGCCGGTCGGAGAGCATCACCTGATGCATGAGAAGGGTCAGCGGATCCACAATGCCTGCCTCCGGTCGCGGGTGCTGGTCCCTCCCGCACTGCGCGGTGAGGGACCAGCAGGGCCGAGCTTTCGCTATTGATAACTCTAGGGAACTCGCCCGAGCGGCCGACGTCAAGCGACGACCGCTCGGAAGAGCCCACCTACACGTTGACGGCGGCGTGCTCGCCGACAAACGAATCACGCATGACCAGATTGAGACCCGTCAGCCTGGCCTTGACCTCGTCCGCCGTGGTGACCAGCGCGGTATCCGTGCCGTTCATCTGCAGCTGGGTCCCGGTGGCCTCCATGCTCGCCAGCTTGCCGAACACGTGCACCGGGTTCGTCGCATACAGCGTCACCTCGGGGGTGACCAGCTCGAACTCGGTGTCGATGTGCAGCTCGCTCGGGTAGCGGATGCGGCTCAGGCTGTCTTCGCTGCCTTCGCCGAGGGTGCCACCGGACACGCGCGGGAAACTCACTCTGAGCATCACGCGTCCGCCGAGCTCGGCACAGTGGCCGGAGATCGCGACGCGCGAGATCTGTGCGAGCACACCGGAGCCCTCGTCGTGCTTCTCCGGTCCGAACAGCAGGATCTCCGTGCCCGCCGCGTGCTTGTAGTCGCCGGCCAGGTCGACGGTCACCTCCTTGCCGCCCACCTCCAGTTTGGCTTGGCCCTCCAACGACACCTGCATGATCATCGACGGGTCGACCAGCATGGAGATGCACGGCCCGGCGCTTGGCATGAAGAACATGCTCGGCGTGATGCCCACCGGCTCGTTCTCGTCGTTGGCGGGGTACCACGCCTCGGGCAGGGTGGTACCGCGGACCACGTTGGGCCCCACGATCACGTCGAACGGACCGTCACCGCGCGGCTTGCCGAGATACGGGCCGGTCAGTGGCTTCTTGAACGGCGGGATATGGTCGACGACACCGTAGATGTCGATCACGTTGCGGTGTGCCAGCCGCAGCGTGCTGGACTCCAGGATGCCGAACCGGCGAATGTTGAACTCCGCGGGGAAGTTCTTGCCGGGCGTGATCTGGCGGACGTGGCCGGTGTTGGGCAGGAACGGGTTGGACAGCACCTGGATGCGGTCGTCCAGCTCGTAGCTGTAGCCCTTGATACCGACCTCAGGGGCCGAGATCAGCTCGGTCTCGAACTCCGCGTAACCCCTTTCGTCGACGCGATGCTCGAACCCGGGCATCGGCCACTTGTTGAGTTGGACGAAGCCGGAGAGGTTGATCGTCTCCTTCCGTGCCGCGTAGTAATCCTCACCGAATGCCACGGTCGCGGCGGCGAGGATATGCGGGCGGATCGGCTTCGGTTCTAAGTTCAGTGATTCGTACGTCTCTTTGATGGCGCTCAATCCAGACACCTCCAGCGTCTGTGGAACTAGTTGGAACGATGTCTTTAACTATATGTTTTTGAACTGATCTGGGCAATGATACGAGCCCTACCAAAAGGAGAAGTATCAAGATTAATTTCCGATCCCGCTGAATTCGCGCCGGCAAATGGCATGCCGAAGCCGCGCAACACGTTTCGTGGTGCGCGGCAGCTTCCGGCGGAATCAGGTCAGTGACTTCTCCTGGTTTTTGACTCGGAATACGAAGGTCGCCGCTTCCGCACCGTCCGGATCCGCGACACCGTCCCAGCCTTCGACGTCGACGTAGACGGTTTGGCCGGGGCCGATCTCGCCGAAGAGGATCTTCTCCGAGAGTTGGTCTTCGATCTCGCGTTGGATGGTCCGGCGCAGGGGCCGGGCACCGAGCACGGGGTCGAAGCCACGCTTGGCCAGCAGGGCTTTGCCTTGCTCGGACAGCTCCATCGACATGTCCTTGTTCTTCAACTGGACACCGACTCGGCCGATCATCAAATCCACCATCTGCACGATCTGATCGGTGGTCAGCTGGTGGAAGACGATGACATCGTCGATGCGGTTGAGGAACTCGGGCCGGAAATGCTTCTTGAGCTCGTCGTTGACCTTGAGCTTCATCCGCTCGTAGTTCGAACCCTGGATATTGGACTGAGTGAACCCGAGCCCGACCGCCTTGGAGATATCGGAGGTGCCGAGGTTGGAGGTGAAGATCAGCACCGTGTTCTTGAAGTCCACCGTCCGGCCTTGGCCGTCGGTGAGGCGACCGTCTTCGAGGACCTGCAGCAGGGTGTTGTAGATCTCCTGATGCGCTTTCTCGATCTCGTCGAACAACACCACCGAGAACGGCTTACGCCGCACCTTCTCGGTCAGCTGCCCGCCTTCTTCATACCCGACGTAACCGGGAGGGGCACCGAACAGCCTGGATGCGGTGAACCGGTCATGGAACTCGCCCATGTCGATCTGGATCAGCGCGTCATCATCACCGAACAAGAAGTTCGCCAGCGACTTCGCCAACTCGGTCTTACCCACACCCGAGGGTCCGGCGAAGATGAACGACCCCGACGGACGCTTGGGATCCTTCAACCCCGCACGAGTACGGCGGATCGCCTTGGACACGGCCTTGACCGCGTCCTCCTGGCCGATGATCCGCTTGTGCAGCTCATCTTCCATCCGCAGCAGCCGGGTGGTCTCCTCCTCGGTCAGCTTGAACACCGGGATACCGGTCCAGTTGGCCAGCACCTCCGCGATCTGCTCATCATCGACCTCAGCGACCACATCCAGATCACCGGAACGCCACTGCTTCTCCCGCTCAGCACGCTTGGCGACGAGCTGCTTCTCCTTGTCCCGCAGCCGCGCCGCCTTCTCGAAGTCTTGGGCGTCGATCGCGCTTTCCTTCTCCCGGCGCGCATCAGCGATCTTGTCATCGAACTCACGCAAATCCGGCGGAGCGGTCATCCGACGAATCCGCATCCGCGCACCCGCCTCATCGATCAGGTCGATCGCCTTGTCCGGCAAGAACCGGTCATTGATATAGCGATCAGCCAACGTCGCCGCGGCCACCAGCGCACCATCGGTGATCGACACCCGATGGTGGGCTTCGTAGCGGTCACGCAGACCCTTGAGGATGTTGATGGTGTGCTCAACGGTCGGTTCACCGACCTGCACCGGCTGGAACCGGCGCTCCAACGCGGCGTCCTTCTCGATGTACTTGCGGTACTCATCCAGGGTGGTCGCGCCGATGGTCTGCAACTCACCACGAGCCAGCTTCGGCTTCAAAATCGACGCCGCGTCGATCGCGCCCTCGGCGGCACCCGCACCCACCAGGGTGTGGAGCTCGTCGATGAACAAGATGATGTCACCGCGAGTGTTGATCTCCTTGAGGACCTTCTTCAGCCGCTCTTCGAAATCACCACGGTAACGGCTACCCGCCACCAACGACCCCAGGTCGAGGGTGTAGAGCTGCTTGTCCTTCAGCGTCTCCGGGACCTCACCATTGACAATGGCCTGGGCCAGGCCCTCGACGACGGCGGTCTTACCGACACCCGGTTCACCGATCAGCACCGGATTGTTCTTGGTGCGCCGGCTCAACACCTGCATCACCCGCTCGATCTCCTTCGAGCGCCCGATCACCGGGTCGAGCTTGCCCTCCAGCGCGGCCTGGGTCAGGTTACGGCCGAACTGGTCCAGCACCAGCGAGGTCGACGGAGTACCCGCCTCACCACGAGAGCCGGACTCGACCGGTTCCTTACCCTGATACCCCGACAACAGCTGGATGACCTGCTGCCGCACCCGGTTCA